>JBBAKX010000007.1:0-170604 GCA_040403315.1 Flavobacteriales bacterium
AAGTGCCCAGAACAAGATTCGAACTTGCACAAGCTTAGCTCACTACCCCCTCAAAGTAGCGTGTCTACCAATTTCACCACCTGGGCATTGTAGGACTGCAAAAATAGAAAAATAATGATTTAACAAGTGTCGCATATTCTTTTCATTTGTGGTTTACCCGGAAGTGGCAAGAGTACACTTGGGAAAAGAATTGCCAATAAGCTGAAATTCAGTTTCATAGATCTTGATCAACAGGTTTTATTTCAAACTGGCTTTACGCCACAACATTGGATATCGCAGTTTTCCGAAGATACTTTCAGGGAAAAGGAGTCTGAAACGCTAAAAGGAATTTCATTAGATACCGATTTGATCATTTCTTGCGGCGGCGGAACGCCCTGTTTTAAAGAAAATCTTGAATGGATGCAGAAACATGGAAAGTGCGTGTTTCTTGATGTTCCCGAAGGAATGATTTTAAGCCGCTTACAACAAGCCGAGCTCAACAGCCGACCATTGTTGGATGAGGCAGATATGCTTGCTTCTTTGCGGAAATTGATAGAGTCGCGAAGTACCTGTTACGCAAAAATTCTGCACAAAATTGAACCACATCGTCTTAGTCTAGACGAAATTGTTGCAGACATTAAACAGCTTTTCAAGCTCAACTAACCCAAGTAAACTTCTGCCTCATTTTCTGAGAACTCTACAGAAACATGTTCTTGCAGGGTAGTTGACAATGAAAGTCCTACAAAATCTGAATGCACTGGAAACCGATTGTGACCGCGATCTACCAACACACATGTTTGAATCGATTGTACCTCGTATTGCAGAAAGTATTTGATAGCGTACATCATCGTTCTTCCTGAATTTTGCACGTCATCAACCAAAACCACCACAGCATTTTTCAGCGTTTCGGCTGTTAAATCAGTTTGAGGTTCAGTGTGCAATGGATTCAATTTATTGATGGCAATTGCACGAAAAACACTAGGATGACCACTAAATTCTTCGAGAAATCCAGCAAGCATTCCAGCCATTTGAAAACCTCCTCGCTGAATCCCAACCAATATAATACGTTGATCATGATTGCGTTCATGAATCTGTAATGCCATCCGCTGAAGCTTCTGTTTAACTTTGCGGGAATCTAAAATTAGTCTGCCTTTCATCAGGCCTCGAATTTACAAAGTCCTATGCCTCTTTCAACGTCATTTTACAAAACCTGATGAAGGCTTCATTAAGATGTCTACTTTTCTTAGTTGTATCAGTCTTTTGCAATGGAAACCTGGTTGCTCAAGACCATATTTTCTTGCGCGAAGACGACCAGGTGATCGATTGTATCATTATTTCAGCGACCGACAGTTTAATCATTTTCAGGGTTTTGGACTTAAACGATACCCACGAATATGAAATTTCAACTGCCGATATCTATGGTTTTTTGCTGGATGATCCGCAAAGAGAACAATTGAAATCAGTTGATTACCAGATGGAGTTTTATCATCCAACAATTAAAAGGAAGCCCATCTTCAGGATACGAAACTCACTTTTATTTAGGCTTCAAGGCGACACTGCCGCAATGCCATTAAAAGGTAAAATTACCGACATAAGTTGTGATTCGGTGCAGCTTGAAAGAAAAATCAACCGAAAAACTGAGCGGATTTTTTACAGCTGGAATGAATTTCAAAGTTTTGGATATACCACTTTGTACACCGAAATGTTAACGTTGATTTTAGCACCGGTTGATGCTCTTCAAAGTGGTTCGTTTTTCTTTTATCGAAAACTCGATCCACAGGTTGGTTGGAAACGCAAGTGCTCAGAAGCGCCTGATGAAGTCTCGAAGCTCATCCTCAAAAAGTATCCTACGAGAGGTAAGAAAATCCGATTGCCGCAATATGTGAAACGGAAATCGAAACGGAATCAGCCCGAATAACTGAGAATGCTGAGTAAATTCTTCAAATCGTCGACTTTGTTTGGATATCCAAGCTTTTCGTAAGAAACGATCAGGTTTCTGAGTTGTCTGCATACGATGTCGACATTGGAGCAACTTTCATAGAAAATCCTGTTTTGATCCAATTTAAGTTGCTTCAAAAAGGTGTCAATTTCTCTGCGACTAAATACTGCGCCTTTGCTAAACGGGTTGATGTAGAACAATATTGATTCTTCTTCACCATCATTTTGAATGGTGAATTCATCCCGATAGGCCAAAATGAAATGTTCCGGCAGGTTCACACCATAAATTGGAATGTTGAGCCCTTGCGCAATAATAGAATACAGAATGCTCAATAACAGTGGATTGCCTCTCTTACTTTCAATTACATTGTTGATGTATGAATTCTGAGGAGCGTGATAATTGGTCGTATTTCCTGTGAAATTGTAAACATCAAACAAGATGTGATTTATCACTCTAACCTTTTCATAGGCAGTTAGATTCGCATTGAGTTCGAGCCAAACATCTCTTCTAATCAATTCGATTTGTTTGCGAATATGATCTTCGTCTAAATCTGGATATTGGTACTTGGAAATCAACATAGTTCCAGTAAGTAATTCAACTCCACCTGTATCAGCCCAAAGTTTTAACTCTTCAAGAACATTGCTAAATTGAATCATTTGGATGATGTTTTCAATTCGGCTTTGTAAAATATTGTTGAAGGTACTTTCCCAAACGTTTTCTAAGGCAGGAATCACATCTGCGCCCATCGAAAGGATGCGTTCCCGAATGGTGTTAAAAATTTCATCATCTGGATCTTCCAGAAGATGAATGAGGGCGTTGAGTTCGTTGTCTTTGATGTTTTCCATTTATGCACTTAACCTGTCGAGTACAGATTTAACAAGGTTCTCAATTACAGGTTTGTAGTTTTTACTGTATTCCAAGGTTGCACGGTTTGCAATAATAGCGCATACTGTACAGGCCCGATGGCCAAGCATTCGTGATAAGCCATACAAAGCCGAAGTTTCCATTTCGAAATTGGTGATTCGGTTACCTTGATAGGCGAATTCCATCATGCGTTCATTCAAGTCGGCTACTGACGGAGTGAGGCGCAAAGTTCGGCCTTGTGGACCATAAAAACCAGAGGCTGTTGCAGTAATTCCCTCAAAGTAATCAGGCTTTAATATGTTGAAAAGTGTTTCATCGGCTTCAACCAAATAAGGCTTATTCAGAATTTCAGGCAAAGCAAGTTGTTGATTGATGGCAAGCAAGATGTCTTTTTCACGAAGGTTTTCTTCGAAGCCGTAAAAATGCATCAAGCCATCGAAACCAAGACCATGCTTCGAAACAACTACCGAATCTACTGGAATGTCTTTCATTAAGGTGCCTGAAGTACCAATTCGAATGATATTAAGAGATCGTTTATTTTCCTTCAAAACACGATTTTGCAGGTCGATGTTCACAAGTGCATCCAACTCGTTTACAACAATATCGATGTTATCAGTGCCGATTCCTGTCGATAAGGCAGTGAATCGCTTCCCTTTATAGGTGCCTGTATGGGTTACGAATTCGCGGTTCTGAACTTGATGTTCGATGTGATCAAAGTGTGCTGATATAGTTTCAACACGGCCTTGATCGCCCACAACAATCACTGTATCAGCAATTTGTTCAGGGTGAAGTTTGAGGTGATAAATACTTCCATCAGGGTTAAGAACTAGCTCAGAACTTGGAATAGCCTTCATAGGGATTTTGTATTTTTGCACCAACTCAAAGTAAACAAAGGGAATGAATACAACAAAAAAAATCATACTAGTTCCAATCGACTTTTCAGAACAAAGTCTGGTCGCGCTCAACCACGCTGAAGCAATTGCAAAAACTCTTAAGGGTACACTTTTGCTTTTACATGTTCATGTTGAACAAGGCATCATCACTAGTTTTTTTTCTGCCGAAGAGGACGATAAGGTTATGCAAGAAATTTGGAGCCGAATGAACACGCTCTGCGATGAAGTAGAAGCTAGGTCTGGTATCCGCACTAGTCCGCTGGTTGCTTCTGGAAAAGTATATGAAGAAATTGTTCGCCTCGCAGAAATTACAGGCGCCACTTTTATCGTGATGGGAACGAATGGTTCTGAAACTATCAGAAAACGTTTCATTGGGTCAAATGCGCTTCGTGTAGTTCGCGAAAGCCGTGTGCCAGTTATTTCAATCAAAGGAAAGCCTGAACATGTAGGCTTTAATACCATTATTCTTCCGCTCGATTTAACAAAAGAAACACGCGAAAAAGTAAATAAAGCGATAGAACTTTCTCGAAATTTTAATGCAGAAGTTAAAGTGGTTTCCATTTTAATGACCGACGATGAGGAAGTTGTAACTAAGCTAAAACTTCAAATGAATCAAGTGGGCAATTTCTTGGAAAGAGCAGAAGTAAAATATTCAACCGAGATGATTAATGCGCCTGAAGGAAATGATAATCTTGGCGAAGAAGTAGTTCGATATGCAAACGAAAATGGTGGAGACCTCATCATGATCATGACTCAACAAGAAACAAACTTCACAGAGTTATTTGTCGGCTCTGCTGCACAAGAAGTAATTAACAATGCTGCAATTCCTGTTTGTAGTATTGTTCCGAATGTGAAAAAGGACACTACTGTTTTTGTGCCCTATTAAAAGTGAATTTAATTTCAATGGCCTGTTATTCAATCGAGTGACGGGCCGTTGTTGTTTCTAAGCAATGAGTTTCTTAGCTTACCAAGCCTAATTAAACGCTCCCTATTTATGAATAAGCTCGAAGTAAATCGGATCCTCATTCCTACTGATTTTTCAGACACTGCTAATCTAGCACTTGAACATGCTGTACGCATGGCGCAATTACTTGATTCGGAAATTTTATTACTCCATGTAGTGTCTACTTTCGCGTTCAGAGTGAACTTACCGGAAGTTGATATAGATGAATCTCAAAATGCTCGACTTTCGGGTGCGATAGGAGCAAGGTTGGCACAAATTGCCGAAGAAATTAAAAGTAAGCACGGTGTCAAAGTAAATACAATGATTTCGTATGGCCGAATCAGGGAGGAAGTGGTGAGAATTGCAGACGAAACCGATGCTGATATGATTATTCTCGGGACCCACGGGGTTAGCGGAATTCGTGAGTTTTTCATGGGAAGTAACGCGTTCAGGATCGTTTCTGAAGCCTCATGTCCTGTTCTTTCTGTTCAACAATCTGCCCAACAGTTCGGGTTTAAGGATATTGTTGTTCCAATCGACAATTCCTTTCATTCACGAGAGAAACTCAGTCTAGCTGTTAAATTGGCTGCTACGTACAATGCAAACATCCACATTTGTGGCCTTCGATCACACGACCACGACGACGAAGAAATTAATGCCAAATTTCGAATGAAAATGAAACAGGTAGAAGATTTCCTCAAAGAACGTGAGGTAGAATATTCAGTAACAACCGTTTTTTGCTCAAACATAGCTCGTGCGACAATGGATTATGCAGCGGAGAAAAATGCCGATCTCATTATTATCATGAATGAGCAAGAAATAAACACAACAGGATTTTTCATGGGGCCATACGCGCAACAGATCGTAAACCATTCAAACATCCCTATCTTGAGCATACGCCCAACTTCTGGATTCGTAAACTCAGTAACGCCTTATTAAATCATGCATCAAGTAGGCAGCCTTTCACTGCGGTCGATGTTTCTGCAGCACGTTGCCCAGACCTCCCCTTTCCCGCCAATGCTAGAAATTGAGCAGGCAGAAGGTGTTTATATTACAGATACAGCTGGAAAGCAATACCTTGATTTTATCTCTGGAATCTCTGTTTGTAATATTGGCCATAGGCATCCAAAAGTGCTTCAAGCAATTCAAAATCAGCTGGATAAGTACTTGCATGTAATGGTTTATGGAGAATTTGTTCAAGGTCCGCAGGTTAAACTTGCTACACGATTGGCTGAAATTCTTCCCAATCCGATCGATTCTATTTACTTCGTGAATTCTGGGGCAGAAGCCACCGAAGGCGCTCTGAAACTTGCAAAACGCGCCACTGGTAGATCCGAGATACTCGCTTTTCACAACGCATACCATGGCAGTACACACGGTGCTTTGAGTGTAATGGGATCCGATTTTTTCAAAAAAGGCTACGGTCCGCTTTTACCGAACGTAGATTTTCTTAACTACAATTATCTGCCTGATTTATCTCGAATAACCGAAAATACAGCCTGTGTAATTGCCGAATCTATTCAAGGTGAAGCCGGAGCAAAAATTCCAGATTACGATTGGATGAAAGCGCTTCGTGATCGTTGCACAGCGACAGGAACTTTACTTATTCTCGATGAAATTCAAACAGGTTTCGGGCGCACAGGTGCATGTTTTGCCTTCCGCCATTTCGGTATCGTGCCAGATATTCTATTGATGGCAAAAGGTATGGGAGGAGGAATTCCGATAGGTGCATTCGCAGCATCAAATACCTTGATGAAACAGTTAAGTTATAATCCCTTGCTTGGCCATATCACAACTTTTGGTGGAAACGCTTTGGCTTGTGCAGCGGCAGCGGCCAGTTTAGAGGTAATCCTCGAACCGGGGTTTATGAGCGCCATTCCTGCAAAAGAACAACTCATTAGGAAGTTGCTAGTTCATCCTGAAATTATTTCAATTCACGGCATGGGATTACTTCTCGCTGCCGAAATGCGTGACAATGCCTTGGTATTAATAACAATGGAGAATTGCTATGCAGGAGGATTAATCACCGATTGGTTTTTGTTTGCCGACAACTGTTTGCGAATAGCTCCCCCTCTCACAATTTCTGAAGAAGAAATTACGCAAGCATGTTCAATCATTTTGACAGCAATAAACGAAGCTGTTAAAGCGTCAGAAGTTTAGATTTATTCAACCAAACCTCTTCCCGCTTTTTGGATTTTATTGTCGCGTTTGTATTCAATTACGATTTTATCCAAAATACCATTAATGAAATTCTTGCTCTGGGGACTAGAATAATCTTTCGACAATTCGATGTACTCATCCAAGGTAACTTTTACAGGAATAGATGGAAACCTAGTGAGCTCGCAAATTGCCATCTTCATCAGAATAACATCCATCTTGGCGACACGTTCTATTTCCCAATTCTGGGTTTTAGCTGCAATTTCCTTTTCGAATAACTCGTTATGGGCAACAGTTTGTCGAAATAAGTCTGTGGCAAATTTTCGATCTTCTTCCTCTTCTTTGTGTAAGGGAAGCAATCTAAACTCAATCGGGTTATCTGCTTTAAGCGATTTGATGGTTTTTAACACACCAGCTTGCATCAACCCAATTTCATCGAGCCAGTAAATGCTCCGTTCTTCTAGCAATTGCTCAAGAATTTCAGAAGCAAAAATATGCTCCTCATAAATCCAGTACAAGATCTTCTGATCATCTTCGAAGTTCGGTGCCGGGTTTCTCAAATAAGCCGTAAAAACTTCATCATTGCGAAATTGCATGTAAATTTTACGAATCATTTCCTGATGCCCTACCCAATTGATCTTCGCCTTACTCAATTTATTCGACAAATCGGAATGGCGCTCAAATGCATCGATTAACTTATTGTTCACGAAGTTCATACTTGGATCCAAGTCGTCTTCGGTAGGTAATCGCTTTAATTTTCGCTCAATGATTTGATTCTGAGCAGCATCCTTTAACTCTGCAGCCAAAGACAGGTACATTAGATAAATTTCGTAGACCTTGTCGATGCTATGAAACAACTCTTTTTCACCTATTTTAATTTCGGTGTGATCCGATTGAAAGTAAGCGTAAAGTGTTTTTAGAACTTTTTCTCTGATGTGCCTTCTAGTGAGCATGTTTAGTATGATAAACGGATTCGTCCTACGCCATCAATTCTTTGTTCAGCGAGGTGCTTTGCCGCTTGGATCGTTGGAATATTCTGTGCTTTGGCGATACTGAAAACATTCAGTGCAGCTGCGTAAATATTTTCGGTTTTCAACATTGCCCGTTGACGATTATAACCATCTAATTCGACAGAAACGTTGATTAAACCTCCAGCATTAATCAAGAAATCAGGAGCATACAAGATACCTTTTTCTTTCACCATTTGACCGTGAATATCTTCATCTGCCAATTGATTGTTTGCCGCACCTGCAATGATTGAACAACGCAAACGGGATAAAGAATCTGAATTTACAGTTGCACCAAGCGCGCAAGGAGCATAGATGTCGATGTCAAGGTCGAACATGGTCGCCGAATCGGCAACTTGAACGCCCGATACTTTTGTTGTAATATACTTTAAGTTGTCTTGATTGATGTCGTTTACCCAAACCTGAGCACCCTCTTCGGTTAATTGCTCAACTAAGCTCTGACCAACTTTGCCAACACCTTGAACTAGAACTTTCTTGCCTTTCAGGCTATCGCTTCCAAAAGCTTCTTTTGCAGATGCTTTCATGCCTAAGAAAACGCCATAGGCAGTTACAGGGGATGGATCTCCTCCGCCTCCTAGTATTTCAGGAAGACCGGTTACGTGCTTGGTTTCCATTGCAATGTATTCGATATCGCGTGTGCTGATATTTACATCTTCAGCTGTGATATATCTTCCAGCAAGTCCGTTTACGAATTTACCAAAACGACGAAGCATAGCTTCTGACTTTTGGTTTTTTGCATCTCCAATAATAACTGCTTTACCACCTCCTAGATTCAATCCAGTGATAGCCGCTTTATAAGTCATTCCTCTAGAAAGACGCAATACATCTGTAAGGGCTTCTGCTTCGCTTTTGTATGCCCACATTCTGGTTCCGCCTAAAGCAGGCCCTAAATGCGTATTGTGAATTGCCACAATGGCTTTTAGACCTGTAGCCTGGTCGTAGAAATGAACCACTTGTTCATGTCCGCCAGTTTGCATTCCGCTGAGTGCAGAAGCCACTTCACTAGCGGTAGCTGTTGCGAGTTCAGTTGTGTTTGACATAATTCTTGAGATTGATTTTGGAAGAATACTTTTTGGGAAAAGTGCAGAAGAAAATCGGTAATTTCGCGATGCCGTTTAAATACCGCGTTTCTTTAGCGGGGCACAAAAGTAGATGTTTTTCGAAACCCCGCAAAATTTGGCATTTCAGGCCGTTCATGAAATCGTTAAAATTTCTTAATCCCTACCTCTTCCGCTATCGTACCAGGCTTATTCTGGGCACTTTGTTTATAACCATTTCCAATATCTTCGCTATTTACCCTGCCGAAGTTCTGCGAAAAGGAATCGATATGGTGCAGGACGGCGTGAATGTTTACGCACTTTTTAAAGGTCTTCCCTTAGAAGCAGAGCTTAAATCAGATTTCTTCAACATACTTCTGTTGTTTGGTATGATCGTAATTATTACAGCACTGCTTAAAGGATTGTTTATGTTTTTTATGCGACAAACCATCATCGTTATGTCGCGACTTATTGAATATGACTTGAAAAACGACATATATCAACAATATCAAAAACTTGATCTGGCTTTTTATAAAAAAAATAAAACGGGCGATCTCATGGCGCGCATCAGCGAAGACGTTAGCCAAGTAAGAATGTATGTTGGTCCTGCAATTATGTATGCGATCAGCACCATCACACTTTTCCTTCTTGTGATGGTAAGAATGCTCACGATCAATGCAGAACTCACATTGTACGTATTAGCACCTCTTCCAATTCTTGCATTAACGATCTACTATGTAAACAGCAGAGTGATTAAGAAAAGCGAAGCTGTTCAAAAGCAGCTCTCTGTTATTTCCTCTTGGGTGCAAGAAAGTTTCTCAGGGATCAGAGTAGTGAAAGCATACAACCGTGAAAATTTCAACCAAGACAAATTTGCTGTTGAAGCGGATCTATATAAAGACAAAAACATCGATCTAGTTAAGGTGAATGCTCTTTTCTTTCCAATGATTATTCTGCTTATTGGTCTGAGTACATTAATCACCATTTATGCTGGTGGAATGAAGGTGTTTTCCGGAGAGATCACCACAGGAACAATTGCAGAGTTTATAATGTACGTGAATATGCTCACTTGGCCAGTTGCTTCCATTGGATGGGTAACTTCTATTGTGCAACGCGCAGCCGCATCACAAACTCGTATAAATGAGTTCTTGAGCTACCAACCAACGGTGGCAAATCAAACAGAAAAGGCAACTCCAATCGGAGGCAGTATTCGCTTCGAAAAAGTTAGCTTCGTTTACCCTGATTCTGGAATAGTAGCCATCAATAACATCAGTTTCTCTGTTGAAACTGGAAAATCACTTGCAATTATAGGCCGCACAGGCTCAGGAAAATCGACACTTGCCGCGCTGATCACTAGGCAATATGATGTTACCTCTGGTCAGATTTTCATTGACGATGCAAGACTTCAGCAGCTTAATTTGAATAGCCTCAGAAGTGCAATTGGATATGTTCCTCAAGAAGTTTTTCTCTTCTCTGAAACCATATCAAACAATATTGCATTTGGATTCAAGCCTGGCCATTTATCGGTTGGTGGAGATCAAAACAATATCGAACAGGCCGCAAAAGATGCTGCCATTTTCGATAGCATTAAGCAATTTCCAGATGGATTTGAAACCAAGGTAGGGGAGCGAGGTGTTACGTTATCTGGCGGACAAAAGCAAAGAATTTCGATTGCTCGAGCAATTATTCGAAAGCCTGAAATTCTCATTTTCGACGATTGCCTTAGCGCAGTTGATACTGCAACAGAAGAAGAAGTGCTGACTAATTTGCGTAGAATTATGAAGGGCAGAACCTCAGTAATTATCGCTCACAGAATTTCTACTGTTAAGCAATGTGATCAAATCATTGTACTCGATCATGGTTCAATTATCGAACAAGGAACCCACCAAGAATTGATTGCAAAGGATGGCGTTTATGCCGAGTTGAACAGAAAGCAACTATTAGAAGCTGCTGCTGCCCACGTGTAAATTCAACCTAGCGATTGACTTAGAATTTATTTGTCAGGCCTGAGTCCTTTTTCCGGTTTTTTGCGATTGGTCGGTTGAGCCTCATCTTCATTCCTGGCTTCATAATTCTTGATGTATACCCATTTTCCTTTCTCGAACTTGAAGGCGTCTGTTGTGAAATCTGGCGCATAAAATTCATACTGACCTTCTAGACTTGGTTGTGAGGGTGCCAAATGGTCGAAAATGATCAATCCCGATTTCTCTTGATAGCGCAACGACATCACAGCCCGCTCGGCATGCTCAAAAAACATCCTGTGTCGAATTCTTTTGGTATCATCAAAAATGGGAGCCCCAAATTTCACTGCACCTTTGGGCTGAAATACCAAAACATCCAATAGTTTTTTGTTGCTAAATGCTGTGTTTCCATCCCAACCAAGCAAGGTGTAGTAAACCGATTTCTTGTGCTTCGTTCGAACAATCTGATAATACAACGCTCCAAACCACTCGTCTGGTCCGGTTTGTTTTGTTCCAGCCTTGGTAATTTTTGCCGATGCATCTTGGAGAACAATGGTTTTCCCCGCTGCTTTTCCATCGTTTTTCAAGCGGATCCTTCCATAAAAAAGGTACGTTCCATCTTCCTGTGGCACATTCCACGTGATAAGCCGAAATGATTCATCTGGAGCTCGAAGTGCAGAAATATAACGGATCGTATCGAATGGATATCCCCAACCCAAAGGCAACGATAGTAAGGAATCAATTGTCAATCCAACACGAATCTGCGCTTCATTACGAACTTGTTCCGAAGAATCGTAAAGCATCTGTTTCGATTTTACCATCAACTCCGATTGCCCAAAAGCGCTCGATGCAAATAAAATCAGGAATAAAATTAAATAACTGAAATGGCACATCCTGAATTGGTAGAAACGCCGTAAATCTTGCCTTTCAAGGTCTTCCCAATAAACGGGCTGTTTTTCGATTTAGATCGGAGTTGCTCCTTGGTGAACGTAAATTCTTCGTCGGGATTGTAAAAGAACAATTCTGCCGTTTCCTGATGTTCAATCACGGGCACTTGAACTCCCAATAAATCTCGAGGCAGAATAGCCATTCGATTGATCAAAATTTCTAGATCAGATTCTTTGGGTAAGGCTGTTCTCGCGGCACTAAACAAGGTTTCAATTCCTGAAATACCATCGCTTGCAAATCCAAATTCTACCGCTTTATTTTCTATGTTTTCTGGCCTGTGATCGGATGAAATCACGTCGATTGTTCCGTCTTGAACACCCGCAATAAGAGCTAGTCTGTCTTTTTCGCTTCGCAATGGAGGCCACACTTTTAAGTTAGAATCAAATCCTTCCAAAGCTTCATCGTTAAAATACAATTGATGAGCGTAAACACTGCACGTTACCTTGATCCCTTTAGCTTTGGCTTCGCGGATCAGTGAAACCGATCTTTCTGAACTAACCCCAAGAATGTGAATTTCAGCTTGGTGGTATTCTGCAAGTGTTAAATTACGCATCAAGCCGATCTCCTCGCTAATTGATGGAGCGCCAATCATTCCAAGTTGAACGCTCATTAAACCTTCATTTATTTTTCCACCTAATCGCAATCCTGTTTCTTCAGCATGTGTGAGAATCAGTCCTCCAGAAATTTTTGCGTATTGCAAGGCTAGGTGCAAAAGCACAGGATTTTTAATGGGCTTTTTATCGTCTGTAAATGCTCGTGCTCCACCTGTAAACATACCGGCCAATTCGGCCATATCTTTTCCTTCTAAATTTACCGAAAGCGCTCCTGCTGGAATCATGTTTACAGCAGTTCGTGATGCAAGGCTTTTCAGATATTCAACAGTGCCTCGATTGTCGGTTGTTGGAACCAGATTGGGCATTAACTGAAGTCCAGTAACACCTCCGTTTAAAGCCGCACCTGCAAGTGTTGAAATGGTTTCTTTCTCTTCGTAACCAGGTTCTCCTCCCGAAACTTGAAAGTCGAAAAGTCCCGGCGATACTGCTAGGTTGCTCCCATCAACTTCTTGGTCAGCATCCATTGGAATGTTAATTGAAATTTTTCCTGCAACAATGCCAAGGTCGATCCTGTGCCGATTAAAGCTGCTTCGAGGATCTATTACCAAAATATTTTTAATCAGAACAGTTTTGTTTGTCATGACTTGAGAAATCGGATCAGTAGTACTTCAATCAAAAGGAAGAGCAAAGTCAGAATGATGAATATTTTCCAAAGTGGTTGTCCTTCGTCGAGTTGCATTACAGCTTGTCGAAGTTCCTTCGCACTGCCATCGAGTACCGCAGAATTGTTCCAGCCAGCTGATTCGAGCATTTCTTTTAGTTGATCGGCAGATTCAAAATTATTGGGCGACTCAGTCCGGTTGTAATTAAAGGCTAAAACTGCAAGCGTGCTGTCGGCTTGTTTTACTTTGTATATCCCCGACTTTAATATCTGGTCATGAACAAACAATCTGATTTTACCTTCTTCGGCTTGTTGTTCAGGAATAATTTCAAACGAATCATCACCCGCACTTATTTTTAGCGGTTGATCGCCTTTTAATCGAAGGCCTTGAATTTCTATTGCTTCATCTTGGCCAATTGTGTAGAAAAGGCGAGTTTGGGGCACTGAATAAAGTGCAATTTTGTAAACTGTTGGAATGAAAAGTGCGTGCAGCTGGAAGTTTCCTGCCGATTCGTCTAAAGGAACTGCGCACAAATAGGTGTGCCCTTTCCAGGAATCGTAATCAGCCAAAAACAAATCTCCATTTTGCAAGCGCATGATTTCTTCCTGTCTAGAATCCCTCGCAGGCTTGAAGGTTAGGTAGTTTTTAACTGATGGCAAATCTATTCCATCGGGCTTTTTCTCAAAAACATCATCATAAATTCTATGCGCATCATTTAATTTAGAGACTTTCTGAGGAATCTGCTGAGCTGCTTGATATTCGCCAGCTTTTAATTCTGTGCTCAACATCTTAAAACTGGCAACATCACTTTGAAGCGATGGGAAAATCAAAACACTTCCACCTTGTTGTGTGAATTTTTTAAGCTCTTGAATTAATCCTGAAGAAACTGTTTTTAGGCTGTTGAGAATAATCAAATGCTTGCCTGCGAAGCCAGCATAATCAACCTGAAGGTCGGATGTATTCTGGAATTCGTAGGCAATTTTATTTTGAAAAAGTCGATTCAAATACTCGCTTTCACCATTTCCATGGATTGCCAGAATGTTGATCTTCTCAGGAATTCGATAGCTAAAGAAAAATTCATCATCAAAAATGATGGGATAATCTGTGATTTTTAATGAACCACTATGGTAGCCTGCTCCATTGGCAGTGAATGAGATAGAACTGTTCATCACAGAATCAGATCCAACCGAAAAAGAGCCGAGGCCGCGCTGAGCTCCATCAACCGTTAATTTAACTGGTAGATTGTCAACTTTCTTAAGTGAGAAATTTTTCAACCTAAGTTGAACAAGGTCTGATTTGCCATTCTCCCGATAAGGAGACTCAAACCACGCTGAATCGATTGATAAATTATCTGCCAATTGAGGTTTGATGTGCACACAATTTAAGGAAATGCTCGTATCCGGTTTTAGCGTTTTCAGATCGAACGTATTTTTCTGGAAGTCGCTAATCAAGTAAATAATTGGTTGACTTGTTTGGCTTTGTTGAAGGATGTCTTTTTGTCGGTTAATGACTTCCGGTAGTTTTCTGGTTGCCGGACTTGCATTGATTTCTTCGAGCAATTCGATGAATTGATCCTTGGTAACTAAGCGTTGGTGCTTCCCTTCGAATTCGTTGGTAATAAGGTTGAAGCGGTCGGTGGCTTTGTATGATGAAACGATTTCTTCAGCGTGTTTTTTTGCCAACTCAATGAGACTGGAACTTTCGCCACGAGAATCCATCGAAAATGAATTATCAATGTAAACGCTGATCACTCGATTCGAACCGGTTGATTTTCGATCAGCTGGAATAAATGGTTGCGCAAAGGCGAACACAAGCGCTGCAAGTGCAAGACAGCGTGCAATTAAAACGAGAAGGTGTTTGAGTTTAGATCTGCTTTGGGTTTCTTCCTGCAAGGCTTTTAAAAACCGCACATTGGTAAAGTAAACCGTTCTAAATCTACGGAAATGAAATAAGTGAATGATAATGGGAATGGCCAAGGTAAACAGGGCCCAAAAAAATACCGGATTCGCAAACTTCATCGGAGGTCAAATATACATTCAATTTTCTTCATTCCATTCGCAGTTAATTTACTTATGAATCATTTTATGGTAATGTTTTAAACCATTGAAAGGTGTGATGAAGTTGTAAATTTACCCAGTTGAAACGGAAAGAAAAGGACATTATGCAAACATGGGAAGAAATAGTTGAACGATTAAAGAATCCGCTTCCCGGAGCTAAAGCACAATGGCAAATGGCTCCGCTTGGAAGAACTAAGATTCCTTTGGAGGATTCAATTTTCGAAGGTTACAGGGAGTCGGCTGTGTTAGTTCCATTCATCCAACGAGAAAATGGATGGCATCTAGTGTTAACCTTAAGAAGCACTTACGAGGGTGTTCACAGTGCTCAGGTAAGTTTCCCCGGAGGGAAATTTGAAAAAGGAGAAGTCCACCCAGAGCAAGTGGCTATCAGGGAAGCAGGGGAGGAATTGGGAATTCATCCGCAGGAAATAGAAATTGTAGGAAGACTTTCTCCACTTACAATTCCAGTAAGCAGAATGCGCGTTCAGCCCGTGGTTGCTAAGCTTTCAAGATCAATCCCATTTGTGCCTGATCCTCGTGAAGTGAGTGAGGTGCTTGAAGTGCCATTTCATTATCTGGCCGACAGGTCGAATGTGAAAACTGTTGAAGTTAAAACTGGGAGAAATCAAAAAATGGAAGTTCCTGCTTTCGATTTAGGTGTATCTGTAATTTGGGGAGCAACAGCCATGATGATCAGCGAATTGCTAGCAATGCTATACCCAGAATTAATGATTGATGTTTCTTAAGGCAAATTTGATGATGATCAACATGATGATCGATCCTCCAATGATAAGCGCGATAAGTCCAACATTGCCAAATTGAGGTTTGTTTACTTTTTTGTCTTTCAAAAACGACCAAGAAAGTATCGCGATAAAACTGATGAGGAATAGGAATGCGAAAATCCAATGTCCGGGCGTTATATCCATTTTGTTTGCAACATAAAAAAGGCCGGAAGAACCGGCCTCAAATAAAAGATTTTTAGAATTAGTGCTTCACCACAATCTTACCTGTGAAAGTCGACTTCCCGTTTTGACGGATTGTATATAGATACAAACCTGATTTGAAATTGTTTGAAGGAATTTCAACTTGACCGCTAGTTGCGTTCAGACTTGTGTTGTAAACTTTGCTGCCCAGCATATTGTATACTTCTAGAATCGCATTGTTTGAGTCGAACAAATTCGCATAAGTGATTTTGAATTGGTCATTCGCCGGATTTGGTGATGCGCTGAAAAGAGCAGGGGCCTTGGCGTTATCGATTCCTACAGTAGCAGGATTGAAAACTGCATTCAGTACAATTGAGTCGTTCGGATTGTTTTCTAAGAAGAAAATGTATTGAATTGTAGCTTCTTCTTGAGCACCATTGTTTCTGTAATATCCATGGAATTGGTCGATTACGCCATTGGGATCGGCAGTAAGAGGAGCCGGAGCAAGCGTAATCGCCGGACCATAACATTGTGCCCAGCAAAGAAAGTTAATCGAACCGCTAGGTACATATTGAACAGAACTTTTAACAAGAATGTCTTCAGCAGAGCTTCCAATGTTTCTGATGTCGCATCTAATTGCTAATGCATCCTGGAGAGGATCGTAATAATTGCCATAGGCGTTTTCTATTTGAAGGCTTTGGCTATATGCTGAAGTGAAGGCGCCGATAACAAATACTAATGCGAGTAAACGATTTTTCATGGGGTAAACTTTGACACAAATATAAACAAAGCTTCTATTGGTTGAAGAGAACGTTTTATCGGGTTTGTCGGTGAGAATAAATTAGGATAGTTTTAAAATAGTCATTTTATTGGGAAAGGGATAATTTCTATATCCGATACATATGTAATATAAGTTTTGTGAAAAAGGTAATTTCATGAATAGATAACACGCCAAAAATGATTTTTTGAAAATTTTCCGTTTTACGGTCGAAACATAAAAATGTTATATTTGTGAGCTAACATCACACAATCAGAATTCTTCAAAAAAAGTTTACATGAAAAGAATCATTACATCTTTACTTTCGCTTTGTATCGGATTCTCAGCATTTTCGCAATCACAGCGAATGGTGCTGATCGAAGAAGGTTCAAATGCTTCTTGCGGTCCTTGCGCTGCTCAGAATCCTGCATTCAAAACGCTTTTGGATGCGAACACTGCTAAAGTTGTTCCATTGAAATATCAGTGGTACTTCCCAGGTTATGATCCAATGCATGATCACAACCCAACCGAAGCTAACGGACGTTTCGATACTTACTACGCTCAGAACGGTGTTCCAACCGCAATGATCGATGGTACTATTCCAACTTTTGGTGGAAATCCTTATGATGGAGCTCCTGCTGGCTTTACTCAAGCTTTGATTGATACTCGTTATTCAGTTCCTGCATCTTTCGATATTGATCTTACTTACTCGCTTACTCCAGAAACGATTACCGTAACTGCTACAACAACTTGTACGCAAGCTGCTTCTGGTACTTTCAAACTTAGAATTGCTGTTGTAGAAAAGCAAATTTCGTTTGCTACAGCTCCAGGTTCGAACGGTGAGACAGATTTTTACAGTGTTATGAAGAAATTCCTTCCTAATGCTGATGGTGTAGCTATGGCAGGTTCATATGCTGCTGGTGAAACTTTCACTACAACCCAAACTTGGGATCTTGCGAACATCTACGACATTAATGAAGTAGCTGTTGTTGCTTTCATCCAGAACGATGCAAACAAAGAAGTTATGCAAGCTAAACTTGCTCAAGGTCTTCCTGTAACTCCAGCATTCAATACAGATGCTGTTGCTGCTAACATTACCGGTGTTGATGGATTTAGCTGCGTGGGTGCTATTACTCCATCAGTTACCATTCAGAACTACGGATCTGCAGCGCTTACTTCTTTGAATGTAGGTTACGAGATCAACGGTACAACTGGTTCAATTCCATGGACTGGTAATCTTGCTTTCTACGAAACTGCTGTTGTTAGTCTTGGTTCAATCAACTTTACTCCAGATGCGAGCAATATTTTGAATATCACGACTTCAAATCCAAACGGAAGTACAGATCAAAATACATCTAATGATGCAAAAGAAGTTGAAGTTGGTTTAGCTGGTTTTGCTTCTTTGAACATCACTGTTGAAATCAGAACAGATTACTACCCTGGAGAAACTAGCTGGGAAATCCGTGAAGACAATGGAACACTTGTAACTTCTCAAGCTTATGTTGCTGGAACTGCTGATCAATTTGGTGGTGGTGGCGCCGATGCGATTACAACTAAAACACACCAAGTTACACTTGCTACAAACAAGTGCTATTCTTTCAAAATGTTTGATAGCTTCGGCGACGGTATGGGCTACACAGGTGGTGTAACAACAGCTGCTCCTTTTGGTTATACAATTCTAAATTCAGGTGGTGGAATTATCGTTCAAGAACAAGATGCTACTTTCAACTTTGGTGATGAAACAGAAAATGCTTTGAGAACAGATGAAACATCTTCTATCAACGATTTGAATGAATTCACTTCTTTGAATGTATTCCCTAATCCAACTTCTAACTTTATCAATGTAGAAATCAGCCTTGAAAAGCCAGAAGTGGTTAATGTTGAGGTGATCGACATCCTTGGTCAGCGTGTTAAATTCGAACAATTTAACAATGTTGGAACAGGTGTAACTACAATGTCTTTGGGTGTTTCTAGTTTGGCTTCAGGTGTTTACACTATCCGTGTAAGCTCTGATACTGCTGAATCTTTCAGAAAATTCACAGTTGCTAAGTAATAATTTTTAGGCCTTTTCATTCATAGTGCTCTAGAGGCTTGAATTTTAATAATAAAAACCGGGATCTTTATCCCGGTTTTTTTAGTTTTACCAGCTCCTATTCGAAAAACATGAAATACATCATCGCATTACTTTTGTTGATTCCAACATTGAGTTCTGGCCAAGCAAAGGAAAAAGGCAGAGAATTCCCGATCACTCAGCTAAAAACCCTCGACGGTCGAACAATTTCTACAAGTGATTTTCAAAATGATGGAAAGCCTATTATTGTTTCCTTTTGGGCAACCTGGTGCAAGCCTTGTGTGAATGAACTCACCAATATGTCGGAGCTTTACGATGAGTGGAAAGAAAAAACAGGGGTTAAAATTATTGCTATTTCTATCGACGACGCGAGAAATATGACCAAGGTAGCTCCTTTCGTGAATGGCAAAGGTTGGGATTACGAGGTTTACCTTGATCCAAATTCTGATCTCAAGAGAGCATTAAATATCAATCTTATTCCACACACGTTTTTACTTAACGCCGACAAACAAATTGTTTGGCAACACAACAGTTACACTGAAGGCGATGAACTAAAACTTTTTGAATTGGTGAAACAACTTTCAGAAGGAAAGACTATTGCTGAATAGCCTATGAAATCGTTGTTAAATCTGCTTATTGCATTAGTTTTCTTTGCAGCTTTCCCTTCTAATTTTGCGGCTCAAAATATTCTTACCGACCAAGCTGAATTGCACGGAAATTTCCAGTTAGATGCTCAGTATTATAATGTTGACACTTTAATTGGAGCTCCTTTAGTTCCTGAAAAAATCCTTTCAAATGGTTTTATGAATCTTTGGTATACCAAAGGGAACTTTTCTGCAGGCATTCGCTATGAGAATTATTTGAATGTAATGCAAGGTTTCGATTCTAGGTACAAAGGGTCAGGGATTCCGTTTCGATTTGCAACTTATTCAAACGACAAACTTGAGGCTACAGTAGGTAATTTCTATGAGCAATTTGGTGGAGGATTAATTCTTCGAGCATATGAAGAAAGAGGTCTAGGATTCGATAATGTATTGGATGGGGCACGTGTTAAGTACGAACCAATTCCAGGTTTAATTGTAAAAGCTTTGGTAGCTCGTCAAAGGGCATTCTTTTCTTTGAGCCCAGGCATATTAAGAGGTGGAGATATCGAGTTAAACATAAACGATGCATTCTTCGCAGGAAAAGATTTTAAAACGCGAGTGGTCTTTGGTGCAAGTGCATTAAGTAGATTTCAAGACGATCAGGATCCTATCTACAATTTGCCAGAGAATGTTGCAGCTTTTGGAGGTCGTTTGAACATCATCAGAGGTAAATTCAATATCGCTGCCGAATATGGTTATAAAATCAATGATCCATCAGCGAGCAACAAGTTAATCTATCGCCCAGGGCAAGCTCTAAATCTATCGGCAACATATTCAACCAAAGGCTTTGGTTTGCTTGTCTCAGCTAAAAGACTTGATAATTTCGACTTCCGTTCCGATCGATCTGCTGCAGGAAATGCATATAATATCAACTTTTTACCTGCAGCAACTCGTCAACACACCTATAATCTTCCAGCCACCATCTATCCTTATGCGACCCAGCCGAATGGTGAAATTGGGTATCAAGTTGAGTTATCCTGGCGAATTAAAAAAGGGAGTTTGTTAGGAGGAAAGTATGGAACAGAAATAACCGTTAATGCTTCAGGTACAAATGGTCTTGATAAAACCATCGCTGCCAACGATACACTCGGCTACGAATCAGAATTTTTTAAGGTAGGAAAAGAAGTTTACTTCCGTGATTATCATCTAGAGATACATAAGAAATTTAATAAATCTTGGAAATCAACATTGATGCTTTTGTATTGGGTATACAATAAAGATGTTGTTCAAGGGTTAAAGGGATTTGGAACCATTTACGCACCTATGGCAGTATTGGATGTTGCTTATAAAATCAATGATAAAAATACCATTCGGGTAGAAGCTCAATCGCTTCTTACTGAACAAGATGGAGGATCTTGGGCTATGGGCTTAATTGAATATACATATTCGCCAAACTGGTTTGTAGCGGTAGTTGACCAATATAATTTCGGAAATAAATCTGAAGATCTTCGTCTACATTATTTAACCGGTAATGTTGGATACATGAAGAAAGGCAATAGAATTATGATTGGTTACGGTCGTCAACGCGCAGGTATATTTTGTGTTGGAGGCGTTTGCAGAAATGTTCCAGCATCAAATGGATTAACAATCTCCATCCTTAGTAGCTTTTAAAAGTTTAACTTAGTATTTCGAAAAAGATGAAAACAAAAGCAATTCTAGGAATACTTTTAATTGCCTCAATTTTTGCAGGTTGCGATAAAATCGAAGGTCCTTATGCCAATGGTGGAGGAACAAATGATACTACGAACACTGGTTATTTCAGGAAAGTGCTCGTAGAAGATTACACAGGGCATAAATGTGGTAATTGCCCTGAAGCTGCGGAAGCTTTAAAGCAATTAGAAGGTCAATACGGTGAAAAAATAGTAGCTATGGGCGTTCATGCTGGCTTTTTTGCAGAGCCCAATGCAGGTGGTTTGTTTATTTACGATTTCAGAACTCTGTCTGGAACAGAACTAGATCAGTATTTTGGTAATTCGAATGCTGGTCTCCCTAATGGTTTGATCAACAGAAAATATTACGACTCAAATCCAATTGTAAATTTTACTGCTTGGGGCTCAAAGGTGAATGAGGTTATCAATACTCCTGCAGATGCTTGGATTACGATAGAACCTGCATACAACTATGCTTCTAGAGCCATTAGCATTGACGTGAACACGAAAATCTTATTGGACATAACAGATTCGTTACAACTAGCCATTTACATTACCGAAGATAGCATTGTTAAACCACAAGCTGATTATTCATTGCCTTCACCTGATCAGTATATTCTAGAATATGTGCATCGCCATGTATTTAGAGGAAGTGTTATTGGTACTTGGGGAAGTCCTCTTACTGTTGGCAGTTTCTTTAACGCCGGACAAGAATTCAATAGCCAATTCAATTACTCTTTACCGTCTGAATGGGTTGCTGAGCGTATTCATTTAGTTGCGGTCGTTTACAAGGCTTCAACTAAGGAAGTCTTACAGGCAGAAGAAGTACATTTAATAGAATGACCTTTTCTATGAGATATTTTTCAGCCCGGTTCCTTTTGGTTTCCGGGTTTTTCTTTGTGGTTCAGATTGTTACATATGCGCAAAAGTTTGATGCAGGTGCAATTTTAGGCCTTAATACAAGTCAAGTAACAGGCGACAATTTTGCTGGCTACAATCAACCCGGCGTGATTGCTGGTTTTTGGGTTTCTCGGTCAATTGGAGATCGCGCTAAGTTGGTTATGGAAATGGAGTATTTGCCGAAAGGGAGCAAAAAAAATCCTAAGCCTACTGATTTTAATTTTCAATTCTACCGACTTAGACTTCATTATGTTGAAGTTCCTCTTATTTTCCAATACCGAATCAACAAGCATTTTAGCCTTGAAACTGGATTGTCATATGGAGCCCTTGTTGGTGTTTATGAAGCTGATGAAAATGGTGAACTCATAGGAAATTATGCTCCTCAAGAACAATTTAAACGTTCCGACATTTCTTTTAATGCTGGGATTAACTGGTTGATAGATGAAAAATGGGCATTTAATGTCCGATCCATCAATAGTATTTTTCCAGTAAGGGATTTTCCTAATAAGGTTATAACCTTTCTAAATCGTGGTCAGTATTCTAACTGTGTAATGGGAAGGTTGCTCTATAAGTTTTGATATGAGAAAGAAGAAGGTAGTAGTTGGAATAACAGGTGCTTCAGGTTCGGTATATGCTCAAGTGTTGATAGAAAAATTACTGTCGATTCAAGATCAAATTGATCAGGTAGGTTTGGTACTATCCTCAAACGCGCGTGATGTTTGGGAATACGAACTTCAAAATAAGGATTACGAAAATCTCCCATGGAAGATTTGGGGAAAGGATGATTTCTTTGCTCCATTTGCATCTGGCTCAGCTGGATTCGATACAATGATCATTTGCCCTTGTTCTATGGGGACGCTCGGTCGTATATCTACAGGACTCTCCGATGATCTTATTACAAGATCTGCTGATGTGATTCTGAAGGAAAGAAGAAAGCTCATCTGTGTGCTTCGCGATACGCCTTATAGCCTTATTCATATTCGAAACATGGCAACAATAACAGAAGCTGGTGGGATTATCTGTCCGGCTAGTCCATCGTTTTATAGTAGGCCAACCGACTTTAAAGAACTTGCTGCAACAGTAGTTGATCGCGTGCTAGATTTAGCGGGATTTGAAATAAAAACTAGTCGTTGGCAGACGGATTCTAGTCTTTAAGGAAATCAATATTTCTCTTTAACCCGTGCAGCCCAGTTCGGTTTACTGCCGACTTCGGAAATACCTTCTTAAAAACATCGTCGGTTAATTCAATCCAATCTGTTTTGGTCATATTTAGCATCTCATCCATCGGTTTGAAGGAAGGTTCATCATGCATTTTTGCGAATCTGTTCCATGGGCAAACCTGTTGACAAATGTCGCATCCAAACATCCAATGATCGAATTTTCCTTTCATTGATTCGGGTAATGCCTCTTTCAGTTCAATTGTAAAATAAGAAATGCATTTGCTTCCATCTACCTGATAAGGTGTTATTGCATCAGTCGGACATGCATCAATACATCTAGTGCAACTGCCACAGTAATCCTTGATAGGGCCATCATCGACTAACTGGAGATCTACAATTAGTTCAGCAATAAAGAACCATGAACCAGCTTCACGGGTAATTAGATTGGTGTTTTTCCCCATCCAACCTAATCCAGATTTAACAGCCCAGGCCTTGTCCATAACTGGGGCGGAATCAACAAAAACACGTCCATCGATCTCTCCAATCTCAGCCTCCAATCTTGATTTCAAGTCGAAAAGTTTGTCTTTAATCACAAAGTGATAATCTGTTCCATAAGCATAGCTTGATATTTTTGGAGCCTCTGGATCTTTTTGTTTTTCTGGATTATGATAGTTGAATAATAGTGAAACGACTGATTTAGCTCCAGGGACCAATAGCCTAGGATCAATTCTTTTGTCAAATTGGTTTTCCATGTACTGCATTTTTCCATGCAATCCACGATTTAGCCAAGTTTCTAATCTTCTTGCCTCTTCTTGAAGCTGATCGGCTTGTGAAATGCCACAGTACATAAAGCCCAATTCGCCTGCTATACGCTTCACTGTAGCGGTATTTTGTTTAGCGACTAAGTCTTTGGATGTCATCTTAAAATGATCATAACTTGGCTACACATCGCCGAATAGTCCACCTTGTCGTCCTTGACGGATCAACCCCAAATGTTTGTAAGCAAGCTCAGTAACCTCTCTACCTCTTGGAGTTCTAACAATAAATCCCTCTTGAATCAGAAAGGGCTCATATACCTCTTCAATTGTTTCAGGATCTTCGCCACAAGCAGTAGCAATTGTATTTACACCAACGGGACCACCTTTGAATTTTTGGATAATTGTTGTTAAAATTCTGTTGTCCATTTCATCGAGCCCGTAGCGATCTACATTAAGAGCATCGAGTGCCATATGTGTTATTTCTTTGGTAATTGATCCGTCTCCTTTTACCATCGCAAAGTCGCGCACACGTCTTAAAAGGGCATTTGCTATTCTTGGGGTCCCACGACTTCTTCCAGCAATTTCTCTTGCTGCATCATCTTTGATGATCATTTTTAAAATCTTTGATGATCGTCGAATAATTCTGGTTAGCAAAGCTGCATCATAGTAAGCCAACCTAGCATTTATCCCAAATCGTGCTCTTAACGGTGATGTTAAAAGTCCAGATCTTGTTGTTGCCCCAATGAGAGTAAATGGATTTAAATTGATTTGAATAGCCCTTGCATTGGGTCCACTTTCGATCAAAATATCAATGCGATAATCTTCCATTGCAGAGTAAAGGTATTCCTCAACAACAGGACTCAAACGATGAATTTCATCTATAAATAAAACATCATTAGGCTCAAGGTTGGTAAGTAAGCCAGCTAAATCACCTGGTTTGTCGAGAACAGGGCCTGAGGTAACTTTAAAACCTACGCCAAGTTCATTTGCTATAATATTTGCAAGCGTTGTTTTGCCTAATCCAGGAGGGCCGTGAAGAAGCACATGATCCAATGCTTCTTCTCGCATCCTTGCAGCCTCTACAAAGATTCGTAAATTTTCTAGCACTTGGCTTTGTCCTGTAAAGTCTTCAAAACTTGCGGGCCTTAAGACCTTTTCGAACTCCCGCTCCTTTGGACTTAGGTTAGAATCTTCTGGATCCAGATTTGGGTTCATGGTCTACAAATGTATTCACAAGAATCGACTTGATAAAAATAAAAACGTCCCGAGGTCATCGGGACGTTTTTAAAAGAATTACAGAAAAGATTAATGAGCTCCTTCTGCTATTTCTTTTTCCGTGAGTGGAGTAATTTGTGAAACAAAATCTTCCTCTCTATCAGGTTTGCTGTAATCATAAGCCCAACGGTGAACCTCAGGAATTTCTCCTGGCCAGTTACCATGGATATGTTCAACAGGCGTAGTCCATTCAAGTGTATTAGATTTCCAAGGGTTTTGAGATGAACGCTGTCCTTTGAAAATGCTAAAGAAGAAGTTGAATAAGAAAATTATTTGTGAAACAGCAGAGATGATGGCAAACCAAGTTATAAGAACGTTGATGTCTACCAAATCATTAAAGATTGGGAATTCTGTAAAGGTGTAATAGCGTCGTGGTACACCAGCTAGACCTAAGAAGTGCATTGGGAAAAACACACCATATGCTCCAGCAAAAGTGAGCCAGAAATGAGCAAATCCTAATCTCTTATTCATAAGACGCCCAAACATTTTAGGGAACCAATGATACACACCTGCAAACATTCCGAAGATAGCAGCCGATCCCATTACAAGATGGAAGTGGGCTACTACAAAATATGTATCGTGTAGATTGATGTCAAGCGCCGAATCTCCCAAAATCAAACCAGTTACACCACCTGTGATGAAGAAAGATACAAGACCGATGGCGAAGAGCATAGCTGGGGTAAATTGTAAATTACCTTTCCAAAGTGTTGTTATGTAGTTAAAAGCTTTTACTGCTGATGGAATCGCGATAAGTAGTGTTGTGAATACGAACACTGAACCCAAAAATGGATTCATACCAGTAATAAACATGTGATGTCCCCAAACAATAAAGGAGAGAAATGCTATACCTAGAATAGAAGCAATCATAGCGCGATAACCGAAGATAGGCTTACGTGCATTGGTAGCAATTACTTCAGACGTGATACCAAGAGCAGGAAGTAATACGATATATACTTCTGGATGGCCTAGGAACCAAAATAAGTGTTCATACAAAATCGGACTTCCGCCATTATGCTCCAACGCTTGACCTCCGATGTAAATATCAGAAAGGTAGAAACTGGTTCCAAAACTACGGTCGAAGATTAATAACAATACTGCAGCGAAAAGAACTGGAAATGATAGAACACCCAACATAGCAGTCACAAGAAATGCCCAAATCGTTAGTGGCAAACGAGTCATCGACATTCCTTTTGTTCTTAAGTTGATGATGGTAACAATGTAGTTTAATGAGCCTAATAAAGAAGAAACAATAAACAAAGACATAGAAACCAACCAAAGAGTCATACCTAAACCAGATCCTGGCATTGCTTGCTCAAGTGCACTTAGGGGTGGATAAATTGTCCATCCACCCGATGCAGGTCCAGATTCAATGGTTACTGAAAAAAGCATTATGATTGAAGATGCTGCAAAGAACCAAAACGAAAGCATGTTCAAGAATCCAGAGGCCATGTCGCGTGCTCCAATCTGCAATGGAATGAGTAGGTTCGAAAACGTACCAGAGAGACCACCGGTAAGTACGAAGAATACCATAATAGTTCCGTGGATAGTAACCAGTGCTAGATAAAAGTTAGGATCTAGAACGCCGCCAGGAGCCCACTTGCCAAGGATCGGCTCTAAGATTGGAAAGCTTTTACCTGGCCATGCTAATTGTAGTCGGAAAACAACCGACATCAACATAGCTATAACACCCATTAATACAGCAGTTAAAAGAAACTGCTTGGCAATCATTTTATGATCTTGTGTGAAAATGTACTTCGTTATAAATGTATCATGATGCTCATGTTCTTCATCGTGATCATGTGCGTGATCATGACCATGTGCATGATCATGCGCTGAATGCAAGATCTGAACTTCGCGTTCAGAATGTGTGTTATTAGGATCCATTGCTGACATATCGGCCTCCGTTTTTCTGGTTTGGTTCTTTAATACTGACAATTATTTGTCGGATGTAGCAGTATCTTTTAATTGTTCATTTGCTGAAGCTGTTTGTGTAGCAGCAGCCTTGGTTTGAGACCAAGTCTTTTGCTCAGCTAACCACTTGTTGTGTTCTTCCTTCGATTCCACAATAATGTCCATTTGCATATTATAATGAGCAGCTCCACAAATTTTATTACACATCAAAACGTAATTGAATTTCGGATTGTTCAATTTTTCACGCATTTCTTTTGTAGAAATTGTTGGAATAAATTCAAACATTGTTTCCATACCAGGAACACAGTTCATTTGAGCTCTGAAGTGTGGCATAAAAGCACTGTGAATAACATCTCTTGATCTGAATTTAAATTGCACCGGTTCACCTTTAACTAAGTGAAACTCACCTTTAACAATTACATCATCATCAGATTTAGAGTCTTCAATCAAACCTAAGTCATTGCCTTCACCGATAGTACGGAAATCAGAACGGCCAAGTTTATTGTCTTTTCCTGCGTAGCGGGCAGTCCAATCAAATTGTTTGGAATACAATTCAATTACGGATGCCTTTTTGTCTCCAGGATAAATAACATCATTCCAAACAGTTAAACCATAAGCAATTAAACCAGTAAGAACAACAGCTGGAATAACAGTCCAAATTAATTCGAGTTTATTACTGTGTGCGAAGTATGTCGCTCTTCTCCCATTTTTACCAGCATTTTTATAAGCTTGATAAACGAGAACGATGTGTGTTAAAATGAATACAACGGTGATTAAAGCGAGAGTTGTGTAAAATAAATTATCGATAGCAGGGCCATGAGCTGATGCCGCTTCAGGTAGAATTTTATCCCCGTAAGCATACAATTGCCAGGCACAAAATGCGAAGAAAGCAATCATGAAAATTACCCACATGTTCCCTTGACTTCTATTTTCTGCATCAGTAATTACATCATCTTTTCTATTGTTTCTGAGCTCAGCAGAAAGAGCGGCAATAGACATTACGCGAATTCCCGCGAGAATAAATAAGACAATAGCGGCAAGAATCAGAAAGGTCATAATCAGGCTGTTCTTTTTTGTAACGATGAAATATTAAATGTGGTGGTGTACACTTTCTTCGTAGAAAATGTGTGTTGGGTTGTCAACTGGACGGCTAGCAAGTTTACTTAGAATAACAAATCCAAATAAACCTAAAAATCCGAGCATTGTGCCTATTTCAACCCACCCAAGATACCAATGATCTTTCATAACACCAGGAGTGATCATTACAAAATTATCACTCCAATGCCCGATTAAAATAATTACTCCAACCACTTTCAATAAAGCGTAGTTCCTTTTAGAAGCACGCTTCATTAAAACAAGGAAAGGGAAGAAAAAGTTCAGAAACAAATTTAAAATAAATAGAAACTTGTAATTCTCAAAACGATCCATGTAATAGGTAACCTCTTCAGGAATGTTAGAATACCATATTAGCATGAATTGCGAGAACCATAGGTAGGTCCAGAACACAGAGAAGGCAAACATGAATTTACCAAGGTCGTGGATATGACTATCGTTAACTTCAGGTAATAAACCTTTGCTCTTTAAATGTAGCACTAGCAAAGTAATGATTGTTAATGCACTAACAAAAAATCCAGCAAATGTATACCATCCGAACAAAGTTGAAAACCAGTGGGTATCGATCGACATAATCCAATCCCAAGATGAAGTGGAAGAAGTAACAGCAAAAAATACCAAGAAATACGCCGATAAACTCTGGCTTTTTTTCCAAGCCCTTACGTCAAGGGAAAGGCGTTCGATTTCTGACCGTTTCATGAATGCACGGTAAAACAATACCCAACCAGCCAAGTAAACCACTGTGCGGATGATGTAAAATATAGGATTCAAAAACGCAGACTTTCCTGCAATAATTTCATCATATTCTGGACTACCTTCTGTTGTAACTGCAGGATCAGCCCAGTGATAAATATGATTCATGTGCAATGCCGACATGATAACAACGATTCCAAAAATCGCTGCACCAAAAGGAAGATAACTAGCTATTGCTTCCATCGGTCGCTTTACTGCTGCCGACCAGCCCGCCTCAGCTGCATATTGAATTGCCATGAAAAATAGCGCTCCTAATCCAATCGCCATAAAGAAAAAGGCATTATGAAGTAAAGTGGGCCAAGCGCGATGAGAATCTGCGATAAATCCTCCTGCAAGGCTTAACAGCCCAATACCCATTAGGATAAAGCAGATGTTTTTGGTTTTGGAGGTGAATGTGTAATTCATTGTGACTCAGTTGAAGCGTCCTTAGGTCAATTATTTTTTAACTGAAGCAGTTGCCGCAGTGGTATCTATTTTTATTTTCGACGTGCTGTCAGCAGGAGCAGAAGTTCCTAAACCATCAGCGCGTAATTTTTGAACGTACTGGATAACTGCCCAACGTTCAGCGTAATTAATTTGTGAAGCATGCGAACCCATCATATTTTTGCCAAAATAAATAGTATGGTACATTTTACCTTCAGGAAGCGTCTTAAGTGCTTCGCTATAGTATGAAGGAACCCCTGCATATTTATCGCGTTGAACCAATATTCCATTTCCATCACCTTTTTCCCCGTGGCAATGAATACAAAAATTGGTGTAAATAGCTTTACCTTTTTCTAAAATTGCTTCTGTAGCTGGATAAGGGTTAGTTAATCCTAAGCCAGCGGCCTCATATCCTTCATTTGTATTAGGATATTGATAGGGTTCGTAATAAGGTAAAGTCTCATCATTAAATCTAGGAACAGTTCCTGCAACAGGTTTTAATGATGATCCATTTTCGCTAAAAGGACTTTCTCCATATACTTCGTATGCAGGTCCTCTGTACATGTCTGGCATGTATTCAACACCTGGACTTAATGGATCCGAAGTGCAGGACTGGAGAAACAATCCGCCTGCGAAAAGAGCAGATACCGGAAGGATCAGTTTACTCAGTTTTTTCATCAGTCAGATTATTACAGTTCTTTTTGATTGATTTCGATTGCACCAGTATTGCGGAGAACAGAGATAATCTCACTTCCAGCAACTTTTTTATTATCCACTGTTTGTATCTCCATGATAAACATGTCATCAGTTGATCGTGGATCGGGGTTGTGCGCTTTTCTACCCGGATAAATTTTATTTACCAACAAATAACTTAGCACCATGCCGTGTGCAGCACAAAAAACAGTTAATTCAAAGGTAACTGGTATAAATGCTGGCATATTTTCGAACCAAGTGAAACTTGGTTTTCCACCTACATTCATTGGCCAATCATGAATCATCATGTACCAAGTCATCAAAACAGCCATAGATGTTCCAAACATACCGTAAAAAAAGGCTGCGTTGGATAATCTGGTTGGTTTGATACCAATAACTGGATCTAATCCGTGGATAGGAAACGGTGAAAAAACGTCACGGATCTTTACTCCTTGCCCGCGCAATGCCTTAGCACTGCTAATCAGGACTTCTTCATCGTCGAAAACGCCGTAGATAATTTGTTTACTCATGACCTGTTAGTGGTGCGGAGGTTTAGGATTTTCACTTGTAGATTTTAGAATTGTCTTCAATTCGTTCAAGGCAATTACCGGGAACGTTCTTGAAAACAGTAAGAACAATGTGAAAAATATGCCGATTGTTCCTAAGAAGATTCCAATGTCAATGAAAGTTGGGTGAAACATCGTCCAACTAGATGGAAGATAATCGCGGTGCAATGAAGTTACGATGATTACAAATCGCTCGAACCACATTCCAATATTAACGAAGATTGAAATAATGAAAGTAGCCATCAAACTCTTTCTGATTTTCTTAAACCAGAAAAGTTGTGGTGTAATAACGTTACATGTCATCATTGACCAGTAAGACCACCAATATGGTCCTGTTGCTCTATTCAAGAAGGCATATTGCTCGTATTCAACTCCAGAATACCAAGAAACAAATAGCTCTGTTAAGTAAGCTACACCTACAATTGAACCAGTGATGATGATGATTTTATTCATCGACTCAACGTGAGCGATGGTGATGTAATCTTCTAAATGAAGCACTTTACGCATGATAATCAAAAGCGTGAGCACCATAGCGAAACCAGAGAATACAGCACCAGCAACGAAGTATGGTGGAAAAATAGTAGTGTGCCATCCTGGAATTACCGATGTTGCAAAGTCCATTGATACGATTGTATGCACCGACAATACTAGAGGTGTAGAAAGTCCTGCAAGTACCAATGAAACTTCTTCAAATCTTGACCATTGCTTTGCAGAACCAGACCAACCAAAAGAAAGTATACTGTAAATTCTCTTCATTTTAGGCTTCACCTGACGATCGCGGATTGTAGCAAAATCTGGAATGAGTCCAGTATACCAAAACACAAGTGAAACAGTGAAATATGTGGAGATTGCGAATACGTCCCACAATAGCGGCGAGTTAAAATTCACCCAAAGTGATCCGAATTGATTGGGAAGAGGAAGAACCCAATAAGCCAACCAAACACGGCCCATATGCATCACAGGAAACAATGCGGCACAAATTACTGCGAAAATTGTCATCGCTTCTGCTGATCTATTGATCGACATTCTCCAACGTTGACGAAAAAGTAGAAGAATCGCGGAGATCAATGTACCAGCGTGACCAATACCTACCCACCAAACGAAATTGGTGATATCCCAAGCCCAGCCTACTGTTTTATTCAAACCCCAGACCCCAATACCAGTTCCAATGGTGTATGAGAAACAAGCTACGCCCCATAGTGCTAATAAGGCTGAAATCGTAAATAGAATTTTAAAGAGATTATTTGCTTTACCTTCAATTGGTTTAGCAATGTCCTCCGTAATCTGATGATAGGTTTTTTCTCCTAAAATCAGCGGTTCCCTAACCGATGCAGATTGATGTGACATATCTTATCGCGAATGCTGTTAAGTTAAGCTTTTGTTGTTGCTGGTTTATTTCTGACTTTAGTTAGATAGTATACAGATGGCTGTGTACCAACTTCTTCAAGCAACTGATACTTTCTTTCATCATTCCATGCTTTCCTCACTGCTGAGTTTGCATCATTGAAATCTCCGAAAGTTATAGCGTTTGTTGGACAAGCCTGCTGACATGCTGTTTTGATGCTACCATCCGCTGGGCGTTCGCTTTTCTTCTTTGCTGAAAGTTTTCCAGCTTGAATTCTTTGTACGCACATTGAACATTTCTCCATTACACCTCGACTACGAACAGTAACATCCGGATTAAGGACCATTTTGCCCATATCGTCGTACATATTGAAATCGAATGCTTCGTTTTCATTGTAACGGAACCAGTTGAAGCGGCGAACTTTGTAAGGGCAGTTGTTTGCACAGTAGCGAGTACCAATACAACGGTTATACGTCATTTGGTTTAATCCTTCTAATGAGTGTGTTGTTGCAAGCACTGGACAAACAGTCTCACATGGAGCTTGATTGCAATGCTGACACATTACTGGCTGGAACACTACCTCTAAAGAATCATCAGTAGCAGGAACTTCCATTTTCAGGAATTTATCTATAGCCCCAACTCCATCTTTCTCAGCAACCTCCTCATTCATGCTGCTGGTGAAGTATCTATCGATACGCATCCAGTGCATTTCTCGGCTTCTACGAACTTCATCTTTCCCAACTACAGGAACATTATTTTCGGCTGTACAACTTACAACACATGAACCGCATCCGATACATGAGTTTAAGTCAATAGCCATATTCCAGAAATGGTTCTTATACTCAAAGTTTTGCCACAAATCCAATTCTTGTGGTTTTGCCTTACCATCTTTGCCTACATTTTTCAAGTTGGTTGCAAGAAGAAGATCTTCATTGCCGGCTTTAGAATCTTTTTTATACTCTTCGAGCGTAGTTTCTTTAACAATCTGGCGACCCATCATCGTATGATGAGTTTGCGTAGCTGCAATATTGTATTTACCTGTGCTACCTGAAATAGATGCACCTGAAACATTGAATTGGTAATATCCACCAGATGTTCCAACCAATGAGAATGCATTAGCACCAATACCATTAGCAGTTTTACCTGCAGCTGTGCGACCGTATCCTACAGCAATAGCAACAACTCCTTTAGGAAGTCCTGGTTGAGCAACGGCTGGTAAGCTTAATTTTTTGGTTCCAATTGTTACGTCTACTGTATCAGAAAATTGTTCTTGTCCCATTAGAACATTGAAACCTTTTTCTCTCATTTCATCTGGGTTCATCAACACGTAGTTGTCCCAGGTTACTTTGGTAACAGGATCAGGTAATTCTTGAAGCCAAGGATTGTTTGCTTGTCCACCCCAACCTAGACCTGTTTTTTCATAAATAACTACTTCAATGCCCTTAGCTGATTTCGCAGAAGAAACGATTGATGAACCAGCTGCAAATAAATCAGCAACAGGTTTAATATCTGAAATAGCTGGAGTAGATGAAGGCGCAGGTGGTACTGTAGGAACTGAGTTAGTAACTATTTCAGTTGACTTTACAAGTAAGCCAGCATTGAGCGTTTTATTCCAGAATGTTGAAAAACCTGCAATTTCTGCTGAAGTAGCATAAAGCATTACTTCCCAATATTTTGCAATATAATCGCGTGCATTGGTAGTATTACCAGCCCAATTCAATAAGCTTACTAGAGCTTCTCTTGTAGAACCTAGTGGGTTGATAACAGGTTGCCCTAGAGTGTAATGACCTGTTCTAGGATTTGCATCTGACCAACTTTCAAGGAAGTGGCTATTAGGTGCGATGATTTTACATGCAGAAGCAGTTTCATCAGCTACATCAGAAAGTGAAATACTTAGATCTACTTTGCTTAATGCTGTTTTAAATGCATCTCCATTGGCAAGGCTGTAAACAGGATTTGTTCCATGGATGATTAAAGCGTCAACAGATCCTGCATTCATTTCAGAAACGAGATTTGCAACAGCGGCATCATTTCCTTGACGCGTGTAATCGATCACATCAGTATTGATGGTATTACCGTATGCGCCAAGATATGTGTTGATAGCATTTACTACTTGTTGAATTGCTGGATCATTGATACCGCAAACCACAAGTGCTTTTCCTTTGTATGAAGCAAGTTCTTTAGCAACTTCAGAAATAGCGTTATCCTTATCGGTCGCTGCAGTAGAAATAGAACTTCCAGTTAATTTGTTGTAAATAGAGATTGCAGCAAGACCAAGTTGAGACGGTTTCAATGCAACACGCTTGTCAGCATTGGAGCCAGTAAGAGATAGCAATGACTCAATCTGAACGTGACGAGACATTTCTTTTTTGTCTTTGCTCAATTTTCTTTTCGATGCATATTGGCGAGCATACTCAACTGGCGACAACCAATTGGTTAGGAAATCGCAACCAATTCCTAATATAAAATCAGCTTTATCGAACTGATAAGTAGGAATCATTGCTTTACCATGAGTAGCTAGATGTGCATCGGCGATCGCTTTTAAAGAAACTGCATCATAAGTAACAACTTGTGTTGTTGGATAGGCTATAGTAAATTCTGCAACTGCAGCTTTAATTGAAGGGCTGATGATTGTAGAAGTTAAAATACGGATATTTCCACCCCTTTGAGCTGTAGCTTCTAGTTTCGACTTAACCTCTTTGTCAACAGTTGACCATTCTGCCTCTTTACCATTCATTTGCGGTTTACGCAAACGATTAGAATCGTATAATGATAGAACAGATGCTTGAACACGTGCTGTTGATCCACCACTAGTGATGCTGCAAAGTTCGTTGCCATCAACTTTAATTGGACGTGCTTCGCGAGTTTTTACAACTACGCTGGCAAAATCTTGTCCATCCCAATAAGATGAGGCATAGTAATTAGCAACTCCTGGAGTAATTTCCTCTGGTTTGTTTAGGTAAGGAATAGCTTTTCTAACAGGTGTTTCACATGCTGCCAAAGATGCAGCAGTTACGCTGAAGCCTAAAACTTTTAGGAAATCACGACGATTGGTGTTCGTGTTAACCAGTTTGTCATCTCCTAAAAATTTGTCTACAGGAAGTTCCTCAGCAAATTCATTTTGCTTGTGGTTCAAAAACTCAGGTGTTTCCTGAAGTTCTTCAATCCCTTTCCAGTATTTTTTAGTATTGCTCATACTTGATGTAAGTCCGGTTTGAAAAAATATGGATCAGTAATGACACTTAGAGCATTCCAGTCCGCCGATAGAACCAATAGTGAATTTGTCTCCTTTTTTGTATGAAGGATCATTAACAAATTTCTTGTGTAGTTCTTCGTAATACTTGTTGTCTTTGTAATCAACTTCAGTTTTTCTATGACAGTCTATACACCATCCCATTGTTAGTGGAGAGTATTGTTGAACAACTTCCATAGAGTCGATCGGTCCATGACATTCAGTACACTCAATTTTACCTACGGCAACGTGTTGACTGTGATTGAAGTAAGCATGGTCAGGAAGTGAGTGAACTCTAATCCATTGAATAGGCTTTTGATTTTTACCGTAAGTACGGGTCTCTGGATTATAGTCAAGAGCAGCGTAAATTTTGCCAATTTCCTCTTTCCCATATGTAGGTCCTTCTTGGATATACATATGGCAATTCATACAAACATTTGCTGATGGGATATTAGCATGTTTTGATTTTTCAACACCACTGTGACAATAAACACACGCAACTTGATTTTCACCAGCGTGTATTTTATGTGAGAATTTAATTGGTTGCTCAGGAGCATATCCTTGGTAAACACCAATACCCATCAAACCATCCCAGCCTTGCTTTCCAACCCAGATTATCAAAACTAAACCAATAATGGCTACAAGTTTTTTATTTCCAGAGGCCCAAAGTTTGAAGTTTTCAACTGGTGTTCTAACTGGCTTAGGTTCTACAACAATTCCTTTCCTCTCGTCAACTAACGATTGAAGGGAGGTTTTTACAGAACCCAATACTGAAACCAATACAAGTAGAATTATGCCTCCTCCTAATAATATGATGGCATAAGTATCAGAAGAAGTTTCCGCACCTGTTGCATTGGTTTCAGTTGCAGCTGCATCTGGTGTAGCAGTAACTGGAGCGTCTCCACCTTTGTCTGCCCAATCAATAATGGCAACTATGTCCGCGTCGGCTAGATTTTGGGCAGGCATCACTGATTTGCCATACTCTTCGAACAGCTTGTTGGCATAAGCATCACCTGTAGCCAAAAATGCAGTTGAGTTTTTGATCCACGAGATCAATTTCGCCTCTTCTGGCCAGCGACTTCTAATCCCTTTTAACCCGGGACCAATAAGTTTCTGATCGGTTGGTTTGTGACATGACGCACAGTTGGCTTTAAAAAGCTTGGCTGCGTCTTGAGCCTGTAAGGCGGAAGACTGCAGAAACAACGCCAGCAGTATGGCGACTGTAGAAATTAATCTGATTTTGATTCGATGCATAGAAAGGAAGGTTTGAGAACCTATTTCGCTTTTTTTACGTGTGCAAATTTAACCGTTAACCTTTTCCATTATGACTTTTTTTTAGTTGAATTGCAATTTGGAATAATTCTAAATAAGTTCGTGTGTTCTGTTATTCCTATGTTTTTCGAAACAGTTACCTGACTCAATGCTAATTAAACTTGGAGTGCTTCATTATCAGAACAATAAATAATTGATGTGACTTTTCCTTACATTTTAATGCAAGTCATATATCATGCAGATGTACTTTTGTTATTCTAATTCTCCATTATGAAATCTTTGTTTTTGGCTCCTTTTATGCTTTTTGCAGCTCAGTCATTTTCTCAGGAACTTGTTTCAATTGGTACTGATTCAATCTCAAAACCAGGGAAACTATCAATACACTATGATTCTGGAGTGGAGGAATTGATAGAGCGCTATAAAAAGAGTAATTATGGAAATCCAGGGATAGATGGTTTTCGTGTTCAAATATTTACTGGAGCCGGAAACGATTCAAAAGAAAAAGCTGAAAAGGCCTTACAAGAGTTCTCATCAAGTTTTCCTGACGCAGTTGGATATTTAACCTATCAACAACCTAATTTTAAAGTTCGTTGCGGAGATTTTCGCTCTAAATCAGAAGCCCGGAAACTAATGAAGAAAATATCCTATCAGTATCCGGGCTCCTATATTGTTAAAGACAATATTAAAGTCGACTAAGCTTATAGCTTTCTTTTGATTTCAACATTTTCATAACCTTCAATGATATCTCCAACTTTGATATCATTAAAGTTGTGAATGTTCAAACCACATTCATAGCCAGTTGCTACTTCTTTCACATCGTCTTTGAATCGTTTCAAAGATCCTAGATCGCCTGAATAAACTACAATACCATCACGAATCAATCTGATCTTGGTATTACGGTTTATTTTACCGTCGAGTACGTAACAACCAGCAACTGTTCCAATGCGTGTGATTTTAAATACATCTCGTACTTCAACATTACAAGTAATTTTTTCTTCGAATTCTGGAGCCAGAAGGCCTTCCATTGCAGATTTAATTTCTTCAATCGCATTGTAAATGATTGAATAGAATCTCATGTCAATCTCCTCATTTTCAGCAAGCTTTCTTGCACTTGAAGATGGACGAACTTGGAATCCTACAATAATTGCGTTTGAAGCGGATGCAAGTAGTACGTCACTTTCTGTTACTTGACCAACAGACTTGTGGATAATATTTACTTGAATCTTTTCTGTAGATAATTTCAAAAGTGAATCTGAAAGGGCTTCAACAGAACCATCCACATCACCTTTTACAATGATGTTTAATTCTTTAAAGTCTCCAATCGCAATACGACGACCGATTTCATCTAAGGTAATATGCTTGTGCATACGAATACCTTGTTCACGTTGAAGTTGCTGACGTTTATTGGCAATCTCACGAGCTTCTCGTTCGTCGGCCATTACATTAAACTTATCTCCTGAAGAAGGTGCACCACTCAAACCTAGCATTTGGGCAGCCTGCGCTGGACCTGCCTCTTTGATTGGCGCTCCACGTTCGTTAAACAATGCTTTTACACGTCCGCTGTGAGGTCCTGCAAGAACTACATCGCCAATTTTTAGCGTACCTGATGTAACCAATAAGGTACTCACATAACCGCGACCTTTATCGAGTTCAGATTCAATGATTGTTCCCATTGCCCGTTTGTTCGGGTTGGCTTTCAAATCAAGAATTTCGGCTTCAAGCAGAACTTTTTCTAGAAGTAAATCTACATTCTTACCTTGTTTGGCAGAGATTTCCTGAACTTGGTACTTCCCGCCCCAATCTTCAACGAGAATATTCATTTGGGCGAGTTGCTCACGAATTTTTTCTGGATTAGCTCCTGGTTTATCAATCTTATTGATTGCAAATACAATTGGAACTTGAGCCGCTTGGGCGTGATTAATCGCTTCAATAGTTTGAGGCATCACACTGTCGTCGGCAGCAACCACGATAATTGCAACGTCAGTTACCTGAGCTCCACGTGCACGCATCGCAGTAAAGGCTTCGTGACCAGGAGTATCGAGGAAGGTGATTTTCTTCCCGTTCTCCATCATTACATTGTATGCTCCAATGTGTTGGGTAATCCCACCTGCTTCACCAGCAATTACATTGGCTTTCCTCACGTAATCGAGAAGAGAAGTTTTACCGTGGTCAACGTGACCCATAACCGTTACAATTGGCGGTCTTGAGAACATTTCCTCATCAGTATCATCATCTTCTCTGATGGCTTCTTGAACTTCAACGCTTACAAATTCTACCTTGTAACCAAATTCATCGGCCACAATTGTAAGTGTTTCCGCATCTAATCTTTGATTGATTGAAACAAACAATCCGAGAGACATACAAGTAGAAATAATCTCATTCACCTGAACATTCATCATCTTGGCCAACTCGTTAGCTGTAACGAATTCTGTTACCTTGATGATTTTTTCCATGTTGTCCATTTCAGCTTCTTCCTGAGCGGCACGGAAATCTTCACGTTTTTGTTTTCTGTATTTGGCAGATTTTGATTTTTGCTTTCCTTGGCTTAATCGAGCAAGTGTTTCTTTAATCTGTTTTTGTACTTCTTCTTCAGTAAGTTGTGGTTTTGGAGCAGGAGCAGGTCTTCCTCCTTGTCCACCAGCTGGTCTTGGTCGATTACCTTGGTAATTTCCACCTCCTTGACCACCTCCAGGTCTTTGTTGTTGCTGCTGCTGTTGCGGCGGCTGACCTGCATTTGGGTTGGTTCCAGGCGTTGGCCCACTTTCAATCCGTTTACGTTTTTTCTTACCCGCTTGATTTCCTCCTACACCAGGGTTGGAAGATGAAGCAACAGGTTTCTTTGTTGGTGGAGGAGCAAGTTCTATTTTACCTAGAATTGTTGGGCCTTCGAGTTTTTTTCGTTCAATTCTGAATGGTTCGTCAGAAACCTTTACTTCTGCAGTTGGATCTAATTCAGTTGGAATTGCATGAGTTACTGGGTTTTCAACTGCCGCTGGAGTTTCAGGAATTTTCTCCTTAACAGGCTCTACGATTGTTTCAACAACTTTTGCTGCAACAGGCTCTTGAAATTTAACTGGTTCAACTTTTGGTTGCGCCGGTTTTGCTTTTTCAGCAGTCTTAGGCTGAGGCTCTTCTTTCTTTTTACCTTTTCCTTTGTTGAGCGCACTCAAATCAATGGTGCCTAAAACTTTAGGACCTGTTGGTGCTTGAGTTTCAGCTCTGTAAGGTTCGTCTTCAACCTGTGGCTCAATTTCAGGAACTATTTCAGCAGTTGGTTGCGGAATCACTTCAACAACTGGCTCAGGAGCAACCTCAATTATTGGCTCAGGAACAGCTTCAATTACTGGCTCTTGAACAACTTCAATTACAGGAGGTGCTTCAATTGGAGCAGGTTCTGGTGTAGTTTCTTTTTTTGGTGCAGGAGGAGGTTCTGGTTTGAATCTTTCGGCTACAGGATTTAGATTCTTGACAAGAACTTCTTCTGGTTCATTGTCTGTATCATCGTGTCTGTGATTTACCGGTTGACTATCATCCAGCGCTACAGTTTCTCTTTTGAGGCGAGTTTGGATGATTTTCTTTGATTCTTCCTTGGCATCTTTTTCCGCACCATAGGCCTTGATTAAAAGGCCATATTGGTCGTCGGTAACTTTCGAGTTGCGGCTAACATCATCGAAACCTTTGCCGACAAGAAAATCAATAACCGTTTGCACCCCGACATTTAGTTCGGTAGCAACTTTACTTAATCTTTTTACTGTTGATGCTTCTGACATCCGGTATTTATTGGTTTATCGGGCCTAAACCCATTCCTTATTCAAATTCTGCTCTGAGGATTCGCATCACTTCTTTGATTGTTTCTTCCTCTAGATCAGTCCGCTTCACGAGGTCATCCACTGGTAATTCGAGAACACTTTTCGCTGTATCGCAACCAACATTCTTGAGTTCGTCAAGAATCCAGCTATCGATTTCATCTGCAAATTCATCCAAATCAACATCTTCACTGTCAATTTCAGAATCGCGGTAAACATCTATTTCATACCCTGATAATCGACTTGCTAGTTTGATGTTCAATCCACCTTTACCGATAGCAAGTGATACCTGATCAGGTTTCAGATATACTTCAGCACGTTTATTTGCTTCATCCAACTTGATCGATGTGATTTTCGCAGGACTTAAAGCACGTGTTATATATAATGTATTATTGTTCGTGTAGTTAATCACATCGATGTTTTCATTCCGCAATTCGCGAACGATGCCGTGAATTCTGGAACCCTTCATACCAACGCAAGCTCCTACTGGATCGATGCGGTCATCATATGACTCAACAGCAACCTTCGCTCTAACGCCTGGTTCACGAACGATTTTCTTGATTGTAATTAATCCATCGAATACCTCTGGAACTTCTTGTTCAAAAAGTTTCTCAAGAAATGCAGGTGAAGTTCTAGAAAGGATGATTTGAGGATTGTTGTTTTTCATCTCAACCCGGAGCACTACTGCACGAGCGTTTTCTCCTTTTTTGTAGAAATCGCTTGGTATTTGTTCCGTTTTTGGAATGATGAGTTCGTTACCTTCTTCATCTAATATTAGAACCTCTTTTTTCCAAACTTGGTAAATCTCACCAGAAACAACTTCTCCGATTCGATTTTTGTATTTCTGATAAACAGAATCTTTTTCAAGCTCAGAAATTCTGGCTACAAGATTTTGACGGAAAGCCAACACGGCTCTTCTTCCAAAATCGTTCAAATGAACTTCTTCGGATACCTCTTCACCCACTTCAAAATCGGGTTCAATTTTGATGGCATCTGTGTATCCAATCTGTTTGTTCGGGTCCTCAATAGCTCCATCATCAACAATCTCACGGTTTCTCCAGACTTCTAGATCCCCTTTGTCGATGTTGATGATAATATCGAAATTTTCATCCGAACCATACTTTTTGATAATCATGTTGCGAAAAACATCCTCCAAGATCCCCATCATGGTAGCTCTGTCAATGTTTTTGAATTCCTTGAATTCTGCAAATGATTCGATCAGTGCGGCGTGTTCCATTTTAAGCTGCAGTTGATTATGATAGTTTAATCACCAGTCGTGTTTCCAAAATATCTTTCAATTGAAAGGTCATCTCAGGATTTACATCCGATGGTTGATTTTTATTGTTTTTACTCTTTTTCTCTTTATCGGCAATAATTGAAATCTGAGTTTCGTTGGCGGCGCTCAATTTCCCTTTGTGCTTTAAACCATCACGAAGTTTAACTTCAACATCTTGGCTCATGTATTTTTTAAACTGTCGAATTGATCTGAAGGGTTGATCTATCCCCGGAGAAGAAACTTCCAATTCAAAATCTTCTTGTTCCCGGTCTAAAGAATGTTCGATCTGCCTACTTAAAGCTATGCAATCGCTAATCGAAACGTGGTTATCGTTTTCAATCAGAACCATTATCTTGTTAGTAGAGCTAACCTTCACATCGATCAGGTAGTTCTCAGACCCGGCAAGAAATTGCTCAGCAAGCTTTATGATTTGATCCTTTTTTATCATTCGACTGATTAAGAATAAAAAAAGGGACACTGTCCCCATCTCTTTTTTTAAGCCGCTGCAAAAGTATAACAAGAAATTCAATTGAACAAAAAATCATTTCACTCAATTTGCCACTGTTAAGTAGCCGTTAATTTTGGGTTAGAAATCGAATGTTGTTAGTAAAAATGCGATAAATACGAATTTTTGTTAGTCGGAGTTTAAAACCAACTTTCTGTATATTTGCCCGAAATCAAGTTTTAAACAAATTTTTTAACAACCCCAATTCACTTTTTAATTCATCTAAACAATGAGCAGCAATCAGAAATCAGTTGAAAGTGGTATCGGAGCCTTCTTCGCGGCATCGGTTATTCTGTCTTCAATTATCGTATCAGTTCTCGTGTACATGTTTGTCATGGGAGACCCTTCACACTTTGAAGGGGGCGACGCAGAATTGGGTCACCCACACCCTGGAGATATTCTTGGAATCGTTTACAAAGGAGGATTTATTGTACCTATTTTGATGTCGATTGTTGTTATTATCATCGCATTCTCTATCGAACGTTTCCTTACAATTAATAAAGCTAAAGGTCGCGGTCGTTTAAATGTATTTGTTCGCAACCTTCAAAACATGGTTAGCGATAACCAAATTGAAACTGCAGTTGCAGAATGCGATAAACAAAAAGGTTCTTTGGCGAACGTTATGAAGGCTGGTCTACAGCGTTTCAGATTGTTGCAAAATGATACTTCAATGGACAAAGACCAGAAAGTAATTGCTATGCAGAAGGAACTTGAAGAAGCAACAGCCTTAGAATTGCCAATGTTGTCAAAAAATCTTGTGATTATTTCAACTTGTGCATCTATTGCAACACTTGTTGGTTTGATCGGAACCGTACTTGGTATGATTAAAGCTTTCTCGGCACTTGCACAAGCAGGAGCTCCTGATGCGGTTGCGCTTGCAAATGGTATTTCTGAAGCCTTGATTAATACTGCACTTGGAATTTCCGGTTCAACTATCGCAATCATCATGTACAATTACTTTACTACACAGATTGATAGTTTGACTTATAAAATCGACGAATCAGGATTCTCTTTGGTACAGTCGTTTGCTTCTCAGACTCAGTCTAAGTAATTAATCTAGCAACAGAAGGCGATGCCAAAGATAAAAATGCCCAAAAACAGTCCTTCTATCGACATGACGCCGATGGTGGATCTGGCTTTTCTACTGGTTACCTTCTTCATGCTCATCTCACAGTTTCGCGCTGAAGAAGCCGCTGTGATAGATATTCCTTCGTCTGTTTCAGATCTTAAAATTCCGGAAAAAGACTTACTGATGATTCTTGTTGATAAACAAGATCGAGTATTTTTTAATCTGACTGGTAAGGAAGAACGCGTGAAGGTGCTGGAGAAAATCGGAGAGAAGTACAAAGTTGTTTTCAGTGATGATCAGAAAAAGGAGTTCTCCAATATGGCATCCTTTGGTGTTCCTGTTAACCAACTACCTGCTTACCTTAATGCGGGTTCTACCGACAGAAAAAAACTTGCAGAACAATCGAAGGGTATTCCTATCGATTCTTTGAACTGTGAGATTTGCGACTGGATTTACTTTTCTCGTAAAACTGCTCCAAAGTTTCGCGTAGCGATTAAAGGTGACCAAGTTACAAGCTATCCTGTAGTAAGAAAGGTGATGAATTACCTGCAAGATGATAACATCGGAAAGGTCAATAAATTCAACCTGATTACCAATATGGAAACTGGTCCGTCGAATTAATTTCGGACACTATTGAACTTTAATTTTCGTTTTAACATAACCGTTAAAAAACAAAGAAATGGCTGAAATGAATACCGACGATGGTGGCGGTGGGAAAAAGAAGCATGGTAAGAAAAGAGCAAAAAAATCCTCTACCAGGATCGACATGACGCCGATGGTGGATTTAGGATTCCTTCTTCTTACGTTCTTCATCCTTACCACCACTTTCAATAAGCCGCAGGCCATGCAGCTTACCATGCCAAAGAAAGACGAGAATATTCCTCTCGAAGATCAAAGTAAAGTTCCTGCCGATCACACAATGAATGTCTTGCTTACAAAAGACAATACTGTTTATTGGTATTTCGGGATGGCTGATCCTACGAAAGGAGCTCTTCCAGCTTTAAACAAAGCAACATACGGCCCTAATGGTCTCAGAAAAGTGCTCATCGCTGAAAACAATAAGCGTCACCGCGCCTATGATGAGATTGAAAAGCTTAAAAATGATGTAGCAACTGGTAAAATGCCTAAGGATTCTTTGGGCAAGAAAAAAGGAGATTTTTTCTCTGATAAAACCCGTAAAACAAGCATTTTAGTTGTTCTATTAAAACCTGATAAAGACGCCAAATACAAGAATATTGTAGATGCTCTTGACGAAATGGCGATCTGTAACATCGGAACTTATGCGCTTCTTGAGGCCAACGATGTGGAAAATCAGATGATTGCGAATGCTCAAACTTATCAATAATTCAACCCCAAAGAAATATGGCTGAATTACTCAAAATCAAAGACTTCGACGAGATCGTCTTTGAAAAACGAAATAAGGAATACGGAGCCTACGAATTGCGTAAGCGTTATAACCGTAATATGAATGTTGCCTTTGGTATCGCAATCGCAGTGTTCTTGTTCTCTGTTAGTGTTCCTACGATAATCGACAAACTAAGCGACCTCGCTACAGAGGATTTGAAAGTTCAGGAAGTAGACCTGAAACTTACTGATCCACCGCCGTTGGACAAGGACGAACCACCACCACCGCCGCCGCCACCAGATCCACCACCACCAGTGCAGGAAACTATTAAATTTACTCCACCAGTGATTGTTGAAGAGGTGAAAGAAGAGGATATTCCACCGCCACAAGAAGTAGCAAATGAAACCACTGTTTCTACAAAAACGCAGGAAGGTTCAAATGAAATTCTTGATTTACCTGATGAAGGTGGAGGAGATGATGACGCAGGTCTTGGTAATCAAGAAATCTTTACTGTAGTGGAGAAAATGCCTGAGTTTGAGGGAGGAGAAGACAAGCTTCGTGAATTCCTTTCAAAAAACATCAAGTATCCTTCAATGGCAAAGGAGAATGGTATCACTGGAACGGTGTACATTACATTCGTAGTTGAAGGTGATGGAAATATTACAGATGTGAAGTCGCTCAGAGGTTTAGGCGGTGGTCTTACCGAAGAAGCTGTTCGTGTTGTTAAATTGATGCCTAATTGGACATCCGGTCGTCAGAATGGTAAACCAGTTAGGGTACAATTTACTCTGCCAGTTAAGTTTACACTTAGATAAAAGATAATAATTTGAACCGCATTTTGCGGGTGATGGGCCTGCTGGTGATATTGTCATATATCATCGTAGGCTCATCACTTGTTTTAACAGATTTCATGGGGCACCTACTAGAAGGTCAGCTCCGAAGCGTGATAGGTATAATTTGCATACTCTATGGAGTATTCAGAGGCGTACGATATTACGTCAATCTCAAGAATAATTCAGAAGAATGAAAATGAAATACACAGGATGCCTTTTATTGATAGCTTTTCTGTTTTCTTGCGGAGGGAAGCCTAATAAAATCGACGAAACCACTACCCGTGGGAATATTCAAGTTGCTTCTGATGAAGCATTCAAGCAAATGCTGGAAGCCGAATTATTCATCTTTCAAACAGAGTATAAGAATGCTAAAGTAAAGCCAGTGTATACCTCAGAAGGCGAGGCGCTAGATTTATTGATGAAGGATTCGGTTCGTTTTGTAATAGCAGCTAGGAAGTTAAACGACCAAGAAAGAAAATTCTTTAAAGATAAAGACCTCAATCCAAAAGAAACATTGATTGCCTATGATGGATTAACTTTCATCTGTAATAAATCAGCGAAGGATACCAATTTGTCGTTTAATCAATTGAAATCCTTGTTCTCTGGAAAACCAATCACTTGGAAAGATTTAGATCCAACAGGTTCGAACGATACAGTTCGTGTAGTATTCGATTCTCCACGGAGTGGAAATGCACGTTTTCTAAAGGAAGCATTTTCGTTGCCTGAATTGCCTCCAAATTGTTTTGCTGCAAAGTCGAACGAGGAAGCTATAAAGTATGTTGAAAGCAATCCAAATGCAATTGGCGTAGTAAGTTCAAACTGGATTTCTGATCCTGATGATTCCCTCACTCAAGTATTTATGGATCGTGTAAATGTAATTGGGATTTCTGCAAAAGCAGATCCTAATGCAAAGAATGGTTATCGCCAGCCTTACCAAGAATACATCGCTGATGGGAGTTATCCATTTAAAAGAGAAATCTACATCATTAACTGCGAAATCGGCACCCGCCTTGGCACAGGCTTTGCCTCGTTCATCGCAAGCGATAAAGGACAAAGAATTGTTTTGAAATCGGGCTTGCTTCCAGCAGTTGTTCCCGTTCGATTTATAGAAGTATCACACGAGTTTTAATTTTAGTCAGATCAGATTTTCATGAAAAATTTCCTTGTTTTTAGTGCGCTTTCCGCATTTTTTGTTTCATCTGTTGATGCTCAATCATTGGATGAGGCCAAAACCCTCACGTTGAATGAACAAAATGAAGCAGCGTCTTCTATGTTCAAGCAATTGATTGCCAAATTTCCTATGAAGGGAGATTATTGGTTTTATTATGGTGAAAATCTTTTGCAATCGGATAATGCCGATTCTGCGAAAGTGCTTTACACTTTAGGCATTCAAAATGATCCATCAAACCCATTAAACTTTATTGGCTTGGGTAAAATTGCCAAGTTGGATGGTAACCAAGCAGAGGCCGATGCGTTGTTCGCAAAAGGATTGAAGTTAGCTGATCCTAAGAATGTTGAAGTTCTCATTAGAACTGCTGAAGCACATATTTCTATCGATAAAAAGAATTTGGCAGCCGCATTTGCGTTACTTCAAACTGCTGAAAAGCTTCAGCCGAAGAACCCTGAAGTTCAAATTTTACAAGGAGATGCATTTCTCGAAAACAACGATGGAACATCTGCAATTAAATTTTACGAAAAAGCAAAATCGCTTGATCCAAAATCTCCAGCAGCAACTCTTCGTTTAGGCCAACTTTGGTTACGCGCTAGAAATATCCAAGGAAAAGATGGAGAAAAGGGTGCTTTGGAATACTACAAAGAGGCTATCGAATTAAGTCCTGATTTTGCACCAGCATATCGCGCACTTGGTGACCTTTACGCCTTGGCTCAGAAATTCCAAGACGCAAAAGACAATTACTCAAAATATCTTCAATTATCGAAAGGAAATATTTCTGCAAAAAGACGCTATGCTGCATTCATGTATAAAACCAAAGACTATGCAGGTGCGATCAAACAATTAGAAGAGTTATTGCCAATAGATACCTCTTATAACATCAACAATCGTTTAGCGGCATATTCTTACTTTGAAACCAAGGTGTTTGACAAAGGACTTGTTTCGATTGAAAAGTTTTTCATAAAGCAACCTGAGAATAAACTAATAGCTTCAGATTATGCTTACTACGGAAAGTTATTGTCTGCCAATGGAAAAGACTCTACTGCAGTTGATAAACTTAAGGCAGCCATTGATAAGGATTCCTTGAATGCCGATTTATATAGCGATTTGGCATCAATCTATTCAAAACAGAAGAAGTATGAAAATGCGATCGTATTGTATCAAAAGAAGATCAGTTTAGGGAAGGCCATTTCAAACGACTATTTCAGAATGGGGCAATCATTTTTCCAGCTTCAACAATATGGAAAAGCGGATTCATCCTTTACTAAGATTACTGAGTTGCAACCTAAATTAATGACAGGTTACATTTGGAGGGCAAAAGCCAATGCGAATCTAGATCCAGATTCTAAACTTGGCTTGGCCAAACCATTTTATGAGAAAGTAATTGAACTTGGAGCTGTTGATAGTGTGTCTTCTGTGAAGTACAAGAAGGAACTTACAGAAAGTTACAGATATCTTGGCGCTTACTTTTATCTGGTGAACAAAGACAATGTAAATGCAATATTGTATTGGGAAAAAGTTCTAGCGATCGATCCTAACGATCAACAAGCAATCAAGGTGCTCGAAGAATTAAAGAAGAAGTAGGCTTACTGCTTGAGTAACCCTTTTAAATCCCGACTCGTCTCGGGATTTTTTATTTCATATTGGTAAATTGAATCGGAATTCCTAAATCCTTTCCTCTCAGAAATGCAATAATATTTTGAAGATCGTCGATTTTCTTTGAAGTAACTCTGACTTGGTCGTCCATGACTTGAGCTTGTACTTTAATACCCGAATCTTTAATTTCCTTCATGATTTTTCGGGAAGCATCCTTGTCGATGCCTGAACGAATTATTATTTCCTTTCGAATCATGTTGCCACTAGCGTATTGTTGCTTTCCAAAATCCATGCAGTTGGGATCGATCTTTTGTTTTATTAATCTAGACCGTACAACATCTTCTATTGCAGTAACACGCATTTCGTTTTCGGTAACAATTTTTACTTGAAGCGATTTTTTGTCAAGCTCTATTTCTGTTTTAGAATCTCTAAAATCAAACCGTGTTGTTATTTCTTTGGTTGCAGCATTGATAGCATTATCAAGCGTTTGTACGTCGACCTTTGAAACGATGTCGAATGAAGCCATAAGTTCAATTTATGCCAATAAAAGTAAAGAAAACAATTGATCGTCGGCTCTATGGTTTTCCCGTATTTGGCATGAAAAAACAACTAGATAGTTGGTGTGGTTTGAAAAGTTCTTATATTTGCAGCCTTAAAACTAAATCAAAAAATACAAATGCTCATCATTCCAGTAAAAGAAGGCGAATCAATCGAAAAGGCACTGAAGAAATTCAAGCGTAAAGTTGAGAAAACAGGTCTCATCAAATCGCTTCGTGCTCGTCAGAAGTTTACAAAGCCATCGATTGAACGTCGTGAGGAAATTAAGCGTGCAATTTACAGCGCGAAATTCCGCACAAACCAAGAAGCATAATAGTATTTCAAAATATATTTCCTCGGGGATGCTCATCAGCATCCCCTTTTTTGTTTATAACCTATCCAAGTAGCGTTCAAATTTTGATTTATGCAATTTACTTTTGTTTCGATGGAGGCAATTGGCAATTTCATAGACTATCTGGAATTTGAAAAGAGATTTTCAATGCATACATTGAAAGCCTATCGTTCCGATTTGCAGCAGTTTGCATTATTTCTAAAGACAGAAGAGCAAGTTGAGAAACTTGATGACATTTCATCCCCCATGATTCGGTCTTGGTTGGTGAAAATGATGGAAGAAGGAATCGATCCGCGAAGCATTAACCGAAAAATCACGTCTTTAAAAACATTTTTCAAGTACTCAATGAAGAGCAGCTGGATTCGAACCAATCCGATGCTTAAAGTGGTTTCGCCCAAAATCCCTAAAAAACTTCCAGTTTATGTGGAAGCCCACAAATTGGATTTTCTTTTAGACTCAACTGAATTTCCATCAGGATTCGAAGGTGCTCGCGATCGATTGATTCTGGAACTTTTTTATGGCACTGGAATGCGTCGTGCAGAATTATTGAGTTTGTTGATGGAAGACCTCGATATTCATCAAAAACAATTGAAAGTAACTGGTAAACGCAATAAACAACGCATCATTCCATTGCATGATTCACTGTTGAATTTGTTTCATCAATATCTAGATCTTCGTAATTCTATATCGGGAAATGATTCTTTGGTATTCATTACACCTCAAGGGAAGCCATTGTATCCTGAATTGGTTTACAGATTGGTTAAAAAACATTTGAGCAAAGTAAGTACTCAAAAAAAGCGAAGTCCGCATGTTCTCCGACATTCATTTGCTACCGAAATGCTTAATCAAGGTGCTGATCTTAATGCAATTAAGGAAATTTTAGGGCATGCCAATTTAAGTGCTACTCAGGTGTATACTCACAATTCGATAGAGAAGCTTCGCAATGTCTACAAGAAGGCTCATCCACGCGGTGAAGAATAAGTTTATATTAATTATTCATTAATCGTTTTCTTGAGCAGCATTTCCTTGTAGTTTAGCTATATGTTCGGATTAGACCCTTCCTTAACTGCACTCCTGATACTCTGTATATTGTGTGCATGTATCTTTGAATTTATCAATGGATTTCACGACACTGCCAATGCAGTAGCCACAGTAATCTATACTCATTCAATGAAGCCTGTTCCAGCTGTTGTATGGTCTGGTTTTTTTAATTTCCTCGGAGTTTTTCTTGGAGGTATATCAGTTGCTGCTGGGATTTTGAAACTGTTGCCTCCTGAATCTCTTGTAGATCAAAGTGTTGCGCAGAATGTCGCTATGGTTTTAGCCTTGCTTCTTTCTGCAATTATTTGGAATTTAGCCACTTGGTGGTTTGGTATTCCTTGCAGTTCTTCACACACTTTAATCGGAAGTATTCTCGGAGTTGGTATCGTGTTCTCTTTGGTAGGAGGAGACATGTCTTTGTCTGGAGTAAACTGGTCAAAAGCCAAAGAAACAGGGTTATCGTTGCTGGCATCTCCATTAATGGGCTTCGGATTTACGATGGGCGTTCTCGTTTTAATGCGTTATTTTATTAAGGATGCTAGGGTTTTTCAAGCGCCCAAAAATGATCAACCACCTCCAAAATGGATCAGGGGTTTGTTGATTTTTACCTGTACTGGTGTTTCTTTCGCTCATGGATCAAATGATGGTCAAAAAGGTGTTGGACTTATCATGTTAATATTGATCAGTATTGCCCCAATGCACTTTGCGCTTGATTTAGAAAAGGATCCCTTTAAAATGGAACAGCCCGCTAGGTCGGCTCTTACAGCTTTGGAGGCCCTTGAACCTCAACTTGCAGATCCATTTTATAGAAGCACTACTGAGCGCATGCGTGCTGAGTTCTTCGACATCCTGCAAACGTTAGATAAAAACGAGGCTTCTAATGTTATTCCAGAAAAGGATAGATTGAGCATCCGCAAAGACATCATCTTTATCGTTTCGAATTTTGATAAACTCAAGAAAGAGGGAGCTTTCAAAGCTGTTGATAAATCTACAGTTAAGGCAATTGAGTCATCCTTAAAAGATATTAAGCCTTATACAAGCTATGCGCCTAGCTGGGTGATCCTAATGGTTGCTCTATCGCTAGGAATCGGAACCATGGTTGGGTGGAAGCGGATAGTAGTAACGATAGGTGAAAAAATTGGAAAAGAGCATCTTACATATGCACAAGGAGCAAGTGCAGAACTTGTTGCGGCAAGTACTATTGGTTTGGCCACTTTAACTGGGTTACCTGTAAGTACAACGCAAGTACTCTCCTCAGGAGTAGCAGGCAGTATGGTTGCTACAAACGGATTGAAAAATCTTCAAGGCGCAACTATTAAGAGTATCGCTATTGCTTGGCTACTTACTTTACCAGTATCGATATTGCTTTCCGGAGGTTTATACTTCCTTTTTCTGCAGTTCGCTTAATCTTCTAAGGGTTTCTGTTTGTTGGAATCTTTTATTTTCAAAGTGCTTACAACAGGATAATGGTCGCTTAGATTTTTACGAATAACTTTGAAATACAAGGGATCGAAGCTTTCTTTAGAGTAAAGGATGTAGTCGATTCTCAAAAATGGAATCTTGCCAACGTAGGTTGTTCCAATTCCTGATCCTGCTTCACGAAATGCATCATTTAAGCCTTTGGAAATCTGATGGTAGGTATATGAGTTGGGTGTATCGTTAAAGTCGCCGCATACAACCACAGGATAGGGCGATTTTGAAATATGTTCTGAAATAACATCCGTTTGTCTAGCTCTTCTAATAAAGGCACGACGCATCCGTTCAATGATTCTTTGAGGCCCATCTAAATCGGTTTTGTCTTCATTTCCCGTAAATTTTTGGAGCGCATCATAATCTCCTTTTCTAAATCTTACTGATTCCAGATGAAGGTTGTAGATTCTGAATGTATCACCATAAGCTTTAATATCGCTGAAGATAGAGATGTTGTCGGTGCTATCTTTAAAGGGAATCACGCCTTTATTTATAATTGGATACCGACTTAAAGTCGCAATTCCCCAATGGTTCACTTTTTTCACAGTGGCTGTATGTGCCACATGTTTGTATCGTGCAGGTTGAATTTCTAGTAAGGTGTCTAGGGTGTTAAATTCTTTAGTGTCGTCGTAAAAAAATTCTTGAAAGCACAGTATATCTGCTTGTTCCTTCCGGATTAAATCCATGATTTTGTTGCGAGTAAGCTTGTTGTTTGTCCAATTGTACAAATCAAATAGCCGCACATTGTAAGACATTAAATGCAATGAAGAATCGACACTTCTGTAAGAAAGGATAGTATCGCGGTCGGTTGGTTTCCCGAAATGATACAGGTCGTTTATTTTGTAAATTCCTGCAAGGAGTAGAATTCCTGAAAAAAGAGCCTTCTTCCATTGAATCACCAACCAATAAAAAAAGAAAAACAAATTGATGATCAATAGGACGGGATACCCTAATCCCATAAACGCGAGCATCCAAAACTGTTCGGGTGAAACGAACAGGGCAAGATAGGACAGAAGAAGGCCAAGCATAGCTGCTAGGTTCAATCCGAACATGATCCTACCAAATAATATTCTTCCGCTGACTTTCATTTTGGGCTCACAAAATTAACCTTTTGGGTAACAATTGACCTTTGAATCTAAAGATAATTTCTGCGATCCAATGATCAGGTCGATCGCCTTCATTACCTTTGACCTATGCGTATTCTGGCATTTGTATTTCTGCTTCTCGGAGGTGTTATTAAAGCCCAGTCAGATCCAATCACACATTCTGTTTTTCTCATAGGTGATACCGGAAGGGATACTATTCCTTCGGAGGCGATGTTCTTGCTAGCTTTTGAGGCCATTGGAAATGAGAATAGTTCAGTTGTTTTACTTGGCGATAATGTATATCCACAAGGAAATATGCCAAAAGCAAAAGAAAAACGAGCAGATAGAATATTGTTGTCCCAATTGGAATTGTTTAGCACCTATTCTGGGAGTTTTTTCATAATTCCTGGAAACCACGATTGGCGAGCGGGTAAAGTCAAGGGCATTCAAGCGGTTAAGTTTCAGGAACAACTGAGCAACGATTTCAGCAAGTTTAACTCGATCCATCAGAATGCGGGTGCAATTTATCTGCCCAATGCAGGTCGTCCAGGTCCGCACGGAGTGGATATTGGCACTTCAATTAAAATGATAATGCTAGATTCTCAATGGTGGCTGCAACACGATTTGTTTCACTCTGTAGACACCGAAAAAGATCGCTCCATCAAGCAAGAAAAGGAAGCCTTTCTTCAAACGTTAGATAGTTTACTGTTAGCTGCAGAAAGTCAGAAAAAGTTAGCCATTGTTGTTGGGCATCATCCATTATACACCAATGGAAGTCACTCACACAGACGAGAGCCTCTTAGGTTCCTTTTCAATTATACTCCACTTCATGTGTTTTCCTGGCTAGGTCTTAATAGATTACTTCGGCAAGACATAGTTCAGCCTCGTTACAAGAAATTTAGGAAATCGATGCGGGACGTTTTGACAAAGCATCCGAATATCATTTATGCATCAGGGCACGATCATAATATGCAATACCTAAAGGATAAACAGGTTCATCATATTGTGAGTGGATCGGGTGCAAAGAATTCACCTATCGATCGGTACCGTTATCCAGCCCGTTTTATGGATGATCAACAGAATGGATTTTTTCGTGTGAATTTACATGTTTCAGGTGCAGTTACCTTAGAAGCCTACGGCGTGAGAGAAAGAGGAATGTATTGGAAAAGCCAACTATTTTACCTCCCAACTCAACCGGTTCTTCCTAAATGATTTTTTTTCGGAAACTGGAAATACGACCGATATTAAACTTTAATTTGTAGGGTTAGTTCACTTAACTTATAAAGCGTTTTGAACGAGTTTTGGGAAACATTTAAGGAGTTTTTTGTTTTCTTTCAACCTGAGAATATCATCAGGTATGGAGGCCTGATTTTCTTGTTAACGATAGTGTTTATTGAAAATGGTTTGTTTTTCGGTTTCTTTTTGCCGGGAGATTCCCTCATGTTCACCGCTGGATTACTTTGTGCTACCGGAGTTTTAGACCATCCATTTTTTCTTGTTCTTTTCTCGGTTTTCATAACTGCCGTGTTGGGCAATATTTTCGGATATTATTTTGGCTCTAGGGCTGGTAGATCATTATATACAAGAAAGGATACATTCTTCTTTCGGAAAAGTCATATTCAAACTGCCGAACTATTTTACAATCAATACGGCATGCGTACTTTAATCATCGGTCGCTTTTTGCCTGTAGTGAGAACCTTTGCCCCAATAGTTGCAGGTATCATTAAAATGCCATTTGGAACTTTCATGTTGGCGAACATTGCTGGAGCTGCAGCTTGGGTTGGGTCGTTGGTTACGATAGGTTATTCCCTCGGTAAAGTTTGGCCTGAAGCAGAAAATTATTTGGGTTGGATTATTCTTGCCTTGATACTTATTACCTCTATTCCTGTTATTCGTACCTATTTAAGTGCTAAAAAAAAGCGTCAAGCTTGAGTGGTATTTTCTGAAAATTGAATGACTGCACAATTCCAATGAACACAACAGCGTTCATAAGTTCATTCACCTATAAAATCTGACCCTACGTATCGACCTAATTTTACACCCTGAAAAAGTGTATCCATGCGTAAACCGGCATTGTTACTGCTCTTGCTTTTGTCTCTTGGCATTCATGCACAGCAGTCGAATATCTGGATTGATCCCAATCTCCCATTAAGGGAAGGTTTTGAGCTTTTCGATAAAGAAAAATTTGGAGCTGCGCAGAAGAATTTTGATCTCCTGTATCAGCAAGAACCCTTTAAAAATGCTGAAGCGGCTAAAATCGCTCAGTATTACGGAGCACTCTGTGCCATCGAGCTTTTTAACCCAGACGCAGAATTTCTGCTTACCCAATTTATTGCTCAACATCCTGAAAGTCCATTGGTGAAACAAGCTTGGTTTCAATTGGGACGATACTTCTTTCGAGATAAAAAATTCAAAAAGGCTGAAGAGTGGCTTAGGCAAGTTGAGCCTTCTTTGCTTACAGAAGATGAACAACAGGAATTCCATTTTAAATTAGGATACGTTTATTTTAAACTTGATAATTTCGATCGGGCACTAGCTGAATTAGCCGAAGTTAAAGACACCGATTCTCCCTATGCCTCAACTGCCATATACTATTACGGTCATATTCAATATAACCAAGGGAATTTTGAGTCGGCACTTGAACATTTTGCCAAACTATCGGGCGACGAAACATTTGGGAGGATTGTACCATTTTACATTTCCCAGATTTATTACTTGCAAAAGCGATACGACTTAGTGATTTCGTATGCTCAACCCATTCTTGATACAACCCAAAGCAAAAGAGGGCCTGAAATAGCTAGACTCATTGGAGAGTCTTATTACAATACCAATAGATATAAAGAAGCGCTTCCATATTTTGAGAAATTTCGCGATCAAGGTGGTTCAAATAGAACACGCGAAGACGAATACCAATTGGGATTTACCTATTTTAAAACAGGCGATCATGCATCAGCAGTTGCTGCTTTTGAAAAAGCCGTAGGTAATGAAGATGCCCTTGGTCAAAGTGCTTGGTATCACTTGGGTTGGTGTCAGCTTCAACTCGGACAGAAGAAATTTGCTAGAAACGCTTGGGCTGAAGCTGCTAAAGCTTCATTCGATACATTAATCAAGGAACAGGCATTGTTCGATTATGCGAAACTTGCCTACGAATTGGGCTCTGATCCTTATGATGAAGCTGTTCGTGCATTACAAGATTATATGAATGTTTACCCAGACAGCAAAAGGTTGGATGAAGCCTATGCATTCTTGGCCAATATTTACATGACGACCAAGAATTATCGTACTGCCTTGATGTCGCTTGACCGAATTAAAAGCAAGAACAATAAATTGAAAGAAGCATACCAACGTGTAGCTTTTTACAGAGGCATTGAGCTTCTCAACGATAAGAACAATACTGAAGCTATTCGACATTTCGATTTGTCGCTTCAATTTCCAGTAAACAAGGAGCAAACAGCAATTGCTAATTATTGGAAGGCTGAAGCTCAATACCGATCTGGCTTGTATGGTGAATCGGTGAAGGGTTATCAAAGTTTCATTTATGGTTTGAATGCATTTAATATGAAGCAATTTAACCGGGCCAATTATAATCTTGGTTATGCTTTTTTCAAACAACGCGATTACAGCAATGCATTGGTTTGGTTTAGAAAGTACACCGCAAATTACTCTTCCTCTGAAGTTAAGATCGCCGCCGATGCTTTTGTACGCAGCGGTGATTGTTATTTCTTGAAAAACGATTATTCTGGAGCAGCCGAAAGCTATGAAAAGGCTATTTCGTTGAAGCAGATGGAAGTCGACTATGCATTGTTTCAGCGTGGAATGGCCCAAGCAGTGACTGGTAAATCTGAAGCACAAGTAAAAACCCATCAACAAATCTTGGCTGATTATCCAAATTCATCCTATGTGGATGATGCTAAATGGGAGATTGCGAGGACTTATGAAAATCAAGCCAAGTATGAAGAAGCATATGCCACCTACAATGGAATTTTGATGAATCATTCTCAGTCATCTTATGTTCCAATGGCAAAACTTCAAATGGCCGGAATTCGTTACACCCAAAATCGTGATGAAGAATCGAAGACATTGTATATGGAAGTGGTCGAGAATCATCCAGGTACTCCACAGTTTCGGGATGCTCAAATTGGTTTGAAAAGAATCTACACAGAAAGTGGCGATGTTGTTGGTTTTCAAGAAATGGCCAAGGAAAAAGGTCTTGAACAGTTGAAAGGAGCTGAATTTGATTCTACAGCTTGGGAATCGACTGAAACCATTTTCCTAAAGGAAGGGAATTGCGAAAAGTCGATTCCTCAATTTGAAACGTATTTAAAGAATTTCCCCACCGGGATTTTCTCTCTTAAGGCTTTGGGCATGAAGGCCGATTGTGAAATGAAATTAAAACGGATCGATGAAGCGGCAATAACCTATCAGCAAATTCTTGATCGACCTAGGAGCGAGTACACCGCAGAAGCGAATTTAGTTCTAGGGATTTTTAACCGCCAAAAAGATCGATTGGAAGACGCTGTTAAGTACTTTAAGCAGCTCGAACTTACCGCAGAGAATGCTGATCAAACTCTTCAGGCTAGAAGCAATATCATGCGTATTTCGCAAAAGATCAAAGATTTTGCAACAGCCGAACAATATGCGAGAAAACTAATAGAGGCCGATAAGGCCAACGAAGATCTTCGCCAAGAAGCTCGAATGATCATTGCAAAGTACTTATTCGACAATGGCAAAGAATCAGAAGCGATGGAAGAGTTTAATCGTCTCAGGAAGATCAATTCAGAAATTGGTGCTGAATCCAGATACTATATTGCTCAAATTCATCACAATCGAGGCGATTTTAAAAAGTGTGAAAAAGCAGTTTTTGATTTGGTAGATGAAATGCCATCATACGATTACTGGCTAGCAAAATCGTTCATCCTTTTGGCAGATAATTATGTTAAGCTGGGCAATATTTTTCAAGCAAAACGAACTCTTCAGAGTGTTATCGACAATCACGAAGGAGAAGAATTAAAAAATATAGCAATTCGTCGTTTAGAGACTATCAACTTGCAAGAAGGTAATCAAAATCAAAATCAGCAACAACCCGATCAACCGAACGAATTGCGGATGAATGATAGCCAAGACGATCGATTGTTTGATCAACAAAAAGATGAAAATCAGGAAGGAGGAAAAGATGAATAAGCCTTTGTTAATCATTTCGTTGTGTCTTTTTATGTTGATTGGGCAAACTAGTTTTGCTCAGCCAGGACATACATCGATGGATATTATTGGCTCCTACAAGCCTAAAATTCCTGATGCGCAAAAGATCACCGAGCAGCCTTCAATCGAAGACAGTGTTTCGGAGAAATTTAAGATAGAATATGAACTGAATAGCCGCAGGATTAGCACCGTTTATGAGGTAGATCCAATTAAGGCGGCCAATATGCGAGGCGAAAAGTTAACGAAGCTTTACAATGGCTATGCAAAAGGAGGTTTTGGAACTTACATGACTCCTTATGCTGAACTTTTTTACAACACAGGAAGATCGAAAAAGCATTCATCAGGAGTGCATTATCGCCATTTATCCTCTACTGGGCAGATTGCAGATGTAGGCTATTCAGGATTCAGTCGAAACACTTTAAATCTTCATGGAAAGTCGTTCATTAAAAAATCGACCCTTTCAGGAGGGCTCGATTATGACCGAAATGTGATGCACTATTATGGATTCAATACCAATCCTTATGCACTATATTGGGACTCTTCGGATGTTAATCTTGAGCGAGATGGCATTAAGCAGCGATATCAATTGATCGGCGTGCAGGCTAGCATAAATGACAATTACCCTGTTGATTCTCAAGCAACAAAATATAAATCAGGCTTGAGTTATTACAATTACAGAGATCGTTTTAATGTAGAAGAGAATAATTTCAAGGCATTTGGAGATGTTTCATTCTACTATAAAACCTACGATTTGTACGTAAAAGGAGCAGTGGATTATTTCAAGAACGACAATGATTCCATTTCCCAAAACACTACGATAATTGATCTCCGTCCAGGAATTCGATTCAAGAAAGACCTTTGGAGATTGAATGCTGGATTGGCTGTGATTGGCGCATTTGGGGAAGTCGGCGAATTTAAAGTGGTTCCAGAATTAGATTTCGATTTACACTTGTTCAAGAACATTATTATCTTGAATGTTGGAACCGACACTCGTTATGAAAGAACATCATATAGAGCGCTTACAACCGAAAATCCATTTTTAATTAATACTGTAGAGCTCAGAAATGCTTGGAAGCCATTCCGCTGGTATGCTGGACTTCGAGGTGCAGTGAGTTCTAGACTATCGTTTAATTTGCGGGCGAGTTATGTTCAAATTACGAATCAACACTTTTTCGTAAATGATACAACTGATGGGAATTGGAACAAACTCACTGTGGTTTACGACAATCCCAATTTGTTCGAGGTGAACGGCGAGCTTACTTGGCAAAAACATGAAAAGTTGAGGCTCGTTGCGCGTTTGGATTATCTCGGTTATGGAATGGATGCCCTATCTCAAGCTTGGCATGTTCCTTCGTTGAGATTAAATTTAAGTGGGAAGTACAATCTGAAAGATAAAATCTGGATCACGGCAACTGTAATCGGATTGAACAGACAATTTGCAAGGACATTTGTAGAAACACCTGGGATCATTTTGCCTGTTGAGGCAGAAGAACGGATCAAAGGACTTGCAGATGTGAATTTAGGAGCAGAATACCGATACAACAAGCGTTTAGGGATGTTCCTTCAGCTGAATAACATTTTAAACGTGCGTTATTCAAGGTACCTGTATTACCCAACACAACGCTTTAATTTGCTTGGTGGTATTAGCTATTCTTTCTAATTAGAAAGGGTTGCTAAATGCTGGATTTGCGATAAATGTGCTATCGGTAAATGTTTTGAGGAAGGCTACTAAGTCTGCCTTATCTTGTGTAGAAAGCCCTAATCCAGTACCTATGTGTTTCATCAATGGATCAACTGTAGCTGATGGTTTTCCGCCACTGTTATAGTGCTCTACAACTTCCTCAAGTGTTGCAAATCTTCCATCGTGCATGTAAGGTGCAGTAAGTGCAATGTTTCTAAGTGTTGGTGTGAGGAACTTACCTTTATCATTCACATTTCCTGTAATGCCATAAACACCTGAATCTGTGAATACTGAATCTAGTCCGTTGTTATGAAATAGATTGTCGGTTAATAGTCTTCCGCCATCTAAATTGTGGCAATGAAAGCAATCGCCTCTTTCGGTCATATAAATGACTAAACCATTGAGTTCGTTTGATGTGAGGTTGATTTCGTATCTCAGCTTTTTATCCAATCTTGAATTGTAACTAATCATCGTTCTTATGAACTGTGCAAGCGCTTTAACTGCGTGCGAGCTGTTGAAGTCGTTGGTTCCGAATGCCTTGTAAAAATCTTCCTTGTAGGTTTTGGCTGATTTTAGTTTCGAAATGGCATTTGGCCAAGTATCGTGCATTTCAATCGGGTTTGTGATGGGTTCTAAAGCTTGTATTTCGAGCGATTCTGCTCTCCCATCCCAAAAGAATTTACGATTCCAACCCAGGTTAACTAATGCTTGTGCGTTTCGTGTTCCTTCTATACCATCGATTCCTGTGCTCACATTTCGCCCGTTATCAGAAAATGCGAGCGCTTGATTGTGGCAACTGGCGCAAGACATGGTATTGTTTCCAGAAAGCAAGGTTTCGTAAAACAGCTTTCTACCCAATGCAACCCCCTCAACTGTAGTGGGATTATCGGCAGGGATAATCATTTCAGGAAATCCTGCGGGCCTTTCAATAGTAAGAGCTGTTTGTGTAAATAGTTCTTCACTGTCGTCCTTTTTACAGGAAACGATACCTATTATTAAAACAAACAGAAGGATCCAACTATTTTTCATTTCAGTCTTGAATCTTAAAGATACAAAGATATTGCATCATTGTTTATACGCAGGATTATTCAAAAATGAATCGTCTCTCAAGGTGTGTAAAAAATCCAAAAGGGCAGCGATTTCAGTGTCTGTTAAGTTGAGTGGTTGGATGAGCTCATCTTTGTTTTCAAAATTAGTTCCTCCTTGGTTGTAAAGTGCAAGCACTTCTTCAAGTGTTCCGATGCTTCCATCGTGCATGTATGGTGCGGTAAAGCTGATGTTCCTCAGTGATGGAATTGCAAATTTTCCACGGTCGTTGGGCAAGGTCGTGATTCGCTGTCTTCCGCTGTCGGCGTAGATTTCAAATAATCCATTCGACTTGAAATCGTTACTTGAGAAATTAAAACCTCCATGACAACTGCTGCAATGCGTTCGATCAGAAAAGAACAAGTTTTTGCCGAGTTCTTCGCTTGAATTGAGTTCTGTTTCACCACGTTGCCACTGATCAAATTTCGAATTTCCCGAAATGAGGATGCGTTGAAAACATTCCAATGCATTGAGGATCGAAAGTGCACTGATTGTATCTTGATAAGCCAATTGAAAATCGTCGGCATATCTTCCACTTGCCTTTAACCTTTTGATAACATTTACGATATCGCTGCCCATTTCATTGGGATTGCTTATTGGATTTAGGCTTGAAAGGCGTAAGTTGTTTACTCCGCCATCGCGAAAAAAGTGTTCCTTGAATCCTAAATTGAACAATGGTTGAGCGTTTCTAAAACCAATTTTCCCTTGAACCCCTGTACTTATAGGCGAAGGATCTGAAAATGCCAATTGTTGAAAATGGCAGGATGCACAACTGATTGAATTATCGTTCGACAGCAGTTTTTCAAAGAATAACCTTTTTCCTAGTTTAATTCTTGCTGCAGTAAGTTGATTTTCGGGCGAATCGGGGAGGTTGGGGAAGCCAGACGGGATTTCTAATTTGACAATAACTTGATCCTCTAAAATTGCGTCTTTGCTACAAGCAAACAGTAAAAAACAAGATAGAATGATCAGCAGTCTGTTCATGCCTCAAAGTTTTCTCATACTGGCAGCAAGATTTTGGGCTGCTTTTCTTGCCAAGTCAATATTGTCTGTTGTATGGGTGAAATAATCATCCACCATGTTAATGGTATCGTTTGGCTGACGAAAAATGTCGTTTACTTCTATACCAATTTCAATTGTAGTTGTCTTACCTGCATTTACCTCAATATTCAAATTGTTGAAGTTCTTTTCAATGTAGCAAGTATCTAAACCTGAATGGTAAAACCAAGAGAAAGTTGGCGTTTGGTTTTGAGCTTGTGAAGTATCGATTTTGCCATCTATTTTGGAAAAAATATAACCTGTGGCCCACGACCAATACATGCCATTATAAATGCTCAGTGGGTGAGAAATTGGAAATTGTGCCTCATCAAAATTTGGATTATCGGTTCCGTTTAATGCGTTTTTTACACCAAGGAAGAATTTCAACTGTTGGTATGTACCTGGGTCGGTTTCGAAGGAAATTGTTTTATCGTTTTGAATAAGATCGACCAGTTCAATCTCAGATAACATCGTGGTGTAAGATGAATTAATGAGTTGGATGTCGGACAGGTAAAATTTCAATGTTTCGATATTCATTCTGAAATTATTCGGGCCAACAAAGTTTACATTCTGTTGAAAAGCTTCCCCATTCATTGTTGGAACAAAACGCAATTCAACGGTTCCTTTATTAGGTTGTGTTGGTTCTGGAATGGGCTGGTCTTTTTCGCAGGCGCTTAAAACGGTTATGATGACAGCTCCGATTAGTGCGAATGTGATATTGAATTTCGTTTTCATTTCAGTGGTTCTGGATGATTAATATTTCAGTCCAATTTTGTTGTAAATAAAGTGCATCAACCAAACGGGGCCAATCAGAAGAAATTGGATGTCCTTTAAAAATGAAGGTTTTTTCCCTTCAATGTGGTGCCCGAAAAACTGACCTATCCATGCAATGACAAAAACTGCTAAACCAATAACCCATGCAGGATAGGAAGATGTTTCTTGAACTTGAAGACTAAGATAGTTTAGTGTAATTAGAAAGAAGGTCATTCCTATTGCCAAAGGTGGTGAAAGAAAGAAATACCAAATGATTGAAAGCCCAGAAATGATCCAAGCCCAATTGAGATGCGAATTGGCCAAGATTTCTGGAACGGGAATAGATGCCAATAACAGCAGAACGCTCCAAACAATAAGTGGAACGCAGATCCAATGGATTGCCTTGTTGGTAGAGTTCTTGTGGCTAACTGCGTATTCATCGAGCCAATCTTGAATTTGTCTCATTGCGATCTAGCATTTGTAATCTGTAAAGATATAGATTGGTGAAATTGGAATTACTGTTTAAGTCAAGTAAAGAAAATTTGAAGGATTACCAATCTTTGGGTTTGGCTCAACCCTTTCGGGAGGTAAAAGATCGCGGGTTCAAATCCCGTTACCTTAGCAAATTATCTTTATTATAAATTTAGATTCGGCTTTTCATTTTTGTGTTCATTGGTTCCTAAAATGACAGATTTTTCGGGTTAAAATCATAGATTTGCGCTATTGATTTGTTAGTTACATGGGACGTATTTTCGAAAAACGAAAGCACAAGATGTTTGCTCGCTACGACAAGATGGCGAAGTCATTCACTAGAATCGGAAAAGAAATTGCCATTGCGGTAAAACAGGGTGGACCTGATCCGGATGGAAATCCGCGTTTGCGCGCCGCAATGCGAAATGCTAAGGCCGTAAATATGCCGAAGGATCGGATAGAAGCAGCTATCAAACGAGCTGTATCTAAAGATGCAGGAGATTTTTCTGAAGTTGTATATGAGGGTTATGGGCCATACGGCGTTGCAATCCTGATTGAAACCGCTACAGATAACACCACAAGAACTGTTGCTAATGTAAGGATGCACCTTACCCGAGGTGATGGATCTTTGGGCAAAACTGGATCTTTGGACTTTATTTTTGAGCGCAAAGCTCTTTTTAATCTTAATGCCGAAGGCTTGGATGTAGAGGAACTCGAGCTTGAGCTGATTGATCATGGTTTAGAAGAGATCAACTTGGAAGAAGGTACTATTTACATTTACACTGCATTTACCGACTACCATAAAATGCAAACTGAACTTGAAAGACGGAATCTAAATATTTCTGGGTCGGAATTGGTTAGAATTCCATTAACTACAGTTGAGCTAACTGATGAACAGGAAGAAGAGATTAATGAATTGGTTGAAAAGATCGAGGAAGACGAAGATGTTCAACAGGTTTTTATTAACGTGAAATAATCAATTTGCTAAAGCTGGATTTTTTGGAATCCATCACTTGAATTAAATAAATGCCATTTGAGAAGCCGGAGAGATGAATAGTTGATCCGGCTTTTTCGTTGGTTTTTTTAGCCATTAACAGTTTTCCACTTAAGTTGAATAATTGGATTGTTTTACTTGAATTGTTTTGTGCACCGAATGTAATATATACTTGATTTGTAGCAGGATTAGGGAATAAAATAATCTGCTGAATATTTTCATGTTTTTCGAAAGTCAATGGCTCCCCTCCAAGGTAAAGCGATAATCCTCCACGTGCATTCCCAGTAATTAGATCAGGATAAGGATCATTGTTCAAGGAGCCGGAGGTAATTCCCGTTAGTTTTCCTTCATCAATGTTAGAAATAGTGCTGTCTAAGATTTGAAAAGAATTGTTACTGCTTATTTCCCATGCTGAGATAGTCCCTCTTTCTGTGCCACACAATAAGTAATTTGAACTCAGGTACTCAACAATAGCAGGATTCGAATATCCATAGTTGCTTACGCCTTCTTGAACTGTTTCAACATTTCCCCATTGTTCGATATCTGGAGCTGCTGAAAATTGAGCGTTATTGTTCGATCCGTTGTTAAAAAACACCCGAACAAACCCTTGTCTTGAGCCTGAAACTAGGTCAACCAAGCCATCTTGATTAACATCGTAAAATGTAGGAGCAGAAAAATCGGAAGCGTCAGATTGGATAGTATTTGACGGCAATAACTCGAAAGAAATGTTTCCAATTGAACTGTTGTTATTGAGTAGCCTGAATTTACCATCAAGCTGACCGACAACGATTTCAGGCAATTGGTCGCTATTTAAATCGAATGCCCCAGGCGCCAAGTACTTTAAGTTGAGTGTTCTGAAGCCTCCAAGATCATCGGTTCGATATACAAAGTTTGGTGAATTGGCTGATCCTATGTTTTCAAAAAGCCATAGGGCGGCTCTATAATTTCCTAATGTTGAAGGAGAACTTGGTTGTTCATATTCACCTCCTGTTCCTACGATTAAGTCTTGATCACTATCATTGTCAATATCAACCAGCAGCGGAAGTGAATTTCTTCCTAAATCGAGCATTTCATGACAAAGAAAAGGAGATTCAGATTCTGTAAAATGAAAAGAACTTCCACTTACAGTATTGTATCTTTTCATCAGTCTACCTGAATTTATAGCTTGATCTTCAGTATTAGGTGCTATGATTAAATCAGGGAGATCATCGTTATTAGTTTGTGCTCTAAAAATTCCAGGAAAAATAGTCACACCTACATTATTCCAGTTGGGTGGATAATTGTTTGGTGTAGGTGCAATTATGTCTGTTGAACCCTGTGGTTGATTGATCAGGAAAAGTGTTTCCATAAATGATACATCTCCAAGAAGAAGGTCTTGGTCGTTATCTTGGTCAACATTGTCTAATAAAAGTGTCGAACCACTGTGCCTACTTCCATCAATAGATCTTCCGCAGGAATCGTCGTAGTTTATTGAGTTTGATTGTACGTTTTCAGTAAAATTTCCCCAATTATCGGATTCTAGTTTGAAGATCAATTCATCGCTATTTCCATTTAACTCTTGACTTAGATTTTTGTGGAACTCCACACAAGTTCCAAGAATGTAAAAAGTTAGGATGTCAAGATCTCCATCACCATCTATGTCATCAATTGCAGGAATATCAACCCGGCTCACAAATAGGTTTAAGTTGTTGCCGTAATAGTCGGAAAGCAACAAATCTGTAACTAGCTCAAATGCTGGTATCGGTCCAGAACTTTGAAGTCTCTTGTAAACACTAATCCCATTTGCGGCTGAAACAAATAGATCGTCAAGATTGTCGTTGTTATAATCTCGAATTACAAACCAATTCGAAATTTCAGGTAAACCTGATGATAGGGCGGGGTTGTATGTCCACGTTTGACGATTATCTAAAGATTCATAAACTGATATTTTGTTTCCTGAGCGATCCAACACAATGAGCTCGAGATCCCCGTCGTTGTTGAGATCTGATTGCTGCAATTGTGGTGCGTTCATTCCTCCGAACCAGGCATTGGAATAACTAGAAGTGTCGTCTTTTCCAGTTAATGGGATCGAGTTATCGAACCTAAAACCCAAGGGCATTACTTGACCAACTGCTGAGTGAGTTATCAAGCAAAATACGCCTATTGTAAGGAAGTGTTTTAGCATCAGTAAGTTACCAAACTCTTGATTTCTGAGCTGTATTTGGACAAGGTATCCTTTCCATTTAAAAATGAAAGTTCTACAAGAAATGAAAATGCTTGAACAGAAGCTCCTTGGCTTTTAATCAATTCGGCAGCAGCTGCAGCAGTACCTCCAGTAGCCAATAAATCATCGTGCACGATCACTTTCCAGTCTGGCTTTATTGCATCAGCGTGCATTTCGATTGTTGCGCTTCCATATTCGAGGTCGTAAGACCATGAAACAGTGCGATAAGGGAGTTTTCCAGCTTTTCGAACGGGAATAAATGGAATATTAAGCTGTTGGGCCAAAAGAATTCCAAAGAGGAATCCCCGACTTTCAACACCAAGTATGGCATCAATATCAAGATTTCTAAATGGTTCTGCGAGGCTTGATGTAATTTCTCTGCAAAGCACTGGGTTTTCTAAAATGGGCGTGATGTCTTTAAACAAAATTCCGGGTTTTGGGAAATCTACAACATCTCTGATGGATGCTTTTACTTTTTCTTCAATGGTCATTCAAAAGTCAGGTAATGAACCACTTTCTCTAGCTGCTCTGGCTTGATCGCATAAATTGCCTGCAGGTCCGAGGGCTTTCGGAAGGGGCCGTGTTTAATGCGGTAATTTACGATGCTTTTTGCTACACCATACCAGAAGTAAGGATGCTTTTGTAATTCTTCATATTTGACCTGATTGATGCTGATTTTTTTTATGTTAGATGTATCGAGGGTAATGAATGGTTGAATTATTTGGTATAAACTATCTGGAAAGTTTTTGATTTCTAGCAACTGTTTGGTGTCCCAAAATCCACCTAATTGATTTCTTCTCCTTATTATTTGTGAAGCTCTGAATTTTCCAATTCCTTTTAATTGTATGAGTTGAGTAGAATCGGCGGTGTTTAGTTCAATTCGGATTGATTTTTTTGTGATTTTTTGATTGCTGCCATTGGGGAATTTTGTTGTTGAATCGATTTGCACAAATGGACTTAAAGCGGCATATCGTTTTTCATTCATGCAGTAAAGTCGTTTGAGGTCTTCCTTCTTTCTAAATCTACCTCCTTTAGAAATGAATTTTAAAATAGAGGAACTTTCTTTGGCTGAAAATCCCATAGCCTGCCAGCCATTTATATCTAGCAAATTAGGATCAAACGACTTGAGCAGGCTAGGGAGATTGTGTTGGTTCCGACCTTGAGTTTTCCGCTGAAAGATGCTGTCGCTTTCTTTATGCTTGTTCTGCATCCACTCTTGACTCAGTTCGCTGAGGAGAAGTTCCGCAGGATGCGCAGGAGGAAAAATCTTTTGCCAGTTCATTCTCAGTATTTCTGAGGACAACAACAGAACTACCAAAAAAATGATTCCCTTTTGCTCTGTTCTAGAATAGGTGAAGAATTCTTTCAGGTATTGCTTCATGATCCCTGCAAAGGAAATTGAAGACACTTGAATTATTCGGCAATGAAACGGATAGAAACGGTTAAATCGGATAATGGCTAATTATCTGATTTTCAATCCATAAAAACTCATTCTTTGTGGGTAAAAGTCAAAGTCGTGTACAAAATGAATTTATCTATTAGATAATCAATGTCTTATATAGTGCATTGATGTAAAGATCAGGATTGCGCGATTAATTGTTGTTGAAGTACAGCCAAACCGTCCTCGAAAGATCGTGGATTATAACCCAAAACACGTCTAGATTTCGACAAATCGAATCCAGTTCTCGGTGGTCTTTTCGCTGGTTGATTTAAACCTGATGAATCTGTTCGGTTAACGATTGATTTGTCGAGTCCGAAATAATCTGCGACCCGGTTAACCAATTCAAAAATATTCATGTAATCAGGGCCGGAAATATTGAAAATTCCATTGGCTTTTTGGGTTGCAGCGAGTAGGCAACCTTCGGCGAGGTCTTCTGCTAAAGTCGGCATTCTATATTGGTCATCCACAACATTGATTCGACTCCCTTTTTCTAGGGCTCCTTTAGCCCAAAGCACAACATTAGATCGGCTCATATGGTCAGCAACACCATAAACAAGTATTGTGCGTAGTATAGCCCAACTGTTCGACTTTGATTTGACAATGTTTTCGGCTTCAGCCTTCGACCATCCATAGTATGAAACTGGATTGGCTTCATCTTCTTCGGTATAAGGGCCTTTCAATCCATCGAAAATGAAATCAGTCGAAACATGCACTAGATGTGCACCAATCGCATTGCAAGCTTCAACTATAAATTCAACAGCATGCACATTGTTTTTGAGGCATCCTTCACGATCTGATTCACAAGCATCTACATTCGTCATTGCTGCTGCATGAATCACAACCTCTGGTTGGAATCGTGTAATGACCTCAAGCACGTTTTCGCGATCACCAATGTCCATTGGGTGATAGGTATAGCCCTGCTGAGTGATCAACCGATTTTCTCCTCTAGCGGTAGCAATGAGTTCGACATTTTTACGGTAATTGCTCAGGCAGGCATAAACGATTTTTTGGCCTAACAAGCCATTGCTTCCAGTGATAAGAATTTTCATGCTTCAGAAAGGTAGATGAATTTGCTGCTGATGCGATGCAAAGTAATTAGAGATCCCAAACCCTTGTTCTGCTATTTTGGACATATTCCTTTAGTTTCAGAATAAATGCCATGTGCAGATATACAATTAACGGTGAGCCAAGCGTGAGAAAAGATGCGTAAATGAAAAACAATCTAATATTTGATCTGCGCATATTGAGTTTGCCACCCAACCAGGTACATACCCCAAACGCTTGACGTTCAAAGAAATTCGATATTGCCTGGATCATGTGTTGAGTGTTTAATAGCTACGCCACCAAATTACACAAATGATTCCTCATTCGAAAGTAAAATGAAGATCAACAATTCATCGTTCGTTTGTTACTTTTGGGATCTCAAAACCAATCTATATGTTGAAAGGATTTTTTAATGTTCCGAAAGCTGTAAATGAGCCGGTTAAGTCATATTTACCGGGGAGTTTGGAGCGGATGGAATTGAAAGATATGTTGACTCAATTGCAGTCGAAGCAAATTGATATTCCGATGATCATCGGAGGCAAGGAAGTTTTTACTGACCAAAAGATAACACTTCGTCAGCCACATAAAACCAAGCATGTTCTTGGGCAGTTTTCTCGAGGAACTGAAGACCATGTAAAGCAGGCAATTGATGAGGCGCTTTTGGCTAAATCAGCTTGGGAAGGAATGACTTGGGAGAATCGTGCGGCAATTTTCCTCAAGGCTGCTGAGTTGATCGCTGGCCCATACAGAGCACGTTTGAATGCGGCTACCATGTTAGGTCAGTCGAAAAATGTTTACCAAGCAGAGATTGATTCGGCTTGTGAAATGATCGATTTTTTGAGGTTCAATGTTCAATATATGACTGAGATATATGCTCAGCAGCCGGCATCCTCTCCAGGTATTTGGAATCGCCTCGAGCAAAGGCCTTTGGAAGGATTTGTATTCGCGTTAACGCCATTTAATTTCACAGCTATTGCAGGGAATTTGCCAACTTCTGCAGCAATGATGGGTAATGTAGTTGTATGGAAGCCCGCTGATACACAAATTTATGCAGCGCATGTTTTGATGGAAATTTTCAAAGCAGCTGGAGTTCCAGATGGTGTAATTAATTTGGTATTCGTGAGTGGGCCAACGGCTGGAAAAGTAATTTTTTCTCATCCTGATTTTGCTGGAATTCACTTCACTGGATCAACAGGTGTTTTTCAAAATATCTGGAAAACGATTGGTGAGAATATCCACTTATATAAAACCTACCCAAGAATTGTTGGTGAAACTGGCGGGAAGGATTTTATTTTCGTTCACAAATCTGCTGATGCTCCAGTTGTTGCCACTGCAATTTCTCGTGGTGCATTTGAATATCAAGGTCAAAAATGTTCTGCAGCATCGCGTTGTTACATTCCTGATAATATTTGGCCTGCAGTGAAGGAGCATTTGATTAAAGATATTTCATCATTTAAAATCGGACCTGTAGACGATTTCAGCAATTTCATTAATGCTGTAATTGATGAAAAATCGTTCGACAAGTTGGCTGCTTATATCGATCAAGCGAAAAAAGATCCAGACGCAGAAATAATTGCTGGCGGAACTTATGATAAAACCAATGGATGGTTTGTTTCTCCTACTGTAATAGTGACAAACAATCCTCATTACACTACTATGTGCGAAGAGTTGTTTGGACCAGTGGTGACCATTCATGTTTATCCAGCGGATGCTTTTTCTGAGACCTTGGAAATTGCAGATCAAACTTCCATTTATGCATTAACAGGTTCAATTATTTCTAACGACCGGTATGCTGTAGATGAAGCGACTTATGCTTTAAGAAATGCAGCTGGTAATTTTTACATAAACGATAAGCCAACAGGTGCAGTTGTTGGACAGCAACCATTTGGAGGTGCTCGTGGATCTGGCACAAACGATAAGGCGGGATCAATGATTAACCTTTTACGTTGGGTGTCTCCTAGAACAATTAAAGAGACATTTGTGCCACCAACCGATTATCGTTATCCTTTTTTAAATGAGGCATAATTAGAATTGATTACCCAGCCACAATAAAACGCCCGATTCAAATTGATCGGGCGTTTTATTTAAATTAAATATTGAAATCGTTTCAATAGAATCCACTGAAACGTTCATCGCATTATCTCTGTTTAGTTTTTATTGGGCAGAAATGAATACTTACGACTGTATTCTAGCATTTGCTCGCTGAATGAACTTGGATACTCCACATTTACGTCTATTAATTTATCATTTTGAAAAACAGGTACCAACCGAGGTTGAATGAAACCTTTATAAGGAGCAACATTTAATTTGGCAAAACGCTCGATAACTTCTTTGTGCAGTTGTGGGTCAACTTTTACGCCGTAATTTTCTATTAATGCTTGTCCGGCTGCAAAATCCCCTTGAGATTTAATTCTCTGAATTTCCTTCAATAAATCGCCAAACAACAATCGAAGTTTAGCGTAATCGTTGATCTGAATGAATGTTAATCCATCACGTTTCGCATATTCAGCCACGTTGTCTTTTGCTCCTTTTTCCATAACCCATTTTGCAACAAGCTGTCGGTTGCGCATATGCGCTTCTTCAATTGATTTACCTAATTCGACACGATTTAATTGGAGCATCAGGCCATTAAGTAGATAGCTTTCATACTCTGCTTTTCCAACTTCTAAAGAAGGCATTACACCAATGTCGACAAGCTTTTGGTCGTATATAAAATACAGTGCAACTAAGTCCGCACGGGCTTCCTCAAGTGCATTTTGGTAGTTTTTTAAAGTTATGTCAGGCGTTGCAACTCCTGGTTCTAATTGTCCGCTTGCGTGACCGATTACTTCGTGCATGTCAGTGTGTAAAGCGGAGGCGAGATTCCCATATTTCACAGCTCTGTTAAGCGTTTCTTCGTTCAAAGAAAATTCTGAAGAAGATGGAGATTTTGCTCCCGCAATATTATAGGCTGCTACAACATTTCCAAGTGCAACAGATTTTGAGCCATGTGATTGACGAATCCAATTGCTGTTTGGTAGGTTGATTCCAATTGGGGTTGAAGGAGCAGAGTCACCACTTTCAACAATTACATTGATAGATTTTCCAATGATTCCTTTTACTTCCTTTTTCTTGTGATTTGGGAATAGTGGAGAGTTGTCTTCGAACCATTGCGCATTTTTAGCAATGATCTCGATCATTTTAGTGGCTTCGAAATCTTTAATCGAAACAACCGCTTCAAAGCTTCCACGTTTGCCAAGTGCATCTTGATATACTTCGATGAAGCCGTTCACATTGTCGATTGTTGAATTTACATCACTTACCCAAGCGATATTGTATTCATCGAATTTTTCGAGATCGCCAGTTTTATAGTATTCAACCAATAAATCCAATGACTTCTTTTGCTCTGGCGTTTCGGCAACTGCTGCTGCTTTTTCAAGCCAAAAAACAATTTTCTCTATAGCTTCAGAATACATCCCACCAACTTTCCATTGTTTCTCGATAATTTTACCATTTTCCTTAATTAACTTAGAATTAAGTCCATACTCAATTGGCGATTTATCTGCAGTGTCAATTTTAGATTCATAAAAAGCTTCTACTTCCTTTTGCGTAACACCTTCGTAAAAATTGTTGGCAGATCCTTTAATATTGTCGATTCCAGCTTCAAGATTTACTGTTTTACCATCTACGTTTGGATCGAAAATAATAGGTGAAATGAAATTTATGAATGCAGATTTTGACATCCCATTTTCGAGCGGAAGTTTTTCATTTGGCAAAGCATTGATGGCTTTGGCGAAAAATTCCTGACTGAATTTCGGAATGATTTTCTCGCTTGCATAATGGTGGTGAATTCCATTTGAAAACCATACACGTTTGGTATATTCTTCGAATGCTTTGTAATTGTCGTTGTTTTTGTCGCCCGAATAAGAAGTCCAAATAGCTTCTAAAGTTCTACGAACAAATAGATTATTTCTGTATTTCTGGTCCCAAATAATATCTCTTCCACAAAGTGCTGCTTCATATAGATAGTAGGCCAATTCTTTTTGAGTTGCGCTTAATGCTTCAAAGCCTGGAACTTGGTATCTCAAAACTTGAATATCAGCAAAACGATCCGCTTCCACTTTAAAAGGAACGTTAATTAGCTCACTTTTTGAAATTATTCCAGGAGTTGTTTTCTGCGCAAATGTTTGTATGCAGAGTAATGCAGCCAATGAGACTGTGAATAGGTGTTTGATCATTTTAGGAAATTATTGGATAAAAGTAGTGAAATCGATTGGGAATTTTTTCCAGTTAGAATTTACAATTCTATATGTGCTAGATAATCTGAATGCACCAATGCAGATTATTATTTAATTTCTGATCAGGAAACAACTCAAGTTTATATGGACAATTAATATCCAATATTCCCAATTGAAGTGATTTTTAGTAGCGATCCATTTCAAGTGGTTTAAATCGATTGAATTCGATTAAGAAATAAATAGGCACTAAAATATATCTTGTTTATTTAATTCAATAAAGATTCGGAGGGGCGAAGAAATATATCTTCTTTTTTTCTAGGACGGAGTGCTCCGAACCATTTGAAGCCTCTTAATTGCAGTTCTTTAGGCGATATCTTATTTACGGGAATCAACTTAGCATCAGGCTTTTTTAGAAAAGTAATTTTACTCACTTCATTTGAATCGAGGTAAATGAGCATGTCGCTACAATCGGCCCTATTTATTCCGATATATTTTCCTTTTTCATCACTTGCGAAATATATTGATTGACCATTTCCTTTTACCATCACTTTTTTCAATTCACTGTTAACGAATTGGCCTGTAATATCTCGCCCTTTGATTTGATTGTAATTAAGAGAATCGACTTCTGAAATAATAAATGCTGAATTTTTTAAATAAAGTGTATTGAGTTCATTGTTGGCTAACTGGATATATACAGAGTCGCCTAATAATTGATTGGCTTCATTCCAAAGCACAGGATTTCCGAACAATCTCATCAGACTATCTTTTTCGGAATATGTTAAGGAGTCGCATTTACCTTGGAAATCTTTCTTAAAAAAGCGTACATGGTGAAAGGCGTAAAAGGTTCTTTTTTTAGCAATTGTATCAGCAACTGACCTCAGCGTGTCTCCATGTAAAAACAAAGTGTCTTTCCCAAATATTTTTTGCATTGCAGCGCTGTCTGTCATCAATACAACTTGTTCTTTTTCAAAATAATCAGCATAATTTCCAGTTAAAATTACCTGATTTACAGAATCTTTAATAGATACATTTTTTCGGGCTTTTCCGATGCGCGTTTTTCGATCATATCGAATTTCATCGCCCGTTATTTCCTGGCCTTTGCTGTTTATTTTAGCATTTTTGCCAAATTCCGAATTGTCTTTTTTAGTATTGTAGAATCCATTTTCGCAATAAATGGTGTTTTCGTCTGATCTAATCCATGTAGGTCCTGTGAAATATGCCGTTTCGGTGGTTGTGTTGTATTGTAAACTATCACAATCCATAGTATAATCTGGATTGATCAGTTTTACATTTTTTCTAAAATAGAACATTCTTTTTGCAGACTTATATTGCCCGAAAACACTGGTTAACTGATTTTTTTCTTTGTTACTAATGATTTTTCCACCTGTATTATAAATTGCTTCTTTCGATTGAAGATTGTATTTAAGTTGGTTAGTCGTTAATGTGCTTGATGGATCTTTAAGTCTAACATTTCCGATGATATCCGCAATTTTGTTTTTGCCATCATAGCTTAATCGGTTGCCAGAAACTGTAACGCTATCGCTAACAATTCTCACATTAGAATAAGCTTCCATTCGGTCTGATCCTTCAAAGAAATAAGCAGAATCGCAATAAAGCAATGCGCCTTCATGTTCGAAAATTACGTTGCCAATTAATCTTCGAGCATCAGGAACTCTTTCATCATATTCTAAAGAGTTGGCGCCAACGATGCGAATCTTTTTGCTCGTCTGTCCATGCAAAAACGCACTTATACAAGCAAACAAAATGAACAGGGTGAGGGATTTAAGCAATCCTGATTTTTCTGGCATCGTAGCAAAAATAAAGGAATATTCTCAGAGCATCTAATATTTCATAGTTAGACTGATTTGGAAAAGAAATATTGCATCAATGTATTTCGGATTGTTTTAGATTTACTGCCAATTATTGATTCTATGAGTTTTCCTGTCAGACTTACTGCAAAATCTCGCTTAAGCGAAACCGATTTCAATCACTTGCCCTTTGGAAGGATCTTTTCAGATCATATGTTTCAAGCTGATTTTAATGGGCAGCAATGGATTAATGCAGGGATTCGTCCTTATGCGCCTTTGGAACTTCAGCCATCATCGGCAGTAATTCATTACGGTCAGTCGGTGTTTGAAGGCATGAAAGTTTATCGCAGCGCTGAAGGCGAATTGCTGCTTTTTAGACCAATTGAGAACTTTAAAAGGATGAGAAATTCGTCCATTCGATTGAGTATGCCCTTGGTTCCTGAAGATATTTTCATGAATGGTATCATGGAATTAATTAAAGTGGATGCAAATTGGGTTCCTTCGGGAGATGGGAAATCGCTTTACATTAGGCCTGTTTATTTCGCTACAGATCCCGTAATTGGTGTGCATCCATCAGATTTGTATACGTTTTTGGTGATTACTAGTCCAACAGGTGCTTACTACACTTCTGAGTTAAAAGTGAGAATCGAAAAAACTTATTCCCGCGCCAGTAGAAGCGGAACTGGTTACGCAAAAGCAGCAGGCAACTATGCAGGTGCACTTTATCCTACGCAATTGGCTCAGCAAGCTGGATATAATCAAGTGATTTGGACTGATGCGGCTACCAATACGAAAGTAGAAGAATCGGGTACCATGAATTTGATGTTTGTGATTAACAACGTGTTGGTTACACCGTCGTTAAGTCCTAGTAAATTGGCTGGAATAACTCGAGATTCGATCATCGAAATTGCCCGTCATTGGGGCTTCCCAGTTGAAGAAAGAGATGTTTTTGTTGAGGAAGTTGTGGCAGGCCTTCGGGATGGATCTGTTACTGAAGCATTTGGAACAGGTACTGCCGCCAACATTGCACCAATCTTGGTGATAGGACATGAGGGAGAGGATTTCACATTGCCCAAACCAACCGAAGAGTCATTCAGTGTAAAAGCGCTGAATTTCCTCGATGGCATAAAGACCGGACGAATTTCCGATCCTTTTGGATGGGTCGTTAAAATCTAATTAATTCCTTACTATGGTTTGGTCTCTATCCGGACCAACTGATACAATGGCAACTGGCACCTCAAGTTCTTTTTCTAGGAAAGCAACATAATTTTTGAGGTTCTCAGGCAATTGATCGTAGTCTCGCAAGCCTGTTAAATCTTCACTCCAGCCTACAATTTCCTCATAAATTGGTTGAACGAAATCTGGATGGATATCGAATGGGAGGTCTTTGGTTGGGCCTTCACTGGTTTGATAGGCAGTGCAAATTTTAATGGAATCGAAGCCACTAAGAACATCTGCCTTGGTCATAATCAATTTGGTAACACCATTGAGCATGATGCTGTATCGAAGCGCTGGAAGATCTATCCAACCGCATCTCCTTGGTCTGCCTGTTGTAGCTCCGAATTCACGACCAATTCTGCGGATTTCTTCTCCCGTTTCATCTTCAAGTTCTGTTGGGAATGGACCACTTCCGACCCTTGTGCAGTAGGCTTTGAAAATTCCGTAAACCTCACCTATTGAAGTTGGTGCTACACCAAGACCTGTGCAAGCTCCTGCAGCAATTGTATTTGAAGATGTTACGAATGGATAAGATCCGAAATCTATGTCGAGCAAAGAGCCTTGTGCACCTTCTGCGAGCACTTTTCGTCCAGCTTTGTTGTGTGCATTGATCACATGCTCGCTATCGATCATGGTAAATTTTCTAAGGTGTTCGATGCCTTCGAAAAATGCGGGTTCATGATCTGCTAGGTTGTGTTCGTAGTTATAGTGGCCTAACATTTCCAGGTGCTTTTTCACAAGGAAATCGTACCGCTCTTTAAAATCGGGACGAAGAATATCACCAACACGAATTCCGTTTCTTCCGGTCTTGTCCATGTATGTAGGCCCAATTCCTTTTAACGTTGAGCCTATTTTCGATAGGCCTTTTGCGGCTTCTGAGGCCGCATCGAGAAGTCGATGGGAGGGAAGAATGAGGTGGGCTTTTTTAGAAATCTGAAGATTTTCATAAACATTCACTCCTTTTTCAACAAGCGCATCAGTTTCTTTCTTAAAAATCACCGGGTCGATTACAACGCCATTACCAACAATGTTGATGGTAGTTGGGTGAAAAATCCCTGAAGGAATTGTATGAAGAACGTGTTTGCTTCCATTGAATTCTAAGCTATGGCCTGCATTCGGTCCACCTTGGAATCTTGCAATTACTTGATAATGCGGCGTAAGTACGTCTACAATTTTTCCTTTTCCTTCATCGCCCCATTGCAGGCCGAGTAAAACATCAATTGCCATTTGCAGTTTTTTCTTTTGATTTGCCTTCTGAGAGAATCAGTGCAGCATTTTCGTGACTTTCAGCTGTCGTGAAGACATTATCGAGTCGGGTTATTACTAAGAGTTTTTTTAGTTTTTCGTTCACATTCACAAGCACTACATCTCCACCTGCACTGCGACTTCTGGTAAGAATGCCAAGTAGAACGGCTAGTCCAGAACTGCTGAGGTAATTGAAGTTTTCGAAATCAAGGATAAAGTCAACTTCATTTGAAGCGATACATTCTTCAACCTCGGTGAGTAGTTCTTTTGCCTCATATTTTTCCATCAGGCTTCCCTGAAAGAGGATAATGGTGGCCTGAGATAATTGATCAATTTCGAAATTAAATCCCATTATTCAGCTTGATTTTTGTTTTCACAAATTCCGTTTTGAGACAGTTTATCGCATTTGCCATAAAAAGTAAGGGCATGGCTCGAGATGGTGAAATTTAAAAGTTCACTCGCCATTTTTTGTATCTGTTGAATTCTAGGATCACAAAATTCAAAAACCTTATCGCAGTCTGAACAAATAAGATGATCATGCTGGCGATACTTGTATGATTTCTCAAATTGTGCTTGGTTTTTACCAAATTGGTGGCGTGTTACCAAGTTGCAAGTGAGCAGAAGTTCTATTGTATTATATAGCGTTGCTCGGCTTACACGATACTTTTTGTTCTTCATATAAACGTACAACGACTCAATATCGAAATGGCCATCATGAGAGTAAATCTCATCTAGAATTGCAAATCGTTCGGGAGTTTTCCTGTGGCCGTTTTGTTCTAGATAATCAGAAAAAATCTGTTTGACTGTGTCTTTTGTTTCCTGATCCGACATGCGTTTTGATAGAAGAGGGGCAAAAGTAGCAAAGAATCAACAGATCATTTCCTAACAATTCAATTAAGGAGTGTTAGATCTTCTGAAATATCCATGCAGCTAGGTAGAGCGCTGCAATAGGAATTTATCCAAACTTCTTAACATTTTAATTTGTGTCGAAACGAATCACTGTAGTAACTCCTTTTACAAGTTTGATTTTGCCCATCAATTCGGTTAGATGGTTTGTGTCGTGAACGAAAACCATGATTGTACCTTCGAAAACGCCGTCGAGGCTATCGAAACTAATCGAACGCATATTTACATTTAATTCGTTTGAGATAATTCTGGTGATGTTGTTCACGATACCTACATCATCGATTCCGTTTACTCTTATCCCGGCCATAAATGCAATTTGCTGCTGATTCGTCCAGCGCGCTTTCACAATTCTGTATGCATAATTCGACATCAAACTGATTGCATTTGGGCAGTTCGATTTATGAATTTTAATGCCTTCGTTGATTGTTACAAAACCAAACACCTCATCTCCAGGAATTGGATTGCAGCAAGGAGAAAGTTTGTAGTCGATTTTCTCCATATCCTCGCCAATAACGAGCATATCGCTTTTGCCTCGGATTTCCTTAACGATATTTTCGAGCGTAGGTGGTTCATTGTTTGCCTCACTATCGCTGTTTCTAGAAAATTTGCTGCGAAGGATTTTGTACCAGCTGGTATTCTTTTCTCCGCGGGCAATTTTCGCAAGATTTTCTAATTTGATCAATCCTTCGCCAATATTGAAGTAGAGATCTAGCGCACTAGGCATTTTGTAGTGTCGTACGAGATTTCCAACTGTAGAAGAATCTAGCTGAATTTTAACTGATTTAAGCTTTTTATCGAGGATTTCCTTCCCCGTTTCAGCAATTGCTCTTTTCTCTTCTTTCAGCGCCGACTTAATTTTGCTTCTTGCCTTTGCAGTAACAACGAAATTCAACCAGTCTTCTTTTGGCTTTTGTTTACTGGAGGAAAGAATTTCGATTTGATCACCACTTTTTAATTGGTGACTAAGTGGAACGAGCTTGTTGTTTACTTTCGCTCCAATGCACGACATTCCTACTTCTGAGTGGATATCGAAAGCGAAATCGAGTGCTGAAGAATCTGCTGGCAGCGTTTTTAGTTCACCTTTTGGCGTGAAGACAAAAATTTCTTCGGAGAACAAATTGAGTTTAAAATCATTGATGAAATCCAGGGCTGAGGCATCTGAATTTTCCATCATTTCGCGAATTCTTCCTAGCCAATCATCGATGGATGATTCATAGTCGTTTTTCTCTTTGTATTTCCAGTGTGCAGCGTACCCTTTTTCTGCAATTTCATCCATTCGTTTAGATCGAATTTGAACTTCCACCCATTTCCCCGTAGGGCTCATTACAGTGGTGTGTAGCGATTCATAACCATTAGCACGGGGTGTAGAAATCCAATCACGAAGTCGGTCGGGGTTGGGTTGATAGATGTCGGTGATGATCGAATACACCCGCCAACAGTCGGATTTTTCAGATTCTTGGGGAGAATCAATAATGATTCGGATCGCAAATATGTCGAAGATTTCTTCAAAGGGAATTCCTTTGATTTTAATCTTGTTGTAGATCGAATAAATAGATTTTGGGCGTCCTTTGATATCGAAATGAAGCCCACCTTGCATTAAGCTTGTTCGGATTGGATAGATAAACCTTGAGATGAAGCGTTTTCTAACTTCATCTGTATTTTTAAGTTTGGTGGTTATTTCCTCGTAAATATCAGGCTGCGTATACTTTAAACCGAGATCCTCCATCTCAGTTTTTATATTGTAAAGACCCAATCGGTGAGCGAGAGGAGCATAAAGGAATAGGGTTTCTGACGCGATTTTTAATTGTTTATCGCGCGCCATGCTTTCGAGTGTCCGCATGTTGTGCAACCTATCTGCAAGTTTTATCAGAATTACACGAACATCATCACTCAGCGTAAGCAGTACTTTTCTAAAATTCTCGGCTTGGATAGAGGAACTTTGATCGAATACATTTTCGATTTTTGTAAGTCCATCGATGATTTTACTTTCTGTTTCTCCAAATAAATTCCGGATGTCCTCTAGTGTTACATCAGTATCTTCAACGGTATCGTGAAGTAATGCACATATAACCGATGTAGCACCAAGTCCGATTTCAGATGCCACAATTTGTGCAACAGCAATAGGATGGTATATATATGGCTCACCAGATTTGCGCCGCATATCTTTGTGGGCATCCAAAGCCAAATCGAAGGCTTTACGGATTTGCAGGCGATCATTTTTATCGGCCTTTTCTCCAAGCGCACGAAGTAAAGCACTGTATCGCTTAAGAATTTCTTTTTTTTCTGCTTCCAGATCGATAGTTACGGCGGCCATGGTTTTGCTTTGTTGACTTGTAAAAATAGTCAACAACGACAGCCTGAATGCTTCATTTAAATGAATTTATAACCAAAAAAATGTTGGAGAAAATTATTAAGAATGGTTATCCTCTTTTTCCTTTAAATACTGATACAAATCGAGCTGAGCGCTTCGCTTAGAAAGTGCTTGAGATTTTTTGAAGGTGTTGTTTTGAATTTTATTGATATTTCTAGCTTTGGTATTGTCGCGCCATTGAATGCGCATCATTTCGATGATTTCTTCCTTTAAATCCTTTTGATAAATTGGAAAACCTACTTCGTATCTTCTGCTAAGGTTTCTTTCCATCCAATCGCCACTAGATAGGAAAACACGTGGCTGGTTGTCATTGCAAAAAATTAGAACTCTAGAGTGTTCAAGGAACCGGTCTACAATCGAGATAACACGTATGTTTTCACTTAATCCTTTTACTCCGGGAATAAGGCAGCAAATGCTTCTGATAATGAGTCTAATTTTGACACCTTCTTGGCTTGCTTCATAAAGCTTTTCGATAATGTCTTTGTCTTGAAGGCTATTGAGTTTTAGAAAAATGTAGGCTGGTTGTCCTTTGAGGGCATTTTTAATTTCTCGATCAATCATCGAGTACAGATCATGACGCATGTGATCTGGAGCAACAAGAAGATGTCTAAACTCTCTTTTGATTCGTGTATCAGCAAGGATATCGAATACTGATGCTACTTCTCGTCCGATGTATTTATCGCGTGTTAGCAGAGATGAATCGCCGTAAAGTTTTGCAGTATTCTCATTGAAATTACCGGTACTTAAATAGGAATATCTCCGCAATTTATCTTCTTCAATTCTTTCGATGTACACCATTTTTGAATGGACTTTGAGAATAGGGAAGGAGTAAAGCACTTTAGCTCCAGCTTCTTCAAGCTCATGTGCATAATGGATATTTGATTCCTCATCGAAACGGGCTTTCAATTCTAGGAACGCAGTAACCTGTTTGCCATTTTCGATTGCTTTTAAAAGAGCTTGAATGATCTTTGAATTTGGAGCAGCACGATAAAGCGTAATTTTAATACATCGAACTTTATCATCTTCAGCAGCTTCATTCAACAGTCGAATAACGTAATCGTAAGAATGATAAGGAAAATGAAGTAAAAAGTCGCGTCGAGAAATAGCATCAAAAAGTTTAGGACTATTGTCTAATTCTTTAATTCTTAATGCAGCTAATTCTTCGTATAAAATTCCTTTTTGATCGAATTTCGGAAAATTCATTAAATCGGAAAAATTATGATATCTGCCTCCAGGCATAAGATCCTGCGCACCAACACCAAATACTTTCCTGAGGTGTTTTAAAGAATCTTGAGGCATTGCATTGTCGTAAAGCAATCGGGTAGGAACACCTTTTTGACGTGCTGAAAGTCCTTTCTTAATTTTCTTCAATAAACTACCGGAGAATTCATCTTCAAGAACCAATTCCGCATCTCTGGTGAGTTTAATACTATAAGCTTCTACAATTTCATACTGAGGAAACATTTGTTTTTGCAAACACAATCTTAGTACGTCTCCCAGAATCATTACATGATGAAAACCATCTTCCTCTGGTAATTCCAAAAAGCGCGTTAATTTTCGAGAAGGAATTTCTGTGATAACAAATTCGAAAGCACGCGGTCCTGGTCGATCGAAATCACAAAGTTTAATCGACATGTAAATCGACTTTTCATCGAGTTGAGGCATCCCCTTTTTCTCGTTGAGGACAATTGGTTTGATGAGCGGTTTTACTTGTTCATCGAAGTAATCTCTTACGAATTGTTCTTGTTTTGCCGAAAGCTGATTTTCGTTGACAAGTCGGATTTTCCTAGCTTCTAGTTCTGATAAAATTTGATTCCAGAATATTTCGTTGAATTCCGTTTGTTGTTTTTGAACGATGTGATTGATTTTTCGCAGAACCATTTTGGGGTTCTCTGCAAGTACCTTTTTGGTTTTTAGTGTTAGTAAATTCAATCGTTTCCATTCTGCAACGCGGATTCTATAAAACTCATCAAGATTTGACGAAAAAATGGCAAGGAATTTCATTCTTTCGTAAAGCGGAACTCTTTTGTCGGCAGCCTCTTGAAGTACCCTGTGATTGAATGCTAACCAGCTTATATCTCTATTGAAAAAGATCTTGGGCGTAATTTCAGCTATTGTTTTTCGGGTAATCATAGTAATATAGTTTTCCGTTTCCGGCAGTGATGTCTTTCCAGCTCTGGATGCTGAAATCGAGCCATGCAATTGCACAGGTCGGGAATTCGGCCGGACCAACCGGCACTAAATAATTTGAAATCTGGTGTAATCCGGGATTGTGGCCGAAAAGCGCTACTTTGTTAAATTCATCAGGAATTTGACGAATCAAATCAACTAAAGTAGATTCTCGGGCATCGTAAATGCGCATGTCGGTTACGATCAAATCAGGTTCGTAGGTTAATTCTCTTGAAAATCGTCGTGCTGTTGAAATTGCGCGGAAAGCTGGACTACTGATGATTAGATCAGGTTTGAACCCAGATTCGAATAATTTTCTGCCCATTTTTGGAGCATCGGAGTATCCGCGTTCATTGAGTAATCTTTCAAAATCCTCGGTGTTTTCTTCTGCCCAACTCGATTTAGCATGTCTGATCAAACAAAGCGACTTCATTACAATTACGTTCTGATGCAATGTTAAGTAAAAAAATACCCTTTGTTTAGGAGATTTGAAAATTTAACATTGACGCAGTATTTATTTCTTGGTCATGAAAACTTCTCCCCAACAAATCATCTCCCATCCATTTTTTATTGAGTTCCATCGTTCCGCGAACCTTGTTTGAGCGTGTATTCGATAGGTGTATTTTAATTTATACTCCTTTTTTCCACTCAACATTACTTTCGCCGTAAAATAGGGTTGTTCAATGGATGGTTCTCCATTAAATGTAATATCAATTTTGTCGTTGAACGGTTCATCATCCTCTCTCAAGGATTCGCGTTGTTTCGAAAGGTCTTTTTTGAGTTGTATGATTTCCGGAAAGGCATTAATTGTGTCGGTGTAGCTGCCAATAAAGGCATATGGAAACGGTAATTCGAATTGATTCTCTGATGCAGCAACCAGTAATTCGGTCATCATCTCTTTTAATTTCCCATTCGAAATTGGAACACTATTGGAAATAATTGAAAAGGCAATTTGATGATTGTTTGTATCGTAGAAATAACCCGCGTATGCCCTGACTTTGCTCATGCTACCGCTTTTGGCTCGCATATTATTTACTTGTGGGAAATTCTTCATAGTTCCTTCAACTCCAGCTTTAGGGATAGAACCGATAAAATAAGGTGATGAAATCGATGATTGTGTTTGGGTTCTTAAATACTGCGACTGAAAAGCTGTGCTCACCTGATTGTTTCTAGAAAGTCCCGAACCATCAACCAAGCTTAAAGCACTATCTGCGTATGGTTTATATGAATTTAATTCTGCAGTTAGATAATCGCCTGTTGGATTTGAAGTTTGCCCAATTTGATTAAATGAAATTCTTTTAGCAATTGCTTCTGCAAATACATTGTTGCTTGAGAAATTAGTCTCTTGAACCAGCTCATAAAGCATTGGAGAATAAAATTGAAACCACCTGTAAGCACTTCTTTCTCTAGTAGATTCAATTTTCAGTTCGCCTTCAATCTCAATCTCGTTGTTTTCAAGAAATTTCTGCAATTCTAATCCAAAAGCCAATGCAGGATCTGGTAATGACGCTCTTTCTGTAAATACTTCACTTTGGGCTATCGTACTTCCTTCAACCAGAACGGTTCTTGAAAATGGTGCACAAAAGGCATAAATTTCTCGGGATGAATAATTGGAATTTTTCACCCTGTTCTTCAATTCCAAATAACTAGCCCAAGGTGAGATAATCTTTGCGTTCGTGCTGTCTGTATTTAATTTTCCAGGTGTAAATTGAATCGTAAATTCGTTGTTTCTCCAATTCAATCCCCAAGCTGCTGCTCCATAATAATTTCCTATATCTTCCCAAATATAATTGCGAGGCAAAGCTGTTTCATCGTAAGGGAAGATATATGGATCAACAATTAAATCACCTTTAATTTTCGTAATTCCCGAATCTCTCAACATTTTTAAAATGCTGATCATGACTGAATCGCCTGGCATTGATCCTGCCAAGCCACTTCCAAAAGAGGGGTCTCCACTTCCTCTGATGATTAAATTGCCTTTCAAACCGTGCTTCTTGATTTCCCCTTCAGCTAGCACCAATGTTTCAAACCGGTAGAAATTACCGAGTTTTTGAAGCGCAATTCCAGTGGTGAATAACTTCACTGTTGACGCTGGAGTCAATATTTTCTTCGATTGATAAGCATCTAATTCTTGACCTGTTTCAATATCGCGGAAAGACCATGATATTGAACCTCGCTCGAATGAAGGATTCTCAACAATTGCCTTTCTTGCATTTTGATATCTTGTAGGGGCTGTTGTTTGTGCGCTGAGGCAAAAACTCAACACAAAAGCTATTGCACTGAGCCAATATTTAAGTCGAATTGAAAAAGTTAACATCTTTCAAAAATAACTTTTTAAGCTATGCAGATCTCGCTAACCACAACAGCTTATTTTTGCAATATGGGCGGAAACTCTTTCGGTAAGATTTTTAGTTTAACAAGCTTTGGTGAATCTCATGGATCTGCCATTGGCGGGGTGATTGATGGGTGCCCTCCGGGGTTTTCAATTTCCCAAGAAGCAATTCAAAAACAGTTGGCACGCCGTCGTCCCGGACAAAGTGCTATTTCAACCCAAAGAAACGAAGAGGATCAAGTAGAGTTTTTGTCGGGCTTGATGGATGGAGAAACCACAGGAACCCCGATCGGATTTTTGATTCGAAACAAGGATCAGAAAAGCACCGATTATGATGCGTTAAAAGATGTTTATCGTCCTTCTCATGCTGATTTTACCTACGAAGCTAAGTATGGAATTCGCGATCATCGGGGGGGAGGAAGAGCTTCTGCACGAGAAACCATCGCGCGCGTTGTTGCAGGTACAATTGCAGAAGAAATTCTTAAAGTGCTCGATGTGAAAATCGTTGCTTGGGTGAGTCGCGTGGGGAATATTGAGATGAGTAATCCGAAAGGGCCTTACACTCGACCAGAAGTTGATCAACATTTGGTTCGATGTCCTGATCCTGAAAGTGCTCAGCTCATGGAGTCAGCAATTGAATCGGTTCGTGACGAGGGAGATTCATTAGGTGGAATTATTACCTGTCGCATAGATGGCGTTCCTGCTGGCTGGGGCGATCCTGTGTTCGATAAGCTTCACGCCGATTTTGGAAAAGCCATGCTCAGCATCAATGCAGTGAAAGGCTTCTCTATCGGTTCTGGTTTTGAATCCGTTTCAATGAAAGGATCGGAGCACAACGATGAATTTATTTCAACCGATCAAGGAATTTCTACATCAACCAATCATTCTGGTGGAATTCAAGGCGGCATTTCGAACGGACAGCCGATTTGGTTTCAGGTAGCTTTCAAGCCTGTGGCATCAATTTCAAAAACGCAGCAAACAATAAACCGCGATGGTCAGGTGCAATCGCTTGATATTAAAGGCCGACACGATCCTTGCGTGGTTCCTAGAGCTGTTCCTATTGTGGAATCGATGGCCGCTTTGGTTTTAATCGACCATTGGCTTCGAACCCGTGCAATAAATCAAGCATAATCCGTTCTTTTCACAGAAATTTTATCAAGTTATATTCAAGTTTATGGGCAAGAAAATTTTAAAGATATCATTGATTACTTTGGGCATTTTACTGCTTTTAGCCATCGTTCTTCCATTTATGTTTAAAGGAAAAATCATCGCCAAAGTGCAGGAAGAGGCGAACAAAAACCTCAATGCAAAATTAAACTTCGAAGATGTTAGTCTTTCACTCTTCAGAAGCTTCCCTAACTTCAGTTTAACCCTCGATCAATTATCGATCGAAGGCATTAACGACTTCAGAGGCGACACGCTCATCAAAGCAAAAGAAATTAGCCTTACACTAGATCTAATGAGCGTCATTTCCGGCGATCAGATCAATATCAATAAAGTTTTTCTTGATGAACCCAATATTCGACTCGTCGTTTTGAAAAACGGCAAAGCCAATTGGGACATTGCCAAACCTTCTGCACCTGAAGCAAAATCTACCCCAACAGAACCTTCAACTTTCAAAGCCAGTTTGAAGAAGTACGGGATCAATAACGGTCACATTGTTTACGACGATAGAACGATGCCGTTTTATACCGAGGTTTTCGGTCTAAATCATTCCGGATCGGGCGATTTTACTGCAGATAAAACCAAGTTGGAAACTGAAACTACCATTGATTCATTAGACCTGAAGTACGATGGAGTGACCTATTTCAATAAAGCCAAAGTGGAATACAACGCAGATTTCGATCTTGATTTGGCCAATAGCATTTACCAGTTTAGCGACAATGAATTGAAGATCAATGACCTTGCTTTGAAGTTCGCAGGCAAAGTGTCGATGCCTTCCGACGATATTGGAATTGATCTCACTTGGGAAGCTTTGAAAAATGAAGTGAAGAGTTTCATTTCTCTCATTCCTGGAGCTTACACTGCCGATTTTAAAGATGTAAAATCTTCGGGTAAGATGGCGCTTAAAGGTTACGTCAAGGGTATTTACAACGACAAGTTGATGCCTGGATTTGGACTTAACTTATTGATCGAAAACGGCACCATTCAATATCCTTCACTTCCAAAGTCGATCACCAATATTCAGGTGAAGACCAACATCGATTGCCCAAGCGGCATCTTTGATAAAACCGTAATTGATGTTTCAAAATTACATGTCGATATGGGGCCTTTCCCATTGGATGCTCGAATTTTGGTAAAAACGCCTGTTTCAGATCCTGATGTAGATATTTCTTTGAAATCGAATGTTGATTTAGGCGCAGTTAAACAATTTGTACCCTTGGACAAAGGCACCGATTTGAATGGAATGCTCAATATTGAAGCTGTGTTCAAAGGTCGTATGTCGGTTGTTGAATCGGGCCAGTACGAAAAGTTCTATGCGGCAGGAAAAGCTGTCCTCTCCAACTTCAAATACAAGGCTTCCGATCTTCCGCAGGATGTGAATATCAGTAAGGCAGCGATGATGATAAATCCTCAATTCATTGAGTTAACTGAACTTGTGGTAAAAACAGGCAAGAGCGACATTCAAGCTACGGGGAAACTTTCGAATTATCTAGCTTATGCACTTCGTGATGAGGCGATAAAAGGTACCTTAAACATGCGATCGAATTTCTTGGATGTAAATCCTTTTATGACCACTACCACCGAAGAAGCGCCTGCACCAGCTGCAACTAGAACTCCAGCAGAAGTGAGCGGATACATTCGGGTTCCAAAAAACATCGATTTCGCACTCAATACGAGTATTTCAAATTTGATTTACGACAACATGTCGATTTCTGATGTTTCTGGTAATTTACTAATCAAAAACGGAACTGTTGATTTAAATAATCTCTTAATGAATACTCTTGGCGGTAGTATCGCCATGTCTGGATTATATGATACACGCAACGATGCCGGTCCGGTGGTTGATCTGAATTTAAACATGAAAGATTTGGACGTTAAGACATGCGCAAAAACATTTAACTCTGTTAAACAACTCGCCCCTATAGCCAACCATGCAACGGGAAAGGTTAGCTTGGAGAATTTTCATTTTTCTACCCAAACGGATGCTGCATTCAATCCTGTTTTAAATACAATTAACGGTGGTGGAATATTGCGCACTTCATCTATCGAAATTGAAGGGTTTGAAATGGTGAAGCGAATCGCCGAGCAATTGAAAATTGAGAAGTTGAAAAAATGGAAACTGGAGAAAATTCAACTAAGTTTCACCATTGTGAAAGGTCAAATTACTGTTAAGCCTTTTGATACTAAAATTGGAAATTACAAAGCCACAATCGGAGGCAAGAGTAGTTTGGATCAAGCGATCGATTATGCCGTGAATATGGAAATTCCGAGGTCTGAGTTTGGTGGAGCTGCAAATTCTGTATTAAATTCGATGGTGTCGCGAGCCAATGCAAAAGGATTCAAAGGCAATTTAGCTGATCAGATTCCAGTAGCAGTTATAATTTCGGGGACTTTCAAAGATCCTAAAATAACAACCGGCATCAAGCAACAAGCCAATGATGTGATGAATGACCTGAAAAAACAAGCCGAAGACAAAGCGAAGGAAGAGCTAGAAAAGCAGAAGAAAGCTTTAGAAGATCGTGCGAATGCTGAGAAGGAGAAGCTGAAAAAAGAGGCTGAAGAAAAATTGAATAAGGAGAAAGACAAGTTGAAGAATGCAGCCGACAAGGCAAAAGCCGAGGCTGAGGCAAAAGCAAAAGCTGAAGCAGATAAAGCGAAAAAGAAAGCAGAGGAAGAAGCAAAGAAAGGATTCAATAAATTGCTGAAAGGAAAATAGAATTTAGGTTGAGACATTTTCTCCTCATTTTAATGTTGCTGGTCACCCAGTTGATTCCGCTCCAAGGGCAGGAAAAGGAAGACCCTTGTCCACTGTCGGACAATAAAAAAGCTCGTAAACTCTACGAAAAAGCTATAGATATTGCACGGAGCGATAAGAATGAAGCGCGCACTTTGTTGAAGGAAGCAATAGAACTGGACAATGAATTCGGTCGTGCAAATTTCATGATGGCCGACCTCTTAATTAAACAAAAGCGCGTTGCAGATGCTGAGCCTTATTTGCAAACTGTAGCTAGGGTTTGCCCCGATTTGGATCCAATGGTTTTTTATCGCCTTGGAAGCATCTCTTTCGAAAACAAGCGTTGGAAAGAGAGTGCAGACTATCTGAAAAAGTTTGTTGACAGCCGTTCTCGCAAGGAAGCTGAAAAAAGTGAAGCCAGAACAATGATTAAGGCTTGCGATTTTTACCTTCAAGGATATGCGAACCCAGTTCCGTTCAATCCAAATCCTTTAGTAGAAATCTCCACTACAGCCGATGAATACTTGCCTGTAATCACGCCCGACAATGAAATGGCCTACTTCACCCGAAGTACATTTTTAGAGGAGAAATTCACAGGAGGAATCAACACGGAGCGAAAAAGGCAAGAACGATTTTCGTTTGCACCTGTTGTTGGAAGCAATAGTTTTCAAGTGGGAACGCCAATGCCTGCCCCATTTAATATGAACAACAACGAGGGAGGGGCTTCTCTTTCGGCAGATAACCGTTATATGTTTTTTACCATTTGCAAGAACGATGGTGGAGATCAACTCAATTGCGACTTGTTTTACACCGTTTTTTCAGGGGGCAAATGGTCGGAAATTAAAAATGCAGGTCCGAACATCAATGGAAAAGACACTTGGGAATCCCAGCCCAGCTTATCGAGCGATGGAAGGACCTTGTATTTCGCATCTAATCGGGTAGGAGGTTTGGGTGGAATCGATATCTGGAAATGCGCAAAGGATGCCAAAGGGAATTGGGGAATTCCAGAAAACTTGGGGCCTCGAATCAATACAGATGGAAACGAGAAATCACCATTTTTTCACTCCGACGGACAAACGCTCTACTTCTCATCTACAGGGCATTTAGGATTTGGAGGATACGATATTTATTTATCGAAACTCAGCAAGGATATCGGTTGGGTAAAACCAAAAAATATTGGTTATCCGATCAATTCGGAGCGAGATGATTTGGGTTTCTTTGTGAGCACCGATGGGAAATATGGCTATTTCGCTTCCGATAAATTAAAGGGGAATGGAGGATGGGATGTTTATTCATTTGAACTCTACAAGGAAGCCCGACCTGAACGTGTGCTTTTTGTTTCTGGTGCGCTGCGCGACGAGAACAATCAGGTGATTTCGGATGCCAAAGTGGAAATTAAAAACACCAAAACCCGCGAAGTAACTACTGTTGAGGTCGATTCGTTAACCGGAAAGTATGTGGCTGTTGTGGCATTCAACGAAGACCATATATTAACAGTGAAACAACCAGGTAAGGCTTTCACTTCGCAATATTTCTCAGCAGCAGATTCATCTATTGGGAAACCCATGAAAATGGATCTTAAAGTTGAAGATATAAAGGTTGGAAAGCCTTATAAACTCAACAATATTTACTTTAAAACGAGCTCATCTTTGTTGAATGAGGAAACCATTTTCATCATCGAGGAATTAACCAAATTCTTGCAAGAAAATAAAACGGTAAGCATCGCTATTCATGGCCATACCGACAATGCCGGCAGTGCAACCGAAAACATGAAACTTTCTGCAGATCGGGCAAAAATGGTTTTCGATCTTTTGGTTCTCAACGGAATTGATTCAAAAAGACTGAGCTTCAAAGGTTTTGGTGCCACAAAGCCAATCGCTAGTAACATCACCGAAAAAGGGAAAGCTCTAAATAGGCGCACCGAATTTATGGTGACCGGAAAATAAGATTAAACTGTTTTTACTTCCCAAAGCATTACACTTTGGTCGTCGCTAACTGACGACAGCAATTCGGTAGAACAGCACCAATAAATAGCATTCACTGAGTTTTTATGTCCTTCGTTTTTTGTTGCATCAAACCTATGAAGGACTTCGAAACTTCCTGCATTCCAAATTTTAATCGTTTTATCTCTACTTGCCGTGGCCATGAGTGTTCCATCGGCGTTGAATGCAATGCTGTAAATTGCATAGTTGTGCGCGGGGATGTTGTGGAGCAATTCGTAATCGGTTGCCGATCTGACTTGCAGATGCGCATCTTTGGTTCCACTGATGAGATACAAACTATCTGGAGAAAAAGCTACAGCATTTACAGCATCTTGATGCCCATCGATAGTTTTGATTACTTCGAAGTTTTCGGTATTTAAAATTCTGATTTTTTGGTCGCTACAAGCCAATGCAAGTTTGGTTTCATCGGGCGATAGTGCCATTTTTCGAACTTTCATCTCTGAGATTTTAAGTTCGTGTTTACAATGGAAATCTTCGTTGCTCCAAACTGTAATGTTGCCATCTGCACCACTCGCTAAAAATTCGTTTTTAGATGGAATACAGAGCAAATCGAATACACCAATGGTATGAGCAAGCAAATATTTTACTTCTGCTTTTTGGGCTAGATCTACCACATGAATTCCGCCTTGGTTGTTGCCAATAAGCAGAATTGGATGGTTCGGTAGTGCCAATAAACTATAAACCACACCTGCAGAATGGGCAATTACGCGCGGTGGTTTGATGCCATGAAGATCCCACTCAACAATATTTTTATCGCTTCCGGCTGTAATAATAGTATCGGGCAAAGTGCCTTTAGAAACGGAATACACGGCAGCCTGATGACCAGTTAGTGCATTCACTCGATGGGCAGAAATCTTCATTCAGTAAAGGTAGGTTGCTAAACCGAAACTCCGCCACCTCAATTTTTCGGAATGCTGCGGCGGGGAGCGAGGCAAATAGCGCACGTAGGGCCTATAGCCGAGCGCCCGACCCTTGTGGTGCCGCCTTCATTTTTTAAAGACAGATGTTAGGTCATTTTGTCAGCCAAATTCTTGCGGCATAGGCTTTGAAAAACCCGAGCGACTAACATTTTAACCTATGCAAACCGGAAAAATAAACGTAAACACTGAGAACATTTTCCCCATCATCAAGAAGTTTTTGTATTCTGATCACGAGATTTTCCTTCGTGAGCTGGTTTCGAATGCAGTTGATGCAACGCAAAAGTTGAAAACACTTGCCGCAACGAGCGAGTTCAAAGGTGAACTTGGAGAATTGCGTGTGGATGTTAAAATTGACAAGGAAAATAAACAGTTGATTATCAGCGATCGTGGTATTGGTATGACCGCTGAGGAGATCGATAAATATATCAACCAAATTGCCTTTTCAGGGGCTGAGGAATTTGTAGAAAAATATAAGGATAAGCCAGAAGCTCAGGCAATTATTGGGCATTTCGGTTTGGGGTTTTATTCTTCATTCATGGTTGCTGAACGGGTAGAAATCCGCAGTAAATCGCATCAAGATGATGCTCAAGCTGCCCGTTGGGAATGTGATGGAAGTCCGCAGTTTACACTCGAAGATGTTGAAAAGGAAGACCGTGGAACCGAGATCATTTTGCACCTTCATGAAGATTCGATTGAGTTTTTAGAATCTGCTCGCATCGAGAATCTATTGAATAAGTATTGTAAGTTTCTTCCTGTTGCGATTTGGTTTGAAGAAAAACAGATCAATAATACGCAGCCGGCGTGGACGAAGAAGCCTGCCGAACTGACGGATGAGGATTATGCCAAATTCTACGGTGAATTGTATCCTTTTGCAGAAAAGCCGTTGTTCCATATTCACTTGAATGTAGACTTCCCATTTAATTTGACTGGAATTCTATATTTCCCTAAGCAGCCGAAGAATTTCGAAGTTCAGAAAAACAAGATTCAGCTGTATAGCAATCAAGTTTTTGTTACCGATTCGGTTGAAGGCATTGTCCCTGATTTTCTCACGCTTTTGCACGGAGTGCTTGATTCTCCGGATATTCCATTGAATGTATCGCGTTCTTATTTGCAGAGCGATGGAAATGTGAAGAAAATCAGCACCCATATCACCAAAAAAGTGGCAGATAAACTGGAGGAAATTTTCAAGAATAGCCGTGAAGATTTCGAGTCGAAATGGGACGATATCCGCATGTTCATTCAATATGGAATGTTGAGCGATGAAAAGTTCAATGATAAAGCACCTAAGTTCAATTTGTTTAAAAGTGCTTCTGGTAAATTCTTCACTGCCGATGAATTGCAAGCTGCATTAAAGCCGCTTCAAACAGATAAAAACGAACAGCTTATCGTATTGTACACATCAAACGAAAAGGAACAGCACAGTTTCATTGAATCGGCAAAAGGACGAGGATATGAAGTGATCGTGATGGATTCACCTTTGGATGCGCACTTGTTGAATATGCTTGAAGGTAAATTCGAGAAAACTAGGTTTGTTCGCGTTGATGCTGATACAATCGACAAGTTAATCGAGAAGGATGAACCATTGATCTCGAAATTGAGCGAGACAGAGCAAGAAACACTTAAGCAACTTGTTGAAGAACGCGTTGAGAAGAATTTTTCGGTGCAGTTGGAAGCCATGAGCGAATCGGACATGCCATTGCTCATTACTCGCCCAGAGTTTATGCGAAGAATGAAAGATATGTCGGCACTTGGAGGTGGAAACCCATTTATGCGCGACATGCCTGAGCAATACAATTTGGTAGTAAATACGAATCATCCATTGGCCAATAAAATACTTACAGAGACTGCCCCTGAAAAGCAAGAGAATCTGATCCGTCAAGCTACAGATTTGGCGATGTTGGCGCAGAACATGCTGAAAGGGGAGGAGTTGACTAAGTTCATCAAGCGTAGTGTTGAATTGATCGACTAATTTTCAAAATTGATTCATCTGAATCCCTGTTGAATGAGTTTCCGAAATGGGTGCTTGTTTAACAGGGATTTTGTATTTTTCGCCCTGAACATCAGCGATATGAAAAACAGTTTCTTTTTGGCGGTACTTCTATTGGCAGGCATTTCTGCAACAACAGCCCAAACATTACCAGATCCTCCAGAGCAAATTTGGCCTACCAAGAAATGGAATTTACAATCGGTTCGGTTTAATGCGTATTACAATATTTATAGTCCGATGTTAGTTGACGCCGAAGTTATTAAGTTACTTGCGGCAGATGCCAAAACATTGTCGATTCCCACAGATCTTGCCAATTTTAATCGTCGTGAAGATTCTCAGCAAGGCAGTTTAGGGAATTTGGTGGTTATTGGATCGGTAGCTTTTTCTCCGAAAAACAAAGGCGATAACACCATTAATCGTCGAAAGACAGTTCAGTTGGGACTTGGTTATCAGGATTTATCAACCTTCGAAACTGCCTATTCGATCAATGAAAAAGTTATGGGAACAGACAGTTCTATTTCACGTGATTATTTCGTGAGCGGTCGCCAGAAAGCGTTGTTTTTGCAAGGTGCTTACATTTGGAATACAGATCCCGACAAAGCGGTGAATCTTTATGCTGGCTTAGGTCTGGACCTTGGTTATTCGCTCAGCTCAGTGCTCATTGAAAACACGAACAAAAGTTATATTTATACGAGTAACGACAGCACCAGTAACACCTTTATACCTAATGAGAGCACGCTCGACGGTGTAAGCTATTTCAATGTTGCATTGGTTGTTCCTTTTGGTTTCCACGCAAGGATTTACAAAAATTGGGGAACAACAGCAGAATTCAGATATGCACTAAACAGTACGAGTGCATCTGGAGCATCATCGTTGGTTCGCTCTCATTTTCAGGCTGGGTTAGGTGTGAGATACACCTTTGGGAAATTTGCCGATAGAAAGCCAGAGGAAGAATTGGATGATCTATAAGATCAAACTATGCGGTAGTTTTGTTAGTACCACCTTTACGATTTTTATAGATCATGTAGCCAAAACCTCCTAGCACGAGGTAAGGAATAGTCATGAGATATAGAATGCCATCATTTAGTCCGCGACCAACAACTTTACCTTGGCCATCGATATTCGATTCCACTTGCGTGCGGCACATAGCACATTGTGCAGATGCTGAAAAAGAAATCAGTTGACTAACGATTAACATTGTCAAAAGCGCGCAATTTCTGATTGTTTTCATGGTGGACGGATTTATTGAGGGTAGTAAGGCGCAATCATCAGATAAACAATTACTCCTGTTGAAGTAACATATAGCCAGAGAGGAAAAGTGATTTTGGCAATTTTTCGATGCCTATCAAATTGAGCTGTAAGTGCTCTCACATAACTAATCAGTACCAAAGGAACAATTGCTGCAGAAAGCAGAATGTGCGTAGTCAAAATGAAGTAGTAGACAGCCTTCACTGCACCGGTTCCTCCAAAAGGAGTGGGCTCGGTAGCAGCATGAAACAATATATATGAAACTAGAAAAACCACCGAAAGCACAATGGCTGAAGTCATGAGAGTTCGGTGAAGAAGGATGTTTTTATTTTTTATGGCAACAACGGCCGCAATCAAAACAAAAAAAGCTGTTCCATTGATGATTGCATTAACCATCGGTAAAACGTGGTAATCGAAATCACCAAGCAGACTGAACTTTGGAGCAAATGCCAATAGCGTTACAACTAACGGAATTGCTATTGTAGCAAGAACAATTAGAGGTACAAATTTTTTGTCTTTAACGGGACTCGTGGTCATCGGATTGGGTTCACGTTCTTTTTCAAAGCCAAGTTGTATTCAGCAACTAGCACTTTGATTTCGTCGATTAACCTTTTCATGTCGGTAGCACTAGTTCCTTCGTAGATTCCACGGATATGTCTTTCTCGATCAATTAGAAAAACAAGATCGCTGTGAAGGAATCCACCAGGTGCTGCGCTGTCGGCCGCCGCATTTGCCATATAACCATTGAATGCCAATTTGTAGATGACATCGCGGTTTCCTGAAAGAAATTTCCAGCGGCTGGAATCTGCTCCAACTCTTCCTTCAAATTCCTTCAATACAGCAGGTGTGTCGTTATCAGGATCAACGGTAAAAGAAACAAGCTTGAAGTCATTAAGTTTAACAAAATCATCTTGGTCGTGAACTTTTTTCATCAGCGTCTGCATTTCAGGGCAGATCGTAGGACATGATGTAAAAAAGAAATTAGCGACATAGATCTTATTGCTAAGGTCTTTGTCGCCAAATGGTTTATTGTCTTGATCAGTAAAAGTAAAGGGAGGGATGCTATGGTAAATAGTATCTCCGTTTGTGCTTAGTTCTTTTGGTCCGAAATAACCAAGTGGCTTGATGTTATGTTTTCCTGTTGACAGCACCAAATAAGCAATAGATGGCAGCAGCAGTATCAAGAAAAGTATAACGAACTTACGCACAGCTTATTTGATAAATTCTTGAACGTACTGAAGAAGTTCTTCTCCTTCGAAAAGCGCAATAAAAATCAAATAAATCACAAGAACCATTGGAAGTAGGACTGTAGTTCGGAGATTTTTTTGTTCATCGCCTAGGTGCATAAAAACAAGAACGATATAGCCTGCTTTTACTAATGTAAGAACGATGTAGAACCATTTAATAAGTGTCCAAGTTCCCGGCCCAACATGGGTTTTAGAAAAGTAAATACCAATTAGGATTTCTACAACAGTAATTACAGAAAGCAGCAATGTAACCAATAGAATTTTCTTTCTAACAGCTTTACTTTCTTCAGGCGTGCGCGTGTGCGGATGGCTGTATTGGAGCGATTGATCTTGAACTTCGTGCATAATTGTTCAGATAATTGGATCAGAGAAGGTAGAAGAATGTGAATACGAATACCCAAACAAGGTCTACAAAGTGCCAGTAAAGACCAGCCTTTTCAACCATTTCATAGTGTCCTCGTTTTTCGTAGATGCCTTGAGATGCTTGATAAAGCACAATTGCGTTAATCACAACGCCTGAAAATACGTGAAATCCATGAAATCCAGTAATGAAAAAGAAGAAGTTCGCGAACAAGGTGTGGCCATATTCATTGTATTGAAGATTGGCTCCTTGTACAAGCACTTCCTTCACTTGTCCATCGACTAGAATCGATTTCATAACGCCCTCTTCACCAACGATGAAAGTGTACCATTCCCACGCTTGTGAGCCCAAGAATATTATACCTCCAACCACGGTAAGACCGAGCCAGAAAATTACACCTTTTTTGTTGTTGGTATGTCCTGCATCAACAGCGAGTACCATGGTAACACTAGAAATGATGAGGATGAAGGTCATTAAACCCACATATAAAAGGGGCAAATGTGCATGTGTGTATGGAAAGTGATGGAACACTTTTTCAACCAAAGGCCAACTGTCGGAATGCACGTGACGCGCATAACCAAGTGCAACCAATAAAGTTGAGAATGTAAAGGCATCAGAAAGCAAGAAAAACCACATCATCAGTTTTCCGTAGCTCGCTCCGAACGGGGATGTACCACCGCCCCAAATTTTGTTAGCAGGGATGTCTAAAGTAGCCTGGGCCATGTTCAATATAAATTTTCGGGTGCAAGTTTAACCTAAAATTTTCAATTCAAAAAACTTGTTCTATCAGTCAATTGAAAGTTTTGAATGCATCTAAATTACTGCATAAACACCAGAAAAATAAATAGATAGATCCATAATCCGTCGAGGAAGTGCCAATAAGTTGCACACAAACGAACTCCTGAACTATTCTCAGGAGTGTATTTTTGCTGAAGCGACTTGATTAAAACCACCAGCATGGCAATTAATCCAGAGAAAATGTGCGCCAAGTGAAGGCCTGAAAGTGCATAGATAAAACTACCCGACGGATTGGCACTTTTGCCTGCAAAGTAAATTCCGCTTTCGAGCAATTCACCCCATCCATAAACTTGTGAAATGCCGAAAATGACTCCAAGCGCCAATGTTACCCCAACTGCTTGTGTTAGTTGTTTAAGATTGTTTTTTCGAGCCGAAATTACAGCCCAATGCATCGAAACGCTTGATGCAAGAATAATTCCGCTGCTCACCCAAAACATTACAGGCAGAGTGAATCTTAACCATTGACCATCTGCTTGGCGGACAACGTATGCCGAAGTTAACCCAGCAAATAGCATAACGATGCTAAAAATGCCAACGTAAAGTAGATTCTTACTTACTTTTTCTTTCAGTGTAAGATCTTCCGAAATTTTCATGGTTGAATCCATAGTTTAAGCAGGTAGAGATTGTCGAACATCATTCCCAATTGCACTACCGGTAAATAGATGAAAGATGCAAACATCAGTTTTTTTGCATCTTTGATGTCGAGTGTATTGTGCAGTTTTACAGCTTTTACCAAAAAATAAATGCCAGCAATTGTGATGAGAATAACCGATGCAGGCGTAACCATTTTGAACATCAATGGCAGTATGCCAATAGGTACCAATCCCGCAGTATAAATTAAAATTTGAAAGGCTGATGTTTTAGACCGGCCATCGGCAGCTGGTAGCATTCTGAATCCCGCTTTTTTGTAGTCCTCGTCGAGCACCCAAGCCAGAGACCAAAAATGTGGAAATTGCCAGATGAATTGAATGGCAAACAAAATCAAACCTTGAATGCCAATTTCGCCAGTTGCTGCAACCCAACCCAACATAGGAGGAATGGCTCCAGGAAATGCCCCAACAAAAACTGCAAAAGGTGTAATGCGTTTTAAAGGTGTATAAATGGCTACATATGATACCAATGCTGCGATTCCAAGCCACCCGCAGAGGGGATTCATGAAATTCCATAGAATTAATATTCCTACAATTCCTGTGATGGATGAAAATACCAATGCTTCGGTATATGACAATCTTTGGCGAGGCATCGGGCGATTTTCGGTTCGGCTCATGAGCTTATCCAAATCTTTCTCGATGATTTGATTAAAAGCGTTTGAAGAACCGGTAACTAAAAATCCACCAAGTGTTAACAAAATAGGCTGGTACCAGGTGAAGTCGGTTCCGCCCATGAAAAAAGCCGTTAAGGCGCTAAAAACCACCAGCCAACTTAGCCTAAGCTTAAGTAGCTGCGTGAAATCTTTCACTTTTGAAGTGGAGATTTCCTGCGACTGAACTGTTTCAGCAATATTCTGTGACAATTTTAGGTTTTTATTTGCGCGGCAAAAATACGTAATTACATACCGGAATTAACCCGGATTTAGCTAAAATGTTTGATATCCTAAAAATCGTAGTACCGATTTGGAAGATTCGTTCTGAAGGTGAAAAATGCCCAAGTCGTGTTTCGTGCTCCTGCAAAACTCTCCTGAGTCCTTCTGGATAAACTTAACTCGATACGCATTCCCGTTCGTGGGTTGATTAAATAACTCAAATTGAGGTCGGTGTACATAACTGTTTGCTCAACACCCTGAAGAAGTTTGTTACCATAAATGGATGGCACTTCCGTCGGCCCTCCTACAATTTCGGCCGTTCCTTGGAAGATATTTTGTCCATAGTTGCTGTAAGTGCCACTCGTTTTGAGTGAATCAGCTCCATATTTGGCAAGAATAAATTTCGCCTCCAATCCTATTCTTTTATATCTCCAACGAAGAAATTGGACATTCTCAATGAAATTTGCCCCCAATGGATGCGCCATCGGCTGTGCATAGTGAGTGTAGCTTTGTTCGCTGGTAAAGTGACTGTATGTGTATGGTCTTACAACATTGATTTCGTTTTGCCAAGTGAGGTTCTTAATCCCTAGGAAATTATAAAACTTCCAACCCAACTGAAAACCTTGCTTATTTGCCCACCAACCATTTCCAGCTTTTACTTCGTTGAGCGAAAATTCATCAATCACCACTTGCCCATAAAGTTGATACTTCTTCAAGATCAATGCTTTTAGATTGAAGCCAATGAGCACATTGTCTGGAGATCCTCTCGAAAACTCAACCGGGCGATAAAAAATAATGGGATTGAGGTAATTGGGATCGAATCCCCTTCTTGCTCCTGTAGTGTCGCCTCCTTGCCAAATAATGCTTTCAAATAAACCAATATTTAACCATGGTGTGGCATTGTAACTCAAATGATGCATCGTACTGAATTTCTGAAGGTATCCACCAATGCCACTATTCGATGCATTTCCTATATTTTGCCAAGCCATAAAAAGGTTGGTGTACTTGATCTTCCAAAAGTTTGTGCTGATCTTAAAGTAAGGATAATTCAACGCATTGTCTGAAAGAAGCAGCGATCTGTATCCATCGCCAATGAAATTTTTGTCGTTGCCCAACTGAAAATTGAAGTATTTCGATGGAGTGTAAGAAATATATCCTGTAGCAAATGCATAGTCGTAACCGCTATCTCCAAATGGTTTTACACGACCTTGACCGGGAACTACATTGTTTTTATTGATGAAGCTATCTACATAGTTTACCATGATCGCCTGATTTTCCCAAAACGAACTGTAGAACGATACCTTTTTACCAACCGTTCCTTGCACCTGAATACCTCTGGAATTGGTCCAGGTATTTCGGCTGAGATATCTATCTTGTCCTAGTTCAAATGAAAATAGAGGATCGAGATACACTTGGAAATCCTCTTTCTCTAATTTAAATAGATTCTCGGTGAAGATTTTTCTGCCAACCATCGACCGATAGAATTTTGTATCGAGGAGTCGAGCGCCTGTAATAGAGTCTGGATTAACATTTTGAAGGATTTCCGACATCCTGAAAGGTTTCACTGCGGTATGCATTGAGCTTCCTTTTTTGTTAAGCGTTTCTTCCAAAAGATTATACTGGAATCGATCAAAAAGCAAGTTATATTCTTGCGCAACACTAAACTGAAAGCTCAAAATGAGCAAAATTACTGTCAGGAAACCTCTCATGGTAGTTTAGAATTTCACGGCTGTTCCTGTGGCAATCACCATCAACATACTGCCGCGACCAACGGTTTCAAAATCAAGGTCAATACCAACAATTCCATCTGCGCCCATCGCAGCAGCCTTGGCTTTCATTTGAGCGAGCGACTCATTTCTTCCTTCCGACAGTACCTTTTCGTAAGCAGTAGATCTGCCGCCAAAAAAATCGGTTAATCCAGCCTTAAAGTCCTTGATCACATTGGCGCCAATAATTGTTTCGCCAGTTACAATTCCCAGATATTGTTCTACAGGTTTGCCTTCGACGGTATTTGTAGTAGTTAAAATCATAATGGCTTATTTAGATGAAATTGGAAATAATGTGAAGATCAAAGATTACGATTCCTTTTCACTTTTTTCCAAAGAAACGCTGTGAAAATTAATGGAACCACTGTCATCACAGTTATGGCTAAAACTGCAGCAAGCAGCGGATCAAGATTCAACGTAAACGAGCTTAGAACGATTGCTGCTGTTAAGAGCGAAAGCAAGGTGAGTTGAATGGTTGCACCAACATGCGACAAACCGTTTTCCAATAGTAAATGGTGGAGATGGTTTCTGTCGCCTTTGAAAGGATTTTTTTTCTCTTGCAGTCGGATAAAAAAGACTCGAGCCATATCAAAAAGCGGTAAACTCATCAATGAGAAGGCAGTAAGTGGTACACACAAACGATCCATTGTAGGAAGGATATCGAGTCGTGTGTAGTTTAACTGTGTTAGGCTGAATGCCAAAAGGTATCCCACTGGCAGTGAGCCACCGTCGCCCATGAAAATTCTCGGTTTGAGAAAGTTGTAAAACAGAAATGCCAATAAAGCTCCTGCCATCGAAATACACAAGTGGTAAACATCTGGAGTTCCTGTAATTCCCATGCCCAACATGGCGATAAGACCAAGTGTACCAGCCAAGCCATTTATTCCATCAATTAAATTGTAGGCATTCACTGCCCAAAAAGCCATAAACATTGTAAATGGCCATTCTAAGGATGAAATCCAAGTGCATTCAGGAAACAAATCTGCCAGTGGAATCCTAGCGAAATATGTAAGTAGGATCACCGGAATGAGTTCTCCTAATAATTTTATCACCGGGCGGGCTGGTTGGAGGTCGTCCCACAATCCCACGAAAAACAAAATAAGTAAACCTGCAAGAAAATAACGGGTATTGAGGATGGTTTCAGCGCCTGCTACAAGCAATATGCTGATAATCAAAGATCCCATGATTGCTACACCACCAAGCCGTGGAATTTCAGAAGCGTGTAGTTTCCTTTCGTCGGGTTTGTCGAACCAACGTCGCTGACTAGCAAAACGGATAACCGCAGGTGTCAGAATAAAACAAATCAGAAAAGAGGTAATAAATGGTAACAATCGCGCTCGGTATGCTGGCGAAATTAATTCTTTTTCATATTGTTCAAGTACCATCTAATCATCCGCTCCATTCCATCGCGCATTTCATGACGAGGTTTGAAGCCTAAATCGCGAATTTTGTCAGCTTTATGATAGGTTTGAGTACAAAGTTTCTTCACTCTTGACGAGGATATTTTAAGATTTTTTCCGGTAAACTTTATTGCCAAATCGAATGGATAGGCGAGACCAATTGCAGCCCACAATGGAAGCCGAAGAAGGATTTTCTTCTGTAGAAATTCAGCTTGCATGTTGGCGATTTCTTTGCTGCTCATTTGAGGATAATCCACATAATTGAAAAGCAACTCGCCAGTTGGGGTATTTTCTAAGCCAAACAATGTAGCATCTGCTATATTTTCAACATAAGCGAGTGATTTGATGTTGCTCCCTTCTGAAATATGAAAGTACAATCCTTGGTCGATCGCTTTGATCAAGTTGAGCACGTTGGCCAAATTGTGGGGACCAAAAACAACGGTTGAACGGACTTGAACTAAACGATTTTCTGTGTCTGTCTTTGCCCAGTTTCTCAGAATTTCTTCTGCTTCTAATTTTGACTTACCATAAGGATTTGTCGGTGCGGGCTCAGTGCTTTCGTTGGTAGGCCCTGGATTTCCTTTGTGCCCATATACAGCCACAGATGAGAAGTTAATCACCTTTCGAATATTGTGTGTTTGAGCTACTTCAACAAGGTTTTGCGCTCCCCCAACATTTGTTTCGAAATAAGCAGAATCATCGATGCCAAAATCGTGGTGCATGGCAGCCAAATGAATAATCATGGTACAATCTTGAGCGGCATCAGTAAATTCCCTCAAATTTCGAATATCACCCAACACATGACTAGCATGAGATAAATAATCGGGCTTGCGAATGTCGAACAATACTACTTCTGCATTTTTCAAGCGATCAACAAAATAGCGACCGATGAAACCTGAACCTCCTGTGATGAGCACTTTCTCCATGCGGTGGCTAAGGTAATTGATAATTTTCTGAATGGTGTTTATTTAAACTACCGACGCAGTGAGTTCAAGTACTGTGATTTCTGGGCGGATTCCAACTCTGCCTAAATATCCCAAGAATCCCAAACCTCGATTTACGTATAGATGTTGATTGCCATTTGAATATAGCCCTGCCCACTGAGGGTAAACATATTGCGAAGGACTCCACTTAAATCCCGGTATTTCAATACCAAATTGAAAACCATGAGTATGCCCTGAAAGTGTTAGATCAATGTCTGGATGTTCCTTCAGAATTTTTGCCTCCCAATGCGATGGATCGTGCGAAAGCAGGATTTTAACATGAACATCATCCATGCCATCTTGTGCCTTTTTCATGTCGCCTTTTCTCGGAAATCTTAAAGCTGCTCCCCAATTTTCTACGCCGATCAAACCGATTTTTTCTCCATTTTTTTCGATAATCCTATGTTCATTTCGCATAAGATCCCAACCCATTTCTTTGTGAATACCAAACAATCTTTCCAAGTTCGCTTGTTTCAATTGCGGAGAATCCCAAACAACATAGTCGCCGTAATCGTGATTTCCTAATACGGAGAAAACGCCTAAAGGAGCTTGCAAATTCCTCCAGACTTCTTTAAACTGCTCAGCTTCCTCCGATCGATCGTTTACCAAATCGCCAGTAAAAAATATCAAATCAGGCTTTTCGCTCATGATCAATTCTACTGCATTTTTAAAGTGTGCACCAGATAGGAATGAACCACTGTGAATGTCGGAGATCTGAACAATTTTTAAGCCTTCAAAGGCCGCTGGAAGTTTGGCTATAGGAACTTTTTTTCTTTGAATTTTAAAATCATAAGCCGTTTTTACCATGCCATAAATCATCGTGCCGAATGGAATCGCAGCAAGTGTTAGTGCCGAATAACTGATAAATTTTGCTCTGCTCATTCCATCTTTCGCAGCTGGCAAATCTGTTCCTTTATTAAAAAAGCCAAATATCCACTTTACGCCTCTGGCAATGTCTTCCAGCATCAAAGGCAAAGAACCAATCAGTTTAGAAATTAGCAGAATCATGTAAAAACAGAAAATGTACAAGCCTACAGTTCTGTCGATCATCGGATTTTTGTAAGTGATGATGCTGAAAAGCACAAACAGAGCACCCGTGGCAGTAATGCCCCAATAAATCCTATGAGCTAAGATTCTTCTTAATTCAGCCCAAGTTGCCGTAATCGTTTTGAGGGATTGAAAAAAGTAAAGGTCAACTAAAACGATAATCGACAAAACGATCAGAAAGCGAAAAATCATAGTTATTTATGGCTGGCTGCCAGCTTGTCAAATGGCATGCAATTAGACTGCGCATTTGCTTACCTAACAGAATTATGGCAGAAATTATTTCTATTAGTACTCCCGAATTTCCCAATTTACTTGAAGTTCAGGATCTTGAAGCGATTAAACAAGCAGAAAAAAGAAAAGTTGTGTTTAGTGCCATATTTGCAGGCGTTTTACTGTCAGCGATTTGGTTGGTTTTTGCTTTCGATGTTTTTTTTGATCTTGAACTTGCTCGTTTCGGACTCCAACCAAGAACATTAGTAGGGCTGCAAGGAATCTTATTCTCACCATTTATTCATGGTGATCTGAGCCATATAGCCTCGAATAGTCTGCCATTGTTTCTGCTTTTTGCAGGTGCTATCTATTTCTATCGCGAATTGGCTTTCTCTGTATTATGGAAAATCTGGTTAATAACGGGAATTGCCGTTTGGATTTTCGGACGAGGGAACATACATATTGGAGCAAGCGGAATTGTTTACGGCTTAGCGGCATTCATGGCCATCAGTGGGATGTTAAGAAATGATACTCGACTCTTGGCGGTATCTTTTTTAACCATTTTCCTTTATGGTGGAATGGTGTGGGGTGTTCTTCCACTTTTTAAGCATATTTCTTGGGAATCGCACTTAGCAGGAGCGCTTTCAGGCATCTACTGCGCTGTAGTTTATCGAAAACAAGGTCCTCCTTTGCCAGTCTACTTTAAAGACGAAGTCGAATCAGAACTCCCAGATGATGAAAGCCAATTTCCTGTAATGGGCGTCAATCCTGATGATCCTCTTCAACATCATACCGGGCAACCCGGAATTCGAATTTATTATCGCGTAATTCCAATTGAATCGAAGAATATTGATCCACCACAGGATTCGAATTCCTAATTTCGCGCCGTGAATTACCTACAGGTCGATCAATTGACCAAAACTTACGGCGAACGGATCTTGTTCCGTAAAATATCATTCGGTCTTCAACAGGGACAAAAAACCGCACTCGTTGCCAAAAATGGAGCAGGGAAATCGACCTTGCTGCGTATTCTTACCGGAAGGGATGTGGCAGACAGCGGAAACGTAGTATTTAGAAACGACTTGAGTGTAGCTTACCTCGATCAACATCCTCCTTTTGATCCTGAATTGACTATTCAAGAAACAGTTTTTGCTTGGAAGGATCCACGCATGGAAGCCATTCGCAAGTATGAATTTCTGCTTGAAACCAACGGAGATCCTGATGAATTGCAACGCGTAATTCGTGAGGTGGACGATTTGAAAGCTTGGGATGTAGAATCCAAAGTGAAAGAGATTCTCGGTCGTTTAGACATTCACGAGCTGGATCAGAAAATGGGAACGCTCTCGGGTGGACAAAGAAAGCGCGTTTCGTTGGCTGCGCTGCTCATTCGTGAGCCCGATTTGCTTATTCTCGATGAACCAACCAACCACCTCGACATCGACATGATCGAATGGTTAGAAGGTTGGTTACGCCAGTCGAATTTAACTTTGTTGATGGTAACCCACGATCGCTATTTCCTTGATAATGTTTGTAACGATATTATCGAAATGGAGCGTGAATCAGTGCAGCGCTTTAAAGGAAACTATGCCTACTATCTCGAAAAGAAAGAATCGATGCGTGATGCATTCAACAGCGAAGTTGAAAAAGCACGTAATACATACACCCGAGAATTAGAGTGGATGCGCAGAATGCCTAAAGCGCGTGGCACAAAGTCGAAGGCGAGAATCGATCAGTTTTATGATATTAAAGACAAGGCCCACCAGCGGATCAAAGATGATCAGGTTCAGTTGAGCGTAAAAATGAACCGATTAGGCGGTAAAATCCTTGAATTGGTGAAGGTTTCGAAGGGCTATGGAGATAGAACTTTGATCGAACCATTTACATACACCTTCAAGAAAGGGGAGAAAATTGGGATCGTTGGTAAGAACGGCTGCGGGAAATCGACCTTATTGAAGATGATTACTGGAGAATTAGAGACCGATTCTGGAAAAATCACCACTGGAGAAACAGTCATTTTTGGCTATTACTCGCAGGATGGAATGAAAATGAGCGATGAGAAGCGTGTGATAGAAATCGTGAAAGATGTGGCTGATGTAATTCCGCTTGCTGATGGAAGAAGCTTGACAGCATCCCAATTGCTGCAGCTTTTTCTTTTTCCACCTCAAATGCAATACACCCCTGTAGGTAAGTTGAGCGGAGGCGAAAAGCGCCGATTGTATCTGCTCACTGTTTTGATGAAGAATCCAAACTTCCTCATCCTCGATGAGCCTACAAACGACTTGGATATTCAAACGCTTAATATTCTTCAGGATTTCCTAGAAAACTTCGGCGGTTGCGTGCTCATCGTTTCCCACGACCGTTATTTTATGGACATTTTGGCTGACCACTTGTTTGTGTTCGAAGGAGATGGCGTGATTCGGGATTACAATGGAAATTATACCGATTATCGTTTAGAGCTTTTAGAATTAGAAAAGGCACGCCAGAATCAGTCGTCATCAGCACCTAAGCCTGTTGTTGTTCAGGAACCTGTTGCTCCAAAGAAAGAAAAGGTAAAGCCTTCTTTCAAGGAAACCCATGAATTCGAACAAATTGAAAAGGAACTTCCAAAACTAGAGGAGCATATCGCAGTGCTTGCAGCAGAAATGAACAGTGGAATTTCTGATCATTTGCGGTTGAAAGAAATCAGCGATGAAGTAAAAAAACTTACGGAAACATTGGAACAGAAGTCAATGCGTTGGCTCGAACTTGCTGAAAAGATGTAATTATCTTATAATTAGGCAGTTCGAATTGATGACTTCTGTGCTCGACATTGAATCGTGCCAACCCTTTCTTTTAGGATGAAAAAGCATGGCAACAATACCTCCGAAAACAGCAGCAATCGATAAAAACTTTGCAGCATTTCGACCGATCGATTGCAATGCATCTACTCTTTTCCCTTTGAAATCTATAAACCATAAGCTCATTATCATTATCCCCGGAGATGCTTGATAATCGAAGCTTTCCCAAATTGCCTAGTACAGAAATAATCCTGCCGTTGTGATGATGCTTATGCCGGTTTGAGCCTGAGAAGACCCCGTATTTCCTACTATCATGAATAAAATGGCAGATGCAAAAATACTCATGATCAAGGCATCGATAAGGTCGGCTATAATTCTTTTAAAAATGAAGGATAATTAATTTGAGGCATATTCATTGTTTAGAAATTAATATTCGAATTTAGGCTTCTCTAAAATCAAAACTAATCTCTTAATTTCAATTCCATGCAAAGGGCAATCATTCTTTTTCTGGGTTTCCTTATAATTTCTTCCTGCAAAGTAACCAATGTTTCTTATTCGGGATTGCGTCCCGCAGATGTAGCCCTCCCGAAAGAAATACAAAATGTTGTTTTGGTGAATCGTTACAAAGCCGACCGCCGAAATGGATGGTTTAATGTGGTAGAAGGGCTTTTTACTGGTGAGATTTTGTTTGCTGATAAACGCGGAGTTGAACAAGCACTAGCATCCTTACAAACAAGACTACAAGATGGACCGAAATACAATGTAGCTATTGCCAGTGAGCAATTAACAGGCACAGGAACTGGTATAATTCCTCCTCCACTAACATCTAACCAAATCTGGGAACTCTGTCAAATCAACAATGCCGATGCAGTTGTAGCTATTGAAAGTTTTGACTCAGATATAAATATCACTGCCGAACCAAGACAACGCAAGCGCACTGTTAATGGACAGGAAGTCATAGAAAATTATTTCGAGGCGATCGAACAGGTTCGAATCAATATGACTTGGAGAACTTATAATGGGAAAAATGGAAATGTGATTGATCAACATACTATGGTGGCTCAACGTGCATTTACTGCATCAGGCTTAACGCCAGATATAGCTAGAAGAGGATTAATTTTTCCTGTGGATGCCATCATGCGAACTGCCTTTGAAGGAGGCGATTCATATGGCATTCGAATTTCCCCATCTTGGGTGAATTATGTAAGAGAGATTTATACAAAGGGTTCCCGTTCGGGACAAATGAAGGCCGCCAAGCGGATGGCTATTCGTGGAGATTGGGAAGGCGCAGCAAAGATTTGGGAAAGACTTTCACAGTCGGACAATGAAAAAATCGCTAAGCGATCCTCTTACAATAGAGCTGTAGCCGCCGAATTTATGGGCAACTACGAAGAAGCTTTAACCTGGGCTAGAAAGGCAGCCGATCAATACGGACTTCGCAGAGCCGACCGATACATTTGGACGATCAAAGCCCGATTGGGTGAATTACAAAGGTTGGATCAGCAGATGGAAGAATAATCTTCATGTCGGAATACAAAATAGCTCCAACAGAACTTGAAGAAATCGCTGCGGCAATTCACAATCCGAAGGCATTTGAGCCTTTGTATAAGAGGCACTTTCCTGCAATTTATTCATACATCCGAAAAGCAACCGGTCAACCTGATTTGTCGGCGGATCTTACCAGCGATGTCTTTTGTTCTGCCTTGCTTAATCTAAAGCAGTTCAAAACAACAGCATTTGGCATTCGGCCTTGGCTTTTTAAAATTGCATTAAATCAACTAAGAATGCATTTTCGAAAAAGTTCGAAAGCTATGCATATCCCAATTTCTGAAGAGCATTTGAAATCGCTCGTTTTTAACGATCAAAAAGTTGAATCTAATGATTTGAAAAGATTGCTGGCTGCTCAATTATCGCAATTGTCTGAAGAGGAACAAGAGGTTATTCAGTTACGTTTTGTGGCAGAATGTACCTTTAAAGAACTCGGTTTGATTTTAAATATTACTGAAGATGCAGCCAAAATGTGCATGTCGAGGCTTCTTGAAAAACTCCGACACCAATTCCCTCAATCGTTGAAGCCATGAAAGAAGAACCGAAACGTAAAGTTGAAATCACAGAACCCTTCGAAATTGATTCAAAGGAAATTCAGAATGCCCAAGATTTTTCTAGGTTGATCACCAAATTTGATGAAGCAAAAAGACCGTTAACTAAGCGCCGACTTTTCGAATACAAACAACGTTGGTTTTTTATTGCTATCGCAATTATTGTGCTGATTGTCTTGATTATACTCAAAGCTATCTGATTTTTTATTCGATTAACCGTTACCTTTTTTCTTGTGCTGCATTTTGAAAATAAAAGCACATGAAAACCTACATCTTGAAATCCATTGCCTTATTGGCCGTTCTGTTATTTAATATTAGTATTTCAATCGGGCAAATGAGTCCCGACGACAAAAGATTTGAGCACTCAGGTTATCTTCAAGTTACTGTAACTTCGATGAAGGGAGTTTCAAAATTCGGCGAAACCATCATTTTTGAAGGAACCCATGATCCCAGAAAAGTAATTGAAGGAATATCAGATGCCAAAGGAAAATTCAACATTTGGTTGCAAAAGGGTGATATCTACAAAGTGAAAATATTAGGGATAGGGGAGATGAAGGATTTCAACACAATTGAAATTCCAAACAAGCTTGGCGCATATCAGGGGAAATATCAAATACAATTTGAACTGCCTATTTCGGTCACCTTAGATGATGTATTGTTCGAAACCGGAAAGGCAGAAATAAAACCATCTTCATTCAAATCACTCAATGATTTGGCTGAATTGCTGAAGCGAAAAGAAAAAATGGAGATTTTGGTGGTAGGACACACCGACGATCGAGGAGATTTCAATAAAAACATTTCACTATCGCAACAGCGTGCAGAGTCTGTTAAGCGATACTTAATCAACAAATCTGGCGCTTTGAATCGTGTAAAGGCTGAAGGGAAAGGTTCATCTGAACCAGTAGCTGACAATGAATCTGAAGAGGGCAGAAAACTCAACCGAAGAACCGAAATTCAAGTGGTTCGTGAATAAGTGAAATGATTTAGGATGACAAAGTCATTTTAGACCTCCTACAATCAAGGGAAGAAAAAAGTTTGATCTATTTTCAGTAAAAGTGAAGTTTAGTCAACACAAAAAAGAGCCCTCAATTTGGATGAGGATTAACCAAGTTGAGGGCTCTGAGTTTATTTCCTAGTTAAATCCCAATTGGGTGCCAGGTTGTTTTTACTTCAATGAAATCTTGAATTCTGTATGGATTTTCTTCTTTAGGTTCGAACCAATTTGATACGAATTCAATTCGCGCTCTTTTAACATTGAGCGCTGAAAGGGTTTCTACTTCTTTAATTTCCTCCGCTTTGTTGCTATGCAGATAGATAGCATTTACATCCATATGGTTTGCCATGTGCGCCAGCAACTCTTTTCTCGTGCCTGTGAGTATGTTTACCACGCCTGCAGGTATGTCGGAGGTTGCGATTACTTCTGCCAATGTAACGGCACTAAGCGCTTTGCTTTCAGAAGCCAAAACAACACAGGTATTTCCACCTGCGATAACTGGAGCCATCACGGAAACAAGTCCCAATAAACCACTTTCTTCGGCAGCAACAATGGTAACGACACCTGTGGGCTCGTTCGATGAAAAATTGAAATGTGATGAACTCACAGGATTTACAGAACTGAAAACAGCATTGAATTTATCGCACCAACCGGCATAATAAATCAGGCGGTCGATTGCTGTTTCTGTTTCTTTAGCAGCATCCTCTTTTGTTGCACCCATCAATTGTAGTTCTTCAATGAACTGCGATGAACGAGTTTCGAGCATTTCTGCCAACCTGTAAAGAATTTGTGACTTGTTTAAGCCTGCTCGAGCGGCCCATTTTTCTTGGACTTCTCTTGCTGCTACAACGGCATTTCTGATGTCTTTGCGCGATGAAAGACAAAGATTAACAATGCTGCCATCAGTTAATGTTAATGGATAGTAGCGACCAGATTCGGTGCGTGGAAACTGTCCATTGATGAAAATCTTGTAGGTTTTTTGAACCTTGATTCTTGAACTGCCGGTTTGCTTCGTTTCAGCCTGACCGTTGCTTGACGCAACTTCGGTCTTTTTTGCAGTTGGTTTTTTGGTTGTTGAGGTACTTGCCATCTGAAATATCTTAAACTGATTAACGAAGTTTTAAATAAGGTAACAATCCGTGCAGACCGCCTTCACGACCAAATCCACTTTCGCGAAATCCTCCAAATGGAGAAGAAGGATCAAACTTGTTGTAGGTATTTGCCCAAACAACACCTGCTTTCAGTTTGGTGGTCATGTTGAAGATTTTTGATCCTTTATCGGTCCAAACGCCAGCACTTAATCCGTAAGGAGTGTTGTTTGCTTTTTCGATAACTTCTTCAACCGTTCTAAATGTTTGAACAGCCAAAACAGGGCCGAAGATTTCCTCTTGAACCACTCTGTGGCTTTGTGAGGTATTTAAGAAAAGCGTTGGTTTGCAGAAATATCCTTTGGCTGGAATACTACAGTTAGGCTGAAAAACCTCTCCACCTTCGTTCACTCCGATCTTCAAATATTCGTTGATTTTCTTGAGTTGTTCAGGCGAATTTATCGCACCGATATCGGTGTTTTTGTCCATCGGATCACCAACAATTAGCGAAGCCATCCTGTCTTTAAGTTTTCGGATCACTTTATCGGCAACTCCTTCTTGTACAAAAAGTCTTGAGCCAGCGCAGCAAACGTGGCCTTGATTGAAGAATATTCCGTTTACAATGCCTTCAACTGCTTGATCAAGGGCAGCATCTTCAAAAATGATATTTGCTGCTTTTCCTCCAAGTTCAAGAGTTAATTTTTTACCTGTTCCTGCGATGGCTTTTTGGATCAACTTCCCAACATCTGTAGAGCCTGTAAAAGCAATTTTATCAATGTCAGGATGATTTACGATAGCTGCTCCTGTGGCACCTGCCCCGGTAACTATGTTTACAACACCTGCAGGCAATCCTGATTCTTCAATGATTTCAGCAAGTTTTAGTGCTGTAAGTGGTGTTGATTCTGCGGGTTTAAGTACAACCGTATTTCCTGCCGCAAGTGCAGGTGCGATTTTCCATGCAGCCATTAACAATGGGAAATTCCAAGGAATTATTTGACCTGCAACTCCTATCGATTCAGGATTCTTACCTGGAAACGCATATTCAAGTTTATCTGCCCAGCCTGCGTAATAGAAAAAGTGATTGGCTGCCAATGGAACATCGATATCGCGACTTTCACGGATAGGTTTTCCTCCATCCATTGATTCGATTACCGCAAATTCTCTTGCTCGTTCTTGAATCAATCGAGCAATTCGGTATATGTATTTTGCTCTTTCACGAGCAGGCATTTTCGACCAAACGTTTTCGTAAGCAGCACGAGCAGCTTTCACGGCTTTGTCGACATCCTCTTGCGTGGCTTCTGCTACTTTGGCTAAAACCTGTTCAGTTGCAGGATTGATAGTATCAAAATATCCACCTTTGCTAGGTTTTACCCAAGCTCCATTGATAAAAAGGTCGTATTGTTTTTTCAATCGGATATGCGCACTTGACTCAGGAGCGGGCGTATAGCTGAGGGCTTTACTAAAGTCTAAACTTGGTTCGGCGGACAGCTGCTGGTGTTTTTTATCTTGTTTTTTCGACATGTGCTGTCAGGATTAATCGTTGGAGAAATAATTCAGACTTTGGTAAACACCAGTTTGGTCTTTTGCAAGTTGCATGAGAATGTCGTTCGCCAATTTTGAAGCGCCAAATCTGAACCAATCTGGGTTCATCCATGCTTCGCCAAGGGTTTCACGAACCATTACCAGATAATGCAATGCTAATTTCGAGGTAGCAATGCCGCCAGCGGGTTTCATGCCGATCATTTTGCCAGTTTCGTAGTAGTAGTCACGAATGGCCTCGAGCATAACCAATGTAACGGGCATGGTTGCAGCCGGTTGAATTTTTCCGGTGGAGGTTTTGATAAAATCGGCTCCAGCCAGAATGGCGATATCAGAAGCTTTTCGAACATTGTCGAGGGTTGAAAGTTCGCCTGTTTCGAGGATTACTTTAAGATGCGCCTTTCCGCAAGCTTCCTTCACAGCAGCAATCTCATCAAACACGAAATTGAATTCACCTTGAAGAAATTTACCTCTAGAAATCACCATGTCGATTTCATCAGCACCTTCTTCAACGGCAAATTTGGTATCATCGAGCTTCACTTTTAGTGGTACTAATCCACTTGGAAACGCAGTGGCAACAGCAGCCACTTTGATGCTAGAACCTTTGAGAGCTTTTCGTGCTGTTCTCACCATGGTTGGATAAACACAAACTGCAGCAACTGTTGGGATTCCGGGCATAGCATCATGGGGATGCATGGCTTTATAGCACAACTGTTTAACTTTTCCCTCAGAATCTTTCCCTTCGAGCGTCGTGAGGTCGATCATGCTCAAGGCTAGTTTCAAACCTGCTATTTTGGTTTCGCCTTTAATTGATCGGCTTTGAAACCTTGCGCAGCGCTCTTCAACAGAAATTTGATCAATAGGAGGTGAGATCGATGGTTGGTAACTGACGTTGTGATTACCCATATTCGGATACAATTTTATCAAATGTACAAAAGTGACAACTTAACGAAGCCAGAAAGGCAAGCGCTTGAACAAGGGTATTGCCAAAAGGCATCCCAATGTATTGAAAATGAAATCAAAAATGTCGGAATATCGGTCGGTATAAATAGTTCCTTGTAAGATTTCAATAAGACCGCCGTATGCAATACACGTTAATGTGATACGAAGTATTCTATTGTATTTCTGGTTGAATTTGCACAACCACCTTAAGTAAAACAAATTCAGGGCAAAGAAAACACCTAAGTGGGCGATTTTATCGAAATTGACAATATCAACCTTTGGTAGATCTTTGCCCGGAAGGAGCGTTAGTATTGTAATAATAAGAGTCCATAGCAGGGCAGGACCTGCATATCGGATCATCAATGTCCGATCAATGCCTTGTAATCGGTTGCGTTCAATAGACCTTCACGGTTGCTGTCGGTCAATTTTACGCGAATCATCCAGCCTTCACCGTAAGGATCAGCGTTTACAGTTTCTGGTGATGCTTCAAGACCTTCGTTAAATTCAATGATTTCTCCAGCGATTGGCATGTAAAGGTCCGATACCGTTTTTACTGCTTCAACTGTTCCGAAAATTTCGCCAATGTTAAGGGTGTCGCCAACTGTATCAACTTCAACGAATACAATGTCGCCAAGTTCACCTTGTGCGAAATCTGTGATGCCTACCAATGCAGTATCACCTTCAATTTTAACCCACTCGTGGTCTTTGGTGTAGAAAAGATCTTCTGGAAAATTCATGTCTGAGATTTGAGCCTCAAACGTACCAATTTTCGACGAAATCTTGTGTCAAGATCTTCAAAAAATCAAGGTAATTCTGAAAAATTAATTGGTTAGCGCTATTGGTTTAACGTGAAGCGCAAGCTCAATCCGAAATTGGTGTTTGAATTCGGGAACTGGTTTGAAATGAATGGCTTGTTCATGATTCTATCGAAGAACAAACGAACCGTTACTTTCTGATTGATCACATAGTCGGCAGAAACCTTAATGGAAACATTTTGCTGACCAGCTGAAAGGATTGGATCGAAAACAGTTTGACCTTCAATTGGAACCCTACGCACGACTGTTTTGTTGGTTCTCACCGATACGTCGGCACGAATGTTTAAGTCACTTTTAATTTTCTTGCCAGAGCCTTGAATTGTAAATGGAAGTTCGAAATTCTTCACGATATATCCAGTTCCAATGGTGATTTCACGCCCGTTTACTTCGGTGATTTGAGAATTCTGAAGACTCAACGATAAATCTCTGCTTCTTCGGAATTCAACTTTGGTGATCAAGCTGTTTTTCCAGGTCATATCCACATTCAACAACGGCCCAAATTGCTCCGAAATTGACGCCATCAAGATATTCAGTTGAGGAATAATGTTTCCAGTAGGGTCGATTGCATTCGGGTTTTGAAGTGCCAACAAATTCGTAGTGAACGATCCAACATTGAATGTTGATCTGAAACCATGTCCGAGTGAAATAGACTTAAAATACTTCTTGAAGAATGGAATTTTAGTCAAGCCATCGTAGGTAATTCTCCAGTTTGGCTTCGGGATTTTTTGAAACAACGATAACTCTTGTTGAGTTGGGTCGTTGCCTGTATATGTGGCAATGAATGAAAGAAGCAATACATCTTGTTGGGTTGAACCATATCCAGTAGGGTATCCAGTAAGTGGATCAATCGCACTGCCGCTCAAACGTGATGCAATGGCTTTACGGTTGTTCAAGAAGTTATCGAATTCGCCAGAGGTGTGAAGTTTATTGTCGAGTCTTCCAAATGCTGTTCCCCAAGTGTTGGTCGAAATAGAGAATGTTCCGGTTTTGAGCGTACTTAATTCCTCGAAGACACCCGAATTTGCATTAAACTTATATATCGTGGTGAAGTTTTCAGTGTAATTTCGGTTGGCGTTCAACGTGATCCGCATACCAGGAATTGGCTCTACAGTAGCGTTCCAAGTTAAATTCCTTGCCAAAGTCTTGGTGAATGCATTGTTGAAAGTTGTGTCTCGTGTAAGTGCGCCGCGTTCCACCATTAATGAACGAATATCGCGCTGACTTCCAAAAATAAATCCCGTAGTTGGTGTGCCTGATCTCCAATCTCGCCCTACGTATTGGCTGGCATTCACAAAACCCGGCAATATTGTTCCGTTTGTTTCGGTATAATTGATGGATGCATTTTTAAGCATCATCAAAAATTTAGCAGCATTTTCCAATACAATATCGAATGCAGTTTCCTTCTTTTTGGTTGAGTCCTTTTTAGCGTCTTTGGTAGCTGCTGCTGGATCTTTAGGATCTTTCTTCGGCGCAGCCTTTTTCTTGTCCTTTTGCCCGGCTTTTTTCTGATTGATTTTCTTCAGATATGGAATCTTGTTGTACAATTGAACAAGGTTCGCTTGTCCGCTCAGGTTAATATTGGCAGAATTTGAAATGATATTTCCGAACGGGTTTTGAGCAAATTTATCAGGATTGTTGGCGTCTCTTACTAAAGGAGCTGCTACCCAACTGTAAGTTCCGCTGTATGCCACGGTGCTGTTCACGAAATTCAGCAATGGGATTTTTGAAAACGGTACCGTGTATGAAGTGCTGAAATTATGCTGATAATTTGTGTTTCGTCCGCCTTTGCGGAGATTTTTGATTACTGAATCGCGCTTTAAAGGCGTATTGATTTGACCAGGCTCTTCATCAACGCGGCTCATATTGGTAGCCATGAAGTCGAGTTGAAGCGATTTGGTTAATGGAAGTTTTATGTCGTAAATTCTTTGCCAAGTGAAGGATTTGAAATACGTGGTATCAATTTTCAAGATGGCAACATCCGAATTGTTTCGGAGTTTTTGTGAGTTGTAATCTCTCGCTACATCCGAACGAACCGACAAGCGCGAAGGCATCAAATTAAAATTGAAGTCTTTGATTAAATCGAAAGCCTTCGTTTTTGCAAATAGCTTAACGCTTTTGAATGGCTCGATTGATTTTGGCTTCGGAGAAAATGTGTACCCGATTCCAACATCATAATTTTTAGTGTAATTGAATTCTACTTCAGGAGATCGTTGGAAATTATCAGCGAATGCGCAGGTTAAATCGAAATTCTCGACACCGTAAATTCTATTTTTGGTTTGGCCGCTTCCTTTGTTCTTCCTTACGTTGGTGAAGTTGATGCTTCTACGTTTTTGGTAAACCTGAGATAGTGTTCGGAGTGAATCTTTTGCCGCATCGCTTATCTGATAATCTAAAGCAGTATTAAAACGAACGTCAGGATCAAGTGGATTGAACTGTGGATTGCTGATGTTTTCACTAAATTCCCAATACAATGGAACGCTTAGGTTCCAGTCTTTCGGGAAGAATTTACCCAACTCAATATTGGTAATCAAGCTGTATGCCGATGTGTTGCTTCGGCTTCTTTCGATTGGTTTTTTCTCGATGCTTCCAAATCCAAAGGTCGATCTGCTACCTGCAATTGCCACTGTACCCAAGTCGGCTAATTTAGCAGTTACACGTGCATTTGCAGCCCAGCCACCTGGTTCGAAATATTCTGAAACGCGAAGCTCATTCACCCAAACTTCTGCACAAGCCACAGATCCATCGTCTGGCCAAGGGTTATTCTCATCGTTTTGTGGATTACGAATCCCGATCATCATGGTTTTTACACCAGATATTTGCGGAACACCAACAACAGTAACTCTGTTGTTAGGGAACTCAGGATCTTGAACGTAATATGGTTCGTTCAGTTGGATGTTAGGATTGCTGGTCATTTCCCGATTGCGGGCAACCTTTGCGTTGGTTAATGCTTCAAGTGCAAAGTCGAAACTGTTCGACCAAACATCTTCTGCATTGGTGGTTCCATCGGGTGTTCGCTTTAATGGAATTTCGTATTCATAGTAATTGTTCACGAAATCTGTACCCAAACGAACAAATGCAGTAACTTGATTGTCGGTCCACTGATTTCCATTCATGGATTCAGCATGCACTTCCATCTTAATGCGTTTGTAGGCACGAACGTCGAGGTTGGTGTTTTTGTAAACTGCACGCGCTTCACCATCTTCTAGATTGCAGATTCTCATCTGAAGCGATTGCTCATTCAACTGTTGAAGGTTGGTTGTTGCAACATCAACTTCGCGTCGGATTTTTGGAGGAAGGATGTAGTTTACAGGAATTTTATCGCCGTTTTCCTCAATGTTTACTGTTGATACCTGGAAGTTTGTATTCAAATCGTTTCCAAGGAATAAACCTGGATCTTTCAGGCTGTATTCGAATCTTCTCCATTCTGCACGAACCAATTCCAATCGTGCCATTCTTGCAATAACTGGTTCTTGGAAATTGTGGAAGAACATTCTCACAAAACGAATAGAACGGAAATCTGCAATTGATCCAACTTTAGAAGTAAATGAACGAATTGGAACGCGGAATTGATACCAATCAACCGCTACATCTTGGCCGTTGCTTAATTTCCCTTTACCAGGCACTTTGTCGATGATGTAGTTTTGCCCAACCACCATATCCTGCGGACGCATGCTGATTTTGTATTGGAAATAACTTTCCGCAACGCTCAGGGTGTTGTCGCGATTGATGTCTTCGATATTCGGTAAAGGAGTAGCAGCAGTAGGGTAGTTTTCTATTTGATCTTCTCCGAGTTTCGAATTGCCTTCTAGTCCGTTATAAAGGGTGTATCGGGTAATGATATCGGATTGTTGAGCATCCCAGAATTCGGTGTTTCTGAAGAAGCGGTAATCATCGCCAGAAGGATCAGCTTCGAAACGCGCCAATGCTTCGGGATTCAGTGTTGTTTGAAGTTGATTGAGGTAATTCTGAAAGAATACACGCTCCGAATCATTTGGCAATCCATCCAAACCAACATCTTGTAATGGGCGCGATTCAGGATTGTTGTCGAATGCGTTTACGAGTGGCGGCGCAGTTGGGTATTTCCCCCAAACGGTTGTGTCGAAATTGGTATTTTCGGTGGTGATTGGCAATCCGTTTTCGAAACTCTGTTGTCCGTCACGAAGCACATCTTCGGAGATATTCCCCAGGTTGATGTAAAAATCGCCACCTGTTCCACTATTTATTGCAGTGCCATCACCTAAACCGTTGGCAAATGGATCCATCATCCAGAACTCGATATAATCGATGTTGGCCGATTCGAAATCGGTAGTTTCGATACGGCGCATGATGCCTCCCCAACGATTTTTTGGATTTTTCAGGGTTCCATCAGCGTTCAACCCTGCCGAAAATTCATTTTCAACCACATCATAATTGTATGGTCCGCGTATGTTCGGATTAAAGTGCAAATCGAGTACAGGCATAATCTGAACCTGTCCGTTTGGTCTAGCTTTATTCGGGAAGATTTCGGTTTCTACAATCTGCCGCATGAAATTATTCGATTGCATCGGAGAATCTTGGATGTAATCGGGTGTTGTATTTCCATTTCTGGAGAAAAGCGGATCGATCGTGTACCAGTTTAATCTCGCGCGGTTGTAATTGTATGCAGCACTGTTGAATAGGTCTCCTTCACGCAGTAAATTTTGCTGTCCACTAGGTGTAGAAGCGATAAACCAGTTACCCATATTTCGGATATCGATGGTTGATTCTGCGCCTTCGAAATCGTCGATGTATGAAAGTCCTTCTTTCCCAATAATCTTAGAGTGGCCTGGGATGAGCTTAGCCATTTCCCAAGTGGCAGTGATGGTGGAAGTTTCTTTGGTTGAATAGAATGGGAGCTTGTCGATCAATCGAGTTAACCAACGTGAATCGCGTTTGATGTTTCCATCTAGCCCGATGATGGTGTTCGAAATGGGTTCGTCGCCGATGTTGATTTTTTGCGTCATCGGGCGCTCGGTAAGGTTCATGATAGTAGCGCCAATACCGAAATCTTTGTCGATCATGTAATCGAAATGCGCACCCATCAAACGCTTGCTTTGAATCGCAAAGAGCGTATTGGTTTCAAGTGAAATATTGATAGGTGTTTGAGAATTGAGTAGGCCTTGGTTGATGATTCTCACTCGACCAAGCGCGTAATCGACTGTGTAATCGACATTTTCTGTAAGTGGAACGCCGCCCGCAGTAACGGTTACAGAACCTTGCGGAACGTTCATTGCGTTAAGAGAAATCTCTGATCCTGATGCCGATTGATAAGATCCTTGAATGTAATATCGATTGTGCTGGGCATCCAATTGCGCAAGCGGTTGGGTAGTTACGTACAGCGAGTCGAATGCGTATTTGTTTGCCAAACCAAGCTCTGCAGGAAGTTGGAATTTGCTTCTTAGGAAGTTTTTAAAAGGCTCTCGCATCGGGAAAACGATACGGCCTTTGTCTGCTTGAATGGTTTTGCCTTCTATAAAGTCGAAGAATCCATCGGCTTGCGGATCGCTTTGGTTGTTTAATCGATCGAGGTTAAAGAGCTGAAGTAGGATTTTTCCATTTACATCAGCGCCTTCTGGTATGACATTCATCTTTACCGATGTTTTTTCATCTTGGTAAAGGATATTTAATTTGAAATTTTCTTTGCTGATTTGGAAGCCGTTTAACGAATAAACGTTCTTCATCATCAGCTCCCAGATTGGTTTCTTGGTGAAAATCTGGGTGCCTTTTAGCATTTTTAAAACCAACGATCCTGTTCCTTGGATATCGGTTGAAAATTCTCCCACCTGATACACTTGTTGCCCCTGGCTTGAATTTACTGTGTATTGGAAAGCAACGGCAAGCACTTCATCCGCGTTAAGCGATTGGTTTAATGAAACATAACCGAGCAAAGGGTTAAGTGTGTATTCGCTTGGATTGAGCAATCGGGCATTCTGCAAATATTCGAAGTCGATGGCTGGAATCATTTGCGGAACAAACGAGTTCGGATTACTTAAAACATCGTTTGTTTTATTCCTGAAATCGGGATGAATCGTAATGATTTGTTGTGCTTGGAGGTTGTTGTTTTCGTTTCGTGGAAATACAACAGAACCTGGCTGCTGTTGTGTGTAGGTATTTACGCCATTGTTGAAATAGCTCGGATCAGATTCCCCGAGATCGGCAAATGCAGCGATATTTCTAACGTTGTTAGTCGCGTAGGTCCTATTCGTGATGTAAACCTCGACTCTTGTTACGTTAAATGGAGATGTAACATTCGGCAAAGTCGACATTGATTGATCGTACCGGTCTTTACACCATTGTGCGAGGAAGAAGTGCCTGTTGGCATCATAATTTGCGGCCGAAACTTCGAACTGTTGCGTTTGAGCACCACCTTGAACAGTGATGTTTTTGCGGTCGCCTTGTTGTTGTGAGAAAATCGTTGTCGCAGTAAGTCTTCCGAACTTCAACTTGGCTTTTACGCCCATCAAACTTTGCGAACCGGTAATGAGCGTTCCTGTAAGCGGAAGGTTTACGTTTCCTGCTTCGAGCAATTGGATGATTTCATCTTCCTTTCCTTCGTACTTCAGATTTACCTTGTTGTCGAAATTGAAGCCTGTTTCGGTGTTGTAGTTGGTTTGTAGTTGGATTTTATCTCCAATTTTACCAACCAAGTTCATTTGAATTTTTTGCTGGAAGTTGAATGCTCCAACACGTTGTTGTCGGATTGGAAGCGCTGGATTTTGCGTCCTAACGAAGTTTCCACCGAAAATAAGTTCTGCCGAGCCTTGCGGTCGGATGTCGATCACATTGGAACCGAAAATACCAGCAAAGGCATCTCCAGGAACGATAATTTTAGGGGCGAAGCCTTTTTGTTTGGTTACGTCGTCTCCAGCAATTCGGTCTCTCCAATTTTTTTTGACGGCATTGTCGAAATCATTGTCGAGATACTCCTGCATCGTCATATAGTCGGGATGACGATAGTTGTAGTTTCCAACCTTTTGGTTGATATCGAATTCGTTCGTCTCGGTATTTAGATCGATGGTGGTTTGGATGTTCGCTGGATCCTTTAAGAAAAGCCCGTTGGGATTGGGATCGCTAGGATCGAAGTTGTCGTCGTTGAAAGGAAACGGGAGATCAACAAGCGTATCGGTATCAGTTGTATCGCCTGGTCCTGGAGATACGCTAAACGTAGAGGCATACGGACGGCTGTTAGCACTCCATACAATGAAGAGCAGGAGTCCTGTAACAATGCTGAAAGAAAGATATTTAGCGTAGGTTTTCAATCAGATAACTAACTTTTAGAAACGATGGTAATTCGTTAGATTACTTTTAAGGTTTGCTTAATAAGTTCTTCAACGCTCAACTCCGAATCTTGTGATTTTTGAACTTTATCGAGCGCTTTTTCTGCTAGATTTTTAGGGAAACCCAATAAAGTCAGTGCAGTTAACGCCTCGTTGCGTGTGGTATTGTGCAACCCAGCAAAAAGTTCAGGACTCACCGAATCGCGGTCGAACTTCCCTTTCAGATCGATGATGATCCTTTGGGCAGTTTTCTCTCCAATCCCTTTCACAGCTTTTAATGTTCCTACTTGGTTGTTAATCACAGCATCAGCGATTTCGTTGGCGTCGAGCGAAGATAAAATCATCCTTGCTGTTGACGCGCCTACACCAGATACATTTATTAACATCCTAAAAGTTTCTCTTTCTGCACGTGAATGAAAACCGAATAGGGTATGTGCATCCTCCCTAATTGCAAGGTGTGTATAAAGTTTGCATTGTTCGGCACTTCCAATTTGGCTAAAAGTTGAAAGTGAGATATTCAAATAATAACCTACGCCCGCAGCTTCGATTACAGCGTAAGTGGGCGTTTTTTCTATCAGTTTACCATTAATATAATCGAACATCTTTAGGATTTTGGTTGTGCATCAACAACGGCGAGCGTTATCATATTCACGATTTCTCTTACTGAACTTCCCAATTGGAGCACATGCACTGGTTTTTTCATGCCGAGTAACAACGGACCAATTGCTTCAGATTCTCCAATTTCTTGAAGCAATTTGTAAGCAATGTTTCCTGATGCAAGGTTTGGAAATATTAAGGTATTTACTTGTTGGCCAACCAAAGTTGAGAAAGGAAATTGTTCCTTCAGCATAGCATTGTTGACAGCAAAATTGGCCTGAATTTCACCATCAACTTTAAGGTGAGGATGGTTTTCGTGAAGGATTTTGACAGCCTCACGAACTTTGATCGAATCTGGTCCTTCAGATGATCCGAAGTTTGCGTAAGACAACATGGCAATTTTCGGAGTGATATTTAAGTTCGAAACCGCTTGAGCAACGAGCACTGTAATGTCTGCAAGTTCTTGCGCTGTAGGGTTTATGTTAACTGTTGTATCGGCGAAGAAAAATGGCCCTTTTTTGGTTATCATGATGTAAAGACCAGCCACACGCTTCACATTTTCACGAATGCCAATTACTTGCAGCGCAGGACGAATGGTATCAGGATATTTTCTAGTAAGGCCCGAAATGAGCGCATCTGCGTAGCCTGTTCGAACAAGCATAGAGCCGAAGTAGTTTCGCTCACGCATGATCTGTTTCGCTTCAAAAATTGTGAAACCACGACGCTTTCTCAAATCATAGAATATCTCACCGAATTCGGCAACCCGAGCTGCTTCAGCTTCGCTTCTTGGGTCGATAATTTCCATGCCATCGATATTGATTCCAAATTCATTTGAGATGGCCTCAATTTTAACTTTATTCCCAAGAAGGATTGGAATTGCAATTCCTTCATTTCGTGCAACTTGAGCAGCTTTCAGGATTTTATAGTGATCGGCTTCAGCAAAAACGATTCGCTTAGGTGATGTTTTAGCTCTGGTAGTGATTCGATCTATCAGTGTATTGTCGAGCCCCATGCGACGAATCAGTTCGTCTTTGTATTTTTCGAAATCATCGATTGGCGCCATAGCCACTCCTGAATCCATTGCAGCTTTCGCAACGGCAGGTGCAACAGTAGTGATCAAGCGAGGATCCAATGGTTTCGGGATAATATAATCTCTGCCAAATTGCAAATTGGCTTTGTTGTAGGCCATATTCACCATTTCGGGCACTTGCTGTTTGGCCAAATCTGCGATGGCATAAACTGCTGCGAGTTTCATCTCTTCGTTGATGCATGTGGCCCGAACATCGAGCGCTCCGCGGAAGATGAATGGAAAACCAAGTACATTATTTACTTGATTCGGAAAGTCGGAACGACCTGTTGCCATGATGATATCTGGACGAGCCTCGATAGCATCATCGTATGGAATTTCAGGATTCGGGTTCGCTAGTGCGAAAACAATAGCATTGGGAGCCATCGCTTTGATCATTTCTTTCGAAACGATATTCCCTTTCGACAAACCAACGAATACATCTGCATTATGAAGTGCTTCTGTAAGTGTTGAAATCTGGATATCTCGAGCGAATTTTTGTTTTTGTTCGTCCAGGTCTGTACGGCTGGTAGAAATCACACCAGTACTATCGCACATGATCAGGTTTTTCGCATCAACGCCGAGTTGCAAATAAAGGCTAGCACACGAAATGGCAGAAGCTCCAGCGCCGTTGAAGACAACTTTTACTTCATTGATGTTTTTTCCTGCAATTTCTAGTGCATTAAGCAAGGCCGATCCGGTGATAATTGCCGTACCATGCTGATCATCATGCATTACTGGAATTTTTAGAGCTTCTTTTAAGCGTCTCTCAATTTCGAAACACTCTGGCGCTTTGATATCTTCCAAATTGATTCCACCAAATGTTGGAGCAATCGCTTTCACAGTGTTGCAGAAAAGATCGATGTCGTTTGCGTCAATTTCAATATCGAAAACATCAATATCGGCGAAGATCTTAAACAATACACCCTTTCCTTCCATCACTGGTTTTGAAGCTTCAGGACCGATGTTTCCTAATCCTAAAACAGCGGTACCATTTGAAATTACAGCTACAAGGTTTCCTTTGGCAGTGTATTTATAAACATCTTCAGGGTTTGCATGGATCTCTGTGCAAGGCTCTGCAACACCCGGAGAATAGGCAAGTGATAAATCTCTTTGTGTAGAAGTAGGCTTAGTTGGCACTACTTCAATTTTTCCTGGCCGCCCATTAGAGTGGTAATCCAGCGCTTGTTTCTTTCTATAATCGTCCATAATTAATCTATTGTTCAGAGACTGGAAATAAAATAACCAACCTATTCTCAACAATCGCCAAAAATACAGGATTTCCGATAGGCGTAGTTCGATTTTTCTTGATTTTTTCCAAATGTTTGTTGGTGTGTATTTGCTTTCAAGTCAGCGACTTGCACAAATGCTACCGATTGCTTTGTAGTAATAAGTCGTTGTTGCAATCCTAATATCCCAATAATTTGAGCTTAACAACTTGTTTTAGGGTTCACTGCATTTTGTTTCGAGTTGTTAAGTGGAGGAATCATTTAGATTTTTGTGGATAATAAATCATTTTCAATGCGATAAATCCTTCTTAGCTTCGCAAAATGGACAAGCAAAATTCGCCAAAAATAGTTGTGCTAACCGGGGCGGGGATTTCTGCAGAAAGTGGTATTCGCACCTTTAGAGATTCGGGTGGTTTGTGGGAAGAACACAACATTATGGATGTTGCAACGCCTGAAGCATGGCAGAAAAATCCAGCCTTGGTAACAAAGTTTTACAATGCGAGACGTAGTCAATTGTTGTCTGTTGAACCCAATCCAGCTCATTTGGCATTAACCCGGTTGCAGCGTTTTTTTGATGTGAAAATTGTAACTCAGAATGTTGATGATCTGCATGAAAGAGCTGGAAACAAGGATGTTCTTCACTTGCATGGAGAGCTTATTAAGGCCAGAAGTGAAAAGTTTATCGACTTGGTTTATGAGATTGGATACCGTGAAATTGCCTTGGGTGAAACCTGTGATAAGGGTTTTCAACTTCGACCACACATTGTTTGGTTTGGTGAGGACGTTCCGTTGATAGTTGAAGCTTCAAAATATTTGGTAGATGCGGAAATACTGATTGTGATCGGGACCTCACTTAATGTTTATCCTGCCGCGGGACTATTATATCATGCTCCTTATGGATGCGAGAAGTACTTGGTTGATCCAAACGAGCTTCAAGTGGATAATTTGTTCCGACTACGACATATAAAAACCACAGCTGGTGATGGAGTTCCAGCGTTAGTGAATGATCTTATTGGACGATATTTCCCCGATCAGGGTTAAAGGTCTTAAAAGCACAGCAGAATTTGCTGATAGATTTCATTTTGCTTTTGCAACATGCGATCTTCTGCTATGTTCCCCGCTCTTTTGAAGCCTCCGATATAGTAGCGTTGAATCCACGGGATCACCGAAACGAATGAGTCGAGCAGCGAGTAATTAATTGCCACAATAAATCCGATGGTGATAAATCCACCAGTGAGAAGAAGAGAATTAATTCCATTTTTTACATCACCCGCATAAAATTGTCCTGCCCCAGGAAGAATAATGCTTAGGATGCGTGCAGTTTTTGGGTTAGGGTGTTTAATGTTAGACAGTTCGTTGAATAAGCTGTCGATGCGAATTTCGGAACGATTGTTTTCTTTTGAGGTTGCCAGTTTGAAAGCAGTTCGACTTTCCTCAAATGCACCAGCTGAAAACTCTACGACACCGAGCAAGAAATTTTGTTTTAGCTTAAATGAATCATGGATGTCATTATCCATTCCAAGCAGCTCAATTTTGGCTAACATGGCTTGATCAGCAAAAATTAAGCTAGCCGCTTGAGCTATTTTATTCCGGCTAAAGCCTTCTGGCGTTTCGGAAAGTTCAGAAGCTTGCGCGAAAGAAGAAGCAGATCTTTGAAAATCTCTGTTGATTTGGTAAATCTGACCGAGCAATTCAAATACTTCGGCATCAAATTGTCCTTTCCCGAAGTAGATTACCCTTTCAAAATCTAACGCTGCAGCTTCGAAGTTGCCTTTCGAGAAATTTGCTTTGCCCGATTGATAGGTTTGCTCGAGATCTTGCCCGATCAACCCACAATTGAGCAATACACTAACGATAAATAGTAAAGTGCTTTTCAATGGAAGGTTGAAGTTTGGCATATTGCCGTGAGTTGAATCGTTTTGCTGATTTTACGGAGCCATATATGTTTCCGAGGTAAAAACCTGCGCCCAAACCTGCAGATATCCATCCGTACACAGACTTTTGTCCATCTTTCTTAAAGCCGCGATAAGCTTGGTAAGCCATCATGCCAATGGTAATAAAACCAACCACGGCATCTTTTTTCTCATTAGCGTACCATTTGCCCGCTCCGGGCACAGCCGTAGAGAGAAGTCCAGCCAGCCAAGGACTTTTTCTCGGTAATTTTAAGGCATCACTTTGCACCTGATTTATTCCAGCAAAAGTTGCCGATGTTTTGAAAGGTTCTGAAATTTCGATGGCTTCTAAAAATCTGTTTTGAAGGATAAGATTCCAGGCATTAAAATAAGCTTTTCTTTCTGCATTAAGTTGAACCGAAAGATCAATAAATTGCTGAGCTTCAGTATGTTTCTTATCAGAAATCAAGGCAAATGAAGCATATCCTTGCAATTGACTGTTTAAAGAATTATCGTTAGGATTATTCATTTGTACAGACCGTCGATAAGCTGCACTGAAGTTTTTATCCAAAATGTAGCAATCCAACAAACTAAACTTTAAGCTATCTATTTCTGGTTGGAGGAAAACAAGACGTTCAAATTCAATTGCGGCTAGTTTTGGTTGACCGCTTTGATTCAAGTATTGCGCGAATTGCCAAGAGTTTTGGCTATCGAATAGATTTTGAGCATTGGAAGTTTGAAAAAAAACTAAAATGATCAGAAGTAATAATTTGAAACGATTCATTTTCATGGATGATCGATCAAGATCATTTTTTGTTTATCAACTTCATAAAGCTCTGGACTTAAGCCATTACAACGCTGCAATCTATCGAGGGTTGCTAACATTCCAAAGATGGTCCCATATTTTTTTACAGCCAACAAGCCATATTCAGAACAAGAAGGATGAAAGGAGCATTTGTTAGAATCTTGCGAAGAAATGGCGAACTTGTAAAAAAGGAAGAGACCTGAAAATATAAATTGGAGTTCGTTAGTGTTGTTTTTGGCTAACGCATAATTCGGTTTTTCTACCGAATGATAGTAGGCATTAGAAAACGCTAAAGGATCGACGTTTTGGGCAAGAGAACGATTACTTAGAAAGTGCAGCAGGCACAGGAAAATTATAGATATTGTTCTCATTCGGATCGTTAACGACTAGGTTTTTAAAAGTCGAAATTTTGGTTCCCTTCGACTTGGCTCCGTTTGCTTCTATTTTGTAAATTATCTCAGTAATTTCTTGAGGAAAACTAATGCCAGAAGCCTTGATATACCCTTTGAATAATTGCTTTTTGAGTAGTTCTTCTTTTGCCGAATAAAAAGCGATGCCATACAGCTGATTGTTTTTTCTAGAAATCACCACATTGCCAAAAACTTTCTTCAGTTTATCATCTGGAACCCAAGTAGTAATAACTTGATCGGCATCTTTCTTAACGTCTTTCGCTTTATAAAATGAGTTTTCTAAACCGAAATTGTTAAGATTATTAGACAATGCAAAATCAAACAAAGTAGAAGAGGGGAGCATCGGGATGAACTGCCTGGTGATTAATTTACCATTTACAATTCTATTGAAAACGGTATCACTGATTACCCAAGTTTCCTTTTCAGGGAAGCGAATCTGATATACTAATTTTCTAGCGGATCTGTCATAGTATACAGTTCCCATTGTTAGGCTCATTTTTCCATCAGTGTGCTTTTCCTTGATGCTAAATTCAGCCTTCATCCTAAAACGATGTTGCCCAATACTGAGATTGGGCAACATCAAAAGAATTAAAAGAAGTATTACAGATCCGACTAGTTGCCGGATTTGTTTCATTCCTAGAAGAATAAAAATGCGTTTCCAGCAACTAACACCCAGAACACCCAGTATAAAACATACAGTGCACTTGATACCGCGCATCCAATAAATGCCTTTCTGGTTTCATCAGTATCATCAGCAACAAAATAAACGATTGCGACACCAGCAACGTTAAAGCAAAAGCCCCATAAGAAAGAAGGAATTCCAAGAGGAGCCTCTCCATATGAAGAGAGTACACCTAATGCATTTCCTGTAGCTGTAACATTTTGAAGCAATGGGTTTGCTGCGTCCATTGAAGACATCGTAATATCTTCGTTTGAGTTAACATAATTCTCAAGTTCATTTAATTGAGCGAACTCAACGCTCAACTCTTCTTCATTTACTTGAAATAAATCAGCGTTAGCTGATGCAAAGCCGAAATTGCACGCGAATGCAAATGCAGCACTAAATAAAAATTTCTTGATCATGATGTTTAGCTTTATTGTTCCGATGACAAATATAGTTTTTCATTGATCACTTCAATCTAATCAATAAAACAACTTAGGAGCGTAACTGCAACTTTGTTGTTGAAGCCTTACATTTTCAATCAATTAAATATCTAAAGGGTGAGTGTTTTTATGACTTTTTCCGGTATTTTTTTCCATAAATCCATATCACTAAAACGGGCATTAAAACCAATTCAGCAATCAAGGCAATCACCAATGTGAGTGAAATCAATAGTCCAACATAAAAGGTACTCTTGAAATCGCTGAGCATCAAGGTCGAAAAGCCCGAAGCAATTACCATGGCTGTTAGAATCATGGCTTTTCCAGTAGACAAAAATGTGGTCCGCATCGCCATCGGCAAACTATACCCTTTATTGAGTTCTATCTTTAATCGGCTCAATACGTGCAAAGTATCATCAACTGCGATTCCAAAGGCGATTGAAAAAATGATCGAGATGGTTACTTTCATTTCCACACCAAACCAACCCATCAAGCCACCAACTACGAACAATGGAATGATGTTCGGCAGCACCGACAACAGCATCATCCGCCACGATTTAAAAATCAAACCTATAATCAACATCAACACCGCAACGTCTAAGCTCAAGCCTTCGAGCATGTTCTGGGTTAAATAAAGGTTGCTTTTGTCGATCAGATCTGAACTCCCAGTAATTCTGTAGCGAATAGCACCACTTGAATTCGATTTTAACCAATGCTCAATTTGTGCACTTTTCTTTTGTACAGTCTTGCTGCCTTTTTCTTTGATTCTACCGGCAATTCTTGCTTGATTGAATTTTTTGTTGATGATGAATCTTACTTGTTTGTCGTTTAAAAACGGTTTTACGCGTTGAATTAAGGTATTGAACTCTTCTTCTTGTTCAGGCATTTTGAACCATTTCGGTTCACCATCGTGTGTGGCTTGATTGAATATTTTTACCAACTGAACAGGCGACACAATCGCGCCAACGCTTGCCGAATCGATGAGGTATTTCTCCAATTTTTCGAGCTCTTGAAGATTCTCCCAATTCAATAAGCTTTTGTTATTAGCCGATTGAACCGACATTTCGAAGCCGCGAACTCCCCCGAAATAATTGTCGAAAAACACAAAGTCTTGCTTGATAGGATCATCTTCATCTAAATCATCCAAAACCGAATTGTTGATCTCGATTTTTGCTATGCCCCAAGCCGACAATCCCAAAATAACCAAGGTTCCAAGGGCGATTTGAATGGGGTAACGATACACTTTCAAGAGGAGCTTCCGAAGAAACCTGTCCCACTTCACATTTACAGTATAAATTTTAAACTGATTGGGATTTTTCACCCGAATCAAGATCCACGGAAGTATCGTAATCGATAACAAATATGCGATCGCAACTCCGATAGCTGTGTAAGTTCCGAAATCTCGGATGGGCTGAATCGACGTTGTGTTTAATGTTAGAAAGGCCACCATGGTGCTAATGCAGGTGAGGAAGGTCGCGAACCCAACTTCCTTTAATGCCGCTTTGATTGCCTGAAATTTGTCGAGACCCTCTTCTATTTTTTCGTAAAACTGACTTGTAATGTGAATCACATCTGACATTCCGACCACAAACAGTATGCATGGCATGAGGATAATCATGATATCGATCGCTTTACCTGTAACGGTCATGATGCCGATTGTCCAAACAATAGAAAGCAGAACTACAGATATAGGCACAACAACGCCCCAAATATTTCTAAAAGTAAACCACAGAAATACCAAGACCAACAATGCCGAAACCGACATAAAAATGGCGAGTTCATTTCGAGTTTTGTTCAGATATGCAATTTCCGATTTTACTTTTCCAGTAATTCGGGCTTCTGTAAAACCTGCATTTTCAACCAATTTAGTGATTGCAGTAAGCATCGAGTCGGCCGAAGGTTGGGGCAAAAGCTCGTCGTGACGAATGTATAAGCAAAGTGCTTTTTTGTCGAAAGAAATCAATGAGCCTTCGAATTGATTTCCAGATTTGAGGCTTAACAGATCGGCTTGAAGCAAGGAGTCGCTATCGTATCGAACAGCTGGAATAGAAATCACACCGAAACTGTTGATCACAGGAAATTCGGTATTGGCGATTGATATTACTTGACGCACATAGGGAACTCTTTTAATCTGTTTTCCCAAGCTGTCTATTTTCATCAAGTTTGCCCTGTTTAGGATTCCTTGAGGTTCCCGAAGGCCAACCATCAAAAATTCGTTGTCGCTTCCGAATTGTTTTCGGTGACTGTAATAGAAATCGGCATCGTCGCTTTCTACTGGGAAGAATTTCTCAAAATTGGAATCGAATTTCAACCCAAATCCCGCCCAGATTAGCCAGATGGAAATGCCCACAATCAGGAGCATCGAAAGATTCAGGGTTTTCTTGAGCATTTTTATTTTCTGATGCCTCAAAGCAGCAGCCCAAGACAAACGATTAAATTGATCAGTATGTTCAATATAGCCCATTGAAAATTGCCCGAACGAAAAAGGGCAATGCTATCCATGCTGAAGGTTGAAAAAGTGCTTAAACCTCCGCAAAACCCAGTAAGTAAAAGGAGTTTGTGCTGATCTTGAGTAAAGCCAATGGGCTGAAATCTGATCCAAGCAGCCATTACCAAACAGGCGATCAAATTCGATAAAAAAGTGCCAACGGGAAGGTTGGTAGGGAAGGCCGACTTTTGAATATCTCCAATCAAGTAGCGTAAAACACTTCCAGCGCCACCACCGAGAAAAACCCAAACTATGGCCTTCATGGGTCAATCAATTTTGGTTTTAATGGAATAAAATGCTGCATCAATTTAAAAGTTGTGAATGCAATAAACACTCCTGCAAACCAACCTGTGAGTATATCGCCGGGGTAGTGTACGCCAAGATAAACTCTGCTGTAGCCAACCAGTGCAACCCATAAAAGCAATAATGCTGAAATCCATCCAGTTTCAATTGCTAAGATGCACAAAATGCTGATTGCCATTGTATTGGTTGCGTGGGATGAGTAAAATCCAAAGGAACCTCCACATTTTCCGTCCACTTGATGCACTTGCCCTTCAAGCGAAATTTCATGACAGGGCCTAGGTCGCTGAACCAAGTTTTTTACTGCAACTGATGTTTTGTCGGTAACAAGAATCATCAGGAATACGCCCAATAAGAATTTCCAGAATTGCTTCCCTGTTTTTTGATAAATCTTCCAGGCTAGGAAAAGATACATTGGTATCGCAACGAATCTGGAAGAAATTTGAAGCATCAGCCAGTCGGTGGTTTCGCCAAGGTCGCGGTTCAGCCAAAGAAACAGGTCTGTATCCCACTGCATTGTTTACGACTTCGTTGGATTGAGCGCATTCCAAAGCATATCTTTCAACTCCATCAACCCATTTTCGTTGTGCGATGAAATGAAGACATACGGAAGATCAGGAAGATCTTTAGAGATTTCCTCCTTGAGTTCTTCGTCGAGTAAGTCGGCTTTCGAAATGGCAAGAACTCTCTGTTTATCGAGTAGCTCAGGGTTAAATTGTCTCAATTCGTTGAGCAGGATTTCATATTCTTCTTTGATGTCGTTGGCATCTGAAGGAACTAAAAACAAGAGAAGCGAGTTTCTTTCGATGTGTCGAAGGAATCTCAATCCTAGTCCTCTGCCTTCGTGCGCACCTTCGATGATTCCAGGAATATCGGCAACTACAAAAGATCTAAAGTCGCGGTAAGGAACGATGCCTAAATTGGGCACTAAAGTGGTGAAAGGATAATCAGCAATTTCAGGTTTGGCGGCCGAAATTTTCGATAAAAGTGTAGATTTTCCTGCATTGGGGAAGCCAACCAAGCCTACATCGGCAAGGATTTTCAATTCTAAAATACGCCATTCTTCAAGTCCGGTTTCTCCCGGTTGAGAAAATCGAGGCGTTTGTAAGGTGGAAGATTTAAAGAAAGCATTTCCTTTTCCTCCGCGCCCACCAGCGGTAAGCACTCGTTCTTCTCCGTCTTCAGTAATCTCGAAAAGGATCTTGCCCGTTTCAGCATCTTTTGCAACTGTTCCGAGTGGTACTTCAAGAAATTCATCATCACCATCTTTACCATGCTTGAGTGCGCTAGAGCCACTTCCGCCGGGTTCGGCGATAACATGTTTCCGGTATTTCAGATGGATCAAGGTCCACAATTGTGCATTGCCGCGCACGATAACATGTCCACCTCTTCCGCCATCTCCGCCATCAGGTCCACCTTTGGCTGTTAATTTGTCACGGTGAAAGTGTGTAGAGCCTCCTCCACCTTTGCCAGAGCGGCAGCAGACTTTCACATAATCAACAAAATTAGAATCGGCCATAGTTATCTGAATTCGAACGCAAAAAAACGAAAAATCCCCGCCACAAGGGCAGGGATTTCCAATGAAAATAAAATCTTAGTGACTAGCCAAGTAAGAAGCTACACCTTCGTGGGTGTCTTTCAATGCTTTGTCGCCTTTTTTCCAGTTAGCAGGACAAACTTCTCCGTTTTCTTCGAAGTATTGCAATGCATCAACGATGCGAAGGGCTTCTTCAACATTACGGCCGAGTGGTAGATCGTTCACAAGTTGATGTCTAACGATTCCTTCTTTGTCGATCAAGAAAAGTGCACGGTAGGCAATCATTGGGCCTGTGGTGGTCATTTCTCCATCTTCGTTGAAATCATAGTCTCCGAATAGGATTCCATAATTCAATGAAATGGTTTTGGTTGTATCAGCCACAATCGGGTAAGTGATACCTTGAATTCCGCCATTCGCTTTAGGAACTTGTAACCATCCCCAATGCGATTGTTCAGTATCAGTAGAACAAGCAACAACTACAACATTGCGTTTTTCGAATTCGGCCAGCTTTTCTTGGAAGGCATGCAATTCTGTTGGGCAAACGAATGTGAAGTCTTTCGGGTAGAAAAACAAAACGACATGCTTGTTTCCAAGGTATTGCTCTAAACTAAAATCTTCGATGATTTCTTCTCCGTTAATCACGGCTTGAGCTGTAAAGGCCGGAGCGGGTTTTCCAACAAGAACTGACATATTGATGTGAATTGGTTTTTGTATTGGTTTAAAAGTCTACAAAATTAGCAAACGATAACGTATAACAACCTAAATTTTTGATTGTTTCAATGTAATAAAAATGCTGCTGCCGAACCTAGTAAAATCGTAACGAATTTCATCAAATTAAATCGATGGTTTTGGTCGGCTTCAAACAAAATGGTAGTCGAAATATGAAAGAAAATTCCAATCACCAAAGCCAACGCATAGTGCCCAAATACTTCAGGATCGCCTGGTATGAACCTAGATGCAATTGCACCGATTGGTGTCATTAATGCAAAAATAACGAGTGCTGTAAGCGTTTGCTGACGGGTTTTTCCAGCCATGAGAAAAATATTCACCAAGGTGAAGGAAATTGGAATATTGTGAAATAAAATGCCTGTGAAGAGACCATCACCAGCTTTCTCGGAAAACAATGGAAGGCCTTCCATAAATGCATGAATGCACAGTCCAATCATCATCACATAAGGAAAACGTTTCATTACTGGATGGTGGTGATGATCGTGTTCATGATGATGTTCATGCTGTTGATCTTGATCGCCAATATGAACGTGGCCATGCTCAATTCCACCAGAAAAATAATCTAGAATCAACTGAAGTAAAAAACCTGAAAAAATCATGATTCCAGCAATTTCATGATCCATTGCAGAATACACTTCTGGAAAAAGATGGAAAAGGCAGAGTGCAAGAATAAATGCACCACTGAAAGACAGAATGAGCTTTTGGATCTTTTGGTTTTTCAAGCCAGTGAATAGCACCAAGCTTCCTCCGGCAATTACAGCCCCAAACAAAATCAAAAGTTTCAGCTGTTCGTTCATGCTTTTCGAGCGATAAAGATCAATCGATCTGATTTTTCAGGATTAAATAGACTCAGATCATATCGACCAAATACCATTTCAATAGCAAGACCTGATGCGCTAAAAAAGGCTTCAAAATCTCCTTTTTTCAGGAGTTTCACCCTTTCTTCATACAAATGAGAATCGCCATTTTTGATCACTTCGATTTGCTTCACCACTTTATCGTCTTCAATTCTTCGTTGTATATTGAAAGTGAAGCCATCATAATGTTTGGTTTCAATCAAACCAGTGCTTGGTTTAATGGTATTTACATTCATGAAATCCAGAATTAGCCTTGCGCCAGACTTTAACGAAGATGCCATGTTCTTCACCGTTTTCAGATTTTCGTGCATGTGGTCGAAATACCCGAATGATGTAAACAAATTGAATACATAATCGAATGTGTTGGCCGACAATAAATTGCGCATATCATGCACCATAAATTGTAGTCCATCTGCCGCCGATTGGTTAGCGTATTCGATGTTGCTCGGAGATAAATCAACGGCAGTAACATCAAATCCTTTTTTGTGTAAATGCACCGCATGACGACCTCTTCCACAAGCAAGATCTAACATGGTGGCTCCAGGTAGAGGTTTTAAATAATTAATCAAATTGTCGATGAAGAATGTAGCCTCCTCCTCATCTCTGTGGTTGTAAAGAATATGATAGTACGGGGAATCGAACCACTCTGCAAACCATTCGTTTGCCTGTAAATTTTCCATCGGGCGGCAAAAATAGTTAATTCTCAGTCAAGGAGTTGTAATTATCCACTCCATTGATCACCCAATCAATGGAAAATCAATGTATCACTTGAAATTTTTTCCTCCAAACAGCATTGTTGCCTTCGATTTCTATCATGTACAATCCGTTGCTAAGAAATGCTGTAGGCAAATCAAATTCAGGGCTTTCCTCTTGATGTCTTTCTTCAATCAAAACCCTGCCTTGCAGGTCGAGTACACGAATTTTTAATGGTGTTTTTTGATCAAACGAAGTTTTTACATACATCCGATCTTGAGCAGGATTAGGAAACACTTGAAACTTTTTTTCAGCTGAGAGGTCTGATAAGCCAGTTATTTTCGAGCATTCGATCAGCATGCCTCCTTCGGGAGTTGTGTACCAATAACTCGCTGGGCTTCCACCAGGATTTGCTTCGGTATTGAGGAATCCTGTAGCCAACATAACTATCGCTTTCCCAGATAAATTTTCAGATAAAGCGTTAAATTGATAGCTATTGTAGATTGATGCACCTGATGCATCGGTCAAATTCAAGGAGAAATCATACGGTGTTATTTCCAAGTATCCTCCGAAGTTGTAAGTTCCAAAAACCACATCATTAGCCAAGTTCGAAACGATTGGCATCATCGACCTGAAATCCATAGTTCCCCCATCAGGTATAGCATGGTAAAAAAGCAGATCAATTTCATCTGCATCGATAGCTTCTTTACGAGCATTGTTGCGGATGGATAGCCGAACTGGTTCTGGAGGATTGAAGTTGAGCGGTTGAGTCATCCCAGCTAAAACCATAGTGAAGTTGCTGGTGGTTAGGTATAACAATTCATCAAAGTAAGAACCGGTGGTGTCGATACTATTTGAGGGGCAGACTGAAAGTCGGATGTCGCGGTTAGCTGGAATATTCACAAATGGAGTAGCGGACCGGAATGGCATATTGTTAATCCATAGTTCATTGTTCAAGTAAACATCCACCTCCGTTGCTGCTTGATCTGGAATGCCGTGAATCAATTGAACAGAAGCACTGTCGAGCAAATACGCTGGAAGCATTTCCTGAAATGGGCCTCCTTCCTGGCCAACAAGAAACAAACTAAACAATGGTCCAAATGCGTTGTATTCTGGGATTTGAAATCCGGAAGCAATGATTGAATAGGCTTTACCGTCGTGTTCAGGGCCCTTGAAAAAACCAGCATAAGAAATAGCGAGGATAATAGATTCTTCATCGTACAAACCGATTCGATAAATACTGTCGCCCAATGTTTTGTAATTGCTGAATTGTCCGTAGGAAAAGTCATCTACCCAAACATCTGGGAAGTTAAGTCCAATCTCGCCTACATCGATTGTTGGAGAATCATCCGATCCATGATAAAATAAAACATCAGCATTGTCGGGTGAACTGCCAATTATACGTGCATTCGCCATGTAATCGATGCGGAAAGCTTGTTGTGGATTATAGGGTGATTGGAAGAATGTTCCAGCAATTACTGCTAGGTAGTTGCTGGCCTCATTTGGAATATTGGACCGGAAATAATATCCAGATGTATCGATGCTATTTTTCTGAGTGATGTAAATTCTATCTGAAGTGGAGCCAATTTGATCTGGGATGGATAAGTAAGAGCTGGCGGTTCTAAATTGCAGGTTGTCGATGATCAAAGAATCATTCAAGTAAATATCGAGTTCTGTAAGTGCACTATCTGCTGAGTTATGGATGATCTGCATTAGCCGACTTTGGCTTTTTGCTGGTTTCAGTGCAACGAGCAGTAAAAAGGTAAGTAGCAAATAACGCATAGGCTCAGAATCGGAATTGTTAATAATGGTTCAAATTCGGAAAAATAATTGAAACGGCTAAAAAAAAAACGGTCGTGATATATACCACGACCGTTTTACTAATGATTCCGGGGAACTTCCCAACCAACCCCTCATCCTGTCTATCTAAGGAAGTTCAAGCGGAATTAATTTACTGATACTTTCTGAACTGAACGCTTGTTTCCTGCAGTAATCTCAAGAATGTACATGCCTGAAGACAAATTGCTCAAATCGATATTTTCAATTTGTAAACCATTGCGAACACCCAAATCGCGAGCGATAACTGATTTGCCGCTTAGGTCTGTCATACGGTAAGAAACATTTTCATTTCCAACAGTTGAATAAGAAATCGATACAGCATCAGTTGCTGGATTTGGATATACATTCAAGTTTTCAATTGAAGTAATTTCATTGATGCTTACACCTTCAGGCAGTAAAACACCATTGATAACGTGAACAACACCATTCTGAGCTGAGTTATCTGGAAGAGTTACTTGTGCTTCATTGATGAATACATCAGTACCAACGATGTTCACTTCAACTGCATTTCCTTCTAAAGTGTTAATCAATTGACCATCAGTAAGACTAGTAGATAGAGCTACTGATCCAACAACGTGGTAAAGAAGAATGTCAGCAAGATTTGGAAGAGCAAGAATGCCAGCAAGATCAGTACCTAAAGCTGTTGCTGCTGCATCAAATGCTGCATTGGTAGGAGCAAATACTGTGAATGTTCCAAGTGGATTCATCAACGTAGGCAACAATTCAGCAGTTACAACTGCAGTTGTTAAGGTTGTAAAACCATTGTCGATTGCAATGTCAACTACAGTTTCAAATGGAACAACAACACCGTTCAATACGTGAACAGTTCCGTTTCCACCATCGATGTCGGCTAGAGTAACTTGTGCTTGGTTTACAAACACATCTCCGTTTGCTTTCTTAGTAAGCTTCAAAGTATTTGTTGTGCTCAATGGAGCAACGATTTGACCGTTTGTGATAGCAGATGAAGCTACTTCAGTTGCAAGAACATGGTACAAAAGAACGTCAGCAAGATTAGGCAATGCAAGAAGACCTGCGATGTCTGTTCCTAAGCCAGCAGCAATTGCATCGAATGCTGCGTTTGTTGGTGCAAATACAGTATAAGTAGCCAAAGGATTCATTAATGCAGGAAGCAATTCAGCTGTAACAACTGCTGTTGTTAGGTATGTAAATCCATTGTCGATTGCAACGTCAACTACAGTTTCAAATGGAACAACAACACCGTTCAATACGTGAACAGTTCCGTTTCCACCATCGATGTCGGCTAGAGTAACTTGTGCTTGGTTTACAAACACATCTCCGTTTGCTTTCTTAGTAAGCTTCAAAGTATTTGTTGTGCTCAATGGAGCAACGATTTGACCGTTTGTGATAGCAGATGAAGCTACTTCAGTTGCAAGAACATGGTACAAAAGAACGTCAGCAAGATTAGGCAATGCAAGAAGACCTGCGATGTCTGTTCCTAAGCCAGCAGCAATTGCATCGAATGCTGCGTTTGTTGGTGCAAATACAGTATAAGTAGCCAAAGGATTCAATAATGCAGGAAGCAATTCAGCTGTTACTACTGCTGTGGTTAAATATGTAAAGCCATTGTCAATCGCCACGTCAACAACTGTTTCGTTTGGAAGAACAACTGCATTAATTACGTGAACAACACCGTTTGTTGCATCGATGTCTGGTGCCGTTACTTGTGCTTGGTTTACAAAAACATCACCGTTTGCTTTTTTAGTAAGCTTCAAAGTATTGGTTGTGCTTAAAGCGGTAGCGATTTGACCGTTGGTAATTGCTGTAGACAATACTTCAGCGCCTAATACATGGTACAATAAAATATCTTCAAGATTTGATAGAGCCAACAATTCAGCGATGCTGATATTGAGGTCTTGAGTTAAAGTTGTTACAGCTGCATCGGTTGGAGCAAATACGGTTAATGTTGCATCAGGATTACTTAATGCTGCATCTAGTCCAGTTGTTTCTAAAGCCGCCTGCAACAAGTTGTGGTCAGGACTAGTAGATATTACATCAAACGCGGTTTGCGCTTGAAGTTGCGTGCTCGCTGCAATTGTTGCAATAGCGAATAAAAGTTTTTTCATAAAAAGGAGAGTTAGTGGTTAAAAAGTTAACATTGCCATTTAAACAGTAGCCCAATTCATTTTGTTTAACAGGAATGCAATAAACTTAAACAAAATTGTCTAATTTGCTGGTATTAAGAAATATAAAATATGTCAAAAGTTGTTTCTGATCAATTTAAAATACTCGTTCGGACCTATGCAGGCCTCGAAGATGTGCTTTTCGAAGAGGTTATGCGCCTTGGAGGTGCAAATCCAGTGCGCTTAAATCGCGCTGTTGAGTGCGAAGGCGATAAAGGTTTTATTTACAAGCTAAACCTCGGACTTCGAACTGCACTCCGTGTTTTAAAGCCGCTACATGCGTTTAGCTTTAAAGATAACCAGCAATTTCACCAAGAAATTATGTCGATCGATTGGCCTTCATATTTTAATGTTGAAAAAACATTCGCCTTCGATTCGATTGTGTTTAGCTCGCTGTTTAACAATAGCATGTTTGTTTCGCAATTGGCGAAGGATGCTTTGTGCGATCGTTTTCGACAAGACACTGGGAAACGCCCATTTGTGGATGGTCGCGAACCTCAAGTTCGGATTTCGATCTATGTGAAAGAAAATGAGGCAACTGTTTATCTCGATTCAAGTGGAGAATCCTTGCACTTGCGTGGATACAGAACCGAACAAGTGAAAGCTCCTTTGAGTGAAGTTATGGCTGCTGGAATTCTCAAGATTAGCGGTTGGTCGCATCATTTTCCATTGATCGATCCAATGTGTGGCTCTGGAACTTTTTCAATCGAAGCGGCGCTTTTGGCAGCAGAGGTGCCAGCTGGAATTTTTAGACAAAAATTTGGCTTCGAACATTGGAACGACTATGATCCAGAACTTTTCCAAACTATCCTCAGCGGATTGACTTCCAAAATCAAGGAAGATCCACTCAATATCAAAGCTTCCGATATTCATCACAGAGCTGTGAGTATCTCCCGCGACAACGCTGGAAGAGCAGGAGTAGACACAGAAATTCACTTTAGTGTAGACGACTTTCTTAAGTCAAGTGGTCCTGACCGAAAGGCATTCATTTTTATTAATCCGCCCTATGGTGAACGACTTCATCCAGCAGATCTCGAAGCAGTTTATACTGGCATCGGTTCAACACTCAAACACAAGTATCCGGGATGTGAGGCATGGGTTTTTACATCCAATCCAGAAGCCATCCGCCTCATCGGTTTGAAGCCTTCTAGAAGGATCAAGCTTTTCAACGGACCGCTTGAGTGCCAGCTGTTACGGTATGAAATGTACAGTGGTACAAAAAAAAATAAAGGCACAACTGAATAAATTTTTGTCGACCGTTGATCATATTGGTATTCGTTTAACTTTGCGGAATTAATTCAGTATAATGAAAACAGGCACAATTAAATTCTTCAACGCAACCAAAGGATTCGGTTTCGTTAAAGTGGACAATTCCGAACAGGAAGTCTTCGTTCATGTAACCGGTTTAATCGATCAGGTTAAAGAAGCCGATAGGGTTTCTTTCGATGTAATCGAAGGGCGTAAAGGTTTGAATGCAATCAACGTGAAGAAAATCTGATTTTTATCCGATAGCATTGTAATCATTCGAAAAGCCTCAACTTCCCGGTTGAGGCTTTTTCTTTTAAAACATACCCGTAAACTTTGCGTTTCGGTTCCTCATTTTCTTTCTTTGCATCAACACATATTCTATGACCCGCCTTCTATTATCTCTGCTGCTTTTCGTTTTACCTCTATTTGCTACTGCGCAACGTTATGCGAACAAGGAAACCGAAAAGCTTGATTATCTGTTGTATTTTCTAAATAACAACTATGTAGATACCTTGAAAACCGACGAAATCGTTGAAGAAGGTATCAGGGCGATGCTCAAAAAACTCGACCCGCACTCTATTTATCTTACGAAAGACGAGCTCAAAGAAATGGATGAGCCATTGGTCGGAAATTTCGATGGAGTAGGAATTCAATTCAATATCCTCGAAGATACCATCGTGGTGGTGAACACCATTGTTGGAGGCCCTTCCGAAAAATTAGGCATCCTCGCTGGCGATAAAATCGTGAAAATCGAAAATGAACTGGTTGCAGGAATCAAACTGAAAAACAAGGATGTAATTTCTCGTCTTCGTGGTCCGCGCGGCACAGTTGTAAAGGTGAGCATCTTCCGCCGAGGCGAGAAAAATCTCATCGATTATTCGATCACCCGCGATAAAATTCCCCTAACTAGTATCGACGCAACTTACATGCTCGATAAAGAAACTGGCTATATCAAGCTTTCGCGCTTTAGTGCAACTTCGAGCGAAGAATTTATTGAAGGTCTTACCAAGTTGAAAAGCGAAGGGATGAAAAATCTAATTATCGATCTTACAGGAAATGGCGGAGGCTACCTAAAAACTGCCACCGATATTGTAGACCAAATGATGCCAGAAAATAACCTGATCGTTTATACAAAAGGTCGTACCGAAGGATCCAAAGTGCCTTATTATACAACTAACGAAGGGCTTTTCGAAAAAGGAAAACTCATCGTACTCATTGATGAAGGTTCTGCTTCAGCTTCTGAAATTGTTTCGGGTGCAGTTCAGGATCTTGACCGTGGAATTATCATCGGTCGAAGATCTTTCGGTAAAGGATTGGTGCAAAATTCTTTCCCATTTCCCGATGGTTCGGCCATGCGCTTAACTACTGCACGTTATTACACTCCTTCTGGAAGATGTATCCAAAAGCCATACGAAAATGGCGTTGAAGATTATTACGACGACCTAAATACACGTTTCCGCCACGGCGAATTTACCAACCGCGATAGCATTCAATTTGCTGATTCATTAAAGTACTATACTACCGGGAAACGCTTGGTTTATGGTGGAGGTGGAATCATGCCAGATATTTTCATTCCACTCGATACTACCGAAAATTCGAAATACCTCACCGATGTTTACCGCAAAGGTTTGTTCAACAAGTTCACTCTTAAATATGTGGATCAGCACCGTGCACAAATCAACAAAAATTACCCTGATTTCAACGTATTCAAAACCAATTTTATGGTGAGCGACGCCATCGTTGAAGAGTTTGTAGCTGCTGGTGAAGTAGACGAAATTAAACGTGATGAGGAAGGCTTGAAATCATCTGGTGCGTTCATCCGCCGACAATTAAAGGCCTTAATCGCCAACCAAGTTTGGGGAACTTCTGAGTACTACCAAGTCATCAACGATTCAAATCCGATCGTAAAAGAAGCCTTGATTCAAATGAAGTCTGATAACTTCAAGAAGTTGAAACTGAAGTTCTAAGAAAGCTTTTTCCTTACCATACTCAGGCCATCGCGTACAGGAAGTAGAACCACTTCCACGCGATTGTCATGCACCACTTGCCGGTTAAATTCCAACAAGGCGATTGTGTCTTGATCATTTGGTTTTACAGCTTCAAGCACTTTACCGCTCCAAAGCACATTGTCGGAAATAATCAGTCCTCCCGGCCTTACTCTGTCAATTACCAAATCATAATAAAGACTGTAATTTTCCTTGTCGGCGTCAATAAAAACCAAATCGAAAACGCCTTCAATTTTAGGAATTACTGAGGCTGCATCGCCAATGTGTGGGATTACTTTTCCTTCCATTTTCGCTTCGCGGATGTACTTCATTACAAACTCCTCGCGCTCTTCGTTGTTATCGATCGTGTGTAGTTTTCCCTCCGGGGATAAGCCTTCGGCAAGACACAGTGCAGAATATCCGGTATAAGTGCCGATTTCAAGCACCAACTGAGGTTGCATCAAATGAGAAATTAAACTCAAAAACCGACCTTGTAAATGACCAGATAACATTCGTGGTTGCATCACTTTTAGATGCGTTTCACGGTTTAGTTTGTATAAGTAATCTGGCTCGTTTGTGGTATGCTCTTCTACGTAGCGACTCAGTGCTGCTGAAATAAAATCCATGGGTGAAAGATACTCAATGCTTACGCTTCATCATCGTCTTCATTAGAAATCGAAGATGCTCTACAGCAGTTTTAATCAACTTCATTTTCGACTTTCCTATTCGGCGTTCCGAATAAACGCGTGTTGGGATTCTTCCCATGCTATCGTTCGTAGATGGAATAAGTAGCCGCACAAAATTCTTCATACAATATTGAAGAATCGAACTACTCAACCGTTCATTCTCACGTAAAACCTGCCAGCCACTGTCGTATCGAGGGATTTTCCCGATGCCAAATGAATCAAAGTATCTGCATCAATTGAACTTAGTAAATCAACTTCACCAGCATCGCCTTCAATGAACCTAAAAGTGGGATGTGAAACAATTTCTTCAAGATTTTCGATCCGTCCGCGGCTTAGATTATCTCTACCAATCACTTCATATCCTGAACGAACTAGCCTGATGCTCAGATGAGAACCAATAAATCCGGCAGCTCCGGTTACAATTATTCGTTTGGGCTTGATGAACATTCCTGCAAAGGAATAAATTTACGGCCTCTAATTTCAACTTTAGTCGATCAGATCGAGATTTCATGTTACTGTTCCAAAATATCCACGCCATCAGAAACATTTGCAAAGAATGTTTGGTTTCGAGCCTTTATGCTACTGGTAGTATCGTAAATGACCCTGATGTCGATCCTTTTGAATTGGAGTTTTTAGTAGAATTTAATCAGGCAGCAGGCGATTCTTATTTTCATTACTTCTACAGTTTGCAATCACAATTGGGCGATCTATTGCAAAAGCAAATTCAACTTACAGATATCAATCAATTAAAGAATCCAAACATCAAAGCCAGAATGCTGCAAAAAAGCGAATGGTTGGTTGGTCAAGAAGTAGTTTGATTTTCTTGCTGGCTTCTCAAGTATTTAAGCACCAATTCAGCTTTACTTTTCCCAACAACTGAAGCAATTTCCTCTTGGCTTGCTTCTTTTACTTTTTTCACAGACCGAAATTCAGTGAGCAGTTTTTCGGCAGTGCTCGGACCAATGCCCTCAATTTCGTGCAATTCAGTTTTCAAAGTGCCTTTGTCGCGGCGGCTTCTGTGGTGTGTGATGCCAAAACGGTGCGCCTCATTTCTGAGGAATTGAATCAACTTCAAGCTTTCGCTTTTTTTGTCGATGTACAATGGCAACGGATCACCCGGGAAGTAAATTTCTTCCAATCGTTTCGCGATACCAATGATGCTAATTTTTCCTCGCAAACCTAATTTATCTAGCGCGCCCAAAGCGGCTCCCAATTGACCCTTGCCTCCATCAATAATAATTAATTGAGGGAATTCACCTTCCTCTTCTAGCAGCCTTCCGTATCTCCGTGTAATGACTTCTTCCATGGTAGCGAAGTCGTCGGATCCAACAACGGTTTTTACATTGAAATGCCTGTAATCTTTTTTGCTTGGTCTTCCATCTTTAAAACAAACCATGGCAGAAACTGGATAAGCCCCTTGAAAATTGGAATTATCGAAACATTCAATATGCCTTGGCAATTCTGGCATTCGAAGGTCTTTACGCAACTGTTCAAGGATTCGTTTGGAATGTCTTTCGGGATCAACCAATTCCAACTGCTTGTTTTTCTCTCGAATGTAATTCAACACATTTCGCGCACTCAAATCGAGCAGTTGTTTTTTATCTCCCCGCTGGGGAATGGTGAGCGTTAGAAAGTCATCTTCCAAATCGGGTAGAATCGGAACGATAATTTCTCGGGCATTTGAATTAAACCGTTGCCGCATTTCGCCAATAGCGATCGAGAGCAACTCTTCGGCAGGTTCATCCAGCCGTTTTCTTAATTCTATTGTATGGCCTTGGATAATACTGCCATCCAATACACGCAGGTAATTCACGTAGGCATTTTTCTCGTCTGTTTGGATGGAGAAAACATCCACATTGCTGATCGACGGATTTACTATCGTCGATTTACTTTTGAATTTCTCGAGCAATTCAAGCCTTTCTTTCAGCTGATGTGCTTCTTCGAATCGATACGCAGCCGCCTCTTCCAACATTTTACGCTTCACCATCGAAATCAAATTCCCAATGTCGCCTTTGATAATTTGTCGAATCTCTTGAATCGTTTGCATGTATTCTGTTTCCGACTGGTATCCTTCGCAAGGTCCGAGACAATTCTTGATATGATATTCCAAGCAAACTTTAAACTTCCCGTTATTGATTGCAATGGGTTCAAGTGCCAAGTTGCAAGTTCTTCTTGGATAAAGGCTTTTCACTAAATCCAATAAAGTATGCATTACTTTCCCGCTGGGGTAAGGACCGAAATATTCCGATCCATCCTTGATCACTTTTCGGGTGGGGAATACACGAGGGAAGCGCTCATTTTTAATGCAAATCCAAGGATAGGTTTTGTCGTCTTTTAAAGCAACGTTGTACCTTGGTTGATACTTTTTAATGAGATTGTTTTCGAGTAACAACGCATCCAACTCGGTATCCACAACAATGGTTCTGATGTCGACGATTTTCGAAACAAGCACACGTGTTTTTCCGCTGTCGAAATGGTCTTTGCTGAAATACGAATACACCCTCTTCTTCAGGCTTTTCGCCTTGCCCACGTATAAGATCTTCCCATCTGCATCATAGTACTGATACACACCCGGTTTTTCGGGCAACGATTTCAATAAGGTTTGCAGGTGCTGACTTAATTCCATTGCTGGTCAAAAGTACGACCTGAAGTGCTTTTATCGTTTGTATTTATTGCGTTTGTTTGGAAGTTTTGATCCTTCTGCCATTGGGCGAGGAGATGAATACAAATCGTCTTCGAAAAGGGCAAAGTCTAACTGTTTTTTCACCAAATCGGCGCGTTTCACTTTGATCATTATCTCATCGCCCAATCTGTAGCGTTTGCGGTTTCTTTTGCCTACAATACTGTAGCTTTCTTCATCGAATGAATAGAAGTCGTCTTGCATGTCGCGCAAGCGAACGAGGCCTTCACATTTGTTTTCGATGATCTCCACAAACATTCCCCACTCGGTAACACCCGAAATTACACCTTTGAAAACTTCGCCAATTTTATCTTTTAGGAATTCTACTTGCTTGTATTTTACCGATGATCTTTCAGCTTCGGCAGCCAGTTTTTCCATGTCAGAAGAATGCTTGCAGCGCATTTCAAGTTGACTTTCGCCTTCCCAATTTTTACCTTGCATATAAGCATCCAACAGTCGGTGCACCATTATATCTGGATACCTCCGAATAGGCGATGTGAAATGGGTGTAGTATTTAAATGCAAGTCCGTAATGGCCAATATTGTTGGTGGTGTAAACAGCTTTTGCCATTGTTCGGATAGCCAAAGTTTCGATCACATTTTGCTCACCTTTGCCTTTTACGTCTTTCATTAGTTGGTTCAAGGTGCTGCTAACTTGTTGCTCACTGGCAAATTTTAAGCGATATCCGAACTGACTAGCAAAGCGTGCGAAATCGCTCAGTTTTTCAGGGTCTGGTTTGTCGTGAACGCGGTACACGAAAGGTTTACCGGGAATCGATTTGCCACTTTTTTTCTTGTCATCTTTGGGCATCCCGATAAATTCGGCAACGCTTAGGTTCGCCAACAACATAAACTCTTCGATGAGCTCGTTGGCTTCTTTTTGCACCTTGAAATAAACACCGAGCGGCTTCCCGTTTTTATCGAGGCGGAATTTCACTTCTACTTTATCGAATGCTATGGCTCCACGTTGGTAGCGTCGGGCGCGCATCAAACGGGCAAGTGCATTCATGGTGAGGATTTCGTCTTTCAGATCTCCCTCGCCAGTTTCGATGATGGCTTGCGCATCTTCATAAGCAAATCTGCGTTGCGAACGAATCACTGTGCGGCCAAACCATTGGTTAAGCACTTCTGCTTCATCATTCATTTCGAATACGGCAGAGTAGGTGAGTTTGTCTTCATCAGGGCGTAACGAACATACGCCATTCGAAAGATGTTCTGGAAGCATCGGCACCACACGATCCACCAGATAAACTGAGGTAGCTCGATTATAGGCTTCCTCCTCCAAAATACTATCTGGAACCACATAATGCGAAACATCGGCAATGTGCACCCCGATTTCCCAGTTGCCATTTTCGAGCTTTTGGATCGATAAGGCATCATCGAAATCCTTTGCATCTGCCGGATCGATCGTGAAGGTGGTAATGTTTCTGAAGTCTCTTCTTTTTTGGATTTCCGATTCGGGGATTTCCATCGGGATTTTTTCTGCTGATTGTTCAACTTCTGCAGGAAAATCCATCGGAAGATTGTAATCCAACATGATGGCATTCATCTCCACGTTGTTGTCGCCTGGTCGACCAAGTACGCGCTTAATTTCCCCGAAAGGATTCTTGGCATGTTCGGGCCAATCGATCATTTTCACTAGCACTTTGTCTCCATCCTTTGCCCCGTTGAGGTCTTGCAACGGAACAAAAATATCGATCGGCATTTTATTGCTATCGGGTACAACAAATGCAAATTTCTCACTCGATTGTACGATTCCAACAAACTCTGTTTTCGCCCGCTCAACGATTTCGATTACTTCACCTTCCTGTTTTCTTCCCCGTCTGCGGGCAAACAGTTTAACTTTCACCAAATCCCCGTTGAGGGCATTGAGCATATCTGTTTCTCGAATGTAAATATCTTCAGGTAATTCTGGACTCACTAAGTAACCTGCACCCTTTGTGGTGATGTCGATCTTGCCTTCAACCGTTGTGTTGCCCATTTGGATGTAACGGAATCTACCTGGCTCGGGCTCAGATAATTGTCCGCTAATAACCAATGCTTCTAGCAATTCGAGTACATTCAGTCTATCGATAGAATCTTCAACACCAATGGCAGAACATACTTGTTTGTAATTGTGAAGTGCACGTGGCTCTAATTTGAAGTATTGAATTACGGCTTCAAGTAGTAGTTGCTGCTGTTGCTCTTTGTATTTTTTTGCTTTTTTAGCCATTGGAATGGTAGTAAGTTGAATTGGATTTATTGCGCCCCAAGGTCGAATCTATCTATTCAGATTTGATTACTATTTTCGATCATTAACTGCCGATCTGTAGATGTTTAAAACTCAGTTATTGAAATAGTTGATTGTTTCCCAACAGTGTAAGTAGGAGAAACATTGATTGATAATGGTTTGAACAATATAATTTACATGTTCATCAAGTTGTTTGCTTTTGCCTATGTTGTTGAATATTAGGCCTTATAGCAATTATTGATGAGGTTTGAAATCAATTTGTTGTGCAAGATAGCAGCGATTCGCCTGATGAGCACTACAACAGTGTGTTCTTTTTCAACCCGCGAGTCTTGAAAAGTTAAGGTTTCGATGTACGATCAGGGTTGTATTTCCGTTTAGCTTTACCAATTCAGAATAAATCCATACATGAAGCTGAAAGTCGGGATTATCTTCGGAGGAAGATCAAAAGAGCGTGAAATTTCTTTCGCCGGTGGGCGTACCGTTTACGATAACTTGAACAAGAGCTTGTTCGAAGCAGTGCCGGTTTTTGTAGATAGCTTTAATCAATTCATTCTCCTCGATTGGGAGTTTGTTTACAAAGGTTCGATCCGCGATTTTTACCCTGAACCATCTGCCGTTCCTGCCAGCGCAGGCGATTATCAAATTTATGCTGAATCTCTCCCCGGCGTTGATCCTATAAAAGAAGGAAATAAAATTGGTCGTGTTCTTAGCATTTCTGAGCTTCCTCAACTTTTCGACATTGCTTTCCTTTGCCTGCATGGACCATACGGTGAGGATGGTCGAATTCAAGGGCTTCTAGAATATCTCGACATTCCATACACAGGCAGTGGTATTTTACCAAGCGCCATCGGAATTAATAAAGTAGTGCAAAAGAAGCTTATGCTTCGAGCAGGTTTCAATTCGCCTGATTTCTTTACCGTTTCACGGGATGAATGGCGCACTAGTCGCAATATTCAAGCGGTTATCGATCGCGCACTTCGAGAGGTGAAATTTCCTTTGGTCGTAAAATCTCCAACACAAGGCTCTTCTATTGGTGTTTCTGTAATTCACCAACCTGACGTATTGTTATTGGCTGAAGCCATTGATAAAAGTTTCTTTATTCGTGGCGTTTATGCAAGTTCATGGAACGCACTTTCAGCTTCCGAAAAAAACGAATGGATTTGGACAACATGCGACATCCGCGAAGGCATCGGAATCCCTGTGAGAATAGGGAACACGGTTTTTTCACATCCCGACGACCTCGAAAAATTCCTCAATGAGCAATTGCTTCAAGTAGATTCTCTCGCGATCGAATCGCTAGATGCAGAATCTGAAGTCATTCTTGAAGGCTTTATAGATGGAAAGGAATTTTCATCGATTGTGATCGAAGATATGAACGGAAAGGCAGTTTGCTTGCCGCCTACAGAGATCCGTAAAGGCAAAGAGGTGTTCGATTACCGCTCGAAATATCTTCCAGGTTTATCGCGCAAAATAACACCCATCGAACTTCCTGATGCCGATCTGGAAAGAATTCGTGAAACCTGCGAGCAACTTTTTACATCCCTCGGTTTCGGCGTTTATGCGCGCATCGATGGATTTATTAATGCAGAAGGAAAAATCTTCCTCAACGATCCAAACACAACTTCGGGTATGATGCCCTCGTCTTTCTTCTTCCACCAGGCAGCAGAAATCGGTTTCAATCCTTCCCAGTTTATCACATACATCATTCATACTTCACTCCGGCGAAGGATCGAGGAAATGAAATTCAGCGGAGTGGCCGAAAAGATGCTCAAGAAACTCGATGTTTCTATGCACGAAATGCGCAATAATCCTGCTGTACGCAAGAAAATTGCTGTAGTTTTTGGAGGCTATTCATCCGAACGACATATCTCGGTTGAAAGCGGGCGAAATGTGTATGAAAAGCTTTCATCTTCAGCTGTTTTCGAACCCGTTCCGGTGTTTCTTTCTGGCGCCGACGACGCACATGAATTGTACACTTTGCCAATCAACTTAATGTTGAAAGACAATGCAGACGATATTCGTGAGAAAATCCTCCATTTTTCAACCCATCCGATCATAAAAAAGATCATTGCTGAATGTGGTGAACTCACTGGGATGTTTGGCGATGTGAATAATCTTAATGCCCCAGAAAGAATCAATTATCCGCAACTGGCTGAAAGGGTAGGAGAGGTGTTTATTGCATTACATGGTCGCCCAGGTGAAGATGGAGCTTTGCAAAAGGAACTCGAAAAAGTGGGACTTCCATACAATGGTTCTGATGCAGCCACTTCTGGAATTACCATTGATAAATTTAGAACCAACGAATTGTTGAAGGCCAACGGGATGCTCGTGGCAGAACATTTTGTTGTTACAGAAGATGAATGGATTGAAAGTGAATCCGCAATGCTTTCCAAAGCCAATGCGATAGGTTATCCGCTAATCGCAAAGCCTGTTGATGATGGTTGTTCTTCTGCGGTAAAAAAGCTTCATAACGATGATGATTTTATTGCTTTTACGAAACTCATTTTCCGAAAGTCTGAAATTCTTGATGCCGAAGCTGCTTCTCGATTGAAAATCAAGCCCAAAGAAGAATTCCCTTTCAAACGTCAGTTTTTGGTGGAGTCGCTCATTAGTTCTAATGGTGCAGCAACTTTCCTTGAAATTACTGGCGGCATGCTTACACATTTCGATGCTGAAGGAAATATCCGATATGAAGTTTTCGAAGCTTCTGAAGCTTTGTCGGAGGGAGAAGTACTCTCATTGGAAGAAAAATTCTTGGCAGGCCAAGGACAAAATATCACACCAGCCAGATATTCTCGTGACTTAGAAAAAAGACAGCGCGTCTCAGACCGTGTGAAGGTAGAACTCGAGAAAGCTGCGCGCGTACTCAATGTGAGAGGGTATTGTCGAATCGATGCTTTTGTGAGAATCTTCGCCGATGAACGAACCGAAATCATTTTCATTGAGGTGAATTCCCTTCCGGGGATGACACCAGCTACGTGTATCTTTCACCAGAGCGCAATCAATGGATATAAACCTTACGATTTTATTGAAAAAATTATGACTTTTGCTAAAGCGTCGGCAAATTCAAGAAATCAACCGGCATAACCGCATGACATTTCTAGAATTTGTAAAGACCAAGCAGTTTTGGAAGCATTTCATCGGAGCATCAGTTGCCATGGTGATATTTCTATGGATCTGTTTGCTGTTTATGGATTTTTACACATTGCATGATTCTAAAGCCACCGTTCCAGATTTCAAAGGGTTGTACATTAAGGATTTGGATAAATTCGTGGAGGGGCACAATCTCCGTTACGAAATCATCGACTCGGTGTACAACATGAAAAAGGAAAAAGGTACTGTTTTAGAACAGGAACCTCGCCCTGGCTCAACGGTTAAAGAAGACCGAACCATCTACCTTACCGTAAATGCGATGCTGAACCAGCAGGTGAAAGTCCCAAACCTGTTGAATTTATCGCTTCGGCAAGCTTCCTCTTTATTGGAAACCTACGGACTAAAAGTTGGTTCGCTGCGTTACGTGGAAGGTTTACCACCAGTGATTCGTCAGCTTTATAAAGGAAAAGACATCAAACATGGCTCAATGCTCGATAAAGGTTCTGCCATCGATTTAGTACTTGGAAAAGGGCAAAACAATGGCTTGATACCAGTGCCAAATTTGTTTGGGCTTACATTAGAAGAAGTTCGAATGATTTTAGTTGAAAATCAATTAATTCTGGGGATGAAATTGATGGATATCACAGCAAAAGATACTATATCTGCTCGAGTATATAAACAATTTCCAGAGCCTTCGGCCGATGGATTATACGACGGTGCTTCTATCAATGTCTGGTTAACAGGAAGCGATGAAGTACTAGAAAACGAAAAAATGAAGAATGATACTTTATAAAAGAACTTTTTTAACTGTATTGCTATTCGTAGTTCAGCTTTGCGTTCAAGCGCAAGGTTTGACTGTGATGCCTCTTGGTTCTTATAACCCTCCGAAAAATAATGAGCAAATCAATAAGTCGTCTAGGGTTTTTCGAGACTCCATCAGTTTGCCTTTTGTAGAAGATTTTTCATACAAAGGCAATCATGCCGATTATGATAAATGGTTAGGCTACAGTGTTCAAATCAATGGGAATTTGCCACTAAAACCACCAACGATCGGTGTTGCTACTTTCGATGGTCTCAGCTGGAAAGGAAATCCCTACAGCAATTCAGTTACTAGTGGAAACGCCGATACACTTACATCCAAACCATTCCGTTTAGCTTATACACCAGCTGATTCTCTTTATTTGAGTTTCTTCTATCAACCTGGCGGGCGAGGCAATTATCCTGAGTTTATTGATTCTTTGATCTTAGAATTTTATAAAGTAGGCGACTCTACTTGGACTTGGGTTTGGGGAGTTAAAGGGGAAGATTATCCTCAGCTTGCACGCGACTTTTCTCAAGTCATGATCCCAATAGCTGATACAGCTTATTTGAAAAATGGATTTCAGTTTAGATTCAGAAATTTCGCGCAACAAAATGGAAGCTGGGACCATTGGCATATCGATTATTTGAAACTTGAAACAGGACGTTTTCAAAACGATACTTTGTATAACGACTTTGCTTTCATGTATCCAGCAACTAGCCTTTTACTCAATTATCAATCGTTGCCTTTGTGGCATTTTTTACCCAATGCCAACGACAACATGGATGATTTCTACAATCTATCCATGACTACACTCAATGCTGGTCCAGCCAATAAGTTTTACGGTTACGAATTTTACAATGCCAATCAAGTTCAAGTTGATTTGTTGCTTTTGAGCAATCAAGGGCCGATTCTCCCAAGAGAGGAATATGTTGTTGAAGAGCCTGTGAAATACACCTATGAAGATCCAGGTACAGAATCAACAGTTTACTTCTTGAATCATTATTTAAGTGAAAATCAAGATGAACTGTCTCGGAACGATACTATAGTTTACGAGCAAGTGTTTAGTAACTATTATGCACTCGATGATGGAACCGCTGAAGCTAGAATTAGCATCAATAACAATGGAGGAGGTTTCGCAGCACAACGTTTCGATTCATATTTAAGCGACACTTTGAAGGCAGTTCAAATATTCTTCAATAGAACAATTGGAGATATTGGAGGGCAATCATTTTACCTGATGATTTGGTCGGCAGGTTCAAATGCTCCAGGTAATTTACTGTATGAGCAAGTCGTAGATTATCCGCCAAATCAAGGGTTGAATACGTTTTTTACAATTACACTTGATTCAGCTATCTACATCCCTTCTGGTACATATTACATTGGTTGGGCACAAACTTCGAATTTTGAAATCAATGTTGGATTCGACAAGAATTTCAATAACAATAGCCGCATCTATTACAACTTAGATGGCAGTTGGTACAACTACGCAGCACAACAAGGTACCTTGATGATTCGACCGCTCTTCCGCTATCCATTCGACTTGAATGTTGGCTCTGAGTCACAGACAAAATTAAACAAAGTACAATGGAATCTTTATCCAAATCCTGCAATTGGTTCGGTGTATATTCAGGTTCCAATTGAAGGAAATGCTCATTGGATTCTCATGGATGCAACTGGAAGAGTGATCAATCAAGACAATGCCAGCTCTGCCCAAGTGGAAATTTCACTGAATCAGATTCCTTCAGGATTTTACTTCATAGGTTTAAAGACCAATTCTGATTCAAGCTATCAGTTTAAAAAGCTTGTAATTTCTAAAAACCGATGAATAATTTAGGAGCTTGGGATGATGAAGAGGAGCGATTTGTCGACAATGATTCTGAAGAAGGCGATCAAGAAGAACTTTTTGAGCATTTTAAGATAGTTGCCGATAAAGGGCAAGAATTGCTTCGTGTAGATAAGTTTCTTCAGAATCGGTTGGAGAAAACTTCTCGGAGCCGCATTCAAGCTTCTGCTGATGCAGGAAACATTCAAGTAAACGGTAAGGCTGTAAAATCAAACTATCGCGTTAAACCGGGCGATGTGGTGGCCGTAGTTTTTGCGCATCCTCCTCGAGAGCGAGAGTTGAAGCCGGAGAATTTACCTCTCGATATTGTTTATGAAGATGATGATGTAATTGTAATCAACAAAAAGCCTGGTATGGTTGTACATCCTGGCTATGGCAATTACACAGGCACATTGGTGAATGCCTTGATTTATCATTTCCAACATTTGCCTTTGTATCAACAAAAGCAACCTCGACCAGGGTTGGTGCATCGCCTTGATAAAAATACATCAGGCATCATGGTGATGGGCAAAAATGAGTATGCTATGACGCACTTGGCTCGTCAATTTTTTGAGCGAACCACCAAACGAACTTATTTGGCTTTGGTTTGGGGAGATTTTCAAGACGACGGTGGTACAGTTACAGGACATATCGGGAGGGATATTAGAGACCGGAAACTATTTGCTGTTTTCCCTGATGGAACCCAAGGTAAACATGCGATTACTCATTATAAAGTAATTCGCCGATTCAGTTATGTAACGCTTGTTGAATGTAAGCTAGAAACTGGAAGAACTCACCAAATTCGAGTGCACATGAAATACAAAGGCCATCCGTTGTTTAACGACGATACCTACGGTGGCGATCAAATTCTGAAAGGCACGACTTCCTCCTCATACAAGCATTTTATAAGCAATTGTTTTGAAATTCTGCCTCGTCATGCTTTGCATGCAAAATCACTCGGTTTTGTGCACCCAGTATCGGGAGAAGAATTGTTTTTCGATTCAGACTTACCGCAAGATATGACAGATGCTCTCCAAAAATGGGAGACCTATGCAACACATCGAATTGAGAAGGAATATTAAGCGGAGACTTTCTTTTTACGGTCAACTATAAATATGACCCATACAACCCAAAGTGCGAAAATGACAATGTAGATCATGTTGTTAAACAGATCGTGTTGTTCCATCTTTACAAAACCTCCAATTTTATATGAAGAGGTGATAAGTGCTACTACGCGGGCAATGTTGATAGCTGAAATAAATGCAGCACCTGCCGGGATAAACCAAAGCTTCTTTTTCCAAGGCCCAGGGTAGGAGATAATTAAAGCACAAAATCCATACGTAAGCCCAAAGCCAACACATGGATTGCCAATGATAACACCATAAGAACCTATAATTGCTAAAGAATTGTAGCCGGAAACAGTTTCATAACCTTGAAGCTGTAAAACCAACTCACTTCCACCATGAACAATTTGTAGAAAGATATGGTAAAAAAAAGACCACAGCTTGTTGTAAATAACAAGCTCGTGGCTTAAAAAGTTTTCGGAAACAAGCCAAAAAAGATAAAACCCGAATATCTTCGCAAGGAAGAGGTTTAAACTTTTAGCACTGCTATCCACAGTTTATATATAGGCAGTAAAATGAATTACTTGCTTGCTTTCTTTTCTTTACGTACGTCGTAAATCTTCTTAGCGCCAACACCTGCACATGCAGCAATTAGCAAAGACAATCCGCCGTCGATAGGAACAATTTGAGGACCTGGAGGGTTCGGAGTTGCCATGAGTGCAGTAGTCAAGGCAGTAGCGAAAAGTACTCCGGCAGTCAACAGAATATTCTTATTCATGGATGTGGGTATTAGATTTGTGAATTAGTTCTCTCTAAAGACAAAGATAAACAATCATCCCAATTCAAAAACAAATTCATTCAATATTTTCAGAAAAAAATGTTAATGCTTACATCTATCTTACACAAAACATTTTTTAAGTAGCTGTAAATAAGATCAATAAGAATGCTTTACACTCAAGAAAAATTGTTAATAACACTCACAATATCGGATAAAATAGTTACCATTTAGAGATTTTCATTTGCTCTAATCTGCTTTGATGTTTTGCTTGAACCATCATGACTCCAACCCGGAGGGCCAAACACATACATCCATCTACTTTTCCAATTTGGTGCTTTTTTTACATCCAACCAAATAGATTTCCACTCATGAAATACGACGCTTGCAGGTTGATATGTATCTAGATTTTTTGTGAGGCCATAATTAATTTTAACATCCTTGAGCTCAGGCCTGAAGGTGCCAAAAAACCTGTCCCAAATAATCAAAACCATACCCAAATTTGAATCTAAGTATTCTGTGTTTGAAGCATGGTGAACCCTATGATGCGAAGGTGTCACGAAAATGTATTCGAACCAGTTCGGGAGTTTTCTGATTGTTTCTGTGTGTACCCAAAATCCATAAACTTGGGTTGCTGCATACATGAAAACAATATCGAAAGCTTCAAACCCTAGCAATGTTAGTGGAATAAAGTATAAAAAGCGGTAGTAAGGCTGAAATACTGAAGACCTTATCGCTACTGTGAAATTGAATTTCTCGCTCGAATGGTGTGTAACATGCGATGCCCAGAAGAACCTAACTAAATGGTCAACATAGTGCAGAATATAATAAGCGAAGTCTTGAGCGAAGAATAATAGCACCCAGTAAATCGATGTTTTTTCATTGAATGATAAAAGACTGAACCCATTAAACCAACTCAGAATGCCCAGAGTTACTACTCTGAAGATTAAATCGTTCAGGAAATTTAAGGTTGTGCACATCAGATTGATGGCTGTGTCTTTTCCTAGGTAAAGTTCCTTATGATGGTAATGGCTATAAACCATTTCAACGAGAACCAAAATCACCATGAATGGTGTTGTAAAAAGCAGTAATATCTCTTCCACGCAGCAAAATTAATATTCCTTTTGAATTCCTCTTTATTCCTTGCTTTTTATTATCGCTTCCTTGATCTTATCGGCTTCCCTAAGAAAAGCATATCCAGCTTCAGTTATCACCCGGTGGTCGCAACTACTTTGATCTTTAAACCATTGTTCATGTTGGTGGTATTCTGAAATGGTTTCGTGAAACCTAAAGAATAATCCGCCGCTTCTACGAATCCAAAAATCTGCTGGAAACAGTGTCGACTCCTCTATCATGCAATAGAGGATTTCTGCTTTGCGCAGTACTGTTGTTTTATCGGTTTCTAGAGGCCAGATCGAATATCCTAACTCAACAATTTTCTCTGTTTCTGTCCCGTATCGCTCTACCAGACCTTTAATTTGGGCCGCAGTTGCTCCAATTTGTTTGGCTTCTCCCAGTTGTATTCCTCCAAATTCAATGATTTCTTTTAAATTTTTGAATTCTCCACCTTTAAGCGGTATGTTTTTACTCTGGCAAGCTTTGAAAGGCTTGGATCCAAATTGTTTTAGCTTTTTTTGAACGCGATTCACAATTTTTTCTGCCATCACACGGTAGCCCGTTAACTTACCCCCAGCAATCGACAATAAGCCTGAGTCGGACTCGAAAATTTCATCTTTTCTTGAAAGTTCTGATGAGCTTTTACCATCTTCGTGAATTAAAGGCCTAATTCCAGCCCAACCCGATTCAATATCGTGCATTTGCAAGCGTGAACCCGTAAAACGATCATTAAATGCATTAATTAGATAAGTAGCATCTTCTTCACAAATTGCAGCATCGTCGGGTGATCCGGGAAAATTGGTGTCTGTTGTTCCAAGGTAAACTTTGTTTTCTCTTGGGATGGCAAAAATCATCCTGCCATCTTTTGTGTCGAAATACACTGATTGCTTCAAAGGGAAACGTGCGGCATCGAAAACCAAGTGTATTCCCTGAGTTAGATGTAATCTTTTGCCCTTGGGCTCTTCATCTTTGCTACGCACTAAATCTACCCATGGTCCTCCAGCATTTACCACCACTTTGCCGAAGATTTCGAATTTTTTTCCTGTCGTTTTCTCTTCTACCAAAACTCCGGTAATCTTACCATCCAACTTGATGAAGTTGATTACCTTACAATGGTTTACTGCCTTTCCACCGTGTTGAATTGCTGTTTTGAAAATGCTAATACACAACCGCGCATCATCAGTTCTATATTCTGTATATAACGCTCCTCCTAGTAATCCTTGAGAATTCAGCAAAGGTTCCTTCTCCAAAATTTCTTCTCGACCAAGCATTTTGAATTTCTCTTCTGGTCTAACGCCAGCTAGCTTTTCGTAAACATACAAACCCAATCGAGCCGATAGTTTCCCTAAGCTTCCTCCTTGTATAATTGGAAGCAGCATTGGCTCAGGATGCACCAAATGCGGGGCGTTTCTTTGGGCAATGGATCTTTCCTTGCCAACTTCGCGAACAACTTTAAAGTCAAGTTGCTTCAGATATCGCAAACCCCCATGAATCAACTTGGTAGATCTACTACTTGTGCCTGATGCAAAATCATCTTTTTCGAATAAGATCGCATTCATTCCGCGGCTTGCCGCATCCAATAAAATTCCAGCACCGGTTATGCCTCCACCAATTACTATCAGATCGAGTGTTTCATTTTGCGCATGCTCAAGAACTTGCATGCGGTTCGAAGACGACCAAGCTCCCTGGTAAATTTGTTTCCTCATTCGAAATATTGAAATGAATAAAGGCTGTCGTTCGTGAGCAGAATCATCCTATTCTTGTCAATCGCAAAGTCTTTGATATTTTTCTGGGGAAGGGCGACAGTGTCTTCGACGAATGTTTTGATTTGATATAAATGCAAACGCTCCTCTTGATCTGTATAAATGATAGATTCTCCGCTCACATCAAATTTCTGAATGCCTTTTATTGGAATTGTGCGCATGTAGGTTCCGAAAACATCAAACTGCAAGATGCCATGTTCTGGAGCGCTGATAAACAGATAATTGTCGGCTTCTATCATCCAAGTTGGCTGAAGTGGAAATCCAAGGATTTGATTCAAATTTAAAATCTCGTTCTGGATTTTCAATTGTTGATTTAACCGGGTAAGGGAAAATCTAACGGGGTCATAAATCCAAATGCCATTGTCATACGACCAACACACCAATGATGCCTGTTCCATGTTAAACTCATCGAGTTTCAAGGGATCTCCGTTGTCGGTTGCGGTATTATCGAGAAACACAACCCGCGAAAAATCGCGATAAAAAACGATGATTTTTAATGGATTTGCTGCATCAACGGAGGTTATCCTCCCTAAATTTTTATTGGAGTAAGTTCTGAAGAATGTTCCGTTAGACTTGTATTTTGAAAGCTGATCACCTCGAACAAGGTAAACATCGCCTAAATGGTCGGTGTAAACTTGATTGCCAGACGCTGTCGTTGCCCAAATACATTTCCATGATTTGTTTCCAATTTTAGTGTTCTCTCGATTTCCATGAAGTATCAAGGTGCTTAATAAAATCAGTAAGTGATAAATCATCTATTTATGAGATAAAACGCCCACCATTTCGAGGATTTCGTCGAGATATTTACGGTCGTTCGCTAAGCGAGGCACTTTGTTTTGGCCTCCTAATTTACCTCGATTTTTCATCCAATTGTAAAATGTCCCAGTTTCCATAGTTCGGATAATGGGTGGCCGCAAGGTTATATTTTTGTAACGCTTTGCTTCATAGTCTGAATTTAAGGCTTTTAGCGCATTGTCGAACACTTCTCCGAAGTAACCTATGCTTTCAGGCTCCTTTTCAAACTCGATCAACCATTCATGCGCCCCATTTGAATTGGATTTCATAAATACAGGACCTGCAGTATATTCACGAATGATTGCTCCGGTTTTTTCGCAGGCTACAACCATTGCTTTGTCGGCATTGTCAACAATCAGTTCTTCTCCGAAAGTATTGATGTAATGGCGAGTTCGGCCAGAAATTTTTATTCTGTAGGGATGTAGAGACGTAAACCGAATAACGTCTCCAACCATATACCGCCACATACCAGCATTGGTTGTAATCAACATCACATAATTCACCTCTTTTTCTACATTTTGGAGCCAAACAACCGGCGGATTTTCAAGGTGTGATTGGTCTAAAGGGATAAATTCGTAGAAAATGCCATAATCTAGCATGAGCAGCATTTCTGAAGAATTCGATAGGTCTTGAATTCCGAAAAAGCCTTCAGATGCATTATAAGTTTCGAGATAATGCATCTGATCTGAAGGAATGAGCTTCCTATATTGTTCTATGTATGGGGTGAAACTAACACCTCCATGCATGAACAATTCGAGATTTGGCCAAACATCCAGTAAGTTATTGGTGCCTTTGATTTCGAGAATTCGTTGAATCAAAATCAGCATCCAGCTTGGCACGCCGGCTAAGTTTGTAACGTCTTCATCGATCGTATGGTGCGCAATGCGTTCTAATTTTGATTCCCACTCGCTCATCAAAGCGATGCTTAAATCTGGAGTGCGCATATATTCTACCCAAACAGGTAAGTGCTCCATGATGATTGCACTTAAATCGCCAAACCAAGTATTGCCCGATTTTACATTTATTTGATGCGATCCACCTAGGGTTAGGCCTTTGCCTGAGAAAATTCGGGTTTCAGGATAATTGTTACAGTAAATTGCAAGCATATCTTTTCCACCCTTGAAATGGCATTCTTCCATCGATTCTTGGCTCAATGGGATGAATTTACTTTTGTCGGATGTGGTGCCAGACGACTTTGCAAACCATCTGATTTCAGATCCCCAAAGGATATTTTGTTCGCCCATCATCATCCTATCAATGTAGGGTTTCAGTCCTTCATAATCCCGAATCGGTACTTGCTGAACAAATTGATCATAGTTTCGGATATTTTTGAAATCGTGCATTTTCCCGAATTCAGTGTCTTTCGCCGAAACAACAAGCTTTTTAAACCAATCCATTTGTACATCATGGGGATACTTAATAAACAGTTCTATCTGGTGAACGCGCTGTTTCATTACCCACGAGACTATTGAATTGATAAGTGACATATTGACTTAAAGCACAAACCTAGTGGATATCCCTTAATTGGACAATGATCAGTTGAAAAATGGTGATAAATCTTGCTACTTCTTCAGATAGTCTGAAAACTGTTGTAGATCTAGGTTATTCAATACGTCTTCAGCAAGTAATCCCGCCTTTTGCGCTATTAAAATGCCATATCGAATATCGGTTAATCCTTCTTTTCTGTGCGAATCGGGATTGATAGCGATTTTTACGCCTTTTTCCACGCAAAGCGGAATCATCCGCCAATCGATATCGAGCCGATATGGATGTGCATTCAATTCAATGCTCACTCCATTTGCAGCACAAGCATCTATGAGTTTAGGATAATTAATTGGGAAGCCTTTTCGCGAAAGTAGCAAGCGGGTGCTTGGATGACCGAGGATAGTTGTATGAGGATTTTCAACCGCTTTAATTAGTCTTGCAGTTGCTCTATCTTCATCCATTCTAAGTACCGAATGTACAGAGGCAACAATGAAATCGAAGGATGCTAGAATTTCCTCAGGGTAATCGAGCGATCCATCCGAAAGAATATCGGATTCGATGCCTTTAAAAATCTTAAAGTTATCGAAGGTCCGATTTAGCTTTTCAATCTCTTCATGTTGTTGGATAACGCGTTCTATGCTTAAACCGTTAGCATAAAACGCAGATTTACTGTGGTCGCAGATGCCGAAATACGATTTGCCCAATGCTTGTGTGGCTTTGGCCATATTTTGAAGCGTATCGGCTCCATCGCTCCATGTACTGTGACAATGTAAAATTCCTTTGATATCACTTTCGGTTATTGCAGTATTAGTTGAAAGCTCAACAGCTTTTTCTAATGGCCAATCTCGAAGCGCAGGAGGAATATATGCATGATTTATTGAACTGTAGATTTCTCTTTCAGTTGAATATTCATTTTGCGTAGCGCCTGTTTCGATTACATGCGATTCAGGGCCGGTTAGTAAGAACTGTTGCCATGCAGCTCTCTCCGTTTGACTAAAGAAAATCCTAAATCGATATCCAGCTGAAGTTTCCAAGAGGGTAAAATCGCCGTAAGACGAAAATCGGAGTTGATCGTTATTTAGTTTCTCAAAATCGGGCTGCTTATCGGCAATACAAATCAGGTCGCAGTGATCGATGGTTTCGTTTTGGCGTCGAAGCTCTCCAGTAACCTCAAATTGGACAGAATCAAGAAGTTCTTGAAGCAAATTGATGGTTTCTAGGGTTGCCATTTCTGCTTCTGCATAATGCAATTTTCCTGCATTCAATAGCGAAAATTCTAACGATTGACGGATACTGTCTTGTGTCTTTGCACCAAAGCCTTTGAGTTCCACCAATCGGTTTTCGTTACATGCATAAAGCAATTCACCAGGCGATTCAATTTCAAGTTCTTGCCAAAGCGTTCGAACTTTTTTCGGTCCAATCCCTTTAATCCTCATGATTTCAACAATTCCGGCAGGTGTTTTTTCAAGTATTTCATCCATTTCTGGATCCAGACCTGTGCTCAAAAGACCGTAAATTTTCGCGGCCATGCTTTTTCCAATCCCAGGGATATTTAAGATTTCGGCTTCGGTCATTTCTGCAATGGGCGAAGGTGTTCGATCTACCTGAAACGATGCATTGGTAATAGATTTTATTTTGAATGGATTTTCATCATGTAGTTCCATCAATCCTGCTAACATGCGAAGGGCCCTTGAAATTTCCTTGTTGCTCATTGCACAATATTACTTCCAATCATGGGAAACTCAATTGAAGTTTTTTTTCAATTTCATCAACATGTTTATCATGGGTTTAGTTGGAAAAAAAAGGGCTATCCCATTTGGAATAGCCCTCTTCTCTTCGAATATAGGATGGTTTAATACACCTCTATTTCGTAAGGAATTCGCGTTTGATACTTATTCATGTTCATCAAATGATCCATTTGTTTGTAGTACTTGTAACTCGGTCCGAGCACTTTCTCAACCACATCTTGTTCCTTTTCACCGCTGAGTTTGCGGAAGAACTTCATCACAGGATCTTCTACAAAAGGAAGTTCTACTATTCTGTAATTGTCTAGTTTGGCACGTTTCGCTGCGATTTCAATAGCCTTTTCTAAACCACCAAATTCATCAATAAGCTTCAATCTTTTTGCGTCGGCACCTGTCCATACGCGGCCTTGTGCAATTGAATCCACGTCTGCTTTACTCATTTTTCTGCCTTCAGCTACGCGTGAAATGAAGTTGTCATAGATGCGTTCAATTTCTGCTTGGATGATTTCAGATTCACGCGCAGTTACAGCCCTTGAACCCGTCATGATATCAGCCATTGGCGTTGTCTTAACTGTATCAATAGTAACACCTAACTGATTCACCAACCCTTTTCCATTGAAAAACAGCCCAAACACACCGATCGATCCAGTAATGGTATTTGGACTTGCAACAATTACATCGGCTGGGGCTGCAATGTAGTATCCGCCTGAAGCAGCAACATTTCCCATTGAAACAATCACTGGTTTAATTTTCTTGGTGAGCACAACTTCTCTCCAGATTGTTTCAGAGGCAAGGGCCGATCCTCCAGGAGAATTTACTCGAATCACAACAGCTTTTACTTTTTCATCCAATCGTGCTTTTCGAATTGCCTTTGAACATCCAATCGAACCAATTTGGCCATCATTTCCTTCTCCATCCACAATATCGCCTTCGGCATAAATCACCGCAATTTTATCCCCTTTCCTTTTGTCTCGAAGATCTTCAGCATCTTTCATTTCAGATAGGGTAACCATTGGCAACTTGTCGATACTTTCAGCGCTAGATTTTACTTTCAATTCTTCCAATACTTCATCGCGGTATTTTAGACCATCAACCAGCTTGTATTGCTTCGCCGATGCTGCATTTGTAACCAATAGTTCAGATGCAATTTTGAATAATTCTGCTTCAGGAATTTTCCGGCCTTCGGAAATGCCTTTGATCATATGGTTCCAGATCGAATAAAGAAATGTGCGCACTTGTTCGCGATTCGAATCACTGAGTTTATCCTGAAGAAAAGGCTCTACAGCACTTTTGAACCTTCCGTGGCGAAACACTTGAGGTTCAACGCCCAATTTATCTAAGGTGCCTTTGAAAAAGAGAATTTCTGAACGAAGTCCCTTAAGTTCTGCAAGTCCTGTTGGATGTAGATAGATTTTGTCGGCAATACTTGCTAAATAATAGCTTGGCTGTGAAAAGGCTTCACTGTAGGCATAAATGTATTTGCCTGATTTTTTAAACTTGATCAATGCATCTCGAATTTCTTCGATTGTGGCAATTCCTGCTGGAATATTTTCAAGATCGAGAAACATTCCGCTAACCGAAGGATTGGCAGCAGCCTTGTCGATGTTGTCGAGTATGTCGTTTAAACCCAACATAGGGCCGTCGCCTAATCCACTGAAGCTCGCCCCATTGAATGGGTTTTCGTTACTTCTGTCTGGGATCGCTGAATTAAGTGTCAAATGAATAATAGTATTGTCTTCGATCTCAACTTCTTTTTTACTGCTTCCCGCAGAAATAATCATGATAAGGAAAATAAAAAAGAGAAGAAAGGTGAAGAATAATCCTGTCATGGTGGCAAACACCATTTTAAAAAAAGCGCGCATAGATATATTTTTATTTGAGCAATGTACTGAAATTGCGGCACGAAGATCAAACCAAATGGAATGAACACAATTGCCATCGGAATTGGAACCAATCAAGGCGACCGCATCCTGTCTGTGAGTATAGTTTTGAAAAAAATGTTACAGCAAGGATTAGAAATTATTCAGGTTTCTAGTTTGTATGAATCTAAAGCTGTTGGTTATCAGTCGGATAATTTGTTCCTCAATGCAGTTGTTAAGGTGGAAACCCTGTTGAAGCCTTTGGAAGTATTGGAGATTTTGATGGGCATTGAAGCAGAAATGGGACGAATTCGCCTACAAAAAGGGTATTCTGACCGACCGATGGATTTAGACATCCTTGCTGTTGGGAATGAAATTATTCAAACAGAAATCTTGCAGGTTCCTCATCCCCGCATTAATGATAGAGCATTTGTGTTGGTTCCGCTTCTGGAAGTTTGGCCCGATTGGATACATCCTCAATTGGGGATGTCGATAGAAAGGATGGCACGACAAGTACAGAATCAAATCTTACAAAAAATTGAAGCCAATGATTTCATTTAACAATATTGACAAATTTCTTACAGAGGTTTTTATAAGTTATTGATATGTAGTGCTTAAGGCTGTTTTTTTGCATGCTGTTATCTGTTTATAAATATGCTGCACGTGTTGAAAGCTTTGGTATTTTTGCATCCAATTTTGCACTGATTTAAAAACATTCATAATGAAACTTCTCAGAAGTGTTGGTTTTGCTCTATTAACAGTATCAGGTCTTGTTATCCTGAATGGTTGCGGTATTAAAAAAATGATCAAGGATTCCGGTAAAATATCTTACACCGTAACTCCAGATCCATTAGAACTCCATGGCGATAGTGTGAGAATTACTGTGAATGGAGTATTCCCAGCGAAGTATTTTCACAAGAAAGCAAATTTGAGTGTAACGCCTGTTGTTAGATACAACGGAGGCGAAAAACCACTTAAAGAGCTTACCTTAAAAGGTGAAAAACTTGAAGGTTCTGGTCAAAGTATTACGTTTAAAGAAGGCGGAAAATTCTCTGTTTCTGATCGTTTCCTATATGTTTCAGGAATGGAGTCTTCAGAAGTTATTTTAAAGGCTACAGCAACCTACAAGAACAAGTCTACAGAACTTCCTGAGGTTAAAATTGCAGAAGGAACAATCGTAACGCCTATTTGGCTTCAAAAAGATTATCAAGTAGTATCTGCTGTAGATAATTTCGACAAGAATCCTACAGTAACTCAGAAGTCTAACCTATACTTCCTTGTTGATTCTTGGGAAGTTCGTGGCGTTGAGCTTAAAAGCGATGAAACTGAAAATATGTATAGATTCATCGACCGCGCTGCAAAAGACAGTTCTGAGTTTATTCGTTTGGATGTTTTTGGCTTTGCTTCTCCAGAAGGAGAGCTTGAGCGAAATTCAAAGCTGTCTGATAACCGTGCTGAAGAAGGAGCAAAGTTGATTATGAGCCGCTTCAAGAAAAATAAAATCAAAGGCTACGAAAAGAAAGAAGGCTTCATCAATAAAATCACTTCGAATTATGAAGATTGGGATGGTTTGAAAAACATGCTTTCATCTTCGTCGATCAATGGTAAGGATGCAGCATTAAGTATTATTAATACGGTTTCTGACCCTGAAGCACGTGAACAACAATTCCGTGAATTGGCAAGCTACGATCCTATCTATGAGGCTTACTTCCCGAAGTTGAGAAGAGCTGAAATCAACTTAGTAACAAAACTTCGTGTACGTAACGACGATCAAATTCGCACAATGTCAATCTCTTCACCTGACTCTTTGGGTATGGAAGAATTGATGTACGGTGCTGGTTTGCAGTCTTCAATGGACGATAAATTAAAGGTTTATCAATCTTTTGCTCGACGTTTCTCAGAAGATTTCCGTGGATTCAATAACATGGGTTATGTTTATTTTATGCAAGGAAAGTTTGCTGAAGCAAAAGCAGAATTTGAAAAAGCAAATCGTATTGCTGCTAAGAATATTATGATCCAGAACAACTTAGGTGCCGTATCGGCTGTTAGTGGAGACCGTAAGGCTGCTGCTGGATTCTTTACTGCTGCTGGAAATAGCAGAGAATCTCTATATAATCAAGCGAACCTAGCTGTTGCAAATGGGAAATACAGTGATGCTGTTTCTTCTTACGGCAACGCATGTACATTCAATGCTGCTTTAGCAAAACTATTAGCTGGTAATAATTCAGGTGCAACACAAACTTTAGATTGTTCTAGCGATAAAGAATCTGCTGCTGGTCATTACCTCCGCGCGGTAATTGCTGCTCGCAGTGGAAACAAAGACGGTGTGGTTTCTAGTCTTGGAAAAGCAATTGCTGCAGATCCAAAATTGAAAGCAAAAGCTAAAACAGACAAGGAGTTCAAAAAATTCAGTTCCGATTTAAGCGGGATTTTGAACTAAACAATAACAGAAAATTTTGAAGGGCGTTACGGGTAACTGTAACGCCCTTTTATTTTGTCCGCAAAAAGTACAATTGGTATAAAACTATCCCAGCACAAACTGAGATATTAAAAGAGTGCTTAGTTCCAAATTGCGGTATCTCAACAGCAGCATCAGCTACATCCAATACTTCATCGGAAACTCCACTTACTTCATTTCCAAAAACCAGAGCGATTTTTTCGGTGCTTTCTTGCCATTGGTCTAATGCAACGCTCTGGTCTGTTTGTTCGATCAAAACAATCTTGTATCCGTCGGATTTAGCTTTAAGAGCAGCCTCCTTAACAGAAGAAAAATATTCCCAATGAACGCTATTTTCTGCTCCCAAAGCCGACTTGTGGATTTCTTTGTTTGGTGGTTTCGCGCTGATTCCACACAAATAAATTGCTTCACAAAGGAAAGCATCCGATGTTCTGAAAACCGATCCTATATTATGCAAACTACGCACGTTATCGAGTATAATTCGAACGGGCCATTTGCTCGCCGATTGGAATTCTTCGGTATTCTTTCGGTTTAACTCTGTTATGTGTAACTTTCGCATGGCTGAATCTTGGCCAAAATTAAGTCCTATAATCATTGAAACCAGCAAAATCTGCAGCTTCTTCTACAGTGGTTGAAACGCCACTAATGAAGCAGTATAATACCATCAAATCTAAGTATCCTGATGCATTATTGCTTTTCAGGGTTGGAGATTTTTATGAAACTTTCGGCGAGGATGCTGTGAAAGCTTCCACCATTTTGGGGATTGTTCTTACCAAAAGAGCAAACGGTGCAGCAGCTTATATCGAACTGGCTGGTTTTCCTCACCATTCGCTTGATAATTATCTGCCCAAACTTGTTCGTGCGGGCTTGCGTGTGGCCATTTGTGATCAACTAGAAGATCCCAAGCTCACGAAAACCATCGTTAAGCGCGGAGTTACCGAACTTGTTACCCCAGGACTCTCAAGTACCGATAAACTCCTTGATCATAAGTCGAACCACTTCTTGGCTGCCATCTATTACGGAAAGGAAAATTGTGGTGTGGCATTTTTAGATCACTCGACAGGCGAATTTCTCATTTCTGAGGGGCGAGCCGAATCGATTTCAAAACTGATTCAGAATTTCCAACCTGGCGAAATTTTGGTTTCGAAACCTCAACAACAACAATTCAAGGAGTCATTCGGTGATCGTTTTTTTAGTTTTCAGCTCGATGATTGGGTTTTTCAAGAAGAATTCAGTCGGGAGCTTCTTCAAAAACAATTTTCAACGATTTCGCTCAAGGGTTATGGGATTGATGACATGCCCTTGGCCATTATTGCCGCAGGAGCCTGTTTACATTATCTCAAAGAAACCAATCACGATAAAACAGCCCATCTTACATCCATTGCTAGAATTGAAGAAGATAGATTCATGTGGATGGACGCCTTCACCCTAAGGAATTTAGAATTGTTTCAAACGGGCAATCAACTAGGATTGAGTTTGTTTGATGTAATCAACCAGACCAAAACGCCAATGGGAGCCCGATTGCTACGACGATGGTTGGCGCTTCCATTGAAAGATTTGCGCCCTATTGAAGAACGTTTACAGACAGTTGAATTGCTCAAGAACACGCCTGAAATGGCATCCGCAATTGCTGAACCTCTCAAACAAATCGGCGATCTAGAACGCATCATTGCTAAAGTTGCAGTTCAAAGAATACAGCCAAGAGAATTGCTTAGCTTAAAGCGAGCTTTGGCTGCCATTTTACCTATTCAAGAAATCTGCAAATCGTCTGGAAATAGAATGCTTAATGTGTTTGCCGAGCAACTTAATCCATGTCTAGGTATTAGAAATAGAATTGAAACTGAGATTGTTGCCGATCCACCTGCACTGCTAAACAAAGGTGATGTAATTGCTGAAGGTGTTGATGCCGAATTGGATGAACTGCGCGGAATCAAGTCGAATGGAAAGGAATTTCTTCTTGGTATCCAGCAAAGAGAATCTGAAAGAACTGGGATTTCTTCATTGAAAATAGGATTTAACAATGTCTTCGGATATTTCCTTGAAGTTACCAATTCGCATAAGGACAAAGTGCCTGAAGATTGGATTAGAAAGCAAACCTTGGTGAATGCTGAACGTTACATCACACCTGAAATTAAGGTTTTTGAAGAAAAAATTCTCGGAGCGGAGGATAAGATTTCGGTGATCGAAACGCGCTTGTACAACGAATTGGTTGCTGCCATAGCTGAATTCATCCAACCCATTCAACACAACGCATTTATTCTTGCACAAATCGATTGCCTGCTTGGATTCTCCATACTTGCGAACGAGAATCAATACAATAAACCGAATGTTAACGAGGGTTTTGTAATCGATATTAGGGATGGTCGTCATCCTGTCATCGAAAAGCAATTAAAGGTCGGTGAATCTTATATCAGCAATGATCTATTGTTGGATCCTGAAAGCACTCAAATCATGATGATTACCGGGCCCAATATGTCGGGTAAATCTGCTATTCTTCGTCAAACTGCCTTGATTACGATTATGGCCCAAATCGGATCTTTTGTGCCTGCAGAAGCAGCTACAATTGGTTTGGTTGATAAGATTTTCACACGTGTTGGAGCATCCGATTCTATTTCAACTGGTGAATCAACCTTTATGGTCGAAATGAATGAAACGGCTTCAATCATGAACAACCTTAGTGCGCGATCGCTCATTTTACTCGACGAAATTGGTCGAGGCACTTCAACCTATGATGGATTGTCAATCGCTTGGTCGATCGCAGAATTCTTGCACGAACAACCCGTTCAGAAAGCAAGAACGCTCTTTGCAACGCATTATCACGAGCTCAACGACATGACCGAAAGGTTTCCCAGAATAAAGAACTTTCATGTGGCAGTGAAGGAGGTCAACCAGAAGGTATTGTTCCTCCGAAAATTGAAAGAAGGAGGCACCAACCATAGTTTTGGTATTCATGTGGCAAGAATGGCTGGAATGCCTAAGCGAATTGTTGATCGAGCCACAGAAATCCTCAAGGATTTGGAGCGTATGCACCGCCAAGATGGAGTAGAAGGGAGCAGTCAATTCGTGGATGCAGCACGTCAAGGAATGCAATTAAGCTTCTTTCAGTTGGATGATCCTGTACTTGAACAAGTGAGAGATGAACTTAAAAAGGTGAATATTGACAATCTAACTCCGGTTGAGGCACTTCTTAAATTGCAGGAAATCAAGCGGCTGACTGGTGGACGATAATTTTTTCTCAGTTTTATTTTGGAGAAAACGAATTTGTTTTACTTTTGCCAACCCAATGCGAAAGTAGCTCAGTTGGTAGAGCACGACCTTGCCAAGGTCGGGGTCGCGAGTTCGAGCCTCGTCTTTCGCTCTAAAGCCACTCATCAAGAGTGGCTTTTTTGTTTTCATACATCTCCATTTTGAATTAATGTGCCTTGTGTTGGTTCCTTAGTAGGCTAGGTGAGCTGCTTTGAGATTTCTCGGGCTTGTGAAGCATTATTGAGCTTCTTAGTCTTGAAAACTAGAGGTTTCCTAAAACTAAAAACGAGAATGAAACACTCGACTGTTGTGTTTCATTCTCGTTGTACTTGTACCCGGAGCGGGAATCGAACCCGCACGATCGCAATGATCACAGGATTTTAAGTCCTGCGTGTCTACCA
>JBBAKX010000008.1:0-152249 GCA_040403315.1 Flavobacteriales bacterium
ATCGAACCCGCACGATCGCAATGATCACAGGATTTTAAGTCCTGCGTGTCTACCAGTTCCACCATCCGGGCAAGCGGGTGCAAATGTATAAAAATGACTTATTCAGCAGCACGCTTCTAGAAAAAAGTGTTATTTATGTTCGTATTCCAAAGCTTGTTTCAAAGAAGATTCGAGGTTTGGCAGGTCGGTGAAGCCATTGCTGAGAGCGATTAAAGTATCGGCCCTATCGATTAAAACCGCTGGAAAACCAGTAATTCCCCATTGTTGAGCCTTCATGAAATCCGACTTTGCATCAGCTGTAGAGGCTTCCATTTCACGAACAAAATCGTCTGGCGAAATATTGAATGCAAGTGCAGCATCCCTATAAACTTCGCTTTGAGTTAAGTCTTTTGCATCAACAAACTGTGCTTTTTGCAGCCATGATGCGAATTCTATCATCCGATTGGGGGCGAATTTTCTGAATGCAGTCATTGCTTTTGCAGGTACCATTGAATCATTAACTCTGTTTGGATCTCCTAAGGAGTTGATGTAAGTGTCTGAAATCTTCACACCAGTAATCTCCATCAATCGAGGAATTGCACCTTTGATATACTTCGCCATGTTGGGGTCCATCGGCCCAACACGATCGCCAGTAATCAAACCACCACTGATCACTTCAAATGTATAGTCGTTTTGATATTTCTGGTGAAATGCTGTAATCACCGGGCTGAAGCCGTAACACCATCCGCAGTATGCATCGTAGACATAAATGATTTTAGCTTTCATAGGTTTTCGATTTTCTTGAGCGTTAGTATGTTGTTGATCCATGCAGGTAATTAAAATAAGTGAAAAGATGAATAAGCAGAAATTCTTCGTTTTCATAGTTTACAAATTTAATGTTCTAACTCATTTATCTTTCGAAGGCTTCGTTGATCTTGGTTTATCGGAAGGTAATTTTGCTTTTTTCCTTTCAGGATCCTCATGGAAAAAATACTTAAAGTCGATGGTTAGATAACTTCCTTGTAATTCAGAAATGCTAGAATTAACAACAACATTATTAATTAAATAATCGATACCCAAACCATAAATAGGGCTAAATGGTCGATTGAAGGAAGTGCCAAGATAAAAATAGCCATTTTCGACAGTTCGGTACTCAAATCCAATATTGGCAATCAAACTCGGGTTGAAAATGAGTTTTCTGCCTCCAATAGCATACAATACCTCATTGGTGGTTTGAACATCCGAAGGAAACATGTTTATGCAAGCACCTGCAGAAACATTCATGTATATCTGCTTCGATAGTCTGATGAAAATTAGCTGACTTAAAGGGATTTCGTACCCAATAATTTTCAATTTTGAGACGCTCGACACCCCTTGATAAAGAGATTCAAGCGTAACATTTCTTCGGCAATAATTAATTCCAAATTCGAGAGAAAGCGATTTTGTGTAACCTTTTCGAATAACCAAACCGCCAGAAAAACCAGTGCTTTGACTGATCTTATAGTTAAAGCCATTTTGTGTGAGTTCTTGTGGTCCCGTTCCAAAAAAACTAGATACGAAAATGGGTTTGATCTGAAAACCTACCGTCGTAACCTTCTCCTGTGCTAATAGATTTGATGACGTAAGTCCAAGAATGAGAATTAAAAAGTACTTATTCATGATAGCTTAATTCTGGATCAGATCGTTCATAATCAGCTTAGTGGCTCCGGTGTGCAATCGAACGAAACGAAGCGCATTTTCTGCCATAGATTTATTGTTGTCTTTTTCAATGTGATCAAGAAATTGCAAAAAATCGCTCCTTGAAGATACAGATAAACCGCCACCAGCATCGATTAGAGCTTGAGCTTCAGGGAATTTTTCATGTTTTAGACCGAAAACTACAGGAATACCAAATGCAGCTGGTTCGAGAATATTGTGTAGGCCAGATCCAAAGCCTCCACCAACAAAGGCGAATTCAGCCATTGAATAGATCCGCATAAGCATTCCAATGTTATCGATCAGCAACACATTTGAGGCTAGGTTAGGTTGTTTGATCAGCTCAGAATATCGAATAATTGATGCGCCTGCTTCCTTTTCGATGCTAGTTAAATGTGCTTCATCAATTTCGTGGGGCGCAATAATTAATGCGCGTTGATTTTGCCATGGGAAGAAAATCTGTTCATCGGCAGGCCAGGCACTTCCGGCAACCATGCAGGATCTCCCATTAAGCCAAAGTTTAATCTCTGGAAGCTCTTCGGTTTGTTTTGCATTTTGGGTCACTCTATCAAACCTAGGGTCGCCACTAACGGTGAAATTTGAATATCCCGTTTGTTGAAGCATTTGTGCTGAATTTTCATCTTGCAGATGAATGCAATAAAAGTTATTTAGCTGTTTTTTGAACCAGCTTCCATACCATTGGAAGAATGGTTGGTCGGACCGAAATCTTGCTGCAATGAGGTAGGTGCTGCAATCTGCATCTCTCAGGGCTTGCAAAAAGTTGTACCAAAATTCATACTTGACAAAAATCGCTTTTTGGGGTTTAGCGATACTTACGAAATCTTTTGCGTTGGATATGAAATCGGCTGGGAGGTAACAGATGAAATCGGCGAGTGAGTAATTTTTTCTGATTTCGTATCCTGATGGTGAAAAAAAACTCAAAAGGATAAAAGATTCTGGGAGGGCTTTTTTGTAAGCTTCAATTATTGGGCGAGCTTGTTCAAATTCTCCAAGCGAAGCGCAGTGAAACCAAGTAACAGCTGCATTTTCGGGGATAGCTTTTTTTAATTGTGCTTTCCAATTTTTTCTGCCCTTTACCCACAGTTTAGCCTTTGGAGAAAACCATGCTGCTACGTGAACCAAAAACACATAGATCAGAATACCAATTGTGTATAGCCTTTTCAATTAATAAAAATAAAATTCATCAGGCTTCTTTTCATAGAACGGAATGATCCAGCCTATGCGAAATGCAGTGTGTCCGTCAAATCTTTGAGTAAGATCGGCAGCGTTCAAATCGAAATTCCAGCTCCTTCTGTTTTTTGTGAATGCTGCTGTATAATCCACTGAAATGAAAAAGTTGAGTAATCGTGAGTTCGATAAATGCACATATCCAAATGAAGGCGAAATGGCAATACCGTTAGTCAAGCGGTCGTAGCCTTTAATGTAATCTTTGGAAATCGGAGGCAAATCAGCATTTCGTTCATAATCAAACCTGATTTTATGTTGCATAAATCCAACGCCCATAGTTGTAAAAATACCGGAATTTTTATTCGGACCAATCACTGGAAATAACCTGCCGAACCTAGCTATCCCTTGCATGCCTCGCATTTGGTAACGAACATCATACAAGGTGCCATCAGAACCTATGATGAATCCATCGGTCGTTGTAACAATTTTAAGCATACTTGTGTCTTTCACGTCGCTGCTAAAAAGAAAGTGTGCATCAGCGCCAAAAAGCCAGTTATTTTTGGTCTTATGAAGATAATTTGCACCTACCGAATAAAATGGACCATAGCGTTTCGCTAAGTCGCCTGTTGGCAGATGAACGCCGATATTCGGAATGATCATAGGGGCTCTAACCAGAGAGTCCCGCACATTTACCTGAGCATTAACACTTAGCGAAATGTGAACTCCTAGGAGAATTAAAATGATTTTTCTCATCCTTGCAAAGATATAGGTTTCATGAAGCATAAGCCTTTAGGCAGTGTTCAAAATGTGTATATTCGCGCCAAGTTTCTACAAGTATGGATAAAATTCAAATGGTCGACCTTAAGGCCCAGTACAATCGCATTAAATCTGAGGTGGATGTTGCTATCCAAGAGGTCATTGACACGACTACTTTTATCAACGGTCCGGCAGTTGGAGCCTTTCAAAAAGACCTAGAACAGTATCTTCACTGCGATCATGTTATTCCTTGTGCTAATGGCACAGATGCCTTGCAAATTGCTATGATGGCGTTGGGCTATAAGCCAGGAGATGAAGTTATTACAGCAAGTTTTACCTATGTAGCAACTGCAGAAGTGATTGCTTTACTTGGTCTAAAGCCTGTTTTGGTGGACGTAGATCCACTTACGTTTAATATTGATCCTGAGGCTGTTGAAAAGGCCATCACTGATAAAACTGTTGCAATTGTTCCAGTGCATTTGTTTGGGCAGTGCGCACCAATGGAGCGTTTGATTGAAATTGCGAAAAAACACAATATCGACATCATTGAAGATACAGCCCAAGCTATTGGGGCAGATTATACGTTTTCAGATGGAACCGTTAAAAAAGCTGGAACCATCGGTAGAGTTGGAGCAACTTCCTTTTTTCCTTCGAAAAATCTAGGCTGTTATGGTGATGGTGGAGCTATTTTTACACAAGATGAACAACTGGCTTCCAAAATCAGAATGATTGCCAATCACGGTCAGCGTGTTCGCTATTACCATGATGAAATTGGCGTGAATTCTCGCCTCGACTCAATACAAGCTGCAATTCTGCGCGTGAAATTGCGCGAATTGGACCAGTATGCTGCAAGAAGAAATCAACTTGCAGATGCTTATGATGCAGCATTTGGGAAAAGTGGCAAGTTAATCACACCAGTTCGTTCTGAAAATTCGACGCACGTTTTTCATCAGTACACCCTGCTAACAAACGGCGTTAGTCGCGATGAAATGAAAGAATTCCTCGAATCGAAAGGTGTTCCTGCAATGATTTATTACCCGGTTCCTTTGCACATGCAAAAAGCCTATCTCGACCCTCGTTATAAGCAGGGAGATTTTCCAGTTACTGAAGATCTATGTGCTCGGGTTGTTTCTTTGCCAATGCACACTGAGATGCAAGATGAACAGCTTCAACATATTATTGCTACCGTGAATCAGTTTTTACAATCCTGATTATGAAAAATATTGCAGTTGTCGGCACTGGATATGTCGGTTTGGTTACAGGTACTTGTTTGGCAGAAACGGGCAACAATGTAACCTGCGTGGATATTGATGAAGAAAAAATTCAGAAACTTCGAAAAGGGGTTGTGCCCATTTATGAGCCACAACTCGATGTGTATTTCGAAAGGAATCTGCGTTTAGGTAGACTGCATTTTACCAAAGATTTAAAAGCTGCTATTGATCAAGCGGACTTAATATTTCTCGCTTTGCCAACCCCTCCAGGGGAAGATGGCTCTGCAGACCTCTCTTACATTTTAGGTGTTGCTGAGCAATTGGGGCATATCATTCAAAGTGATTACAAAATCATTATTGATAAAAGTACCGTTCCTGTTGGTACAGCCGAAAAGGTGCATAAAGCTATTGCTGCCAATGCCAAAGGTGAGTTTGATGTGGTTTCGAATCCAGAATTTCTGCGCGAAGGATTTGCAGTGGAAGATTTCATGAAGCCTGATCGTGTGGTGATCGGAACTTCATCATCACGTGCTCGAAAGGTTTTAGAAGAACTTTACCTTCCTTTCGTTCGACAAGGAAATCCAATCCATTTTATGGATGAACGCTCTGCAGAATTAACTAAGTATGCGGCGAATTCCTTCCTTGCGATGAAGATTTCCTTCATGAACGAGATGGCTAACCTGTGCGAATTACTTGGTGCTGATATTGATCAAGTAAGAATTGGAATTGGTTCGGATGAACGCATCGGAAAACGGTTCCTTTTCCCAGGCATTGGGTATGGAGGAAGTTGCTTCCCGAAGGATGTGAAAGCATTGGTGAAATCGGCTGATGATGCGAAATTCAACTTCCGCATTTTGAAGTCGGTTATGGATGTAAATGAGGACCAGAAATTGGTCATCATTCCTAAGGTGAAAACATTCTTCAAAGACCAACTCAAAGGCAAAAAAATCGCAATTTGGGGATTGTCCTTTAAGCCCGATACAGATGATATTCGTGAAGCTCCAGCACTCTATATAATTGAATCTCTATTGAAAGAAGGAGCCGAAATTTCAGCATTTGACCCAGAAGCAATGGACAATGTGAAGAAGCTTTTTGGAGATAAAATTCAGTTCGCAGATGGTCAATATGAAGCCATTGAAGGCTGCGATGCTTTGATTATTTGCACCGAATGGGCAGCATTTAGAAATCCTGATTTCGAATTAATGCACAAAAAAATCAATCAAAAAGTTATTTTCGACGGCCGAAACCTTTATACAGCAGATCAAATGAAAAAGCATGGGTTTGCCTATTTCAGTATCGGTAGAAAGGCTATAAAAAAATCAAAATGAGTAACATAGAAGGGAAAAGGGTACTTGTTACCGGTGCTGCAGGCTTTTTAGGTTCACACCTTTGCGATCGATTTATTGCTGAAGGTTGCAAAGTGGTTGGAATGGATAATCTGATCACCGGCTCATTGAGCAATATTGAACATCTTTTCAAATTGGAAAACTTCGAATTTTACCACCACGACGTGTCGAAATTCGTATTCGTTCCCGGTGAAATCGATTATATCCTACATTTTGCATCACCTGCAAGTCCGATCGATTACCTGAAAATTCCGATTCAAACCTTGAAGGTTGGATCACTTGGAACGCACAATCTTCTTGGTCTTGCTCGTGTAAAAAAAGCCAGAATGATCATAGCTTCCACCTCTGAAGTGTATGGCGATCCAACGGTTCATCCTCAAACAGAAGATTATTGGGGCAACGTTAATCCTATCGGACCTCGAGGTGTGTATGATGAAGCGAAGCGTTTCCAAGAAGCGATCACCATGGCATACCATACTTTTCATGGTTTAGAAACCAGAATCGTAAGGATTTTTAACACTTATGGACCAAGAATGCGACTCAATGATGGGCGCGCATTGCCAGCATTCATGGGGCAAGCACTCCGTGGAGAAGACATTACCGTTTTTGGAGATGGTTCTCAAACCCGATCATTCTGTTATGTGGAAGACTTGGTTGAAGGCATCTACAGATTGTTGTTGAGTGATTATGTTCAACCTGTGAATATTGGAAACCCAGATGAAATTAGCATTGGTGACTTTGCTGAGGAAATTATCAAGCTCACCGGAACAGATCAGAAGATCGTTTATAAAGCTCTTCCTCAGGACGACCCGAAACAACGTCAGCCAGATATTACCAAGGCACGAGAAATTTTGGGCTGGGAGCCGAAAGTATCCCGCAGCGAAGGGATGAAAAAAACTTGGGAATATTTTAAATCTTTGCCGGAGTGGATTATTACACCCCGAGAATTTCAATCGAATTAACGGATGACAGAACAAACCTACAAAGCGCATGAATCGGCAGTGATCGACGAGGGCTGCGAAATTGGGGAAGGAACCCGAATTTGGCATTTTTCGCACATCATGCCTGGCTGTAAAATTGGACAGAATTGCAATATCGGACAGAATGTGGTGATTTCGCCACAAGTTGTGTTGGGCAACAATGTGAAAATTCAAAATAACGTATCCATTTACACTGGAGTAATATGCGATGATGACGTGTTTCTTGGACCATCAATGGTGTTTACCAATGTCATGAATCCACGCAGTGCGGTTAACCGTCGTTCTGAATATTTGAAAACCCATGTTGGGAAAGGCGCTTCAATCGGAGCCAATGCAACCATCGTTTGTGGACATGATATTGGTGCATTTGCCTTTATTGGTGCGGGTGCAGTAGTTACTAAAAATGTTCCTGCTTATGCATTAGTGATTGGCAATCCTGCGCGCCAAACTGGCTGGATGAGCGAATATGGTCATAAATTGCAATTTGATTCAGATGGCATAGCAACTTGTATTGAAAGCAAGGAGCAATACAAATTTGAAAACAATACTGTACGCAAAATCAGCGAGTAAGCTATGTCGAACGGAAAATTAAGATTTGTAGTAATTGGTGCTGGTCATATTGGAAAACGCCATGCTGAAATGATTAAACGAAGCGAGGACGCCGAATTGGTTGCTATTGCAGATATTTTACCTGCTGAGCAATTGGGTGTTGACGTTTTCGAAGTACCTTATTTCCAAAATCCAGAAGCAATGTTTGCATCGGGTTTGGAATTCGATGTAGTTAATATTTGCTCGCCGAATGGTTTACATGCATCACATTCGATTATGGCGTTGGAACACCGCAAACACATCGTTTGTGAGAAACCGATGGGCTTGTCGAAGGCAGAATGTGAGAATGTAATTTTCAAAGCATTACAGATGTCGAAGCAAGTGTTTTGTGTTATGCAAAACCGCTATTCTCCGCCATCAGCTTGGATAAAAGAATTAATAGAAAGTAAAGCGCTCGGGGAAATCTATATGGTTCAAGTAAATTGTTACTGGAACCGTGATGAGCGTTACTATAAAAAAGACACTTGGAAGGGCTCTCAACAGCTCGACGGAGGCACATTGTTTACCCAGTTTTCACATTTCATCGACATCATGTATTGGTTGTTTGGCGATATTGATGACATTCAGGGTAAGTTTTCGGATTTTAATCATGGTGGATTAACCGATTTTGAAGATTCAGGGCTTGTTACATTCCGTTTTGTAAATGGGGGAATGGGCTGTTTGAATTATTCAACATCTGTGTGGAACCAAAACCTGGAAAGCTCGCTCACCATTATTGGAGAAAAAGGAAGCGTGAAGATCGGAGGCCAATACATGAATGAAGTAGAATATTGTCATGTAAAGGATTACACCATGCCAGATTTGGCGCCCTCGAATCCAGCAAATGATTATGGTGCCTACAAGGGTTCAGCAGCCAACCACCACTACATCATTCAAAATGTTATTGATACACTAAAAGGCAGAACCAGCGCCACAACAAACGCTTTGGAAGGCTTGAAAGTTGTTGAAATCATTGAAAGAATTTACGCTTTACGAAATCTCAACCAATTGAAATGAATCTCTACGATGCGCTGCTCAGTAAGCAGGAAAAATTAGCTGTTGTTGGACTTGGTTATGTAGGTCTTCCAATCGCACTTGAATTTGCCCGTAAAATCAGTGTTGTCGGGTTTGATATCAATCAGAAGCGGGTTGAAATGATGCAAAACAACATCGACCCAAGCGAAGAATTAAGTGCTGAAGAATTTGAAGGGTGCGATATTAAATTCACTGCAGATCCTGCTGTGTTAAAAGAAGCGCGTTTCTTTATTGTAGCAGTTCCAACACCTATCGACGAGCACAATCAACCCGATTTGAAACCGTTGCTTTCGGCAAGCCGTTCGGTGGGTTCAGTGCTGAAGAAAGGCGATTATGTTGTTTTCGAATCAACTGTTTATCCTGGTTGTACCGAAGAAGATTGTATCCCAATTTTAGAAGAAATGTCGGGTTTGAAATTCGGTACAGATTTCAAAGTGGGCTATTCTCCTGAACGAATCAATCCAGGCGATAAGGAACATACACTTTCGAAAATCATCAAGGTGGTAAGTGGATGTGATGAAGAATCACTCGAAATTATCGCTGATACTTATAAAATTGTAGTTGAGGCTGGTGTTCACAAAGCATCATCCATAAAAGTTGCTGAAGCAGCCAAAATCATTGAGAATACTCAAAGAGATCTAAATATCGCTTTGATGAATGAGCTTTCTATGATCTTTGGTCAAATGGGCATCAATACATACGACGTGCTTGAAGCAGCAGGAACTAAATGGAACTTTTTGAAATTCGTTCCAGGTTTAGTTGGTGGACACTGCATTGGTGTAGATCCTTACTATTTGACCTACAAAGCCAAAGAACTTGGTCATACTGCGCAAGTAATTCTTGCAGGAAGATCGGTAAATGACGGTATGGGCGCTTATGTGGCAAGCAAAGTGGTGAAGAAAATGGTAGCCGCTGGTGTTGATATCGCGAAAAGCCGCGTGCTAGTGATGGGCGCAACTTTCAAAGAAAATGTTTCAGACATCCGTAACTCTAAAGTTGCTGATGTAGTTCGTGAATTGAAAGATTTCGGAGTAAACGTTGAGGTAATCGATCCACATGCTTCTTCGGATGAGTTGGTGCACGAATATGGATTTGGTTTGGTTGAAGGGGTTACTGGAAAATATGATGCAGCCATCCTTGCAGTAAACCACAAAGATTACATGAGCATCGAAGAAGATTATTTCCTTGATGTTTTACATCCTGCAGGAATTGTTGCTGATATCAAAGGCGTTCTTCGTGGGAGATTCCAAAAAATCAAATACTGGAGTCTATAAACTATGCAAATTTCAAAGCCTTCTATTCTTGTAACTGGCGGTGTTGGCTATATTGGCTCTCACACCGTTGTGCTGCTTCAACAGAAGGGTTTTGATGTAGTTGTTGCCGACAATTTGAGTAATTCAAACCCGGCAATTCTGCAGAGAATTGCACAGATTTCAGGCACAAGGCCTCGGTTTTACAAAATCGATTTGCGCGATAAACAAGCTGTTCAACAACTGTTTGAGAAAGAAAATAGCATAGTAGCTACTATCCATTTTGCAGCGTTAAAGGCAGTAGGCGAATCGGTAGAGAATCCATTGCTTTACTATAAAAACAATGTAGGTTCTTTGATGACTTTGCTTGAAGTACAGCAAGAATTTGGAGTAAAAAACCTTGTTTTCTCTTCCAGTTGCACGGTTTATGGCGAGCCAGACCAATTGCCTGTTACTGAAAATTCACCTATCAAACCGCCGCTATCGCCGTACGGAAACACCAAGCAGATAGGGGAAGAGATTATTCGTGATCTTTCACAAAGTAGTGAATTGCAATGTATCGCTCTTCGGTATTTTAATCCGGTTGGTGCGCATCATTCAGCGTTGATCGGAGAGCTCCCCAACGGCACTCCTAATAACTTGGTGCCATTTATCACCCAAACAGCCATTGGAAAGCAAGAATTTCTGAAGGTTTTCGGAAACGATTACAACACTGCAGACGGCACCTGTGTTCGAGATTATATTCATGTTGAAGATGTAGCAGAAGCACATGTGTCAGCATTGAATAGATTGCTTGAAAAACAAAACGAAAATGCATTTGAGTTTTACAATATTGGCACCGGAAGAGGCTACACTGTAATGGAAGCCATTCTCGCTTTTGAATCTGCATCAGGCCAGAAATTGGCCTATAAAATACAAGCACGTCGACCAGGCGACATCGAGAAAGTATACGCCGATACTTCTTTGTCGAATGAAGTGTTACATTGGAAAGCCCAACGCGATATTCACGATATGATGTCGTCGGCATGGGCATGGGAAAAAAGTCTTTCAGAAACACCATTACCTATGAATACAAAGAAAATTCTCATCACTGGTGGAGCGGGATTTATTGGGTCGCATGTGGTTCGCCGCTTTGTGAAGAATTATCCTGATTATCAAATCTTCAATCTTGATAAGCTTACCTACGCTGGTAACTTGATGAATCTGAAGGATATAGAAGAATCTGCAAATTATCGCTTTATCAAAGGCGATATTGTTGATGAAGAATTTATTCTTGAATTGTTCGAAGAACATCAATTCGATGGTGTGGTTCACCTTGCTGCCGAATCGCATGTTGACCGTTCAATTTCTAACCCAACCGAATTCATCAAAACAAATGTTTTAGGTACTGTTAACCTTCTTAATGCTGCCCGTAAAATTTGGCACAACAACATGGAGGGCAAGCGTTTCTACCACATTTCAACTGATGAAGTTTATGGTTCGCTTGGTGAAACAGGTTTCTTTACCGAAACTACTGCTTACGATCCAAGGAGCCCATATTCATCTTCTAAGGCTTCTTCAGATCACTTGGTTCGCGCGTATTTCCATACGTATCACATGCCGGTGGTTGTGTCGAATTGCTCCAATAATTATGGATCATTCCATTTCCCGGAAAAGCTCATCCCTTTGGCAATCAACAACATCAAGCATTCGCGTCCAATTCCTGTATACGGTAAAGGCGACAATATTCGAGATTGGCTGTTCGTTGAAGACCATGCATCTGCCATCGACTTGATTTTCCACAAAGGAAGAACCGGTGAAACTTATAATATTGGTGGAGCCAATGAGTGGAAAAATATCGACTTGATTCATAAACTCTGCGAGATTATGGATCAGAAACTAGAGCGTGAACCAGGCACTTCGGCTAAGTTGATCACTTTTGTGAAAGACCGTGCTGGCCATGATCAGCGCTATGCAATTGATTTTAGTAAACTTAATCGGGAACTAGGATGGTCTCCTTCGCTGCAATTTGAAGAAGGTTTGAGCAGAACTGTAGATTGGTATCTAAACAATGAAGAATGGTTAAATGCCGTTACTTCTGGCGATTACGCACATTATTACGAAGCGCAGTACGAAAAACGATAAGATTAATAAATAGAATGTATAACGAGGTGCAATTTCATCCACAGGATGTTTCTCTAAAGGATTCAGTCTTCCTTATTACGGGGGGAGCTGGATTCATAGGTTCACACATTGTGGAATATCTGCTCAATCACGGTGCCGGCAAGGTAAAGGTTTTGGATAACCTGTCGGAAGGGCGGATAGCAAACCTCGAACATCTAAAGCACCATACTGCCCTCGAATTTACTCAAGGTGATTGTTGCAATACTGAATTGGTGAAGCAACTTATGCAGGGTGTAAATTACGTTTCTCACCAAGCTGCATTAGGCTCTGTTCCAAGATCAATCAGAACTCCCCTTGCGACCAATGAAGCCAATGTTACCGGGTTTCTCAATGTTTTAAATGCTGCCCGAGAAGCTGATGTGAAACAAATGGTGTATGCAAGCTCATCAAGTGTTTATGGAGATCATCCTCAACTTCCCAAAGTTGAAAATCAAACTGGGAATCTCCTTTCGCCTTATGCAGTTAGTAAGATGGTAAACGAACTGTACGCATCGGTGTTTAATCGAACATATGGGATGCAGGTTTGTGGATTAAGATATTTTAACATTTTTGGTCCCCGTCAACGCCCTGATGGCCCATATGCGGCCGTTATTCCATTGTTTATTAGCGCAATTCGTAACAATCAGCCAGTACATATCAATGGTGATGGATTGCAAACCCGTGATTTTACCTATGTTGAAAATGCAGTTCAAGCCAACATCAAAGCTCTTTTTCCAAAACGAATCGATGCTATGGGAAAAGTTTACAATGTTGCTGTAGGCGAGCGAGTTACGGTTTTGAAAATGTATGAAATGCTCTGTGAGTTAGGCGGTGTTGCTCCTCAAGCAATTCATAGAGACGAACGTGAAGGCGACATCCGCGATTCACTTGCCAACATTTCATCTGGTGGCGAATATCTAAGTTACAATCCCGGTGTGCGCATGGAAGAAGGACTTCGCCGTACCTTCAATTGGTTTATCAATAACCAGTAAGAAATGGGATGGCTCAGCAAGCTTTTTAGTTCAGAACTTCCACAGGCAGATCTTTCGGCAACGGGTACCGACATACATTCACATTTAATCCCAGGAATCGACGATGGCTCAGTGAGTATCGAAGATAGCGTGAATTTGATCCGCGGATTGCGTGATTTTGGTTACAAGAAACTCATCACCACGCCCCATATCATGAGCGATTTTTATCGCAATACGCCCGAAGTAATTTACAAAGGTCTCGAAGATGTGCGTGAAGCTCTGAAAAAGGAACAAATCGATGTTCAACTTGAAGCTGCAGCAGAATATTACTGCGATATGGATTTTGAAAAAAGCATCGATCGTGGAAATCTGATGACTTTTTCAGGAAAATTCATTCTAGTCGAGTTATCCTATCTTAATCCCTCTGAGAATTTTGAGTCGGTTACTTTCAAGTTACAAATGCAAGGATTGACTGTGGTTCTGGCTCATCCTGAGCGATATCCATATTGGTATCACAGTTTCGATAAATATGAATCACTGCGAGAAAAAGGTGTTCTTCTACAAGTGAATTTAGCCAGCATGACTGGTCACTACGGAACCGGACCAAAGCGCATCGCAGAAAGATTGATCGACAACAATCTTGTGGATATCCTAGGAACAGATACCCACAAGATGAGTCATATCGATGTCTTTAAAAGAGCGTTGAAAGAGCCTATGTTGCATCGATTGCTCGATTCAGGGATGCTCATTAACGACAAGCTCTAATTAAGCGCTGGCTGCTTCTGCTTCAGGAGCAATTTTCTTAACCAAACCTTGCAATACTTTACCCGGCCCTGATTCAGTGAATTTTGTTGCTCCATCTTTTGCCATATTCTGAACTGTTTGGGTCCATTTTACAGGCGCAGTAAGTTGGGCAATCAGATTCTGTTGAATTGTCTCTGGATCAGAGGATGGAGCTGCATTCACATTCTGATAAATCGGGCAAGCTGGAACATTGAAATGGGTTGCAGCAATTGCAGCAGCTAATTCCTGTCGAGCAGGTTCCATCAATGGCGAATGAAATGCTCCACCTACTTGAAGTGGCAATGCACGTTTAGCGCCAGCTGTTTTCATCAACTCGCAAGCAATCTCAATTCCTTTGATGCTGCCAGAAATCACCAGCTGGCCGGGGCAATTGTAATTCGCTGCCACAACGATTTCTTCCATAATTCCCGCACAAATTTCTTCCACCTTTTCGTCTGGAAGGCCAAGAATGGCAGCCATGGTTCCTGGGTTTTGCTCACAGGCTTTTTGCATGGCCAATGCCCGCTTGTAAACCAATTGAAGCGCATCTTCGAACGAAAGACACTGATTGGCTACCAATGCCGAAAATTCACCCAGCGAATGCCCAGCTACCATTTCAGGCTTAAATTCTAACGAACATTTTGCTACAATAACCGAATGCAGGAAAACTGCCGGCTGGGTAACTTTGGTTTGACGAAGATCTTCGTCGTTTGTACCGAACATTAAATCGGTGATGCTGAAGCCAAGAATGTCGTTGGCTTGCTCAAAAAGTGCTTTTGCAATCGAGTGATTTTCATAAAGATCTTTGCCCATTCCTGCGAATTGAGCGCCCTGTCCCGGAAATATGTATGCCTGCATAGAATTGATTTTGCCTGTTAATCGGCGAAAAATAAATTAATTTATCGCTTTGAATTACATTTACCAATTGAAATTATCCCCCACGGTAAAATATTAAGTCACCAAGTCCGTTTCAACTCACATGAATTTAACCTTACGGTTTCAGTCGTTATTTTTGCTTTCGATTCTGTTATTTTCTGGTACAGAAGGTTTTGCGCAAATTGGCGGACAAAATATTTATCGTTTTCTGAATCTTCCCAATTCCTCTCGAGTGCTTGGTTTAGGTGGAGAAGCGCTTACTCAAAGGGATGAAGATGTGAGTTTAGCTTACCAAAATCCTGCGTTGCTAAATCCTTTGATGGATAAAAGAGTGGTTTTAAGTTTTAACGACTATTTCGCTGGAATCAATTACGGCTATGCTGCCTATGGATTCAAGCTTGGAAAATTCGGAATGGCGCATGCTGGAATGAATTACGTAAACTATGGAACATTCGATCAGGCGGATAACACCGGTGAAATTACTGGAACTTTTACCGCAGGCGAATATTGTTTAACAACCGGAGTGAGTAAATCGATCGACTCATTGTTTAATATTGGAGTGAATCTTAAAACTATTTTTTCCTCGCTCGAGCAATACAATTCATTTGGAATGGCTGTAGATATTGGAGGTTCATACAAGAGCCGCAGCAAACTTTTCGAAGCGGGGTTGGTATTTCGAAATGTTGGTTATCAGTTCAGCTCCTATACTTCAGGGAATCGCGAACCGCTTCCATTTGAAATCGTTGCAGGCATTTCTGGTAAATTCGAGCACGTACCATTGAAACTTTCCTTGGTCGCTCACAATTTACAACAGCCTGATTTATCTTACCGAGATCCTAAAACACCTGAAGAAACAATCGATCCACTTTCGGGTGACACTATTGTAAACAAAATTGGTTTTGGAAATAAGGTGATGCGCCACGCAATTGTTGGTGCCGAATTTAACATTACCAAAGGGCTTTCTTTCCGTGTTGGATACAATTATCAGCGTCGCCAAGAAATGAAAGTTGTCAGTAAAATCGGGACTGTTGGAATATCTTGGGGGCTAGGCATAAAAATTTATAAATTTCAACTTGCATATGCACGTTCTGCTTACCATCTTGCCGGCTCACCAAACCAGATAACGGTCTCTGCCAAATTATCTGAGTTTTACAGAAAGCAGTAATGCCTGAACGCAAGATTACTATTGCCATTGACGGATATTCTTCCTGCGGGAAATCAACCATCGCTCGAGCTGTAGCAGCAAGACTATCGTACAATTATGTTGACACTGGCGCAATGTACAGATCGGTTACTTTGTATGCTTTGCGAAATGGATTAATCAACGGACGAACTTTAGACATCGAAGGACTTATCGATCAATTGGAAGACATCTTCATCGAATTCAAATTCAACCAAGGAACAAAGACGTCCGAGATTTTACTCAATGGCGAAAATGTTGAGGTTTTTATCCGCCAAATGGATGTGAATGATTGGGTGAGCCAAGTAAGTGCAGTTGGAGAAGTTCGAAAAAAAATGGTGAAACTTCAACAGGAAATGGGGCGGGGGAAAGGTATCGCGATGGATGGAAGAGATATCGGAACCACCGTTTTTCCAGATGCAGAACTAAAAATTTTCATGACCGCCGATCCTGACGTTCGAACACAAAGACGAGTGTCGGAACTCGAAGAAAAGCAGATCTCAGTATCTTTCATCGAAGTGAAGGATAACTTACTGCAGCGAGATTTTGAAGATATGAACAGAGTTGAAAGCCCGCTCAAAAAAGCCGAAGATGCTATCATGCTCGACAATACTAACCTTACCAGAGAAGAGCAATTAGATTTCGTGATAGAAATTGCCAAAGATTTAATTGCATCGAAGAAATAAAGGATTTGCTAAAGCCCTATTTCAGTCTTGCCCCCTCTAAATTTATCTATACTTTTGCAAAATGGAAGTGACAATTGATGTCAATTCTGGCTTCTGTTTCGGCGTAGTTTTCGCAATTCAGATGGCAGAAGACGAGTTGAAAAGTAGTGGGAATTTATATTGCTTAGGTGATATTGTTCACAACAACATGGAAGTTGAGCGATTGGAAAAGAAGGGATTGAAGATCATCGACCATGAGCAATTCAAGACACTTCGCGATACCAAAGTGCTCATTCGAGCCCACGGAGAACCACCTGAAACATATCGAACAGCCATCGAAAACAATATCGAGCTGATAGATGCTTCTTGTCCGGTTGTGCTTAAACTTCAAAATCGAATTAGAAACGGGGTTGAAAATTTAGGTGAAGGACAAATTGTGGTTTACGGTAAAGAAGGCCACGCCGAAGTAAATGGCTTGGTTGGTCAAACCAATGGGAAAGCAATTATTGTTGATACAATTGAAGATCTCGGGAAACTAGATTATTCTAAACCAATCCAATTTTTTTCTCAAACTACACAACCAACGGAAGGTTTTAAATTGATGCGTGACGAAATTCAACGCAGAATCAATGAGTCCGGAAATAGCAACGAAATTGTTCTTGAATCAAACGATACACTTTGTCGTCAAGTTTCTAATAGAGAACCCCAATTGCGAGAATTTGCCGCCAATCACGATATCATCGTTTTTGTAAGCGGAAAGAAAAGTTCCAATGGAAAAGTTTTGTTCGATGTGTGCCACGAAGTAAATCCCAAATCGTATTTTGTTTCGACTTGGGAAGAGGTTGATTCCAGCTGGTTCGATAACGATTCGAAAGTGGGTATTTGTGGAGCAACGTCTACACCGATGTGGTTGATGGAAGATATTGCAGAAAAGCTCCGACAATTGGAGCTGACAGTTTAACACACAAGATTATTGACAGTCTTACAAACGCCTTTACTTTAGAATTGGGCGATGAATGGTGCGCTCGAGTTCATCTTGATAACGAGTAGTTTATCTATTCGATTTGTTTTGAAGACTGCCTAGGATAGCCGATTTATTTGGTTTCTTTTTAAAGATATTTATTTACCTTTGCAGCCCTCTGAAAATCAGGGGGTGCCTTCATGGAAGGCATTGATGTTTAACCATTTTAATTGTTGACTTAATGTCAGAAGTAAACCAGGATGCTCCTGAAACAACTGTAGAAACCACTGCAGCTGTATCGGAATCCAAATCCTCCAGAACTCCGTCAGCAGCGTCCGTTCAAGACTTTGACTGGAATTCTGTTGGCAAAAAATCATCTTTATATAGCACATCTGAGCGCGAGCGTTTGGAAAATCTATATGAAAAATCTCTAAGTTCAATCACTGAACATGAAGTTGTTGAAGGTTACATTGTAGCTCTCACTACTAAAGATGCAGTGGTTAATATTGGCTACAAGTCGGATGGTATCGTTCCACTTTCTGAACTACGTTACAATCCCGATATCAAAATCGGTGAGCGTATTGAAGTTTATATCGAAAGCAAGGAAGACCGTAGCGGCCAGCTAATTCTTTCTCACAAAAAAGCCCGTTCACTTAAGTCTTGGGATCGTGTAAACGATGCACTCGAGAAAGACGAAGTGATCAAAGGTTATGTGAAATGCCGCACCAAAGGTGGTCTTATTGTAGACGTTTTTGGAATCGAAGCTTTCCTTCCAGGTTCACAAATCGATGTGAAGCCAATTCGCGACTACGACGTTTACGTTGGCAAGTCGATGGAATTCAAGGTTGTGAAAATCAACAAGGAATTCAAAAACGTTGTTGTATCGCACAAGGCGCTTATTGAGGAAGAACTCGAAGCACAGAAAACAGAAATCATCTCTAAGCTTGAAAAAGGTCAAGTACTTGAAGGTACCGTTAAGAATATCACTTCTTACGGTGTATTCATCGACCTTGGCGGCGTAGATGGTTTGATCCACATTACCGACCTAAGCTGGGGCCGTATTAATCACCCTGAAGAAATCGTTAAACTTGACGAGAAAATTCAGGTGGTTATCCTCGACTTCGACGAAGGGAAGAAGCGTATCGCTCTTGGCTTGAAGCAATTGACTTCACATCCTTGGGATAAAGTTGATGCAAGCCTCAATGTTGGAGATAAAGTAAAAGGTAAAGTAGTTGTAATCGCTGATTACGGTGCTTTCATCGAAATCGAACCAGGTTTCGAAGGTCTAGTTCACGTATCTGAAATGTCTTGGTCGCAGCACTTGCGTTCAGCTCAGGATTTCTTGAAAGTAGGCGACGAAATCGAATGTGTAATCCTAAGCTTGGATCGCGAAGAGCGTAAAATGTCGCTTGGTATTAAGCAATTGATGCCGGATCCTTGGTCTGATATCGAAACCAAATACCCAGTTAATTCTAAGCACACTGCTAAAGTTCGTAACTTCACCAATTTCGGTGTTTTCGTAGAACTTGAAGAAGGTGTTGATGGTTTGATCCACATCTCAGATTTGAGCTGGAGCAAGAAAATCAAGCATCCAAGTGAATTCACGAAAGTGGGTGATACTATCGATGTTGTTGTATTGGATACTGACAAAGAAAACCGTCGCTTGAGTTTAGGTCACAAGCAATTGGAAGAGAATCCATGGGATGTATTTGAAACAGTATTCAACGAAGGTTCAGTTCACCAAGGAACTGTTATCAGCGTAAGCGATAAAGGTGCTGTTATTACTCTTCCTTACGGTGTTGAAGGTTTTGCTCCAAGCAAACACATGACTAAAGATGATGGTTCTTTGGCCAAAGCTGAAGAAATCCTTGATTTCAAAGTGATAGAATTCTCTAAAGAAAGTAAGAAAATCATCGTTTCTCATGCCCGAACACATGAAGCAGAAAAGCCTTCCGACAAGCCAACTCGCGAAACCGAGACAGCTGTAAAAGCTTCAAATGCTGGTGAAGAAACCAAAAAAGCAGTGAAGAAAATGAAAGACAATCTTGAGAAGTCTACATTAGGCGATTTGAGCGTTCTTTCTAATCTGAAAAATGAAATGGAGCAAAACGAAAAGAAAGCAGCTACTAAAAAGAAGGCAGCCGACGATTCTGAAGAAGCATAATCCATTTTCTATCTAATCTAGCGCCCCGTTCCTTTTTGGTTCGGGGCGTTTTTATTTGATGCACACCGAGCAATGATTATATTTGCCGAGATATGGTAGCACCACGCATTATTCTAGACGCCGAAAGGTTTCGTTTAACTCTTGCGAGATTGTGCTATCAATTGATTGAAAACCACGACGATTTTAGTCAGTCTGTTGTAGTTGGTTTGCAGCCAAGAGGTATCTTTTTGAGTCGGAAAATTATCGCCGAACTCAACAAACTCACAGGGCAGAAAATCACCTATGGAGAGTTAGACGTTACATTCTTTCGGGATGATTTCCGCCGAAAGGCGCTTCTCCCGCAAAATACCCAGATGGATTTTGTAGTAGAAGGGAAAAAGGTGATTTTGATAGATGACGTGCTTTTCACAGGAAGAAGCATCCGTGCAAGCCTCGATGCTCTCCAGCAGTTTGGTCGACCTGAAAAAGTAGAATTGTTAGTGCTCGTCGATCGTCGTTGGAGTCGCGAAATACCTGTTTCACCAGACTACGTCGGGATCACTGTAGACGCTGTTTTTTCTGAAAAAGTCACCCTCGATTGGAATGCCGATCAACAAGGTGCAATTGTACATTTACTCACTAAAAACCAGGAAGACTAAATGCTGAGTGTTAAACACCTCCTCGGAATCAAATACCTGAACCGCGAAGATATTGCACTCATTCTGCAAACTGCAGATACGTTTCTTGACGTGATCAATCGGCCTATCAAAAAAGTGCCTTCGTTGAGAGATATCACGATCGTAAATTTATTCTTCGAAAATTCTACACGCACACGCCTCTCATTTGAACTTGCAGAAAAGCGCCTTTCGGCAGATACTCTGAATTTTACAGCTTCATCATCTTCTGTTTCAAAAGGTGAAACGCTCATCGATACGGTGAATAATATCCTTTCGATGAAAGTTGATATGGTGGTAATGCGCCATCCTCAGGCAGGAGCAGCGCATTTTCTATCTGAACAAGTAAATTCTGTGATCGTGAATGCTGGCGATGGAGCACATGAACACCCAACGCAAGCTTTGTTGGATGCCTTCTCGATCAAACGAAAACTGGGCAGTGTAGAAGGGAAAAAAGTAGTCATAGTGGGCGATATTCTTCATTCGCGTGTTGCACTATCAAATATCTTTTGCTTACAAAAAATGGGAGCTGAAGTTGCCGTTTGTGGGCCACCAACGCTTATTCCACGGCATATCGAAAGTTTAGGGGTTCGCGTTGAAACCAATCTGCGCAAAGCATTAGAATGGTGCGATGTAGCCAATATGCTTAGGATTCAATTAGAACGACAAGACATAAAGTATTTTCCATCATTACGAGAATACTCATCGTTGTACGGCCTAAATGCAGCTTACTTAGAATCGCTCAGTAAAGAAATTGTGATCATGCATCCTGGCCCTATTAACCGAGGCATTGAAATTACATCCGATGTAGCTGATGGTCCACATTCGATCATTTTGGATCAAGTAGAAAATGGTGTAGCAGTTAGAATGGCTGTATTGTATCTTCTTGCAGGGCGACAACCGGAATAAATTCGGCTATTCTGCTTACTTGTGATGCATCTACATTGCTCAACAATTTTGTTGGTTTGTAGATTTTCCGTAGGTTTGACGAAAGATCAAAGATTTATGAATTTTTCTAAAGAGAAAACTGAGCATTATACCGTGTTAAAAGTACATGACGACAAACTCGACAGTACAAATGCACCGGATTTAAAATCAGAATTCCTATTGATTAACAATGATGGAGTTTGCAATGTTATTTTAGAAATGACAGACGCCCGTTATTGCGATTCATCTGGGCTTTCATCTATACTTGTTGGTAACCGTCTTTGCAAAAATTCAAATGGGATGCTCATTATAGCTGGCCTTCAGCCTACAGTGAAAAAACTCATTACCATTTCTCAATTGGATCCAGTTCTCAATATCGTTCCAACTGTTTCAGAAGCCATCGATTATTTATTCATGGCTTCCATTGAAAAAGATCTTAACGAAAACGAATAAGCGCTCTCCAAACACAACAACAATTCTATGATCAAACAACTACTCTTTACCGTAATTGCTGCTGCTGCATTCTCTGGAACAGCAAACGCTCAGTGCACTCCTAACACCCAATACGCAGATTCAACTTTTGGCGTTTGGCCCGATACAACAACCAATCTTCCATGTGCTTTTGCCGACAATGCTTCAGGTTATAGCGCAACGATCGACTTGAAAACACTTACTGATACTGCAGTGAGTATTTCCATTGGTCCGCTTCCATTAAATATCATTGCTTATATCGAGGCTTTCAGAATCAATAGTGTTGATGGTCTTCCTGCAGGATTTAACTACATTCCAAATCAATCTATTTGGACCAATGGTGGAGCTACTCCAAACTTTACTGCAGTGCAAGGATGTGTAAGCATTTTAGCTGCTCAATCTGCATTGGCTGATCTTATTGCTGCAAATCCAACTGGAATCGATATTCCATTGACAGTTGTGGTTGACGCAAAAATCAAGAACACCAACAATCAGATTGCAAATGCAGTAATCAGCGATGCTTGGCTTTCTGACTTAACCGACATCCCAGGCATTACTGCAATTCCTGTAGAAGGTTATAAACTTCGTGTTCGTCCAGTAACAACTGCAGAATGCGGCACAACTGCTGTTGCGGAAATCACTTCAAGCGTTGAAATTGACGGAAACTATCCGAATCCATTCTCAAAATCTACCAACATTCGCTTCTCTTCGAATACAACCAAGAACATGGAGATAAAAGTGTTCAATATGGTAGGTAAAGAAATGATGAAAGCAAATTTCAAAGCTGTTAAAGGCGAGAATTCATACAATCTTATCAACGATAAACTTACGCAAGGTGTTTATTTCTACACTTTGAGCGATGGCAAAAACACTGCTACCCGCCGCATGATCGTTTCTGCAAACTAATTGATTTAAAAATATGTGAAAGCCCCGACGTTAAATCGGGGCTTTTTTTGCCTTTTTTACACCCTAAAAATTCATGTCGATCGAGCTTCATATTTTGGGAAGTGGCTCAGCCACGCCAATTCCGGGTCGAAATCCTACGGCTCAGATATTGAAGTTAGATCAATCGGAAGTGATGATTGATTGTGGTGAAGGAACCCAGATTCAAATGCTCAGGTTTCGGCATAAAGCATCTCGAATAAAGGTTATTCTTATATCGCATTTACATGGAGATCATTATCTCGGCTTGCCCGGGCTTTTGTCTTCGATGCACTTAATGGGTAGAAAAGAACCTGTCTACCTTTTTGGCCCTCCACAGCTGAAGGAAATTCTCGATTTTCAATTCAAGGTTTCAGAAACTGTATTAAAATTCCCTTTGCATTTTTATCCAACTCAAGACGCTGAAGTAGCTCATTTAACAGAGTTTTGTGGTTTCGATATCTACTCATTTCCTTTAAATCATCGCATTCCTACCACTGGTTTTTTGTTTAAAGAAAAACCCCGAAGAGGTCACTTGATTACTGAAATACTGAAGCAGTACCAAATTCCAGTAGAAATGTACAAAGAGATAAAAGCAGGTGCTGATTTTGTGACTCAAGACGGCAGTTTAATTCCCAACCACCTGCTAGTGAGGGCATCCACACCATCTATTAGTTATGCCTATTGTTCAGATACAGCACCCACATTAAATACAATCAATGTTATAAAAGGTGTTGATTGGCTTTATCATGAAGCAACCTTTTTGCACGAATTGATCGATAGAGCTATCGAAACATTTCATACTACAGCTAAACAAGCTGGTGAAATTGCCCGAAGTGCAGGAGCGAAGAATTTAATCATCGGGCATTTTTCTTCTCGTTACCGGGATGTAAAACCACTTCAAAATGAAGCTGCATTGGCATTTGATCAGGTAGTGGCAGCCGAAGATGGAATGAAATTCACGCTAAGATAATCAGACCTGCTTTTAAATGTTTATGTGAAAGTTAGTTCACAAAAACGACGAACAACATCGATACAATACCCTGATTTTAAAGAAAAGATTTTATTTTCTGTTAATTAGTGCAATGGCTTGAATGTTTATTTGGGATTAACATTAAAATGTTGTTAACTTAGCTAATCAATATGTCTGTTCAAATAATTACCAAAGATCGAATAGTACTTGATATTGTTCAAGACAATCCGCTACTGGCATCAGTTGTGGATCGGTTTGGTATACCTTATTCTAAATGGACACTTACTCTCGAGAAAGCTTGTGAATTTCATAAAGTAAATACTGCCCTGCTTCTTGAAATGCTCAAGGCTTTTGCCGACAACAACTACTTCCCCAAAGAGGAACTCGATAAAATGCCTCTTCAATCCATTATCGAATATTTGATTAAAACGCACATCTACTACATCAATTCTCGTTTACCTCGAATTGAGCAGTTTATTGGAATGTTGGTTGATCATTACGGGAAATTCGATATGCAGCTTTATTTGCTCAAAGATTATTTCGAGGACTACAAACGCGATATGTTAGCGCATATTTGTATTGAAGAACGAGAATTGTTCCCATACGTGCTACGTTTGATCAATGCAAGTGAAGATATTCCTGCAACCCGTTTGATGTATAATTTATTGGAGCAAAATTCTATCACTCGTTTTGTAAACGAACATTGCCATGTTGAAGACGAACTTGGCGAGATCCGCCGCAGGCTGAACAATTATTCGGAGGCGAACAACCACAAGATTCAAATTACAACACTCTTTTACGAGTTAAGACTTTTTGAAATAGATTTGCTGACCCATGGAAAAGTGGAAGATGAAATTCTTATTCCACGGGCAAGAGAAATTGAATTAAAACTCAAGCGCAACCTTCTTCGTAAGGCCATGCTCAGCTAAAATCAAAAAAAAACTATGTTAAAGAAAGAAATTGAAAAGGCGCTGAACGAACAGATTGCCACTGAAGCCGCTGCATCATTCCTTTATCTTTCATTGGCTTCTTGGTGCGATACCAAAGGCTTTGAAGGATCGGCTGCATTTCTTTACCAGCAATCGGACGAAGAGAGAATGCACATGTTGAGGTTGTTCCACTATATCAACAATACTGGTGGATCGGCAATTGCCCCTGAAATTAAAAAACAGAATTACAAGATTTCTAACCTCGCCGATGCATACCGCATGGTATATAAAAGTGAAATCAAGGTTACAGAGTCTGTGAATGAACTTGTAGACCTCTGCACAAAACACAAGGATTATTCTACGCTAAATTTCATTCAATGGTATGTTTCGGAGCAATATGAAGAAGAAGTGCTCATGAAATCTATCATCGACAAAATCGAACTTGTTGGCGACGATGGAAAAGGACTTTTCATGATCGACCAATATATCAAAACGATTCGCAAAGAAAATGCTGCTGCAGAAGCAAAAGGAGATCAGAAAGCCTGATCTAACAATTTCTCAATAGCTTCCTGATTAATTTCTGGAGAAACTTCTAAGGCAGAGCTCTGGTGTTTAAACCAAGTGATCTGCCTTTTTGCATAACGGCGTGTATTTTGGCGAATAAGTGATAAGCAATCTTCAAGGTTGGTCTTCCCTTCTAAATGGTCGAATAATTCGGTGTAACCTACCGTTTGTAATGCCTTTATTTCTCTAAATGAATGCAATGCTTCGGCTTCTTTTAACCAACCATTAGCAAGCATCTTGGGTGCTCTTTGATCGATTCTATCATAAAGTGCCTCCCTTTCAAGTGTAGTGGATAAATACAACACTTTGTAAGGCAACTCCTTTTTGGTACCACTACGCATCGAACTGTAGGTTTTTCCAGTCGCTTCTATTAATTCCAATGCACGCATCAAACGGGCCTTGTTCTGAATATCTACAGTCTGCGCAAAAAGAGGATCTTTTTCCTTCAACCAAGATTGTAATTTACCAAGCCCTTCTCGTTGATAAACATCCATTACATAAGCTCTAATTTCATCTGAAACGCCTGGCAATTCATCCATTCCTTCAATCAAGGCTTTGATATACAAGCCACTGCCTCCACAAACAATTTGGATTGAGTTTTTCTGGAAAAGATGTTTCAGTTTTTCCTCCGCAAGTGAAGCAAAAATCCCCGCATTGAAAGGCTCATGAATACTGTGAGAACCTACAAAATGATGAGGGACCATTGCTAATTGATCCGCATCAGGGGCCGCACTTCCAATCGGAAGTTCTTTATAAACTTGGCGAGAGTCAGCAGAGATAATTTCTGCACCAAAATGCACTGCGAGTCGAATAGCCATGTCCGTTTTACCTGAACCGGTTGCACCTCCAACAATGATTAAAGTATTGCTTTTCAAGGTTTACTCGTCGTAATCGCTTCCTCCTCGACTATATCCTCCGCCGGAACCATACTCATCGTCTTCGCCGCTTCCACCGTTTTCGTCGTCTTCATCACCAAAACCACCGTAAGATTCGTCGTCATCGTCGCCACTATGGCTGCTGTTGTCAGTTTCGATCGTGTTGTTGAACTCTTCAGCTAACTTGGCGATCTCATTGTCGGTTTCCAATTCTAAGTCGGCAGGAAGTTCCAAGGCATCTGTTTCGGGTTCTTCCTCTTCCGAAATATCTGAAGCCGGACCATCTTCATCGCCTTCATCGTCCGACATTTGCGCAAGAAGCCTGCTCAGTTCATCCTCATCCTCTGTTTTAGCCACTTTAGGCTTCCTGCCTCGGCCATCTGGCTCTGTGCGCTCACGGTTTGGGATAACCAATACTTCCTTGTATTGAACTGGAGGAATGCCTGTACTGTATGAAACTTTTGGATAGGTTACGCGGTATTCTGCATTTCCCATCACTCGAATCAATTCGATATTGAAGTTCCAACGTACTTCTTCGTCGTATGTGAAAAGAAACTTCTGGTGTGGATCGTCTATATGATCTACCAGTTCAGTTTTCTTCAGGGTAGATTCCCCTTCCCCTTGAATTTCTCCGATTTCTGAGCCCTTTCGCCAATTGTGATCGGCAAGCCAGAATTGGCCTTTGTGTTTATTGTCGAAGCCAACCGATTTTAATGTCTCATAAAATAGGTCGGCAAAGGTTTGGTCAGCCTTGAAATCGATATCTCGCTGGATATCATCGTAATCGTCGAATGTTATGCGAAAACGGAGTATGCTCATATGCTCGGTTCTTCTGAATCTGAAATGGAAGTGCTTAAACGTTTTATTGGAATTAGACCGATTTTCGACCCTTCAAGCAGCATGTATTCGTATGCTTCTTCAAAATGGTTCGGAATAATACCTTCAAGAATTGCCTCCCTAATGGCGCTTTTAATGATTCCAATCTCTTTGCCCGGGGTAATTCCAAATGTAATCATGATATCCTTGCCGGAAACAGGTGGTTGCCAATTTCGCAACTGATCTTTTTCCTCGATTTCTTTGAGTTTGATTTTTACGATTTCAAAGTTAGCCAAATACCGTTTCACCTTTTCTTTGTTTTTTGAGGTGATGTCGGCTTGGCACAATGTCATTAAATCGTCAATATCGTCGCCTGCCTCAAAAAGCAGCCTTCTTACTGCAGAATCGCTCACTTCTTCTTTACTCAACACAATTGGCCGCAGATGAAGAAAAACAAGTTTCTGCACATACTTCATTTTGTCGTTGAGCGGAAGTTTCAGTTTCCTGAAAATATCAGGTACCATACGAGCGCCTCTGTCTTCATGTCCATGGAAGGTCCAGCCATGCCCAGGTTCGAAACGTTTGGTTGCCGGCTTTGCAATATCATGCAAGATAGCAGACCAACGTAACCACAAATTGTTGGTGTAAGGGCAAATGTTATCAAGCACTTGTAATGTATGGTAAAAGTTGTCTTTGTGACTTTTGCCATTCACTGTTTCGATTCCATATAAATCGGCCATTTCTGGAAAAATGAGCTCAAGCAACCCTGTATTGAATAGGTGTTTAAAGCCCACTGATGGTATATCCGATAGGATTATTTTATTCAGCTCATCTGATATCCTTTCTGCAGAAACAATGCGCATTCTCTCTTTGTTTCTGTTGATGGCTTCAAGTGACTCCACTTCGATTTCGAAATTCAATTGCGACGAAAAGCGAATAGCGCGCATCATGCGCAACGGATCATCAGAATAGGTTTGGTCGGGTTCGAGCGGAGTGCGCAGGATTTTATTTTCCAAGTCGAATAAGCCTCCAAATGGATCGATAATCTCATCCGACAAAGGATTTAAGCCAACAGCCATCGCGTTGATCGTAAAATCACGCCGGGCTTGATCTTCCTCCAATGTGCCATTTTCAACAATAGGTTTGCGAGATTCGCTCCTGTAAGATTCTTTTCGTGCACCTACAAACTCAAGTTCAAGGTCGCCCAACTTGATCATAGCGGTTCCAAAACTCTTGAAATAAGAAACGTGCGCCGATTTACCCAATTGATGTGCAACAGCACGAGCAAAATCGATCCCACTACCTTCTACTACAATGTCTATATCCTTACGGAAGTCTCTGCCCATCAAGCGATCACGAACATATCCGCCAATAACAAATGCGCGCACTTGTTGCTTTGCCGCAACTTCCGATAGCAATTCGAATACAGGTTCGGTGAGAGTTAAATGAGCCAAAACGGCTGCAAAAATAGCCTTTTTACGAAGCGTTTGGTATCAAACTCAACAGCCTTTGAACATCGATTGTTAATCCACAACGAAAATGGCCTTCAGGACAGGCTTTTTTGCCATGCAAACCGCAAGGTCGGCAAGTCATTTTTTCTTCCGTTTCGATGATTTCCGATCGATCAGAAAGTGGTCCAAATCCAAATGCAGGCACTGTACTGCAATAGATGGCCGCAACAGGAGCGTTCACTGCCGATGCCAAATGCATAGGAGCTGAATCATTCACATAATTCATTTCTGCATCTTTAATCAAGGATGCAGATTCGAGCAATGTAATTTTCCCACACAAGTTTTCTGCTTTCTCGTTTCCACTTTGTTGGATGATTTCGTCGCAAAGACTTTTGTCGGAAGGGCCACCCAAAAAATAAATAGAATAAATCTTGGGGATTCTTTGGATCAATTCAATCCATTTTTCTTTGGGCCATTGTTTGGTAAACCACACCGAAGCTGGAGAAAGTGTAACATACGGTCGCGTTGGATTTACAGAATTGCCATTTGGATAAAGTACAGGTCGGATTTTGCCCGAAATGTTCAGTGGTTTTAGCAAGGATAAATTCCGCTCACATTCGTGCATCCCTGCTCCAATATCATGTTTGATCTTGTGATGAAAGAAAATAGAAAAAGGATTTTTATCGAATCCAATTGTCTTTTTTGCACCCGAGAAAATGGTAAGTAATCCTGAAGCAGCAAAGCGCTGACAATTAACCAAAACCGAATAATGGTTTCGCCTGATTTGCATCAGAATCGAGAATAAATTCTTGTATTTATTTTTCGATTTATCCCAAACAAAAACATTTTTAACGAAAGGATGATTTTTAAAAAGTCCTTCGTTCCCTTTTCTGACCAAATAATCAATTTCGATTGAGGGGTCGAAATGGTGAATCGCTTCAGCAATGGGAGTCGATAAAATCACATCCCCAGTAAAAGCTGTCTGCAGAATTAAAATCCGCTTCTTTGTTGGCATTTCAAATTAATCGAGTGCAAAATTAACGCGCACTGTAATCGATGCAGTTTTATTTCTTGAAGCTGTATTGAAGGTTCCACCCCAAGAATAATCTTCATTGCTATTCTGACCAGTAATTTGAAATATACCCATTTCACCAGTTTCCATATTTTCCAATGAAGCGCCTGCATTTTCTGCAATTTTTTCAGCACGAATTCTTGCGTCTTTGGCTGCAGCAGCAAGCAAATCGATTTTTAAATCTGCAAGTTTGGTGTAATAATAACGTGGTGCATCAGAATACAATTCGATTCCTTCATTGATTAATTCAGTCACTTCACGTGAAACCAATTCAACTTGATCCACTTTTTCAGATTCGATATTCACCTTCTGGGTTAATCGATATCCTCCAAACGAGGAAGTCTCAGACCCATCTGGATATCTTTTGGTTTCAAATTCTTTCCCAATATCAACTGCCGAAAAAACGATTTCATTGGCATTGATGCCTTTGCCTGTTAGGTAAGATTTAACACGAGCTTGATCTGCTTTTAATGCGTTAAATGCTTCCTGCAAATCAAAAGCACGTCTCGAAAAACCAGCCGACCAAACGATCATGTCGGAGCCAAAATCTCTACTCGCCAACCCTGTTACTGCAATTTTGCTAGGTTCACGTTTCGATTGTAAATAAGAATTCCCAAGAATATAACATCCCAGAATTACCGCAAGTGAAATGGCGATGGTTGAAATTTGATTTTTCATCATTTAAACTGCTACATTATATTCTCTCAATGCCTCATTTAATGAGGTTTTTAGATCTGTACTTTGGGTTCTTTTTCCAATAATTAATGCACAAGGAACTTGATAGGTCCCAGCCGCAAATGTTTTAGGAATACTGCCTGGAATTACCACCGATCTTGATGGAACAATCCCTTTGTATTCAACAGGTTCAGTTCCACTTACATCGATGATTTTAGTGCTAGCTGTTAAAACCACATTCGCTCCTAAAACGGCTTCTCTTTCAACACGAACGCCTTCTACCACGATGCAACGCGATCCAATAAAACAATCGTCTTCAATCACCACAGGAGCAGCTTGCACAGGTTCCAAAACACCACCAATTCCTACACCTCCGCTGAGGTGAACATTTTTCCCGATTTGCGCGCAACTGCCTACTGTCGCCCAAGTATCGATCATTGTTCCTGAATCAACATACGCACCGATATTCACATACGAAGGCATCATTATTACTCCCGGAGCCAAAAAGCTTCCATATCTCGCAATTGCATGTGGCACAACCCGTACACCAAGTTCTGCATACCCTTTTTTTAACTCCATTTTATCGTGAAATTCAAAAGGCCCAACTTCAATGGTTTGCATTTTTTGAATTGGAAAATACATAATCACAGCTTTTTTTACCCAATCATTCACCATCCAACCATTAGCAGTTGGTTCGGCAACACGAATATTACCTTTGTCCAAAGCTTCAATTACCTGTCTGATATTCTCCTGAACAGCCGAATCCTGAAGCATTTCGCGGTTCTCCCAAACTTTTTCAATCAATTCTTTCATAAAACTTAGCGCACAATTTTAAGGATCGAAAGGTAAGATTAATTCCAAATTATGTGGTCCATCAACCAAATGCTTTCCATGAATTTCAGCTTAGTTCAAGGCTAGTTTCGACGTTCTAGGTGTTTTACAAAGAGTTGATTTTTTTGCCGGCTCCCTGCCTCCATCATTTAAGATTTACGTGAACATTTTCTAAGGCAGGGTCGTGTTTTCGCCTCTTATCTGCCCACCCTTCGGGATGTGCAGGATATCCGGCTCAACCACTGCCGGAACTCAGTGTTTCAGTTTTTATTCACTGCATTTGTGAGGAATTTCGATGCTTATCAAAATTTTCATTTGCTTTTCTAATCTAACTTCGCCGCATGATTTCATTCGAAAGATTTACACTCAGCAACGGACTCAAAGTCATTGTTCATGAAGATGCTTCCACACCTTTGGCCTGCATCAATATTTTGTACGATGTAGGAGCCCGCGACGAACATCCCAATCAAACCGGATTTGCACATTTATTTGAACATCTCATGTTTGGCGGTTCTGTCAATATCCCAAATTACGATACACCGCTCCAGGAAGTAGGTGGTGAAAATAATGCATTCACAAACAACGACATTACCAATTATTACCTCACATTGCCGGCCGAAAATCTTGAAACAGGCTTTTGGCTAGAATCAGACCGAATGCTTAGTCTCGCATTTTCAGATAAAAGCTTAGAAGTTCAACGCAATGTGGTAATCGAAGAATTTAAACAACGCTATTTGAATCAGCCTTATGGCGACGAATGGTTGTTGCTTCGTCCGCTAGCGTATCAAGTTCATCCATACCAATGGGCCACAATCGGTAAAAAAATTAGCCATATTTCTGATGCAAAAATGGAAGATGTGCGTTCATTCTTCAGTCGTTTTTACAATCCGTCGAATGCCATTCTAGTCGTTGCTGGAAACATCAAAACCGAACAGGTGAAGCAACTTGCCGAAAAATGGTTCGCTCCAATTCCTTCAGGAACAAAACAACCACGCGTTTTACCAGTTGAGCCTCCTCAATTAGCACCTAGGCATCTAAGTGTAGAACGCGACGTACCTTCCGACGCTATTCACAAGGTTTATCACATGGTGGATAGGAACCACGACGATTACTACAGCCAAGATTTATTGTCGGATATACTCGGACGCGGAACTTCTTCTCGACTGTATCAATCATTGGTAAAAGGTTCGGAAATGTTTAGTGAAATCAATGCTTTCGTAACAGGCAATTACGATCCAGGTTTGTTTGTAGTTTCTGGTAGAGTAAAAGAAGGCTACACTTGCGAACAGGCCGATGAAGCCATTCAGCAAGAAGTTTCAAAGATCATCGAACAAGGCATTCCCGAATCCGAACTTTCGAAAGTAAAAAACAAGTCAGAGTCGTCGCATGTTTTCGGAGAAATGGGCGTGCTCAACAAAGCCATGAATCTAGCATTTGCAGAACTCATGGGAGATGCGGCATTGGTAAACTCTGAAATTGATAAAATTCTGGCCGTTACTTCTGAGTCTATCCATCTAGCAGCCAAAACCATCTTGCGCCAAGAGAATTGTTCAACACTTTATTACAAAAAGAAACCATGATGCAGCCCGATAGAACAATGGCTCCGATAGCTGTAGCTATTGAAGGAGTGCAATATTCAGCACCAGAGAAAGTCATACTTTCGAATGGTTTGCCAATGTGGGTGCTCAACATGGGCTCGCAAGAAGTGATCAAAGCAGAGTTTGTTTTTTATGCAGGCTCAGCGCAACACGGCAATCCGCTTGTTCCGTCGTTTACTTCCGCAATGATGCAAGAAGGTACTTCACGCCATTCGGCAGCAGAAATTGCAGATGCTATCGACAATTACGGAGCATTTCTGGAACTTGATCATGACAAAGATTTTGCTTCCATCACCTTGTATTCGTTGAAGCGCTACTTCGCTGAAACACTTCCAGTAATTATCGAAATAATTCAAGAGGCAAACCTTCCAGAAAACGAATGGAGGATCATGCTCTCTAACAGAATTCAAAAATACCGTATCAATCTGGTCAAGGTTTCTTTTGTTGCGGGGAAAGCTTTTCAAGAACTCGTTTTCAAAGGTTCCCCATACGGTGCTTCATTCGATGAACAAACCTATCAGAATGTTCAACTCGACGAATTGGTCGCCTTCCGCGGAGCGCATTACCAGCTCAACAAATCGTTCATCATGTTAAGCGGTTTTGTAGATCACGATGTACTTCAATCTGCAGAAAATATTCTTGGAAGCACGCCACTTCCCGAAGCCGATTTTTTTAGTCCAGTCGCCGATTTAGCACCCATAGCAAATCAAGAAAGAGTTCATTTCATTGAAAAGGATGATGCTATTCAATCGGCAATTCGTATCGGTCGCAGAATGTTTGACCGCCGTCACCCAGATTATTTTGGGATGAAAATTCTCACCACCATTTTGGGTGGGTATTTTGGATCACGTTTAATGAGCAACATCCGCGAAGACAAAGGCTATACCTATGGAATTGGTGCTGGAGTTGTAGCCTACGAAAACGATGGTTGGTTTTATATTTCAACCGAAGTTGGCGCTGATGTTACGACAGATGCTTTGAAAGAAATTTACTACGAATTAGGAATCCTCCGCAACGAATTGATCCCTGAAGACGAGTTAGCGTTGGTGAAAAATTACTTACTAGGTACTTTGCTGAAGAGTTTTGATGGTCCATTCGAACGCATCGAACGCTTCAAAGCCTTGTATTTGTATCATCTCGACGACAACTATTACGACCGTTACACAGAGGCAATTCGCTCTGCATCTGCTGCCGATCTTCGAGAACTTGCGCAAAAATGGCTCATGGAAGAAGACTTGATCGAGCTCGTGGTAGGAAAAAAATAGTACGGAATATTAATTTTGCCTCCTGCCCATTTCTGGGCGGGAAATCTTCCTACATTTGCGCGCAATTCGGGACAAACCCCGACACCCGGTTGCCATGAATAGCCCATTCCAGATTAGCGAAGGCCTTACGTACGATGATGTTCTTCTCGTACCCGATTATTCCGAAGTTTTACCGCGCGAAACAGACATCAGTTCTTGGTTTACTAAGAAAATCAAACTGAATGTTCCAATTGTTTCTGCTGCAATGGATACCGTTACCGAGTCGGCTTTAGCAATTGCGATTGCTCAAGAAGGAGGGATTGGCGTTTTGCATAAAAACATGCCGATTGCTCAACAAGCAGCTGAAGTAAAAAAAGTGAAGCGTTCCGAAAGCGGCATGATCATCGATCCAGTAGTTTTATCAGAAACCGCTGTAGTTTCCGATGCACTTGCCCTCATGAAGGAATACAAAATCGGTGGAATTCCAGTTGTTGATGAACAAAGAAAACTAGTCGGAATCATTACCAACAGAGATCTTCGATTCGAAAAGCATTTCAATAAACCAGTGCGTGAGGTGATGACTTCAGAGCACTTGATCACAACTACAGAAACGAATCTTACCAAAGCAGAGGCAATGCTGCAAGATTATAAAATTGAAAAGTTGCCAGTAGTAGATTCAGATTATCGATTGGTTGGATTGATCACTTACAAAGACATCATTAAAAATAAGCTACGACCGAATGCCTGCAAAGATGATTTTGGCCGCCTCCGTGTTGCCGCTGCCGTTGGTGTTACAGCCGATACACTCGAAAGGATAGAAGCGTTGAAAAATGCCGGTGTTGATGCAATTATTATCGATACAGCGCACGGGCATTCGAAAGGCGTAGTTCAAATGCTGAAGAACGTAAAAACCAAGTGGCCCGACTTACAGGTTGTTGTTGGGAATATTGCCACTCCAGAAGCAGCATTGATGCTCGTTGAAGCAGGTGCAGATGCTGTTAAAGTAGGAATCGGACCAGGCTCTATTTGCACAACCCGCGTAATTGCTGGTGTTGGCGTTCCTCAGTTTACCGCTGTGGTAGATGTAGCGCATGCTTTGAAAGGATCGGGAGTTCCCGTTATTGCAGATGGAGGCATCCGATTTTCGGGCGATTTAGTAAAAGCTTTAGCAGGCGGTGCTTCAAGTATCATGGCAGGTTCATTGTTCGCTGGAACAGAGGAATCTCCGGGAGAAACGATAATTTACGAAGGACGAAAGTTCAAATCTTATCGCGGTATGGGATCTATCGAAGCTATGCAAACTGGTTCGAAGGATCGCTATTTCCAAGATGCAGAAGATGACATCAAGAAACTCGTACCTGAAGGCATCGTTGGTCAAGTGCCTTTCAAAGGAACATTGAGTGAGGTTCTATATCAGTTTGTAGGTGGCTTGCGCGCTGGTATGGGTTACTGCGGAGCAAAAGACATTACAGCTTTACAAACCAAGAAATTCATACGAATTACTTCAGCAGGCGTTCGCGAAAGTCATCCGCACGACGTAACCGTTACCCGAGAGGCTCCAAATTATTCAAGTAGATAATTCTAGGATAAAATCGATTCGGAATTAAAACCGAATACCGTTGTTGAGAAAGATTTTCATCAGAATCAACACAGACGAAAGCACAATAAGAAACTTGTTTTCTATCTGACCAGTTTCTGGCAGTCGATAGATCATGATCATCCTGTTTTTCATGCCATTTATAAACAATGAGATGATCATGATTAACATGGTACTCACGCTCGCCAAATTGAGAATAAATGATCCATCGCTGAAATAGATCATGGTTATTCCTGAACAAATGAGATATGGCAACAAAACAGTTTGAAAAAGGTAAACGATCCTGTTTTCATTTTTGTTGATATGGTTCGTACTGTTGGTGATTTGAATGAATGGTTTAGCAGCAAAAAAGCCTAGATAAATCAACAATAAGGAAGCTAAAATTGAAAAAATCAATTTGGTGAAATCTTCAACGTACATGTAGTCGGCAACAATTCCTAAATAAGAAGCATTAATACCCTGCGAGTTCGCTTTTATCGGCATCAATACCAATTGAACAGCAAAAAAATTGATATAGTGAATGCCTAACCAAAGCCAGAATAATTTTAACATACCGGGCCTCTTTCTGTAAAGTCGCTGTATTGCAAATGCTATCAAACCAGCAACTAAACAAAAAATTGGGCCTGAAGAAAATGTCTTTAATACAGGCGCAGTTTCCCAAAGTGAATAATCTTGGGTAAATTCAACTTTGAAAAAATAGAGTTTGTAGAATAGGTTGTTACGCTTTGCAAAAACTGCTGTTACAAGATAAAAGGAGATAAACACAATTGCGACTGAAGCCATGTAGGCAACCGAAGAATTGATGATTCTATTGTTTCTTTCTTGTTCTGTTGAATTGACTTTTCCGGGTAATTTCTCGGTAAAGTCAATGATTCCATCGCCAGTTTCCATTGCAATTCAGAAGGGTGTGTGCGCAAATATATCGTTATTTTTTTCTTAAAAACACCATGAGCTAGGTAACGAATGGATCTATTTGGTTCATGATTAAACTAAAATTTGTTTTGTTAAATGCTGGTCTTCTGCTAATTTCGCACGCTCTTAATAAAAGATATGTATCGTAAATTCAGTATTTTGGGTCTTGGGCTCATCATGGCCTGCTCTACACTTGTAGCCCAGACCGCAGGAAAGAAACCTGCTGCAGGGAAAAAGAACACTGTTCCTACAGTTATTGCCTCGCCTCCGCCTCAGATAGAAATTGTTGATCCTGTTCTTCTTACCGTTGGTGGAGATGAGGTAACTAAAAGTGAATTCGAAAGCATTTACCGAAAAAACAACCCGAAAGACAGTCCAAATGACCGCAAAGCGCTTGAAGACTACTTGGAGTTGTTCATAAACTTTAAGTTGAAAGTAAAGGCTGCAAAGGTTGTTGGGAAAGACACCACCAAAGCTTTTATCAACGAATTGAAAGGTTACCGTCGTCAATTGGCTCAACCCTACTTGTCGGATAAAGACGTGAATGAAAAGCTTATTGAAGAAGCTTACGAACGCATGAAAAAAGACGTTCGTGCAAGTCATATCCTGATTAAACTTGGAACAGATCCAACACCGAAAGATACCCTTGCAGCTTACAACAAGGCTTTGTCAATTCGAAATAGATTAATCAAAGGTGAAAACTTTGCCGATTTAGCTCGTCAGAATTCCGACGACCCATCAGGACAGCAAAATGGCGGAGATCTTGGCTATTTTACTTCAATGATGATGGTTTATCCATTCGAAAATGCTGCTTACAGTACTTCGATTGGCCAAATTACTTTCCCCGTTCGCACCCGTTTTGGATACCATATCCTTAAAGTAACAGATATGCGTGACGCTCAAGGACAAGTAAAAGCAGCTCACATCATGGTGAAAATTGCTGATGGTGCTCCCGACTCGGTTGTAGCTTCAAGCAAAAAGAAGATAGAAGAACTACTTGCAAAAGCTCGTAACGGTGAAGATTTTGGCGTATTGGCTCAGAATTTCTCCGACGATCGTACTTCTGGGAAAACGGGTGGTCAGCTTCCATGGTTTGGAACTGGTAAAATGGTTCCTGAATTTGAAAAAGCTGCATTCGAACTAAAAGAGAATAACCTGATTTCTGAACCTATTCGTTCGCCATATGGTTGGCACATCATCAAGCGCCTCGATCGCAAAGGCATACAAACTTTTGATGAAGTAAAAGCAGAATTGAAACAAAAAATTACAAAGGATTCACGTTCTCAAGTAAGCCGCAATACTGTTATCGCTAGAGTGAAGAAAGAAAACAATTTCACAGAAGATCCTAAATCTTTAGATGAATTAATTTTGAAAATAGACACTTCGTATATCAATGGAAAATGGTCGAATGCAACGGTGGCTGGCCTTACCAAAAAACTATTTTCTATTGGCACTGAAATTTATACTCAAGCCGACTTCGCTAAATTTTTAGTTGACAATCAAACAAAACAGCCCAAAGAATCAACCGTTGAAGGTTTGATTCGCAAGGCTTACGATGGTTATAAGATTGATAAAATCATCAACTACGAAGATGCAAGATTAGAACAAAAATATCCTGATTTCCGATTGTTGATGAACGAATACCGCGATGGAATTCTACTTTTCGAAATCACTGATGAAAATGTATGGTCGAAAGCCATTCGTGATAGCTCAGGATTGAAAAACTTCCACGATCAAAACCGCGCAAAATACATGTGGGGCGAACGCACAGACGCAATCATCTACAAAATTAAGGATGTAAAAGTTGCCTCGAAAACACGTAAAATGATTGAAAAACGTTCGAAGAAAGGCTACACTAACGACGACATTACCAAAGCAATCAATGAAATTTCGTTGTTGAATCTTCAAATCGAAGAAGGCGTTTATTCTAAAGGCGATAATGAACTAATTGATGCACAAACTTGGAAAGTTGGCGTCTCAGAAAATAAGGTAAATGCCGATGGAACTGTAACATTCATCGAGTACAAAAAAGTGATGGAACCAATGCCGAAATCACTTTCTGAAGCGCGTGGATTGATCACCGCCGATTACCAAACTTCTTTGGAGCAAGATTGGATAAAAGAGCTTCGTGCAAAATACAAAGTGGAAGTAAACAAAGAAATTTTCAATTCCATCAAGTAATCAGAATCGAAATTTAACGAAAGCCCGGTTGGATTTTTTTCATCCGGGCTTTTTTCTGCATCCTTGTTTCTTTGTAGTTTCGTTCCCCAATGCGATTCCCACTATTTATCCTCATCAGTATTGCTTTTTTCATCGGTGCTTGCGGTGGAAACGATGCATCTAAAGATGCCGTAGCAAAGGTGTACGATAAGTATTTGTATAAGTCGGAGGTAATTCGGGCCGTTCCCTATGGTTTATTACCCAAAGACAGCGCTCAAATTGCTCAGGAGTATATAGACCAATGGATTCGCAGAAATCTCGTCCTGAAAAGGGCAGAAAACAATCTTACCGAAGAGCAAAAAGATGTCAACCAGCAAATCGAAGACTACAGAGCTTCGTTGCTGATTTATGCATACGAACGCGAATTGGTGCGTCAAAAGCTGGATACTATTGTTTCAGAAACGGAGATCGAAGCCTATTACAAAAGCAATCCTGCAAACTTTGAGTTGAAAAGTAACATTATTAGGCTTCGTTACATCAAGTTGCCCGTAAGTTCTCCAAATGGCGATAAGGCAGGAAAATGGTTCAATAGCACAGTTGCATCCGATCGCAATAAACTCGAACAATACTGCAAGATGTATGCAGTCAATTACTTGCTTGATGACGCAAATTGGCTTCTCTTCGATGATGTGCTCAAGGAAATACCAATTACTGATTACTCAATTGAAAAATTCAATCGAAATCAAAGATCGCTCGACATAAAAGATAAAGATTACCGTTACTTTGTTTCGGTTACCGGATTCTTGGTTAAAGAGAGCAGCGCACCGCTCAGTTACGAAAAGGGAAACATCCGGAATATCATCCTTAATAAGCGTAAAATCAAGCTTGTAGAACAAATGCAGCGAGATGTTTACAATGATGCACTTAATGAAAAAGACTTTGAAATTCTACAAGTTACACGTTAATATCTTTACCCTCGCAGCTTTGATAATGCTGGTTTCTGGGCAATTGAATGCTCAGCCTTCCAATGTAATGATTGATAAAATTATTGCTGTTGTGGGTGAAAAGCCAATACTTTACTCTGAGTTACAAGCACAGATTCAACAAATTCAAGCACAAAACGGTGTTGTTGATACAAGCCTGAAATGCACTATTCTTGAGGATATCATCCTTCAGAAATTACTGCTTAATCAAGCAGAAAAAGACAGTATCGAAGTTACAGATGCACAGGTTGATCAAGAATTAGACAAGAAAATTAGATTCTTCGTGAATCAAATTGGTTCGGTTGAAGAATTGGAAAAATATCTTGGCAAGTCGATCACTCAAATCAAAGACGACTTCAAAGATCGAATCAGAGAACAACTCCTCGTTCAGCAAATGCAATCCAAACTGGCCGGTGAAATCAAAGTGTCTCCAGCGGAGGTAAAGGAGTTCTACAACAAAATCCCTAAAGACAGTCTTCCATTTATTGAAAGTGAAATTCAAGTTGCGCAAATCCTTAGAAAACCACCAATAAACATCGCCGAAAAGGAAAGAGTTCGAAAGGAATTATCCGATATCCGCCAGAAAATTCTAGACGGAAAAAGTTTTTCTTCCATGGCAGCTTTCTACTCCGAAGATGTTGGTTCCGCTGCCAAAGGCGGAGAACTTGGATTTGTTGGTAGGGGAGACCTTGTGCCTGAATTTGAAGCAGCCGCTTTTGAACTCAAAGGCAAGGAGATTTCCCCAGTTATCGAATCGATGTATGGGTTTCATATTATCCAACTGATTGAAAGAAGAGGCGAAACCATCAATGTCCGCCATATCCTATTATCACCCAAAGCATCCGCTACTGATCTCGATAAAGCTCGAATACAACTCGATAGTGTATTGCGTGAAGTTCGACTAGGTAACATTAGTTTCGAAGATGCTGCCAACAAATATTCCGATGATGCTGAATCCAAAAACAACGGAGGCGTTATGGTGAATTCAGCTTCTGGATCAACATTTTTCGAGATTTCTCAAATGGATCAGAGTCTTTTCTTTGTTGTCGATAAACTCAAAGAAGGTGAAATTTCTGATCCGGTTTTGGTTCGTGCAGGTGAAAAAAAGGAAGCCTACCGAATAGTGATGCTCCGCTCTAGAACTAAACCACACGTGGCCAATTTGGACGACGACTACCAGAAGATTATGGCGGCCGCAGAAAACGAGAAACGTGAAAAAAGAGTCCAAGATTGGATCGCTAGGAAACGTAAATCATTTTATGTTCGTATTGATCCGATGTTTAACGAATGTGATTTCGCTAACGACTGGAAAACCCAATAAATTCAATATCATCTAAAGATATGCAACAGAAATTTGCTTCCGATGTGGAAGCTATAAACGGACTAAAGGATGCTTACATTCGCCTGAATGCCGAAATCGGCAAAGTGGTTATTGGGCAAGATGATGTAGTAAAAGATGTTATCATTTCAATCTTCAGCAGAGGTCACTGTTTACTTGTGGGAGTGCCTGGTTTGGCTAAAACATTGCTTGTAACCACCATTTCAAAAGTGCTCGGTTTAGATTACAACCGAATCCAGTTTACGCCCGATTTGATGCCTTCGGATATCGTTGGAACAGAAATTTTGGATGAAAATCGACAGTTCAAGTTCATTAAAGGCCCTTTGTTCGCGAATATCATTTTGGCGGATGAGATCAATCGTACACCTCCTAAAACGCAAGCCGCACTTCTTGAAGCTATGCAAGAAAAAGCAATCACTGCTGCTGGTAAGCGTTACGAGCTTGGTAAGCCTTTTTTCGTTTTAGCAACCCAAAATCCAATTGAGCAGGAAGGAACCTACCCGCTTCCTGAAGCTCAACTCGACCGTTTTATGTTCAATATTTGGGTCGATTATCCTTCCTTGGAGGATGAAATTCGAGTAGTGAAAAGCACAACTTCGGATGAGCAAATTGAACTAAGATCAATTCTTTCTTCTGATGAAATCTTGTTTTACCAAGATCTTGTGCGCAGAATTCCGGTATCAGACAATGTACTTGAATATGCAGTGAAGCTTGCCGTAAAAACCCGAGCCAATTCAGGTCACGCAACAGAAATGGTGAAGAAGTATCTCGCTTGGGGTGCTGGTCCACGTGCCTCTCAGTTCTTGGTTCTTGGTGCAAAATGCCATGCAGCCATCCGAGGAAAATACTCCCCAGATATTGAAGATGTGAATGCTGTCGCAACTGCAATCCTTCGTCACCGTATTATTAGAAATTACAAAGCTGAAGCTGAAGGAATTTCAGTGGAGAAAATCATTGCTTCATTGCTAGACTAACTTCAATCAAGTTCCAAAGAAAAAGGGCTGCTCTGAAACATTCAAAGCAGCCCTTTTTGTGAGTTATTCTTTACAGATTAATAGTAGGTAAGACGAATTACTTCAGCCAAGTATTTCGCAAAACGAACAACCTGACGGGTATAGCCATATTCATTGTCGTACCAAACATACAATACAATCGATTTGTTGTCGTCAGAAACAATGGTGGCAGGGCTATCTACAATCGATGCACATGAGTTGCCTACAAGATCAGAGGAAACTAGTTCCTGCGACATCGAAAATTGAATCTGTTCAACCAAATCGCCTTTTAATGCAGCATTGCGAAGTAAACTGTTGAGGTCATCTTTCGATGTTGCTGATTCAATTTTAAGGTTCAAAATTGCCAAAGAAACATTCGGCACTGGAACACGCACTGCATTAGAAGTTAATTTCCCAGCTAGCTCAGGAATAACTTTAGAAACGGCACTTCCTGCACCGGTTTCTGTAATAACCATGTTTAATGCTGCAGCACGACCACGGCGGTATTTCTTGTGGTAATTGTCCAACAAGTTTTGGTCGTTGGTATAAGCGTGAATAGTTTCGATGTGCCCACTTACAATGCCTAAATTTTTCTGAATCACTTTCAAAACCGGCACAATAGCATTAGTAGTGCATGATGCAGCTGAGAAAATTGTTTCGTTGTCTTTGTCAGCCGACGACTGATTTACTCCATAAACGATGTTCGGAATATCGCCTTTGCCTGGAGCAGTCAGCAACACTTTTGAAATTCCTTGTGATTTTAAATGCTCCGATAAGCCTTTTCTGTCGCGGGTTACACCTGTATTGTCGATCAATAACGCATTTTCAATTCCATATGCATGGTAGTCAACCATAGCAGGATCAGAAGCAGCGATCATTTTAACTGTATGGCCGTTAATAATCAACGCCTTATTCTCAAGATCTTCAATGATAGTTCCTGGGAAAGGACCGTGAACAGAATCAGTACGAAGCAATGCAGCTCTCTTGGTAATGTCTTCATCCGAATTGCTTCGTGTAACAATTGCACGTAAACGAAGTTGCTCTCCTTTTCCTGCTTGCGCAATGATTTCACGAGCTGCAATTCGGCCAATTCGACCAAATCCATAAAGCACAACATCTTTAGGAGTTAATACACGTTTGTCGTTGCCAAGAAATGCTGAAAGTTTATCGTTGATGAATTCAACCGATGAAGGGTAAAGCGCCTTTTCGTTAAGCCATTCTGTTGCCAAACGACCGATATCAATTCTTGAAGGAGCAATCTCTTTGTTGAAGATTTCACGTGCCAAAACGATCGTATCTTGAATCGCAATCGGTCGGCCAACAATTGTTCTTGCGTAATTGTGAAGGTTTAGGATTTCACTTGCACTTCTGTCTACCAACTGATTACGGAAAATTACCAATTCGATGCTTTTTTCGAACCATAACTGACCAACGATGTGTATCAGTTCAATGGCAGCTTTTTCGTCCTGAATCCACTCTTGTAACTCAGTTTCGTAATTGTTTGGAAGTACTCCCGAACCGTTTTGTGACATATGAAAGGGCTTTAAATATTGCGTCGTGAAATTAGCAATTTACACTCCCAATCGATCACAAAAAAAAGGTCTTTCTGGATATTTTTCAGAAAGACCTTCACGAATTTGTTGATTACTTATTAAATTCCTAATCCATAATAAGCGCGAGTGCCATTTGGATAAATCCCTTCAATCAACATTCCTCTACGTTCCGATTTTAACGCGTTGGTTAAATCTTCAATTGAATCTACCGCTTTGTCGCCAATATGAGTGATAATAAAACCTTCACGAATGCCAATTCGCTTAAGTTTACCTTCTTTGAGTTTCGCTACCTTCAATCCTTTTTCAAAACGAAGCGAACTTTTTTCTTTGTCACTCGGCGCCATGAACTCAGCACCAAGTTCGTTTGCTACTGATTCTGTATATCGAATTAATCGGGTGTCTCCATTTTTATTTTTCAAGACTAAAGGAATCACTTTTACAGATCCTCCGCGATTCACTGTGAGATCAACTTTATCTCCTGGGCGATAACGTCCAATCTGCTCCTGCAATTCAGGTAGATTGTTCACTACAGCATCTTGAATCTTTAAAATTACATCTCCTTGTTGAATGCCCGCCTCTTCTGCAGCTCCTCCAGCATTTAAACCTGCTACGTAAACTCCTTTTATGTTCTCGATACCCTTTTTAGATGCGAGTTTTGCATCTAAATCTTCTAGTACAACGCCTATAAACGCGCGCTGAACGTCACCATATTCTAACAAATCGGCAACTACTTTTCTAACGATATTCACTGGAATCGCAAAGGAATAACCTGAATATGATCCTGTGTTTGAGGCAATGGCTGAATTTATTCCAATCAATTCACCTTTTGCATTTACCAAAGCACCTCCGCTGTTTCCAGGATTTACGGCTGCATCAGTTTGAATAAATGATTCAATTGCAAATTTCTCGTTCAGGATATTGATATTTCGCCCCTTCGCGCTAATAATACCAGCAGTAACGGTCGATGTTAAACTAAATGGATTTCCCACTGCCAGGGCCCATTCTCCAACTTTCACATCATCAGAATTTCCATAATAAATGAAGGGAAGCCCTTTCGCATCGACTTTTAACAAAGCTAAATCGGTATTGGGGTCGCGACCAATTACAGTAGCTTGATACTCTCGCTTGTCGTTCAATACTACTTCAACTTTTTCTGCATTGGCTATCACGTGATTGTTCGTTATGATATAGCCATCTTCTGAAATAATTACACCTGAACCTGATGCAGTAGGTTGATTCGGTGAATTGCGGTAAGGATTCCCGAAAAAATAATCGAAAAATGGATCGTAATTCCGGTTTCCTGATACAAGCGTTTTAATATGAACTACGCCATGAACCGACATTTCAGCCGACTGCGTAAAATCTGGCGCAGATGACATTTGTGAACCATTTCCAGCTGTCAATTTTACAGGAATTCTTTCCTGAATTAGTCGGCTTTTTTCTGAAGTGTTGTTTTGATAAACAAAGTGGTTTAAACTCAAAGCTGCAAAACCGCCTAGGCATGCAATGAGCAATGAAGACAGGATTTTTTTCATAAAAGGGGATTAATTGACTAAGATTTTGGATTCTCAAAAATTATGCCCTGCCATTTTTTCAGTTCTTCATGAACACTCTTGTGTTAACTGAGTTGTTTAAATTGAAGCGGCTGCATCCTAAAATGACTTAGGTTTGTAGCCGAAACGGACCTCCTCAAATTCTGTTGTTGAAGGACCTGATTTTTAACAATTTTTATGGATTCATGCGGACTCCTGGTTCTTTTTTAAGCGGAATTCTGTTCGGCATGCTGGCCGCAATTGGAATTGTGTTTTTAATCATGAACGATTTCAGTCCTTCACGACTGTTTGGTTCTGATGCAGACAAGTCTTCCACTGATACACTCGTCGACTTAACCAACCAAGTCGAACCCCGTTCGTTAAAAACCAATAAACCCTCCACTGCAGCTATCAATCCATCTACCTCTGAAGAAGGATTATTTGCTGATTCCACTTTCGTTGCTCCAAGTATTATTGATACTTCGGTCGCACTTTCAAACAGCAACGAAGAAATTGTAGTTCGCCGCGATGAACTGCTAAAAAGCATCACAATTGAAGCTTCTGTTATTGGGAAACCAAATCAATCTAGTAAAACCGACTCTTTGTTGAATGTATTTCAAGGTGGACAAACCGCTGATGAACGCATTTTTCGGCTCGAATTCTGGCAATCTCCTGTGAATTTCAAAGGGTTCAAACTCATTCGAAACGGGATTATAAGTTTTGGACTAGATCCTGAAGATATGACCAAGCTTTTCGATTTTAATGGAACGCTGATCCTTCGCAGTGGATCACTCTTTTTTAGACTTTATCCAACCGATCGGTTTATGCCTTATCAAAGGATTACCGACGAAAATACGATCAAACAATTACGTTTATGACTTTGCCGTTTTTCAAGTTTCAAGCTACAGGAAATGATTTCATTATTGTCGACGACCGTCAGAAGCATTTCGATAGCCAAAACAGTGCAATGATTCAGAAACTCTGTAATCGTCGATTTGGAATCGGTGGCGACGGTCTGATCCTTTTTAGAAATGAATCTGAATTTGATTTTCGAATGATTTATTTCAATGCTGATGGATATGAAGGCTCTATGTGTGGAAATGGAGGAAGATGTGCAGCTGCTTTTGCTCACAAACTAAGCCCAGGGAAGTACAATTTCAGATTTCAAGCTTACGATGGAATGCATGAAGCTACCATCGAAGAAATTGGAGAATATCAGGTTTTGGTGCGCCTGTCAATGCAACCCGTTCAAACACCAGAAGTAATCGATGAAGATCTGCTGCTCAATACTGGCTCGCCTCATTTCGTCCGGTTTGTTGATGATGCGGCAGCTGTTGATGTTAACAATGAAGGCAGAAAGGTGAGGAATTCTGAAAGATTCCTTCGGGATGGCGTAAATGTAAACTTCGCTGAAATTCACCTCGATTCGATCACTGTTCGTACCTACGAAAGAGGCGTTGAAGAAGAAACGCTTTCATGTGGAACTGGAGTAACTGCGTCAGCCATTGCAAGTCATTTTTCAGGAAAACTCAGCAAAAATCCCATCCGTGTATTCACCCGTGGAGGCGAACTACGTGTTCACTTTTCAGCCATCGATGGCAACTTTACAGGTGTAACTCTTTCTGGTCCCGCTACTGAAGTTTTTCAAGGAACTATCGAAATCTGATGCGCCCGATGGTGCTCAAAAACTTACTGCCTTTTCAACTGCCCATTGAGCCAGCTAGATATCTCTTGATCGCTGGCTTGCAGAATATTCCACCTCATGTGGCTTGGATTGAATGGGGGCAATATTTCGCATTCACTGTGAAGGGATTTGATCACGGAAAAGACGCAAATCGACTTATTGGTCGGCTCATTTCCAAAGGAACTCCTATTGTTCTTGTCAAAATAAAAGCTACAAATCCAGCTACAAATCCAGCCCAATACTTCCAACATTTGGGCAGATTAATCGAAGGGAATTCATGCCTTGATCCCATTCTACATTTTTTTGCCAACGAAATGAAATTGATTCCCGAAAGACCGTATTTACATGGGCTTTTAGAAAAATTGACGCATGAGAATTTTATAGAATCGATGCACAAAAGCCCTTATCTCCCTTCCGGGGAATTTGAACTCCAAATGTATGATCGGGCTGATATAGATCTCAGAATTAGATCGTTGAGGGAATCTTAATTATTTCATTAGATTTTTCAGTACCCACATCCATTTTCCAAAAGGAGCATATCTTACCGGGATGTCAGGCCAAAAACTGTTGAACATCATCGCTTTGTAGTGAGTGAAAGTATCGAATCCAAACTTTCCATGGTAACTTCCAAAGCCACTGCGCCCAACTCCACCAAATGGAAGTTTAGGATTCGCTAAATGAATTAATCCACCATTCACAACGCCACCTCCATAACTGAGGTTTTCTTCAATCAATTGAATGTTTTTCTTCGATTTACTGTAAATATAAAGCGACAAAGGATCTGGCATTTTTCGCACGATATCCATAGCCTCCTCTAAATTCTTAAAAGATAAAATCGGAAGAATAGGGCCGAATATCTCTTCTTTCATCACCGGTGATTCTAAACTTTTGGAGATGAGCAGGGTAGGTTCTATCCACAAAGTAGCTTCATCATTTCGTCCACCGAATTCAACATGTTCATCGAGCAGAAGCCGCTTCAACCGCTCGAAATGGCGCAGGGAAACGATCCTCGATAAAGAATCACTTTGCTTTGAATCCTTCCCGAAAAACTGCTCAATTGCCAGTTTCATCTGCTCAATCAGTTCGTTCATTTGGCTTTCATGTACCAACAAATAATCGGGAGCTACGCAGGTTTGGCCTGCATTCCAGAATTTCGACCACACAATCCGTTTGGCTGAAATCTCTATATCTGCTGTTTCATCAACAATGCACGGACTTTTTCCACCCAATTCTAAAGTAACAGGCGTAAGTTTTTCTGCGGCAAGTTTATAAATAATTTTTCCTGTGGCTTCCGAGCCGGTAAAGAACACATAATCAAAACGTTGCTTTTCCAAAACTGCAGGCAAAACAACATGTCCATCGCCTTCAATAACCGTAAAGAATTCAGGATCGAAAAAATCTGCAATCAATTTATTCAATAATGTTGAACAGTTCGGTGTTATTTCTGAAGGTTTTAACACCACGCAATTTCCAGCAGCAATCGCATTCACGGCAGGCGCCAATGCCAGCATGATTGGGTAATTCCATGGACTAACGATCAGCACCTGCCCTAGTGGTTCTGCAATGATATAACTGCTCGCTGGGAAATGCACAAATGGAGTCGAAACACGTTTTCTGGCCGACCATTTTTGCACTTTGTTCAATGCTTCATTGATTTCCACTTTAAGGAATCCTATTTCACTGCTAAACGCTTCAAAAGGATGTTTTTTCAAGTCCTTTTTCAAGGCATCAAGAATTTCCTGCTCATGCCTAATTAGCAATCGCAAAAGCCTTCTGAGTTGAGTTTTTCTAAAGGCTACTTTTCGGGTTTCTCCTTTATCAAAAAAGGCTCGCTGAGCTTGAAGTATGCTCCAGGGAATTTGGTTGAATTCGCTCACAAATTGGTGCTTAAATATCGGAATGCTGCCTCTGCGCACTTTTGGCCATCCATAGCAGCAGAAACAATTCCACCAGCATAACCTGCACCTTCCCCGCAAGGGAAAAGCCCTTCGATTTCTGGATGCATCAATGTTTCTTGATCTCTTGGGATTCGAACCGGTGTGGAAGTCCTCGATTCTACTCCATGTAGAACTGCATCATTGCTGTAATAGCCTTTCATTTTTTGACCAAATCCAACAAATGCTTTAGCCAACCTTTCAGCCACAGCTTTCGGCATTACTTCATGCAGATTCACCGATTTAATGCCCGGTTGATACGAACTTTCAGGCAAGCTGGATGATGTTTTTCGTTGCACAAAATCAACCATACGTTGGGCTGGTGCAGTTTGTGTTTTTCCTCCAGCCAACCAAGCAATTTGCTCAATCGATCGTTGGAAATCCATCCCTGCCAAAGCGCCTCTGTGCTCAAATTGCTTGAGATCTTCGGGTTTAATTTCAACCACAATACCTGAATTCGCAAATGGATTGTTTCGTTTCGATGGTGACCATCCGTTGGTAACAACCTCCCCAGGTGCAGTTGCACAAGGAGCTACAATTCCACCAGGGCACATACAAAACGAATAAACGCCTCTGTTGTCCACTTGATTAACGAGCGAATATGATGCTGGCGGCAGGTAAATGCCTCTGCTGTCGCAATGGTATTGGATCTGATCAATTAGCTGCTGCGGGTGTTCTGCTCGAACGCCTAATGCATAAGGCTTAAATTCTAACAAGAATTTTTTGTGATGTAAAAGTTCGTATATATCTCTTGCAGAATGCCCTGTGGCCAATATTGCTGCTCTACATGGAATTTTTGCACCTCCTGAAATGCTAATTCCAGAAAGTTTGCCCCCCGCAAAATGAAAGTCCTCTACACGGCTGTTGAAATGAACTTCTCCGCCACAACGTTGAATAGTTTCCCTCATACTTACAATGATACCGGGAAGCTTATTGGTACCAATATGTGGATGTGAATCGACTAAAATTTCTTCAACTGCACCGTGGGCAAAAAAGGTATTGAGCACCCCAGCAATGTCGCCCCGTTTGTTCGATCGCGTGTAAAGCTTACCGTCGGAGTAAGTTCCAGCTCCTCCTTCCCCGAAACAATAGTTGCTATCAGGATTTACGATGTGTTCACGATTGATAGCCGCTAAATCTCTTCTTCTCGCACGAACATCTTTGCCACGTTCAAAGATGATTGGTTTGAGCCCAATCTCAATTAATTTCAAGGCAGCAAACATTCCAGCCGGACCTGCACCTACAACTATTACTGCTTGCTTTAAGCGTACGTCTGGATATTCTGGAAATTGTTTTGCAATTGGTGTTGGATGCTCATCAACCCAGGCAGTTGCTGTAATATTTACTTTTACTTGTCGACCTCGAGCATCAATACTTCTGCGGTGCAGATTAACTTGTAATTTTTGCTCTTCGCTCAACATCAAGTGTTTTCGCAAATATTGATTCAGGTTTTCTGAATCAAATCCCGCTTCAGGAGGAACTGCCAGTTGAAGTTCTCTCTGCATGTGAGTTTATTCGAATGTAAACGACAAATAAATAGCTCTTGATGTGAGTCTATCTATTCCTGAGGTGTAGATATTTCCTTCAGGGATTATCAGGTTCCGCATTCCAAAAGCCAACTTGAGTTCAGGAGAAAACTTAAAGTACTGCGAATAAAAATCGAAGCCCATTCCGATTTCGTAATGGTAATCGTTGCGCTTCAATTTCAAGAGTTTTTCTCCTCTAGAATCAACCTTATCCTGAGATGCTAAATCTAAAGTTGGCTTAAATCCACCTAATACATAAGCTCTGTAATTACCATGACGCTGAGATTTGAATTTCATCATCAATGGGAATTCTAATAAAGTGGATTCAACTGGCTTTGTTCTTTCATAAATTGAATCTGCAGCTAAATTTTTTATTTGATACACAAGAGATCTTTCGCCAAATGAAAGAGTTGGAAGGAATCTAAAATCCAAATTATCACCCAAATGCAGGTTCGAAACGATGCCAAGCGAAAATCCGCTTGCCTTTTGCGGAGTTACCGTCATCAAGCTGTCTAAAGATCGAATATCCTCAATCGGCTTGGCAGTAAAATTTAAGGTGTTCACACCCAATATAAACCCAAAGTGAACGATCTGCCTGTCGTAGTTAGGCAGATTTAATATCTGACGTTTGTGCTGTGCACCAAGTTTTGTTGCGCTCAAAATGCTGAGCATAAACAGAAAAACAAAAATATGTGGAACTCGATTCACTAGCTTGGTAAATGTCTGTTTCAACGTGCTTTTTATGAATATTATTTCACTCCGGTGTACAAACTTACGATACCAAAGGTTACGCGTTCTGCTTTTATTTCTCTGAAACCAGACTGCTTTGCAACTTCTAGAAAACTCTCACCTTCTGGAAATGCATTCACAGACTCGTATAAATATCGATAAGCAGAATCGTCTTTAGAAATTAGTCTTCCCCACCAAGGGCAAAAATACCGGAAATAAAAGTCATATAACTGCTTTACTGGAAAAATCCTTGGCCTTGAAAATTCAAGGATTACCACTTTGCCTCCAGGCTTTAGTACACGGTTCATTTCTGAAAGGCCCAGCAATAGATTTTCAAAATTCCGAACACCAAATGCCACGGTAACTGCCTCAAAGGCATTTTCCGAATACGGCAAGTGCTCTGAATCACCTTTTACCAATTGGATCAAATCACCTAAGCCTCTCTTGCTTACTTTTTCGCGACCAATTTCAAGCATCCCTTCAGAGAGATCAAGCCCGACTATTTTCTCAGGCCCTATTTTTCTCATCGCAATGGCCACATCAGCAGTTCCAGTTGCGATATCCAAAATGGTTTTCGGTTTTAATGCTTTCAACCGATTGACCATCAATTTTCTCCAATAAATATCTATTCCAAGCGACAAAAATCGGTTTAGGAAATCGTAACGTCCAGATATTGAATCGAACATTTTTTCGATTTGCTCTTTCTTTCCGGTTTCTTCCTGATAAGGTTTAACTTCCATGCGTTCTGAAACAGCGTTTATCCTAATTTGTTGCGTCTTGGATGATTATGACAAGCGAAGTATTTCTTCCAGTAGTTGTGCTTTGTCTACAGGTATAACCCCAATTTTTTCACATGCCAATCCGCCTGCAAGGTTCGAAAATGCAGCCAATGCATCTTTCGAAATACCAGCTGCCATGCAAAGCGTTGCAACACTAATCACCGTATCGCCAGCCCCACTTACATCTGTTATATTTCTTAGGTGAGCAGCGATTTTATTGTCGGATATTGAATCCGAAACATAAACACCTTCTTCCGATAGTGTGATCAAAGAAATATTGTGTCCCAGTAATTTTCGCAATTCAATGTCAGCATTGCGTAACGATTCTCTTTCTTTGGGATTCACAGATATTTTCAATCCTTCTTTGATCTCTTTCAAATTCGGTTTAAACAAATCAACCCGTTTGTAATGTGCGAAATTTCTCTTCTTTGGATCAACCGCTACTGGGATTTTTTTTCCAATACATTGTTCCGTTATTTCGGCAATCAGCTCTTCTGTGAGTAACCCTTTGTCGTAATCTTCAAAGATCAGAGCATCGAACTTTTCTTGGTTAAGTAAACGAATAAATTGAACCAAGATTTGTTTGCTGTCGGAAGTGCTTAATTCAGAGTCATCTTCTTCATCTACCCGAAGCAAATGATGCGCGTTTCCAAGTATTCTGGTTTTAACGGTTGTGCTTCTGTTCAAGGATACAATCCCATCCGATCGGAGTTGTTGTTCTTTCAACAAATCGAAAAATTCTATGGCCGAACGATCGCTTCCTACACATGATAAAAGCACAGGTTCAGCGCCCATCGCCTTCAAATTCAATGCAACGTTGGCGGCTCCTCCTAATCGTTTCTCCAACTTTTTTACACTCACCACCGGAACAGGTGCTTCGGGCGAAATGCGATCAACTTTTCCCCAAACGTAACTATCCACCATTACATCGCCAACAACTAAGATTTTCATCCCGTTGAAACGCTCAAACAGCTGGATAATTTCTTCACGTTTCATGCACCAATAGCTTCCAATCCGGCTTTTAATCGTTTTGCAGATTCAATGATAAGATCTTCCGATGTTGCGTAAGATAAACGAATCGATTTATCGCAACCAAAGGCTTCTCCGCTCACAGTTGCCAATAGATGCGTATTCAGTAAATACATGGTGAGATCTTGTGTGTTCCCAATGTGATGTCCATCAACAGTTTTTCCTAAGAATGCACTCACATCAGGGAAAAAGTAAAAAGCACCTTGTGGAAGATTCACTTTCAATCCTTTGATCTCCTTCAATAAGCTAAACATCAAATCTCTCCGCTTGTGAAATCCTTCTACCATCGATTGCACAACTTCAGGATCTGCTAAAAGTGCATCAATCGCTACGCGCTGTGAAATCGAGCAAGTTCCAGAAGTAATCTGTCCTTGAAACTTATCGCAAGCATCCGCAATCCATTTCGGAGCGCCAATGTAACCTAATCTCCAACCTGTCATTGCGAAACACTTCGACAAACCGTTTACAGTAATTGTTCGATCGTAAACTTCTGGAAATGAGGCAATAGATGTATGTTTCTCTCCAAATCGAATGTGCTCATAAATCTCATCCGAAATAATTAACAATTCAGAAAATTTAGAGAAAAAAGAAGCCAGATTTTTCAACTCATCATGACTATAAACCGAACCTGTTGGATTGCACGGAGAACTGAAAACAATCATCCGCGTTTTCTCTGTAATGTGTTCCTTTAACATCTCTGGATTGATCTTGAAATCATGATCAATTCCAGCGTACACAACTTTGGGGATTCCTCCCGCCAAACGAATCATCTCGATATAACTTACCCAATAAGGCGCAGGCAACAAAACTTCGTCGCCCACATCTACTAAACTCAGAATAGCATTCGCAATAGATTGTTTAGCTCCTGTTGAAACTACAATTTGCTCAGGTTTATAGTCGATCCTATTGTCGCGCTTAAATTTTACCGAAGCAGCTTCGCGCAATTCTGCAAAACCTGCAACAGGCGTGTAATGGGTGTAGTTTTCATTAATGGCCCGGATTGCCGACGCTTTCAAAAAGTCTGGCGTATCGTAGTCCGGCTCACCGATACTTAAGCTAATTACATCCTTGCCTTGAGCCTTTAATTCCCTGCTGCGGCGAGCCATCGCAAGGGTTTCAGACTCACTGAGCACCATTAGCCTTTTCGCAACACGGTTCATTCAGTTTAATTTGAAATTGGGCTGCAAACCTAGCGGAATTTTTTCAATCAGCCTAAATGGTCTAATTTTACCGCCCAGCGCAACTCCGCGATGCTCTATTTTTCTTCATGCGCATTACCGCTTCCGTAGCTTCAGTTCAACCAGATTCCCTGCCGAGGATAGTAACACAGCTCGATCAAGCTGGAGTAGATGCATACCATCTCGACAGTATTGAAAGTGATGAAATCTTCCGTTTTGCAAATCATTTAAGGCAACTCACGAAAAAGCCTTTCGATCTTCATTTAATTACCTCTTCACCCGAAAATTATTGGGAGCTTATTCGAGTGTCTGAAATACCAGAAATTCATCTTCAACTTGAAAATTTAGAGAAACCACTTTTTATTCCTCAAGACCTAAAAGGAAAAATAGGCATAGCAGTTTTGGCTTCTACATCGCCTAAATTATTCTCGGTTTACCGCAAGGAAGCAGCTTCTATATTGATTATGTTGACCACACCCGGAAAAAGTGGTGGAAAATTCAAACCCGAGCATTTTGCCAATATCATCCGCTACCGCGAGATGTATCCTGAAATTCCGATGACGGTTGATGGTGGCGTGAACCATGAAGTGGCCTCTGTCCTCCGATTGATGGGTATCCGAACTATTGTTTCGGGATCTTATCTTTTCAGCAATGAAACCATAAAACAATCCGTTGATTTACTTCACCAACAAGAAGAAACCAGCTGGACAATCCAAGATGTGATGGCGGAGGGCACGGAGATTTTTACCGTTTACGAAAAGTCGTTCGGCGTAAATGCCCTTTCATGGTGGATTCATTCAACGGGTGAATTATCAGAAATTAGTCATTTGTCCGAATGGCAATCGAACATCGAACAGATCAGTACATTTGCAGAACTCAGTGGTGATGCTCTTTTTGTAGACCAATCACTGAAAATTAGTACCCTGAAAAAAACGATTTCTTCCATGAATCAAGTTCCTCGCTATGTTTTCGCAGTGAATGAACATTTGAAAATCACCGGAAGTTTCTTTATCCAAATTCCAGAAAATGATCTTACATCTTCAAAATAATCTTTCCGACGACCAAATCAACCAGCTTGCAGCTACGCACAAAGCCGCATGGTTCAAGCAGTTTGATTCCTTGGTTTTCGTACTTCCTGCTGCAGTAAAACAAGTGCCCGATACCATTAGTCAATATGTAACTGGCTCTTGGGCTACCGATACCGACATTCAACTCGCATCCAAAACTTACCGAAATGAGGTTCGTGAAGTATCTTGGGGCTCTACAGTGATAGGTGGAAATTCTGGAAACACAGTGCTAATCGCTGGTCCTTGCTCTGCCGAATCAACAGAGCAACTCGAGCAATCAGCACAATTGCTCACCGAATTGGGGATCAAAAATATCCGCGCAGGCGCCTTCAAACCGAGAACTTCGCCTTATACTTTTCAAGGCCTTGGAATAGAAGGTTTGCAAATGCTCGCCGCAGTTCGTGAAAAATACGGACTCACTGTAGTTACCGAAGTGCGCGACGCCACGCATGTTGAGGATGTTATCGAGTATGCCGATGTAATTCAAATTGGAGCAAAATCTATGTATGATCATGGCTTGCTGAAACGCTGTGGAAAAACGCAGAAGCCCATTTTGCTTAAGCGAGGTTTTGGCTCAACGGTTCAAGAATTTGTGCAATGCGCAGAGTTCATCCTTTCTGGCGGAAATCCGAATGTAATCCTTTGTGAACGTGGAATTCGAACGTTCGAAACCAAAACACGATTCACACTTGATCTGTGCGGCGCTGCTTATTTGAAAGAATACACAAATCTTCCAGTAATTCTAGATCCTAGTCATGCCATGGGCTATGCTTACGGTGTGCCTGATTTGGCGAGAGCATGCACAGCGATGGGTGTTGACGGTTTACTTGTTGAGGTCCACCCAACTCCAGTAAAAGCTTTGTCGGACGCGTCGCAACAACTTGATCACGATCAATTTCGTGCTTTAGTAAAAACATTGCATCCAATTGCCGCTGCTGTTGGACGCCAAATAATCTAACAAATGTATTTCTACGAGAATCTTCGGTTTTTAAAAAGTGAATTGGCCAGTTTTCCAGACCAGGAACGCTTGAACTCTATTTCAATCGGCGGCGCATTCAATGCTGAAGATCTTGTTAAAATATCCGCCATTTCGGGTATTCCTGTGGGGAAGTTATTCGAATCTCGTTTAGAAGATTTGTATCTACGGCCAAAGAATCTCAAGTTGATCATTTTCGACGTCGATGGCGTGATGACTGATGCCGGGATGTACTACACCGAAAGTGGCGATGAAATGAAAAAGTTCAATGCCCGCGACGGACTAGCCATTCGTGCCCTTAGAAATGCAGGTTACGAAACTGGCATCATCAGCCACGGGATAAATATAAAACTCATTCAGAAGCGTGCCGAACTACTCAATATAGCCCGTGTTTACGCTGGAAATCGTCCTAAGAATGAAGTCCTTGCAGAATGGTGCACCGAACTGGGTATTACATTCGATCAAACAGCCTTCATCGGCGATGATGTGAATGATCTTCCAATCCTCCGAATTGTAGGTTTTAGTGCCTGTCCGGCGGATGCACTGGATGCCGTTAAAGCTGAAGCCGATGTAATTCTGTCGAAACCCGGAGGCCAAGGCTGTATCCGTGAATGGGCCGATAGATTTCTCTTTGATCGTCCTTTGGGCGAAGTTTAACCAACCATGATGAAACTACAAAACGATATCGTATTGCGCGCCGCTAATGGCGAAATAACAGAAAGAAGTCCAATCTGGCTAATGCGTCAGGCCGGCAGAATCCTACCGGAATATCGGGAAGTGCGTTCAAAACTCTCTGGCTTTATTGAACTTGTTGAAACGCCCGAATTTGCCGCAGAAGTTACTATTCAACCAGTTGATCTCCTTGGTGTTGATGCAGCAATTATTTTTTCCGACATTTTGGTGATTCCTCAAGCGATGGGATGCGCTTATCAAATGATCGAAAGTAAAGGGCCGTTCTTCCCGCAAACTGTGCGCAACGAAGCCGAATTGAAAGGAATTCGTGTGGCTGATCCTTACGCAGATTTGAAATTTGTAACAGATGCCATCAGCCTCACAAAAAAGAACCTCAATGGCCGCGTTCCTTTGATTGGATTTGCAGGTGCTCCATGGACGATCTTCGCCTACATGACCGAAGGTTCTGGGTCTAAAACTTTTTCTGTTGCCAGAAAAATTCTATATACTGATCCCGCATTTTCGCACAAGCTTTTAGATATGATCGCCGATTCTACGATTGCCTATTTAAAGGCACAAATCGAAGCTGGTGCTGATATGGTTCAATTGTTTGATTCTTGGGCGGGGATCCTCGGACCCGGTCAATACCGGGAATTTTCGATGCGTTACATTCGAAAAATTTGTGAGGCAATCACCGAAGTTCCAGTTACTGTTTTTGCAAAAGGTGCCTTCTATGCAATTCCAGAAATGGCCAACTTACCTTGTCGCACGATAGGCCTAGATTGGCACACTGATATTCGTCAAGCTAGAGCTCAAATTGGAGCAAACAAAACGCTGCAAGGCAATGCAGATCCATGTTTGCTTTATGCCGATGAAGAAACAATTTCTTTAGGTGTAAAAACAATGCTTGAAGCGTTCTCAGGAACTCCTCATATAGCCAACCTAGGTCATGGTTTGTACCCAGATACTGATCCTAACAAGGTACGCCATTTCATCAATGAGGTGAAAGCCTTTAAACACAATCAGTAAGGCTTTAATATCGTTGATTGGATCATCGATTTTTCAATTATTTTTGTGCCCCCAAAAGCTTCAGATTTGTCCGACAGTTTAGTTATAATTCCTACTTACAACGAAAAGGAGAACATCGAAAAGATGATCCACAAGGTATTTTCCTTGCCAAAACTTTTCCATGTATTAATAATTGATGATGGATCTCCTGATGGCACCGCTGCAATAGTGAAGTCGCTCATGCCAGAATATTCGGGTAAGCTTCATATGGAAGAGCGCAAAGGAAAATTGGGATTAGGAACTGCCTACATCCATGGTTTTAATTGGGCATTAGGTAAAGATTATCAGTTCATATTTGAAATGGATTGCGATTTTTCGCACAATCCAGATGATTTGGAAAGACTGTATGATGCCTGCGCAAATAAGGGCGCAGATGTCGCAGTTGGGTCTCGTTACATAACAGGAGTTAATGTTGTGAACTGGCCTATGAAGCGCGTTCTGATGTCATATTACGCATCAGCCTATGTGCGCCAAATTACGGGTATGGCTATTAGAGATACTACAGCTGGTTTCAAATGCTACCGTAGAATTGTTTTAGAAACCATTGAACTCGAACAAATTAAATTCATGGGCTATGCATTTCAAATCGAAATGAAGTTTACTGCATGGAAATGTGGATTCAACATTGTTGAAGTTCCGATTATATTCTACGACCGTACAGATGGGCATTCAAAGATGTCAGGTAAGATTTTTAGAGAAGCCGTAATTGGTGTTATTGAGATGAAAATCAAGAGTTGGTTTAGAAAGTATCCACAGGTTAAAGACAAGCGTGCAGCCTGATTACGAACTTCTCAACATTCCAAGATTACCTAAAAATCAAATTTATTCCTGATTAAAGAAGTTCAAAGCAAACAAAAGCCTTGATTTTTCTTAGCTTTGGCAAACTTTTCAGGACAATCATGCCATCTCCCGCCAAATACATTTTCGTAACCGGTGGGGTAGCCTCCTCTCTCGGTAAGGGTATTATCTCTGCATCACTGGCTAAGCTATTGCAAGCCAGAGGCTACTCGGTTACAATCCAGAAATTCGATCCGTATATCAACGTCGATCCAGGAACGCTCAACCCTTATGAGCACGGTGAATGCTACGTCACAGAAGACGGTGCAGAAACCGACCTCGACCTTGGTCATTATGAGCGTTTTCTGAATGTTCCCACTTCTCAGGCCAACAATGTGACAACAGGTCGCATTTACAAGCAGGTGATCGAAAAAGAACGTAGAGGAGATTATCTCGGGAAAACCGTTCAGATTATTCCGCATATTACCGACGAAATCAAGCGCCGAATGAAACTTCTCGGAGAATCAGGTCGCTACGAATTTGTACTCACCGAAATCGGTGGAACTGTTGGTGATATAGAATCACTTCCATACATCGAATCGATTCGACAGTTAAAACTCGAACTTGGATCTCAAGATTGCCTCGTAATACATCTCACGCTTATCCCATTTCTCTCTGCTGCTGGTGAGCTTAAAACCAAGCCTACCCAACACAGTGTAAAAATGTTTCTTGAGCAAGGTGTACAACCCGACATATTGGTTTGTCGCACTGAACACGAATTAAGCAAAGAACTTAAACGTAAAATCGGTTTGTTCTGCAATGTGAGTGAAGATTCCGTAATTGAATCGATGGATGCAGCATCTATTTATGATGTGCCTTTGTTGATGGAAAAGGAAGCGTTAGACATCGTGGTTTTGAAAAAACTATCCATGCCCGCTCAGTCTGCGCCCGATTTAGTTGCTTGGAAAGATTTCCTATTCCGACTACGTCATCCTAAAAATCACATAGAAATCGGTATTATTGGAAAGTACATTGAACTAAAGGATGCCTACAAGTCGATTGCTGAAGCCTTTATTCACGCTGGTGCTGCGCATGAATGTCAGGTTCAAGTTCGTTGGATTCATTCTGAAGAAGTAGATGTTAATAATGTATCAGAGCATTTTAATGGCTTAGCAGGTGTGCTTGTAGCTCCTGGATTTGGTGAACGTGGAATCGAAGGAAAAATCACAGCAATACGATTTGCTAGAGAAAATAAGATTCCATTTTTCGGTATTTGTTTGGGCATGCAGTGTGCTGTGATCGAATTTGCTAGAAACGTTTTAGGCTTTTCCGACGCCCACTCCACGGAAATGGCCCCAGAAACCAAATACCCCGTGATCCATTTGCAAGAAGGTCAAAAGGTTATTACCAACAAAGGTGGAACTATGCGCCTTGGTGCATATTCTTGCGAAGTCTTGGATGGCAGTCTTGCGAAAAGTATTTATGGAAAGTCTCAAATATCTGAACGACACCGGCATCGCTACGAATTCAATAACATTTATTTGAAGGATTTCGAAGCTGCTGGCATGAAAGCATCAGGTATCAATCCAGACAATAAACTTGTTGAAATTGTAGAATTACAAGATCATCCATGGTTCTTAGGTGTGCAATTTCACCCTGAATACAAAAGCACAGTAGATAATCCTCATCCTTTGTTTTTGTCATTTATAAAGGCTGGAATCAAGCACTTAGAATCAAATGCTAAATCAGATTTTCAAGTAGCCTGAAGCGGCTAAAAGCCTAAAAAAATAAAGCCCTGGTGAATATTAAATTCGCCAGGGCTTCTTCATTTTATTTCGATTGATTAAACCTGAGCTGCAATAATTCTTGGTGATGCAGCTTTGATCTCTTCATTAGCAAAATCTGCATATTGCTCAAAATTCTTCACGAATTTCTCTGCTAATTCTGAAGCTTTTTGATCAAACATATCCTTATTTGGCCAAGCATTTCTTGGGTACAATAATTCCGGTGGAACATCCGGACAGCTTACTGGGGTATTTAACCCAAAAAATGGAGTTTGAATATAATCAACATGATCAAGTTCGCCAGTTAAAGCGGCAGTAATCAAAGATCTTGTGTATTTCAATTTAATTCTGCTACCAATCCCATAAGGACCGCCGCACCATCCTGTGTTTACCAACCAAACATTTACCTTGTTTTCTTTGAGCTTTTTACCCAATAACTCTGCATAACGGGTTGGGTGGAGTGGAAGAAATGCCTTACCAAAACATGCAGAAAAAGTAACCTGAGGCTCGGTAATGCCAACTTCAGTTCCAGCAACTTTAGCAGTATATCCTGAAATGAAATGATACATTGCTTGTTCTGGTGTTAAGCGCGAAATCGGAGGTAAAACGCCAAACGCATCAGCAGTAAGAAAGAATATATTCTTTGGAACATCTCCAACAGATGGCTCCATAATATTGTCGATCAGATAAATCGGATAGGCAACGCGGGTGTTCTCTGTTTTTGAAATATTTGTATAATCAACATTTCTTGTACCCTCGAAATAATTGGTGTTCTCTAGCAAGGCACCAAAACGAATTGCATTGAAAATTTGTGGCTCTTTCTCTTGAGAAAGATCAATGCATTTAGCATAACAACCTCCTTCAAAGTTAAATACTGAATTAGCCGACCAACCGTGCTCATCGTCACCAATTAATCTACGTTCAGGGTCTGCAGAAAGTGTTGTTTTTCCAGTTCCACTTAGTCCAAAAAATATGGCAGTATCATTGTTTTTGCCAACATTGGCTGAGCAATGCATCGACAATACACCTTTCTCATGTGGAAGGACATAATTTAAGACAGAGAAAATTCCTTTTTTAATTTCCCCTGTATACCCGCTCCCTCCAATTAATATGATTTTTTTGGTAAAATTGATGATGGTAAAGTTGTGCTGACGCGTCCCATCAATTTCTGGATTCGCTTTAAACCCTGGCGCATTCACAATATGCCATTCAGGTTTGAATTCAGCTATTTCAGATGCATTCGGACGAAGAAATAAATTGTGTGCAAAAAGATTTGACCAAGAATATTCAGTTATTACCCTAATATTAAGTCGATATTCTGGATCAGCGCATGCAAAACTGTCTCTAACGTATACCTCGCTGCCATTCAGATAAGCACAAACCCTGTTGTAAAGTTTGTCGAAAGCTTCCGACTCAAACCGATTATTCACATCACCCCACCAAACAGAATCCTTGGTAGTTTCATCGTAAACCACGAATTTGTCTTTGGGAGAACGACCAGTAAATTCTCCTGTGTCGATTGCTAAAGCCCCCGTGTCTGTAAGAGTTCCTTCTCCGTCAAGGAGAGTTTCTTCGACCAACTCTGCTGGACTTAAATTCCAGTGAGCAACGCCGATTTCGGCAAGTCCGATAGCTGCTAACGTATCATGATTGCCTTTTATGCCTGTAAATTGCATAGAGAAGATTGATTAGGGAATGTTGATTTTTGGAGCAACAAAATTAACATTCCCATCAAACTGACGGTCATTTCTAAATAGAATATTACCAAGAATGTATCTAAATTTTATCAACTACGAGAATACGTGGATCTACCTCTTGCGCTTGCACTCTCCATCAATCTTAAAATGAACCATTTTACAATCTGAAACCTTCACTTTTGCCAATTCTATAAATGCATTTAGATCAGTTGAGCTCATTCCATCAAATAAAATACAGTAATCTAATTCTCCTTCTCGGCCCCAAGGTACCCTTTCATAAGTAACTGATTTGCCTTGACTTGTCTTGTAAGCTGCAATGAAATTATCAAATAATTGTGCGCTTTTCAAATCTATTCCACCACCAATACTGTAAAACGAAACAAGCAATCGTTCTGGAAGATCTTCACTTATTTTATCACCAGATTCGACCTTTTTGTTTTCTTCTTTTATTTTATTTTCATTAGATGGGATTTTTGTTTCATCAACTTGGGATTTTTTTTCAACTACTTCGGTAGGTTTTGAATCTACTTTTTCTTGAGGCGCTTTGGATGCAGATTTAGCTGGTTGCTTTTTGCAAGCCATGAAAAATGCTATAAAAAAGAATACACTAGCTACTGCAATTGCAGAGAATTTGATCCGAAGTTTCATAATTGGTTAAAATTGGTAAACTGATTGGTATTTCTTGTTGAGGTAACTCATGAAAATGTTTGGATTTAATCCTGATCCTGTAGCCATTGTACAGATTTCTTCAGAATCATAAATCCGTCCTTTTTCATAGATATTCTTTTTAAGCCATTGCAGCAATTGTGCCGTATCGCCTTCCGCCAATTGGTTCTCTAGATTTGGCATTTGTTCCACTGCTGAATTGTAAAATTGAGCAGCATACAAACTCCCTAAACTATAGGTTGGGAAATAGCCAAAACTACCATGCGACCAGTGTACATCTTGTAAAATTCCTTCCATACAATTTTTTGGCGTTATACCTAAATATTCTTGGTATAGCGAATTCCAAGCATCCTCCAAATCAGTTACTTGAAGTTTGTCTTCTATCAATAGACACTCAAGCTTAAATCGAATATATATATGGAAATGGTAAGTTAATTCATCTGAATTTGTCCTTATGAATCCAGGCTCAACCAGGTTGATAGCTTTGTAAAATTCGTTTAATCCGATTGAGTTAAATTCATGTGGAAAGCTTTGCTGAATGAATGGATAATGCGCTTTCCAAAATGGAAGTTCTCGACCAATCTGATTCTCCCAAAGCCTTGATTGAGATTCATGGATCCCTAACGATGCAGCTTCTGAACCGGGAAACCCATAGTCCTTAGCCGACAAGCCTTGCTCGTAAATCGCATGGCCAGCTTCGTGTAAACAAGACCAGAGCATTTCTTGAATATTGTTTTCAGAAATTCTTGTAGTGATGCGTACGTCATCGGGACTTGTTGTTATTGTAAATGGATGCGTTGAAATGTCTTGTCTTCCACGGTTGAAATCATATCCAATTTCACTGAGTATTTTCATCCCCATTTCCCATTGGGCTTTTGAATCAAATTGCCCATGCAAAAACTTATCATTTGGCTGATGTGGCGTGTTTTTTATTCGATCCAGTAGTTCACGCAATTGCGGCAATAGATTGGAGAAAATCTCGTCCAATCTAATCTTCTTCATTCCTGGTTCATACTCATCCAATAAAACATCATAAGGATGATCTTCATATCCGATGAGTCCGCATTCTTCCTTCTTAAGTTGAACAAGGGTATTTAGATGAGAAGAAAACAAATTGAAGTCGTTCGATTGCCTTGCTTTTTCCCAGTATTGATAAGCAGTTGAAGTTGATTGAGAAAGTTTTTCAACGAAGTTGCGGTTCAATTTCTCTTTTCGATCCAAGTCTTTTCTAATCCTTAACAAAGACCTACGGTATAATGGATCGAGTAATTCCAATTGCAAGAGTCCACTAACAAGATTAGATATTTCACCTGATGTGAACTTGTCATAAGCTATTCCCGAAAGTGTAGCGATTTGCCTTGCTCTGAAACTTGAAGAACCAGCTGGCATGTATGTTTCCTGATCCCATTGCAGCAAGGACGATGCTGACTGTATATCAGCAATTTCCTGCATGAGGAATTCAAGACGGTTAATCAATTTAATTTGCTTTCCCAAGCTTTCTGCTTTTGACAAATATCATAACCCATGAAAACATAAGTACAATTCCACCAATTGGGGTTACAGGCCAAATCAATCTTAGAAATTCAAAGCCTGAAACGCCTTTAAACATGATAAGATAAATCGAAAATGAAAAAAGACATGTTCCAATCAACATGATTTTTATTGCATTTCCCAATTGAACCATTGTTTTTTCCGATGATGCCCCGAGTCCAAGTAATGCAACAGAATGAAAAAGCTGAATATTCCCTGCCGTTTTTACTGCGTTTAATTGTGATGAATCTAATTTGGTTTCGAGTGCATGGGCCGCTAGCGCCAAAACTAAAACAGAGCTAGCGCCTAAAATGCCAGCCCAGCCAAATGCCTTTTTCGCATCCATTTTAAACTATTACCGCAATAACAGAAATTTCAACATTGACTCCAAGCGGCAAGCCAGCTACTTGAACAGTTTCGCGTGCTGGAGGATTTTCTGAAAAGTAACGACCATAGATCGCATTTACATCTTTAAAAAATCTCATATCCGACAAAAAAATTGTTGTTTTCAATACACCAGAAAAGTCTGCGCCAGCAGCGTTTAATATCGCTTTTAGGTTCTGCATTACTTGTTCTGTTTCTTGGTCAAGTGTTGACATATTCAACTCGCCTGTTTTAGGATCCAATGCGATTTGACCGCTTACATAAAGCGTATTACTAAAGAGAACAGCTTGGCTGTATGGGCCAATCGGTGAAGGAGCTTGGTCGGTAAAAATGATTCTTTTCATTTCAATTATTGATTGAGCAAAAATACACGCATCCTTGAATAATTATACATTGGTTTAAGTTTTACTTGGTTCAGCGGTTTCCTTAATATTGTCAAATGTTAGCAGTAGGAGCAGTACCTGAGATAATATATGATATAAGCATAATCTTTGGATTGGCTGTCATTGTATTACTTGTATGTAGCAAATTCAAAATCCCATCTGTTCTTGGCTTTCTTCTTACAGGTGTGCTTGCGGGGCCTGATGCATTGCATCTCACCCAAAGCAAGGATGATCTTTCAATGTTTGCAGAAATAGGAATCATCTTTCTTTTGTTTAGCATTGGGATTGAATTTTCACTGAAAGACTTAATCAGAATCCGCAGGCAGGTTTTTCTTGGTGGATTAATCCAAGTTGCGGGTACCACCATCATTGCGGGGCTTCTTACTAAGCTAAGTGGTATTGGAGGAATGGAGGCAGTAATGTTAGGTTTATTATTTTCTTTTAGCTCAACTGCCATTGTGCTTAAAGTGCTGCAAGATATGGGTAGAGTGCATAGTCCTCAAGGAAGGTCTACTATGGCCATTCTTATTTTTCAAGATATGGCAGTAATTCCTGTTATGTTGCTTATACCATATTTTGCTCCTGATTCAGGTGGAATAGATCTGAAATTTTTCATTACAATTTTAAAAGCGCTTTTAACAGTAGTAATAGTACTTTACCTAGCAAGAGTAATCATGCCAAAGTTGCTTTTCGCAGTAGCTAAAAGTAAATCAACCGAACTTTTTTTAATGACTGTTTTGGTGGTTTGTTTATCTGTTGCTTGGCTTACTGCTGAAATGGGATTGTCTCTTTCCTTGGGTGCGTTTTTAGCAGGATTGGTTATTTCAGAATCAGAATATAGTCACGAGGCATTTTCAACTATCCTGCCTTTTAGGGAAGTTTTTACCAGCTTTTTTTTCATCTCTATAGGCTTGCTGGTAGATCTCGATTTTATTTTTGCCAATCCCCTGATAATTGTATTCGGAACAATTTTGATTCTTTGTATTAAGATGCTAGTTGGAGGTTTAGCAGTTTTTCTCACCGGAAACAATGCACGTGTTGCATTTTTATCAGGATTGTTTATTTGCCAAGTAGGGGAGTTCTCATTCATCTTGGCTGGAAGTGTTATTGAGTTGAACTTGCTGAGCAATCGAAACTATCAATTGTTTCTATCTATTTCAGTTTTATCTATGGGTTTAACTCCATACTTTATTGAAAAATCCGATCGTTTTTCCTATTGGCTCAATAAGTTATTTATGAGTGAAAATTTAAGGAAAAAATTTCCAGGACTTATTCAATCGAGTATTAAACCAAACATCAATGAACCAAAGCTTAAGGATCATTTAGTAATCATAGGTTATAATGAAATTGGAAAGAATATAAGCAAGGTTATTAAGATGGCTAAAATCCCATTTATAGCATTAGACTCTGATCCAGAAATTGTACTTTCTTCAAAGAATAAAAGAGGAACTCAAGTAGTTTATGGAAATGCAACAAATGCTCAGATTTTAAAGCATGTTGGGATCGCTCAGGCTAGAATGGTCGTTATCACGATAAGCAACCCTTTAGAAGTTCAGGCAATTGTTATTGCGATTCGAAAGTTAGCTCCACAATGCCATGTGATTTCAACATCAAGAAAAACCGCAGATTTCGTAAAATTATTTGATGCCGGTGCTAATGAAATAATTAGTGAGCAATTTGAGATTTCAGTCGAAGTTGTAACAAGAGTTCTAAGTAGGTATTTAGTGACAAGAAACGAGATTGATGATTTTATTGTAAAGTTGAGGCAGTTGAATTACGATATGGAAAGAACCATTCGTTATGAACAACAAGGGCTTCAAGATTATCGATTAGAAATCTCTGATACAGAAATTATTACTGTACGAATAAGAGCCAACTCGCCCTTTGCAAATCAGAAAATATCTGAACTTAATATGAGATCCGTTTACGGTATTTCAGTTTTAGCGGTGAAACGAGGCGCTAATATTATGGCCAATCCCGCGGAGGAACTTGAAATAATCGAAAACGACTTACTGGTTATTTTTGGCAGCCACGAATCTATCGACAAGGTGTCGAGAATGTAAACGACTATTTTTTACCTGGTTGTTGATAGCCTCTTTTGCGTGCCATTTCTTCTAGCTTTTGCTGAAACGAGGACTGTTTTTTTACGACAGGTTTGTTCTTGTTGGCTTGAATTTTCGCATGAATCTTTTTCTCATCAACAAATCTTGTAAACGCAAATTGCTGTCCAAAGGTGATAACGTTGGCAAGAAAATAATAATAATTCAAGCCTGATGCATAACTATTTAGTACGAATAAAAAGATTACTGGCATCAGGTACATCATCCACTTCAATTGCGGCATCTGTGCATTTGCGCCAGAAAGTTGATTGTTCATCATTGTGTAAATGATGGTTGAAATTGTCATCAACAAGGCGAACAAACTCACGTGATCGCCATAAGCAGGAATACTGAAAGGCAAAGTGAGGATTGAATCGTAAGTAGATAAATCATCTGCCCATAAAAATGATTGTTGACGAAGCTCTATAGCATTTGGGAAAAAATTGAACAACGCAAGCAAAATAGGTAGCTGCAATAACAAAGGAAGACATCCTCCCAAAGGATTTACTCCAGCCTCTTTGTAAAGCCCCATTAGCGCTTGCTGTTTCTTCATAGGTTCATCATTTTCAAATTTCTTATTCAGCTCATCAATTTCTGGTTTTAACACCCTCATTTTAGCCTGAGATAAATATGATTTATATTGAAAGGGAAAGAGAATCGATTTGATAATTAAGGTTAGCAAAAGGATGATAATTCCATAGTTTAAATTGTATCCATCTAGCCAATTGAATACAGGAATAACCAACAATTTATTTACCCAACCAAAAATTCCCCAGCCCAATGGAATCTGTTTTTGCAAATCATGACCAGCTTCTTTTAGCGTTTGAAACTGATTTGGGCCAAAATAAAATTGAAATTCAGCAGCTTGTCCAGCACCTGGATCAAAAGCAAGATTCATATTCGCATTGAATCTTTTATAGTCTTCTTGTTCGTTTGGCGTGCGCGTTGAAATCATTGACCCAGGTTTGATTTCAGATTTAGGTATCATAACACTTGTAAAAAACTGCTGTTTAAAGCCAACCCACTTAACTCCACCTTCGAATGCAAGGCTATCGAATCCAATTGGATTCAACTTATCAACTTCATCTTCGGCCGAAAGCTGATAATAAACTGTTGAATTATCGCTTTCATTGCTTCTGTTCTTTTCTTTACCTGGCGCTGCTTGAGTCCACTCAACATGTAAGCTTTTTTGATTTGTATTTAGAAGACCTGGCTGAAGACTGAATTTGGTTTGTAAGTCAACCAAATATGAATTGGACTTAAGATTCCAATTCATTTCAATAATACTCCCGTCTGTACCTTTAGCTTGCAGGATTAAATTGTTGGCGTTTGATGAAGTGGATTTTTCAAAAACTAAATCTTGATTGGTAATATCAAGTCCTTTGGCTGGAATATCAAAAACTAAGGTGTTGTTTCTGAATAACTCTAGCTCTTTTTTCTCCCAAGTAGTGTAATTCTTTAGTGTTACCGAAGTAGGGGATCCTCCAATAGCATTGAAAGTAGCCTTAAGGACTTCATTTTCAAGGGTAAATGTCTGGTTGGCTTTTTCTTCAGTGGTAACGAAAACACCACTTTTTGAATTTGATGTTTCAATTGAAGAGGAAGATTGGTTGGTTTTAGGTTCAGCTTTTTTAGTTTCTGGAGCAACCTTTTCTGTTTTTACCTGTTTCGGCGCTTTTGCTGGTTCATCCGATTTTAAAAGGTAAGTAGAACCGACCATAATTAAACCGATCAGAAGTAAACCAATGACTGAATTCCTGTCCATGTTATTGTTATCTCGTTTTAGAGGGCCGCAAAGATAATGGTATTCGGTTAAATTGGTTATTTCTGTTTTTTGATATTAAACTGTTTATACTCGTTCTCAAAATTTCAGATCGAGGTAACTTGGGAGGATAATTCCCCTCTTATGTAATGATTAACGAAGATTTGTTCATACTTTGTGAATAGCATATTGAGTAATAGCAACATTATCAACGCCTTAACACTTTTATCTTTTTTCAGTAAAGATTTTTTTATGCGAAAGAAATCAATATTTTTGCTCGGATGCATAAGTACTATGCCCGTCAATTGTCATTTCTAACATCCTTACATCTCTATGAAACAGCGTTTACGCATTCAGCTTGTACTGGTTTTCAGCCTTTTGCTGATGATTCCTGTGCTGAGTTTTGCCCAAAGCAAGACAGCTTCAGGATCACAACCAGCTCCTTATCCTAATCTTAAATCCACAGGAAATCCTGAGGCTGACATCAAACAGCATCAAAAAGATGTGCAGAAATGGCAGCAAAAGGAGCAACAGAGAAATTCAACTTTGAAGAAGTCAACAAATGTTACTTCTAAATCATCATCAACTTCAAAACAAAAAGTTGAAGGAAAGAAAGCGGGAATTTCTCCAGTGGTTCAAAAACAAAAGCCGGTTATCGGTCAGCGTGAAATCACAATTGTTGATTTGCCTAATTACCCAAAATTTATTGCTACTGGTAATCCAGCCTCAGATGAAAAAAATTACCAATTGGCAAAAGCTAAGTGGATGGGCGAGAACCCAGACCTATATCAAAAACATCTCAAAGAGGGCCAACTGAAAAAAGGCAATTTGAAGAGACCTAACACTTCTAACCGGTAAGTTGACATACATATATATGTACAAACCACAAGACGACACGATGAAAAAGATTTTACAACTGATCACACTGACGCTACTTGCCGTTTTTTCATTAGGGAATAGAGCTCAAGCTCAATGCTCAAATGATAACGTGCTCTTTTTTGATTACAGCGCTCCAACTACAATTGGTGCTTCTGTAGGTTCCGAAGTATGTATTTATGCGGGTGAGTATTACCTCCTAAACAACATGCAAGCAGGAAGTACTTATCGCATCTCTTCGTGCGGAAGTACAGATATTGTAGATACAAGATTAACTGTTTATTCAAACAGCGGCGGTGCCTCATTAGGCTTTAATGATGATTTCTGCGGCACTAGAGCTCAGTTAGATTTTACTCCTGCAACAACTGGTAATTACAGAATTTTGCTTGATAAAACTGGTCCTGGCAATACTTGTGTTTCTACGATCAGTACAAACGAATGTGGCGAAATCGTAGTAACGCTAATTTCTGCAGGTTCAGGAAGCGAATATTGCATTCCCAATTATTCATCAGGTACAGTTAACGGAGATTTCATTAATAGCTTTACGTTAGGATCAATTTCGAATCCAAACACAGGGTCTGCTTCTGGAGCTTCATACAACGACTACACAAACCTGTCTACGCAACTTTCCGCTTCTACAACTTATACTATTTCGGTTCAAAATAATCCTGATTTTGGGGAAAATATTGCTGCTTGGATCGACTACGACCAGAATCTTGAATTCTCTGAAACAGAATTGCTTGATCAAATTCAAGTTGGTGCAGGAGCTACTGGACAGATTACATTTACAACTCCAGCAGTTGTTGTCGCAGGTGAAACTAGATTAAGAATCAGATCTGCTTTTACTATTCCTGTATCAGGTGCAAACATGGATCCTTGTGCAACATATCAATTTGGCGAAGCTGAAGACTATGCTGTTGTATTCCCTTCTGACCCTCCAGGCCCACCAACAGATTTAAGTTTCTCTACTGCTTGCGGAATCTCAACTTCTATTCAAGACAATGCTTGTCCTAACAACACACTTGCTTCAGTTACTGCCTCAGGTTTAGGTGTGCTAGGAACAAATCACCTAATTCAATCTGTAGATATCATCATCGACCATGCAATGGCTGCTGATTTGGATATCTTTCTTCAAGGTCCTGATGGTCAAGTTGTAGAACTTTCAACGGACAACGGTGGTTCAGGAGCTGATTTCGGTTTCTACCAACTTGATAATTGTACTCAATTTGCAAGATTTACAATGACAGCTTCTACGCCAGTTAATGGTGGAACGGCTCCTTTCATTGGCTCGTTTATTCCTGAAGGCAATCTTGCAGATTTCAATGATGGCGGTTCAGCGAATGGAATTTGGAGATTACGTGTATGTGATGATTTTTCAGGAGATGTTGGAACCATTCGATATTTCAGAGTTAATTTCGAAGCAGTTCAATCTGAAGTACCAGCTTGTGCTGAATCATATAATCTTTCAGACGCTGCTCAAAATGTCTCTTTAGATCAACAGATAACTTGGATTGCAGGTTTAGGTCAGCCATCTTCTTATGATGTCTATTTTGGTACCAATGCTATCCCAAGTTTGGTTTCTGACAACCAGACTGCAACAACATACGATCCAGGAGCTCTTCTTCCTAGCACAGAATACTTCTACAAAGTAATTCCTTCCAATTCAGCAGGTAGTGCCACTGGTTGTCCGGTTCGCTCATTGACAACTGCAGACAATAGCGATGTTATCTTAATGGCCAATGGCGTAATCAACACTTGCAGCGGAACATTCACAGATGCTGGTGGTGTTAATGGAAATTACTTTAATAACGATACGCTTCTTTTAACCATCTTCCCAGACCAATTGAATTCTGCCGTTCAGGTTGCTTTCAATAGCTTTGAACTTGAAGCTGGTTTCGATGCATTGGTTATTCTAGATGGTATCGACGAAAACGGAACTATCGTTGGTGTTTATTTAGGAACAGATTCTCCAGGAACCATAACAGCAACAAACCCTCAAGGTGCGTTGACTTTTGCGTTCTTGTCGGATGACATTCTTAACACTGCTGGTTGGTCAGCAACATTAAGTTGCGTTCCTTCGGGATCCGCTCCAGGTTGTGCTACAGCACTTTCCCCTGCAGATGCCGCAACTAACGTTTCAGTTGAAGCCAATCTTTCTTGGACAGCAGGAACTGGAAACGCTTCAGCATATGATGTTTATTTTGGAACTTCAACAACTCCAGCTTTACTTCAAGCTGATGTGGTGGGAACATCATTTGATTTACCAACGCTTCTCAATGCAACTACATATTACTATCAAGTTGTATCTAAGAATGCAAATGGTTCTGCAACTGATTGTGCAATCTTAAGTTTCACAACTGAAGATGCTCCGCAGAATATTATTCTAATGCAAAATGGAACGGTTACAGCTTGTAACGCAACTTTCTATGATTCCGGCGCAGCTGATAACGATTACAATAACGGTGAAACATTAACATTGACAATTTTACCTGAAACACCAGGTAGTTTGGTTAGTGTAACTTTCAATCAGTTTAGCACTGATCCAGGATTTGACCTACTTGCTGTTTATAATGGTACAAGCAACTTGGGAACTCCAGTTAGTTCTTTGGGAGGGAATTCAGTAGTTGTTCCATTTACAATCACTTCTGATTCTCCAGATGGTGCTTTAACTTTCACATTTGTTTCAGATTTCCAAGTAACTAGTACTGGTTGGTCAGCTCAAGTAACTTGTGTGGACAATAATGTAGCACCAAATTGTGCTGTTGATTTCTCTCCAGCAGACAATGCAACTGGTGTTACTTCAAATCCAACAATCTCTTGGTCATCAGGCGGTGGAGCTCCACTTAACTATGATGTCTATTTTGGTTCTGATGCTCAGAACTTGACTTTGGTAGAGGATAACTTTTTAGGCACTTCATACCAACCAGCTACACTTGCGCTAAACACTACATATTTCTGGCAAATCGTACCTGCAAACAATTCAGGCAGTGCATTAGATTGTTCTGTTCTTCAGTTCTCAACGACTCCAAACCAGGAGATCCTTATGACCACTGATACAATCTCTGCTTGTGGTTCAACTTTCTACGATGACGGTGGATTGAATGGTGATTATGCACCAAACACCTTGAACAATTTTACTTTCGTTCCTGAAAATGCAGGAGACCTAGTAAGTGTTGAGTTCACTTCTTTTGATGTAGAGTTTGGATTTGATGCTCTTGTTGTTGTCAACGGTTCTGATCCAGACAATGTAGACAACGTTATCGGTTTCTATTCTGGAACTGAACTTCCTGGTCCGTTCACTTCTTCTGCGGCAGATGGAGCATTGACTTTTGTGTTTATTTCTGATGAGACAGATAATTTCTCTGCAGGTTGGGCTGCTAACATCACTTGTATTACACAAGCTGTTGCCCCGGGATGCGCAATAAATACATTACCAGCAAATGATGCGACTGATGTAGCTGACGATGTAACACTTACATGGGAAGCAGGCACAGGCATTCCAACAGGATATCAAGTTTATTTTGGAACTGATCCTTTGAGTTTGGCTCTTGTTAGCACTCAAACAACAACAAGTTATGCTCCAACTGGATTGGTTGGTGGTACAACTTATTACTGGCAAATAGTTCCAACGAATGAAGTTGGATCTGCAACTGGATGTGTTGTAAGTAGCTTTGCTGTTACTCCAGTTGTATCTACTGATATTTTGATGCAAAATGGTTCTTTAACAGTTTGTCAAGGAAACTTCTATGATGCTGAAGGAATTGGTGCGGATTATAGTGCTAACGAGCTTTTCACGTTAACACTAACACCATCATCTCCGAATTCACTAATCCAAATCGACTTTTCAGTATTTGATACTGAAGAAGAATATGATTCTTTGATGATTTACAACGGTAACAGTGCTGCTTCGCCACTGATAGGAAACTATCAAGGTGTACTAGCTCCATTTACAGTTGTTTCATCTGCCGTAGATGGATCTTTGACTCTTGTTTTCGAATCCGATGATTCATTCCAATTTGAAGGATGGGAAGCTGCTGTTTCTTGTGTAGATGCAAATGCTGCACCTGAATGTGCCACTAACTTAGTTCCTTCAAACAATGCAACTGAAGTATCACTTACTTCTAACATCTCATGGTCAACAGGTGGCGGTGCTACAACTGGCTTTGATGTTTATTTTGGTACGGATCCTTTGAGTTTGGATTTAGTTGCTTCTAATACCCAAGCAACTACTTACACTCCAGTTGGACTTGCATTAAACACAGCATATTTCTGGCAAATTATTCCTAGAAACAATGATTTATTGGCTACTGATTGCTCTGTAAATACATTCACAACTGAGGCAACTCAGAACGTTGTAATGCAAAATGGAACATTCACTTTGTGTGCAGCAGACTTCTATGATTCTGGTGATGCAGTAAATGATTATGCAAATAGTGAAGATCTTACTTTAACATTCGTCCCTGCAATTGCTGGGAATGTAATTCAGGTAACATTTACTGATTATAATACTGAAGCAGAATATGATACATTACGCATATTCGATGGTAACTCAACTGCTGCGACTCTAATTGCTGCCCTCGATGGAACTGCTGGTGTTGGTCAATCATTTGTTTCTACAGCGGCCGATGGTTCATTAACATTTAACTTCACTTCAGACGTTTCATTTACTGAGCTTGGATGGGTTGCTTCGATTGTTTGTATTGATCCTACTGTTGCTCCTGAGTGTGCTAGCAATCCAGTTCCAGCAAATCTTGCAATTGGTATTGATAATTCAGCAACAACTATTTCTTGGACAGCTTCTGCTGGTGTTGTTACAGGTTACGATGTGTTCTTTGGTACTGATCCTCTTGCATTAACTCAAGTTGCAACCAATCAAGCCGGTACCTTATACAACGCAGGTGACCTAACATTGAACACAACCTATTTCTGGCAAGTAATTGCACAAAGCGCAAATGGTCCTGCTGTTGATTGTCCTGTTTACTCATTCACAACTACTGCAGTTGAGAATGTTTTGATGAGCAATGCTACTGTTACTACTTGTGGTGCTAACTTCTTCGATGCAGGTGGCGCAGATGCTATTTACTTAAACAATGAAGATTATACTTTGACATTCCTTCCTGCAACAACGGGCAACGTTATTGAAGTTACTTTCAGTCAGTTTGATGTTGAAGTAGATCCTTTTGATGGTACTATTTACGATACACTATTTATATACAATGGTTCTTCTGTAAATGCTCCGTTGATTGGCTTCTATTCTGGAACAACTATCCCTGGACCATTTACATCTTCTGATGTTACAGGTGCATTGACTTTCCGTTTCGCATCTGACTTCATCTTCGGAGAACCAGGTTGGGCTGCTACAGTTGCTTGTGTTGAAGTTTCTGGAGCACCTGATTGTGCTACGAATCTCTTCCCGGCAAACGCTGCAACAGACGTTACTTTTGTTCCAACGTTGAATTGGCAGTCTGGTGGTGGAATTATAACAGGTTATGATGTTTATTTTGGTACAGATCCATTAGCGCTTGCTTTGGTTTCTGATAACCAAATTGGAACAACCTACAGCCCAGCTGCTTTAGAGCTCAATACAGTTTATTACTGGCAAGTGATTCCATCTAATGCTGATGGTTCTGCTGCTGACTGTGCTGTTAATAGCTTTACTACCGCAGCTACAAGCGATTTGGTGATCTTCAATGGTGAACTTACACTTTGCGATGCTACATTGTTTGATGCTGGTGGATCAACTGGCGATTATGATAACAATGAGGATTTCGAATTAACTATTTATCCTTCTACACCAGGTTCATTTGTTCAACTTGATTTCACATCGTTTGCAACGGAGTTAGGTTTCGACTTCTTGAATGTATACAATGGAAATTCTATTGCTGCTACTGAATTGTTAGATGCTTCTGGAGCTGTATTGCCTGGAACAATTGTTTCAACTGCTGCTGACGGAAGCCTTACAATCGTCTTCTCATCTGATGGAAGCGCTACTGATGCTGGATTTGAAATCGCTATTAGCTGTTCCACACCTTCTGAAGCTCCAGGATGTGCTACTAACTATGCTCCAGTTGATCTTTCAGTTGATGCCTCTTTGAACGCAATTCTTTCATGGTCGAATGGAACTGGATCAGCTACTGGTTATGACGTTTATTTCGGAACAGATCCATTAGCGCTTACTCTTGTTTCTAACGATCAAGTAGAAACTGTTTTCACTCCAACTGCTTTAACTCCTAATACTACTTACTATTGGCAAGTGATTCCATTTAATTTGGTTGGTTCTGCAACTGGTTGCCCTGTTCAGTCGTTTACTACTGGTGGTGCTGTTGATATCATTATGACTAATGGCTCAATCACTACTTGTAATGCTAACTTCTACGATTCGGGTGGACTTGATGGGCAATACCAAAACAACGAGAACTTCACTTATACAATATTCCCAAGTGCACCAAATAGTGTTGTTCAAGTAACCTTTACTGCCTTTGGAGGAGAAGCATGTTGTGATGATATGTTCATCTTTAACGGTAACTCGATTACAGCTCCTCAAATTGGTAATCTCTTTGGTGCTCCAACAATGCCGCAAACGTTTATTTCAACAGCTGCTGATGGTTCATTAACATTCAGATTTGCTTCTGACATTTCAATTGCAGGTTTAGGGTTTGTAGCATCTGTTACTTGTCTTGACACAACTGTTGTTCCTGGTTGCGCTACAATTACTAGTCCTGCTGACGGTGCAACTGAAGTGAGTTCTACAACTACAGTTTTATCATGGACTGCTGGTACTGGATATGTAACTGGTTATGATGTTTATTTCGGAGATGATTGCGCTAGCATGGTATTGGTTTCTGATAACCAACCTGGTACTACATTCGATCCAGGTCAATTGGCAACAAGCTCTTCATACGCATGGATGGTTGTCCCTGTTAATGGTGTTGGTGAAGCAACTGGTTGTGTTTGTAATACATTCACTACTAGTGGAAACATCGACATCTTGATGCAGAATGGTTCATTTACTACTTGTGCTGCTAACTTCTATGATTCGGGTGGATTAACTGGTAACTATTCAAGCAACGAAGGTTCTGAATTGACTATCTGTCCTGATCAACCGAATAGTGCGGTTCAAGTGATCTTTACATCATTCGATGTTGAAGAGCGTTTCAATACTCCTGACAATCCTTGGGATTGGATGACTGTTTACAATGGAACGGGTACAGCTGGAACTTCTTATATCAGTCCAACTTCGGGTAACGAGAAATTCTCAAACAATGTTATCCCTGGACCATTTACATCTGCTGCTACTGATGGCTGTTTAACTTTCACATTCTCTTCTGATGCTTCAGTTACTAACCCAGGTTGGGCAGCAACAGTAACTTGTGTTTCTACAACTGATGCACCTTCATGTGCAGTAATTACTTCTGGTCCAGCTGATGGAGCAACTGATGTTTGTTTGAACGAAGCAATCTTTACATGGACTCCTGGTGCTGGTTCTCCTGCAACTGGATATGATGTTTATTTTGATTTTGATGGCAGTGGTTACGTTCTTCTTGCTGATGACCAAACTGCAACAACATTCGACCCTGGTACATTGGCGCCAAACACTTCATATGGAGTTATCATTATTCCAAGCAATGCCAATGGAGAAGCTGTTGGTTGTGATACAATCAATTTCACTACAGGTACTTGTTTGATTTATTGTGATGCTGGTTCAAATATCTGTGATGAATTCATTTCTAATGTTGAAATGGGTAACATTAACAACGCTACGGATTGTACAACTGACGGTTATGCTGATTTTACCAATCTTTCAACTGATGTTTACATTGGTACAACTACAAATATCGCAGTAACCAATGGTATTCTTGATTATCCAACTGATCAAGCTGGCATTTGGATCGACTGGAACCAAGATGGTGATTTTGACGATGCTGATGAAACCATTACAGTTAACGGTACTCCAGGTGTAGGTCCATATACTGCAGGAATTACTCCTCCGGCTGGTGCTGTTGAAGGACCAACAACAATGCGTATTCGAATCACATTTACTGGAATTTTGGATCCTTGTGGAATTACAACATTCGGTGAAGTTGAAGATTACACGATTATTGTGAATCCTGCTTTGGCTTGTCCTTTCCCTAATAACATCACTACAAGCGAAACGACAACTACAGCAACTATTATTACTTGGGATACAGCTTTGGATGCAGGTGAATATTTGATTCGCTACCGTGCTGCTGATGCTCCTGTAACTGATCTTACTTGGGCTAACCCTCAAGTTGTTGCGGCGCCTGATAACTTTACATTCTTTACGGATTTACTTCCATGTACTGAATACGTTCTTCAAATCGCTTCAATTTGTCCTGGTGAATCTGATACTACGTTCTCACCGAATGTTTCATTCCTTACTCGTTGTATCGAATGTACTGCTGATATGACTGCTGAAGCAGAACCATGTGGTGATGACGCTAATGGTGGTTGTAACTCAACTCCTCCAGCTTATCAGCCTATTGCTTGTGGCGAAACAATTTGTGGAACTAGTTTCATGAACCCAACTACTCGTGATACAGATTGGTATTCAATTACTGTAGATAACCTTGGTGTTTACACAGTCAATGTTCTTACTGAATTTGATGGTACACTACTTTTCGTTGATGTTGCTGATTGTGCTAACCTAGTAATACCTTCACAAGGTAATTTCACAGCAAACACTCCTTACACTATTGCTACGTCATTGAATCCTGGTTCATATGCAGTTCTTTTGGTTCCAGTATTTGAACAATCTCCGTTTGATTGTACTGGTTACAATGCTTACACAATTGAATTGTCTGGCGGTGTAACTCAGATTGCTCCAGTAGCTGACGTATGCGAAACTACTGCTCCATTTACATTGTTCGCTATTCCTTCTGGTGGAACTTGGTCTGGTACTGGTATCTCTGATGCTAATGCTGGAACATTCGATCCTTCTACTGCTGGTATTGGAAGCTATGTAATCACTTACAATGCTTCTTCTAATGGATGTGCTTCTGAAGACACTGTTTCAATTAATGTTGTAGCTGCTCCTTTGGCTGACTTTGTAGGTCTAGCTGCTGCTTACTGTTCTTCTGATGCAAGTGCTGAACTTTCAGGTATTCCTGCTGGTGGTGTATTTAGTATCAATAACACCAACAATGTTGGTATCGATGGTAACACTTTCAATCCTTCGCTTGTAACACCGGGTTCTTACGCAATCACTTACACTGTTAATACTGGTGCTGCTTGTGCATCATCAATTACACAAAGTACAGTAGTGAATGGTTCTCCAACAGCTAGTTTTGTTTTAGCAGATTCAACTTGCAGCCAAGAAGCTCCGATTGCCTTGACTGGCACACCTGCTGGTGGTATCTTTAGTGGTTCAGGAGTTTTTGCTGGAACATTCGATCCTTCACTTGCTGGAACCGGTGCAATTACAATTACCTACAGCGTTTCTGTTCCTGATTCTGTTTGTCCTGGTGTTGCTACTGAAACAATTCAAGTTAATCCTGCTCCAGTAGTATCTCTTACTGGTCTTGCTAGCACTTACTGCTTGAATTCAGATGTTGTTATTTTAACCGGCACACCTGCTCTTGGAACTTATTCTGGTCCTGGTGTAACTGGTGGAACATTTGATCCTGCAGCTGCTGGTGTTGGTACACATACTATCCGTTATGAATTCAACAACGGAACTTGTATTGGATTCGATGAAGTAGAAGTTACAGTTACTGATAACCTCACTTTGACATTCTCTGTTCCATCTTCTGTTTGTACTGATGCAGATCCGTTCTTGTTGACTTCAACTCCTTCTGGAGCTACATTCAGCGGTCCTGGTGTAAATGGTCAAACATTTAGTCCACAAGTTGCTGGTGTTGGAACTCACACTATCACTGCTACTTACTCAAATGGAACTTGTTCTGCAAATGCAACGCAAACCATTACTGTTAATCCTGCTCCAATTGCTTCTTTCAATTATAGTGCAAATGGATCTACAGTTGTGTTTAGTAATGCATCTGTGAATGCTACATCTTATGCTTGGGACTTTGGCGATGCTCAAACATCTACCGCAGTAAACCCAAGTCATACTTATGGTGCTAACGGTTCTTACGACATCACCTTGATCGCTTCAAGTGCTGGTTGTGGTTCTGATACCTTCACAGTTGCGCTTGAGCTTTCGGTTGGAATTGGTAGCATCGATGGTGTTGACATGATTCAATTATATCCAAACCCTACTCAGGGTGATGTTATGTTGACATTCAACTCACTCGCTTCTCAATCATTCGAAGTGCGCATTACTGATGAAATCGGTAGATTGATTCAAATTGAAAATGTAAACAACTACATGGGTAAATTCAGTAAGGTTTATGACCTAAGCGAACTTGCACGTGGTGTTTACACATTCAGTGTATCTTCTGATAAAGGGGCTATCAACTTCAGAGTTGTAAAGCATTAATAGTTAGATAATCATTTTAAAGCCCGGTGGATTCTTTTCACCGGGCTTTTTTGTATTTATTCATTTCATTAAAAGTTGGCGATTAGATTTGATTCTAATTTTATTTGCTAAACTTTTTATGCTTTGATCAATTTGGTTTTATGTAGATATGAAAAAGGCTATCACCAATTACGGGATAGCCTTTTCAATATGTTAAAACTGAGATTTACATGGCAGCAATAGCCTCATTTAAAGCTGTAGAAATCTCTTCAATCTTACCAACTCCTTTGATGGCTCTGTATTTACCCTGACTTGCATAAAAGTCGGCTAGAGGAGCCGTTTTAGCATTGTATTCTTTAATGCGATTTCTGATGATATTTTCATCTTGATCGTCGCTTCTTCCTGAATCTTTACCACGGTTTAAAAGTCGGGTAACCAATTCTTCTTCCTCAACCACTAAGGCCAACATTCCTGAAATCGATGTATTTGAGTTGGTCAAAAGTTGGTCTAGTGCTTCTGCTTGTGCTACAGTTCTTGGGAAGCCATCAAAAATGAATCCTCCAGCCTCTGGGTTTAGCTTCAATTTTGAACCAATCATTCCTATTACAACTTCATCTGGAACTAAAATACCTTGGTCCATTAGTTTCTTAGCTTCTAATCCGAGATCAGTTCCGGCTGCAATTTCTCCTCGAAGTAAATCGCCAGTAGAAAGATGAATTAGCTTGTGTTTTTCGACGAGCATTGCGGATTGAGTTCCTTTTCCTGCTCCCGGAGGTCCGAACAGTACTAGATTAAGCATATTTTCAATTGTTTTTGAGTTGATAAATGTGAGGTAAATTACGGCCAAGTCCGTTTAAATCCAATCCGTAACCTACAACAAAACGATCAGGAATTACAAAGCCTGAAAAATCTATGTTTACTTGTGTTTCATGGCGATCAGGTTTTACAAGCAAGGAGCAAACAGATAAGCTTTCTGGATTTGTTGCACTGATTTGTTCAACAAGAGCGCTTATTGTGTTTCCTGTATCTACGATGTCTTCAACAATAATTACATGCCTGCTTGTGGGATTTTCGCTCAATCCTATGATTTGTTTTAGTTTACCTGTACTTTCTACTCCTTCATAGGAAGAAACACGGATAAAACTAAGTTCGCATTGGAAATCAAGCAATTTCATCAAGTCGCTTGTAAACATGAACGACCCATTTAGCACGCTAATGATAAGAGGCGTTTGTCCGCTATATCTCGCATTCATTTCGGCAGCTATTGCTGCGACTCTATTTTGAATCTTACTCTGCGGTATGTAAATACTGAAGATTTTATCGTGAATGTTGATTTCCTTTTTCATCTCGGTTCGCAAACATATGAATTTCTAAAGGTAGGATGGTATATTTGGCAAATGAAGCAAACGAATCCTATTCCAATAATCGGAATTCTTGGTGGTGGTCAATTAGGACGCATGTTTATTCAGAATGCCATCCGCTATGATGCAGAAATTTTTGTAATGGATCCAGATCCTTCTGCACCATGCGCCCAGCTTGCATCTAAATTTGTACAGGGCAATATTAACGATTTTGATACAGTGGTTGAATTTGGTCGTACTGTAGATGTTTTAACGGTTGAAATTGAACACGTTAATTCAGATGCATTGAGACAACTAGAGAACGAAGGTGTTTCAGTTTATCCTCAATCATCTATATTGTCATTGATTCAGCACAAGGGCAAGCAAAAAGACTTCTACAAAGAATTTGGGATACCCACTTCTCCCTATGTATTTATTGAAAGTAGTTCTGATATTGAATCACTAGATGATTCATGGTTTCCATGCTTTCAAAAGCTTTTTACTTCTGGGTATGATGGTAAAGGTGTAAAAAGGCTCAATTCAAAAGCTGATCTTTCTGAAGCATTTGATGCTCCTTCTTTGTTAGAGAAGCTGGTTGATCTAAAAATGGAGTTCGCTGTAATGGTTTCTGGTCATGCTCATGACCTTTATCGCACCTTTCCGGCGGTGGATATGGTTTTTCATCCTGAAGCCAATTTGGTAGAATTCCTTTCTGCACCATCAGCTTTGCCTAAAAATATCACAGATCAAGCAGAAGAAATAGCCAAACAAATCGCTCACAGATTAAATATCCGTGGGATTTTAGCTATTGAATTTTTTCTAGATGTGAACGACCAAATCATTGTAAATGAAATGGCTCCTAGGCCCCATAATTCTGGTCACCACACCATTCAAGGCAATGTAGTGAGTCAGTTCGAACAGCACTTTCGTAGCATTGTTGGATGGGCTCCTGGAGATACATCCACTGTTAAGCCAGCTGTAATGTTGAATGTGCTTGGAGAACCTGGATTTTCAGGTGCAGTGAAATACGTTGGACTTGAAGAAATTTCAGCTATTTCAGGCGTAAATGTTTACTTGTATGGAAAAAAGATCACTAAACCATACAGAAAGATGGGCCATGTAACAGTTACGGCAGATTCTACAGAAGAAGCCATGGAAATAGCTCATCGTGTAAAAAGTATCATCAAAGTAATTGCATAAACAATGGAAAAGGCAAGAATAGCGATTATCATGGGAAGCAGCAGTGATCTTTCTGTAATGAAGCCTGCAGCTGAAATTTGTGAAAAATTCGAGATCCCTTTCGAAGTAACGATTGTTTCCGCGCACCGAACGCCCGAGCGGATGTTCGAATATTCAAAATCAGCTCGGAGTAGAGGTATCGAAGTTATAATTGCTGGAGCTGGTGGAGCGGCTCATTTGCCAGGAATGGTTGCTTCATTAACAACTTTGCCTGTGATTGGTGTTCCTGTGAAATCATCTAATTCTATTGATGGATGGGATTCAATACTTTCTATTCTTCAAATGCCTTCTGGAATTCCTGTTGCAACTGTAGCACTGAACGGGTCTACAAATGCAGGATTACTTGCAGTGAGGATTTTAGGCGCTACAGATCCAGAGATTGCAAGTAAATTAGAACTGCATCAATCTCAACTAGCGGAAAAAGTTTTTGGTTCCCTTTCGGAAGCAGAGAGCCTTGGGCTTAGCTTTCAGAAGAAATCCACAATCTAGGTTAACATTTTTACAACCCATGGAATGCTTCAGGTTAAAACAAACAATGTAAATTGAGTAATTTATGAGGAAGCTTTTATTCACCGTTTTCACCGCGCTTTTTTTCTTCTCTTTTCAAATTCCTTCAATTGGAGGGAATGAAAATCAGCCAATTGGTGCTAGATCTGCAGGGCTAGCCAATGCCAGTCTTACCTTAAGCGATGTGTGGAGCACTCACCATAACCAAGCAGGTTTAGGCCGCATTCGAAAGGTTTCTGCGGGTGTTTATTATGAAAGTAGATTCCTCATGCCAGAATTAGGATTGAGTGCTGCAGCCTTAGCTGTTCCAATTGGAAAAGGTACATTCGGGTTAAGCTTCAACTCTTTTGGTTACCAACTCTATAAAGAAAACAAAATTGGATTGGCATACGGCCGTTCGTTTGGAGATTTCTTGAGCATTGGTGTTCAATTAAATTACCATTCTGCAGTATTTTCAGAAGCGTATGGGAGTTCATCAACCTTTACTGCGGAAGTAGGCGCAATCTACAAAGCTGGAAAGAAAGTAATCTTGGCTGCTCATTTATTCAATCCGAATCAATCAAGAATTGCCGAATACAATGATGAGCGCATTCCTTCGGTGATTCGATTCGGAGCTAGATATAGCTTTTCTGACCGGGTGTTTCTAGCTGCAGAGGTAGAAAATGGACTTTATCAGAAACCAAGTCTCCGCGCAGGTTTGGAATACCATCCTGTTGATGTTTTGTATGTTCGCGCTGGAATTTCTGGTAACCCCTTCAACAGCAATTTTGGGTTCGGGCTTCAAATGAAGAAACTCCAATTAGATTTTGCGGGTACATTTCACCAAGTTTTAGGCTTCACGCCGAAGATTTCTCTGACCTTCAATCCTTCGGCTAGCAATGAAAAGTAAGATTTACATTCTCTTACTGCTGATAGGAATACAAGTATCTGCACAGCAACAATTAAGTGATCCTAAAACCGACAATTTCATTGAACGGAAAATTGAGACTATTGCAGAAAATGCATCAGAAGATATTGATTTTACAACTGTTTTCGAGGCGCTTAATTATTACAAAGAGCATCCATTAGAACTTAATACTGCTTCGGCCGAAGATCTACAACAATTGTATATCGTTTCGGATTTTCAAATTGCAGCTTTAATTAACTATCGCGAAAAATATGGTAAACTGTTGTCAATCTATGAGTTGCAGGCGGTTCCTGGTTATGACCTCCCAACGATTTACCAACTTTTGCCTTTTGTTAAAGTATCAAGAGATTTAAACCGACTCAATATTTCCTTTCGAGATATTCTCAAATATGCAAATCAGGAAGTCGTTTTTCGTTCAGCACAAGTGCTTCAAGAGCAAGTTGGTTATAGTGAAATTGATTCCGCATCATTGGCTGAAAATCCAAATGCTCGTTACATGGGAAGTCCTCAGCGCTTATTCGCAAGGTATCGGTTCAAGTACGGAACATTTATCAGTGCAGGGATAACTGCAGAAAAGGATGCAGGGGAAGAGTTTTTTCGAGGATCTCAAAAGCAAGGTTTCGATTTTTATTCAGCTCATTTTGCACTTAGAAATATTGGTCGTTTGAAAGCCTTAACGATTGGTGATTATCAAGCCCAATTTGGGCAAGGATTGACCTTTTGGACTGGATTCGGATTTGGGAAAACTGCCGACGCCATGAATGTGAAGCGCTCAGCTATAGGCTTGAAGCCCTATACATCCATCAATGAGAATTTGTTTCTTCGTGGAGCTGGAGCTACTTGGGCATTCGGTTCTATAGAAGTTACTGCCTTTGGATCTATCAAGAAAGTAAACACAAATGCAGCTTCAATAGATTCATTAAGTCAAGATATTCAAGCATTTTCAAATTTCAATCTCAGCGGTTTCCATAGAACACCCAACGAATTACTCGACAAAGCCAATATCAACGAACAAGTTGTAGGCGGGCATTTAGCTTGGAAAAAACGGAATTTGAATATCGGATTCACTTTCGCAGATTTTCAATACAGTGCAGCATTAACTCGATCCATTTCACCATACAATACCTTTGAATTTAATGGGATCGGCAATCAGAATTTAGGCTTCGATTTTAATTGGGTATTTAGAAATATCAATTTGTTTGGTGAAGTTGCTAGAAGTCAAAATGGAGGAGTTTCAGCCACTGCAGGTTTGATCGCTAGTTTAGATCCTAAACTTTCATTTTCGTTTTTGCACAGGCGTTTTGGGCGCGATTATCAAGCAATCTACACTGCGGCAATTGCTGAAGGTTCGAGAGCGATAAATGAATATGGAACCTATATGGGAGTAAATATTCGTCCATCTAGAACCGTTAGCATTTCTGCCTATTATGATTTTTGGACTTATCCTTGGCTTCGATATTTAGTGGATGCACCATCAAATGGGTATGACGCCCTTGGTCAAATTAATTACACTCCTTCAAAGTCGATAGACATGTACTTTCGCTACAGAGAAAGAATTCGAGCCAGAAATACAACTGCCGATTTTGATGAGCTGATCGACTATCCACTTGAACAGCTTCAACAGAATTTCAGATACGATATCATTTATAAAATCTCACCTTCTTTTAAGTTGAGAAATAGAATTGAATACGTTCGTTTTAATTCGATCGATAGTGAAATAGAAGAAGGATTTGCCGTGATGCAAGATGTGATTTACAAGCCGATGATGAAGCCGCTTTCTTTTTCATTTCGTTATGCATTGTTCCGCACCGATGGATTCAATCCCAGGATCTATGCATATGAAAACGATATGTTGTATTCGTTCTCGATTCCTGCCTATTTTAACAAAGGATCCCGGATGTACTTGAATGTGGAATATAGCTTGTCGCGCAGCATCGATTTGTGGTTCCGATATGCTCAGTTTTTCTACACGGATCTCGACCAAACGGGATCTGGATTAACTGAAATCCAAGGGCCTCTCCGTTCCGATTTTAGAATTCAAATGCGGATTAAATTTTAATCAGCTTAACTGGTCCAATTCATCTTTTACAAATGCGGCTAATTCTTGGATATAGTCGCTTGAAAAGTCGAATCGAATGCCTGCCATTTCGTATAACTCCGGCAAAGTGAATGTATATCCAGCTGTTAATGCTGCTTCGTATTGCAGAAGTGTTTTCTCAGGATTTGTTTTGTAGTTTTTCCAAATTCCGATAGAAGCCAATTGCGCAATTCCGTATTCGATATAATAAAATGGAACTTCGAAAATGTGTAATTGTCGATGCCAGCCAAATGGTTCGAAGTTGGCCGTTTCACTTCGATCGATTACATCCCCACTAAATTTCCTGAACAGTTTGATCCACTCAGTTTTTCGTTCCTCTGGCGAATGCTCAGGATGAATGTATAGCCAATGTTGAAATGCATCTACAGTTGCAATCCAAGGAAGAATGGAAAGGATCTTTTCCAGTTGATATTTTCTTGCTCTTCGCAAAGTGCTTTCATCTTCGAAAAATACATCCCAATGTTCCATCGAAATGAGCTCCATAGCCATAGATGCAACTTCAGCAATTTCGGAAGGAGTACTTTTAAAAGCGGTTAGCTCGAGATCTTTGCTTAACCAAGAATGAACGGCATGGCCTCCTTCGTGCATCATCGTAACCATATCGCGCATGGTTCCTGCAGAATTCATAAAGATGAATGGCAATGAAGATTGGTAAAGCGGATAGTTGTATCCACCCGGAGCTTTGCCAATTCTTGAATCCAGATCGAGATGTCCTTTTTCTTTCATCAAACGAATCACCTCGCCGAAATCTGGACGAATTCTTTTGAAAACTTCGATCGTCTTTTCAATCAGATCATCAGAGTTCTTATAAGGCTCCAGCGGAGCTTGAAGCAAAGGGTCAACTTCTAAATCCCATGGCATAAGTTGATCGTAGCCAAGAAGATTCTTCCTTTCTTTTTCGAATGAAGAAATAATTGGAACGATATGCGCTGCAACACTTTCATGGAAGTCGAAGCAATGTTTGGGCGTGTAATCAAATCTTCCCAATGCATCGAACATGTAATCTCTATAATTTGAATAATCAGCCTTTATAGAAACTTGATTACGAAGCTGGAGAAGTTTGCCGAATAACGTATTTAATTCCTCTGAAGATTGAAGCCGACGCTCATTGATTTTCATATAGACGTCTCGTCTTTTATGGCGATCCGACGATTTTAACTCAACTGCAGCTTGCTGGAAAGTAACGGTTTGTCCTTCCAACTCTACAGTCATGGCTCCTGAAATCTGACCATACTCGTTGCTTAGTGTTTGAATTTCAGTAAGCAATGGGATGTTTTCCTCTCTGAATAGCTCTACTTCTTTCAGTGTACTACGTAGATAAACTGAAAATCCTGATTCAGTAAGTTCTGACAGGAAAGGGTTTTCCAACATTTTTCGATTGAGCAAATCGGCGAATTTTGCCAAATGAGGCTCAATGTCTTGAATGAAAAAATTAAGCAGTTCAAGTTTATCAGCATTTGCAGTGTCGCAGGTGTGGTGAATGTACCTCCAACCTAAATCTTCTTGCAAAAATGCATCAAGCGCACTACGATCTTTTAGCCAAATTTTCAGCGCTAATAAAGAATCTAGCGGCCTATTTATCAGCTCTTCGAAAAGTGAAGAAACGTCTTCCCAGCTTTGAACCGGAATTTCCGGTATTCTCATTCAATGAAATTTTTAGATGATTTAGAAAGACTATCCGCCAGTTTTGCGAACCGTTTGCGTCTTAGCCATCCCTTTGGAGGATGCCTTTGGCGCGGATGTTTTTGGCGCTTCCTTCGCTTTTGAAATTGCTTTAGATGCAGAAACAGGTTTTTCAGCAGCTTTTTCACCTTCAGCTGTTTCTGGCTCTGCATCTAGTAAGCCTTTTGCTTCTAGAAGGGCATACCAAGTAAAAACCTTTTTCATATCAGAGGTGTAAACTCTTTCCTCTGCATATTCAGGAACGCAACTTGCGAATACAGTGCGAATTTCTTTGGGTTCTGCTTTTGAACCTGGAACCTCTGCACCTGCAAGTTTATCTTTAATCAATTTTAATACTTCCTTCAAAGGAATATCGTCGGAGTTACCGTAAATACTGATATCCTCAAGTGAACTCACCTTGTCGGTTGAATACACTGGCAAACGCTTTCCATCTGAAAGCGATTCTGCTAACAAACCTGTGCGGGTTTGAGCAACAACTTTATACAATCCGGGCGATCCCGAAACAGCAATAATTCCTGTTAAATTCATATTTGATTCTTGAATTCTGCAAACCTAAACTAAATCCACCTTACAGCAAATTTCTCAGTGTTTTCTATGGATGCATTATCACAATTGGTTGGTGATATACTCCAGTTTCATCTTGAATTGATAAAATGTAAATTCCTGATAAAAAGTCTCTTGTGGAAATTGAATTGGTTGATGTTGTAAATCCTGACGAAATTTCCACTCCCGAGGAATTTATCAACCGATAGAAAACTTTCCCACCGCCATGGATCCCGTTTACAAAAAACTGATCATTGGCTGGATTTGGGAAAACAATTGGTCTTTTCGTGGTTGGGCTTTTTTCTGACAATGGTATTCCTTGATTCAGGTAGTAAGCCTCTGCGTTTTCACCAATTTCTAACATCTCGCTAACAGAGTTGCCTGCAAGCAATGCGAATGCGACGGTTTGGGTATCTGCAACTGCTAGATCGAACATCGGAGTGGAAAGCACCATGATCGCGTCTGTTCCATTGTTACCTGCTCCGGTAGTCAATCGAACATTACGCATGACTTGATTTTTTTCTGCGCTTGAAAAGCCATCGTATAGATTGACTCCTCCATTTCCGCCTGGTACGTTATCGCCTGCATAAAAATTAGCAGCTCCAAAGTTTAGAAGCTGTACTCCTCCAAGCAAGGTATCTGGCAAGGTGTTCACATAACCAACTCTCGTTGAAGGATCATATCCGCAACCATTTTGACCTGCATTAATCAAATCCCAATCGGCGAAAATGCCAGCTACCATTCCGCTATATTGTTGCATTCCAGTGTTGATGATATTGTACTCTAAGATGACAAATTTTCGGTTTTGCGCACTGCTATCGGCAATAACGCGCTGGTTTACACGAACTGGAAATTCTGATAAATCACTTTGGAATGCTCCTGAATATTGAACAGATGATCCTTCGAATGGTGGCACTTGCGTAATTCTTTCAAGGATGCTGAAATCGCTGTCGTTTCCCGCTGTGCTTCTTACGTTATCTGAAACATTCGTATCATTAAATCCTATCATCAAACCACATTCATACAATAGGTCTTCGTTTCCATTGTATTGAAATCCCAATTCTTTGAGATAACCATTCCCAGTTACTGCTGATAGGCTTTTTGAACCGATAGAAGTGGAGATATCATTCCAACTTACATTTACAAAATCAGCATGCAGACTAACGGAGATATATTGATTTCTCAACTGACCATCAGATTCAAATTCTAAACGAATCACTGCTTGTTGATTCAACGGACAGTTTTCTGCAATTATAAATCTCAATAATCCTGGCGTTACGTCATATGTTTGAAGGGTATTTAGGCTTCCCAGTGAAATATCATTTTGCAAGGGTTGCAAATAGTTATCGAGGGAGAAATTTCTTAAAACAACTGAATTGGCGGGGAAAAGATAATTGGTGATAAAGCCCGAGATGAAGATCGTATCGCCGGGTAAAAATTGCCCATTTCCACTGTCTGTGATGATAATGTCGTGCATTACTGGCGCTGGAACTCCTGTTTCGGTGAGTGATTTGAAAAGATTTAATCTGCCTTCTCCAAGGCGCGTTTCCCACGCTGAATTGAAAGGAAGCTGATCAACAGTATCGCTAAAGAGTTTAATTCTTTCTGCTATTTGGCGTGAGTTTAACGTCGGGAAAGCGCTTTGAACGATTCCTGCACATCCTGCAACTATTGGAGACGACATAGAAGTTCCACCACTAACTAAATAACTGTTGCCCGACCAAGTGGAAAGTACGTAATCGCCCGGTGCTACAAGATCGATGGTATAACCAAAATTCGAAAAGTTAGCTTTGAAATCGGAAGCATTCGTAGATCCAACTGAAAAGGCATATTCGTATGCAGCAGGATAAAAAGGCAAGTCATTGTTGTTATTTCCAGCGCCACATGTAACCAAGCAATTTTGGTTGATTGCCGCGTAACGAACGATTTCAGCATTGATTTCGCTGAATTGAAGTCCGCCCCATGAGCAATTTACAATTTTACATCCATGGTCGGCAGCGTAAACCAAACCTTCATAAGCGCCCGAAAGTGACCCTCCGGTATTTGCGATCTTAACATGAATAAAGCGACAATTAAATCCGGTTCCAGCAATTCCTAAATCATTATCGGTTTGTGCTGACGAAAGTCCAGTTACATGTTGCCCATGGAAATTGCCATCTGAAGTAGGATCGTTATCGTTGTTGCCGGTGTCCCATCCGATGAAATTGTCAACATACCCGTCGTTGTCATCATCAATTCCATTCACCGGATCAGCCCAATTTCGTGCAATGTTTCCTGTTATATCGGGATGTAGTGGGTCGCAACCAGTATCAGTGATTCCGATTACAGTGTTTGTGTCGCCCCGATGAACATCCCACCCTGCAAAAGCTTGGATCTTCTGTAATGCATATTGAACACCAACACTTTCATCAGTTGGTACATAAGTTAATTGTGGTAAAAACTGCGGCTCGATAATATCCGAAATGCCTGTTTTTTTTAGAAATTCTATATATTTTAGAGGGTCTATTCCGGGATTGAAGGTTAAGCTGTAAAGCAGCGATAAATCTGCAAATCTTTCTCCTGATTCTGTATGCGATTTTGTTGGCTTTTTCTTCCCCGGGAACCTCTTTTTAAGTTGAACTTCTGGATTTGCTGCCAGAAAATTCTCAAATGCAACATTGGAAATACCCGTTTCATTGGCTTGTTCACGAAGCACCTCTTTCACTTTAAAATGCAAGATTCCACCCATGTAAGGGTCGGCGAACTTGCTATTGGTAAAGCTTGTTTGTGCTTCAGTCAAATGCGAAATAAATAGAATAAATATTGGTATCAGAATTTTCCAAGCACGCATAAAGTCTTTAGTTTTAAAAATATAAGGTAAAACAATCTCATTTTGAAATAGTTGATGAAGATTTTCAAAATAATTTTGACAGATATCCTGACATTCTTTTATATTTGACAAAAAATCAGTCATGATTTCAGTCAATCTTAAATTTCTGCGAAAATCAAAAGCAAAATCTCAAGAGGAAGTAGCCAACGATATTTCGATTAAGCGCACCACATTAAGTGGATATGAAAACGGATCAGCCGAGCCAAATACTGATTATTTGCTGCGGCTTTCAGATTATTATGGGATAACTGTTGATGCATTGCTTCGACAAGATCTTTCGAAAACAGGCATTCCTGCTGCTGATTTTATTTCGCAAGTTTCTGGAACTTCGCTTCGAATCATCGCAACAACTGTTGATCGTGATAACAACGACAACATCGAGCTTGTTCCGCTTAAAGCCAGGGCTGGATATACAAGCGGCTATGCAGATCCTGAGTACATCAGAGTTTTGCCTGCCTTCAATATGCCATTTTTGTCGCCAGGAAAAAAATACAGAACCTTCCCGATTATTGGAGATTCAATGCCTCCAGTAGCTGACGGTTCTTGGGTAACAGGTGAATATTTAGAAAACTGGAATTTCATTAAAAACGGCAATCCGTACATCATTGTCACCAAAGATGATGGGATTGTTTTTAAATCAGTGTACAACCAAATCGACGAGGAGGGCACCTTGCTTCTTTGCTCGACAAATCCTGCCTACGAGCCTTACGAAATCTCTATTCATCAAGTGCTAGAAGTTTGGAAATTCACACATTATATTTCATCCGAACTTCCAGAGCCTAATCTCGATAGATCCGAAATCGCTTCCACAGTGATGCATCTGCAGCGGGAAGTGAACAAGTTGAAGAACACTATGCGCAAAGCATAAAAAAACGCCTCGATCATATTGACTGAGGCGTTTTTTGTTTTGTAAATGGATCAGCTTAGTGAGCCACCATCATTTTTCTTACTTGCATAGAATTTCCAGCTTCGATTTTCACAGTGTAAGCACCATTTGAAAAATCAACTGTTGGGATTTCCACTTGATTCAATCCAGAAAGTCCTTTAGCATTCGAACGGAAAACTACACGTCCCGACAAGTCAGAAACCTCCAATGAATATGCGATAGATTGTTGCATTCCGAAAGTCAACAAAGCTGATGAATTGCTTGGATTAGGGAAGATGTTCACATTCATTACTGCATCATCAACATTGGTAGCACTCAATGTCCAGCATGGTGATGGCGGATTAGCAATATGCGAAACGTTGCTAAAGTCGATGTAGCAAGCCAAGTCAGGTTGATCTACAAATGGATTTCTGTTCGTTTGAACTGAATCTAAAAAATCGTTACGAGAAATATCAAAACCATCTGGCGGGTAATCAAAGTGCCATTTTTTCATTAAGTTTTGGTCTTGAGCATAATCGATTTGCGTAGATAAGCACTGTTGTCCAATTGGATTGTTGAATGTGAATGGATTCGTTTGTGAGTTATACGTTACTGCCATGTACATTAAAGTACGAGCAGCGCGACCTTTGTGTTGCTCTTTTGGCTCGTAAACAGTTTTTCCATTGGCATCTAATCCCAATTTGCCTTCTAAAAACTCAACTGTTGGAGTTCCTACAACTTCTCCCAATGGGAAATTGCAACGAGCAGCGTTTACGTTGGTTTGACGGGTAGGGTAGAGGTTATGGTAATCGTTGTATTCAGGTTTCTCGGGATTATCAGCAGGGAATGATGGCATCCAGCTGTGTGGGAAAGTGTGCTCGCGGCTATACCCTGTGCCTGTCCAATCGAATGGATCGTTGAAAAGCTTAGTTTCTCCGCTGTAAGCGCAATTGATTACACGGGTGAAAGTGTTTGCTCCAACTGTTGCTAAGGTATCGCGTGCTTGGAACAAATTGATCACTATTGGCGCGTAATTGCTGTAGAATATAGCAAAATGATCAGCAGTTAAGGTTTGAAGATCGGTTGGCAAAGTTGCGTTGGCAGAACTGATTCCAGTGTATTCGCTCGGTGAAACCATTGTAGCCGGAGCAATTACAGTTGTTTCAGAAATGGTATTGATGTAATTGGTGAAAGTGCCAGCTCCTGAATATGGGAAAACAGCAAAGTAATAAGTCTTTCCAGCAATTACATAACGTGCATTCAAGCTCACATTGGCACCATCAGGGCGACCAGCATAAATCACTTTGGCGTTTCCGATCGTTTGTCCACGTGTATAGTTTGATCCATCTAAAGGAGCAGTTGAAATTGGTGAGCCTTCGCTGCGAAGTACAACATAACCGCCAAGGATGTCTTCATTGAGGATGTTTCCGTTGAAACTGATTACAGTGCGGAAGGTTTTGTTGATAGGATTTGCAATATTGGTAACGCTTGTAACTGGCTCTGTAGCCAAGTTTCCATTCACACCATAAAGGGTGAATGCGAAAGTTGCATCATCCACATCGTTGTTAATCAATTCAATTCCAGCTACATTGGTTCCAGAAGCAGTTGGAGTGAAATTCACCACCAAATTAGTGCTTGCACCTGCAGCAACTGTAAATGGAAGTGAAGGGCTCGCTACTGAATACAAACCAGCATTTGGTCCTGTAAAGTTCACTTCTGTTACAACTAAGTCTTCTGTAGTTCCGATGTTGTTTACTTGGAAAGTTACTGAGGCACCGTTGAATGGATCTGCAGTACCTCCGTTAAGAACTGTTGTTGAACCTTGGCTTACATCAATACTTGCAGTGGTAATTACTGGTGTTGCAATGCTAATTTCATCCAGTTTTACATTCGATCCAAGTACTTTATTCTGGAAGAAAAAGCGAATATAACGGCTCAATGGATTTGCTGGAGTAACAGTAGCAGACAGGCAGCTAGAAACACTAAGGTCGGCATCAGTATAAGAAGCCATGTTTGTATATGTTGCTTCATCTACAGATTCCTGAACAACGAATGTTCCTTCGAAAGGACTTCCAGCGGTTGATCCGCCAATTTCGTAACTAACTGCGCCTGGCTGTTGGCCAAGGAAAATTACCAATGCTTCACTTGCTGCATCAAGTCTTAGCGATGAAGCTCCATCACAGGCAGCATCGGCAGTGTAATTTGTGTTCCCATTTCCTCCTGTAGGAACAAAAGTCCAACCAGTTGGCGTTGCAGCCCCTGTGCAATCCCAAGATGTAGGAACTGGGCTTTGTTGTGCATTGGCTGTCATGGTAAAGAAAGCCAATGTCAGGATTAAGAAAAGTTTTTTCATGTTTCGTGTTTATTGTTTTTGTGCGCGGATATAGCCTTCCGTGCTATCGGCAAATGTTCTGAATCTTTTAAGTGCTAATTCTGAATCAGTTAATTGTTCTATTTCGTAGCGCTGGCGAAGTATTTTGGTAACAAATGTATTCGATCCAACCGAGTTTTTAACTGCTGTAAACGAAAGTTCATCTGCCTTAATATCAAACTCGAATGTATCGAGCAGATCAGTTTTCGTCGTATCCGCATAATCGAGTGTGTAAACACCTTTGCAAGTTGCAGTGTAAGCATCCGTGCAAGGGAAAAACTCCATTTTATGGACATTGTTAGTTATATCAACTTCATTTCCATTCGCCCATTTTAGTTGAGTGATTTTCCAAACTCCAATATTCAACTGGTCGGCTGCATTCTGCTCCTTACTGCAGGAAATGAATCCAACGCTCAGCAACGCGATGATGGCTAGTTTTTTCATGTTCCTTAGAAAGTTAGTGTTAATGATGATTGCCAGCGACGGCCGAGTAAGAAGTTCACGCTCGAACTAGCTGCGTTGAAAGATGAAGTATTTCCGAACTGATTGCTTTGTGCATCCGTTATACCTTCAGCATCTAATATGTTGATTACACTTAAACGAAAATCCAGCTTAACCTTTTTAATCATAAATCCATAACCTGCATTCACATCCAACAAACCATAATTAGGCATTCGCCATGATTGACGACCAATATTAGGGCCTAGATCATTCACCAAATCGGTAATCTGCAACGCATCTGGAGTATAGTTCGCGTAATTGTGCGTAAAAAGTGTGAATTGAGGTTTGAAGTAAAGTCGTTTGATTGGTTCGTAGCGCACAGAAACCGCATAGCTTCTCTGAGCGGCATCGCCCACTTTTACTCCACGAGGATCGAAGCGAACGGTATCGGTAGGATTTCCATTGTCGTCGAATACAGTAGCAGTGGCCATTTTATTCCAACGCCAATCACCAATAGATATCATTCCTTCAACGTTCAAATTCTTCATCACTTTGTAAACAAAATCCAATTCAAGGCCTTTGTGAAGCGCACCCATTCCTGAAGCGTTCGAGCTGACTGGTTCTCCGTTTATTGTAAATGAAACAGCTGTTGGTCGGTTGTTCCAAACAGTATAATACCCATTCACATTTGCAGCAAATTTTGCTGATTTGTAAGAATATCCTAGTTCTGCAGATTGGATCAATTCATTGTCGATTTTTTGAAACTTCTTATTATCAGAGCGAATCGTAAACTGCATCAATGGCGCACGGTTGAGGTATCCGATGTTCATGAACACATTCATTTGATCATTGATATTGTAGTTCACTCCACCTTTCACTGTGTAACCAACTAAACGAACCCATTCGCTTTGGTTGATTTTCAAGCCTTCTGAACTTTGATTATAGGTAACATCCTTGTATGTAATAGTATCGCCATAACCAACATAAATCGTGGTGTCGTCTAAATCTAACTGCTTATCAAGGAAGTGATTGTACTGCTTGTAAAAGCTCATCGAAGAGCTCAAGTTGATAAAGGCGGACCATTTTCCAACTTTATATTCAGCCAAAGCGAAAGCTCCGCCCCATCGGATATTTCGTTCAATAAACTGTGTGATTGTATCTCCAATCAAGACAGGTTGTTGTGGAGCAATATTATTATCTGCTGAGGAAACCCAAAGATCTGCGCCTAAAAGATTCTCTACTCGACTAAATACCTGTCCATTGTAGGTTCTCAAATCCAATCCACCTGAAATATCCCAGCCAGAAAAAGCAGACCATTTAAAGGTCGATAGTGCCCCGTACCATTGATGTTGATTGTAATTTTTACGAATGAAATTCGATGCCCTTCTTAGGCCTTTGTATAAGCTGTCGGGCCCAAATCCAGGATAAACATTCGCATTACTTAAGGCCCCAGGTCCTCCATATGCATTTCCATTATAAATAGATTGAATATTTTGATTCCCTGTCGAGTCCAAGGCGATGGTGCCGTTAAGCTGGGTTCCTCCACCCATACCATAAGAAGCATAAAGAATATTCGACCAGTAAAATCGCGGATTTATATTTACAAAGTGACGCAAAGAAATAACTGGCTTGTGAAACTGATTGATGCTTGTATTGAACACTTCTGCAGGAGCATCAGCGCCGCCAGTAGCAGTTTGGCGAAGAAGATTCCAACTTGGATTGTATCTTCTTCCATATTCGATTTTCCCTGATGTGTCTACACCCAATTGAGCAGCAAGTGCTTTGCTATAGGTGTAGATTGGTTGATCAACGCGGAAATCCCTTTGAGCACTGCGCTGTGGAGCTCCGAATCCAGACAAGGAAAACAAATGCTTTCCAAAGAATTTTTCCACTTTAAGGTAATAGAAAAACATTTCAGAACTAAGTTCATCAACGTATCCATCATTTGAGCGATAGGAGAATGCCGCGCTCACTCCAAAGCCATTCTTAAGTTTTCCTGAGTTAAAGTTAATTCCAGTTCTTAGGTTCATGTCGTTTCCAACTTCTTGTCGAACTGAGAGCATGCGTTTTGAATCAATTCCTGCTGTTAAGATGTTCATCGTTCCTCCGATAGATGGAATCGCCAACTTTGATGCTCCCAAACCGCGCTGAACTTGAACGCCCGATGTAAGGTTGTCTAGACCAAACCAATTGGTCCAAAATACACGACCATTAAACACGTCGTTCATCGGAATACCATCGATGAGCACCTGAACATTTTGAGAGTTAAATCCTCGAATCGAAACCCGCGCATCACCATCTCCACCACCTTGTTGGGTTGCGTAAACGCCTGGTGTGGAGTTCAAAATCATCGGAAGGTCTTGCGCTCCGAGTTGCTCTTGAATTTTTATGGGACTGATATTCGAGAATGCTACAGGAGTTTCGCGGGCGATGGCGATGTCTGAAGAAACTTCAAATTCCTTTAGTGTATTGCTTACCAAGATAAAATCAACAGTGATCGACTTATCAATAATTACAATGTTCTTCGACTGCGTTTTGAAGCCCATTGCACTCACTGTGAGTGTATAGCTTCCATTGGGTAAATCTATCTTATAGTTCCCGTCAAGATCTGTTTGAGCACCTTTTCCAGAAGCATAAATCACCGAAGCTCCAAGGATGGTTTCATTGTTTGAGATATCTGTAACCTTTCCTGTAACTGATCCGCCTTGAGCAAGCAAAACAACACCGAGAAGATTCAAAATGATTAGGCTGAAAGACTGCTTCATAAAAAAGAAAAAGCACAGAAATCCTTAGAAATCTGTGCTTGTAGAGGTTAAAATTATGGACGAACAACCAGTTTCCGCTCTGAAGTTTTACCATTAGTAAACATCACGCGAACAGTGTAAATACCCGCAGGCAATACATTGGTTTGAGCAGTTACTTTTTTCGACTTCGATGCATTGTTTTCTACCAAGATCGATTGACCGAGTAAGTTTCTGAATTCTACAGCGCGGATTTCAAAAACGGCTTCAATAATCGTATAGTCAACTGATGGATTTGGGTAAATCAAGGTTTTTGTTTCATCATTTAATTCCAAAATACCAACAGTGTTACATGCACAAGTATGGAATCCCAATGAATCGAACATGTCTTCGGCCAATGAATCCCATTGTACTGAAGCATTGAATGACTGAGGTGCTGGGTTTGTTGTAACGCCACCGGATACAGAAAGCTTACGTATCAAAGTATTGTCTTGCGTCCAGTAACGAAGAAAGTATGGAGTTGAACCATCGTATCCAACTGGCATGCTTGAATATGGAGCAATGTCTGTCCAGCCCGGTACTGGACTTTCTGTTCCTGCAGAATTAAAAACCTGTTCTCCTATGCAAGCGAAAATGTCAATAATTTGCCAAACGCCTGCTACATTTTTTTCAAGTGTAATGGCATCATTACCATTGAAACACATCGTGCGAATGTTCCCTGTTTCTGTTCCACATCCATTCGACAGTAACGTGTCTGCTTTTTCTTGCAATGCTATATCAATTGGAGCAGTTTGGCCTGTACCATTTGGATCAGTTAAGTTAACAGCAATCACATATACACCATAAGCAGGTACGTTTGCATTCGCTGGAAGCGGCTGAATTTCATTATCAGCTGGGACCAAAGATCCATTGTTGTAGCGGATCATTCTGTATGATCCAAGGTTGATTGGATTTCCAGTTGGATTGTAAATTTCAAGAGCCTTGTTGTTTCCTAATCCTTCAACATATTCTGAGAAAAACAATTCAGAACATTGCGCATTTGAAACCAGAGATAACAATACGATTGAACTCGTTAGCAGTAAAGATTTTATCATGTCGATTTATTTATCAGAGCGCAAAATTAAGTCTTTCAAGCAATTATTCGCATGGTGTTAATTTTTTAAAGTAATGGTAAAGTTGAGTGTTAATACTCTAGAAATTAACAAGGTATATGTTGTAATAGAGCCAAATTGTAAAAGTCCAGCTCAATTTAGCATTCAAAAAACCTATATTTGCCGCCCAAAATAACTTTGCCATGAAAGGTCCGATTTCTCAATTTATCGAAAAACACTATCTTCATTTTAACTCTGCTGCGCTGGTAGATGCTGCAAAAGGTTACGAAGCGCATCTAACTGCTGGTGGTAAAATGATGGTAACATTGGCTGGTGCTATGAGTACAGCCGAACTTGGGAAATCATTTGCTGAAATGATCCGTCAAGGTAAAGTAGATATCATTTCTTGTACTGGAGCGAATCTCGAAGAAGATATCATGAATTTGGTAGCCCATTCACATTACAAGCGAGTTCCAAATTATAGAGATTTGAGTCCACAAGATGAATGGGATTTATTGGAGGAAGGGTACAACAGAGTTACAGATACTTGTATTCCTGAAGAAGAAGCTTTCCGTCGTATTCAAAAGCACATCGTAAAGCAATGGATGAACGCCCAAGAAAGCGGTGAGCGTTATTTTCCACACGAATATATGTACAAGATGCTCCTTTCAGAGGAAATGGAACAGTATTATGAGATCGATCCAAAAGATTCGTGGATGATCGCCGCTGCAGAGCACAATATTCCGATCGTTGTTCCAGGCTGGGAAGACAGTACAATGGGAAATATCTTCGCTTCATATTGCATCAAAGGAGAACTTCAACCCTCCGTAATGAAGTCAGGAATCGAATACATGATGTGGCTTACCGAATGGTACCGTGAAAATTCGACTGGTAAGGGAGTTGGTTTTTTCCAGATTGGTGGAGGTATCGCCGGCGACTTCCCAATTTGTGTTGTACCGATGATGTACCAAGACTTAGAATGGCATGATGTTCCATTTTGGGCATATTTCTGCCAGATTTCAGATTCAACAACAAGTTATGGATCTTATTCAGGTGCAGTTCCTAACGAAAAAATTACCTGGGGAAAACTCGACAAAGAAACACCGAAGTTCATCGTTGAATCAGACGCAACCATAGTTGCGCCGCTTATCTTTGCTTGGGTTTTAGGCTGGTAATGCCAAACAATCTCTGTATTTGGATTGTTGAGGTTACGTGTCGATCGACAACTTACAAAATCAAACAACTTCTTCATTGAAGCCGTTTCATGAACAACTCACGAAGCCCATTACTCTTTTTGGGCCTTGTAGTGCAGAATCGGAGCTACAGGTTCTAGAAACTGCCCGTCTAATTGCTGCCAACTTTCCCAACAATATCTTCCGAGCCGGCGTTTGGAAACCAAGAACACGCCCTGGATCTTTCGAAGGTGCTGGTGATCCTGCCCTTTTGTGGCTCAAAAAAGCTGGAAAAGAAACCGGCATGCCAGTTATTACCGAAGTGGCTACTATTCAACATGTAGAAGCCTGCTTGAAAGCTGGAATTGATATGTTGTGGATTGGAGCACGAACCACAGTGAATCCATTCGCTGTTCAAGAAATTGCAGAGGCGCTCAAAGGCAGTAATGTTCCAGTTTTTGTTAAAAATCCAATCAACCCAGATCTTTCACTTTGGATCGGTGCTATCGAAAGACTGCAAAAAGTAGGTATTGACCAAGTTTTGGCCATCCACCGAGGGTTTCACTCTTTCGAAACGGATGTTTACAGATATGCTCCACGGTGGGAAATCGTGATCGATCTCAAAACCAAAATGCCCGATCTTAAAGTGATATGCGATGCAAGCCACATCTCTGGCGATCCAGTGTTGATTCCAAGTGTGGCTCAGAAAGCACTCGATCTTGATTTAGACGGTTTGATGATCGAAACACACATCAACCCAGCTGTTGCGCTGAGTGATGCCAAACAACAAATCACGCCTGCGGTGCTTCACGCTCTATATGAAGGTTTGGTTTTTCGAAATGCGGATGCGGATGACAATGATTTTTATAGAAAATTGCTGGAATTGAGGAGTAGGGTTGACTCAACCGACGATCTTTTGCTTCAGGCCTTGGTTACCAGAATGAATTTAATCCGTCAAATCGGAGAGTTTAAAAAAGACAAGCATTTAACGATTCTACAAATTCGCCGTTGGGAAGAAATCCTCACCAGACAAATTGCCCATGGTTCAGGTTCAGGCTTAGATGCCAGCTTTATCAAGAAATTGTATGAACTTATTCACGAGGAGTCAATAAAAATTCAAACTGAGTTGTTTAGACAAGTTTAAAAAGCCCCTAAACCCAGTCATATATACTTCGCGTGCGTCAATATTTTGTTTCAATACTTTTTGTTTATTTTGCCGAAAATCTTCAACAAGGATCTTCTTCTTAAAGATGACTAGACTTCTGTAATTCAGCAGAATTTCACTTCAAAGCCAGCATGCAATTTTCTCGATTCGATATTCCCTCGTTTTTTTTCAATTTAACGGTTGATGGAAGCATAGATGAAAAAATCAACAGTTTCATCAAACCTGCTGTTGACGGTTTGGGAGAAGTGATTTTTTACAAACCTTTTGCCTCTGCGGGATTCGATATGCCGTTGGTGGTAATGTGGCTAATTCTCGGAGCCTTGTTTTTTACCTTTTACATGGGCTTTATCAATCTGCGCGGAGTAAAGCATGCAGTCGATTTGATAAAAGGCAAATACGATAAGCCAGGAGATAAAGGAGAAGTGTCGCATTTTCAAGCTTTGGTAACAGCTCTTTCAGGAACTGTTGGCTTGGGAAATATTGCAGGTGTGGCAGTTGCGATTTCAATTGGTGGTGCTGGTGCCACATTTTGGATTATAGTTGCAGGTTTTCTGGGGATGTCGTCGAAATTCGTCGAGTGTACTTTAGGAGTTAAATACAGAAAAATCAATGCCTTGGGAGAAGTTTCAGGTGGGCCTATGTATTATCTTTCTGAAGGCTTGAGCAAGAAAGGATTTCCGAAACTTGGGAAATTCCTCGCAGTTTTGTTTGCCATTTTATGTGTAGGAGGATCCTTCGGTGGCGGTAATATGTTTCAGGCAAACCAATCATTTGCTCAGTTGGCGAATGTGTTTCCGGTGTTCAATGGTTTTGGGTTCGTTTACGGTATTTTCCTAGCGCTTTTAGTTGGAATTGTTATCATCGGCGGAATTAAGAAAATTGCTAGTATAACCGACAAGATGGTGCCTTTTATGGTTGGTTTATATGTTTTGACTAGTTTGTTTATAATCTTGATGAATATCCAAAATATTGGAGCCGCATTTTCGTCAATCTTCAATGGAGCCTTTACGGCAGATGGAATTTCGGGTGGGGTTGTAGGTGTATTGATTGTAGGCTTTAAACGTGCCGCATTTTCTAATGAAGCCGGTGTTGGATCTGCAGCTATTGCACACTCAGCAGTGAAAACAGATCATCCAATATCCGAAGGAATTGTTTCACTATTAGAACCATTTGTAGATACTATAGTGGTTTGTACCATGACTGCTTTAGTACTTGTATTTACTGGATTTGCAACGGATACAAACGGAATGGAAGGGTCGGCCTTAACTTCCGCAGCGTTTAGCAGCGTAGTGCCTTGGTTCAAGTATATTTTACTTATCACCATTGTTCTTTTTGCCTTTTCAACCATGATTTCTTGGTCATATTATGGCATGAAAGCCTTCACGTTTCTTTTTGGCAACAACCGTAAAATGGAAAATCTCTACAAGCTTATTTTTCTTGGCTTTGTTGTAATTGGCTCTTCAGCAAGTTTGAGCGCTGTAATCGATTTTTCAGACATGATGATTCTCGCAATGGGATTCCCGAATATTCTTGGATTGTATTTCATGGCTGGTGAAGTAAAGGCCGACTTGAAAAGTTATTTTGCCAAATTAAAATCTGGTGAAATTGCTCGCCACAAATAGTTAAACCTCCAGCAAAATAGTCCCAAACTTGATTAGTTGAAAATTAAGGTGTAACACTGTAATTGAAAATTTATATTTTCGGTCGCTCAAAAATCGAGTTACACGAAAACTATGTCTTCAAACAGATCCATTTGGCGAAGAAAACCTATCGCAGCTTACGAGGCCGATATCCAAAAAAGTGAACTCAAAAGAGTGTTAACCCGCTGGGGATTAACTTCACTCGGAATCGGAGCAATCATAGGTGGAGGTATTTTTACCCTAACCGGCATTGCTGCCAATCAATTTGCAGGTCCAGCACTTGCAATCTCTTTTATTATTGCTGGTGTTGGATGTTTGTTTGCTTCACTTTGTTATGCAGAGTTCGCCTCAGTTTTACCAGTTGAAGGTTCAGCTTACGCTTACGCTTATGGCACTGTAGGCGAATTGTTTGCTTGGTTTATCGGATGGAATTTGGTGCTCGAATACATGATGGGTGCCACAACTGTTGCAGTAAGTTGGAGTGGGTACTTCTTAAAGCTAATGGACTTGATAGATGTGCATATACCGCTGTATCTCAGCATGGATTATGCATCCGCCAAAGCAGAATTAGCAAAAGCTGCCGGAATCACTGCAATTCAAGATTATTTGAAGACCTTAGGAAGTGTTGTGCCAGACTTGGCATCAATGAAATCTGCACTCGCTTCTACACCTGCACACGATTTAGTGAAAGACGCAAAAGTGATTACAGATGCAACAGTACTGGCAAAAGGAGCGAATTTAACCGAATTGGCGAAACACTATTCATCTATTTCACTGCCTGGTTGGTCAATCAACTTGCCAGCAATGGTTGTAACCTGGTTAGTAACAGCCGTGTTGGTAAAGGGTATAAAGGAAGCTGCATCAACCAACAACTTGATTGTAATTTTAAAAGTTGCAGTAGTATTGTTCGTTATCGTGATTGGTTTTTTCTATGTAAATACCGACAATTGGACCCCATTTGTTCCTGAACAAATATTTGACGCCAAAGGAGATTCCCATTTTGGATGGTCGGGCGTTGTAACAGCCGCTACGATTGTTTTCTTCGCATATATTGGTTTTGATGCGGTATCCACTCAAGCAGGTGAAGCAATTAATCCCAAAAAGGATGTTCCATTTGCCATTATTGCTTCATTGATCATTTGCACCATATTATACATATTGGTGTCATTTGTCTTGACTGGAATGGTGAATTATACCATGCTCGACTTAAGAGCGCCAGTTGCATCAGCTTTTTCAGGCGTTGGGCTCGATTGGGCAGTATACCTTATAACGATTGCCGCAACTGCAGGTTTGTTTTCTGTGATGTTGGTGATGATGTTAGGTCAAACCCGAATTTTTCTTGGAATGGCAAAAGATGGTTTATTGCCACACAGCCTTTTTGGGAAAATTCATCCGAAGTATAAGACTCCATACAGAAGTACCATTTTCGTAGGTTTAATTGTGTCTGTAGTAGGAGCAACAACGCCGATAAACGCAGTTTCTGAAATGTGCTCAATGGGAACGTTATTGGCATTCGCTATGGTATGTGGAGCTGTGTGGTTACTCAGAGTCAAGGAGCCGAATCTTGAACGGCCATATCGAACACCATGGCTGCCTGTGGTTGCCACTTTGGGCATGGCTTTCAATTTCTTTTTAATGACTCAAGTGCGTGAGCACACATGGATGGCATTTATTATCTGGGGAAGTATAGGTGTGCTGGTTTATTTTCTTTATAGTCGCCGTCATTCAAAACTAAATCAAGCTGAGTAATTCGTAAGTTTATAAAATAGCGTGCCTGAATTAATTTAATCGATTGATTATCAGTGTGCTATTTATTCCTCTGTATTTTTCGATGTAAGAATTTTGATAGTAATGTAAAATTTAGCATACTTTTGCCTAAGATTCTTAGCAAGACCGTAAACGTTCTAACAATTCATTGGATTGATTACATTTTAAACAGCTGATTATTAGTTTGTAAGCGTTTTTCTTTGAATGTTAATCTTACACATGTAACTGAATAACTATAACTGTCGTACCAAGAACTAAAAACTGAACCTAATCAATCATTATGAAAAACAGAAACTCTATGAAAATCGCTGGCCTTGCACTGTTTTCAGTGCTTAATATTGCCAACGCTGCTTCCCAGGCTCAGCCGTGTGGAAGCAACCTTATTACTAATGGTGATTTTGAAGCCGGGTTCACCGGATTTGCTTCAGGATACACTTTTGTAACAGATGGCCCTGGAACGGGAGAAATGATTCCAGAAAACACTTGTGGTGTTGATGTAAATGTTTCTGCTTACCATCCAACTATCACAGGTGTTGGCCGCTCAGGAAAATTCCTGATGGTAAACGGTAACACAGCTAGCATCAAAACAGCATGGTCGCAAGATGTAAATGTTGTAGCTGGTAAGACTTACAATTTCTCTGCATTCGCTCAACGTTTAGCTGGTGGTAACCAAGCTATTCTTCGTTTTTCAGTTGGTTCAGATCTTTTTGCTACATATTCTCCTGCAGCTGCTGGTTGGAATGAAGTAACAGGCGTTTATTCAGCCACTACAACAGGAACAATTACGCTTTCAATCGTTGATGCTAATCTCGCAGCAGCAAGCAATGATTTCGGAATCGACGATATCAGCTTTACTCAAGTTTGCGACGAAGTGCCTGCAGGTTGTTTTGGAACAGACGTTTACTCATTCTCACAAGGTCTTACCCGTTTGGGAACTGCAGTAAATACTGAGCGTTCTAATCCTGAAAATGCAGTTGGTGCACCAAACGGACAGAACCCTGCTATTTACGCTCCAGTTCAAAATTTCTTCTCTTTAGGCCTTGGCGGAAACATCGTTATTGCATTTGAAACTCCAATCGCTAACGGTGATGGAGCTGACGTTAAGATTTGGGAATCTTCTGCAAGTGTTAACGGAGAGCGTGCACTCATCGAAGTATCTCAAGACGGTATTGGTTATGTTCCAGTTGGCGAAATTGCTCAAACTGGTTCAATTTCAATTCCAGAAGGAATGGATTACATTTTCTACGTGAAAATTACTGATACTACTCCTGTTGCTTCAGCGGGTAACAGCCAAGTTGCTGATGGTTATGATGTTGATGCTGTTGAGTGTCTTAACGGAGCTTACACTGGAAACCTAATCAATAGCTGCTATGCTAATGAAGTTGTTTCTTTCAACCAGAAGAAACGCAATGATGGTACTTTTGTAACTGCTTCACGTTCAAACCCTGCAAAAGCATTGGGATTGCCTGAAGGAAACGATACTGAAAACTTCGTATCGCTTGGCTTCGGTGGTGATATCACTTTGAAATTTGGAAGCGCAATTAAAAACGGAGATGGTAATGATGTTCGTGTGGTAGAAACTACTTTCGGAGGAATCGGTTGTAACCGTTACCCAGAAACGATCAACGTATTTGCTTCACAAGACGGTTGTAATTTTGTATTCCTTGGCGAAGGTTGTCAAGATACTGATTTCGATCTTGGTTCACTTGCATGGGCACAATACATCAAAATTGTAGATGTTAGTCCAGTTGACGGTGCTTACCAAGGAACGCAAGTAGCAGATGCTTACGATGTTGATGGTATCCTTTGTTTGAATGGTTATGAAGAAAATCCAGTTCTTGCTGAAATTCCAGTTGGAGCTTCAGATGTAATTACATACGAACCAGGCGACCGTAAAAACGGTACTCCTGTAACCGCAGCTCGTACAAATCCAGATAACGCTTTAGGTGCACCACAAGGTACAGATGTAATCAATTTCGTGTCTCTTGGTTTCGGTGGAAATTTGGTAGTGAAATATGACTACGTAATTTTCGACAATCCATTGGCTAACGATCTTCGTGTAACTGAAACAACTTTCAACAATCCTTCTTGCGCTTCTTACCCAGAAACTGCAGAAATCGAAGGTTCACTTGATGGTAATACTTGGATTTTTCTTGGTACTATTTGTTTAGACGGAGAAATTGATATCAACGCAGCTGGTTCTATCCAATACCTTCGCATCACTGACCACACACCAGCATCTTCTTTCAATGGTTCTGCGGATGGATATGATGTTGACGGTATCGTTGTAATCAACCAAAACTGTTCAACACAGTCTAATGATTCTCGTTTCGCTGACAATGTAAACACACCTGATGAAGTTGCTTCAATCGACGTGTTCCCTAATCCATTCCAAAACGAAATCAACCTTGTTATCGGAACTGGCGCTCAAGACAACTCTGCAACAATCGTTGTGAGTAACTACCTTGGTCAACAAGTTTCAATTGAGAAATTGAACGTTGCTTCTTCAAGCACTGTAAATCACATGATCAACATGTCAGCTTTCACTAGTGGCATCTATTTCATCTCTGTAGAAACTAACTCTACTAAAGAAGAGATTAAAGTGGTTAAGCAATAAGCTAAACACAAATTGTTTTAAAACGGCTGCCCAAAAGGCAGCCGTTTTTTTTGTAAGATATCGGCTTGGTATTGACTAAATTCATAAGGGTTATGCCTTATTTGTTGAAATGTTACATCAGATTCGCTTTGTAAATGAAGAGTTTACAGATCGTAAATCGCTATTGATTAAGCAACTGTGTTTTTATAATCAAAGAAAATCTTACATTTGCAACCAATTGTAAACGATCTACGTTAACAGTCGATAAATAACCTAACTTTTTGAAAATGAAAAACCTTTTCACAGTTATCGGATTAGCACTTTTCGCTGCTTTGAATTTCGGAAATGTTGAGCGTTCGAATGCAAATGCATTTCAACAAACTCAAAATGAAGTAGCTCCATCGGGCTATTTAAATTTAACATCAATGTGTTCTAATGATCCAGCAGATACACGCGTATGGAGAGTTAGAAATTACACAAATGCCCCAGTTAGTTACACTTGGGATGTTTACAATGCAGGTCAAAATGGATCTGGTGTTGCACAGCCTGGTGATAGCTTCTTCGAAACTGTCACTGTTCCTGGTTCACCAAATACAACCCGTATTTTTTGGACAGTTGAAGGTACAACATTCCAAAAAGTAAAAGCTTCAGGTGGAGCGCAGTGTGCAACGCCTCCTCCAGTAGTTCCTTGCGGAACAGAATTAATCGTAAATGGTAATTTCGAAGGCGGAAACACAGGATTCACTTCAGGTTACACTTACAAAGTTGATGGAGCTGCGAACAACGAATTGATACTAGAGAGCACTTATGGTGTTGGTCCAAACGTCGCCACTTACCATCCACAATTGGTAGGAACTGGCCGTTCTGGTAACTACATGATGGTTAACGGTAACACACTTTCAACGCTTACTGTTTGGAGTCAGAATGTTAATGTTGTAGCTGGAAAGAATTACGCTTTCAAAGCATATGCTCAAAATACATTTGCTGTTTCTCCTGCTGTTCTTCGTGTATATGCTGGTGCTGAATTGTTGGGCACATTCTCACCTGAAGGTCTTACTTCTTGGACAGAGTTTACTTCAACATTCACTGCTTCTTCAACAGGTTCAATCGAATTGAGAATCGTTGACTCTAACCTGTCTAAAACAGGAAATGACTTTGGCCTGGATGATCTTAGCCTAATTGAAGTTTGTCCTGAATTGCCAACTTCTTGTTATGCTGAACAAGTAATCAGCTTTACTCAAGGGAATAAATATGATGGTATCTCTCCAGTTGATGCTGGACGTTCAATCCCTACAAAAGCTTTAGGCGTTCCAGAAGCAAACGATTCTGAAAACTTCGTATCTCTTGGTTTTGGTGGTCAAATCACTTTGAAATTCGGTAGTGCAATTAAAAATGGCGAAGGCAATGATGTTCGTGTTGTAGAAAGCACATTTGGAAACATCGGTTGTAACCGTTACCCAGAAACTATCCGCGCATTTGCTTCTCAAGATGGTTGTAACTTTGTATTCATCGGAGAAGGTTGCCAAGACACAGATTTCGATCTTGGAATGCTTGCTTGGGCTCAATACATCAAATTGGTTGACGTTAGTCCATTAAAAGCTGCTTATCAAGGAACTCCAAACGGAGATGCTTACGATGTTGACGGAATTATGTGTTTGAATGGTTACGAAGCTAATCCAGTTCTTGCTCCAGCTGTAGTTGGTGCAAGTGAAGTAATTTCATACGAACCAGAACCTCGTAAAAACGGAACTCCAGTTCCTCCTGCTCGTGCAAATGAAAACAATGCACTAGGAAATCCTGAAGGATCAAACGTTGTGAACTTTGTATCGCTTGGATTTGGTGGTAACATCGTTCTTAAATTCAAATATGTAATTTTTGATACTCCAGGAAACGATCTTCAAATTGTTGAAACATCATATGGCAATCCTTCTTGCGCTTCTTACCCAGAAACAGCTATAATCGAAGGTTCATTTGATAACGTTACTTGGGTTAACCTTGGAACAATTTGTCAAGATGGTGCAATTGATATTGCAGCAGCGGGAGCAATTCAATATGTTCGTATTACAGACCACTCTTCACCAAATTCTTTCTCTGGTTCAGCTGATGGTTACGATGTTGATGGTGTAGTAATCCTTAACAATTCTTGCGAAACAGCTTCAAACACAACTGCTCGTTGGGCTGATAACACAACAACTGCAAATGAAGTTACTAGTGCAGAAGTTTATCCAAACCCTTTCAGCGATAACTTGAATCTAGTTATCTCTACTGGAGATTTAGACAATACTGCAACTGTAACAGTTACAAACTACCTTGGAAAAGTAATTTCTTCTGAGCGTTTGAATGTTACTGCATCTTCTTCGATTCAACATTCAATGAATGTATCTGACCTTTCAAGAGGCGTTTACTTCATCTCTGTAGAAACGAATACAACTAAAGAAGTATTGAAAGTAGTTAAGCAATAAGCTTTCTTCCTAAATACATCTTGGTTAGCCTCGCTCCGATTTTTCGGGGCGGGGCTAACTTTTTTCAGATAGTTCTTACATGCATGTTTCAATTGCTCTTTTTTCCAATTCGCTTATCCAGTAAACGATTGGCTGATTTTTCATGGGGATTTATTAAAATCTTACTTCAATGAAACTCTCTTCAATGAAACACTAATTCATTGTATTCGTCTGATGTTGGGTATTGAATAAGCTAAATAAAGTACCTGATGAAAAAAAGAACTACACTTAAAAATAAACTTACCGTTAAAACATCACTTCGTCAGCGCCTTTTAGTAGGTAGCGCAAGTATGTTATTTGCGGTTGTTGTTGGCTCAATGGTTTACCTGAATTTTTTTGCTTCTGGTGAAACCAAGGCCAATTTGGTTGAGGATGGAGAAAGTGTACAGCCATTAACTTTAACTTCCATATGTTCGGAAAATCCTGGTGTTAGCAGACGCTGGCGCGTGGAGAATCCAAACGAATTTGATGTGCCAATTGAATGGGATTTATATCCTTATTTTCAAACCGGCCTCATTATCGCTCACACTGGTGAGAATTTTTTCTATTCTAACACAATCCCTGGCCCTAATTCGGTTCGAATTCGTTGGCAGGATGAGAACTCTGAGTGGCAGCAATCTTTAATATCTTCTACTGGAACTGCCTGTGGCAATGGTGGTTGTTACGCTTCGGAGGTTGTAAGTTATGATCCCAAAAAACGGAACGACGGTTCATTTGTAGTTGAAGAACGTCGCGATCCATCTAAAGCGCTAGGCGTACCGGAAAACGATGATGCATTGAATTTCGTTTCTTTGGGTTTTGGTGGTGAAATCGTATTGAAATTTTCGCAGCCAATAGCCAATGGCAATGGTGACGACATTCGCGTTACAGAAAGTACTTTCGGAAACCTCGGTTGCAACCGTTACCCAGAGAAAATCCAAGCATTTGCATCACAAGATGGTTGCCACTTCATTTACTTAGGCGAACAATGCCAAGATGCGACTTTTGATTTGGGCTCTTTTTCATGGGCTCGATATATTAAATTGAAGGATGTAAGCCCCGTGGAGCATCCTTTTAATAATTTTGTTGCCGACGGATATGATGTTGATGGAATAGCTTGTTTAAATGGTTCTTCTACCACAACTGCCGACGATGGCCTTGTTGCAGGTTCGGCACAAGAAGTTGTCCAATACAATCAAGGTACCCGTAAAAATGGAACAGCTATTCATTCGTCTAGAACCAATCCAGAAGCAGCGCTTGGCGTACCTCAAAATAACGATCTTGGAGTTAATTTCTTGACTCTTGGCTTTACAGGTTTTGCAGTATTTAAGTTCGACTTTGTGATCTTTAATCGCCCAGGCAATGACCTTCAAGTTGTTGAAACATCATTTGGTCAGCAAAGCTGCGATAGCTACAGAGAAACTGCCTATTTTGAAGGATCTTTAGATGGAACCAACTGGAAACCAATGGGCGAAGTTTGCTTAGATGGAGAACTCGACTTAGGCGATGAATTGTATGCTATGCAGTATTTGCGAGTAACAGACCGTTCTCCAGCATCAGCATTTCCAAATTCAGCTGATGGATATGACATCGATGGTTTTATAGTATTTTCTTATGGATGTGTAAATGAAACGCGAGTTCGTCCATACGATAACAACTCTATTCCTGATGAAATTGCAGAAGCGCAGATCCAACCCAACCCTTTCAAAGACCAGTTCCAACTTTTGTATGAAACGGGTTCAAAAGATGAAAAAGTAATCGTCCGCATGTTTAATTATGTAGGTCAGATGGTCAATGTTGAAACACTCAACATCCCTAAAAACACAAAGCATACCCAAAATATGTCGGGCGAAAAACTTCCAAAAGGCGTTTACGTGGTAACATTGGAATCTGCAGGACAAAAACAGAGCATTAAAGTAATAAAGAATTAATATTTTTCAAATCAGGTTTAACGAAGCGCCCAGCAAGATGTTGGGCGCTTTTGTGTTTTGTAGGTAGCTTGATTTTTTTTAGCTTTGAAATCCAACAATTAAAAAACTCAAAAATGATTCACGTTAACCTAACCAATTTATGCGTTGCAGCAGCCTTTTCTACGGCGGTATTCATGACACCAAATGAAGCAATTGCACAAACTAATCCACCTAATCCAGGTACTTGCGAAGTAAGTATTTCTAACGTAATTACTTATAACCCGGGCAAACGCCGAGACGGATCGTTTATCCCTAATGACTTTGCAAATACAGCTCGATGCTTAGGCGTGCCACAAGACAATGATTCACCTGGAGTAGATGTTAATTATGTTTCACTTGGTTTTGGAGGTGAAATAGTAGTTCAATTAAGTGGAAGAATAGCTGATGGCACTGGTGCCGATCTTCGGATTGTAGAAACTACACTAACAACAACCAATTGCAGCCGCATTCCTGAAAAAGTGGAAGTTTTTGGTTCCCAAGATGGTTGCAATTTTGTATGTCTTGGCTCACTTTGTCAAGACGGCAATCTAGATCTTTCTGGAAGCGGTCTTGAGTGGATTCGTTACGTAAAATTGCATGATATTTCCCCAGTTACTCATCCATTTAACAATGATTTGGTTGCCAATGGATTTGATCTTGATGGAATAACTTGCCTTTCTGGAGCTGCAGCACCAACACTGCCTGTAAATTCAACATTTACTGCAATGAATCCAAGAACTTACTTGAACTATCTGCCTGCAAACCCTACTAGTATTCCATTGGCTCGCAGAAACCCTATGCTTGCTACTGGTGCTCCTGAAAACAATAATGGCTCGCCAATCACATTCACCTCTTTAGGTTTTGGTGGCGAAATTACCTTGGTGTTTGATTACTTGGTGTTCGATAAAGAAGGTCCGGATCTTCAGGTGATTGAAACTTCAGGTTCGGGAAATTACCCTGAGAAGGCCGAGTTTTATGGTTCTTCATGTGGAAACAACTGGGTATTGTTGAACATTACCCAAGATGGTAACGTATTGGAGCAGGATGGTTGGGTTGATTTCGGTGGAACACTTTATTCGCTTAAATATTTGAGAATCATCGACCGAAGCAAGCGTACACAGTTTTCTGGTGCTGCCGATGGTTATGATGTTGACGGCGTAACTGTTATCAATGGTTCAAATTGCTTGTCGACAGGAAGTAATACCATAAATGCACGTTACGAAGAGGTTCTTTCAAATATCCCAGATGAAGCTGGTAAAGCAGAAATGTTCCCGAATCCGTTCAGTACTTCAACGGCTTTAACTTTTACAGGCGGTTCAGTGGATGAAGTTTTATCTTATCGTGTAACCAATATTGCTGGTCAACAAATTGGTTCAGAAACAATTTCCATAGCAGCTGGAGAAATGATTCAGCGTAATTTAGATTTATCTACTTACCCTGCAGGGATCTATTTGCTTGAAGTTTCAGGAGAATTTGGACGTGAAGTTTATAAGCTCTTGAAAAACTAAACTCAATTTTAAAGTTTTAAAGGCTCGGAAGTACATTGCTTCCGAGCCTTTTTTTGATCTTATTTGTTCGTTATAATGGGTGTTTAATTTTAAATACTTGATATTCAAACTTTTAATGGTATACTTGAGTATTTTCCATGTTGTCATGTAAGAGATTGTGGTCGATAAATGTTCTCATAAATTAAATAATAAGTATCAAAAATTATTATTGATGTATATAAATGTCTTAAAAGTGCTGGTAAGATAAGTTGTTTATGTCTTGATGTTGATATTTATTTAATTGTGAACTAGTGTATGTGTTGTAAGATTCGGTTGATTTATTTACGTTTGATCCAACATTAACCCTTTATTCATTATGAAAACCCTTACAAATTTTAGTTTACCACTAGTATCTATGGTGGCACTTCTTGGCATTGGCTCAGGAAGTCTAATTGCTCAACCTCTTTATCCTACAACTGTAGTAAGTTATTCTCCGGGAAACACTGCGGATGGATTAGGCATTATTCCAGATGCGCGCGACGATGAAAACAATGCCAATGGAGCTCCTCAGCAAAGCGATGTTAATTCAGGCGAAATTGCTGGAAATTCAGCAACAGTTAATTTTACATCACTAGGTTTTGGTGGTGAAATCGTTCTTGGTTTTTCTCAACCGTTTGGTCGTGGAGAAGGCGTTGATCTTCAGATTTTTGAAACTTCTTACGACTCTCCAGCTTGCACAAATTGGCAAGAACAAGCAGATGTTTTTGTTTCTCAAGACGGTTGTTCTTGGCTTCAAGTAATTGACAATGGTTGTCAGAACCTAAACATCGAATTGCCAGATGCAATGCCATGGGCTGCTTTTGTTAAAATTATTGATGCATCTCCAAATGCTGCCTTTTCTGCAGAAGCAGATGGTTACGATGTAGATGGTGTAATGGCAAACTACGTTTCTAATATAGTTCCACTTGTTGATCTTAACGCACCTCGTTTTGCAAATGCCTACAGCAATTACATTGTTGGAACGATAAAGGGCAATGGTAATCTTCCGGCTTTAAACCGTCGCGATCCAAACAAAGCTGTTGGTTCAACTACAGGAAGTGATGTAGCTCAAACGCCTATGTTTGTTTCTTTAGGTTTCGATAAAGCTTCTACTGCTGGTGTTATTGAAGGTCAGATCACACTCGAATTCTACTATACAATTGTAGATAGATTGGGAGCTGATTTAGAGGTGTTTGAAACAACTTTTAGCGATAATATCAACCGTACTTGTGATAATTACCCTGAAATTGCTGAATTCTGGGGCTCAAATGATGGTACTAACTTTACTTTACTTGCCGCTGATCCTTCGTCAAACGAACCTGCTGATGCATATCTCGGAGGCTCTGGCCGCCTATGCCGTGATGGTAAATTAGACATTAGCGGAATGCCGGGTGGAACTTTGCGTTTCATTCGCGTTATCGATAAATCAATCAAAACGAGCAATAAATTCCCTGGCTCTGCTGATGGATACGACGTTGATGGCATTTTCGGTTATGGTTGTGCAGGAGACAATGATGGCAGATACGGTCTTTACGATCAAAACAATTTCCCTAACGAAGATGCCGGTGTGTTTTTTATGGGACTTTTCCCAAATCCATCTAACGATCGCGTTAACGTAAATATCGAAACTGCTTCAACAGATCAAAACTATGTGGTTCGCATGTTTGATATTACTGGCCGCGTAGTTGCTCAAGAATCAGTAAATGCTTCTGCAAATACTAGCGTTAACATTGAGATTTCGGTAGCGCATTTGCCTGCTGGTGTTTACACAGTATCGGTTGATGCGAATGGTTACAAAACTGTTGAGCGTTTGATCAAGAACTAAAAATAAATCTTTTCGATTTTCAACGGGCAGTTTTCGCAAGAATGCTGCCCGTTGTTTTTTACAACTGTTGACATAAAAAAACCTTCGTTCTATATGATCGAAGGTTTTTCTATTTAATCAGCGACAAAAGAATCGTTTATTCTTCGTGTCCTGGATAGTTTTTTACTTTGATATCGGCTTCACTTTCTTCATTAAAAATCTTTTTTAGCAAAGCTCGCACTTCGTCGAACGCATTTTCATTTTTAATAATGAAATCGTGTGCGCCCATTTTAAATGCTGATATAGCTACTTCCGGTCCAGTGCCCGAGAGAAAAATCACATGGATATTTGGATCGTAAGATTTTATTTTTTGAAGCACTTCAATTCCACTCATGCCAGGAAGTTGGTGATCTAGAATCACAACTCTCGGATTTAGAGATAAATTATCAATGGCTTCTTCACCATTGAAAAACACTTTAATACCATCATAATAGTTCGCTTCCAGATCATAGTTGATTAGGTTCGCGAAGAAAGGCTCATCTTCAACAATGAAGATTTTGGTTTGGTCACTTTTTTTCATACATTAAATTTCATCGGAAACCGATATATAACAACGATTTCTTGAGGTTAGGAATTACTTATGAATTATGCAGAATCTGCGTAGATTTTTTGGTAAAATAGCGAAAGATTTCAAATCTAAACAAACCAAAACGATCAATTACTCTACATCGGGTTATGTTTTGAAGAAAAATGTAAAGACTCTTGTAGTTGTCTGTTTTTCAGGATATTATGAAGTTGCCTAGGCCATAAATCGTTTTTTTAAATTTATTCCACTTTTGCTTAACCTGTTTTTAACGACATAATTTAGCAGATGAGTTTCCATTGTAGAAAAGAAAACGCGTGATTAAATTCATCTTATCCAGAATGATTTTAACCGATGAAGAGAAGAACGGTTCTTCATTCAGATAATTTTCAATAGTTCAATAAGTGCTTGTCGAGAATTAGTAAGGCACTATGTATCGAAACGACTTCAGAGTTGAGTCATCTTAACATGTTCCTTGAAGTTTCTGAACACTTCGGCGGTGATGGCACTTTTTAATTGGTCTTGCTCGAATGATGTTAAATATTCAATTTTGATATACCAATGCGTTTGATCGGTGCAAATTGTACCTCTCAAGAAATCGATAAACTTCGAGTGTGTTCCTATAAACTGTAAAACGTCCTGAATTTGCTGCTGATAATTATCTGGGAGTGATTTTATTGGGAAAAGTAATTCTTGAATAAAGTTGCCTTCGCCAAGATTTCGAACACTTTTTCCAAGAACCAAACTGTTAGGGATTTTAATGAATTCTTGATCTCTCGGTTGTTCAAGGGTGAAAAAGAATGTTCCAATTCGTGTTACCAAGCCCATATCATCCCCCAAACGGATGTAATCGCCCATTTTAAATGGCTTCTTGTTCAAAATGATGAACCAAGCAAAAAATGAAAGGAGTAAATCTCTGATTGCAAATGCAAATCCAGTGGCAATGAGACCTACAAACAAGGTGATGTTTCCAAGCGATACTCCTGCTTTCCAAAATGTGACAATAAAAGCTAGGGTGTAAAGACCTACAGAATAGAGTTTAGAAATGATTATCCTTTGTTCAAGCTCCATCTCTTGTTCGAACATCGTCCACACTTTGTTTTGAGTAATTCTTAGAATTACTGTAACAACCAATAGCGAAACGATTAGTGTAAGAACGAGCTCGATGATGTTTAGGAAAATCGAATCAATGGCAATAAATTTCCTTCTAACAGCCACATATACTAGCTCGACAACAATTAAAATTGCTGAGAGTAGGAAGATCCTTTTATAGAGATTTTTACTTAATGCCATTTTGCAAAAGTAATTGTTCCATTTGCACCGTCGCAAAGAATGAATTCCTAATTTAGCGCCGCATGTCACAATGAAATAAAAAAATCACACATCATGAAAATTACGGTAATTGGTGCAGGGAATGTTGGAGCAACCTGCGCGAATGTTATTGCTGAGAAAGAACTCGCAAATGAAGTTGTACTGATCGATATTAAAGATGGCCTTTCGGAAGGGAAATCGCTTGATATGTGGCAGACTGCTCCAATCAATCTCTACGATTCTCGCATTGTAGGTTACACAAATGATTATTCAAAAACCGCTGGTTCGTCGGTAGTAGTAATTACTTCAGGTCTTCCACGCAAACCGGGTATGAGTCGTGATGATCTTATTGCAACAAATGCAGGAATTGTAAAGTCGGTTACAGACAACGTGATCGCTCACTCTCCTGATGCAATTATCATCGTAGTATCGAATCCACTCGATGTAATGACTTATGTGGCTTACTTAACAGCTAAAGTTGATTCAAGAAAAGTTTTCGGTATGGCTGGTATTCTTGATACGGCGCGATACAGAGCATTCTTAGCTGAAGCTTTAGATGTATCACCAAAGGATATTCAAGCAATGTTACTTGGTGGTCATGGCGATACAATGGTTCCGCTTCCTCGTTACACAACTGTATCGGGAATTCCTGTTACAGAACTTATTGATGCAGATAAATTAGACGCAATTATTGAGCGTACTAAAAAAGGTGGTGGAGAACTCGTGAACTTGATGGGGACTTCTGCATGGTATGCGCCAGGTGCAGCAGCGGCACAAATGGTTGAAGCAATCGTTAGAGATCAAAAAAGAATTTTCCCTTGCTGCGCACTTTTGAATGGCGAGTATGGTCTTAACAATATTTACCTTGGTGTTCCTGTGAAGCTTGGTAAAAACGGAATCGAACAGATTATCGAATTACAATTGAATGCTGACGAGAAGAAACTTTTAACCGAAAGTGCAGCTGCAGTTAAAGAGGTAATGGATGTTTACGATGCGATGGTGAATTCTACAACTGCATAATTTTCAATTCTTGATATTTAAGGGGCTCCGGCCCCTTTTTTTATACCCATGATTACCCTCCCAATCCAGTTGCTTATCATAGAAGATGATGGAGTTCATTTGCTGTTAGAAGCCAAAGCAGGGAGGAAAAAGATTCGATTAATTGTTGATACAGGAGCGTCGAAAACAGTATTCGATAAATCTAGAATTGAGCAATTGTTTCCCAATCAAGAAATCAAACCTATTTCTTCTTTAACCACAGGTCTTGGCACCAATTCATTTCCCGGTGCTACAACAATCCTATCTTCGCTTTCACTTGGTGCCTTGAAAATCAGTAAACCCCAGTTTTTGGTGTTGGATCTGAGTCATGTAAATGCATCTTACCAAATATTAGGCTTTCAACATATTGATGGAGTATTGGGTAGTGATCTTCTTTTGAAATACAATGCAGTACTCGATTTTCAATCATCTTCACTTTATTTAAATCCTTAGTCTGATGAGAATAGGAATTGTATGTTACCCAACGTTCGGTGGAAGTGGAGTGGTGGCCACAGAATTAGGAATCGCCTTGGCTGCAAAAGGCCACCAGGTTCATTTTATCTCTTACAGTCAACCGTTTCGACTTGATACATTTTCGGGCAATCTATTTTACCATGAGGTTCCGGTAGCGAATTACCCGTTGTTCGAGTTTTTACCGTATGAAATTTCATTGACATCGAAATTGGTGGATGTTGTGATGCATCAAAATTTAGATTTACTACATGTGCATTATGCAATCCCGCATGCTTCTGCTGCATTTATGGCACGAGAGATTCTCAAGTCGCGCGGGAAGAATATTCCATTTATTACAACATTGCACGGCACTGATATTACCTTGGTAGGCCGAGATCCATCTTACCGCCCAGTAATTGAGTTTTCGATCAATATGAGTGATGGCGTAACAGCCGTTTCGGATAGTTTGCGAAAAGATACCTTGAAGTATTTTGATGTAAATCGCGATATTGAGGTTATTCCGAATTTTATTGATCTTGAAAACTATGGTAAGGCTTCGGATCTCTGTTTCAGAGGCATGTATGCTCCAAATGGTGAAAAAGTATTAACACATATTTCGAATTTCAGACCAGTAAAACGAATTTCGGATGTGGTGAAAGTATTTGAGCAAGTTCATCGAGAAATTCCATGCAAGCTGTTGCTAGCTGGCGATGGCCCTGAACGGGGAAATGTAGAGAATTTAGCTAGAGAACTTGGGGTGATTCACGATGTGATTTTCCTTGGCAAGACTAAGGCAATTGAACGCATCTTGTGTATGTCGGATCTGTTTTTATTGACCTCAGAATCGGAGAGTTTTGGTTTATCGTCACTCGAGGCAATGGCTTCTGGTGTGCCTGTTATATCTACCAACACCGGAGGGATTCCAGAAGTGAACATCCACGGATATAGTGGATATTTAAGCAATGTAGGCGATGTGGATGACATGGCTCAAAATGCATTGTCGCTATTGAAGAATGATCAACTGATCAAGCAATTTGGCGAACAAGCAAAAGCTAGAGCAGCAATGTTCTCCATGAAGGAAATTCTGCCTATGTATGAGGCGATGTATTCTAGATTAACTGGTCTTCCGCTGGATTAACCTCCAGCTTTCTTGGCTTTGTAACCTTTCGCAGTGAGGAAGGCAAGAATTTTATCTCGGTGATCGCCTTGAACTAGCATTTCATTGTCTTTGGTGCTTCCACCAGAACCACAATGGTTTTTAAGCAATTTGGCCAAGGATTCAAGATCTTCAGATTTTCCAACAAAGCCAGTTATGAGCGTGACTTGTTTCCCCGCACGGGCTTTTTTATCCAGCATGATTTTTAGCTGTTGCTGTCCAGGCGGAAGCGTTTCTGGTTCATCTTCTGGTTCGGTTTGATAGCTGAAATTAGGATTGGTCGAGTAAACGATATTGATTCGGTCTTTCGGCTTGGCCATGATCATGCAGGTTTGAAGCGGGTCGCTTGGTCAAAGGTCTGAAATTCGATTGAATATGTTGAGGTAGATATTAAGGCACGGTGGATTTTAGATTTTCGTTTAAGTTTTCCTTCAAATAGACCGTCGAAGTGATTACTTTTGCGCCTCCAAACGAACCTATCATGAAATTCTTTATCGACACTGCAAACCTTGATCAAATACGTGAAGCACAAGACCTTGGCGTTCTCGACGGCGTAACTACCAATCCAAGCTTGATGGCCAAAGAAGGCATCAGCGGAAACGACCGTGTTATGCAGCATTATATCGACATCTGCAATATTGTTGATGGCGATGTTAGTGCGGAAGTGATTTCGACAGATTTTGAAGGGATGGTTCGTGAAGGTGAAAATTTGGCATCATTGCACCCGCAAATCGTTGTGAAAGTTCCAATGATTAAAGATGGAATTAAGGCTATCAAGTATTTTACAGGTAAAGGAATTCGTACCAATTGTACGCTGGTATTTTCTGCCGGTCAGGCACTTTTGGCTGCAAAAGCTGGTGCAACCTATGTTTCTCCATTTTTGGGTCGTTTGGATGATGTGAGTTCTTACGGTGTTGAATTGATTTCAAAAATCCGTACGATTTACGATAACTATGGCTATGAAACTCAAATTCTAGCCGCATCAATCCGTCACACTATGCACATTATGGAATGCGCAGAAATTGGTGCAGATGTGGCAACTTGCCCGTTGAATGTAATCACCGATTTGTTAAAGCATCCACTTACTGATATCGGTTTGGAGAAGTTTCTAGCCGATTACAAAAAGGTAAACGGTTAATGCTGATTCGGATTCATCATTTAACACCAGATCCTCGGCAATTGCAGAAGGTGATTGATGTGTTACGTGATGGAGGTGTGATTATTTATCCAACAGATGGAGTGTATGCATTTGGCTGCGATATCAATAAATCAAAAGCTGTAGAACGGGTTGCCAAACTGAAGGGAATAAAGGTTGAAAAAGCAGATTTTTCGTTTGTTTTTGACGACCTGTCGCGTCTTACAGATTATTCGAAGCAAGTGGATACGCATATTTTCAAGTTGATGAAAAGTTGCTTGCCTGGCCCTTACACTTTTATCCTCAATGCAAATAATTCGGTTCCGAAGCTCTTTAAAAACAATAAGCGCACGATAGGTATTCGAATTCCAGACAACCAAATTTGTAGATCGATAGTTACCGAATTGGGCAATCCAATTATATCTTCTTCGGTGCATGATGAGGATGAAATTGTAGAATACACCACCGACCCTGAGCTAATTCACGAACGGTATAAAGATCAAGTTGATTTAGTAATTGATGGTGGATACGGATCATTGTTGCCATCCACAGTGATCGATTGTACTGGTCAAATGCCCGAACTTATTAGGCAAGGTGCTGGCGAGGTTGACTTGTTGTAGGTTTCAGCAGAGTAGCAACTCTTCCCCGGAGGGAAAATTTAAAAACTCCACTTCTTCGTGTAATTGTTGTAAAACTGAATGCCGAATTTCCAAGTGAATACTGCTTTGTTGAGCGAATTGTCGGCTGTTACAGCGTAAATTCCAATTCTAAATCGCTGCTGCCTAATTCTGAAAGGTCTTTGAATGCCAAAATAGAATTCTGAGTGTGCGAAATTTTTTTCAGGAATAATTAGGATTCCTGTTCCTGCAGCTTCAGTGAGTTTTAGGCGATTGATCAATGGAATTTTGTTCAGAAATAGCCCTTCGAATTGGTGCATGTAATTGGCTCTGAAAAAGTAATTCGATGTTTCGAGTGTAGGGCCGAGGAGTTGGAATGATCGAACAGGATCTGAAAAGAAACCTGCATCAGAACCTCTAAAGTAACGGTGCTCAAGTATTCGGAGGTTTTTTTGGTTTACAAAACTGCCGGTGAGTAATGTCCAACTTGCATTTCCAAACCGGGCGATATTGATTTCATGGTTGATGCCCAGTTCGAGGTAGTCGAAGTTGACTTCGCTCCCAAATGCTCCTGGAATGCCTTTTCGGTAAACGAAATTCAATTCAGGCCATTTAGACCCGAGTATGATTTTCTTATTTCGTTTGATGATGTATTTCTGCTTGTAGCGATATTTTACATCGAGTCGAATTTCTGATTTAACATACCGCACAAAATCAATAGGATCATTTACTTCGCCGAAAATGTCAGATGACCATTGCTCGAGTTTAAGATCTGTAATAGGTATTTGGTCTGAATAATCGAGTGTTAATTCGGCGAACAGTCCATTGGTAACTTCCATGCGTTGCGCAACACTGAAAGTGAGAGAACGCACATAATTGCTTCTACTGAAAATGGATCCCAATGAAGCGTAAGTGTTGATCATATCGTAATAATCTCCTGCACGAATAAAGGTTCTTACAAATTTTTTGGGGATGTAGGTAAATCCGATTCCTCCTTTCCCGCGGGTATCTTTATTGGTGAAGCCATAATCAATGTCGCCAGTTGTTTCTAAAACCATGGCATTGTCGAATTCCTTGGTGAAGGTTCCACCTAGACGGTGTCTATAGCCTCCAATGCCCAGTGGAACCATTTGCATGATGATGGGATTGATATAGAAGCTGTAATTCTTTTTTCGGTTTCTGTAGCCAATTCCGCTCAGGGTAACATCCCAAAAGGTAATGCGGTTAAAAGCTGAGTCCTTTTCGGCTAAATATTCTGTACTGCTGTAGTACTTTTTCAGGCTATCGCAAAGCTGGATGTATTTCAGTTCATTTTCCTTCATGGCGATCGTTCGATTGGTTTCCCAAAAACTAGAATCGCGATCGAAGGCAAGGTCGTTGTAAGTTTGAACTTCATTTCCGAAGGTGCCTTTTACGAAAATCGGATTGATTGTAAAGGCAGAGTGGTCGGTTCGTGTAGAACCATGAATAGTGGTTTTCCCTTCTTTAACAGTGTAGATAAATTCTCGACGAAAGGGTAGATAAATGCCAGATTCTATTTCCTTGTAATTTTGAATTATTCGAAAATCGTGGTGGTAAATGAGCGCTGAAGGGTTGATGTTTAGGTCGACAGCGGTGAGTGCAAAAGTGCTGTCTTCGATAAACACACTTCCACGAAAAAGGGCTTCAGTTTTAAAAATAGGCTCAACCTTTATTTTGTAGATTTTTCGATTGTTTTCGAAGAAAGTAGATTCCAATTCGTAGCGATAGCTGAGCGCTGATCCTGATCCAATTGGGGAGAGGAAGGGTTTTTCGGAAAGTTGAGGTATTTGAATTAAGCTTGAGTAAAAGTTGTATTCTAGAAAGGCTTTTTCGCTGCTAAGTAAGTAAGGATTTACAGGTTGTTCGGCGGCTGGCGCGATATTGCTTTCGCCAAGTTCCATTCCCATTCTGCCTGCTACGCGTGTTGATGGTCTAGTTTCGGCGTAATCATGATAGCCTAAAATGAATTCACGATAGCCTGTAGGCGATACTTTTACTTCTGAAAGTGACTCGATCAGGTTGAGGCGTTCTTTTTTGAAGATAGTTTCTAAATCGGCTTTTGGTGTTTTTAGGGAATCGTTTTTGGCTAAAGAATCGATAGCAATTGAATCTATTGGACTTTCTTTTTCAAGAGAAATTTTCATGTAAGTCCGAAACTCCATGGATTCAGCCTTGTTTGCATAGTTTGAACGTTTGTCGCGAGCTTGAGAAATTACTTCATTGGCTATATCTCGCTTGTCAGAATAAATCTCAAGCGCACGCATTTCTGTGCTTTCCCGAAGAATAATATCGAGGGTGAGATTTTTATCTGCTGCAATCTGGATGATTTTTTCTTCTTTCTGAAAACCAACCAAACTAAAAACAAGTGTGTAGTTTCCGGGTTTCACTTGAAGCTGATATTCTCCTTTTAAGTTTGCAGAAACGCCAAAGGTTGAGTTTTTCAGGTATACCGAAACGAAGGGTACAGGTTCTCCATTTTGAGCTGTAATTTTTCCACGAATAACCTGCGCTAATCCTTGTGAAGAAACTACTAGGATTGAAATAAAAATGAATAATAAAAGCTTGAATTTTTTCTGCATCTCGACTGAGATGTAAAAGTATTGTGTTTGGTTACAAGATTGTTGAATTTTCATTCACGAATTTCAACGTTGTCGTCGAAGCCAATAAAATTTTGAATGGATTTAACGTTGGGGTTAGGATTAGGGAAATAATGGGCTCCGTTTTCAATTCTTTTGTCACCAACTTCTAAATGATAATAATTGGCAGTTCCATTTATTGGACAAACCGAGTGTCGTTCACTTTCTATAAAGTAGTTTGACTTAACCGATGGATGCGGAAAGTATTTTTTCCCTCCGAGGTTCATTATATGATTGCTCTCAGCAACCACAATTCCATTCCAAATTGCTTTTGCCATTGTCGGATAATTTTGGGGATAACTCCTCTAAAATTATAACAAAATAATCTGAAAATCAAGCAGTAAGCATCAATAAAAATTAGCCCGCCGTTGAGGGACTTCCTCCCGAGGAGTTGTTTTTAGGGCCGCGGAATCTATTTTTGAATGGCTTTTTTTTTGGTGTTTCACCTTCCTGCGTGTTCGAAATTGTTGCAGATTGTCCAGGGTTTCCTTTCGAAGGCGAGGGTTTAGCAGAACGCTGGTTCCTTCCGCCGCGTTGGTTCCCTGTTGGGCGCTCAGGTTTACTGTAATCTGGTCCTTCAGCAAATCCTTCAGGGAGCGGAAGCTTTGGAACCGTTTTCTCGATCATTTCTTCGATTCGCTGAAAACGACGAATATCTGTTCCGTTGATCAATGTGATGGCCTCTCCTTTGGTCTCTGCGCGGGCAGTTCGGCCAATTCGGTGAACGTAATCTTCAGGATCTCCGGGAACATCATAATTTACAACGAGTTCGATGCCTTGCACGTCAATTCCACGCGATACCACATCGGTTGCTACAAGAATCACTGTTTTCTTGTTTCTGAAGCTCAGCAATACTTCTTCTCGTTGCTGTTGGTCGATATCTGAATGGATAGCACCGACATTGAATTTCATCCTACGAAGTTCGCGTTCAACCTCTTTTACTTTCTGACGTGTACCAGCAAATAAAATGGCACTTTTGAGGTCGGGGTTTCTGAAGATAGTGCCAAGAATCTGTAGCTTTTGGGCATCATGAACCAAGTAAGCTGCTTGGTTTATTCCTTCGGCAGGTTTAGAAATTGAAATATTGATTTGCACAGGGTTGTGCAGGAGTTTCACTGCCAGTTGCCTAATTTTAGGAGGCATCGTAGCCGAGAAAAACAATGTTTGCCGCTTTTCTGGAAGAAACTTCATGATGCGGGTGATGTCGTCGATGAAGCCCATATCGAGCATTCTATCTACTTCATCGAGAACTAAATGGCGCAAATTGGTAAGGTCGGCGTAGCCCATATTGAGCAACGATAGTAATTTTCCCGGTGTAGCAACAACGATTTCGGTGCCTTGCTTGAGTGCCTTTTTTTGCACCTCGAATTCCTTTCCATCTCCACCGCCGTAGATGGCAATGTTACTGAAAGGAAGGAAGTATGCGAACCCTTCAAGCTGTTGATCGATTTGCAATCCCAATTCGCGGGTTGGCACAATGATCAACGTATCGATGTGTGAGGGTTTGTCGCGCAAACATTTTTCCAAAATCGGTAGTAGAAATGCAGCAGTTTTTCCAGTGCCTGTTTGTGCGCTGGCGATAAGATCCCGACCTGCTAGGATTTCCGGGATGGCTTGTTGCTGAATTGGTGTTGGTTCTCGAAAATTCATCGAGTCGAGCCCATCTGTAAGTTCAGCAGAAAAGCCGAATTGATCAAAACCCATAGGTTAAAATTCTTTTTTAAGGTGCTCCTTTATTTCCGGAGCACATGGATAATCAAATAAGCAGTTTGCCTTGATCATAGCAGCAACACGTTCGGGCACAAGTTGTTCCCAGCCGCTTTCGCCCGACTGAATCTGACTCAACAGGTCGTCGGCATTGATGTGCAGAAGTTCCAAATTGGCATTTCGGATGTCTTCTACTTTATCGTTTACTTTTAAATAATTGAGCAGGGATTCATTTCCTGCGGGGATGTTGAGGTTATTGAGCGTGATGAGTTCGCCGGTACTTCTGCGGATGGCAGGGTAGGCGTAGGCCTTCACGTTGGTGCCGAACAACATACTGAATGCTTCTAACAATCCACCACGTAGGTTACTGAATTGCTCGGCATCGAAAATGCGTTCTATGTTACGAACCGAAAGAACAAAGCCAACTAGTTGATTGCGTGTAGCTTTAGATAGGTATGGAACGAGGTACCAGTAATCGAGGAAATTGGTGATCATCACTGTATGCCCAAGTGCCATGAGGATTTTGGCTCTGTCGAGGAAATCTTCATCATCGATATTTCCATTGGTATCGATGAGCGAATTGAGCGACAATTCGGAAATGATGATCATGCGTTCAGTTTCACCTTTGAGTTCTTGAATGAAATCTTCGGTTGCTTTTTGAAGCATGTCTTCGTGCACCCTGGTGAATGGACGAAAACGCCCAGACACTACGAGTGCATTTTTCTTGTATAGCGCTTCTGATGGTTGTAGTACAGTACCTTCTGGTCCAAACATAGCCGTTTTTGTAAGGCCGTTCTTTACCAATTTAAGACTGTAAAGGAGATTGTTGGTTTCGCCAAATCCTGCGCCAGAAATTTTAAATAGATCGATCTCTACTGTACCTGGAACGATACCATCGAGCAAGGTGCGAATGTGTTCTTCTGGTTGGTCGAGCAGATAAAAGCAACCATACATTAAATTCACTCCAATGGTTCCGATAGCGCGCTGTTGCCAGTTGCTTTCAGTATCATGCATAACAAGATGGATAATGCATTCAACTGGTTCTTCCATTGGATAGCACTGGAATTTAATACCCAGCCAACCGTGAGCTTGATTGGTTTTGTGAAAATTGGTAGTCTCAACCGTATTTGCAAAAGTGAAGAAGCAGGTTTTGTCTTCTCTAAAACCAAGTCTTTTGCCTAACAACCCATATTCCTTCTCCAGCATTCGTTCGAGGCGTTCTTCACATACGTAACGAGATGTTTCTCCATAAATGGCATCCGAAAAGCTCATGTCGTAAGCCGACATAGTTTTGGCTACTGTTCCTGAAGCTCCTCCAGCTTTGAAAAATTGTGCGGCAGTTTCTTGGCCAGCTCCGATTTCGGCAAATGAGCCATAGAGCAAGCCATCGAGATTTATTTTAAGGGCTTTTTCTTTGGTGGAAAGCCTGCGTGATTCGTTCATTTTGTAATTTCCTTTTCAGGCTAGGCAAAGGTAGTAAAGTAGGCATTATAAACCCTTTGTAGCCTCGGACTAAAGTCCGAGGTTGCGAGGAGTTCTTCAGGCCTTGGACTAAAGTCCGTGGTTGCGAGGAGTTCTTCACGCCTTGGGCTTGCCCCGGACTGAAGTCCGAGGTTGCGGGACTTATTTTTTGACCCAACGGCCAGATACCATTCGGTTTTCTTGGATGAAGGTGTAAGTTAAAAGACCGGCTGGTAAATGGTTGATCGAGATGTTTTGATTTTCTTGGATGGTTTCGTTGAGCACCAATTGCCCAAGTATATTGTGAATTTGCAGTTGGGCAGTTCCTTGAAGACCGTTGATTTGTAGGAAATCGTTTGCTGGATTTGGGAACAATGTTATTAGTGGCTGATCGAATGTTTCTTCGATTGAAATCGCTAGTTGGTTTTTAATGAAGAAATCCAAATTTGAAGCAATGAAGCCATTTTCAATTTCCCCGGGAGTTCCTGTACCTTTTACGGTTCCATTGCTATTCCTGAATACAGCCGCAATCCAATATGGATGTTCCTCAGAGGTAAGGTTGTAGTAAGTGGCTGGAGTGATGGTGATTTCCCAAAGGCCAACTTCCCCGGCTACAGGTGCCATTTCTCCAATTCCGTCGTCTTGCCCCCAATTTCCTGTTGTGTTTTGCCAGCCGGTGTTTTGTGGAGATTGTGTATCTACCACACCTGCACTTGAGTGCAGATATACAGATGAAGTACCTAGCAATTCTGCGTTACCGCGTTTGGTATTGAAGGTGATGGTAACTTCGTCGGTGGAGTTGAATGCGGGCGGAGTAACTGTTATGAATGGAAGCGACGATTCAATATTGTATTCGATGATGCTATTCCGGAAGCCGTAACCAAAGTTTTCGTTTGCGGCATCACGAAAGTACATGCCCAATTTGTAGGCTTCTAAGGTTTCGTTGAGGCTGTAATTTTGGTCGGGCGTGAGGGTGATTTCCCAAATATCTTCTGAAACTTCGGACATTAAACCGATGCCATCAGCTGAGAGCGAGCCTACCGTTACATTCCAGTTGGAAGAATCTGGTGAGGCGGTAATTGCTCCGCTGTGGAAATATACCGAATCGGCGCCCACGAGACCATTGCTGCCGTTCTTCCAGGCTTTCATAGCATCGAATCTCACGGTGATTTCATCGAATTGAGTGAAAGGGTAAGGCGTGATGGTGACTGGATTTTCGAATCTTTCGACTACACACGGCATGCCTTCAGATAAACGAGTTGTTGTGAAGATATGCCATTCGCCCGGGGCTAAACCAAATGCTGCGTTAGGATCAGAAACTGAGATCGAATCGCCAGAAAAATAATCGTACCATGTTCCGGTTTGGGTAAATGCAGGATCGAGGTTGTCGGCAGTAATTCCAAAATTTCCGAGAACTACTAAATCAACATCGTTGGCGTTGTAAGCCAAGCGACGTGTGCTTCCGGTGAGTTTGTGGTTTGTAGTTGCTGCGTTGAGGCTAGCAGGATTGATTGTATTTCGCACATCCAAGATCCCTTGGTAAGCTTTGTAAATATGCTGGCGCAAAGAATCTTCGTAGTACATCAATGAGTTAGGTCCCCAAGCATAGGGTTTTCTGCCAACACGGCCATTGAAGTTAATGTCAATGTCGTATCCCAATTCATCGAATTGCCAGATCATTTTCGGGCCTGGGAAGAGGAAAGCGAAAGCTGCCGCCATCTTCATCCTTTCTTTGGTGATAAGCGGATTTCGAACATTGTAGCTGCCGTTGCTGAGGCCTTCGTTGAGGGTGTGGTATGGAAGACGTTGCTCGTCGTGCGAATTGAAATAGGCTACGTGACTTGTAGCATTCATTCCTGCGAAATTGCCGCTATTGCTTCCGTTGGCCGCTGGCAGATAGTCGTAGCTTTTGTTTCTCCACAGTTTCATCCCATCGGCAGCTAGAACTGCTTCTTCGCTTGCACTTCCCCAATGTTCGAGAATGATGTAGGCATCTGGATGAGATTCGCGGAGCTTCTCAGCCATGCGCGTGATGATGTTAATTCTGGATTGGTCAAAGCCGTCGATGTTTCCACCAGGCGCGCTATTGGTGAACCCTTTAGTGAAATCGAAACGGAAGCCATCGAAGTGGTATTGGCCTAACCAGTAGTTGTTTACACTATCGACGAAATTTTGTGTGTAAGTGCTTTCGTGGTTAAAGTCGTTGCCCCAAGAATATGGTCCAACATGGTCTACATTAAACCAAGGATTGTTGGCCGATGGTTTATTCGTGGCGGAATTGTAGTACAATTTCACCATCGGATTTTGGCCGTAAGCGTGGTTGAGTACGATATCTAGAATCACTGGAAGCCCTTTCACATGGGCGCTATCGATAAATCTTTTGAGTTCGTTTTTTGTGCCGTAGTATTTGTCGGGCGCAAAAAAGTACGATGGATTGTAGCCCCAAGAATCGTTGCCTTCGAATTCGTTGAGTGGCATCATTTCGATGGCGTCAACCCCAAGTCTTTTGAGATAATCCAGTGTATCGATCAAGTCGGCGTAACTGTGTGATACAAGGAAATCGCGTAGGTGAAGTTCGTAAATAACGAGGTGATCAACCGGTGGTTTTGCCCAAATGAATTCATTTGTTGACCATTGATAGGCCGTTTGTTCGGTTTGTAAAACAGTTGCAGTTCCGTTTGCTTGGTTTGAATAAACTGGTAGATTGGGAAAAACTGAATCTTCGATGAAGCTATCGTTCCAAGGATCTGCCACTTGGTCGGCATATGGATCTCCGATTTTGATGGCGCCATCTACCCAATACTGAAACACGTATTGTTGTTGAGGTGTGAGGTTTGAAAGTTCGAGCCAAAAAAGTTCACCACTGGGCGTTATTTTCATTTGGTATTCTGCGCTGGGTGTCCAATTGTTGAAATCGCCGATAACATATATAAATCCTTTTCCGGGAGCTTCAAGAACAAGAGTCGCTTTGGAATTGTCGTTTGGATTATAATTGATGCCTTTTCGAATCCCCGGAGGGAGTGGAGCAACAACAGTAGATGCAGTTTGCAGGACGTTGTGGTTTTTCTGGATCAGTACGTTTTCGCCATTGATGGTTGCGGTGATTCGGATGCCAAGATTTACCGATTGGGTTGGAGTGAAAACGTATGATAGCGCAGTGCCGGAGGTGGCATTTGCAACTTCAACAAAACCGCTTCCTTGGTCGAGCAAGATTTTCATGGAGGTTACCGCCGATGAAGCATTTGCTTGAATGTTGATGGTTTCGCCCGGATCAGCAAAGGTTTCATTGGCTGAAGGTGCAACAAACACCAAATAGTTTTGCACGTTAAGGTTGATGAAAACATCTCCGCTTGCGGTAACAGATCCCCAAGGATAATTTCCTGCTGTTATGGTTCCTTTAACGGTTCCATCAGCATTTCTGAAAACTGCTGAAATTCTAAAAATATTTGTTCCATTGTCGACACCAAAATATTCTCTGATAGATGGCCCAAGGGTGATTTGCCATTTATTGGGTTGCCCAACTACGGGTGTCATTTCTCCGATTCCATCGTTTTGTCCCCAGTTACCAATTACATTCGACCAATTTGTTCCCGTTGGACTATTGTTAACCACACCATGGTGCATGTAAACTGTTTCGGCATCTAGAAGTTGTTGGTTGCCTTGAGTTGCATCGAAAGTGATGGTGACTTCATCGTCGGGTAGCGCAACGGATGGCAACATGGAGACCATTTGAGATTGTGCGGTTTGTAATCCTAAGAGGAATAAAAGAAATATATAGATTGACTTCATAATGAGCGTGATAATTGGCCTTTGTGTAAAATGGACACCGAAGATAGGGAGAAACTCAATCTGAAAGTATGCTCCTTGTTTGGCTTTCCTTAAAATGCAGATGGTTATGGCAAAAATCCTGAAAGTGATTAAAGTATTTGCAGGATTAGACGAAAAGAAAAACCCCGACGATCTGTTGAGATGTCGGGGTTGATTTCTGTGATCCCGCTGGGATTCGAACCCAGGGCCACTACATTAAAAGTGTAATGCTCTACCAGCTGAGCTACGGAATCATCACTTTTTTAGGAGGTTTCCTTGAAAGCGGCTGCAAATATAGATCTATTTCCATTCGATCAATAAAAAAACGAAAAAAAATCAGACATTTTCTATGTCGTTCGGTGATTCTGATTGATTTTCAGCGGTTTGATCTTTCTTTTTTCCTCCAATAATTGGATGTCTTTCGAAAGGTATTTCATTGTTGAAGTACAATCTATATGTAACAAGTGTTCGATGTAGTTCTGTGCCGAGGTTTTCAATTACTTTGAGCATTCGAGGGTTGAAGTCGCCAATCCAAGTCAGAATTGTTTCGGTGTATCGGCCCATTGGTACTACGAAGTCGCCGCAGTATTTGATGAGAGCACCTTCAACACCTCTGCCTTGGTATTCTTTCGAAACTCCAAACACGATTCCAAGCATGGTTTTTCGTTTGCTGAATTTGAGGTGATAGAAGAATTTTAGTTTCCCCCACCAATTGAGGTTGCCATTTACATGTTTGAAGAATTCATTGAGTTCGGGAATCGAGAGGTAGAAGCCGATTGGTTTTTCACCCATAAAGGCAAAAAGGAGAATATCTCGGTCCATGATTACTTTCATCGCTTTGATGATGTTTCGCGCTTGTTCGATTCGCATTTCTTTGAATCCTTCGTGGATTCCCCAAGCAGAATTATACACTTCGAGAAAGTATTCCGCAATTTTCTCGTTTTTAACGCCATGCATATTGATTACCCTAAATGAAGGATCTGTTGAAACCATTCCAGCTTTTTTAACGAAAATTTCCTGTGCGGGAACAGTTAAATCGCGCCAAAATACTAGTTGTTTGAAATACAGTTTGAATCCATAATCCTCGAAGAAATGCTGGTAATAGGAAGGATTATAGTTCATTCCGTAGCTAGGCATGGCGGTGAAGTTTTCGGTGAGTAAGCCCCAGAAATTGTCTTTTTCTCCAAAGTTGATGGGGCCATCCATTCCATCCATTCCTTTTTCTAAAAGCCAATCTTTGCAGGTATCGAGTAGGGTTTTCGCGGCTTGTTGGTTGTTTATGCATTCGAAGAACCCCATTCCGCCTAATTTATAGGGTCCTGTTTTGGAGGTTTTGGGATGAATAAAAGCTGATACTCTGCCAATAGTTTTGCCTTGATCATCTTGGAGTATCCAACGAATGGCTTCTCCGCCTTGGCGAAAGAGTTTGTTTTTGTTGGGGTCGAAGATTTTTTCTATGTCTTGACGGAGGTGAGGGACGTAATTTTTATCGTTAGCATAAATTAATTTACATACATCGAAAAAAGCATTTTCAGTTTTTTTATCACGAACCGTAAGGAGCTGCATATCTGAGTTATTTTTGCAAAAATATCTAAACGCATGAAGCAAGGTGATGTTATTGTAATTACTGGAGCATCTTCAGGCATCGGACTGGCTTGTGCGCGTTTGTTTTTCAAGCAGGGATTCAGATTGGTTCTTGCAGCTAGGTCATTGGATAAATTGAATAAAGTTCAAAATGAATTAGACCCAGAGGGAAAAAATGTGGTGGTTGTTCAAGCGGATGTGAGTATAGAATCTGACTGCAAGAATATTATTGATCAGGCTATATTGGCATTTGGGACTATTCATGTTTTGGTAAATAATGCTGGCATTACTATGCGCGCCTTATTTCGGGATGTTGAACTATCTGTGATGCATAGAATTATGGAAGTGAATTTTTGGGGCGCTGTTCACTGCACTCATTTTGCATTGCCAGAATTGGTGAAAAATAGAGGTTCAGTTGTAGGGATATCTTCGGTGGCTGGATACAAGGGTTTACCTACGAGGTCGGGTTATTCGGCGTCGAAGTTTGCATTGGAAGGTTTTTTGGAAACCCTGAGAATTGAGAATTTGAAGACAGATCTACATGTGTTAATTGCACGTCCTGGTTTTACAGCAACGAACATTCGAAATACCATGATGGATGCAAAAGGACAATCGCAGGGATCTTCACACAAAGATGAAGCACGATCGATGACACCTGAGATGGTTGCTGAAGGAATATTACGATCCTTAAGAAAGCGCAAGAATTATATGCTTTTGTCGACCACTGCAATATTAACTTTTTGGATGAACAAATTTTTTTCTTCCTGGGTGGATCGCTTGGTTTTTAAGCATGTTCAGCAGGAAAAGGATTCTCCGTTGCAATAAATATTTTTTTAAAATGCAACAATTTGCCAAAGATTTGGTATCATTGATATGTTTCGGGAGGAGAGTACCGAAACAGCAATTTACCTTTTCATGTTTATTGTGGTTTTATGTTGACCAAGAAGAGCGGATCTGATCCGCTCTTCTTATTTTTATACCCTTCTCTTCTTTTTTAAGGCACTGTTTTATTGAACCATCTTTGGTTAGTTCCGAAATGTTCATTTTTAATTATTTGAATCTTATCTTACAATTTAGGACTTAATATAATTTAATCTATGTATCTGATAATCATGAATATAGAATCTATTATTGGCGTAGAGTGTCAAAAACTTACATGCGTAATGTAAGCGCCTAAGCTGGCGAGCCATCCCCGATAGTCTAAACGTTATTTGTAAGTGTATATGCGTGTATACACTACAAACGAAAATTTTATGAAACGAGCCAAGCTGGTTTTGTTTTTTTGGCTGATCGGATGGGCAATGCTTAAAGGCCAAAATCCAGTGCTTTCTGTTAGTCCCGGAGGATCTATGTCGGTTTGCCCAGGAGCAACTGTGGCAGTGAATGCGAATGTTGCAAATGCATTTGCAGGAACTACTAACTATAATGTTGGCGACATCCCATTTTCTCCCTATTCACTTTTGGGAGGAACAAACGTTACGATGCCTGACGATACAGTACTTGGTCCCTTTCCGATTGGATTCCAGTTTTGTTTTTATGGTAATACCTACACGCAATTTTATTTAAGTTCGAATGGCTGGATTGGATTCTCTCCGGGGATGACACGCGCTTTCACAGCTAACTCGATTCCAAGTACCAATATGTTTGTACCAAGGAATTGCATAATGGGTCCATGGATGGATTTTAATCCTGGAATCGCTGGTGGGCCTTACATAAAATATCAAACACAAGGTATTGCACCTTATCGAAGACTTGTGGTTCAGTGGCTAAATGTGCCACTCTACCAATGTATTGCATTAAAATCAACATTCCAAATCGTAATATTTGAAAGTACAAATACTATAGAAAACCACATCACTAGCAAACCTACTTGTATGGCTTGGGCTGGTGGAAAAGCAACACAAGGCCTTCATAATCTTGCAGGAAGCGCTGCGATAACTGTTGCTGGGCGAAATGCTGCCGTTTGGACAGCCACCAACGATGGAAAGCGATTCACACCCAATGGCCCACCTAGCTATACTGTAAATTGGACAGCCAATGGAATTCCAGCTGGATCAGGTGCAACAACATCAATTGTAAGTGGACCTGGAAACAAAAGGGTAATTGCAAGGGTGAATTTCCAATGCAGCAATCTCATTTTATATGATACGCTCGATATTAATGTAGGAGGAGCATCGAGTGCCGCCTTCTCTATACCATCGCTTGTTTGTGCAGGTCAACCGGCAAGTTTCACCTACACAGGCGGGGCAGCAGGAACTGGCGCTTGGACTTTTGGTTCTGGAACTCCTAATTCGGTAGCAGGTCTTGGAACACAAACTAGTACTTGGGCTACACCAGGAACTTATCCAGTAACATTAAATGTAACACCAAGTAATGGAGCTTGCTTACCAGCTTCACTCACCCAAAACGTAATAGTTAGTGCACCTCCAACTTCTACTTTTACTCTGCCTGCTTCCCTTTGCTTGAATGCCAACGGAACGCTAACCTATTCAGGAAGTGCTCCTGCAGGTTCAACCTATTTATGGGACTTTGGCGCAGGTGCTAGTCCGGCAACGGCATCAACAGCAGGGCCACAAACTGTTAGCTGGTCGACAGCTGGTAGTAAAACTGTTACGTTAACGGTAATCTCTGGAACTTGTAGTTCAACATCAACCAATACTATTACTGTAAATGCTGCACCAACAGCTGCATTCACGGTAAATCCATCGCCTGTATGTGCAATGGCCAATGCAACAGTAACTTACACAGGTACCGCAGCGGCTGGATCGACCTATACATGGAATTTTGGATTAGGTGCTTCGCCTTTAACCGCAACAGGTTTAGGTCCGCACACTGTAAGCTGGGGAAGTAACGGATCTAAAACCGTTGGTCTTACTGTTACTACCTCTGGATGTTCAGCAACTGCCTCACAGTCGGTTGTTGTGAATCCAATTCCAAATTCTCCATTTGTACTTCCTACAAGTGTATGTGTTGGAGCCAATGCAAGTATTACTTATGCTGGATCTGCGGCTGCACCTCCTGGAGCGACCTACAATTGGAATGTTGGCGGAGGATTGCCTGCTCCGGGTAATGTTCAAGGCCCTTTCAGTGTGAACTGGGCAACTGCAGGATCCAAAACACTAACCCTTTCGGTTACTCAAAGTGGCTGTACTTCGGCCACTACGACTCAAAATATTACAGTTAATCCTACACCAACAGTTGCAGTTGCCGCAACGCCATCAACGGTGTGTGTAGGTCAAACATCTTCATTGGCAGTTACTGGAGCGACTCCAGTTTCTGGTTCAACTTACAGTTGGAGTTTTGGAGCAACTGCTTCACCTACAACTAGTTCATCCGCTGGGCCAATAAATGTAAGTTGGAGTAACGCTGGATCATTTGCTCCTTCGCTAATTGTAACGAGCAATGGATGTGCATCTGCACCAGCATCTGCAACCGTTACGGTGAACGCTCCTCCAACAGCTTCAATAACAATTCCTTCTTCAGGATGTGTTGGTGTTCCAGTTTCCATTTCGGCGGCAGGTACATATCCTTTAGGATCGACATTTACTTGGAACTTTGGTACTGGAACCGTAATCAGTGGTTCTGGTGCTGGTCCATACAGTGTTCAATGGGCTGCGGGAGGAAATCAATCGGTATCGTTTACTGTTACATCTGGCTCTTGCACTGCCAGTGCATCTTCAATCATCATCATTCGTTCTGGTCCATTAGCATCCTTTACGGCTCCAGCCAGTTTGTGTGCAAATCAAAATGGAACCATCACTTTTACTGGATCTGCAGCAGTAGGAGCGACATACGCTTGGAATTTTGGAGCCAATGCAACACCTTCAACTGCTACTACGGTTGGGCCACACACTGTTAGTTGGACCAGTCCAGGAAGTAAAACTGTATCTCTTACAATTACCGACGGAGGTTGTGCTCCTGTTACAGCTTCGCAAACAGTAGTGATTAATCCAGGTTACACGGCAACTTTTTCTATGCCTGCAAGTACCTGTCAAAATGTAAGTGGAACTGTTGCCTACACTGGTAACGCTCCTGCAGGTTCAACCTATGCTTGGAACTTTGGGGCTGGTGCAACTCCTGCCACAGCAACTACCGCAGGGCCTCACAATGTAGGTTGGTCAACCATCGGAACATCCACTGTAACGCTTTCAGTGACGACTGCTGGATGTGTCGCAGGGCCTGTGTCTCAGAATATTGTAGTGTCGGGTCCGCCAACTTCTACCTTTAACCTGCCTGCAACGGTTTGTGCTTCCACTCCTTTGTCGATAAGCTACACAGGAAATGCAAGTGCTGGTGCTACATTTAATTGGAGTTTCCCTGGAGGATCTCCAGCTTCAGCTACTGGAATTGGGCCTCACACTTTTTCTTGGGCAAACGCTGGTGTGTTTAATGTATCTCTTTCGGTTGTTCAAAATGGTTGCACTTCCACTACAACAACCAATTCTATTCAGGTGTATGATGCACCAACAAATACTTTTACCATTCCAACTTCGGCCTGTATCGGACAGTCTGTATCGGCAGTTTACGCTGGAAACGCTACAGCGGGAGCAACTTATGTATGGAATTTTGGCTCAGATGCTACTCCATCTTCAGCGAGTACTTTGGGACCTCACAGCGTTAGTTGGAGTGCTTCAGGAAGTAAAACAGCTAGTTTGGTTGTTACACAGAATGGTTGTAGCGTTCAAGCGGTTACGAGAAATATCACGATTAATACAGCTCCAACATCCACCTTTACGGTGACTAGCCCAGAATGTGTGAATGAAGCTGCTGTGGCGACTTATACTGGAAATGCTGGACCATCGGCAACTTATGTATGGACATATCCGAACGGAAGTTGGGTTGCTGGATCTGGACCTGGTCCGCTTCAATTGATTTGGCCAAGTGCAGGTACTCAATCGGTAACATTGGCTGTTACCGAGAATGGTTGTACATCAACAATCAGCAGTCAGAATGTAGTCATTCAAGCAGCGCCAAGTTTCAGCGTTTCAGCGCCAACTTATGCAGGAATTAATATTTCAACATTAATTACCTATACAGGAACACCGATTTCAGGCGCCACTTACAGTTGGAATTTCGATGGAGGAACGATTGTTTCTGGTTCTGGCGCAGGGCCTTATCAAATTCAATGGGCAACTGCTGGAGTAAAAAACCTTTCCTGTACAGTAATATCGGGCGCTTGTAATCTAGTTACTGAAACAGCGCAAACGCAAGTGATTTCGGCTGCTACAGTAAGTTTTGTAGCAGAATCTCCTGTATGTGTGAATTCTGCATCAACAGTAACATTTAATGGAATGTCGCTTCCTGGGGCAGTGTTTAATTGGAATTTTGATGGAGGAACTGTGGTTTCGGGCAGCGGCGTTGGTCCTTATGAGATTTCATGGCCAACAGCTGGATCAAAAAACATCACCTTATCGGTTGATCAATTTGGTGTTTCGTCGCCAGTTGTAACTGAAAATGTAGTCGTTAACTCCACACCAACAGCATCGTTTAGTATTCCTGCATTTATTTGTCAGGACCAAACAGCATCTATCAATTACACAGGAAGTAATCCTGGAACAGCAACATTTAACTGGAATTTTGATGGAGGAAATGTAATTGGTGCGGCTTCGGCGAATAATCTGGTAAGTTTTCCATCGGCAGGTATGTTTGATGTGAGTTTGCAGGTAACGCAAAACGGATGTACATCGGCAGCTGTTGTACAATCGATCGATGTTCGTCCAGTTCCTGTTGCAGCTTTTACTTTAGCTTCATCTGCCTGCTCAAATGCACCAGTAACTGTGAATTTTACAGGTACTGCAAACGCTGGAGCCACTTTCAATTGGAATTTTGGTGGGGCTACAGTTTTAAGTGGATCAGGCGCAGGACCTTATTCATTGAGTTGGGCAACAGCCGGATCGAACACGGTTACGCTTTCGATTATACAAAATCAATGTACATCTGCCCAAGCGTCTCAGAACATCACAATTAACCAAACACCTGTAGCTTCATTCACTGCCATTTCGAGCAATTGTTCAACAGATCCAGTATCGGTAACCTTTACAGGAACAGCCGATCCTACAGCAACCTACACTTGGAATTTAGGTCCTGCAACTTTGGTTTCAGGATCCGGGCAAGGTCCGTTGGAAGCAACCTATTCAACTACTGGAACCTTCAATTTTGGATTGACCGTTGTGCAGAATGGCTGTACAGCATCTGCTTCAGGACAATCGATCACCTTGGAGGCGACTCCTATAGTATCGTTCAATTTAACCGATACCACATATGCTGGAATTTCAGCGACAGCTTTATTTACTGGATCTGCTCCATCTACGGTTACGTACAGTTGGGATTATCCTTCAGCACAATGGATTTCTGGTTCTGCAACTGGCCCACTAGAATTGTCTTGGGCTGCACCGGGAACTTATCCGGTAGAATTAACTTTAGAAAACAACGGATGCACACCACCAAGTGTGATCGAGAATATTGTTGTGCTTCCATTTCCTGGAGCATCATTCAATGCCGACAATGATACCGCATGTGTTTCAACACCAATGTGGATAAACTACAATGGTTCTGTTGTTCCAAATACAGCGTACAATTGGAATTTCGATGGAGCAACAGTAATTAGTGGATCAGGTGTTGGGCCTTATCAATTGGTTTGGAATACTCCGGGAGTGAAAAACGTTGAGGTTTCAATCACCATCAACGGTTTAACAGGAACACCTTATGCAATGGAGTTGTTGCTGCTCGATATCCCTGTTGCTAGTTTCTCGATGCCTGAAGAAGCTTGTGCTGGCGAAGAAGTTCAGCTGAATTATACATCTACCACCAATGTAAATGCGTTGTTTCAATGGACTTTCAATGGTGGAACCCCTATCAGTGGAGATGAAACTGGAAGTCCAATCGTGCGTTGGGACACATCAGGTTTAAAATCAGTGAGTTTAAGTGTAGCAGATGCGATGTGCATTTCGGCGCCTGTAATTCATCAAATCAATATCAAAGCACTTCCAGTGGCAAGCTATCAGCTCGATACAATTGCCTGTAGAGATGCAGAAGTTACAGTGTCGTTTATTGGCTCTGCTAATGTGACTGCCGATTTTATTTGGGATTTTGGTGGCGCTGAAATTTTAGATGGTTCTGCCGTTGGGCCTTTCCAAATAAAGTGGAATACCGCTGGAACTTACCAAGTACAATTAGGAATCATCGAAAATGGTTGTTCATCATTGCCTTCAGTAACAGAAGTAGTTGTGCGTGAATTGCCGCTAGCCGAGGCTGGCACAGTTCCTCAATTGTGTTCGGGCGATACCGTGAGTTTTAGTCCGTTCGAAGATCCTGCCTACAGTTACAATTGGACTCCTTCAGGCGGGTTGAGTGATGATTCGATCGCAACGCCAAATTTGACTTTGAACAGCATCCACACTTACGTAGAGAACTTCACATACACCTTGCGTGTTTTTGATGGATATTGCAGCAGTTCAGATTCTGTGGAGGTTAGTTTAGCTCCAGTTCCGAATGCGTTTTTCGCGCATCCAGAAGCACAATGCATGGCAGATCACAGTGTTGATTTGGTTGGTGAAGGTGGATTTGATGCTTCAGCAATTTATACTTGGAATCTTGGTCCGCATGCGTTTCAGCATTCTCCGAATGATAAAGACCAGCAAGGCATGGAGTTCGATATTGCTGGAACTCATATTCTTTCGTTGGTTGTGATTCAATATGGATGTACTTCAGCTACATATTTAGATTCGGTGGTTATTCATGCCAATCCGATTGCTGATTTTGATGCATCTCATGTTAAAGGTTGTTTGCCACTTTCACCAGAATTGTCGGCAGTACCGGTGGAGGGTTCAAACGTAATTTATCAATGGTCATTTGGAGATGGAAACACAGGTTTAGGAATCGAGCCAGACAATACCTACAATACTTCAGGTTACATGTCGGTATCGTTAACTGTAACCGACGACAATGGATGCTCATCGAGCAAATCGGTTCCGAATTTCATTCAAGTTTTAGAGCAGCCAATTGCTGGATTTAGAGCAACACCTGAAATTTTGTTTATTGGTGTTGACGAATTGCAACTTACCAGCTTGTCGCAAAATGCAATGTATTCTTATTATGTGATCAATCAGGATACAATTCTTGGGGCTACGAATTCCTACAATTTCAATGAACCGGGCGAATATCCGATTACACAAGTAGTGGTAAATGGAGCAGGATGCACCGACGAAATCACACACATCGTGAAAGTGGAGTACGGAACTGAGTATTACATTCCAGCTGCTTTCACGCCGAACAACGATGGTAAAAATGATGTGTTCAAGGTGGAAGGATCGGAGATTTTAGATTTCAACTTAGTGATATTCGACCGATGGGGCCATGAAATTTTCTCTTCTAGTGATATAACTAGTGGTTGGGATGGAAAATCTCCCGCGAGTGCGCAGCCGGTTCCTGAAGGGGTTTACATCTTTAGAGTTGAAATGAAAAACAAGCAAAACAGAGATATCGTTGAAAATGGTTCTGTAACCTTGTTGCGGTAATCGAAAATAAGAGACAATAAAAAAGCCATCCCGAGCAATCTGGATGGCTTTTGTGTTTACTTAAGATTGATTTTCAGAGCGAAGGTTACAATCCAGTTTGTTTGCGGAACTCTGCTTCTTCGATAAAGCCATTTTGTTTCCAAATGAGTTCACCGTTTTTGTAAAGTTCAAGATATGGAATGCCCTTGATGCCTTTCTCAGTAAGTAATTGTGCATTTTGATCTGCATCGATTTTTAAGAAATCTAAGTCAGCCTTTCTTTCCTCAGAAAACTTGGTTAACCAAGGCAACATTTTTTTACATGGAGCGCACCAAGTCGCATTGAAATCGACCAATACATAAGTTTGTTTCTTCACTGCTGCATTGTAGTCTGTCATGTTCATTCCACCTGATGGTTTTGCAGCTGTTTTAATCTCTGCTCTCCAACGAACGATTCCACCATCAAGATTGTAGACTTCCTTAAAGCCCAATGCATTGAGTTTATTCGCTGCTGCACCGCTTCGCCCTCCCGACAAACAATAAAGCATTACCGGTTTGTTTTTATCGTAAGATTCGATACGTTTTTCGAAATCGTCGCCGTTCCAATTGATGTTTACGGCGCCAAGAATTCCTCCGTCGGCAAATTCGCCTTCTGTTCTAACATCGATCAGTTGAGCGCCAGGGAGGATGATTTTTTCCTGAAACGCTAAAGGATCAATTGTTTTGTTTATAGTGCCTTCCTTTTGCGCTACGCCATTACAGGCAAAGAAGGTTAAAGAAAATGCGAAAAGAAAACTGAAGATAGATAGGTTTTTGTGTAGCATGTTTTAGCTGTATTGTTCGAGAAGATTTTTAAGTACGGAGGCTTGAAGAACGCCCGATTGTCTCCATTTTACTTCTCCATTTTTAAAGATGAGCAAGGTAGGAACACTTTGAATTTTATAGGCTGCTGCTGCCTGAGGATTTCGGTCGACATCAATTTTAATGACGGTTGCTTTTTCTCCAATCATTTTCTTGAGTTCATCAAGAATGGGCGAAAGCATTTTGCAGGGACCGCACCATTCGGCAGAAAAATCGACCAAAACGGGCTTGTCGCCTGAAATGAGTTCCTTAAATGTTTGGGGTTTTTCGGTGGATGACATCTACAAAATTTTGATGCAAAGGTCTGCATGTTTTGCATTTGGATCTGTGACAAAAATCACATTATGATTAGTTTCAAAGTAAATATCTAAATTCAAGAATATGATAAGCTCTATGTTTGCAGAGAAATTCGTGTTAATCACATTTTAAAATATGCAGTTCAAGTCTTTCCTTACTTTTTTAATGTTCATCTCAAGTTCCTCTTTATTCGCTCAACAGAATGATAGGCAGCGCTTAAAAGAAGGCGATTTGTTGTTTCAGGATTTAAATTGCGGAGAATTGTGTGATGCCATCGAAGCCGTAACAGAAGGTGTGCATGGCAAGGATTTTTCGCATTGCGCCATGGTAGTTAGTTTAGGCGATTCGTTGATGATTGTAGAAGCCATTGGAAGCAAGGTGCAGTTAAATTCGGTTCACCGTTTTTTTGCGCGAAGTGGCGATACCCTCGAAATTAAAAACATAGCGGTTGGAAGAGTCAATCAACAATACACTGCGCTCATTCCGCAAGCTGTGTCAAATGCCAAAGCATTGGTTGGTCAGCCATACGACGATGCATTTTTACCCAATAACGGTAGCTGGTATTGCAGCGAGGTTCTATATGAAGCATTTCGCAAAGCCAGCAACTCTGAATTCTTCGAACTACAACCGATGACTTTTAAAGATCCGCGAACCAAAGATTTTTTCCCCGCGTGGATCCAATACTATCGTGATTTGAAGACCGAAATCCCAGAAGCCGTTCCGGGTTTAAATCCAGGTTCTATTTCGAGATCGGATAAAATCGAGATTATTGAAATTCAATAGGCATCGGAGAAAGAATCCTCTAATTAATCCGAATCTCAGAAAGATCCTTGGTGTTTGTCCTGGGACTAAAGTCACAAGTTGCGGGATTTCCAATTGAGAGTTTGTTTTCATGCTCCTTGCAGCCTAGGACTTCAGTCCCAGGATAGATTGAAAACAAAAAATCCCGCCCCCAACAGGGACAGGATTTTCAACTTTCGAGGTTTCGAGCGGATTCGAACCGCTGTACGAGGTTTTGCAGACCTCTGCCTAGCCGCTCGGCCACGAAACCATCGGGGTCACAAAAGTAATAATTAGATGTTATCCGTCAAGTGCTAAATGAAAATAGCATTAGTTTTCTGATGGACCATAGGATTTTAGGCATTTTGGACACAAACAATCCATGTAGTTTCGGCGAATCATACTTAGGTTTTCCTTGCTTACATAAATTTTTTCGCACCAACATCCTTCACCAACAGTGCATGAAAAGTTTGACCCACATTTCGGACAAACCTTATCCACTATTTTCTTTTTCTTCCAGAAACTGAAGTTGATTTTCATGCATGTAACTCAACACAAATACCCTTCAAATTTCCACCAACAGGAGGATTTAGCTTGCATAGCCTGACGTTCAGGTTGCTCAGGCTTGGAAAGCGTGCTTGAATTGACCTAACAATCCTACCCGCAACATGTTCAATCAAATTCGATGGAATTGCCATTTCAGCTTTTACCAATTCGAAAACGATCGAATAATCCAAGGCATCTTCCAATGCGTCACTTTCAATAGCGGCTGATGCATCGTAGTTGAAAGATACATGCAGACTGAATTTTCCTCCATGCGCTTTTTCTTCCGGATACACTCCGTGAAACGCATGAAACTCCATCTGTTCCAGCTCAATCCTCGCAAGCATACTACTAAAAGTTCGAAGTGAACGACAAGGCACTGTCGAAGCGAGAAACCACTTCATCTTTACCAATCAAGGAACAAACTTCAAACATCGACGGACCAGCACCGATGCCAGTGATCATGATTCTAAATGCTTGCAAAACTTGTCCGATACCCACATTTGCTGATTCGAGATAAGCTTTCGAAACTGCTTCAAGATTGGTTGCGGTGTAATCGTTGGTATTGTCTAAAGCATCTCGCCAACCTTGCATGATGGCTTGCGTTTCAGGCTTCCATTTTTTCTTCAATGTAGCATCATCGTATGCCTTAGGTGCTTCAAAAAAGAACCTAGAATGCTCCAAGAAATCGCCCACAAAATTCGCACGCTCTTTCACCAAACTGGTAACGGTTTTTACGTATTCCATTGGTTTGTTGAAACCTGCTTGTTGCAATAGTGGCATGAATTGTTCGGCCAGTTCATCATCCGAACGCATCAGTAAATATTGATGGTTGAACCATTTCGCTTTTTCGAAATCGAATTTTGCACCCGATTTACTCACGCGATCGAGGCTGAAAGCTTCAACAAGCTGATCGAGCGAAAAAATTTCTTGCGTTGTTCCAGGATTCCATCCGAGCAATGCGAGAAAATTCAAGACAGCTTCAGGATAGTAACCTTTTTCGCGGTAACCGCTGGTCGTTTCACCCGAATTCGGATCTTTCCAATTCAGCGGAGCTACAGGAAAACCAAGACGATCGCCATCGCGCTTGCTCAATTTTCCGTTTCCATCAGGCTTCAACAAAAGCGGCAGATGCGCAAATTCTGGCATCACACTTTCCCAACCCAAATAACGGTACAACATCACGTGGAGTGGGGCAGAAGGCAACCATTCCTCACCACGAATTACATGGGTAATTTGCATTAAATAATCATCCACAACATTTGCCAAGTGGTAAGTCGGCATTCCGTCCGATTTAAACAGGACTTTATCGTCCATATTCTGAGTATGCACTACGATCCATCCGCGAATGATGTCGTGAAAACGCACTTCTTCTTGGCGAGGTAATTTAATGCGGATTACATATGGATCGCCCTCGTCTAATCTGCGTTTCACCTCATCTTCAGGCAAGGTGAGCGAATTTTTCATAGAATTTCGCGTGATCGCATTGTACTGCGGCGATGCTACTTTTGCAGCCTCGAGGCGCTTGCGCATTTCGTCGAGCTCTTCAGTTGTATCGAAAGCGTAGTATGCGTAGTCGTTCGCTATAAGTTGATCTGCATAAGCGCTGTACATCTGCTTGCGCTCACTTTGGCGATAAGGAGCATGCGGGCCACCATGCTGCGGACTTTCAACCGGATTGATTCCCAACCAGTTTAGCGCTTCCATAATGTATTCTTCTGCACCCGGCACAAAACGCGCTTGGTCGGTGTCTTCAACACGAAGGAGGAAATCTCCACCATGTTTCTTTGCAAAAAGGTAGTTGTAAAGCGCGGTTCTCACCCCACCAATGTGTAAATAACCCGTTGGGGAAGGAGCAAAACGAACACGAACGCGACGATCAGACATAATTACATGGTATTTATAGGGGCGCAAAATTACACATTTCCATCAATGCTTCTATGTTGATCGAATCCTTTTAAGCGTCTAATTTTCAGGGCCTTTTGCGGGTCTTCGGCTATACTCCTCGCACATTTCGCTTCGCTGCATGTGCCTGCGGGGTATTTGCCTCAACCCCTAAGGCGATTCGTTTAAATGTGATTTGTGCTTTACAAATACAAGTTTACTTGATAGACTTTCGTTCAATCAAATTGAATTTTAATTTATTTGCATTTCAAATTTATAACAAGTATTCATTTTGCAATCTTTTCAAACCATTCGAACAGAGAATTATTTGTTGCGACAAATCGTTGATGCTGATTTAGAAAATATTTTTTTAGGCCTTTCAAATCCTGAGGTAATCAAATATTACGGAATTAGTTATTCAACACGTGAGGAAACAAAAGAGCAATTAAAATTCTACCGCGAACTTGAACAAAACGAAACTGGAATTTGGTGGGCAATTTGCTCATTAAACAACGATATTTTTTACGGCGTAATTGGCTTTAACAACCGAAATTTAATTCATCGCAATGCGGAAATTGGCTATTGGTTATTGCCGCAATATTGGGGAAAAGGAATTATAAAAAATGCATTGCCAGTTGTATGCAATTTTGCTTTTCAAGAACTGAAATTGCATAGAATTGTTGCCATGATCGAATCTGAAAATATTGCCTCCAAAAAAACTGTTGAGCAATTCAGATTTAATTACGAAGGAACGATGAAGGAATGCGAGTTTAAAGACGGTTGTTGGATTGATTTGGAAATATTCGCTTTAATTAATAATTAATAATCGAATCACGCATTGCAAGTAATTGAATGATCATATTTAAAGCATGCAAATCATTCTCATTCTATTTTGATTGATTAATAAATTTTGAAAATGCTGAACCAGATTATCCCGAAATTGCCCATGCGAGATAAAAACGCAACAAGTAATTTTTATATTCAGAAACTTGGCTTCGAAGATATTGGAGCCCAAGATTTTGATGGGTATTTAATTGTAAAGAAAGACCAAATCGAAATTCACTTTTTCGAACATAAATCCTTAGATATTCTTAATAATTATGGACAAGTTTATATTCGTGTGAGCAATATCGATGGTGTTTATCTCCAATTTGTGAATGCTGGAATTCCAATTCATCCCAATGGATCTTTGGAATTAAAACCCTGGATGCAAAAAGAATTTTCAATTTTAGATCCAGACCACAATTTGCTCACGTTTGGAGAGGCAATTTATTAGATTGAACTATCGGTGCATTTAATTTAATCGATTTATTTCAATAAGGTGTTGTTTACTGAACTTGAGAATATTCAGCAATTCATCCACGAAAACAAAATTAAATTAAATCGTAATTGAATTATGTAAATAAAAAGAGAGATTCAGCGAAATTCCTCTTATTCATACATGTAAACTCCAAACATAATTGTGGTGCAAACCAAGCCCAATAGAAAAATTGTATACGAATATTTAAGTAAAATGTATTTCCTTTTCAATACATTTCCTTGTCCATAAAAATCGGCCAATAAACTTCTATAAAGATACTCGTCGTCTTTCAAGATTGTTAACATCGAATTTTCAAACTCTTGCGCCGAAAGGCTTGTGAAATTGCCGAAAAACAATAATGTAGATTTTTTATTGTTGACATCCTCCTGACTAAAATTTCCTTTCTTAAAATTTGGTCGCGTAGCCAAAACGGCAAAAACAGTCGTTAAAAGCGATGTTAATACAAGCATAATCATCGGAACGAACAATTGATCCCAGTACTCAATATTTCTAGCCGAAGAACCAATTACGAGCGAAAGTACAACAGTATTAATAGAAATCATGATGTTAGCTTTATTGTCGGCTAACATATTTTGTTGGTTTAGGTTGTTAGATAAAACGCGAAAGAACGCACTTACTCCGGAGTCGTGGAATTCTTGTAATTGACTGAATTTGCTAGTCTCATTAATCGTCACTTCTGGCATTTAACAGTTTTTTGGAGAGTAATGATATTGACAATATATATCAGCACCCAATAAATTCTGAGAGTTAACAATTTGATAATCTAGTAAATATAGGTGTTGATACTCATGTTGGCAATGGTTTGGTATGGTTATCTCAAATCGCTGGAGTCGGATATTCTTGAATGCTATGCTTTTGGCTCAACGAAATACATGTCAATTTCACCTTTCCCTTTTGCGCTAATCCTGCCTCTGTGCGTACAGTCGAATTCATCTTTTACCTTTTCGTAGGTAGAACTACTGATGTTCACTTTTCCAGGCTCACCAGATGACTCCATTCGACTAGCGGTATTTACGGTGTCGCCCCAAATATCATAAGCGAATTTTTTAATTCCTACAATTCCAGCAACCACCGGGCCGGTGTGGATTCCAATACGGATTTCGAAAAAAGGTAAATCATTCGCAATTTTTCTGGCTTTTCCTTCTTCAATAAACTGGCGAATTTCGAATGCAGCTTTGATTATATTTGTAGCTTGATTTGGATCTTCAACCGGGATTCCTCCTGCTGCCATATAAGCGTCGCCAATGGTTTTAATTTTCTCGATCCCATATTTCTCCATAATTCGATCAAAGGCAGAAAAACATTCGTGAATATCTCTGACCAAATCCTTCGGACTTAATTTCTCCGACATTGCAGTAAATCCCTTGAAGTCGGTAAACAATACCGTTACTTCTTCCATTAATCGAGCTTCTGCTTCTCCTTTTTCTTTTAATTCTTCAGCAACCTCTGCTGGTAAAATATTAAGCAATAATTCGTCGCTTCTTTTTTTCTCCTTTCCAATCCTATTGCGTTGTTTGAAGAAAACTCCCGCAAATAAAAGTACAATCACAAATCCGCCAATAAAGCTGTTGCGCACTATTTTCTGGCGACTGATTTCTTTTTGTTTTAATTCGGTGTCTTTTGTTAAAAGTTTAATTTTCGATTCCTTTTTTTCTAAATCGAAATTGAATTGCAATAGACCTAGTTTTTTATCGGTGTTTACATTATAAATCGTGTCTTTGATAGACGAAAACAACTCTTGGTACTTATATGCATTTTTAAAGTCATTTATTGTTGAATATGAATTTTTTAAGCCCTCATAAATTTCCTTGTTTTCAAATGTAAAGTTTAAAGGAACGGAAATTATCAAAGCATCCTTGTAAGATTTAATTGCAAGTTTATGTTCATTATTGGCTGCATATGTTTGAGCAAGAGCCAACAATGATTGCGTCATATCTAGCTTAGCATCTAAGCTCTTTGCGTAGTCGTATGCTTTTTTATGCGTTAATAAGGCTTTGTTGAATTCTTTTCTTCTGGAATACACTTTTCCAATGTAATTCATAGTCCAGATTAATTCAGGCGTGCCTTCAAGTGCTACGTATGCTTTGTTTAAATAGAAAAGAGCCTTCTCATCGTTTTTTAAATTAAAATAAGTTATTCCTAAGTTGCCCGCAGATGTGCCAAATTCATACTTTTTATTCGTTTTTGTGCACAAAAAATAGGCTTTTTGAAAATAATCTAAGGCTTTATTGTAGGTGCTTGGTTTATTTAAATTTAAAGTCCCGATGTTATTAAGAGAAGATATAATTCTATTTGTGTCGTTTATTTCTTCAGAAATTTTGAGTGATTTTAAATCTAATTCCAAAGATTTCGCATCGTCGCCTTGGTTGTAATAAATCGCAGCTTGATTACTTAACATATTTGCAACCCCTCGTTTATCTCCGATTGTTGTGTAAATCTTTAATGCTTCATCCCATGCAGATAATGCTTCTAAGTATTTTCCCTTTAAATAATGACCCATTCCAATGTTTTTGCTGGCTAGCGCTAGCCCTCGGTTGAATCCAATCTTTGTTGCCAATTCTTTTGCAGAGAGCGCAATTCTGATCGAAGAATCAGGTTTGTCGTTCACATATTCTTTGGCTAATTGATTTAAAACATTTACACGTGTGGAATCAGGAATGCGCTGGTTTAAAATCCGCATCAAACTGTCGGCTGCGGCCGCATAGGAATTCGAACAGTTCCATAGCACTAACAATAAGCATATCCAACGTAAAAAACGCATTCTAAAATCATTCTTGAGCGGCGAATATCGGAGAAATTGAATTAACAGCTGCTTTCTTTTTCTATTATTCAATAGTTGAGGCTTTGTTTGTAACATGACGCGCCCAACAGACTTTGGGTTTGAATCTAGACACCCAAAAAAAAAGGCCCGACATTATGCCGAGCCTTTTCAGATTGAATAGTGATCCTTATTGCTTTATGTAACTCAGTTCCTTCATTCCATTGGCATTCTCAATTCTAATTAGATACAAGCCATTGGCTTCGCTGTTCAAATTGATTTGCAATGTTTCAATGTCAGATTGTACAACTTCATTTCTAACCAACTGTCCAATTGCGTTATACACTTGAATCACAGATTTTTGATTGATTCCGACAATCGTAAATTGACCGTTTCCTGGATTAGGATAAACAATAGGTTCCATTTCATTTACCAATTCAATTGGTTCTGATCCATCTGGAACTTCTTGGCCCATTCTGCAGGATACTGCGCAAACTGCTAAACTGCGCGTGCTTGAGATTCCGCAACTGTTCGAAGCTTTAACGGTCACATTTCCATTGCTGGTTCCAAACTTTACAATAATAGAGGCTGTGCCTTGTCCGCTGGAGATTATTGCACCACTTGGAACTGTCCATGTGTAAGTCTGCCCTTCAACCATTGGTGTAGTGTAAACCACGTTCTGCTGATTTCTGCAGAAAGTTGTAGGTCCAGAAATTGACGAAGGAGTTGAAGGCAAGCGACTTAAACTTAGGCTTGTAGCGGTTCCTGATCCACAAGAATTTACAGCTTTAGCAGTGATTGATCCACTACTGAAGTTTGAAGGGAAGCTTACAGTAATGTTGGTTCCATTGTTTGCAGTTATGCTGCAGCCTGTTGGAACTGTCCAAATGTAAGACGTTGCTCCAGCTACTGGCGAAACTGTATAATTGAAGATTCCTCCTCCGCACAAATTACTAGCAGGTCCAGAAATAGAAGCTGGAGTTGCCGGAGTATTTCGGCTTAGCGTAATAGATCTGGTTGAACTTTGTCCACAGCCATTTACCGCACGAACGCTCAGTGTACCACTATTGAATGAATTGCCAAAGCTTAAGGAGATTGTGTTTGTTCCCAAGCCTGAAACTATAGTCGTTCCAGAAGGCACAGACCACAAATATGAAGTCGCATTACTAACTGAGGCAACTGAGTAAACCACTACTTCTCCTGGGCAAGTTTTCGATGTTCCAGTAATACTAGCTGGAGTTGAAGGGGTTGAAACATTCAATGATAAATCTCTGGTTGAGCTGTTTCCACAAGTAGAATTCGCTCTCACTTTTAATATTCCACCGCTAAAGCTCGATCCAACCAAAACCTGAATTGAGGTTGTTCCAGTTCCGCTCACTAAGGTAATGCCCGAAGGAATGGTCCAAGTATAAGATGAAGCATTCGCAACCGATGCAATAGAGTAGTTTACTTGCGTATTGGTGCCTCTAAATGCGCACAAGTTAGTAGGGCCTGAAATTGCCACAGGAGTTGTAGGAGCCGACTTCGTTACTGTGAGGCTTCTTTGAATCGAAGCTCCGCATCCGCCAACAGTTACGCCAACAGAACCACTATTGAATGTTGATGGGAATCTGAAGCTGATAGAGGCAGTTCCTTGACCAGTAATGTTGGTAGATCCCGATGGGATTGTCCAAACAAAACTGCTTGCATTGGATGCTTGAACGGTATAGGTCGCTATGGTTCCAGTTGTTCCTTGGTGCGGACAAGCATTGGTAGGACCAGCAATTGTTCCTGTAACGTTTACAGGTGGCGTAACAACCAAGTTCAATCTATAAGCTTGGCAGTTTAATGTGAAATTATAAGTGCCAGTTAAACTGTAAACTTGATTGTTAATTGACCAAGTAAATGGATTGCAAGTTGTTACATTGATAATGATTGCAGGTGCCTGTGTTCCAGTTACAACCCAAGCGCATGTTGAATTATTGAACGTTACAGTCTGCCAACAAGCCAATCCTGTAGGTTGAACTGGCTGCGTTCCAGTTACATCCCAAATACAAGTTGAATCATTGAATGCTGCATTTTGCCAACAAGCCAATCCTGTAGGTAGAACTGGCTGCGTTCCAGTTACATCCCAAGAACAAGAAGTAGTGTTGAAGTTAGCCGATTCCCAACAAGCCAATTGAGTAGGTTGGACTGGTTGTGTTCCAGTTACATCCCAAGAACAAGTTGATGTGTTGAAGTTCGCATTCTGCCAACAAGCCAATTGAGTAGGTTGAGCTGGTTGTGTTCCTCTTACATCCCAAGAACAAGAAGTAGTGTTGAATGCTGCATTTTGCCAACAAGCTAACCCTGTAGGTTGAGCTGGTTGTGTTCCGGTTACATCCCAAGTACAAGATGATGTGTTGAAGTTTGCATTCTGCCAACAAGCCAAACCTGAAGGTTGAGCTGGTTGTGTTCCAGTGATTACCCATCCACAGTTAACTGTGTCGAAAGATGCATTTTCCCAACAAGCCAATTGAGTAGGTTGAGCTGGTTGTGTTCCAGTTACATCCCAAGAACAAGAAGTAGTGTTGAATGCTGCATTTTGCCAACAAGCTAATCCTGTAGGCTGAGAAGGCTGCGTTCCAGTTACATCCCAAATACAAGTTGAATCATTGAATGCTGCACTCTGCCAACATGCCAATCCAGTAGGTTGCGCTGGTTGTGTTCCTGTTACATCCCAAGAACAAGTTGATGTGTTAAAATTCGCATTCTGCCAGCAAGCCAATCCTGTAGGTTGAGTTGGTTGCGTTCCAGTGATAACCCATCCGCAGTTAACTGTGTCGAAAGATGCATTTTCCCAACAAGCCAATTGAGTAGGTTGGACTGGTTGTGTTCCAGTTACATCCCAAGAACAAGTTGATGTGTTGAAGTTCGCATTCTGCCAACAAGCCAATTGAGTAGGTTGAGCTGGTTGTGTTCCAGTGATTACCCATCCACAGTTAACTGTGTCGAAAGATGCATTTTCCCAACAAGCCAATTGAGTAGGTTGAGCTGGTTGTGTTCCAGTTACATCCCAAGAACAAGAAGTAGTGTTGAATGCTGCATTTTGCCAACAAGCTAATCCTGTAGGCTGAGAAGGCTGCGTTCCAGTTACATCCCAAATACAAGTTGAAT
>JBBAKX010000009.1:0-47349 GCA_040403315.1 Flavobacteriales bacterium
AGCCGGAACTTCAACATTCAGTTCAAACGGAAATGCCGGAGGTGCTTGGACATCAGACGCCACAGGCATAGCCACTGTTAACATCAGTACAGGTGTTATAACAGGCGTTGCTCCTGGAACAGCCAACATCACTTACACAATAACCGGAACTGGCGGATGCGCCAACGCTACAGCCACCAGAACAGTTGCGGTAGCGCCTAATAATACTGTCGGAACAGCATCTTCTACTCCAACACTTTGTATCAACACTGCACTCACGAGCATTACCCATACAACAACAGGTGCAACAGGAATTGTAAATGCTGGAACAGCTGGAGCCAATGGACTTCCAGCTGGTGTAGCTGCGTCTTGGAATAGCAACACGATCACCATTTTTGGAACGCCTTCAGTTTCAGGAACGTTTGGTTACAGCATTCCTTTGACAGGAGGTTGTGGAACAGTGAATGCGACAGGGACAATCACGGTTTCTCCTGCAAATACGGTTGGTCTTTCTTCTGCTGTGGGCACTGATGCACAAACTGTATGTTACAACACGGCTATTGGAACCATACAATATACATTTAATGGGCTTTCAGGAATTACGGGAGCTAACGTTACAGGTTTACCTTCAGGTATAAACGGTGTTTACAATGCTGGTCCAAAAACTTTCAATATTACTGGATCAACAACTCAAACAGGTACATTTAACTATACTGTAACCTCAACAGGAGGTGTTTGCAGTGCAATAAGCGCTACAGGAACCATTACAATTTCTCCAACAACTGTTGCAGGAACGGTAGCAGGTAGTAGCACTGTTTGCACCGGCACCAATTCAACTACGTTAACCTTGAGCGGTCAAACAGGTAATGTTATTAAATGGCAGTCTTCGCCTGTAGGCTCTTTTGCTTCTGGAGTAGTAGATATTTCCAACACAACAACAACTTTAACCGCTTCAAATTTAATTACTACCACCTTTTACAGAGCAGTTGTTGTCAGCGGTGCTTGTGCTTCCCAAAATAGCGTTGCCGCAGCAGTAACTGTTTCTCCAGTTTCAGTTGGAGGATCAATTTCTGGAAGTACAACTGTTTGTACAGGAACAAATGTTACTTTACTCACATTAAGTGGCCATACTGGATCTATTACACGTTGGGAATCGTCTTTGGATAACTTCGCAACTGCTGGAACACCCATTGCCAACACAAATACAACTTTCGCCCCTAGCAACTTAACTGCAACAACTTATTACAGAGCTGTTGTTACAAGCGGTGCTTGTGCTGCTGTAAATAGTGCAACAGCTATAATTACGGTTACTCCTACAAACACAGTTACGCTTTCATCAGCTGTTGGAACAAACGCTCAAACAAAATGTATCAATACAGCGATCACTGATATCACTTACGCTACAACAACTGCAACAGGCGCAACATTCAGCGGCCTTCCCGCAGGTGTTAGTGGTAATTGGACTTCAAACGTTGCAACCATTAGCGGAACGCCAACTGCTTCAGGACCATTTACTTACTTTGTAACTTTAACAGGTGGATGCGGTTCGGTGAATATATCAGGAACAATTTCTGTTACTCCTGCTTCAGTTGGTGGAACAATCGCAGGTTCAACTTCAAGATGCTCTGGAACAAATAGTACCACGCTGACATTGAGTGGTCATACAGGTTCTATCACACGTTGGGAATCGTCACTCGATAACTTCGCAACTGCTGGAACTAGCATTGCAAACACAACAACTACATATACTGCAACTAACCTAACAGCTACTACTTATTACAGAGCTGTAATCACAAATGGTGTTTGTGCTGCTGCTAATAGTGCAACAGCTACAATAACTGTAAATCCAAGACCAGTTATAGCAAGTAAAACAGAAACTATCTGTTCTGGCCAAGCTTTTTCTGTAACACCTGTAAACGGTACCGATATTGTGCCTGCGGGAACAACCTACACTTGGATCGTTTTAGCCAATGCAAGTGTTACTGGAGAGATAAACCAAGCATCTCCTCAATCAAGCATTTCTCAAACCTTAACAAATACTACCAACACGGTTCAGAATGTAGTGTATACTGTTACACCTACTTCTCCAAATGGTTCTTGTGTAGGATCAACTTTTACTGTAACTGTTACAGTAAATCCAACTCCAGTAATTGCTAATAAAACTGCAACGATTTGCTCTGGATCAACATTTAGCATTTCACCAACAAATGGAGGTGCTGAAATTGTTCCAGCGGGTACTGTTTATTCTTGGACGGTTGTAGACAATACCAATTTAACTGGTGAAGCTAGTGGGAGCGATTTATCTACGATTTCCGGAACATTAAACAATCTTTCAAATTCAAATCAAACGCTCGTTTTTACAGTTGTACCAACTTCTGGAGCTGCTGGTTTCTGCGATGGAGCTTCATTTACTGTTACTTTTACTGTTATACCAACTTCAGTTGGAGGAAGCATTTCAGGAAGCACAACAGTTTGTTCAGGAACTAACTCCACCATATTAACATTGAGTGGTCATATAGGTGCTATTACACGATGGGAATCTTCATTGGATAACTTCGCAACTGCAGGAACTGTTATTGCCAACACAACAACAACATATACGGCGACTAACTTAACGGCTACAAGATATTACAGAGCAGTAATTACAAGCGGTTCTTGTGCTGCTGTTAATAGTGCAACAGCTACAATTACGGTTAATCCACCTACGCCTAACCAACCTGGTGCTATTACAGGAACAGCAACTCAGTGTCCTGCGTTAGCGTCTCAAACTTACTCCATTGCAGCTGTTACCAATGCAACAACTTACAACTGGGCTGTTCCAACAGGATGGTCTATTACAGCTGGTGCAGGAACAACTTCGATTACTGTAACAACAGGAACATCTGGTGAGAACGGAAACATCAGTGTAACGTCGCAGAACTCTTGCGGAACTTCAACTGCAAGAACATTGGCTGTTACTGTTTCGAATGCTGCACCAGCAGTTCCAACTGCAGCAGCTGGAAGCAACGTTGCTTGTACCTCGATTTCGGCAAACTGGACGGCATCGGCAAATGCCACAGCCTATTTCCTTGATGTGTCGACGGTAAATACTTTCGCTTCATTTGTAGGCGCATACAACAACCTCAATGTGGGCAATGTTACTACAGTAAGTGTAACAGGTTTAACAGCAGGGGTAACTTATTACTACCGTGTTCGCGCCATCAACTCATGTGGAACAAGTGCAAGTTCATCGGTAATTACGTATGCAACATCGCCTGCGACGCCTGCTCAACCGGGAACTATTACCGGAACAACAAATTTATGTGCTGCTGTAACTGGACAGATTTACTCCATCGCAGCAGTTGCTAATGCAACAACATATAACTGGACCGTTCCAACAGGATGGACCATTACAGCTGGCGCTGGAACAACTTCGATTACAGTAACAGCAGGCGCTGGAGGACAAAATGGCAACATCAGTGTAACATCTCAAAATTCTTGTGGTACAAGTGGAAACCGTACTCTGGGAGTTACCGTTACTGCAAACCCAACTGTAAATGTTGGATCTGGTTTGGCTCCTATTTGTGCTGGTGGAACTTCGGCTGCACTAGGCGGAAGTGTTACCTCACCTGCTACAGGCGGAACATGGACATCATCTGCTGGCGGAACATTCAATCCGAATGCTACAACTTTAAATGCTACGTGGACTGCTCCTGCAGCTTTCTCAGGAACTGCAACACTTACCTTGACTTCTTCAGGCGGAATTTGTGGTATTGCCACAGGTTCAAAATCAATTACCGTTAACCCGCTTCCGGCAAATGCAGGAGCTATCACAGGAACAGCTGCAGTTTGTCAAGGGCAATCAGGCGTTGTATTTTCTGTGCCTGCTATTACAGATGCAAATACATATTCTTGGTCGTATAGCGGAACAGGCTTTACAGCATCAGGATCTACAGCATCTATTTTTGGAAGCTTCTCTGCATCTGCAACATCGGGCAATTTAACTGTTCGAGGAGTGAATGCTTGTGGCAATGGAGTTGTTTCGGCAACATATGCGATCACAGTAAACAATGTACCATCAGCAGCAGGAGCTATTACGGGAAGTCCATCGTTATGTCAAGGACAAAACGGAGTTGCCTACTCGGTTACTCCAATTGCGGGCGCAACAAGTTACTTGTGGAGTTACACAGGAACAGGATTTACAGCATCAGGTTCAACAGCATCTATCACTGCAAACTTCTCTGCATCAGCAACAGCTGGGGTATTAACTGTTAGAGGCGTAAACAGCTGCGGAAATGGTGTTGCATCTGCGAACTATAACATCAGCGTAGCGCAATTACCGGGAACTCCGGGAACTATAACTGGGCCATCAACAATTTGTAAAGGTCAGTCTGGATTTACATTTACGATTCCTGCCATTGCAAATGCTACGAGCTACAACTGGGTTTACACTGGAACAGGAGTTACCTTCTCGGGCAATACTGCCTCAGTAACTGCAACTGTTAGTAACACAGCCACATCGGGTGTAATTCGAGTGCGTGGTGTGAGTGCTTGCTTAAATGGACCATTTAGTGCCGATTTCGCTGTAACTGTAAATAATGCACCAACAGTTTCGATTACCAGCAATTATTGCGGAAATCCAGGCTTTGTAATCTTAACAGCTAGCTCTGGCTTCACCAACTACTTGTGGAACACAGGAGCAACTACATCATTTATCAATGCTGACATTGCAGGCCAATACACTGTAACGGCTTCTAATGCAACTGGCTGTCAAGCAACTGCTTCGGAAGGTGTTGCAACAGAATTGGTTACCAACGGAAGTTTTAATGCTGGGAACACTGGCTTTACAACTAACTACACTTATGTAGCCGACGGTGCAGGTCAAACTGAAATGTATCCAGAGGGTACGTATGCTGTTGTCCCAAATGCCAATACTGTGCATAACCTATTCTGGGGAACCGGACATACTCCAAGTGGTGGTAATTACATGGTTGTAAACGGAAGCCCAGCGCTTGGGCAAAACGTTTGGAGCCAGAACAACATTACCGTTCAGCCGAACACAACCTATTACTTCTCAGCTTGGGGCTTAAGTGTTGTAAACGGTAATAACGCAGTGTTACGCTTCTCCATCAATGGAAGCCAAGTGGGATCCATTGCTTCTTTGCCGAATGGCTACTCCAGCACTGCAGGTCCATTTAACTGGGTACGATTCTATGGATCTTGGAATTCAGGATTCGCGACAGAGGCGGATCTAAGTATCATCAATTTGAACACTATTGAAGGTGGAAATGACTTTGGTTTGGATGATGTTTCTTTCGGAACACTTTCACCAGTTGCCTTGTCAGTTTCTCCATCTACTATCATAGGTACCACAGTTTGTCAGGGCAATGAGTTGGTGCTCAACGCCAATGCAATAGGTGGAGCTAGTCCATTTACTTACCAATGGACGGGACCAAACGGATTTACATCTACCATTATGAATCCAACAGTTACGGCATCAGCTTCTGCTGTAAATGCAGGAACCTATACCCTTACTGTTACCGATGGTTTTGGATGTACTGCAACATCGAATGTTGTTGTAACGATTAGTGCACTGCCGGTAGACAAGACACCAGTGGCAAGTATCGCAACTGTTTGTGTGAATGGAAATTCTTCAATCACTATTGCTTCTTCTCAAACTGGTGTGAGTTATCAATTGCGTAAAGATTCAGATGATAGTCCGGTGGGCGATCCTGTAGCTGGAACTGGTGTAACAATTACCTTCGCAGTGGATAACCTGATTTCAACAACGACCTACAATGTTTTGGCTACGGGTGCTTTAACCCAGTGTCCTGCTGAAATGAGCAATACTGTTACCATTACAGTTGCAACAACACCAGCACTTGCCATTACCAATCAGGCAGTGTGCTCAGGAACTGTAAACTTGACAGCTGCTGCAGTAACTGCAGGAAGTACTGGTTCTGGAACCTTGTCATACTGGACCGATGCTGCAACAACAACATCGTTAACAACTCCAGCGAGTGTTGCAACATCAGGCATTTACTACATCCAAAGTGTTGTAGGAAGCTGTGTTGATATTGAGCCTGTTACAGTTTCAATTAGCACGACGCCAATCACAGGTTTCACTTACCCTGGCACGCCCTATTGCAGCACCGAATTGGATCCTGCTGCAACAATAAATGCAAGTGCTGTTGCAGGTGTGTTCACTTCACTAACGGCAGGTTTGGTGTTTTCGAATACTGCAACAGGTACCATCGATCTATCGGCAAGCACGGCTGGAACATACACAGTGCGCAATACAGTTTCACCAACAGGTGGTTGCCCAAGTGTGAACTCAACATCTACAGTTGTTATTACAGGTGCACCACTTACCGATTTCTCTTACGATGCAGGTAATGATTTTTGTCAGGTGTACAGCGCAGTAAACCCCTCTCCAGTATTTGGACCTGGTGCAGCTGCTGGTACATTTGCTTCAACCTTCGGATTGAATTTCGTGAGCGCTAGCACTGGTGTAGTAAACTTGGAGTCATCAACACCGGGTAACTACGCTATCTGGAATACCCGTCCAGCAATTGGTGGTTGCTCATCCGAAAGCGATACAGTGTTTATCGACATCAACCCTTATGTATTTGCCGGTTCGGTGAACGCCTCAGTTTCAGATGACATTATCTGCCTGGGCGAAACTGTTGATTTGTTCTCTCAAACTACTGCTTACAGCAGTGTTTTACTTCGCGAACGATTTAATGGAACCATCAACAACTGGGTGAGAGGAAATGCCTCTGTAGCTGGAATTTTTGCGAATGCTGCTTGGACATTGAGACCAAACAACTACGATTACAATGGTAACCACCGTTCGAACGACAATACACAGTTTTATATGTCGAACAGCCAGGCACAGGCGGGTACAACTACATTAACTACCCTTCGTTCACCTGTATTGAACACTGTTGGTTATACCAATTTGAATCTAGATTTCTTTCATTATTTTGACGCAAACACTAATGATACTGCTCAAGTTCAGGTTTCATTGAACAATACTACTTGGACGACAGTTGCAACCTATACAACAGATCAAGGGAACAGAACTGGTTTTACCAATCCTGTAATTAATCTGAACGCCTACATTGGACAGCCGATTTTCTACGTAAGATTTAGATATCGCGCAACTGATGACCGCTATTGGGCAATCGACAATATATCGCTTACAGGTAACTGCAATAAGTATTTCTACGATTGGGCTTCAGCTCCAGCAGGATTCAGTTCTACCTCTGCAAATCCTCTTAACGTTGTTCCTCCACAGAATTTGTTCTATGTTGTGGAAGCAACCAATACCTTTGGTTGTAGCAATCCATCGTCACCACTTCCTGTAACGGTGAATGCCTTACCGATCCTTACTAGTACTTTAACGCCACCGTCGGTTTGTGGAAACGAAGTGTTCACTTATGTTCCAACAAGTACACCTTCGAGCGCATTGATTAGCTGGACAAGACCTGCAGCTACTGGAATTACCAATTCAGCAATTACAGTTGCACAATCGGGCAATCCTAGCGAAACATTGGTAAACCTTACCAATGCCGACAAGAATGTGATCTACAACTTTACGCTCGATAACAATGGATGCTCTCAAGTTGTTCCTGTAACATTAGCGGTGAAGCCAATCCCTGTGATTGATCTAGGAACCAACTTAAGTGTTTGTAATGGATCTCCAGCGCAACTTAATACTACCATCACCAACGGTATAACAGTCAACAATTATGCATGGTCGCCAGCTACTGGATTGAGCAGTACAACTATTTCGGATCCAACTGCTACAGTTTCAACTGCTAGTCAGAACTACACTGTAACAGTTCAATCTACCAATGGCTGTTCTAGCACAAGTGCGGCTGTATCTGTAACTAACCTTGGTTTCGGAGGCACTGCAGGATTGTGGTTAGGTACTCAAAACAGCAACTGGGATGATTGCCGCAACTGGGCAGATGGAAGAACCCCGACCAATGTTACCAACGTAACGGTTGATGGAAATGCACTTAACAACATCCAGATTTCTGGCTCACAACAATGCAACAACTTGGTATTCTTGTCGAACAACAACACCACAAGAACGATTACACTTCTTGCGAACTCAACACTCACCGCAAACGGAAACGTTGCAGTTGCAAAATCTGCTGGAACTGGAACTATCACATTGCGTGTGATGAACAATGCAACACTAAGTTGTAATAACCTATCGATTTCAGGTACTGCAAGTGGTGCAAATAATGCAATTGTTCAGAAAGACATGGTTAACACGACCATCAATGTAAACGGAAGCTTAAGTATTGACCCAGGCGCTCAACTTGATATGAACGATGGAAACAATGGAACATCCGAAGGTACATTGGCTGTTAAGGGGAATTTTGTGAACAACGGTAATGCTGCCGATTTCAATATTGGAAACGTGGAAATTATTTTCAATGGCAATGCATTGCAAACGATCACTTGTCCAAACAGCCAAGACTTCGGAAGCGTTACCCTCGACAACAGTTCCGTGGCAGGTGTGAAACTGAACAACAACATTGCAGTATCAAGAGGCATGCAGTTCATCAACGGCTTGCTCGACTTGAACTTAAACACACTCACATTGGGTTCAAGCACTGCAAATGCTGCGATTTCTGGAAGCGGAAACAACAGTTACATCCTTGCTTGGGATGGAAGCGATAACGGCACTGTTATTCAACGGGTGAACAATTTAGGTTTCAGCTATGTGTTCCCAATTGGCGACTTGAACGAATACACGCCGTTCACCGTAAGCCTCAACAGTGCAACCTTAAGCAATGCAACGCTAACAGCAAAACTAAATGCTACAGTGAATCCGAATATCATCGGAAGTACAAACTACCTAGGTCGCTTCTGGAGTATCGAACCAAGCGGAATCACCAATCCAAATTACAACGTTGAATATAACTATGCAGCTGTAGATATCTTTGGTAGTGAAGGATTCCTCTTCCCTGCGAAGTACAACAGCGGTGGATGGCAGAGCTGTATCGAGAGTGCATCTAGTGCAATGATCGGTAATGGTAGTGTGAATGCAGGTTCGAACACATTAACTTGGGCTGGCATCACAACATTCAGCGAGTTTACAGCAATCGGAAATGGCACACCGCTTCCAATCGAGTTGCTTGATTTCACTGCAGAGCCAACATCGAAAGTTGTAAACTTGAGATGGATCACTGCATCTGAAACCAACAACAGCCACTTCACAGTGGAGCGCAGCAGCGATGGTGTGGTGTTCAAGCCAGTGCTACAAAAGCCAGGTGCTGGAAACAGCAACAGTGTGCGCAGTTACTCGGATGTTGATACAAATCCACTCGAAGGTGTGAGCTACTACAGATTGAAGCAAACCGATTTCAACGGAGATTTCACTTACAGCGAATGGGTTGTTGTGAACTTCATTGGAGATGAACAGATCAGTCTAGAAACTGTATTTGCAGATCGTTCAACTGGAAATGTATTCTTCAGATGCAACAGCCCTGAAAATCAGAACATCAGCATCAACATTTTTGATGCAGCTGGAAAGATGATTCACTCAAGCACTCAGTTTAGCAGCACATCGAATTGGAGTGGTTCAGTAAATATGGGCTCACTCAGCAAAGGATCATACATTGTTCGGTTGAGTATCGCCGGACAAATGCTCCACGGAAAGTTTGTTTACTAAACGATTTTAATCCTTAAATCAATCCCTCGGAGCTAAGGTTTCGTGGGATTTTTTATTTCCCAATTTCTAGAAAAATCTTACTAAGGAGAACTTAGCTTGGACCGTTGAAAAAGTTGTGTTGCCATTGGTTCGATTGTTTTCTACTGCAAGGCCATGACTTAATTCAAACAACATCCGATAAGGCGAAGAGTAACCATCAGGACTTCTTGCTCCTAACTGGAAATTCACAATGATGGGTACATACACTTGTAGGTGTGTAATTGTAGGCGCATCGTTGAATTGCTCTACTGTATTCTGGGTCGGATAGGCTACTTCATCAAAGTAAACAGATTGTTTGTTGTTGGGATATTTCCACACTTGAATATTTGCACTTTGGTACTTACGAATATTGGTTGATGCATTGTAGAACGCTCCAACGGTTAAACCAAGTCCGCTGGTGATGGTTAGCCGTCGATCTCGGTTTATATGAAACAAAAGCGCGGCATCGACACGAAGTTGATTGGCATTCAATACGGCAGAATGATATGTATTGACGGTAGTATCAACGTATAGAAAATTGCCCGAGCTCGGTGAAATCAAAGTGTCTGTATTTTTCGACAAACTGCTTTGAGCATTAATACTGTAATCAGAATAAGTATTCATTTGAATACCTGCTCTGATGTATGATTTTAAGGTCTTGGGTGGCTGTTTTTTACCCAGTAGAATATGTGTGGAAACTGCCAACGTTAATCCGGATGTTACTGTACTTTGGGTTTGATCAACCTGAGGAAAATTCTTTAATAGCGTTGACTGTGGATAAAGTGCTCTAAAATCATCTAGAGAAAAATTAGGATTTAATCGCAATTCTTGTCCTAAAGAAAATTCAATTGCTGCAATGCGTTTGATGTGGGTCGAATCGCTTTCAACGAATCCTGAATTGAATAGGCCTACCAATAATGCACAAGAAAAAGTCATAATTCCAAAAGAATTTAAAATGAAAACATATTAATTGGCAAGCTAACGGAATGAAAAAGAATTTATTCTTAAACCTCAATATCAGATTAACCGGATAATCTAAAAATGGATAATTGGGGCATTAATTTATTTCTTTAAGTTGGTTTCATACAATTGAATCCAATCTTGAGCGGTCATCTTTCGAACTAATTCAGCAATCAATTCAAAAGGAATTTGTTCTTGCTTTTTAAATCGGATACAGCTTTTTCCCATATCTAATTTTGCTTTTGAATATTTGGGATATTCTGAAACAAACCAATCCAACAATTGCGGATTTGCATAGATTCCCATGTGGTAAAATGCGATGAAATTCTTTTGTGCGGCAATGGAAACAAATGGCAAAGGCAATTTTGGATCGCAGTGATAGCCTGAGGGATAAATAGAATGTGGAATAACAAATGATGGCATTCCGTAGTTGATTATCTCAACAAAACCATCAGGCATATTTTCGAGCAATAGTTCTCGAAGTTGTTTGATAGCGGGTCGATAAATATCAGAGACCTTTTCTATATAATCGTTAACGTTAGAGGCGGAAATTTGCATGACTTGCAGTTCAAATTGATCATCAAAAAACGAATAGCCCGTTTTCAACAGAGTTTGTTTAAAAAAAACACTTTCAAAAAAAGTAAAAATTCATTTGGGAAAACCCAACTATCCCCTTCCCGGGAGAAAACTAAACATTCTATTTTGAACACTAGCAAAATTATCCGGATATAAACGTTTATAACCGTTTCAGTAGGGTATCAAAAATCAAGAATAATCCCGAATTTAGCAGAATGCAAAAGGCAAAGCGTGTTGTTTTATTTTTCGATGGATATTGCAATTTGTGCAATGGAGCTGTTCGATTTGTTCTCAACAACGAAAAAGCAGCAGATTTAAAATTTGCCTCACTTCAAGGTGAAACGGCTCAGGAGTATTTGCCTTCTTCCCTACCCGATTCGCTGGTAATGTGGGTTGATGGAAAGGTTTATGTAAAATCGTCGGCAGCATTGAAATTGATTCCTTATTTGAAATGGCATTTCCAATTTCTAAGAATACTGTGGATTTTTCCGGGTATAGTTCGAAATACTGTTTATCGGTTTATTGCCAAAAACAGAATTCGTTGGTTTGGGAGTTCACCTTTTTGCGCAGTGATGCAGCCTCAATGGAAGGATCGTTTTTTACCCTAAGAAATTGCCTCCAACAGTTGCCCTTATTCAAGTTTAGCCTTACTGAACAACCAATCTTTTCGTTGCTCTTGTGCCTTGAAAATCAACAGTGCACAAATACATTCCCGGTTTCAGCGCTGATAGCGAGATGGTAGATTCATTCATGCTCTTGGATGGTTGGTCGAGAATCAACAAACGTCCAGTTAAATCGTGAATCATGATTGATGAAAATGCACTTCCCGATTGAATCGTTAGAAGATCACTTGCTGGATTTGGAAGCATCTGCCAATTACTTGTGCTTATTTGATTCGCACCGGTAATATTGATCTCTAGGTTAGATGAGGTTGTTCCACAAACATTCGTTGCAGATAAATCGATGGAGAATTGTGGACTGTTAATCTCCAATTGTGCTACCGATTGATCAGAAAGGAATTCGCCATTTGCAGTCCATTCCACCGAAGTTCCTTCTAACACATTTGTGGTAAGCAACAAAAATCCATCTTGGATTTCATAGGCGATTTCAGCTGAAGGCAATTGACTCACAAGCACACTGTCGATGATTGGAGCAATAGGAAAACCATTCACTTCAGTTTGATATTTCACCCAAGTACCTAAAGAAACGTTAGGCAATGTTAGTTGAATGGGTGTATTTGAATTTAAGGTAACAGATTGTGTGGACAGAGGCTGTGCAACAGTAGCAGTGTAGCAAGTAATGGTTGCAGTTGCGTTGTTCAGGTTGTTGCTGACATTGAATGTGATTTCAATTTGGTCGTTGGGTAAACAAACAAACTCACTTTCGAAAGCTGAAGAAATAACCGATGCATTGTTGAAAGGTGCGAAACGGCCCGAACTGAGATTGTAATAGCTTCCACTTCCGGTGGTATGAAGCGCTTTGGCACGAACCATATACACCGACTGACCTGAAAGTGGAGTTAAATCGGTAAAAGAAAGCTGGTTCACTTGTGTTTCACCAATGATTTCGAATGGTTGATCGTCGCTGCTTGCGCGGAGTATCAAATAACGCACTTGATTGTCGCCATTGGATGCCCAGGAGACAACAGCTGTTCCTGGTTGCTGACCAGATGTTACGGTTGGGTTTACTGGTGGATTTTCATAATTCAACCGGAGCGTTGGATCGCCCATTAAAGAAATATGCACCCTGCGGTAATAGTTGTCGGCGTTAGGGTTAGGTAGATTGTGGTGATTGTTGTTGAAATTCCATTGGTGCTCTAAAATTGTTTCACCAATGGTTCTATCGAATCCAAACATGTGAAAATAAGCTGAAGGATTACCGCCCCAAATTTGGGTGAGCGAAGTACCGGGAGCACCAATAAACATGCGCATCAAATTACAGGCATTGTCCCAATCGCCAAAATAAGCTCCAAACGACCAGTTGAATACTGAGTTGATGCCTGACATTTGGTTGATCTGGCCAGCTGTGAAAATATTGTCGATGTTGGTATAGCCTGAAGTCCCAGAAATATATGATGTTAAATAGGAATGTGATTGAAGGCTGTCTCTCACATTCAAGAAATAGGAATAATTTGGAAAGATATCGTTGGTTAGAGCAGCGAAATTGTTGTCTCCGATTTTAGAATACAGCTCAATAAATCCGTCTGTTGACGCATTGTTGCCGTAGTAAAACTCCATGTTGTCGCACATGAGAGCATTTCCACTGTGGCTTACCTGACTGATTCTAAATGCATGATTTTTTTGAAGGTAACGTTGGGTTAGCTCTGCTTCAGTTTTTCCAACAAAGCAAGGCAAACGAGAAAAATCGGCTCTTCCAACAGCTATTTCCGGTTTTGAAGTGAGAAGGTTTTGGTCGAATTTACCATCTCCTGGAATGTTGTCGTTTTCTGGACGAGCCGCATTGGTATTGTCTACCAAATTATCGGTGTAAATTCCATCCAAGTCGCCATAGTATACATCTGCAGGCCAAGCGCCACGATGGGATATTTGGTCGTCGCTCATCATTAAACCAGAATACGGAACCGGCACGTGACCTATTATATAGAGGTAGTTTTTATCTCCTTCGAGGGTTGGATAGATTTGCTGGATCATGTTTTTCACCTGAGGTGGAGTTGAGCTTTCGCTAGTTTCCATCAGGGAAACTCTGTATCCATCGGCTACTAGATCTTTCCGCATGGTTTCAAGCTCTGCTTGGATGCTTGGTTTAAGCTCCGACGAAACGAGGAGAATTACATTGCCTCTAAACACTACTTCAGGCACTTCGCATCCTGCAAGGATGTAGCCCGAAAAAGAACCTACGTTCTCAAACGTTCGCGTAAAACGGTATTCATACGTTTGCCCTGGCTGGTGATCACTTGCAGTAAACGAGTTCATCAAAACATTAGAGCCTTGATAAATAGGCAGTGGGTTTCCCCAATAATTAGGATAAAGGGGCGAACCCCATGATGTGTCGTTTACTGTTTTTCGATAAACATCATGAGCAATATAATGCTCTTGTGTATATGCGATTCGAATACCTTGGGCTCCCAAACATTCAGCTCTCGGCCGAAGGATATAGAAATTAGGGATGCATTGCCCGAATAGGCCACCGCCTGTAATTAAGAATAAAACCAGATGAAGCAGGGAAAGTCTATATCTAATCATAATTTTATGTTTTAATTGTTTTAAACTTAAGTAATAATTCAATTCCAAAAACTTTATTTAGTTTTTCCATAATGTTATTTTATGATCAAATTTTCCAACTACTGAAATTCTAGACAACCCAATGTGTGAATGATGAATTAAGAAAAATGAACTTCCTATGAAATCTATCAATTGAAATAATTCGAACTTGAGCCCATGAAATTCATTGCTTACTACCTGAAGCTCGAATGGAAGCTGATCAACAGAAAACTGATCAAGGTTGGTTTTAACTTAACCGTATTCTGGATAGTTGTTCCTGCATTGTTCTCTTTAATTGCATGGAATCTGGTTCAAAAAGACACCATTTCAGCTTGGGTTTTGTTGGGTGGTTTTTCGCTGCTGTTTCAAGTTCCACCGTCTAAAACGCACCATGATTTTTTAGATTCCAACATTGGAAAATTAAAGATCGCATTGATTAGAATAACCAGAAATTTACTCCTTTCAATTCCGTTGGTTTTATTGTTTGCAGCGTTCTACAAATGGCAACAGATTTTGGCACTGATCGTTTTAGCCCTATTGTTTTCGCAGTTCAAAACTCCACAAATCAATTTTTTCACAATCCCAACACCCTATAAAAAATATCCATTCGAGTTTATTATTGGTTTCAGAAGGTTCTTTTGGATTTGGTTGATTTTACCTCCGGCCGTTTGGTTGAGCAGCACTTACAACAATTTCTCGATCGCTTTATTTGCTTTGTCGATCATTATGCTAATACATATTCAGTTTTACAATGTTCAAGAACCTGTTTGGTATATTTGGAACGAAGCAAAAACACCTTCCGAATTCCTGTTTCATAAATTTAAAATTGGAACAATCTGCACTGTTATCACCAATACAATTCCAACTATTCTAGTAGGTATTTTTCTGCCCGAATCCGCGTGGATTGCTGCAGCTCTGTTCGCTCTTGCACTCATTATGACGATATTCTCCATTCTGAGCAAATACGCTTGGATCCCCAATCAGATTTCAACTTTACAAGGGATCCTTTTCGCTTGCAACTTGTTTTTCCCTCCATTGCTGCTGTTTTCCATCCCCTATCTCTACAAAAAGGCAGAAAATAACTTGAAAAATTACCTCGTATGATTCATGTTTCGGAATTGAGCAAGTCGTTTGGCACAAAGCAAGTGCTTCAACAAATTTCTTTTGAATTGCAACCAGGTAAAATTTATGGGTTGGTTGGCGAAAATGGCGCAGGAAAAACAACGATGTTTCGCTGCATGGCAGGATTGGAAAAACACTCAGGAACAATACATGCAGCCTTCGATCAACCACTAAAAAATGTTACCGGATATTTGCCAGCCGAATTGTATTTCTTGCCATTTATCACCGGCGAAGAACACCTCGAACTGTTGATTCGCGCCCGGAGCAAAAGCGTCGAAACTACAAAAACGCACAACGTTTTCAATCTTCCATTGGAGCAGTTTGCCTCGCAGTATTCAACAGGAATGCAGAAAAAACTCGCCTTAACTGGAATCCTTCTGCAGGAAAATCAGTTTTTCATTCTCGATGAACCATTCAATGGTGTTGACATTCAAAGCAACCAACTCATCGTGGAAATTCTATCGCTACTAAAATCGAAAGGCAATACGATCATTCTTTCTTCTCACATTTTCTCCACACTTTACGATGTATGTGACACTCTATTTCACCTAAGAGATGGTAAGATCGTCCAAACTGCCGAGCGGGAAAACTTCTATCAAATTGAACAAGATATTCTTCAACACGACATTCGAGATAGAATTCACGGCTTGGATTGGAAATAAAAAAGCCTGCAGATTCGAAAATGCTGCAGGCCTCAAAAATTTATCGAATATTAATCGGTGATGTTTGCCACCAAATAATCGCGGTTCATGCGTGCGATATTTTCCAAGGAGATTTCTTTCGGACATTCAACTTCGCAAGCTCCGGTGTTGGTACAATTCCCGAAACCTTCAGCATCCATGATTTCAACCATTTTCTTCACTCGGATGTGGCGTTCTGGTTGACCTTGAGGTAAAAGTGCCAATTGTGAAACCTTAGCTGAAACAAACAACATAGCTGAAGCATTCTTGCACGTTGCTACACAAGCACCGCAACCTATACATGCAGCTGCATCGAATGCTTTGTCGGCATCTGGCTTTGGAATTGGAGTTGAATTCGCATCCACGGCATTTCCTGTGTTTACAGAAACAAAACCGCCTGCTTGAATCACTCTGTCGAAAGCCGAACGATTTACCATTAAATCTTTGATGATCGGGAACGCTGAAGCTCTCCAAGGCTCAACTAAGATTGTATCACCATCTTTGAAATGACGCATATGCAGCTGACAAGTGGTTGTGCCAGTCATTGGACCATGCGCACGACCGTTGATATACATAGAGCACATTCCACAAATTCCTTCGCGGCAATCGTGATCGAAAGCTACAGGCTCATCTTGCTTGCGCACAAGATCGTCGTTTAAGATATCGAACATTTCAAGGAACGACATGTCCTCCGAAATCTCATTTAATTGGTATGTTTTGAATTCACCAGGCGTTTTACAGTTTTGTTGACGCCATACTTTAAGCGTGATTTTCATGTTTTGGATAGGTTGTGATGGTGAATATTATTTGTAAGAGCGCTGAACGAGCTTCACATTTTCGAAAATCAAATCTTCTTTGTGAAGTGCTGATTGCTCATTTTCGCCTTTGTATTCCCATGCGGAAACAAACGCGTAATCGTTGTCGTCGCGAAGTGCTTCACCATCTTCCGTTTGATATTCTTCTCGGAAGTGACCACCACAACTTTCATTTCTACTGTAAGCATCATCAATCATCAATTCGCCCAACTCAATAAAATCGGCTACACGAAGCGCTTTTTCCAATTCTGGATTCATGCCATCTGCCTTGCCAGGAACACGAACATTTTTCCAAAAATCAGCTCTAATATCTTGCACCATTTTCTTCGCTTTCTGCAAACCTTCTGCACTGCGCGACATACCGCAATACTCCCAAATTACTTTTCCAAGTTGCTTATGGAAATGATCAACTGGTTGCGTACCGTTGATCTGCATCATTCTGTCGATTTTTTCCTTTACTTCTCTTTCTGCCTTTTCAAACTCAGGGTGATCGGTTGGAATTGCCTTGGTTTGGATATCCTTGCTCAAGAATTCTCCAATCGTGATTGGCAATACAAAATAACCATCAGCCAAACCTTGCATTAAAGCAGATGCTCCTAGGCGGTTTGCACCGTGATCGGAGAAATTGCACTCGCCTGTTGCATACAAACCAGGAATGGTTGTCATCAAGTTATAATCAACCCACAAACCACCCATTGTGTAGTGAACAGCTGGATAGATGCGCATTGGCGATGTGTATGGATCTTCGCCAGTAATTTTCTCGTAAATCTCGAACAAGTTACCGTAACGGGCTTCAATTACGTTTTTTCCCAAACGATTGATAGAGTCGCTAAAATCGAGGAATACCGCCATTTTAGATGTTCCAACTCCAAAACCTGCATCGCATCTTTCTTTCGCTGCGCGGGATGCAATATCTCGAGGCACCAAGTTTCCGAATGCTGGATAGCGGCGCTCTAGGTAATAATCGCGCTCCTCTTCAGGAATATCAACAGCCTTACGGGTATCGTTTTGCTTTTTAGGAACCCAGATTCTTCCATCGTTACGAAGCGACTCCGACATCAAAGTCAGTTTCGATTGATGATCTCCAGAAACTGGAATACAAGTAGGATGGATCTGTGTGAAACAAGGATTTCCGAAGTATGCTCCTTTTTTATGTGCTTTCCAGATAGCAGTAACATTGCTGCCCATCGCATTGGTTGACAGGAAGAAAACGTTTCCGTAACCTCCTGTTGCTAGAACAACTGCATGGCCAAAATGACGCTCAATTTCGCCTGTAACAAGGTCACGGGCAATGATACCGCGTGCTTTTCCATCGATGATTACAACATCAAGCATTTCGTGGCGTGCAAACATATCAACTTGCTTTCTGCCTACTTGGCGGCTCAATGCAGAATAAGCTCCGAGAAGCAATTGCTGTCCCGTTTGACCGCGAGCATAAAACGTTCTAGAAACCTGCACACCACCGAATGAACGGTTGTCGAGCAATCCACCATATTCGCGTGCAAAAGGAACACCTTGAGCAACACACTGGTCGATAATTGAAGTACTTACTTCAGCCAAACGGTGAACATTCGCTTCACGGCTGCGGTAGTCGCCTCCTTTTATTGTATCGTAAAACAAACGGTGAACACTGTCGCCATCGTTTGAGTAGTTTTTTGCAGCGTTTATCCCGCCTTGTGCGGCAATACTGTGAGCACGACGAGGGCTGTCTTGGAAACAGAAAGCCTTCACTTTATAGCCCATTTCACCAAGTGTTGCAGCAGCGGCAGCTCCGGCTAAACCGGTTCCAACAACAATCACTTCGATGTTTCTTTTGTTGGCAGGATTAACCAATGGAATCGTGGCCTTGTACTTGGTCCACTTATCAGATATAGCTCCTTCAGGTATTTTTGCGTCCAATTTCATGTGCTTGATGGTTTAGAGGGACTTCAGATAAAAGAAAATTGGCATTGCTGCGAAAAGCGCAGGAATGAGGATTGCGAATAAAAATGTACCTACCGTTTTGATGACAGGCGTGTAGCGGTGATGATTTAAACCAATAGACTGGAAACCACTTTGGAAACCGTGGTAGAGGTGGAAAGCCAATGCAAACATGCTGACTACATAAAGAGCAGAATACCATACTTGTTCGAAGGCTTCCACAACCACAGTGTACATGTCTTTATATTGATTTGGATCGCCATCATAATTGATTATAGGCATGCTCCCAAATTTCATTTCGAACCAAAATGATCTCATGTGTACGATAAGAAAAACCAAGATCAATGTTCCCAAAATGCCCATGTTGCGTGACGACCAAGTTGAAGATTTTGATTGGTCAACTTTGGCATATCCCTGCGGACGTGCTTTGCGGTTTTGCATCGAAAGATAAAGGCCGTCGAAAACGTGCAACAAAATAAATGCGTAATTCACATAAGCCACAATCTTGATCAATGGGTTGTGCGTCATGAAATAGGTATACTCATTGAAGGCTTTACCACCATCTCCAGCAAACAATTGAAGATTACCGATCATATGAACGATCAAAAATGTGCAGAGAAATAGGCCTGAAAGCGCCATCAGGTATTTGCGCCCGAGAGAAGATTTAAATAAGCCTGTCGAAACAGTTGCCATAGGAATTTATTGGTTTATTAGGTGTGCAAATGTAGCCACCAAGGGTGTTCTCTGCAAATCTCGGAAGCACTGTTTAATCACATGGTTATAAACAACTGTTTTTCGTTTTGGTTCACTTTGAATTATTCTGAACTACCAGATTTACCAAGGGTTATTGGATAAAAAGAAGGTAAGAATTCAATGCCCACCGAAGCTGTAGATTTATTTGGAATCATTATAAATTATTAAAGTCAGTAAACCATCAGCTAATTGATAGCATTCAGCAACCTGATTTTAAAGAAATAAGACCGTGTGGAAATAGAATTCAACTTGCCTTAAACGCGAGAAAATCGTTGTATTTTTGATTTCTGTAAAGCTGATTGGTTTCAAATAAATGGCAGATCAATTAGCGCTACCTTGCAGCACATGAATGCACTTTTTCAACACAGGACGAAAATCCTAGCAGAATACGATGGATCATTGCCATTGGCTATTTTCTTGAAACAATATTTCAGGCAATTTCCAGTACTGGGGAGTCGCGACCGTCGTATTTTATCGGCAATGACATACTCGCATTATCGCGCTGGTAAAGCATTCAAAGGTTTAGAAAACGAACAACAAACATCTGCCGAATTGTTACTCTGCGAACAAGATGGAATAGAATATCAACGTGTTTTGAAAGTTGCAAGCACCCTTCCCGCCGGGGCAGCGCTCAACACACGCATAGAGCACTTGAATACTTTGGGCATTTCAACCCATTTAGATGAAATTCTTCCCGAAGGAGTTCAATTGTCGGATAATGTTAATAGCCAACATTGGCTCGAAAGAATCTTAGGCAGAACCTCAGTTTTCATCAAGCCTGAAAAAGGTGCAGAAAAAGACATCCGAAAGCGTCTCGAAAAATCGAATATCGCGTTTGAAACTGGCGATCAAGGTGAATTCAAACTTCGTCAGGGCATTCAGTTAGAATCGATTCTCGAACCTAAATCGTATCGGGTTCAAGATTGGGCTTCTCAGCAAATTGCGCATTACCTTCCAAAGGAAAATCTAGCTTTCATTTGGGATGTTTGTGCAGGCGCTGGTGGAAAATCGTTGATCCTCAGCGAACAATTTCCTAAAGCACATTTATTGGTTTCGGATGTTCGGCCAACCATTCTTCGAAACTTGGAAGAAAGATTTAAGTTGCATCGCCGAAACCTTCCACAAATGTTAGAAATTGATCTTACGCAGTTGCCTACGGATATTGATCCTTTGGAAGGAAAAAAAGCTGACCTGATCGTTTGCGATGTTCCATGTTCAGGCTCTGGAACCTGGGGAAGAACGCCCGAACAAGCATGGTTCTTTGATCCAGAAACCTTGAAGGATTTCCAAGAGAAACAACAAAAAATCACTTTACGTGCAGCCGATTTTCTATCGGAAAACGGTACGTTGATCTACATTACTTGTTCAGTTTTTTCGTCCGAAAATGAAGAAAACACGAAAAAGATTTGTGAAGTCGGGGGATTGAAAATCATCCAAGAAACAATTGTAAACGGGTTCGAAAATCAAGCCGATTGTCTATTTGTATCGGTTCTTAAAAAAGTTTAATCGATGAAACGCTGCATTTTTCTGCTTCTGTACTTTGCATTTTTTAATGTATCAGTTGCGCAGCACAATTGCATTGATTTAAGGAATTTTATTTCCTTAGATTCTGTATACAAAGCTTCCAATCTTGAAGGCACAATGCTCATTTTCGATGCCAAGCAGAACATCAATTATTGCTATAATTCCTCCAATTTCAACGTTCGCTACTCCCCTGCTTCCACTTTCAAGATATTTAACACGCTGGTGGCTTTCGAAACAGGTATCGTGAAGGATTCATCCACAACCATTTCTTGGGATAAAAAAATCCGAAAGCCAGATTATTGGAACCAAGATCTCAGTATCAAACGAGCCTTTCGTTATTCAGCCGTTTGGGCTTACCAGAGTTTAGCCCGGCAAGCGGGATACGCAAACTTCTCGAAATGGATGAAAGCATGCAATTATGGTAATGCGAAATGCGAAGGTGCAATTGATCAATTTTGGCTGAACGATTCCCTGAAGATTACCGTTGATGAACAGTTGAACTTCCTAAAGCAACTTAAAGAAAACAAACTACCGTTTTCGGAAAAGGCGGTTCGACAAACCAAGGAAATCATGTTTGAAGAAAAAACTTCCAAGGGAAATCTTTTCGCAAAAACAGGCTGGGCAGGAAACGATAAGCAAGACTTGGGTTGGTATATTGGTTGGATCGAAAACGACAAGCAGCTATTGTATTTCGTTCAATTAATCACTAGCGACGACCTCAACAACTCAAAATTTGCTGGTTCGAGAAAGGAGATTTCTCTTTCGATTCTCAATAAATTGATGGATTAACTCCTAAAGCTTGTCTTCCAAAAATGCAACAAGATCATCCTTCGCCAAGTGATGCGTTAAAATGCCCAATTCGTTTGCCGATTGAATATGTTGTATTGAATCGTCGATAAACAAAGTATGCTGAGGATCTAATCCGGCATCTTGTAACACATATTCGAAAATCCTAGGATCGGGCTTTCTCAAACCAACTTCATAAGATAAATACAGTTGCTCAAAAAAGGGCTCGAGTGATGGCAGTTGAAACTCGTCTAATAAATACCGATTAAACGACTCAATATGAAGATCGTTGGTATTTGAAAGTAGAAATATCCTGTGGTTTTCAGCGGCCTTTTCCAAGGTGAACAACCGCTGTTCTGGTAAATCGAGTAAAATCGAGTTCCACGCATCAACAATCTGTTCTTTTGCCACACCTTGCAACACCAAACCACTAATAACTTCAACAAATGCTTCGGTCGACAGGTGACCGGTTTCATAGTCATCCAACAAGTTGCTTTGGGAAGCTTGAGAAAAATAGGAAGAAAAATCTTCAATACCCAGCTTCCTGAATGCCTTTACAGGCAACTGATAATCAATATTTAATATCACACCACCCAAATCAAAGATGATGGCATCTACGTGCTGACCTTCATGTATCATTTTGCAAAGTAAACGTGAAGTTTATTCATTTTGCAAATCTAAGTTGAGCGACTATATTTGCGCCCCTCGGACATGTAGCTCAGGGGTTAGAGCATCGGACTCATAATCCGCGGGTCGCTGGTTCGATTCCAGCCTTGTCCACTAAAAGTCATTCGTTTAAAACGGGTGACTTTTTTTATGGCTCAAATTATCCATAAGATTTTAAACACGTTCGTGCATTATTTTCCAAATACAGTATTGAACAAGTTATGTTTAATGTTCATTAACGGTAAATGATTCTCTAGAAAAGTGATTGTGCAAATTAATTCCTACCGCAGATAGATCAGTAAAATAGCCAATTGAGGGAGCAAACCTGCAAAGAAACCGGCTCCCACTTGATACGGTGTATGGGCATTGAGAACCAACCTAGAAGAACCCACAACTCCAGCGAATAGGAAAACCCCAGCGAGCAACCAACGAATATCAATTGGCCAAACGATGGAGCAAAGCAACAAGGATCCGCACAATCCGCCAATGCCTGTCATGTGCATCGAAATTTTCCAATAACGGGTAACAACTAAAGTTAGAAGGATCGAAAAAATGCCCGACAATAAAAAGAGGTAATACAAGGCGGGTAAATTAATTTTCGATAGAAAATAATAATTCACCGAATGAAAGATTACTGCAAATAGCAATGGGTATCGGCGGTCTTCTCGTCGATCAAGCTCAACAGATTGAACGATACCCAATTTTAGCATCAATAAAATACTGATCACTGGAAGCAAGCAGGTGAACAATGCGATGCAAATGATCACGTACCATTTTACTGCTTCTGGCAACAAGCGAAATGCATAAAAGGGCAAAGAGAGAAATATAATTGAACCATATAAAGGCATCAACAAAGGTTGAAGTACCCATGAAAAGAAATTTGCAGCTATTCGCATCGTGCACAAATATAACGATGACCAAGCTCGAAACTTTTAAAACAACGATTTAGATTAAATGATAATTAACACCGAAATGATCATCACAATCGTAAGGATGCCCGAACAGTAGGCTACAATCTCATCGCTTTTGAAAAGCAGTGTGAATAAACTTAAGAATAAAAGCACCACTGGGAAGGCGCAATAACCTTTGTAAACCGGCGGTACAGCTTCATGCAAAAAGGATTTTCCAGATGTTTCCTGCTTGCCTGAGATTTGAAGTACATGTTTAAAAAATTGCGTTCGACAAATTTCGACCTGAGCATCTGCCTTTGCATCTTCGAACATGGCTGGTGTTGCTTCAAAAACCGCATGCTGTGTAACGATGTGAAGCTTAAAAATCTCACCACCAAACCGATCCGATTCCTTTTGAAACAAACGTTTCTGGATTTTATCGGAAGAACATGAAGTCGGTAAAACATAATCAATGAGCAATACAGCCGAAAACAAAGCACAAAGCAATGCGAGCACTTTCATCGGTCGGAAGAACGGAAGTTCAGTTTGTTCATCATCGTCGCGTTGTTTGTACATAAGTTACAGCGAATTGATTTACAGCTGATAACGCAGAGTATTTTCCACTTATTATCAAAGATAGGTAGAAACCCGATCACTGATTCACCTATGAAACGAACTGAGCAGAAATGGCCGATTTACTCTTTGATCATAAAATGATTTTTTAATTACTAAAACACGGATGCATTGATAATCCTCAATTCCAATAATTCAACAAACTCCAAAAAAATCCTCATTGAATTTATATAGGGTGTAACACCTATGCCGCGATTGAGTGTGAAAATTGGCGCTCAATTCGCTATTCTACAAAAAACTTACATGGTTTTCAGGACTAGAATTCAGAAATCCCAAGTTAGTTATTCTTGAATTTTAGGTTAAATAAACTGATGAAAATACCCGTCAAATAAGGATTTACTGAAGAATTAACTTACTATTTCGCATAGTACACAACAAAGCCGAAAGCGAACGTCAGATCTTACCTGAGTAAGGGGCAATATCCTGACGGGCGTTTCGCCAGTTGTGCTTACCTCAATTTTGTCATCGAAATAAGTTTTCACAAACCACATGAAAAAAATCTACCAAATTCATGTGTTCTTGATCGGAATACTCATTCTCACGGTTGGGTTGTCGAGTTCACAAGCGACAGCCTTTACCTGGAATGGAAACGTATCTTCCGACTGGAACACGAGCGCCAACTGGACTCCTGCAGGAATCCCAGGATTGGCAGACGATGTAACTATTAACGCCAGCGGAGGATCTTTCAATCCTGCGTGGGCCGAGCTGCCCGGCATCCGTAACATTACGATGTCGTCGAGAACCCTAGACCTTAATGGTTTTGCTTTACAAATTTCAGGAATCGCAGTGTTTAGCGGCGGTACAGTATCGAATGGCACTATTGTTATTGCGAGCGCCTCCGCTACTTTCTCTGGTACTACTTTCAACGTTCCTATTACTTACACAGGCGCTAGAGCATTGTTTCATGGTGGAACTTTTAATGGAGCTGTTACAGTAACAAAAACCGGCGGTGGAACAGATGCTTCCAATGGAAATTGCACTTTCAATAGCACACTTTCGGTTACGAATAATGATGACAGTCAATACTGTTTCTCCAATCTATCGCCCGACACTTACAATGGTGTTGTAACATACACCAATACTGGCGCTGGTGGAATCTATCCTGCATATACTGCTGCAGGATCTACTTACAATGAGAACATCGTTGTGAATTGCAGCGGTGCAGGTGGAATTCGATTGGGACAAAACAACGGAACTTCATCGCTCTTAACTGGGAAACTCATTTCTATCGGCGGTTCAGGATTCAGTTCGGGATCGTTGATTCTTCGATATTTCACTCAAAATGGTTCGGCTACTCATTTCTTAACAGGAACTGGTAATGCGTATTTCCAAACCGAAATAGGAACAACGATTAACTGGAGTTTAACCTTAGCATTTCCAAATGTGCAAATTGCCGGAACCTCTTTTATGAGCGACCTTATCGTTAACAAAACATCAAACACCCAAAACACTTGGAGCGGAGGAAACACTTTTAACGGAACTACCCGAATCAACAACAATGGCAACAACAATTTACTGATGGGTACCTTGAATGCAGATGTTTTCAACGGACCATTGTATCTCGACAACAACGCAACTGGGAATTACTCCATTTCGTTGTGCCGAGGAGCTGCTGGAAATGAAATAAACCATGACTTGTTTTTGAATAACTCTGCAACAGGTGGAATTTATTTCGGTTTTAGTGGAGGAGTAACTACAATGCAATCTGGCAGAACCATCAGCCTTTTCAATGATGGCTTCACCAATGGAACATTAACGTTTTCAAGATTCACAAAGCTCGGTAGTGAACCAACTGATTTTACTCAAAATTCCGGGAATGCAACTTTGGCAATCGTAAACAACTGTATTTTCAACGGAAATATGAACCTCACCTTTCCAAGACTTAGTCTCAACGGAGGCACGTTCGGAGGATCTGTTTCTTATACTAAAGTTGGAACCGCTGTAGCAACAAGTAATGGAGGAAACATTTTTAATGGTCCTGTAAGTTTCACCAACGCTACAACTGGAACCATTACACTTGGAGATGTGAATTCTGATATTTTCAACAATACACTTACGATTTCCAATAGCGGAAACTGTGCGTTTCAACTGGCTAGAACTGGACTTGCGAATCAATTCAATGGAAACATTATTCTAAATTCTTCTGGAACAAGTCAGGGTATTCGCTTCGGACATAACAACGGACTTTCTACATTGGCTTCGGGAGCAACACTTGGTTTTGCTACTGCAAGTTCAGGAACAAACATCTTCAGAGGATTCGTGCAAACCAGCGCCGAACAAATGAACTATACTTTTACAGGAAATGCTGTTGTTCAATTTGAGGCAAACACTGTTCTAAATGGTGCCTTAACAATTAACGCATCAAATGTGGTTTTCAACGGCGGTATATTTAATAACAACGTTATTGTAAACCGCACAGGAACAACAGGTAGCACCTCGAATGGGTCTACAACCTTTAATGGTAATTTCACCTTAAATGCAAGTGGAAATGGGTCTATTACTTATGCAAATTCAGCTGCAGATGTTTACAATGGCAATGTCGCAATAAACAACACCCAAACCTCTGGCGCAGTGAGTTTATGTAGAACTGGCGCTGGAAACCTAATTAATGGGAACCTGATACTCACTTGCACTTCAACTGGAGGTATCGGATTTGGAAGTGGCGGTGGTATTATCACAATGGCTGATGGTAGAACTATTTCTTTTGGTGCTGCTGGATACACAACTGGTGCATTGAATTTCAGAGGTTTTGTAAAACAAGGAAACACTGGATTATCATTATCGCAAACAACTGGAGATGCAACTATCAGCTTCCTTCCAGGCTCGGATATTTCAGGGAATGTAAGTATCAACTTCCCACGCTTCGTGGTCGAGCAAACACACTTCCGTGGCAATGTTTCTATCACTAAAAACTTAACGGGCAACGACACCAGCCCAGGTGGTTGCACCTTCGACGGAACGCTGTCTGTTACCAATCCAACAGCTGGTCAAATCGTATTTTCAAATACACAGCCCGATATTTACAGAGGTGCAGTTACCATCAACAATTCAGGAAATACGGTTTTCTACCTTGCTCATGTGGGAATTGGTACACAGTTCAATGGAAACCTCATTTTGAATTCAAGCGGAACCAGTCAAGGTATTCGACTTGGACAAAGCACTGGTACTGCTACAATGGCCGATGGATTTTCAATCCAAGTGGGTGGAATAGGCTTTAATGCTGGAAATTTGTTCATCCGTAACCTCATACAAACAGGAACTACCGCGCAAACTTTTGCTCTAACAGGCGCCACTTCACAAGTTTACCTTCAAACAGGAAATATTTTCAATGGTGAAGTAACCGTCACCGCGCCGCAAGTATTCCTTAACGGTAGTCGTTACAACAACAACTTAACTGTTACATGCAATTCAACTGGCGCATTTAATTGTAATGGTGGAAATACCTTCATGGGAACTACCAGGTTAAACCACAATGGCACTAACAACTGGGTGATGGCAAATACATCTGCAGATATTTTCCAAGGTAACTTGATCGTAACAACGACCAATACAAACGGTATCATTTATCTTGCTCAAACCGCAGCCGGAACTCAGTTCAACGGAAATGTCGAAGTAAACTCCACTGGAACTGGTGGTGGTATTCGTATTGGAAACAATAACGGAACTTCTTCAATCCGCGATGGTGCTGAAATTTATGTTGGAGCAGCTGGCTTTTCGTCTGGAACGCTGCGTATTCGTAGATTAACCCAAGTTGGAACTGAAAGTCAGGAAATTAACCTCAATGGTACTGCTCAGCTTTTCCTCGAAACCGCCAATGTTTTCAACGCTGCCGTTAACTTTTCTTCTCCAATCGTGTATTTAAATGGTAGTACTTTTAATAATGTTACCAGAATTACACAAACAGGCACTACGGCAACCTACTCGAATGGTGGAAATACCTTCAATGGACAAACCTTTCTTACCCTTTCAGGAAATAACCTTTGGGTGATGGGCAATGCCACGGCCGATATCTTTAACAACGACCTCACTTTGTGGAATAGCGGAAACAATGTTTTTCACCTAGGTTACAATGGAACAGGCCACCAAATCAATGATATGGTGTACCTCAATTCTACTGGAACTTCACAAGGTATTCGATTCGGACAAGGTTCTGGCGATATTTCACTTGGTGCATCAAGCGGATTTGCAATGGGAGGCAATGGTTTCACTTCTGGATCTGTTCGCCTCAGGAGAATGACGCAAAACGCCTCAGCCGTCCTTTCTATTTCTCATACCGAAGCCAATACTGCGTTCTTCCTCCAAACCGGAAATGTTTTCAATGGTTCAGTAAACGTAAATTTCAATCAAGTGTATTTGAATGGTTCAACTTTCAACAACACTGCAATCATCAACCAAAACGGAACGGGCACAATCACCAGCGATGGCGGCAATACCTTTAACGGAACAACCATAATTTCTGCCACAGGAACCGGAGAATTCCGTTTAGCGAATTTAACTGCCGACGATTACAATGGCAATGTAACTTTCCGAAACACAACTGCAAACCGCCTTTATCCAGCTTATTCAACCACAGTTCGTTTTGCGGGCAATGTTTCTACCGTTGGAACTACAAGTGCTTTAAGCATGAGTCCAGTAACAGGAAACGGTAGAGCCTTATTCGATGGCTCAGGCGAACAAACTTTATCGGCTGATGTAGCTACACCTCCAACCATCCGCAATCTCACTATCAACAAAACAGGTGGTTCACTAACATTAGGGCAACCATTGACCATTTCGAACAACCTTACTTTAACTGCTGGGAACATCGTTTCAACAGCAACTAACTTGTTGATTCTTAATGACAACATCACCGTTACAGGCACTTCATCGGCATCTTTCGTTTCAGGTCCTGTTCAGAAAATAGGCAATGATGCATTCACCTTTCCTGTTGGCAGAGGAAGTGCTTACCGCCCAATTTCAATTTCAGCTCCAAGCAACGTAGCCCACCACTTTACTGGCGAATATTTCGGAGCAAGCTCAAATGGCACATACTCACATGCCTCCAAAGAAGGAACGATCGATCACTTGAGCACCTCCGAATATTGGATCCTCAACAGAACAAATGGTGCCTCAAATGTATCGGTTACTTTAAGCTGGGACGGATATTCAGGTGGTGTTGAAAACCTCAGCACATTGCGCGTTTGCCGCTGGGATGGTAGCATGTGGAGAAACCACGGAAATGGAGGAACAACTGGAAATACGGCAGTTGGAACTATTGCTTCATCTGCACCAATCACAAGCTTCAGCCCATTCACTTTAGGCTCTTCAAATCCTCAAAATCCACTTCCTGTCGAACTGTTAACGTTCACAGCTACAGTTTCTTCAAACAATGTGGATATCAATTGGTCAACAGCCAGCGAATCAAACAACCATTTCTACACGGTTGAGCGCAGCAAAGACCTAAAAACATTCGAAACCATTAGCAGAATCGAAGGTGCAGGAAATGCAAACCACACCATTTACTACAACACAAAGGATGAAAACCCTTACCAAGGTGTGTCTTACTACCGCCTCATTCAAATCGATTTCGATGGTAAACAAACCATCTACGGTCCTTTGGCAGTAAATTTTATGGGAAGCACCGAGTTGAGCATCTATCCGAATCCATTCGAAAATCAACTCACACTTGGCACGTCAGAATTTGTAAATGCTGAACAAATCGACATTCGCTTGTTCGATCCGATTGGCAGAATCGTATTCCAAAAATCAATCACAACAAGCGATGTAAACGAATCGATCAACGAAATCCCGAATGGTTCATCAGGAATCTATACCCTGCAAATCATCCAAGGCGATTTTCAATTAAGTAAAAAAATAATACGCAAGTAGAACAACCAATTTCGTTGCAAGAAACTGTCGTCATTCCTCGGAGTGGCGGCAGTTTTTCTTTTTTGAGCGCGCCCCGCTGGGTCACTTGCTCGGCTATAGTTATTAGTCTTGTGTACTTAGTCTTGAGTCTATAGTGCTTAGGACTAAAGACTAAGCACTATGGACTAATGACCAACTGCGCCTCTGCACTTTCAACGCACTTTTATACCTTTACACTCCCAAATTCAGCATTCAGCATGGAAACCACCGTTTACCAGCCCAAACATAAAATCCGAATTGTAACTGCAGCTTCTCTATTCGATGGACATGATGCAGCCATCAATATCATGCGCCGAATCATACAAAGCTCTGGCGCTGAAGTTATCCACCTTGGTCACGACCGTTCTGTTGAAGAAGTGGTGAATTGTGCTATTCAAGAAGATGCGCAAGCCATCGCCATGACTTCTTACCAAGGCGGCCACGTGGAATATTTCAAATACATGTACGATTTGCTCAATGAAAAAGGCGCAGGTCATATCCGCATTCTCGGTGGAGGCGGTGGCACCATCTTGCCTTCAGAAATTGAAGAATTGCAGCAATACGGAATTTCTCGCCTCTATCATCCCGACGACGGACGTAGCATGGGCCTCCAAGGCATGATAAACGATCTCATGTCGCGCTGCGATTTCGATACCGTTTCCCAACTCAATGGTGAAGTGAATCACCTGGGCGAAAAAGATTGGAAATCCATCGCCCGCCTCATCAGTATGGCCGAAAATCATCCAGAGGCTGTAGGTAGTTCATTCGATCACATCCACGAATTGGCTGCTCAAAGTAAATCACCAGTTTTGGGCATTACTGGCACAGGCGGATCAGGAAAAAGCTCATTGGTTGACGAATTGGTACGTCGTTTCCTTATCGATTTCCCCGAAAAACACATCGGCGTTATCTCTGTCGATCCTTCTAAACGCAAAACGGGCGGGGCATTGCTCGGCGATCGTATTCGTATGAATGCCATCCGCAATCCACGCGTTTACATGCGCTCATTGGCAACGCGTCAAAGTAATTTGGCTCTGAGTAAGCACGTGAAAGAGGCAGTTGCAGTTCTCAAGGCGGCTAACTACGATTTAATCATTCTTGAAACATCCGGAATCGGACAAAGCGACACCGAAATCCTCGACCACAGCGATGTGAGCTTGTACGTAATGACGCCAGAATACGGCGCTGCTACACAACTCGAGAAGATCGACATGCTCGATTTTGCCGACCTCATCGCCCTTAATAAATTCGATAAACGTGGGGCTCTCGATGCGTTGCGTGATGTGAAAAAGCAATACCAACGCAACCACAATTTGTGGGAAACGCCGCCGGAAGAAATGCCGGTTTTTGGAACCATCGCTTCGCAATTTAACGATCCGGGCATGAACAACCTGTATCGCAGCATCATGGATACCATTGTGGAACGCACAAGCGCCGATTTGAAATCGGGCTATGTGGTTACGCAAGAAATGAGCGAGAAGATTTACGTGATTCCTCCCAATCGTACGCGTTACCTCAGCGAAATCACCGAGAACAATCGGAGCTACAATTCTTGGGTTGAGAAACAAGCTGAAGTTGCTGAGAAATTATATGCGATAAATAAGACGATGGAGGTTTTGAGGATCTCTCCCCTAAATACCTCTCCCCTAGCCCCTCTCCACGGGAGAGGGGAAGGTCAAAACCTAACTTCCAGAACCAACCAAGCGAACGAGATATCACAAAATTCGGGATCCTCCCCCCTCTCTGGTGGAGAGGGGCCGGGGGAGAGGTCCGCGGATGCTGATATTTTAAAAGTGCTTCAGGCAGAATTCGACAGAGTAAAACTTGAATTCGATCCTAAAAATTGGTTGCTCATCGAACAATGGGAAGCCAAACGCCAAACTTACAAGGATGAATTTTTCATCTTTAAAGTGCGCGAAAAAGAGCTCAAGATTGCAACGCACACCGTAAGTCTTTCTCAAAGCCGCATTCCTAAAGTTGTTACGCCTTCCTATAAAAACTGGGGTGGGATTTTACGTTGGGCGCTTACCGAAAATGTACCGGGCGAATTTCCATTCGCAGCCGGTATTTATCCGTTCAAGCGCGAAGGAGAAGATCCAACGCGCATGTTTGCTGGAGAAGGTGGACCAGAACGTACCAATCGTCGTTTCCATTACGTGAGCAAAGGTATGCCGGCTGCACGTTTGTCGACGGCTTTTGATTCGGTTACACTTTATGGAAACGACCCAGATCTTCGTCCCGATATTTACGGGAAAATCGGGAATTCAGGTGTGAGTATTTGCTGTCTCGATGATGCGAAAAAACTCTATTCCGGTTTCGATTTATGTGCACCAAGCACTTCGGTTTCGATGACCATCAACGGTCCGGCTCCAATGCTGTTAGGATTTTTCATGAATGCAGCCATCGATCAGCAATGCGAAGTTCATATTCGTGAAAATGGTTTGCTCGATGAGGTAAATGCTAAAATCGATGCACTGTTTGCAGCTAAAGGAATGAAGCGTCCAGTGTATCAAGGCGAACTTCCAGAAGGCAATAACGGACTTGGTTTATTACTCCTCGGCGTTACAGGCGATCAGGTGCTTCCAGCCGATGTGTATGCAGGTATCAAAGCCAAAACATTGAGCGTTGTTCGTGGAACCGTTCAAGCAGATATTTTGAAAGAAGATCAGGCGCAAAACACCTGTATTTTCAGTACCGAATTCGCGCTTCGAATGATGGGCGATATTCAGCAGTATTTCATCAGCGAGAAAATCCGCAATTTCTATAGCGTTTCGATTTCAGGTTACCACATTGCAGAAGCGGGTGCGAATCCAATCACGCAATTGGCGTTCACGCTTTCGAATGGTTTCACGTTCGTGGAATATTACCTCAGTCGCGGAATGCACATCGATGATTTTGCGCCGAATTTGAGCTTCTTCTTCAGCAACGGAATCGATCCTGAATATGCAGTTATTGGTCGTGTTGCTCGTCGTATTTGGGCAAAAGCCATGAAGCTGAAATACGGAGGAAACGAACGCAGTCAGATGTTGAAATACCACATCCAAACGTCTGGTCGTTCATTGCATGCTCAGGAAATCGATTTCAATGATATTCGTACAACGCTTCAAGCTTTGTATGCGATCTACGATAACTGTAACTCGCTGCATACCAATGCATACGATGAAGCGATCACAACACCAACAGAAGAATCGGTGCGTCGTGCCATGGCTATCCAGCTCATCATCAACAAAGAGCTTGGTTTAACGAAAAACGAAAACCCAATTCAAGGTTCGTTCATCATAGAAGAATTAACCGATTTGGTGGAAGAAGCGATCTACACAGAATTTGATCGAATTACCGAACGCGGAGGCGTGTTGGGCGCGATGGAAACCATGTATCAGCGCAGTAAGATTCAGGAAGAGTCGATGTTCTACGAAATGCAAAAGCATACCGGTGAATTCCCGATTATTGGTGTGAATACTTTCCTTAGTTCCAAAGGCTCTCCAACGGTATTGCCAAAAGAAGTCATTCGTGCATCTGAAGAAGAAAAGCAGTATCAAATTGATATGCTCAACGACCTTCATACCCGCAATGCCAGCCGAATCGATGAGCTGTTGCGCAAACTTCAAGAAGCAGCAGTACTCAACCAAAACATCTTCGAACAATTGATGGAAGTGAGTAAATACGCATCACTCGGTCAAATTACCAGTTCGTTGTTTGAGGTAGGCGGACAGTATCGGAGGAATATGTAATTTGTTAGGTATATAGTTTTTCAAACGATCGTTTGGTGCATCTAATTCAAGAAGCAAGCGAAAGTTCATTTCATTTAAAAATCAATTTCCAATGAAACAGACACTCTTCGCAATCAGTATTCTTCTGGGATTCAGCGTATTTTCCCAACCATTTGCAGTAGGTCACCGTTCGTTGAGCTTATTGGATGCCGCTAGAAATCGGAACGTTACCGCTGAAGTGTATTACCCAGCAATTTCAACAGGCGATAATGTTGAATTTGCCAATGGAAGCTTTCCGGTATTCACGTTGGCGCATGGTTTCTTGATTCCCGGCAATACTTACCAGAATTTTGCGGATGCATTGGTTCCAGAAGGTTTTGTGATTGTGTTGCCCACCACCGAAGGCGGCATTTTGCCCAACCATGATGCATTTGGAAAAGACATCGCCTTTCTAAACACAGCATTTAGAACTGGTGTTGTAGATTTTTTTACCCAGTGGAACGGACGATCAGCCATTGGAGGTCATTCGATGGGTGGAGGCGCTTCGGCTTTAGCAGCCACCCAAACCGATGCCGATGCTTACGTGGGAATTGCACCTGCGATCACCAATCCATCGCCCGTTCCGCAAGGAAGTCAAGTTCAAATTCCAGCGATTATTTTCTCAGGCTCCGCCGATGGAGTAACGCCACCGGAAACGAATCATCAACCTATTTACGATTCGTTCGATAGCAGTTGCAAAACCTTTGTAAGCATCACTTCGGGCACGCACTGTTTTTACATTCCATCCAGCTTTTGCGATTTGGGCGAAGCAGGTGCTGGAAGTGGCATCACGCGCGAAATCCAGCAAGACATTACCTTCGATTTTTTGAAGCCCTTCCTTCAAGTGTTTTTAGTCTATGATACCGCACAATGGCAGGCATTTCAAGAAGCATTGCCTTCTGATAATCGCATCACCTATCAGCAAGATTGCAATTTGAGTTTTACATCTATCGAATCGCCAACAGTTTCGAGTGTACAAGTATTTCCGCAACCCTGTAGCAACGAATTTCGCTTGAGATTTTCATCCCCGCAGCAATGCAAGTTGCTTACCCTCTACTCTATTGATGGTCGCAGGATGAACCATGCCATTTCCTTCACGCAAAACACAAATGAAGTGATTGTGTCTTTGCCGACTGATGTAGCTTCAGGAGTCTTCATCCTCTCTGTCCAAACCGACCAAGGATTAATTCAAACACGCATCTTAAAGGCTGATTAACCTTCTGATTTTTCAGAAGTCTTTCAGAAAACCAATATGGTTAGGGCGTGCCTCCAAGGGAGTCGGGCTTTTGCTACAAGTCCTCGCTTCGCTGCGGGCTTTTCTCTTCAATCCCTCACGCGAGGCACATCGATAGCCAGAGAAGCGTATCAAATACCCAAGCTTTTTGAGAGTTCACGATTGGGAGCCTACACTCATGATTCGGGCGCTCCGATATGGGTTGCAAAACGAACTATCAAACTAGAATTAAGCTTGATTAAAACAAATCCTTCAACCAGGAAATGGAGTTTCTTTTTTCCTGCATATTTCCCAAATACAAGGCTAGAGCAAATTCATGGGAGCCCCCGGTTGCATTGGTTAATTTTGAAACTGTGATATCATAAGAATACGAAAGTGCAAATCGTTTTGAAGAAAAACCCATTAAGGCAATCATAGCATCGCCGCTCCTGTAAGCCGCACCTACCTTCCATTTGCCATACAACATCGAAGCTCCTGCCATGAATGATTTAAAATCCTGTTGTTTGGCCCAAGCGAGATTCAAATAAAGTTTACTGTTTCTTTTTGCTTCTTTATTAAAAATGCGAAGTGATCCATGCGCAACATGCCTTGCGGGTAAACGTGATGGTTCAAACCCAAAAGTTAAATTAGGTCTGTTTGCATTATGAATCGCATAAGAAAGCAGGAACACATCAGCATGCAGTATTGCACCCAGATTAAAATTAACGTATCGAACATCAGGAAACGGGATTACCGTTTGGGTATCATAGATGAATCCATATCGACTATCTATCTGATCACCAAAGGTAAGTTTCGAAACATCCAAATTCCGAGCATTCATTGAACCGGAAACTCCCAAGCGAAGAGACAGTTTTTTATAAATCCGGATTGAGCGTGCTATATTGATTCCATAACTATTTGTGACTAATATCCCTCCCCCTAACCGGTCATGCAAATAATTGACTCCAACATCCAAAAACAATTTGTCTCTTGTAAGATCGGCACCAAGATGCGTTGTGTAAAATGCTCCTGATAAATTGGGCCATTGAATGCGTTGCGCCGCTTGCACCCGGCACTGCCCGGCACTACCCGTAAATGCTGGGTTTGCATATAAAGCAGAACCGAATGTTTGGGTGAATTGAGGATCTTGAGCTTTTACAATACCACCACAAAATAGGAGGCAAATGGCTGAGATTAAATTTAATTGATGTTTCACAAACGATTCGTTTATTCAGTTTTAAAATATTCTTATTTCTGATCGTTTTTTTTGCAAATTTAAGTTTAACCGAACGCTAACTAGTCTTCAAACCGATCGAAATTAAGGATCCAAAAATCATGCGTACTTTCATCATTCATTCAATTTAAAAGTCCTTTTTTTACTTTCTACTTTTCACTTTCTATCTCGAGGTTCCAGCCGAAATGGCTTCCACTCGGGATGAATCATTTCTACGCTTCAGCTAGAACTGATTCACTTTTAAACCAACCTTTTATCCCCGGACTGAAGTCCGGGGCTGCGATAGATGTTATTTTGCACTACAATTCATAAACACTTTCGCCTTTTACCTTTCCAATTCCCCCTAATCCCTGAGGCAACGAACAGAATGTCCATTTCGCTTACTGAAGCTGTATCTGTCTGCATAGCCATTGCTATAGTAAAGTTGGTAGTACCAAGCATCTGCAGTAGTATTCCCAGTGGAGCTCCACCAGCTCGTGTTATCGTCAACATTATAGAAATCACCATAGCTGTAGCTGCGGCTTCCTCCAGAGAGACCAGAAAAGCCACTTTCGTTGTTAGCGCCCGTGTTTGGAGGTCTCCAACCAGTTATAGATTTCATTTTACCTCCAGCTTCAATATATCCGCCAAGGTATTCCCTTAAAACAGACCATTCGGCATCGGAGGGAACATGCCAGCCTGTAGGACAAAGTCCGCGGGGGTCAACGGTTGTGTACCAATTATACACTTTACCATATATAGCATCGTATACTGGGCTATTGTTATAGTTACACCAAGCGCCATAGATTAGTTGTGACCATTCTGTATCATCGGTTATATTGGGAATGGGCTCACCATTGGCAAAGCTGCTGCTGCGGAGGTTTTCGACCATCCAAAACTGACTACCTATGTGCAATGTTGGATAAATGTACCCATCATTATCGCTCACCACTCCGAAAAATTCTGTACAGGTCTGCAAATTGCCGATATTGATGCCATCGGGCCCTAACTGAAAAGTATCTGATACACTAGCCATTACAGAGTCAGCATTGGAGGTGTCATATCCTCGAATGACATACTCGCCCAAAGCGCAGGTTTGAATAGTAAACTGACCAGTTTCATTAGTCAGGTAAACCTGAGACCCCATCTTGACATAACCCGTTATTACTGACTGGCCTTCACAATTAATAACGTTACCAGAAATCGGGAAGAAACCAGTCAATTCGGCAATATAACTTCCTAAAATTGAATCATCCTCACTAATAATTAAATCAGAGAATGCTGAAGCCCAATCATTTGTTGTATTACAAATGAGATTAATAGTAAGTGCTATGTCTTGATTTTTAGGCACTCGACCACTAAATGCTCCGACTGAGTTTGTGTAGTTTATTCCGCTGCCAAATGTGGGAGAAATTAAAACCATTTGTGCACCAGAAATAGGGTTGCTATCAGTTGAGTTAATTGTGCCATGAAATTCGTTGAATGTCCCAGGAACATCTAGGTTCCACCAAGAAAAGTGACTCGCTTGGCCAACATATTGATTGTCTTGCTTAACAGCCTCACCCTCGTGTTTCCAATACCCAAGCGTTTCATCAAAGCTCCACCAGTCGATGGTAGCTGGCGCTTCAGCATTTAAGGCTGTTGGGATGTTAAAGGTCAAGGTAGCTGAAACGCCTATTGCTAATTGTAATTCATTCATGTTCGCATCGCGCAATTCGATACTTGCCATTCCAAAGGAACGAAGAAGGCGGAGTGAATCATTCAAGCCTCCCAGCAACTCTCCTGGCATTTGGTCGAACATAGCGGGTGATGTTGGGTCTAAAGAAGCAGTATACACTCGAACTGATCCGGTGTAGGGTTGTCCGTTTAAGGTGATGGCATTGGAAGGAAAAGTCAATTGCAATAATCCAGAAGTAATCGAGCCGCCTGAAGCAGCGCTAAAGGTGCCTGATTGGGTCATCGGTAAGAGTTGCACATTTACCCGATTGCTGCCTGTTTCTAATGGCAAGAAGCTACGCGAACCTTGATGAAAGCCCGGTTTGGTGATGGTGATGTAGCCCAGTTTGTCGTACACCAAAATGTTGCTGAGTAAAAACACACCGTTCGGATCGGTGCGGGTTTCTTCGCCGCCATAAGGTGAACGAACAATTGCATTCATTTCAGCAGCACCAGAGGGGCCAGTTACCACTCCCATTACAGATGCCGTGCGGAGGCTACCCAATTGTGCTGGATCTATCGATTCGCCTTCGCTGTGGGTGATGCTATCGATTTGTGAGAGAGGGATTTCACTCACATAGCCGTTAAGCTGTCGCACCTGCAGCACTTGCGCACCGTTTACTTCGGCTGTTTCCACCTTGTCGATGAGGTGGGTTGGGATGCGCAATACTGGTTGGTTGTGGCGGTGGATGTTTTTGAGGGTTTGGGCGTCCAATTTTAAACCGAAAACCATCAATAAAAACCCGAGAAATAGTATGCGTTTTTTCATGCGTGATTTGATTTGGAAATGCCTTTTAATTTTATCCCCGGCCCCCGGACTGAATTACGGGGGCCGGGGGTTTCATTTTGCAGTGTAATTCGTAAATGCTATAAATTTTGCAAATTCGAACCAACAATAATTCCCCGGACTAAAGTCCGAGGCTGCGGGATGGCTACATTGGACTCTCGACTAGAGACTAAAGACTCAGTACTAAATACTCAACGCTTCATAAATGCCTTCGAGATCACAACCTTACCTGACTCGAGGGTGCAGAAGTATTGACCAACAGCGAGTTTGCTTAAGTCTAAAGTGAGTTCTCCTTTGGCAGATGATTTCACTTCTTGCTCGATGAGTTTTTCGCCTTTGAGGTTGTGGATGCACACTTTAACATCGGAAGATGCATTTGGCAAAGAGAAGCGCAGGTTGATTTGTTGATCGGCAGGATTTGGGAAAAAGCTCAGTTGTGGATGAGCGGCTACTTGATTGATTGCAGTTACATTGTCGGGCATGTAACGATAATTATTGAGGGCTTCGAGATCGAAGGCAACGATACTTTCATCGGTAATGTGAAGCTTGATGGAAGTAGAATCGAACTTCATGTAACTCACTTCGGAGATGGCGTACATCTGCATCGAAGCATCGTTCATGTAAAAATAAAGGTTCTGGGAGTTTGCTTGTGAAGCACCAAATACAAGCAGCAAGGCGAATAGGTAGCGTTGAATCATTACTTAAAGGATTTAAATTTTACAAGTGATAAATTTAGATAACATTTTCAAAGAAACCTACATGGATTTAAAAGGAATTCCACCTGTAATAGTTATTCAATCAAGCGATTGGACAGTTGAACTGAAACGGATGCTTTTTGAGCTGCTCGGTTGAAAAACAAGCCTTCCACACCCTACTCGCGCGCTGCGGCCCGGATGGAGCGGCCTGTTTGAGCTCTTGTGCTGGAACAAAGTGGAAGCACAAAACGAGTAGCGACATTCGGAAATGCCGCCCAAAAAAATATGATGACTTGAAAATCATAGAAACATATATAGGTCAATCAACATAGCGTTTGGCTTACACCACAAAAAGAGGATTAGAATTACTTTGAAAACATCAATGGCGGTAGTGCATTTAGACAGAAATAAGTTTTTGATTTAGTTATTGAATATTCTAGCCAAAAATCGTGGTTGACAATATTAAAATCGACTCTGAAAAGCCTATTGTGTCAGGCGCATGGTTAACTACGAGAGTATTTTACTATATCAATAACAATACTTCCATTTCCCTGTAAATACCATAAGCAAACAAATGATTGGTTATATTCAAGAAAATTTAATGCAATAATTGATTCGAAAATGCTAATACTAGGCACTTAACACAACCCAGGAAATAAGTTTCAAAAGCATGAATATTTTATATAATTTTCGTAAAGAAACCTAATTAGATAAATCCGACACTATATAACACGGGTCGAAAACCGTCGTGTCTATTTTGAGATTTTGAAAAAATAAGCCAAAATCAAAGGTCGTTTATTTTAAGATTTGATAGAGATCGGCATTAGATTTCTAACCTTGAAAAAATTAAAATTTCCTTTGCTAAGCTTGGTTTTAGAAGGCTTCAACTTGAAAGTAGATTGATGCGAGTTTACATCTGAAGCCGATTTTATGATCACTGCGCGCATGAGTACTAACACTCATACTTAACTTTATTTATTTTTGTTGAAACAAATTTAACGTTTATTTGTCTGATAATGATGTGGAGGCAGAGACCATTTCAAAAACGCGGAGATACTGAAAATCCATAAGAGTAAGTAAACTAAATTTTTTTCTATGGAGAGTTTAAAAATTGCAAGTGATAATTACGTAGCGTTTACGTTTTTTATCGGAACAATGGCCATGATGGCTGCATCTGTTTTCTTCTTTTTCGAATTGAATAACACTTCAAAAAAGTGGAGAACATCAGTACTAGTTTCAGGTTTGATTACATTCATCGCAGCAGTGCATTACTACTACATGAGAGGTTACAATCTTGAAACAGGAGAATCTCCAACATTTTTCAGATACGTTGACTGGATCTTGACAGTTCCTTTGATGTGTGTTGAGTTTTACCTTATTACAAAGAAAGCAGGAGCTAAGATTGCGTTGCTTTGGAAGCTAATTTTTGCATCGTTGGTGATGCTTGTAACTGGCTATGTAGGTGAAGTACTTGACAGAGACGGAAGCGTACTTTGGGGAGTGTTTTCTGGTGCAGCATACTTTTACATTGTTTACTTGGTTTGGTTTGGAGAGGTTGCAAAACTTGCTCAAACTGCAGGACCACAAGTTGCAAAGGCTACAAAAATCTTAGGATGGTTTGTACTTGTAGGTTGGGCAATTTATCCATTGGGTTACATTTTAGGCACTCCAGGTGGTTTGTTCGGAATGCAATTGGTATCAGATCAAACTGCAGCTTTGCATGCAATGGACATCGTTTACAACATTGCTGATGCAATCAATAAAATTGGATTTGGTCTTGTGATCTACGCATTGTCGAGAAACGAAGATTAATTCGCGAAAATATTTTCTTTGGTAGTATGGTCGTAACAAATGATCATACTACCAAAGATTTTTGTTTAAACACATTCACTTGCATGTGTTAAGTTAAAAAAATTAGATATTTATACTGAAATACTAATAGCATAGGTTCGCAATTCAATCAATTCATTTCAATTTATGTTTCGAAGCGAAAATGAAATTGTTTGTTACTCAGATTACGACTTTATATTTTCTGGCGTTGGCACATCAGCTTCGCTTTTGTTGCTAGAGCTGCATCGAAAAAATCTTCTATCGAACTTAAAAATTCTATTAATTGATCCTGACGATAAAACCAGGAACGATAAAACATTTTGCTTTTGGGCGCACAAAAACGAACCAATATTCAAGGCGCTATCTGAAATAATTACACATTCCTGGAATACCATAGAAATTGATCGTTCAGACAAACGATCGATTGATCCATTAAATTACCACCATGTTTCTAGTTTGGATCTTTACTCGAAGATTCAAGAATTAACTAATCATTACCAATGGACAAGAGTAATTGCTCCTGTTGATAATGTTTCTTCTGACGATTTAGGGCCATTTTTAACTATTGATGGCCAACAGATTAGAGCCACTAAAATATTCGATTCAAGAACTCCAAAATTTGAAGATGCAGCTACAAACGAGGTGCATTTATTCCAAAGTTTTGTAGGATGGGAAATTGAAACCTCAAAGCAGCTTGAAGACAAAGAGGCTGTTCGTTTGATGGATTTTAATGTTGAACAATCGGAATTCACCCAATTCATGTATTTGCTGCCATTTTCGAAGAATCGATTTCTGGTTGAATTAACGAGATTTGGGTCGGAAATACTTGAGGAAAGTGATGCAAGTGAACTCTTAGAAGATTACATTGGAAGTGATTTCGGAGAATACGAAATCTTGAGCACCGAAAGGGGATGCATCCCGATGAGCAATTGTAAGATTGCCAATGAGCATCATGAAAATGTTTTTCTTTTGGGCGCTCGCAATTATCGGATAAAACCAAGCACCGGGTATGCATTTAAAAACATGTATAACCATGCCTTTGAAATTGCCGAATCTCTTGAGAAACATACCGCTAGAAATAAAGTAGAAAAGCAAAAAAAGTCATTTTCTAAAAGCCGTTTCGCTTTTTATGATGCTTTGTTGCTGCTTATTTTAAAAGACAAACCAGAGGCTGGAAAGAAGATTTTTTCTGAATTGTTTAAAAAAGCAAACACGTTTAAAGTTTTAGAGTTCCTTGATGAGAAATCGAAAATTCTTGATGAAATATCTTTGTTCTCAAAGCTTCCGTGGGGGCCTTTTTTATGGGCACTATACAAGAAAGTAAATAAAAGCATCAATTTCCGTCCATTGCTTTTGCTTCTTTTTACCTCAATACTTTTGTTGTTGGGCAGAGAATCAATGTTACAATCGGTGGTTGGTTATGGCTTTGTATTGGTTGGTTTAATCGCAGTTGGCATTCCTCATGGTGCGGTCGATCATTTGATTGAAATAGGGAAATGGGAATCGAGAAAAGTACCAATGTTTATTGTGAAGTATCTAGCACTTGCCGCTTTGATGGGAATATGCTGGTATTTCTTAGCTGATTGGGCCTTGGTGGTTTTCCTATTGTATTCTGCTTGGCATTTCGGACAAGCAGATGGAGAACTTTGGAAGTTAAACAGTGTAACATCGTTTCTTTGGGGAGCTTCTGTGTTGGTGTACATTCTAGGCACTCATACAGTTGAAACAAATGTCATTTTACAAACGATAGGTGTAACCGAGTTCGCATTTTCTTTGCCTTACTGGATAGTAATTCCTTGGTTGATCTGGTCGCTTATTTATCAGAAATCTGCATTCACAATTACCTTATTGTGGCTCATTGTATCAACACAATTGCCGCTCTTGTTGGCGTTTGGACTCTATTTTATTGGTCAGCACAGCGTTACCAGTTGGAAGCATATTTCAAGTGCGCTGAATCAAAGCAACAAAAGCATTTGGTTGCATTCGTTGCCGTTTCAGTTAGGTGCGTGGTTGATACTTGCCCTGTTTATTTTCTTTTGGCCATCAGATGGCAATTACGATTTCGGATCACTGAATAAGTTTGGCGTATTCTTCATTTTCATTTCATGCATCAGCTTTCCGCATGTGATTACGATGAACATGCTTTATGGAACGAAAACAAAAGGCAATTAATTGATATTTCAGAATATCTTTTAAATGAATGTTTAGGCAACGTTTGCCATTTACCTTCCCCGGACTGAAGTCCTAGGCTGCATTTTCATTTTTTCCTTTTCCCAGTAATCATTGAGGCGATATTACCCCCGGACTAAAGTCCGAGGCTGCTAGTTACTTTCTCCTTTTTCAAATAATCATTAAGACAACTTGTGCCCCGAGACTTAAGTCCGGGGCTATAACCCTTCCTTATGCTTATTATAAATCGTTTGGCAAACTTTATCCATTGCTTTAAAGATTGCAACATCTAAATTGGGTGAAGTTGTAATGCTGGTTAAAGTGACCACGGCGTTATAAAGAATTTCGTTTTCTAGCCGAGGAATTCGTTCGATGAAATCAATTTTATTACTGCCTTTCTGAGATTCTGAAACCAGTGTTTCCCCGGTATTCTTATCGATCGCAAACAATACACTCATTGGAATTCCTTTTAAATTGTTTGATAAATATTAATGCAGGTGACAGCGACCGCTGGAATTGGTGGTTCTGTTTTTACACCTCGATCCTTTCTTAGTTGTACCAGAGCATTGACTTGCTGGAGATGATGAATTGTTGGATTTTTTAGTCTTTTGGCCTTCACAACAATTGGTTCCAACTCTCCTGTCGTGTACTTTACAAACGCAGCTATTGGATTTACTGCGATTGCATGTAAAACAAAGCAACTGAATATTTGATACAACGCTGGTTCCTCCGCATGAGAACGGTGTGATGTGGTCATATTCTAGATTTGCAGAACTTCCACAGCACTGACAAGCACCGCCGTCTCTTGAGTAAACAATCTTTTTTGTTGTTACTGAGATGTATCGGCTCTGCGAAAAACCAGAAAAACTAAGCAAGAGAAGTGTAAAGAACAAAAACAGTTTTCTCATGGTGGTTTTTGGTTTTGAAGTTTGATTAAAACGAATAAATATAACTGCGGAATAGCAGGTTTACTCTTAAATTGGTACTGGTTAAAGTAAAAAATAAAGTGCAATAAAAGTCGTAATTATTTCAATACAAATACAAGACTGTGGTTTTTGAAATACGACTTCTGCAATAGCTACAACAGTTTAAAGAGACTTTAACCGTGGCATAGCATACTTTATCGGCATTGAGTAGCATCTATAGAAACAGATGCCATTTTAAGATGCTTATATCAAAATAAGACCTCCACCCTACCCGAATGCCTCGGCCCGGATGGAGCGGCCTGTTTGAGCTCTTGTGCTAGAACGAAGTGGAAGCACAAAGCGAGTAGCGACAGCCGGAATAGCCGCCCGAAAATCAATAATAATCCATAAAAAAAACCGCCACCGAAAAGAATCCGATGACGGTTTGGGAATTAACTAAAACTAACTATTTTTTGATATCGAAACGATCGAGGTTCATCACTTTGGTCCAAGCGGCAACGAAGTCTTTCACGAATTTCTCGTTGGCATCGCTGCTGGCGTAAACTTCGGCTAAGGCGCGGAGTTCGGAGTTTGAACCGAAAATTAAATCGGCACGTGTGGCAGTGAATTTCACGGCTCCGGTTTTGCGGTCGCGGCCTTCGAACACTTCTTTGTCGTCGTTGATAGATTTCCAAGTGGTGCTCATATCGAGCAATTGCACGAAATAATCGTTTGAAAGCGCATCTTTTTTAGACGATAGCATACCGTGTTTTGAATTGTCGTAATTAGCGCCAACCGAACGCATCCCGCCCACTAGGACAGTCATTTCTGGAGCGGTTAAGGTGAGCAATTGTGCTTTATCAACCAACAATTCTTCGGTAGAAACGGTGTACTGCTTTTTCTGGTAATTGCGGAATCCATCGGCCATTGGCTCAAGGAGTGCGAATGATGCCACATCGGTTTGTTCCTGAAGGGCATCCATACGACCAGCGATAAATGGCACTTCAACAGTTACACCAGCGTTTTTAGCGGCTTGTTCGATTGCGGCACTTCCTGCCAAAACAATTAAATCGGCCATCGAAACGCGTTTGCCTTTTGGAGCTTTGGCATTGAAATCTGTTTGAATTTTCTCCAATGCAGCAAGCACTTTGGCCAATTGTTTCGGATTGTTGGCTTCCCAATCTTTTTGTGGCGCAAACCGAATTCGAGCACCATTTGCACCTCCGCGGCGATCTGAAATACGGTACGTTGATGCAGAAGCCCAAGCGGTTGTTACCATTTCAGGAATTGTAAGCCCCGATTTAAGGATGGTCGCTTTTAATTCTGCGATGTCTTTTGCGTTTATCAAGGTGTGATCAACAGCCGGGATTGGATCTTGCCAGATGAGGTCTTCTTTCGGAATTTCAGGTCCCCAATAGGTCGTTTTTGGACCCATATCGCGGTGCGTGAGTTTGAACCAAGCTTTTGCAAATGCCTTATCAAATTCTTCAGGATTGTCGAGGAAGCGTTTTGAAACCTTGTTATACTCAGGATCGAATCGCATCGAAAGGTCGGTGGTGAGCATGGTTGGGCGGTGCTTTTTGTTAGCATCGAATGCATCTGGAAAGTTTGGCTCTGCGTCTTTGGCCACCCATTGGTTTGCTCCAGCTGGACTTTTCGTTAATTCCCATTCGTAGGAAAAAAGATTGGTGAAATATTCATGTCCCCATTTTACTGGCGTGGAAGTCCAAATAACTTCTAAACCTGATGTAATGGCATCTTTTCCTTTACCTGATCCATAGGTGCTTTTCCAGCCAAGACCTTGCTCTTCGATTCCGGCTCCTTCTGGTTCTGGACCAACATTCTTGGCATCTCCAGCACCATGTGTTTTACCTAATGTATGGCCTCCGGCGATGAGGGCAACAGTTTCTTCGTCGTTCATCCCCATGCGACCGAAAGTTTCGCGGATGTCTTTTGCAGCGAGGAGTGGATCAGGATTTCCGTTAGGACCTTCAGGATTCACGTAAATGAGTCCCATTTGCACCGCTGCGAGTGGATTTTCGAGCTTGCGCCCTTCAGCATAACGTTTGTCGTCGAGCCATTTGGTTTCTGGTCCCCAGTAAACATTTTGTTCTGGTTCCCAAACATCTTCACGACCGCCAGCAAATCCGAATGTTTTGAAGCCCATTGATTCGAGGGCTACATTTCCAGTAAGGATCATGAGATCGGCCCAAGAAATTTTGTTGCCGTATTTCTGTTTGATTGGCCAAAGGAGGCGACGTGCTTTGTCGAGGTTGGCATTGTCGGGCCAGCTATTTTGCGGGGCGAAACGCTGCATCCCTGAACGTGTGCCTCCGCGGCCATCGCCTGTGCGGTAAGTTCCAGCGCTATGCCAAGCCATGCGGATAAACAGCGGACCGTAATTGCCGTAATCGGCAGGCCACCAGTCTTCCGATTTGGTGAGTGTTTCTTGGATGTCTTTTTTGAGTGCGGCGTAATCGAGGCTGCTGAATTGTTTTTTGTAGTCGAAATTCGGATCGTATGGATTCGACAATTCTGAGTGTTGGCGAAGTACGCCTAGATTGAGTTGATTCGGCCACCAATCTTGGTTTTGAGTTCCCTTATTGGAAACGTTTGTTCCTTCGGTGGGTGTGTGGAAGGGGCATTTCGCTTCCGACAATGGAGCTTTGTCGCCTTGAGCCGAAGCACCTGCACCCACAGCCATGGCAAGGGTCAGAAAAGTATGTTTCATATGGTTTAGTTAAAGTTGTTGGAATAAATTCTTAGACAAACTTAGGTGGAAGATATTGATATATGCTATCTATTGTGTCGATAGTGATATTGATGATGTCGATTGGTTTTTAGTCTTGAGTACTTTTAGTACTGAGTCTTTAGTATTGAGTAGAAAGGAAAAACAAGGCAACACGCAGCCACGGACTTTAGTCCGTGGATTATAGAGTTCCGAAGCGATCATTTTGAAATTGCGCGGCC
>JBBAKX010000009.1:47449-88658 GCA_040403315.1 Flavobacteriales bacterium
GCGGATTTTAATCCGTGGATTATAGAGTTCCGAAGCGATCATTTTGAAATTGCGCGGCCGCGGATTTTAATCCGTGGATTATAGAGTTCCGAAGCGATCATTTTGAAATTGCGCAGCCGCGGATTTTAGTCCTTGGATTATAGAGTTCCGAAGCGATTATTTTGCAATTGCGCAGCCGCGGATTTTAATCCGTGGATTATAGAGTTCCGAAGTGATCATTTTGAAATTATGCAGCCGCGAACTTTAATCCGTGGATTATAATCGTATTAATTGAAAGGGAGAAATACGAAAACAATGGAAGATTGGAATCAAGAGAAAAATTGATGGTAAAAGCATCTCAATTGGTACAACAATTACATTTATAACCAACAGAAAATTAAATCAAAAGATTATTTATGGTGAATAGACTCGTTTTATTGGGGTTAATTATAGTTGGCATGAGCTCTTGTAAACACGAAATTGATTTAACAGGATTTCCTCACCCAAAAGATGAACCGCCGGTTGTAGTGCCTTGTCCGGATAGTTTGGTAGATATTGATGGAAACGTTTACAATGTAATTGATGTTGACGGAACGTGCTGGATCGCTAGCAATTTAAAAGTGTCTAGATTCACAAATGGCGATAGTATTCCATTGGAAACAGAAGGATCAAGTTGGATTCAATTAAATACTCCAGCGCAATGCTATTATGACAACGATTCGGTTAACTTGAATATTTACGGGCGGTTGTACAATGGCTACTCGGTTATAGATAGCAGAGGACTTTGTCCAACAGGTTGGAAAGTGCCTCACGACAGTGACTGGGTGAACATGGCCAAATTTCTAGGAGGAGAAAGTGTAGCGGGCGACAAATTAAAGACCTTGGATTTGTGGTATGGCCCGGGCACACCAGCAACTGATGAAATAGGCTTTTCGGCAAAACCAGGAGGATCGAGAATCATTCAAGGCAATGGCTCTTTCGGTTCGTTGACCAATATGGGAAATTGGTGGAGCTCAAAGGAAAATGGATCGGATGTTTTGGTGAATCGACAAATTACCTACGCAAACTCGAATTTAGCACAAGCAAGCAATTCGAAAAAAGTGGGGTTTTCGGTGAGGTGCATTAGGGTGGATTGAGGTTTTAGTCTTGAGTATTTAGGCCTGAGTCTTTAGTATTAATTATGAAGTGGAAAGATGGCACCACGCAGCCACGGACTTTAGTCCGTGGTTTATAGAGTTTCGAAGCGATTAATTTACAATTACGAAGCCGCGGATTTTAATCTGTGGATTATAGAGTTCCGAAGCGATTATTTTACAATTGCGCAGCCGCGGATTTTAATCCGTGGATTCATGATCGAATTGGCACCATAGAAGAGTAGAAAGGGAAAAGAGTCTTGAATAAACATTGACTCAGGACTAGAGACTTAAGACTCCGGACTAAAGACTAAGGAAGAACCTTCACAAACCGCTTAATCGTATTGTTGATTTGAATCAAGTAAATTCCAGCGCTAAGATGCTGAAGTGAAATTGAATTGTTATTCTCGATTATTCCTTCTTGCACTAAACTTCCAAGGGGTGAGAAAATCTTGAAAGATTCGGGTTTGTTACTTGAGAGTTTTAGCGACAATTGCTCAGTTACTGGGTTGGGGAATAAATCAAAATCTGTGAATTGAATTTCGTTTGTTTGAGTAATTAAATCAAGTTCACCAACTGTAATATCATCTAAATAAAAGGCTTCTGGTGTATTTCCAGGAGTTAATGGGAAATAGCGAACCCGTAATTCTAATTCAGCACTTGATGCACCATTCCAATTTGGCCAAGTAAACTGAATATCATGCCATTGTGTAGAATTGGCAGGTACAAAATTAGCCTCCGAATTACCTTCATTAATCTCCTCTATTGGCAGAACTAAATATGCTCCACTGGGTATGAAGAAATTACATGGATTGCGCAAAACAATTTCAAAAATGCAATAAGATCCATTTTCGGGAGCGCTCACTGCAACTTTAGCAGTAACCAAGACATTGTTTAGTTGGGTGAAATCAAAAGCACCAATTAACACAGAAGTTGTATCGATTTCTGAATTAAACATCGCAGGTACATACAAGCAATTTTCACTGTTGTAACCTGCAAAATTACATACTTGCCAAGGTGTGGAATCGTCCGAAACCAAAGTCATGTTGGTTTGCGGAAATGAAAAATCATTTTCGAAATCTTCACTAAATGGAAAGCTCGTATACGGCAATGAAAGAGATGCTTCAACTATATCAGCAAAAAATATGTGCTCTACTGTATTGCAAACTCCATCACGACACACTGAGAAATATGCCGTTTTAATTCCTTCGGAAGGATAATAAACATAAGGATGATCGGTTAACCACAATTCTTGTGCAGCACCCGGACAATACCAACTCACCGAATCAGCAAAAAAGCCAGAATACATTCCGTACAAACGGATCAACGTGCTGTCACATCCTCGAAATTGATCATTGTAAGTTGTAATTTCACCTTCACAATACGGTTGCTCAAAAACACCTGTTCTCTGAATATTATCAGATGTACCAATTTGATGGCGAGCTAAATTTGTATCAGACACTACATCGCGCATACGTTCTGACTGACCAGCAGTAAACATCAACGGACAATTCGAATAATCCATGTGATTGTTTACATTCTCAATGACTCTTGGCGCACACTCACTCAATGTTAAGTTGCAGGTTCCACCAACCGATCCTTTGGTAGGAGGTGTATCTTCAATTCCGTCATCATTGCAAGAAATGCCTGATGTATTTGATGGCCCAAACGTATGCCCCAATCCTACCCAATGACCTAATTCATGCACCAAGGTATTTTGCCTCAATCGAGCATCATAGTTGGTTAGAAAAATAAAGTCGTTTGGATTTCCAGCAATTAATCCTGGAGTTGGAAATGTAGCATATGAAAAATCACTCATCGCAATATGAATGTTCAAATAATGCTCTGTATCGATAGAATAAACGGAGAAGTCGCTTGGTATTAAACCTACGTTGGGTAAATCATGAAAAATAATCCCATTAAAACAAGAACTATCAGGCAATTTAGTGGCTAATTTTATTTGAATATTAGGATTGGAAACAACGCTTTGAAACTCAAGCTGCACATTATTTATATTGGGCAAAATGCCTGAAAAATGATTATTCGCCAATTCAATGAATTCCAATACACTGCCCGGTGTAACAGGTATAAAATTGTTTACATTAAAAACATGAACAATTACAGGAATAATAAAAGGCTCATCGCTTCGATTGATGTTTAAGTTGTTTTGAGGAATGTAAGTAGTCTCTGGCATCTCCGTTTTGCAACGAATTTGAGCGTTTACAATATTTGAGGATATCACTAAAAATAAAAAGGCCAATCGTAAGTATAATTTCATGTTGAATCGAATATTTAGACTTCAGATTGAATTAACATGAAGTTCGTTGCATGATTGTATGAATTTCCTAGCTAAATAATTATTTAAATGAAACAATCACTAGAATTATTCAAAACTTTCAAGATGCTAATTTTCAGCACTTTAAATTCATATCACTATTATTAGTGATTTACTTAAATATAATTTCTTCACAGGTTTGCTTTAAAATTAAAACACATGAAAAAGCATTTCCTAATTTTATTTTTATCTGCATTAATGGCAGGAAGTTCAATGGCCCAGGAGGTTCATTGCAACATGATCAAACTAAGTACTGCACAACTGGTGCAAAGTAGCGAACTGATGGTTCGGGCAAGAGTAATCGAACGGCAATCAATTTGGAATGCTTCTAAATCCAAGATTTACACTGTTCATCATTTGCTGGTGTTGGAATCGTACAAAGGAAATCCAAATGCTGAACTCACTTTAATCACCGAAGGAGGCGATTTGCCTGAGCTTTCGGTGGAGTTTAGTGATCGAATTGATCTCTTCACTGGCGATGAAGCAGTCTTGTTGCTCAATCAAATCCCCGCACATTGGAAAGGCCTTCCCTCCTACCCTGATGCATTTTGCGTGGGTACATCTTTAGAAGGTGTATTTATGGTGAATCCCAACAAACGCAATGTATCCGATATCTTCAATCGTTTTAACAATATAGATGAGTTGAAACGTAGCTTTCAAAACATCAGCGGTGAAACTGCACGAATTTTCATCCCGGAATTGAGAAATAACCTTCCAGAAACCAATGGAAGCACTGCAGCAACGATTTCAACACTGAGTCCGACGGTAATTACTGCAGGAACAAAATCTATCCTCACCATCAACGGAACTGGATTTGGCGCTACCCGCGGAACTGGATTCGTAGAATTCACAACAGCCTTGGGAACATTCGCACAGCCATTCGCCAAAGACTACATCTCTTGGAGCGACAATCAAATCAGGGTGATGGTGCCATCCAGACTTATAGGACAAGCGGCTGACAATGCAGCAGCGAGCGGACAAGTGAAGGTAACACCCTCAGCGGGAGCTGTAGCCACGAGCGCAGGATCGATTACTGTAAGATATGCGCTATTCAACGCACCGATCTTGGCCGGAGATACTGCTGCGGTAATGAATGCAGGAAATTTCAATACCCTAGGAGGTTACACCTTGCAGTTTAACAATCTATTCAATTCTAGTTTTACAACCGAAGGCCGCGAAACCTTCTTAAGAGCACTAAACAAATGGATGTGTGCAACTAGATTTAATTGGACAATCTCTGCAACCGAGAGCTCAATCAGAGCCGATCAAAATGATGACGTCAACGTAATCACCGACGATGTACTTAGCCCATTGCCTGCCAATGTTCTTGGACGTGGAATGAAATACGTTTCTAGTTGTGGATCTGGCAATGCAACGAAGGCTATCACCATTGGACAAGACATCATTTTCAATGACAACCCAGGTGGTTTGGGTTGGAATTTTGGAAGTGGCGCACCAACTGCCTCAGAATATGACTTTGAAACTACTGCATTGCACGAATTGGGGCATTTACATCAATTAGCGCATACCAAAAATACCTCAGCAGAAGTAATGGTCGCCACTGCGAGTGCGGGTTTCAGTCGAAAGAATTTATCACAGAACGATATTGATGGAGGATTGGATGTAATGGCAAGGAGTTCGGTAAGTGTTGGATGCGGAGTTGGTGCACATTTACCAATCATTCAAACAGTGTCGATTTCAACCTCGTCAGTTTTTCCGATTTGTTCCGAATCTCAGATATACTTTACATCAACAACAACCAATGTTCAAGGCACTCCGAATTTGGTTTGGAAACGAAATGGTGTTATATCAGGCAGTGGTAGCATATTCTTCTTTTCGAATCCACAAAACAATGAGATAATTACTTGCGAGTTGCAAGGATGTACAACATCAGCATCAAACGTCATTACAGTTACCACGACCCCTACTCAGCACATTGGTGGCCCACTTTGCGTGGCTGGCCAAGGAAGCATTACAGAAACTTACATTGCCAATTTCAATCAGCCAACAGGACCTGGAACTGGAGGAGATTTAATTATCCCAGAATGGATTCTTTTGCCAGGCATTACGATAGCAGACCCCAATTCAACAGTTGCAACGATAACCTTTTCGCCAACATTTACAAGCGGTACAATTCGCGCTCGTTATTATTCTAACACTTGTGGTGCAAATATTAATGCATCTATCAATGTAGTTCGCGGTCCATCGGCTTCCATCAGTTACTCACAAACATCATACTGCAAAAATGTCACTATACCCCGAACTGTAGCAAATACTGGGGCTACCAATGGAACATATTCGTCAACTCCGGCAGGACTTACGATCGACAGCAGCACAGGCGCTCTAACGCCATCCACATCAACAGTAGGAACTTATACGATAAGCTACACGCTTCCAGCAAGTGGAGATTGTGGTCCGTTTACAGCCACCTCAACAGTTTCAATTGTGGCTACCCCGTTGGCTTCCATTCAGTTTCTGAACCCCAATTTTTGTCGATCAAACACAGGAACTGTAACACCTGCTCAAATTTCACCTGCAGGAGGAACATTCACTTCAACTCCTGCTGGATTGTCGCTCAATGCCTCAACAGGTGGAATCAGACCTTCATTAAGCACAGCAGGCACTTATACATACACCTATACAATTACAAATTCAGCTGGATGTGGTGCTTTCAGCGCTTCACGCAGCATCACGATCCTCAATCAATTGGCCACTCCTGGAGCCATTGCAGGAACCACAACTAGCTTCTGCAACACAAGCCGCACATTTTCGGTAGCAGCAGTTGCGGGCGCAAGTTCTTATCAGTGGACGATCCCCGCAGGAACAACCATTTCTGGGAATGCTACTGGAAACTCAATTGTTTTGGTTGTAGGCGCAGGATTTACTGGCGGAACTCTTTCGGTTCAAGCGATTGCTTCAAATGGTTGCAACAGCAACTTGCGATCAACTACATTATCTACAGCAGTACCAGCCCAACCAATAACGATCACCAAAACTGGTGCTACAATCTTTTCGGCAAACGGAACTGCCTCTGTAGCTAACGTAACAGGAGCAACAAGTTTTACTTGGACGGCCACTGGAGCAACCATCACTGGAGGACAAGGCACGCGTAATGCTACTTTCACAATAACCAATTTGAATTCCTATACCTTGTGCGTTCGTGCAAACAACAACTGTGGAAGCTCCGCCAATCGTTGTTCAACATTTACAGTTCCATTGGCAGCTCCATTGGTAGATAACGATTACAAGTTACCAGGCGACAATTCGGAGTTATCAGCCAGAAGTATTCCGACACTCTTTCCAAATCCTGCCACCGAAGTAATTAATGTAAAATTTGAAGAAGACTGGATGGGTGAAAGCATTCAAGCTGAAATCGTTGGCATTGATGGCAAAGTTTACCTCAACAAACAAGTGATTCCAGGAGAGGAAAGTGCGGAAGAAACAAATATTTCAGAACTTCCAAAAGGAATCTACATGCTTAGACTTTCGTCGTCTAGTAGTTACACCACACTTCGCTTTATCAAACAATAATATTACCTGATCTTACACCGAACGGCTTCCCTTAGTGGAGGCCGTTTTGCGTTTGCTTACATCCAATTCTAAGCACAAATTCAACTAACTAGCACAAATTCAACTACTTAAAGATAGTAGTTATTAACACCATCCGGTTGATTGCTTGTTATCAGCAGGTTACGAAAGGTGCCTACAGAGGTATAAATTCGTATTCCATGATAAGGTTGTTTGGATTACTTAGTTTCCTCCTTGCACTGTTTTTAGTGCCTATGAATGTCAGATTACTGACCGATGCAACCAACGTTAATTCTGCTGGTTCGGGTGTATGGATCATCTTTGTGATGATGATCGTGCTCACCGTTTCTTCCGGCTGGATGGGTTGGAAGTTCATCCGTAGGGCTTAAACAGTGAACATAGGACATTGCGGCATTCGTGCAGCAAACAATACGATGCATTGCCATGCGTTTCAGATGGAACATTCCGCTGAGCGATAATTTAGTTTAAAGCATTATCTAAGGCATACTAAATCTTAAACAGTATCTTTGCGCTGTGAAATTCAGAGGTCTACTTCTACTATTGTTGTTTATCAGCTCCCAAACTTCGGTTTGTGCATTTGATATATTCAATAGTTTAAGTGTATCAGAAAGCACCTTAGCCTTCACCAAAGGCAAAGAACTGAAGTCGATTCAAGCCAATAAATTCCTTGCCGACGAAGTCACCGAGGAAGAATCGGAATTAGAATTTTCAAAAAAACAATATTGGGGAGCGCACCGCATTGATTCTTTTTTCGGAATTCAGCGCTTCAATATCGAACCTTCTGCACCGCGCGGTCCAAATGTTCGATTGATCGGAAGATCAGTTCCAATTTACTTGTTGAATAGCACGTTTAGAATTTGAGATCATGCACTTAAGATGTAGTTGTTGCTGCATCTAGATTACCTGCAATCATTGTTGGATGCAGGATCAAAAGTGTTTATCTCAAATTTTTCATTTATGGCTATTCAAATTCCTGCCGACGGACTGGCAGGCCTTAAAAAATTCTGGAAAACAGATTTGCTTTCCGGCTTTATCGTTTCACTTGTTGCACTTCCACTTTGCCTTGGTATCGCTTTGGCATCCGGCGTTCCTCCCATGGCGGGGATCATTGCTGGGATCGTTGGAGGGCTCCTCCTTTCAATAACTTCTGGATCTTATCTTACCATCAACGGCCCAGCTGCAGGGTTAGCAGTGATCGTTTTAATGTCGATCGATGGCTTCAGAAAAATGGCTCCTACTGGCCTCAGCCCTACAGAAGTTGAAATGTTTGCTTACCAGTGCACCTTGGCAGTTGGTTTAGGATGCGGTGTTTTACAATTGCTGTTCGGATTGGTGAAGGCTGGCATCTTGAGCAACTTCTTTCCATCCTCAGTAGTACATGGGATGCTTGCCGCTATCGGAATCATGATTTTTGGCAAGCAAATTCACACTGCACTTGGCGTGAAGCCTGAAGGCAAAGAGATGCTCGACATCATTCTCGAAATCCCTTCCAGCATTATGCACCTCAACCCAGAGATTGCAATCATTTCAATAGTAAGTATTGCCTTGCTGATCGGCTTGCCGAAGATCAAATCGAAATGGGTGAGAATGCTTCCCGCTCCGCTGATCGTGGTATTGATTGCCATTGCGATGGGCTATTACTTCGATCTTGAACACCAGCACAAATACCTTTTTCTAGATGGACATGCCTATGAATTAGGACCGAAGTTTTTGGTTACGCTTCCTGCTCATTTCATGGATGGGATTGTATTTCCGCGGTTCGATTACCTTTTCACTGGATTCGGGATGCAAATGGTAATCACCTATGCCCTTGTTGCCAGTTTAGAATCGCTGCTCACTGCATCGGCAGTGGATAAACTCGATCCCTGGAAACGTAAATCGAACTTTAACCGAGAACTGTTTGCCAAAGGTTCGGGCAACATTATTTCTTCCCTGATTGGTGGATTACCGATCATTGCCGAAGTGGTTCGTAGCTCAGCCAACGTTAGCAATGGAGCCAAAACCCGATGGTCGAACTTCTTCCACGGTTTGTTCTTGCTCGTTTTTGTGTTGTTTTTATCGCAGGTGTTGCACCACATTCCTTTGGCTGCACTGGCATCGATCCTCATGGTAACCGGCTATCGACTCGCCTCACCGAAAGAATTTAGCAAAACGCTACAAATCGGGAAAGAGCAACTCATCATCTTCATTTCGACCATCGTTGTAACGATTGCTACCGATTTGCTGCTTGGGATTCTGGCTGGCGTTGTCATCAAATTGATCATCCACGCAGTGAATGGAGTACCCTTGAAAAGCCTATTCAAGCCGTTTTTCACGGTCGATTTGAACGAGGCTGAAGAAGTGTACACCATCGATGTGGAGCATTCTGCTATTTTCTCGAATTATATCGGTTTGAAAAAACAGCTCGACAGAATTCCTAAGGGTAAAACCATTGTTGTTCAGGTAAATCGCACACATTTGGTTGATCACACTGTGATGGAAGCACTGCACGATTATGAGATCGACTATCAACGCAGTGGCGGAAAGTTCATCATTTCTGGACTAGATGAACACCGTGCTTTGTCGAAGCATGCCCATGCATCTCGAAGAAAACTATCGCGCCAACCTAACTCAGTTACTGAATGATGAAAACCTCAAATTTGCAAGGGTTTTCGATATCGGGCACCCTGCACAATCTTGCGCATTATTTGCCCGCGCAAGCTCCACTGAAAGATTTCGTTCACCACAATACGTTGCATGCTTTTCAACAACAGTCATTTTTCGATGGTTTGATTTCGGCTTCAGAAAGCTTGGGATACACAACCTTTCAAGATCTATCAGGCTTTAGAAAATTGTTGGTGGATGGCCGGATTTCTATGCCGCATCTAACCAAAGCGATCCAAGAAGTGCTTCCCAATGGGGATGTTGATGCTTGGCTTGAAAAATTACAGCACAGTAAATTCCAAGAATCTGGCGCTCCGCGGATCGGAAAACTGCGTGGAAATTGGAAATCCAAAGCCGGCATCGACTTAGACTCGATGGTGCATCCATTGCTTTTTAGAATACTCTGCTCCTACTTGGATCAAGGTATTTCGATGTGGAAATTTCCCGTGCACAAAAAGGGATTTATTGCTTCGATCAGAGAATTAGAACGCAACAGCTTCACGAGCTTATTCAAAACCAGAAAAGCCCGCGATCTCTTCATGGACATCAATTGCGACACCATGCAATTGCTTGAATTGTTGGTGGGCGATGAGCAACTATACGATAGATATTTGTTCGATCAACAATTTTCTCATCCCGGTTGGTCGGGAATGGTTTGCACCATCGAACAGCACCCACATACTTTGCTCGACCACAAGCAAATCAGTTTAAGCGAATTGATTTTCCTAGAACTTGTGATGGAAATCGATGCACTCGAAAAGCACAACAAAGGCCGTTGGTTATGCTTGAAAGACATCATCGATGAAGCACCAGCGCCACTCTTTCAACAAGTTGAGAAGTCGGAGCACCAATGGGCTCTGGAAATCTTCCAACGCGCATTTGAGGGAACATATTACGATGAAGTACTCAATGGGATCGAGCAACGTCTGAAACATCCATTACCAGCCGCAGGAAAATCGTTTCAAGCCATGTTTTGCATCGACGACCGCGAATGTTCTATCCGCAGGCATCTTGAGGCACTTGATCCAGATTGCCAAACATTTGGTACTCCAGGATTTTTCGGAGTTGAATTTTACTTTCAGCCCGACCAAGGTAAATTCTACACAAAGCTTTGTCCAGCGCCACTTACACCACATTACCTCATCAAGGAAACTGGCTCCATAGAAGTTCGTGTAAAGGATATGGTGCTCCACCAGAGAAGCCACTCACTTGCAAAAGGTTGGTTGATCTCCAATACCTTGGGTTATTGGTCGGCTTTTCGGATGTTCTTGAATATTTTCAGGCCTGCATTTAGTCCGGCAACAGCTACATCGCTCCGCCATACCGACAAAGTAGCAAAATTGAGTATCGAACATCCATCTGCTGGTGGTGTTGAGAATGGCTTACAAATCGGGTTTAAAATTCCCGAAATGGCCGATCGTGTGGAGAAGCTTTTGATCAGCATTGGGTTAGTGGATGATTTTGCGCCCTTGGTGTATGTGGTCGGACACGGATCAAGTTCGGTGAACAATCCGCATTATGCGGCCTACGATTGTGGAGCATGTTCGGGCCGACCGGGATCTGTGAACGCGAGAGTTTTTTCGCATATGGCAAACCATCCTGAAGTGCGTGCCCTATTGGCTCAACGCGGGATTCACATTCCCACAAAAACGAGATTCGTTAGTGCTCTACACGACACAACCCGCGACGATATTGTCTTCTTCGATGAAGATGGATTGGGCGAAACTGGCTTGAAACTGCACTTGAAATATGCCGATGTGTTTGGTCAAGCTATGGACAACAACGCAAAAGAACGATCACGCAGGTTAGAATCTATCGAAACAGGCGAAAGTGCTGAATTGATCCACGAAAAAATTCGTCGTCGGTCTGTTTCGTTGTTCGAACCACGACCAGAACTCAACCACGCAACCAATGCACTTTGTATTGTTGGCAGACGATCATTAACCAAAAGTTTGTTTCTCGATCGGAGGTCATTTTTAAACTCCTACGATTACAAGGTTGATCCCAACGGTGATGCATTGTTTGGAATATTGAAAGCCGCTGCTCCCGTTTGTGGTGGGATCAATTTGGAGTACTTCTTTTCTCGGGTCGACAATGGAAAAATGGGCGCAGGATCGAAGCTTCCACACAATGTGATGGGCTTGATTGGCGTGGCAAATGGCACAGATGGAGATTTAAGACCAGGTTTGCCTTCGCAGATGATCGAAGTGCATGATCCCGTTCGTTTGCTGATGATTGTAGAACAAGTTCCAGAACTCATCGATCGGGTAATTCGAAGAGACCAATCGACCTTCGAATGGTTTTCGTTGGGTTGGGTAAACTTGGTTGCAATTCATCCTGAAACACAAGTGATTTATCGTTTTAATGGCAACAGTTTCGAGCCGTATAAGCCTACAAGCAAGTTCATTCCTGAAGTGAATAACCTCGATCGAATTTTCAAAGATGAGGCAGAAAATCTTCCTGTGTATTTAATTAAACCTGCTGAACATGAATAGTCTGCTTCCCATTTTCATTTTGATCCCCTTGTTGGGATTTGCAGTGAGTTTGATCATTCCCGAAAAAAACGAAAAGTTTCTTTCGCAGTGGGCTTTTGGAACGATGATCGTTCAACTGCTTGTTTTTCTTACCTTTTTGGGCTTCTGGATTTCATCAGGTGCAAATCCAATCGATTTAAAAGACCTGGTTATTCTGCAGGAATCGAATTATGAATTCTTTATCGATTTCTACTTCGATATTTTCTCGGCGGTTTACTTCTTGGTTGGAGCGCTTATCACCGGATTGATCACCATTTACAGTCGGTATTACATGCACCGTGAAAGCGGCTACAAACGGTATTTCAACACTGTTTTGTTTTTCTATGTTGGTTACACCTTCGTGATCATTGCAGGGAACCTTGAAACCCTGTTCATTGGTTGGGAAATATTGGGCATCGCGAGCTTCTTGTTGATTGCCTTTTATCGCAACCGATACCTTCCGGTGAAGAATGCTGTGAAAGTGTTTTCGGTGTACCGCATCGGCGACGTGGGATTGATTTTGGCAATGTGGCTGAGCCATCACCTGTGGCACGAAAACATCACATTCGCCAAACTAACCAATGCCGAATTGGTGAGCGATCATTTACAACAACATAGCCTCATTGGTGCGTTTATTTCGATCATGATTTTGATTACTGCAGCTGCGAAATCTGCACAGTTCCCATTTTCATCCTGGCTTCCTAGAGCGATGGAAGGCCCTACTCCATCGAGCGCGATTTTCTACGGATCGTTATCGGTGCATTTGGGCGCATTTCTACTCACCCGCACTTTCCCATTCTGGGAACATCAGATTGCGATTCGCGTGTTGATCGGTATCATCGGATTGATCACAGCCATCATCGCATCATCCATTTCGCGGGTACAATCGTCGGTGAAAAGTCAGATCGCCTATGCCTCGATGGCTCAGATCGGACTGATATTCATCGAACTGGCACTTGGATTAAAGTACTTGGCATTGATTCACTTTGCAGGAAATGCCTTTTTAAGAACCTATCAACTGTTGGTATCGCCTTCGGTGGTGAGTTACTTGATTCGAGAGCAGTTTTACCATTTCGAGCCAGCGCGACTAACAGTTGAAGACAGCTTGCCGAAAAGACTAGAATACTCGTGGTATTTAATGTCGCTCAAAGAATGGAACTTGGAAAGTTTGATGTATAAATCGTGGTGGAACCCTATGAAACGGGTGGGCAGAAAGCTCAATTTCTTGACCACGAAAAACGTACTGATCTTTTTCTTGGTGGTGTACTCGGCCGGACTTTACTTGGTGTATCACCGCGAATTTCTCGACAACGACGTACAGAAACACCTTCCATTGTTCTTCTCGTTGATTGGCTTTGTGATGGTGCTAAAAGCCTTCTCAGAGAAGCAAAATGCCATGTTGAGTTGGATGCTGGTAATCATGAACCACTTTTGGGTAGCCATGGCGATTTCCTTCAACGAAAGGTTCACATTTAGTCATGTGCATTGGTACCTCAGTGGCATTGCTGTGGCCGGCTTCGCGGGATATTGGATGCTGCGCTGGTTGGGCAAACTAGAAACCATCGGACTGAATCGCTTCTATGGTTTATCGGAACACTACACCAAACTGGCATTTGGATTCTTGTTGGCTTGCCTAACAGTTTCTGGATTTCCAATTTCGCCCACCTTTATTGGGGAAGACTTAATTTTCAGTCACATCCACGAAGACCAATTGCTTCTTGCGATGCTTACCGCAGGAAGTTTGATCATCGATGGATTGGCCATTATCCGCATTTATGCGCGAATATTTATGGGACCAGATCCGAAAAGCTACAGTTATCGATCTTCTTAGTTGTGCCTAATACTAAGTTTCTGCTGATATCCCCTTCCGCTTTGGTCTTTCGCACGAAGGATGTACAATCCGGAAGGGATGTCGGTAGTTGAAATGGTGGTGAAAGCTCCAGATGCTTGATAAACTGATCTGCCCGACAAATCTATCAGTTCGACTGTGGAAATTGAGGCTGAACCAGCAACTTGAAGTTGAATGTATTGATCGGCAGGATTTGGGAACAGAGCCAAATTGGGAGTTTCAAGATCGTCCAAACCAACAGTACTGCCGGGGTTTAGATCAACCGAAAAAGTTTCGCTAAAGAAGCAAGTATCGGCAGATGAAGGAATCAAATTGGTAACATCGATTTGGAAATCGAGGATCGTATTCTCTGCAATTGCAGATGCAACATTGAAATAAAATTCTACATAAGCACTTTCGCCTGAATTCCAGGAAGACGCAAACACGTTGAAACCATCTTGATTGATTCCGAAAGTCATACCCGCTGGAAGCGCATTTACGGGCGTTAATCGTGCTTGTGGATAGGCGAAGTTCAATCCAGAATTGTTCGTTAAGCGCACACGAAGTACCGAATCGCCGAATGACAACACGGTACCGATAAACTGCGATGAATCGGCATCAACAGACATTGGAAGCAATGAACATGGTACATTTTCGATGGCTGCAAATCCAATAAAAACAACGGTATTGTTTCCTGAATTTGGAACTGCTAAAGTGTCGGAAAGTTGGTTGTAATAGATATCGGCAGGAGAACTCATTCCTGTTTGAACGTTCACTGGTGCATTGGCAAAATCGCGGTCGAATTTCACGATCTTCTGACCAGTCCAAGCTGAGATGTACCAAGTGTCGAGGCCGTTCCAAGCCAAACCATCGCAATTGCCTAAAGTGGTTGTAGTAATTGTAGAAACCGTTGAATCGGCAAAAGAAAACTCCTTGATTGGTGCATTTGCGCCCCAGTTCACGAAAACGAGACGGTTATTGGCTAAGTCGTAAACGATGCCGTTTGGACTCTGCACTAAATTTAGCGCCATCAGGTTGAAGGCATTTGCTGCAGGACGAATACGGAAAAGTTTTTTGCCTGAAAAGTCGGTAGCGAAGAGGCTGCTCATTCCATCGCTGGTAATGCCATTGAGGAATCCTGCGCCGAGGTTGATATTGAATACTTGGTTTCCTGTGGTAAGATCAAAACCTTTAATGGTTCCACCACAGCAGGCATAAACGGTATTTCCAAGAATTTCGAGTCCGTAAGGTGCAGGACTGATTCCACTTTTAAAAACCGACAAAGTTCCATTTGCAGCGCGTGCAAGGATTTGTCCGCTGCCTGTATTTGAAACGAGGTAGCGGTTGTTGGCAACATCAAATTCGACACTTTCGGAACCGTTGTAGGTTTGCGCTGAAAGATTTAAACCAAAGAGAATGAGAGCAATAAAGGAGAGGAGCGTTGACTTCATGCGGTGAAATTAATGAAAACCGCAGGAATTTTACCACATCAAGCTCTTCTTTTCTGTTCGAGGCTTTGGCGGCTGTTTACGTATGCTTCGTTGAGCTGGTGAATATTAGCAAGGCTGCAGTCGTTCTTTTGAAAATTAGGCATGCCGCATTTAAACTAAGTTTTATTATAGATTTTGCGCGAGGTAATTAAGTGTAGATGCGATTAACCATACTCCGTTTTACAAGAAAACTGATACAGTATAGAACTTCTAATGCTTGTAAAGGGAATGCTGAATATTATTCATGAGATGAATCACTTTAGATTATCCAAATCGTCTAAATCTCTCAATCTTCCTGATTCTTTCTTATTTTTAATTAAATCATCGTAACCAATAAAATTCACCTTTAATTCATCTATTAAAATCTCTATTCTATTTTCAAAACATTCATTAAAAGTTACACCATCAATTTGAGTCAACAAATCAATTCTTAGAGGAGGATAACCTAATTGAATGACATTCCCTTCTTTAGTGAAGTCCTGATATGTTAAGCCATAAGATGAAAAACCGAACTCATTTACACATTCTAAGATTTTTTTTGCATTTTCATTTGAAGGATTAAGCCAAATATCCAAATCTCCTGTATAACGGGGATGTCCATGCACACCTACTGCATATCCTCCAACAATTAGATATTCAGCTTTATTCTTGATTAACAATTCTACAAACTCTCTGAAGTCTTGGCTGAACATCTTTATTGTATTTAATGTATTGATTTCTTAAAAGTTCAATAGCATAGAGTCTATCTATGAAACTCTTTGACATCCAATAAGAATAGTCAGATTGCTTGTCCTTTAGCGAGATTATCCTAAGAGCTTTCTCCATACTTCAAATATAAGTTATACCGCATTTAAATCCTAATTATAAAGAAGTAGTTATCCTTTTCTCACTTTAACTTAGACATTAATGCACTCAATTAACTTTCTGCAGGAAACTTGGCAGCAACACAATCATTCAAATTGTTAATACCTCTTCTCGAGGCTATCCACATTTCGAAGGTCAATTTCACATCATTAATAGAGAAATTGTTAAAAACTCAACCCAATCGAAAGTACAATAATGAGCATGTTGTAAGAGAATGAAGTTCTCTGTTTCTTTTGTTTCTCCGATAACAGCAAACGTAAAACTCCAGATTTTTCAAGCGATTTAAAGTCTGCAAGCCCCATTATTGTTGCATTAATACAAAGTGGTAAATAAAAATAACTGTCTCGGAATTTTATACCAAAACCTAAAATCTTGAGGCGTTTTTCTTGAGGCATTTAAAATTGCCTCAATGTTCTTGCCTCAATCTTGTGGCAATTTCTTTGTGGCAATTTAAAATGCCACGTTTATTTTGCCACAAATGTGTGGCAATTTTTCTGTGGCAAAATAAAATGCCACACTTTTTTTGCCACAGAATAATCGTGGGGAAACGAACTGTTGTACAAAATCCATCGCAGGAATTAGTTCATGAATATACAATCGTATGGGCGATGGCATTGGTGGCATTACCACTGTTGACAATGATGATAATTTCTTTAAATTAGCACGATGGTGGCCAACGATTCACTTAATATGGCATTACAAAGGCTTACCCTTTACACATTGAAATAATGGATGCCTTTTGGGCAGGACAACAAGTAATAATATACTAAATTCTTCCCCTGCCGTTTTATCGAGTGAAATTACAAACCTTGCCACTGGGGTTTATTTTTACAAGATAATCGACACTAACAATACCATTGTGAAGCAAGACAAATTAATAAAACAATGAGAATTTTATTTGTTTTTACTTTTCTAGCATTACAAATAACAGCCTCTGCTCAAAAAGAAGCTTACAACTGGATTTGGGGAACTTGTTTCCCCGAATTCGGTTGCGATGGCATTGATGATGGTTTGAATGGTACGGGAATTATGAAGTTTAACGATGATTCTTTAGAAAGCATTACAACCAAGTATTTTCCTGCGCCATTTACTTTAGGTTCTGCTGCAATTTCAGATTCTTTAGGGAATTTTCTAATGGCTTTTAATGGTAAAACTTTGTTTGATTCGAGTGGAAGTGTTATAGCTGAATTAACCAATGTTGATTATGACGATCTTATTGTTGGCTACAGAGGATTTTTGTTTTTAAAACCACAATTTAATGATGAGTTATATTATCTTATCAATAGTTACAGCGGCAATTTTCAAAACTCACCCAATCCATATAATGTCGGCATCGATACTGCTCTTTTTGTAAATAAAATAGAAATAATCGATGATGTGCCTGTTATTATTGAAAGCCTTAGGCAACAAATTCCATTGAGTACTGTTTAGGGAGCTATTGATGCTTGCCGTCACGCCAATGGCCGTGATTGGTGGATTTTAAAATGCGGTCACAGAAAAAACGCCTATTTGCGTGGCTTACTCAATCCATACGATTTTGAATTCGAACCTTACTATACGAGCTCGGATTCAGCATATACCAGTTTTCAATGGGCCTCCTTCAGTTCAGATGGCAGCAAATACGTGCATTGGTTTGGAGGGCATATTCGAGAATTGCAAGTATTCGATTTTGACCGCTGCACAGGAGAGTTGAGCAATTTGCAGACGTTTGATTTTAGTGCCTTAATTGAAAATGAATTATTTATGGACTTTACCCCTTTTAGTTTAAGTCCTGATGGAACAAAGGTTTATATACAAAAAGTCAATTACATTACAATGGCGGCTAACGAAAATCTGCAATTTGACTTAAATACTGAACAATTTGCAGTTGTTACGGGCGATTTAGGTGTATTATGCATTACACCTAATTTAAAGCATATGATTGGTGGTTTTTGTTGTGATCCTTCTACCCCAACGCCTAATGTACCATATGCAGGTTTAGTTTTAAATCCGAATCTTCATGGTCAGGATTGTAATTATCAGCCATTGCGTTATGAACTTCCGCTTTATGGGTTTATTTATACCCCACCCAACCAGGCCAACCACCTGTTAGGCCCTGTCGATGGAACGGTTTGCGATAGTTTAGGCTTGAACGACGAAACATCCATCAAAAAGCTTGAGCAATTTAGTTTTAACTTATTTCCTAACCCTAGAAATGAGGTCATTCATTTTACCACCGATTTACCTCTGCCTTTAAAATTGACTATTCGCGATAATCAAGGCAGAACGGTAATTGAAAAAACGATGAATCAAAAATCATTTTCACTTCAAGAGGGAATTGCTGAATTGAACTCAGGAATTTATTTTGTTGAATTGAAAAGCGAGAAAAAATCCGATAGGTTGGTGAAGAAGTGGATGAAAATGGAGTAAACGGTTAATGAAGAAATAGAAACAAGAGAAATGTTAACGCACATAGATTAATTTCTTAAACTCCTAGCTGTTTGCACTTGGCAGCAACACAATCATTCAAGTTGTTAATATCTCTTCTCGAGGCTATCCACATTTCGAAGGTCAATTTCACATCATTAATAGAGAAAATGTTAAAAACTCAACCCAATCGAAAGTACATTAGTGAGCATGTTAAAAGAGAATGAAGACCTCTATCAGTTAATAAGTTTGTACTGCGCTGGTTTCAGCATATAATCTATTAAACGAACCACAAACGCCGCGTTGTGCAAAACGCTGTGAGCCCCTAGTAGCTTTAAGCTAATATTAATAATTCAATACCCATTTCTTTGCCCATGTTTGCCTATTATTTTGTACGCAAATAGTGTAAATTCCGCTCGGTATTCCTAAAGAAATTGCATCCAAACTTGTGTATTGCTCATCTATTTGGTCTCGGAAAACTACTTGACCTATTGCGTTTAGTATAGTAAGTTGAGAGGGCGTTTGGATGGATTGCTTCAAACGAATATGGACCTTTTCCTTCGATGGATTTGGGAACACTGTAAAGTCAACTAAATTCTCCGAAACCTTATCTCCAACCGTTACAGTTCCTATTGTGTCACAATTACTTCCAGCCAATGGCCCTAAACGGTAATTTGCGAAATTTGGTGCAGCAAGCATAATTGGACCATTTTGTAAAGCATATTTTTGATAAACTACATCACAGCTTAAACCCAATGAATCAGGATTTTCAATTGCAGTAAAATAATTTGATACTGATCCTCCACTGAAAATTGAAGTTAAAATATAAATCTCTTTATAGTTAGGACTAAGGAATAAATTAGCTGCATCCGGGCTTAGATAAGTTAGCATTTCTGAGTTAAAGTCATATTGAAAAGTGCCAGGAATGTATGTAGAATCTCCATAATCTAATCGATGACCATATACTTTGGAGCCATCAGGGCTGATAAAGAAATTACTAATTTCGGCAGGTCTAAACATGGGGTTTAAATCAGTTTCTCTTGGATTGCTCAAATTGCCTGTGCAACGATCTACATCAAGACGTTGGCAATACTTAGCCTGATAAGTTGAGAAATGGGCCATCATGGAGCCATCTTGTGTGAAATGGGTCATTGTATAAGCTTGTTCTCGACTTTGCATACCAGGAACGGTATACAATTCAAATTCCGAGAGTCCATCCACACTCAATAAACCTCTGTAATACTGATTGCTTTGGGTAGATGGCTTGTAAATCCACCAATCACGGCCATTACCATGTCGAAGCGCAACCATGTCGGAAAGGGCGGTAATTTCATCGAGAATGACATGGTCTTTACTGATCAAACTCTGTGTAGGCACGTCTAGTAAGGCGTAGCAAAAACGAACATCAAGCCGAGCAAACCCAAGTGTCTGCATTGGCTGGTTGTTCACATATTCACCATAGAATAAATAAACGCGATTGCTATCGGCAGGATCGGGTAAAAATAAAGGCCCACGGGTTAGATCAACTAGTGTTGTATCGGGCGAACCTCCTGGCCAAGGAAGGTCATCATGCCAAAGTTTATAGGAGAGCACCTCGCCGTAGCTGTTAGTTAAACGCCAACCATTGGAGGCAAATAGTATGTTCCCAAACTTATCGGAATAACTCGCACTCGAATAAAAGTTCGACATTACTATAGGGGTTTCTGCATTTTCGCTTACAAACAATGTATCGTCAAATAAAAGAACCGAATTAGCATATGGAGCCTCAGCGGGAATGCTGAAAGTACAATCTCCAACTAGAATTGCATCAGCTTGTCTTTGCGGAAAAACGCTGCAAGAAATCAAAGCAAAAAGAATTGTTAGTTTAATTTTCATAGAAGATTCTATTTCTGAAGAATTTCCCTGTGCTATTTTGTTTGCATGAAATGATGTAGCTACCACTAGCAAGGTTATATGATGCAAGATTTATTGTGTTATTCGAAGGTACATTGTTTTGATCAACTACAACTTGACCAGTAAGATTAATCAATTGAAAGTGATAATCACTTTCAACGCTCGATTTCATTAAGATATGAAGTATACCATTGTTAGGGCTTGGGTAGGTAATCATCCTTTCCTGAATTTCTTGGTTAAATTTAACTGTATCGCTATCAGAAATACGATAAGCAATACCTTGTGCCTCACAAAGTATTTTATCATCATGAAAAATACTGTCGTTGTAACTGAGTTGCAATCCTCGTGCTTTGAACACACCACGACCACCAATTATTGGACAATTAGCAGCAACCTGATCAATTAATGACCTTTCAGATTCATTAAACACATAATTGTCTTGCTTTAATTTTTTGAACAGCAATTCATTCATGCTCTTGAGATAGTATTCAATCAGGTTAAGTGCCACTAATTGATTATTCTGCGCTCTGAGATTTTGCAATAATTCATCTTTATCTATTTCGAATTGAGATTGAATAGTTTCAACTTCAAGTTTAGTGGTCGCAACTTGTTCAACAACGGTACTAATTTCATTCCAAATTAAGCTGTCGCTTGTCAAGGTGCTATCACTTAATTGGGAATGCAATGAACTTATGTATAGAGAAAGTGAGTCTAAAATGGCTTGCTTAAAAACTAAAGCAGCAAATTGTGCACTGTCGATTCTGAAACGTTCAATTTGTTTTTGAATTTTGTTTAATTCGCGGGTTGAAGTAGCCTCCATAAAAGCATCAAATTCAGCTAAAGCACCAGTAGAATCATTAGAGATGGTCAGTTGACTGTCAACCAACATCGCGTCTATTGATTTTTCAATGGCATAGAGCATTTCTGGTTCATAATAATCATAGCTGATTTGGTTATTCAAATATTTTTCAACCAAAGAAATTACATTGTTGCCATTGGCTAATCGAAAACCTTCCAATGTTGAACCGGCGTCGCAATCACTGGGTACAATGTTCTCAGAACCTGATAAGCATCTAAAAAACGGATCTATCTGACAGTTATTGGGATTAACCGGCTGATGACTTGGATAGAATTCATTTATTTGACCTTGATTATAGTTATTAACAAATAATCGAATATTTTGACCATACCAAGCAGGCTTTTTAGCTCCGAGCATCCATTGAGAATTTGATGGTGTCACCCATCTATTTGCACTGTTCAACTGGTCATCAAAAGTGGCTGCAATTTCACTATTCCCCTGAATCCACCCTAAATTGTTTGGGTCTGTATTGGTTCCAAACACTAGTCCAATACCTCTAAAGTTGGAATTGCCATGATTGCGCATTACATTTTGCTGGAGCACAGTTTCTGAATTTGACTCAATGAATTGAATTCCAACACGAGTATCGGAGGTCGTATTGTTAATTACATCGCAATTATCACAACCATATAAACTGATCCCTTTGTTTATAACATTCGGTAACATTGTATTGTTCTGATCTTCGCATGGCACATCCCAACCGATTACTTCATTACATGATATTGTTGCTCCAGTAATATCGTTACCTAAAATTCCAGTGCCATCGGTAACATTTTTCCTACGAATAAAATTGCCCGATATTTCCAATTTTGGAGATGACATAGCCCATATACCATGGTGATTTGCGTTAAAGAAGAAAGTGGGAGATCCTAAAAGATTTATAGTATTTTCACTAACCTTGAGAGGGATTGAACCATCGGTTTGAGTTGTGGAATATAGGTTCGCCAATACAATCCCTCTACTTATAGGAGAAAGCATAGAAATGTTGTTATTTGAAATAGAGGATCCGCTGTTATTCAAGTTAGTGCTAGTACGAACATTGATCCCCATTCTCAATGATCTAATTCGATTCTGATAAATGCTAAACGCATACGATTGAGAGGGTTGCTCGACAACTACTGCAGTTCTTCGGATGGGTTGTAGAATTGACCCAAAGGTTGTATTCATAATTCTTGCACCTGAGCGATTTAAACAAATGCCAAATTCACAATTAATAAACTCGGGTTCTGCATTTATAAATTGTGGTAAATCGATACCTGATGCAGATGCTCCTATCATCATTACATAAGATTTATCAGTCGCGATTATCCCACTGTTCTTGAAGGACTCATAAAAGTAATAATCAGATCCACTATAGAATTGATCACTTCCCATGAAGGACCGAATGTTTGAGAACATAGTTGTAGGAGTGTAACTCAAATTACTACCATCAGTGTTGCCGATTCTCAGCAATGATCTATTCAGAATTATTCCATTAGTTAAATCACTAAATGAATTGCTAATATCTATCACTAGATAATTAGTCATAGAATTGAAATTATTTAATTTAATACCTGAAAGACCATTTGTAGGGTGCGCTTCAGGATACTGACCTTCGAAATTCAACAATAAGTTTCCTCCAACAAAATCAACACCCCTGAACTTTGTATCGTGTTTGTTACCATCATTTATTTTTTCATTTGTTATGCCAATAAAATTATGTGATAACTCTACGTTATTTAATGATGTGCTTGGATTCGGGCCATTCGGATTGTTAACATTTTCAATCAAGTTAATTGCATATTGGGCATCACCAACGGTACTACTTTCAATATACAACTTCCCTAAATTTCTGATACCTGTCCACATAAACTTGCACCCATGTAATTGAGATCTACTAATTTTAACATTTCCACTTTCCCTAATATCAATTTCAATCCCTGGCCCAAATGTGAGATTACAATTAAAAAAAGAAAGTGTGTTTCCGATACTAATATTCTGTGAAAAATAAATACATTTCTCATGAATGTCATTTGTTCCGAAAAAGGCTGCGATTCCTTCACCCGTTGTAACATTATCAGGAATATAAATAGGTTGATTTATAGGATTAGGACATAAACACAAACACCCCTCAACCACTTCAAACGTTTCTGAATGTGTAAATACGCAGGAAGCCTCACCAATTAAAGTGTAGTTTACAGTTGCGGTTCCAAGTTCTAATCCATTAATTTCTATAGGGTTAGAGTAATTGTTGGTGTACTCAACACCATTGATTGTTAAAACGCCTCCAGCTGGACTTGCAATTAAGTTGAAACTTTGCGTCGTGCACATTGTTTCAGGAATCACTAAATCAATTATTGGTGGCTGAACTTGTCTAACAATAACTTCATCACTTACCAAACCGCATACTGCATCATTTACACTCCAGTTAAATGTGTTGTCTCCAAAATCGAGGTTGTCGGCAATCGAGGCTGCATTTGAAGGTGAATTTATGGAAACAGATGATCCTATTGGAACAGACCAAGAAGCGCCATAATACGGTGTTGCACCAAGTACGATATTGTTGTTGCAAGTAAATACATCCTCTCCGGCATTTAATTGCGGAGAATCTTGTATTGTTAAAAGCATATAATCGATAGAGGTGCAAATACCGTTTGAAGTTGTCCAAGTGAGCGTGTAGTTACCTGCATTAGGTATGGTCTCAATTGTTGCATTGTTGCTTGTTGCATTGCTAAAAGTCACGTTGCCGGACCAAGTTCCAGTACCTACTGTAGGCTGATTTGCTGAAAGTTGTATTAGCTCTGCTGTAGAGCATATTTGTTGGTCCAAGCCTGCGTCGGCACTAGTAGGTAATTCAATCGCAGTAATAATCACTTCGTCACTTGCTGCTGGACAAACACCATTATTAAAGGTCCAACGAAACACATTTTGACCAAATGAAAGACCAGTTACAGTGGCATTGCTTGCATTCAAATTACTGAATGTTCCCGATCCGCTTACAATCGACCAAGTAGCATTCTGGAGAGTATTTGCCGCGAGGGTGGCATTGGTTCCGCAAACACTTTGGTCTGGACCAGCATTTACATTGGGATTTGCTAAAACTGTAATATTAGTGGTACTTGACGAAGCTGGGCAAACTCCATTAGAAACAGTCCAGGTCAATATATTTTGTCCAAGAACCAATCCTGAAACTTGTGAAGTGTTTGATGATGGGGTTGCAAACATGGTACTACTTGTACTCGCAGCAGACCATATACCTGTTCCAACCAATGGAGATGTGGCTAGCAATGCTGTGTTTGGAGAACAAATTGTTTGATTTGCCCCGGCGTTTGATTGTGATGGAGGCATGTCAACCTGAATTGCAAACGGATGTGATGCAGAACAGCCAGTAGTTGTGTTTGTTATAGTTACTGAATATTCACCTGATACAGGCGAATTTGTTTGGTAGGATCCTGTTGTACATACTACAGCAGTTGAAGGACTTGGTCCTACCCATGAATAATTATATGGCGCAGAATTTAAAGGATTGCTATCACTAACAGTTGCAGAGAATAGTGAGTTTGCGCAGACTGTAAGTGACTGGGCTGTAAAACTTGGTGAAATATCTCCATTTTCGATATTTACAGTAAACGACATTTGATTCCCATTGGGCATGGTTACTAAGGCGCCATAAGACCCTAAGGATGAACTTATCCATTGAACGGTCCCTGTTAATTCTGGTTGAGTTTCCATAGGCCCAGCTGTGTCAAATAGCTGAACTGTAGCCCCATCTAAGGTGGTATTGTTTAATGCAGTAAAAACAATTCGACCATTTTGACCTGGGCATGCGTTAATAGCATTCACAGCAACATCAACAGGTACACAGCATTGAGAACCTGCTTCTGGGCTTGGAGGCATTCCGTCAGATACTGAATTTAAAGGAATTTCAAGTTCGGAACATCTGCCTCTACCCACTAAGCGCCCTAAAAACGTATAACCTTCAGTGCCATTCGCGCATAAATCATAACTATATTTAAATCGAACACGATATGTTAGCGTACTCCCTGCATCAAAAATAAAATCAGAAGAAGAAATTGGGCTTAGTGAAAATGTGGCTACCAAATTTTCCTCAAATGGCGAGGCTAGACCTTCAAGCCCAAATACAGGATTATTTAAATTTATTGGTGTAGAATTACCATCGGAATAAACTAAAGTTGGTTGGTTAGGAGCTTCATTAAGTAAAATCAAGCCATTGGGCGTGTTGAAAATAAAATTAGGATTCAGGATTTCAGGTCGACCTACTGGATTAGTAAATGTTACCTCCCATTGAAGGTAGCATTCGCCTGTAATCGGATCATTATCCAACTGAAGATACGAATCGCCATCTAATTGTAAGTTAGAAGGCGATGTTGGGGTTAATAATATGTTTCTTTCTATAGAGATACATGGTGCATTTCCAGAATTTATAAACTCCGATAAACCATCTTCATCGCAAAAATGTTGCAATCGAATGTTAAGTCGATAGTTAAACGAAGTACATGAAAGATTAACAGGAATTTGACCAAGATTTACTCCTACTATATTCGAATTAAAGTAATAAGCAAAACCATTGGAAATAATTCCATTCATTTGTGCGGAAACGTCATTTGCTGAATAGGAGATAATTTCACCTACTGAGGAATTATCCTCAGGTTCCAATGGATCTCCATTAGCATAAGTGAGGAAGTAATAAACAAGTACATTTTGAATTTGCGCAAGACCTGCTGGAACTGTTGGTTGATTTATCGAGATTGGAATATTATAAATGTTGCCATTGAAAGGGCCAGATGGAGTGGTTAGTAAATTGTTTATGTTGAAATTCAAATTAGTTGAATAATTAATATCTGTTTCAAAAGGAGTTACATAAAAAGATTCATCAAGTTCTAACTCAAAATCTGACGAATTAACATAGGCATGATGTAGAAATCTAAAATCTTCTGAAACAACTGGGATATTTCCGTTTGAACAATCTGTAGCCTTTAGCTCAAGATAAACACCTTTAAGATTATCAAGATTATTGCTTGCTTCAATTGGTTCTAAAAATCTATTGGTTTGATTAGGGTCATCTATTGTGGTAGGTGCTAAATAAATTGAATTAAAATTTGGATAAGCTTTTGCAGAAATAAGATTTTGCATCTCCGCGGTAGCGGGCCAATCAATCATTGGACGATACTCATAGGGAAAATCTCTTGAATTACCGCCTTTCGCTCCATAACCACTTACTAAGACACCTGCGGTTGATCTACATACATCAACATTTTGATTTGGCACGGTTTCATGAGCAAATTGTAAAGGATTGTTTTTTATTATAAACTGTGTCTCGGGGTCTATCGGGGATGCGCTACTTAGTGGATTTAAAATAACACCTGCTTGAGTAATCGGCATTTGGTACCTTTCAAAATCGTAACCTGGTGAAAGAAACGTGAGTCGATTTCCATAACTATCGCAGCTTGTGTTAACTTGACCATTGATACCTTGAGAGATAAATTGCAAACGAAACTCATTCTCTACAAATCCAACTGGTAAATTATTTAATACACGAACTCTAGCAGTAATTTTAAAATTCTCAAAGTTCGTTGGCTGGGAGCAATTTGTATTATACCAAATATGAAATTTATTTAGAACTTCACCATCGTAGCCAAAAACATCAGTTCCAGAAAGGATTTCTGTTGTAAAACATCCAGTTGTGTTAAATGGAGGAGTTGGATTGGGATTTATTAATGGATCTGTTATAATGGCTTCCAAGAATTCGAAAGAAATGCCAGAAAGTTCCGGGTAAGCTATTTCAAAACCAATTTGTTGCCCTACATCGGCATGTCCATATGCAGTGATTTCAAATATGTCGAAAGGATAAAAAGTCTTTAGTTGCTGATTTAGTGCAATCTGTGAGGGAGCATTTAATGAGCTAAGTGCATCACCCCCAGACTTATAACTATCTTCATTACTCCAGCCCAATGTTGTTCTTTTTATATCTGGTTTATTTGGAGCAGACTTTGTGCCAATTGGACCTGTACAATCTCCTGTACAATGTGCTATTATTGTTCGGTCCAAACATCTTAAAGTTCTAAAGCAATCCTGACATTCTGGACAAAAAGCTTGAACTTCGGCGTGTAATGTAACTGGTCCTGAATTAGGTTCAAGATCATCCCATGGACAGTTTTCGAAGGTTAACTGAAAGTCAAGAGAAGTGTATTGCTCTGGTTGCAATCCAGTTATTGGTATAATTACTTGTTGGTTGAATGGGCCAATAGCATTGTTCACTGATAGGTTAACTGGTCCTTCCGCTGATTCGGTACTTAAAACCAATTGATACTGTATATCACAATCATTGTTGGGACTTAAGCCAAAACGAAGAAGATTTGTTGCCATGAATTCATATAATACTGGCACTGTATTCTGTTGATTTGAGTAGTCCAAGAGCTGCGCTCCACCTATTAAAGTTCCTAAAAACTCCTCTCCTTGATTCGAGTTTGGTAATAAAAGGTTAACAGTATTAGTGCCTTCTTCACAATCTCTTGAGTATTCAAACTCCACATACGGAGATAGGTGTAATTCATTTGATTTTTGGGAACAATTTTTAAATGGTTCGCAGTTGAATCCTGTTTTTATAACTACCTGAAAGCTTGAAACGCCACTTAATGAAATTGGATTAGTAAACCCGTCGGTTACATCAGTGCCTGCTACTTTGATTTCGTTAATTGTGTATATACTTTGATCAATAGGTATTGTTAAATTGTGGATGCTGATTGCTTGCGTCTGTCCAATGTTGAAAGTGTACGTAAATTCGTATTCTTGTTCACAACCATCAGGTAATCCTTCTGGCAGATTGATTTGTGGACCAGAGATGCTTATGTTCATCGGAGGGTTGACAAAAGAAGCATTGACGGGTACGTTTCTTTCTATATCAGGACATCCTTCTGGACAGTCTATTCGCACACTTGCAACGCCAATATTACCAACACATTCTTCCAAAATGTAATTTTCAATAAGACTGAATTGCCCATTTGTAAATGGAAGAGCGTTTACTATATTAAGCCCTTGATTAATAATTGGATTAAGAGTTTGCGAAATATCGCTTTCAGGAGTGTAACTCCAATACAACTGCTCAACTTCAGGTGATAATTCAATAGTGAAAGTGCGTGAGCCGTTTTCATACAATGAAGTAAATGACTGTATAGGTGGAGAGGCAGTGAGCGTGATTAGATTATTGTTTATCGGCAGCTCAAGCAATCCCCCACCAGCTAATCCTGTTCCAATAACAGAAGGAATATATGATGATCCTACTGGTCCAATTAAGTCTGATTCTAAAATTGTGCTAGGAGGCAAGATTGCTTGGCAGTCGAAAAGCAATGGACCGAAGTAACTGGGTTCACTGCCATTTAAATTGCAGTTATTTAAGGAAAATGCAACTGTAATCGTACCATTGCCAACAATTTGAATAAAACCTTCATAAAATTGTCCGTTATCATATGGACCTGAGTTAAATAAATCAGTAGTTACTGTATTGGGGAATACAAGCGTTGCCTGTGTGCCTGATGGAATATTCGAATAAGTAAGAACCGCAGAAAAATTTGATGCGCATGGAGAAAGAGGTAAACTCGCAATAAACTGACAAGAGATTGAGGGTAACTGCTGAGCGTTCAGAAATCCATTTAGGAAGAAAACTAAAACGAAGATTATTCTACAAACCCGCTTTGTAAGAAAGATATTTATTGACTTATTTATATATTTATTTATTATTGACTCGAATTATATTAATAGCTCTTACATTATGTCGCTAAGTTGTAAGAGAAATACAAATCAAATATAGACGCGAATTCGACTTAAGCAACTTTTGTTAACAACTTTCAATTAAGCTTTATATGTTGCTAGAAAACCGCTTGGGGGCATCTCCCCTGTTTCTCCGATAACAACAAAGGCAAAACCTCCTATTTCTCAATCAATCCAATCTCTTAAGGCGCATTTTTCTAAATTTAAAGAATAGAGAAAACAGTCATGCGCTTGCAATGGAAAATCTAAAATCTTGTGGCAATTACTTTGTGGCAATTTAAAATGCCACACTTTTTTTGCCACAGAACTGTGGCATTATTTCACAAGAGCTTCTTTTTTGCTACAGAATAATCTTGGTGAAACGAACTCAGGTTTTCTCCATTGTAAAACCGATTCCACTGATCCTCCCAAAGGCTTCCCCCGGGCAAAAACCAACATGTATGAATGAATAATTACAATAATTTTTTGGAATTAAACACTCACTTTAATTCTGCTGCAATATTCCCCGCAAGGAAAAGAATTAAAGAATGAATTAAGGCGCTACGATTGGACTTGAGCGGTATTTTATCTGCACCAATCCGCTTGGAAATGAGCGACTACTCACGAGGTAAAGCGGAATTTGACCCATCATATTCTCATTAAATAATTTTGTGCCTTTTCCTAAAAGCCGAGGAATGATTGAAACAACAATTTCATCCACCAATTTAGCAGTAATTAATTGGGTTACGATGGTTCCTCCGCCGTCGCAATAAATTAATCCTCCCGGAATTTTCTTTAAGGCTTTTACGAATTCCACTGGATTGTCGGTGATGAATTTAGCGAACTGATTTTCATTTTTTGGCTTCCGGGTAAAAACAAAGGTTTCTTTGCCTTCGTGCGCAAATGGAAGTCCAAACGACAATAAGGTATCGTACGTTTTTCGACCAATTAATACGGTGTCGACTTTATCATAAAACGATGAATATCCATAATCTTCATCGGCGTCGTGCACGCAATTGAGGAATTCTAGTGATTCGTTTTCGTCGGCGATATAACCATCCAGGCTACATGCGATAAATACTTTTAGCCGTCTCATGATAAGTAAAAATGAAAAAATCCGGGAAGTATTGTACAGCCCGGATTTTGATAAGATTTATTTGTGCTTTTTATTTTACTTCTTCAGGTATTTCGCGAAAAATGCTTCCATTTGATTGTAGAAATCCATTCGGTTTTCTTCGTTCGCAAAACCATGACCTTCGTTGTCTTTTACCATGTAAGGCACGTCGATTCCGCGCTTTTTCAAGGCTTCAACAATTTGATCCGACTCGGCTTTTGCTACACGTGGATCGTTTGCTCCTTGTGCAATAAACAATGGACACTTGATTTTGTCAACATGAAATACCGGCGACGCAGAAGTCATCAGATCTTTGTCCTTTTCAGGATCGCCAACCATTTCGTACATCATATCGAGATATGGTTTCCAGTATGGAGGAATGGTGCTCATGAAAGTGAAGAGATTCGAAACACCTACGTAATCAACTGCGCAAGCATACAAATCTGGAGTGAATGTAATTCCTGCCAAGGTTGCATAACCACCGTAAGATGCACCATAAATGGCTACACGCTTCCTATCGGCAATGCCTTCTTTGATCAACCATTCAACGCCATCGGTAATGTCGTTTTGCATGGTTTTGCCCCATTGCTTAAACGATGCTTCCCAGAATTTACGTCCGTAACCTACTGAACCGCGGAAATTCATTTGCAACACTGCATATCCACGGTTTGCTAGAAACTGAACTTCGGGATTGAAGCCCCAAGAATCGCGCGCCCAAGGCCCACCATGTGGATTGATAATGACTGGCAAATTTTTCGCTGGAACACCTTTTGGCAGCGTGAGATAACCGTTGATAATTAAGCCATCACGAGATTTGTAAGTAATAGGCTTCATCTCACACAATTGATCTTCGTTTAACCAAGGCGCCATTTCGGCAAGCTTGGTGAAGGTGCCCGCTGCGTCATCGAAAAACCAATACGATCCATAACTGCGGTCGCTTCCAACGTAAAGCAACATCTTGTCTTCGTTGCGATTTTGACCCGCAAGAGAAACCTCATATCCTGGAAAGCGCGCATCGAATTTCTTCTGCAAGTCTTCACGTTGCTTGTCGAGGAAATGGTAATGCGATTTATCTGTTTGGTATGCTACACCAGTAATTACTTTTCGCTTTTTGCTGCGAAGCAATGAACTAACATCTACTTCAGGATGCTCATACACCATACGCAATTCCTTGTCGGTAGAAGGATCGTAGGCAATGATTGCCCCTTTGTCGCGACCAACACTTGAAGCAACAAAAAGCGTTTTGTCGTCGAAATCGAAAAACAGCGGACTAAACGACTCCTTGAAATTGGCGGTTTTGATCACCTTAAAAGCATCCTTTTCCGACTCGCGGTACATCACACTTTGGTTAATACCATCGCTTGTTGTAGCCACACGAATGGCGCCTTTGTTATCGGTAAGCCAACCTGAAATATTGCCCGGATTTTCGGCAATCATGGTAAGCTCTCCACTTACAATATTGAGTTTGTAAGCATCGTATATTTCAGGATTTCTCTTGTTAAGCCCTACGATCATTTCTGATTCGTTATCGGCAAGATCATCGATGATATCAACTCGAACATTATCGAATGGCGTGAGTTCTTTCAAGTTTTTCGCATCAGCATCAACTGCGAACAAGTGGAAGTTTTCGTTTCCACCTTTGTCTTGAAGAAATACCAAACGACTATCGTTTTTCCAGAAATATCCAGCAATGTCGCGCTCTTCGGCGAAAGTAACTTGCAGTTGATCTGGCTTCCCGATTTCTTGAACAAACACGTTCATTCGGTTTTTCCATGGCTGCATGAAAGCCAGTTTTTTCCCATCTGGCGAAATACGAAACGCTGATTTTTCGGGATTTTTAAAGAAATCACTTAATGGAATAAGTGGTGCAGATTGAGCCTGCACATTTGCTGTTCCTAGCAAAGTCGTCATAACGATAGCACTACAGATCGATTTTATTTTCATTGTTTGTATAAATTTCATTGGAGGTGATTCACGCTTGTACATCGGTCATTCCAGAGTCCTCATCCTCATCGAAAAAGTCTACTTCCAGCCCTTCGATGCCCAAGAAAATCTCGACTGCATCGGCATCTTCGAATTTAAGCACCAAACTGTCGTTGATTACACGGCCCTCGAAGCGCATCAACGATGGTGTGATATCTTGTCCGATGGCCGATTTCCACATTTTGTGTTTGCTGGCATCACGGCTTTCGATGGTCACTTTTCCTTGAAACTCGGCTTCTAATTTGGCACGTTCGGCGTCAAAATCTGGCTCTGCTAAGCGAATTCCATCGGTTTCTAAACCAGCCGTAAAGGTGATTCTGTTTCCACTTTTGAAAATAAGTGAAATCCAATCGAGCACTTCGAAAGGCGAATCGCTCGCTTTGTTTACCCAATAATGATAAACTACTCCTGCAAGGTTTTCATTAACCAATGCTGCAATTTTATAGACATCATCGGTGGAGAAAAAATTCTCTTCTGTTAATTCATCATTTTCTGCCATGATCAGTATTTCACTGGAGAATTGGTGTTGAATAAAATAAACGAATAAATATCGGCAGTTGCCTGAATCGATTTGTTGAGGGCGATACCAGCACCATGACCAGCATCGGTTTCGATACGAATCAACACTGGATTTGAACCTGTATGTTTGGCTTGAAGCTCTGCGATGTACTTGAATGAATGCGCTGGAACCACTCTGTCGTCGTGGTCGGCAGTAGTTACCATTGTTGCAGGATACGCCACTGGCTTGATGTTGTGCAATGGAGAATATTTATACAACCACTGGAAATCTTCTTTTTTATCGGAAGTGCCATATTCATCCACCCAACCCCAGCCTACTGTAAACTTCTGGAATCGTAACATGTCCATTACGCCAACTTGTGGGATGGCCACTTTGAAAAGATCAGGACGTTGCGTCATGCATGCACCAACGAGTAAACCACCGTTCGATCCACCTTGAATCGCCAATTTGTCTTTCGAGGTGTAGCCGTTCGACTGCAACCATTCTGCACAAGCAATGAAATCGTCGAACACGTTTTGCTTCGAATCAAACATTCCCGCTTTGTGCCATTCTTCACCATATTCGCCGCCTCCGCGGAGGTTAGCCTGCACATACACACCATCATTCTCCATAAATGCGATGCGAGAAGGCGAGAAGCCCGGTTCAAGGTTGATGTTAAATCCGCCGTAGGCATAAAGCAAAGTCGGACGTTGACCGTCGAGCTTCAAACCTTTGCGATGCACAATGAAAATTGGCACCTTTACTTTGCCATCTTTAGAAGGCACGAATACTTGCTTTACTTCGTATTGAGATGGGTCGAATTTCAGTTCCGACTTGCGGAAAAGTTCCGATTTTCCTGATGCGATATTGTATTTGAAAACCGTTGGAGGATAGTTGAACGAAGTGAAAGTGTAATAAACATCCGTATATGTTTTTTCGCCGCTAAATCCACTTGCAGAACCTACCGATGGAAGTTCAATTTCACGGTCAAGTTTCCCATCGCGACCGAATTGATACACTCGGGTGGTAACATCTTTTAGGTATTGGGCAATGAGCTTATTTCCAGCCACCGAAACACCTTTCAAAAGCTCAGGTTTTTCAGGAATAATTTCAATCCAGTTTTTCTGATCTGGATTTGAAGGATCGATAGAGACCAATCGGTAATTCGGCGCATTGATATTGGTGTAAACCAACACGCGATCGCCTTCTTGATCGATGTATCCTGAAGAATTGTCGAAACCTGAAATCAACGGTTTGAAAGCAGTTTCGCCTTTCTTCAAATCCATTACACGCAATTCGTTTCCATCGGTACCTTCAGAAACACTGAGGATGAGGAATCTTTCCTCTTTCCCAATTTCTGCAGAGTGGTAACGAAGGGCATGTTCGCGGTCTTCGTAAATCAATTTATCGTCGCTTTGTGGCGTTCCCAATTTGTGGTACCACACTGCGTGGAATTGGTTCTGGCCAGAAAGTTCGGTGCCTTTTCCAGGCTCAGGATAACGTGAGTAATAGAAGCCATCGCCACGGAATGCAGCACCAGAAAACTTCACGAATTTGATTACATCAGGGAGTTCCTTCCCCGTTGCAACTTCCTTAATGCGAAGTTCCGACCAATCGGACCCTGCTGAAGAAATGTTGTAGGCCACATATTTATCGTCGTTTGATGCACCAGCAAGACCAATGCTCACTGTGCCTTTTTCCGACATTTTATTCGGATCGAGAAATACTTCCGGCGTGCCGTTTTCACCTTGCATTTTGTAATAAACGCTTTGGTTCTGGAGGCCATCATTCTTCGTATAGAAATAGGTATTTCCAATTTTAAATGGAGCCGAATACCTCGGATAATTGAGGAGTTCTGTAATTCGGTCGCGGAATTTATTTCTGTAAGGGATTTGATCTAAATAATCGAATGTTACCTTGTTTTGCGCCTTCACCCAAGCACCTGTTTCTGCTGTGGTATCGTTTTCTAACCAACGGTATGGATCAGAAACTTTTGTACCGTGGTATTCGTCTGTAACATCAACCTTTTTTGATGTTGGATAAACAAGCTTTTGAGCAGTTGTATCGTTTGCTATCATTGGAATTACGATCGCAGCGAGAATGATTTTCTTCATATGCAAAATTGAAGGCAGAAAGGTAGAATGTTTCTGATACTTGACAAGTATTTAGGGGCAAACATTCATAAATTTATCCACGCCTTGCTTCACTGCACATTGAAACAAAAAAGTCCGCACCATTACGGCCGGACTTTAAATCAGATTTTATTGGATTGGATATCTTTTTATCCCCGGACTGAAGTCCGGGGCTGCGGGTATTGGGAAGGTTTTACGTAATACGTTGTACGAAATACGCAACGCAACTAAAACGACTGCCTAATCTCCTTCTTCACATATTCAAGCGCAATCTGCGTTGGTAATTTTTCAACGTTCATCGTAACATCGAGAAGCACCTTGCAAAGTTCAACACCATCCGAATTTTCATTCACTTTGTGTGCAGAAGTATTGATGAGTTTAATCATTTCTTCTTTTGCGCTTTTTACAAGTTCCCATGAAGCGTTCGACATATAAATTTGCTGTGCGATATTGTGATCGTACTCGCTACGAATGCTCTTGATCATCTCTACATGGAGCAATCTTGAACTCATTCCAGTTTTGTGAATCCGCATGATCAGGCTACTCGGCGAAATGCGCTCTAGATAAACCACCACACGCTCATAAGCCTGCATTCTAATAGGTGTGATAGCCTCCTGGTTCTGAAGTTTTAAATCGAGAGATCGGAGTTTGAAATTCTCTTCGAGATAGTTGTTTAAAATGAAGTAGATAAATGCAAATACAACCACAAGTGGCACAATGTATTTCAACATTTCAATAACAATTTCGTACCAATTCATGTGATCTTACAGTTTGTGAGTGTTAACGATTGCAAACGTAATGCATTGTGTAAAAGTTCCGACTAAAATAATCTTAATTCGATGCACTACAAATTAAGCAATTTTAGCAAAGAATGAGCAACAAAGCCTTTGTTAAAAGATTTGCCGGTGGCTTCACGTTGGATCTTACATTCGATTTATTTTCAATTCCCAGCAAATTGAAGTTTCCTGGTTGTTTCCCCGTTCGGGGGATATCAAAGCGTATTGGTTGAACCAGCATTTAAGATCAATTTCCTGAGCGTTGCCAAGTGGCTCAACATCACAAGAGGAACCACGAATGCGGGAAGCAACACGAAGGGATATTCGAGCACTGCACGGTTAGGCTGGTCGAAACCAAATTGCTGAAGCGGTGATTGAACCGACAAAATTCCGTGCACTACGATATTGATCAAGAAGATCAGCCCGACCGCATTCCAAACAATCAACAAGGCTCGGTTGTAACGCTTGAAGGTATAGGTGATTAAGTAGATAAAGATCGCAGTGAGTCCGATAAGAATATCGAAATTCCGACCTTCAAAAGTCATTATTTCTGGAATCATCGCTTGCTGATATAAATCGTACAAGCACCACTCAACAGGAATGCGGAGAAAGTGAATAATCAGCAAAAAACGCAAATCGAGGGCGTCGAGAAATTCCTTGCCCTTTTTAAAAAAGAACAAACCAACAATGATGATTACTGAAGGCAAAATGGCTAAGGCAAAACGTGGAGGCATCGATTGCGAATCGAGGTAAAACCCCGAAAAAGCTGCTCCCGATTGAGCAAGAATTAGGAAGCCTAAAATCCGAGTTACCCACTGCTTGTGTTGCGGAGCTGCTTGAATGAGAAGTACGCCTGCAGCCACAACAACGAGCATAAATACAATGAGTGATGGAAGATCGAACATCATGGCTTTTGAGAATTTTTCGGGGTGTATTGATTGGCCCGAATATTTTGCTGTGCAAGTTTAGCAGTTTCTTCGACGCGTTTTTGTCGGGTGGCAGATTGTTTTGCGGCAGAAATCCACTCCAGAATTGCTCTTTTGGTTGATTTCGGGAAAGCTTCAAAATTTCGTTCTGCATCAGCATACAAACGAAGTGCGTCCAAAAGATCTGGCGGAATTTCGAGTTGGATTGCAGAATCGAGGGCTGTCCAAGTGCCTGTTCGTTTGGCCAATTCGATCATTTCTAAACCTGCAGGTCGCATTTTCCCTTCGGCAATTAAAACATCCACCTTGGCTTTGTTTACACCACTCCAATTCGATTTCGGCTTTCGTTTCGAGTAAAACTGGTAGTAACTAGATTCATCGCGCTTCACGCCTTTCGAGTCGATCCAACCAAAACAAAGGGCTTCATCAACCGATTCTTTGTAAGTGACGGCAGGAATTCCTGAAGCTTTTTTGAAAATGATCAACCAAATATTCTCTTTCGACTGGTGATTTTCTTCGAGCCATTTCCGCCATGAAGTAGGAGAATCTGCCACAAAAGCAGCTATGTTATTGAATATCTCCACTGATTAATTATCGATCAATTAAATTAAAATGAAAGGCAATTCAAAAAATCACTCTTTCGATTTGCCTTTAAATGATATGCATAATTAAGCTTTTGCTTGTGCAAATTTCGGGATGCCCCAAATGGCAGCAACTGTTGAGAGAATGTGCATTGGAAAGGTGAGCATGGCAAATCCTTCAGGCGTTACTGATCCATCGGGCATTTTGGTTTCGAAGGGTCCACCAGCGGTAACAATAAACACGACCACACTAACAATCATAAAAATCAAATTGCCTTTTGTAGTGTATTTGTGCACCAAGAAAAAAACCATTGAGCCAATAATGATTGGCAAAAAAGAGGCTGCACTGATTACTCCAGCATTAATTTCGGCAGGATTTGGATGTCCTGAAATGAGTGGAGCAATAAATCCCCACACATTATTTAAAGCAACAGAAATTAATCCGGCAAAAACACCGGCTTTGAGCGACTGTATAAAACTTGGTTTCATCGTAGAATTAGGGTTTTAGGGTTGTTTAAAGTTTTTTATGATGTGGTGTAAAAATCGAAATCCTATAGCTGCTTCTTCCTCTGTAAGTCCTCGCAAGGCAGTTTGTGTAACAGCCATTGAACATTGAATGGCTTTCAATCGGAGCGACCTTCCAAGCTCGGTAAGTTCTATACTGAACATGCGACGGTCAGCAGCATTCGAAACTCGAACCAACAAACCATCGCGTTCGAGCGTATCGAGAATTCGGGTAACTGAAGCACGATCGCGTTCAAGTGATTCTGCCAGTTTACACTGTGGAAGCGAATCACCTTCCCAAAGAATCATCATCACCCGGTATTGGTCGGGCGTAAGTGGAACGCCTGCTTGCTTGAGCTGATGAGCCAAATTCTTCACCAACAGCGTGTGTGCGCTGCCCATTACTTTTCCGAATGGAATTAGTTGAAATGGGTTCATTCAATTATTAGTTGCATCTGCAACAAATGTACAGGCATTAATTTTATATGCAACAGTTTGTTCGAAAAACTTTTTCATTCATTCATTTTTAGAACACTACCAAGCACTTCATCTAAGTAATTACCTTTGTCGCATGCGGTATTTTATTCTCCTGCAATACAACGGAACGCACTACCATGGATGGCAGATTCAGCCCAACGCTAACTCAGTGCAAGAAACGCTGAACGAAGCTTTGTCGAGAATTTTTTATCAACCCATCGACACTACTGGATGCGGCAGAACAGATACTGGTGTGCATGCGGAGCAGTTTTATGCCCATTTTGAATTACCGACCGAAATGCCTGATTTTTCGATTGTACGAAAAAAGCTCGACTCGATGCGGTTAAAGGGCATTGCGGTGCAAAACATCTTTCTTGTTAAGGATGATTTTCATGCTCGTTTTAGTGCCACCAATCGAACCTACGAATACCGCATCATGCGAAAGAGAAATCCGTTCCTCGATAATTTGGCACATTACATTTATGGTCCATTGGATATTGATCGAATGAACGAAGCCGCCAAGCATCTCATCGGAAAGAAAAACTTTTCGGCATTTTCGAAAACCAATACCCAAGTTTCAACCGACATCTGCAATGTTAAACATGCGCAATGGGAAGAAAAGGGCGACCTCTTCATTTTCACCATCACTGCCGATCGTTTCTTACGAAATATGGTTCGGGCGATCGTTGGTACTTTGCTCGATGTTGGACAGAAAAAAATTGAGGCTGCCTCCATTCCTCAAATCATAGAATCTGGAAGTCGATCTCGAGCAGGAATCAGTGTGCCGGCTTGTGGATTGTTCCTCACCCGAATAGAATATCCGGTCGAAAACAAAGGCTTGTAGCATCGATTTGCCATCCCACGAACGTGGTTTAGAAAAAAGAAATATACCAAAGTAGCATTCTCCCCTACTTGATCGGATTCTCATACCTTTGCCGCCGATGAGTGTTTCTGGAAATGCATTTGATTTTAGTCTGCTCAAGCGGGTTTTAAAGACGGTTAGGCCGCACCGTAAATTATTGTGGAGCTCCGTTGGATTAACCATTTTCCTTGCCTGCGTTTCACCGCTCAGACCCTTGCTAATCCAATATACGGTCGACCATTACATTTTGCACCCCGATGCAAATATGTTGCTCAACATGACTTTGGCCATGATCGGGATTTTGCTTGTGGAAGCGAGTGGACAGTTCACCAGCGCATACATCACCAGCTTGCTTGGTCAATCGGTGATTCGCGATTTGCGCACCCGAGTGTATAACCATGTACTGAATTTAAAGACTCAGTATTTCGATAAAAACCCAATCGGAATGCTCGTTACCCGCGTGGTGAGCGACATTGAAACGATAGCCAGCATTTTCACAGAAGGCGTGGTGATTGTTTTTGGCGATATCCTTCAACTTACTGTTGTGCTTACCGTGATGTTTGTTACAGATTGGCGGTTAACCTTGATTTCGATCTCGACCATTCCACTGTTGTTGGTGGCAACGAATATTTTCAAAAACGGCATCAAATCGGCCTTTCAGGATGTGAGAACACAAGTGGCGCGGATCAATACGTTTGTTCAGGAGCACATTACAGGAATGAATGTGGTTCAAATCTTCAATCAGGAGGATGCCGAACTCAAGAAATTCAAGGAGATCAACAAGGAACACGCCGCTGCGCACATTCGTTCGGTTTGGCACTACTCGATATTCCTTCCGATTGTTGAAATCCTATCGGCAGTTTCTATTGGTTTGTTGATTTGGTTGGGCGCGCGTGGCGTAATCGACGGAACATTCACCGTTGGTAATTTGGTGGCTTTTACACTGTACGTGAACATGTTGTTTCGCCCGATCAGAACCTTGGCCGACCGTTTCAACACCTTGCAAATGGGCATGGTGAGTTCAGAACGTGTATTTAATCTGCTCGATGAGCAAGAACATGTTGCCGACACAGGCACTTATGTTCCGAAAGAAATCAATGGAGCCATCAAGTTCGAAAATGTTTGGATGGCCTACCAAGATGAAAACTGGATCTTGAAAGATCTAAGTTTCGAAGCCAAACCGGGCACAACCGTTGCCATTGTAGGCGCAACTGGCTCGGGAAAAACTACGATCATCAATTTGATCAACCGTTTTTACGAATACCAAAAAGGTCGAATTTGTGTGGATGGGCATGACTTGCGTGAATATCCAACACAGTTTTTACGACAGAATATCGCAGTCGTGCTTCAAGATGTTTTCTTGTTTTCCGACAGTATTGCGAACAACATCAGCCTCAACAATCCGGATGTTTCACGTGCCGACATAGAAGCGGCTGCTAGAGAAATCGGTGCAGATGAGTTTATCCATCGCCTTCCCGGCGGATACCATTACAACGTGATGGAGCGCGGCGCGATGCTCAGTGCTGGTCAGCGCCAACTGATTGCTTTCATTCGAGCATTCCTTTACAATCCTGCCATCTTGGTGCTCGACGAAGCCACTTCATCGGTTGACACAGAAACGGAAGAATTGATCCGCCTCGCCACCGAGCGAGTAACAAAAAACAGAACCTCGATCATCATTGCGCACCGCTTGGCAACGATCCAAAAAGCCGATTTAATCCTCGTGATGGACCAAGGAAACATCATCGAATCGGGTAGCCACCAGGAGCTTCTCGCCCAGAACGGGAAATACAGGAAGCTGTATGAGTTGCAGTTTCAGGAGGCGGAAGGTTAGTCTTTAGTACTTAGTCTTTAGTCCAGAGTCATTAGTCTGTAGTACCTAGTCTGTAGTCATGAGTCGTTCGTAATAAATCACCTTTCTACTTAAGACTTAGTACTTAAGACTCAAGACTGAGTACTTAAGAATAAACACGTTGTACCCACACTCCCTCCCAATTAACCTTATTTCCAAAGTTTAAAGTCCACGGCTGCGAGGAAGCTAATTGGGCTTTGCAATTCCTTTCTCCTTTCTACTTTCCCCTTTCTCCTTTCCCCTTTCTACTTTCCCCTTTCTACTT
>JBBAKX010000010.1:0-63169 GCA_040403315.1 Flavobacteriales bacterium
TTTTTTATTCTGTGGGAATTACTGGGTTCGAACCAGTGACCCTCTGCTTGTAAGGCAGATGCTCTGAACCAGCTGAGCTAAACTCCCTTCTCGATCACCTTGGTGAATCGGGCTGCAAATATACTTTCTAAATTAAATCATCCAAACTTTTGCGTTAAAAAAGATGGAATTTTGTTGCAAATCGTTAATAACCAAAGTGTTCAATTTGGTATTATCGGGTTTGTAACCGCCCGCTTACCTGCAACAACGCAATTTCGGCCAACTTGCGCTGCACTTTCGCCCCTGCCGATCGCGATATCGCCTCGTCGAACGATCGCTGCGCATCTTTCACCTCCAACAAAGCCGCAATCCCCAACTTAAACCGCTCCTGCGCCAAGACGAAACTCTCCTCCGCCGCTTGCAAATTCTCGTCTTCTAACACCTGGCGCTGCTTCCAACTTTCGAGGTTCCTCCATGCCGTAAACAATTCGCCCTGCACTTCCAACTGTACCTGCGCCTGCTGCAATTGCGCCTGCTGCAACACGATCTGCCGCTGCGCCACATTGCGCTTCACCGCGCCTCCATTAAACAGGTTCCAGTTCAAAGCCAAGCCCGCCGATGGACCCTGACTAAAATTGTACAACGAAAATCCGCCTTCGCTCTGGTTGCGGTTCAAGCCATAGGCGGTATTGAGCTGCAAGGTAGGCAGCAAATCGGCTTTGGCTTCCTGCACACCAAACTGCTGTTGCGCCACCACATTGCGCTGCAAGGCCAAACGGATGTTCTGCTTGTCTAACTCCAACTGCAAAGCCGCTAGGTTGAGATCGTTGCGGTGCTCCACCAAATCGGGCACGGCAAACTCCATATTCACTTCACGCCCCATCAAACGGTTAAGGGTAATCTTCAAGGCATCCGATTGCTGCTTCTGCTGCAAAATGGCCGATTGGATGTCGTTGCGGGCAATCTTCGACTGGAGCACCGCCTGCTTGTCGCCCGAACCAAGGCTAAACCGCCGCTCTGCAATCAACAACTGCTCGTTGGTGAGAACCAAAGCCGAATTTCTCGCCTTGATTTCCATGTTGAGCTGCACCAAGGTATAATACACTTCCAAGGCTTCCCGAATGGATGTTTCCACTTCCTGCTTCCACAGCAATTCTCCACCCGCAGCGGCCATCTTCAAACGGTCGTATGTTACAAACATCCGCTTGCCGTTAAACAGCATCCACGAGGCATTGAGGCCCGCATTCAAGGTGCTCGCCCCTACTCCATTGCGCACAATCACGGTACCGTTCGAAAACTCCTGGTTGATGTTGGTCGATTGCAAATTTCCACCTGCCGAAACACCCACCGATGGCAATTGACCAGCATTTCCGCGGGTGGCATCGGTCTTCAATGCTTCCCACTGCTGCTCGGCGATGCGGATGCCATAGCCATTCTTCAAAACCGCCTCCACTGCCGCTTCTGCAGTAAGCATCTCCTGTGCAAACAGGTTGCTCAAAACGGCACTCAGCATAAAAAATAATAGACTAATCAACTTGTTCATGCTTCACTTTTTTAGAAGATATCATGGTATAAAATGCAGGGATCACAAACAGGGTCAAGATCAACGAAAACAGCAAACCGCCGATAATCGCAATCCCCATCCCCATGCGGCTTACCGATCCTGCGCCCAAGGCCAAGGCAATCGGCAAAGCACCCAGCGCAGTGGCCAAGGTGGTCATTAAAATAGGCCGCAAACGCGCCTGTGCAGCATCGATGATGGCTTCGGCTTTCGGAAGGCCTTTTTCCTGCAGTTGGTTCGCAAATTCAACGATCAGAATGCCGTTTTTGGTAACCAAACCGATCAACATGATAATTCCGATCTGACTAAAAATATTGCTCGTTTGGTTGAAGTACCACAAGCTAAACACCGCACCAGCCAAGGCAAGCGGAACGGTAATCATGATAATCAATGGATCTCTGAAGCTTTCGAACTGTGCCGCCAACACCAAATAAATGAGCAACAAGGCGAGCAGAAACGCAAACAGGATGTTCGACGAACTCTCCTCGAAATCTCTCGATGCCCCAGTGGTGGTGGTCGAGAACGAATCGTCGAGCACTTTCGAAGCCACTTCTTTCATGGTTTTTATGCCGTCGCCAATGGTTTTGCCCGGGGCAAGCCCGGAAGATATGGTCGCACTCTGGTATCGGTTGTAGTGGAAAAGCTGGGGCGGACTGCTCACTTCTTCCACCTTTACCACCTGCTCCAATGGAACCAAATCGCCCGATGCGGTGCGGATCTGCAAGGTCTTCAAGTCGGTGGGATCGTCGCGGTTGATCCGGTTCGCCTGCCCAATCACTTGGTACTGCTTTCCATCCATCGTGAAATATGCCAAACGCCCACCACTGTATGCCAGCTGAAGGGTTTGTGCAATGTCCTGCACCGAAATGCCCAGCACTGCCGCTTGGTTCCTGTCGATCGATACGCTCAGTTCGGGCTTGTTGAACTTTAAATTCGCATCCAATCCTTGAAAAACACCGGTCTTGTTGGCTTCATCCACAAATTTCGGCAACACATTCTTCAAGGCTTCGAAATCGGGCGCTTGAATCACGAACTGTATCGGCTGGCCGCCAAAACCTCCTGCCGAAATGGTTTGCTGTTGAATCACAAAGGTACGGGCTTCTGGAAATCTTCCGAGCGATTTCTGCATGTATTGCGCAATTTGCTGCTGCGATCTTTTCCGTTCGGATGGATCGTTCAATACCATGCGCACAAATCCCGTGTTAACGGCTCCAGAACCATTAAAACCGGGCGCTGTAACAGTGAGCAATACCTTGGTTTCGGGCACCGAATCGGTTACAAAATCGGTTACACGCAACAGGTAATTGTCGGTGTATTCGTACGATGCTCCTTCGGGCGCTGTAACCTGTAGTCGAAGCCAGCTGCGGTCTTCCAATGGCGATAATTCGGTTTGTAATTTCGGATAGAAGAAAAGCAACAAGGCGACCGAAACTGCAAGGATATACAGGGCGCGCATGCGTTTCTGCATGAATTTCTCAAGCAAATTTCGGTAGCCCAAATCGAGGCGCTGGAAAAAGGGCTCGGTGGCTTCGTAGAATCGGGTTTTCTTCTTGTTTTTCTTCACCAAATAGGCATTGAGCATCGGTGTGAGGGTGAGCGACACAAAGGCCGAAATTGCTACTGCACCAGCCAACACCACACCGAATTCGCGGAACAAACGGCCCACAAATCCATCGAGGAAAATCACGGGCATAAACACGGCAATCAAGGTTACCGAGGTTGAAATCACCGCGAAGAAAATTTCGTTCGAGCCTTTAATCGCAGCTTCCATGGGCGACATGCCCTCTTCGGTCTTGCGGAAAATGTTCTCCGTTACCACAATGCCATCATCCACCACCAAACCGGTTGCTAGCACGATCGCCAGCAGGGTAAGCACGTTGATCGAATAGCCCATCAAATACATGATAAAAAACGCACCGATGAGCGACACCGGAATATCGATGAGTGGTCGAAAAGCAATCACCCAATCGCGGAAAAACAGGAAGATAATCAGGACCACCAAAATGATCGCGATGAGCAGGGTTTCGCCCACTTCCACCACACTTTGCTCGATAAATCGGGTATTGTCGAGCGCAATGTTGAGTGTGTAATCTTCAGGGAGATCCTTCTTGATATCATCCACCCGCTTGTAAAATTCGTTGGCAATATCGAGGTAATTGGCGCCAGGCTGCGGACTCAATGCCACGGCAACCATCGGCGTTCCGCTTTGGCGGAGGATCGTTTCTTCGTTTTCAGGACCGAGCCGGGCTTCAGCAAAATCGCGCAAACGAACAATTTCGTTGCCTGTATTGCGCACAATCAAATCGTTGAACTCTTCGGGATTGCTCAATCGGCCTGTGGTGCGCACGCTGAGTTCGGTCATATTTCCGGCAATTTTCCCTCCGGGGAGTTCTACATTCTGCGCCACCAGAGCCGTTCGCACATCCTGACCAGTAATGCCCAGTTGAGCCATCTTTTGGGGATCGAGCCACAAGCGCATCGCGTAGCGTTTTTGTCCCCAAATCTGCAAGGAACTCACGCCGGGGATGGTTTGCAAACGTTCTCCAATCACATTCTCAGCATAATCGCTCACTTCGAGTTGCGATTTGGTATTGCTCTGCACGGTGAGGCTTATGATGGCATCCGAATTCGCATCCGACTTGGTAACGGTAGGCAAACCGTCGATGTCTTGCGGAAGATTCCGAACGCTTTGTGCCACCTTGTCGCGCACATCGTTGGCAGCGGCTTCCAGGTTGGTTCCTAGCGAAAATTCGACCGTGATGGTCGAGTTGCCTAGGTTCGAAGCCGACGAAATACTTCGGATGCCCTCGATGCCGTTGAGTGCTTTTTCGAGCGGTTCGGTGATCTGACTTTCAACCACATCGGCACTTGCGCCCGTGTAGCCGGTTCGAACAGTAATCACCGGAGGATCGATCGATGGAAATTCTCGAACACCTAAATACGTATAACCAATAGCCCCGAACAGCACAATGATGAGGTTCATCACAATGGCCAGTACCGGGCGCTTGATACTGATGGTAGATAAACTGCTCATTTCTTAGGTTTTGAAGGAATGATTTTCAACTCGCTGCCTTGCTTGAGCGACATAATTCCGGTGGTGATCACACTGTCGCCCGCTTGCAGCCCAGAAACAACCTCCACAAACGCTTCGTTCCTGAAGCATGTAATGATTTTCCGTTCCTCGGCAATACCGTTTTTTGCGATAAAAACCTTTTGGCCTTTCAGGATGGGGATGATGGCTTGCGTAGGCACCATCAAAGCTGCTGGAACGGTGCGCAAAGGCACGTCAACGTTGAGACTTCTGCCCGGAATCATGCCTTTCGGATTGCCCACAAAAGTGGATTTGAATTCTACGAGCCGTGAACGGTCGGATGCAATGGCATCGGATGCAAAAATCTGGGCTTTGTACACTGTCGAATCGCCTGCGAAACGGCAATACACCGTTGCATTTTGATCCACTTGCACTGCCTGAAAACCTGGAAGCGAAAACGAAAGTTTCAACTGTGCACCTTCAACCAGCGTGGCTACCTTGGTGCCCGGCGAGATGAATGCGCCTTCGGAAATTCGGCGCAAACCGATGGTTCCCGAAAAAGGTGCTCTGATTTCTGTTTTGGCAATTTGTGCAGCAATGAGGTCTATATCGGCTTGTAGGCCTTGTACTTGCGTTTCGGAAAGTTCAACTTCCTCGCGGGAAGTTCCGTTGATTTCGAGCAGCTTCTTGAGCCGGTTGAGGCGGTCGGTTTGCACTTTCGCTTGTTGTTTTACCTTCGAAAGCTGCGCCTGCAATTCGGCGTCGTTGAGCTTCACCAGCAGTTGTCCTTTAGAAACCGCCTTGCCTTCGGTGAAAAAGATGCCCGTAACGCGCCCCGATGATTCGGGCATGAGATCGACACTTTCGGTGGGCAGTACCACGCCCGGCACTTGAACGGTTTGCTCGAGTGGTTGCGGATTTACGACATATACTTTGGCAGGCGATGGCCCTTTGGGGTTTCCTCCTTTGGCAGATTCAGCGGCAGTGTTTCCGGGGAAAAACAGAAACTTTGCACCCATGGCCAAACCGATAACGAGTAAAATAATGAGGATTCTTTTCATGTTAATCAACTTTTAAAGAAGCAGGTAAACAATCGTTGTTGGGCGATTGGTCGAGTTGGTTTAGGTTGTCTTGGATATGTTGAAGTGAGAGGATGAATTGGTCGGATTCGGCGGTGGATAAGCCGTTCATCATAGAAGTATTCACCAAGTTGATGGCCACTCGAATTTCAGGGATGAGTGCTTTGCCGGAATCGGTGAGTAGAATTTGATGAAACCGCCTATCGGCTGGATGTGGCGCGCGGCTGATCAGGTTGGCCTGCACCAATTCGTCGATGATGCGCACCATGGAAGTTTTGTCGATGCCGAGGTATTCGACCAGATCTTGTTGGGTAATGTGGCCTGCTTTGCTGTCGAGCCGCAATAGAAGTGGATAGTATTTACCCGCCAGTGGATGCTGGATGTGTTTCCGCATTTGTCCGTGATACTGCTTGAGAATCATTGCGATGCGGCGGCTAAGTGGTAAATCGGGACAGCGGATGCTGGTTATCTTCATGTTAGTTGCACTAGTTAACAGTTCGCAAAGTAAACTAATATACAAACAGATTGTTAAGGAGGAGCTGAAAAAACTTCTTCACTGTATGGGCTGAATGCCTTTATATTTGCGTCGATGATCAAGGTTGCCATAGTGAATTATTTGAACACCGCGCCGTTTATGCGGGGCTTGCGCTTGAGTGGATTGATGGCATCCGATCGCTTTCAGATTGATCCTTATTATCCGGCCGAATGTGCGCGTGCATTGTTAGAAGGCCGTGCGGATATTGGTTTGGTTCCAGTGGCGATTTTGGCCAAGCTGAAGGAATACTATATAATTGGTGACACGTGCATTGGCGCGGTAGAGCCCGTTCGATCGGTGTTGTTGGTGAGTGATGTTCCGGTGGAGCAGATCGAAAAGGTTTATTTGGATTACCAATCGCGCACCTCGGTGGCCTTGTGCAGGGTGTTGATGAAGCGTTTCTGGAAGCATCAGCCGGAATTCATGGAAGCACCTGAGAACTACTTAGATCATGTTGGTGGAAAAACCGCAGCGGTGGTGATCGGAGACCGGGCTTTCGGTGAATCGATGAAACATCCATTCGTGTACGATTTGGCAACATGTTGGCAACAATTTACGGGCTTGCCCTTTGTGTTTGCTCTGTGGATCAGCCTAAAGCCAATCTCGCCATCCCACGAAGTGGAGCTAAACAATGCCTTAAATATGGGGATTTCGCAAGCGGAAGAAGCTGCTGAAGATGTTCTTGATCAATATCCTGATTATTTCGAAGTAAAAAATTACCTTACGCATTCTATTTCTTACACGTTCGATTCGTCGAAACAGAAAGGGCTCGAAACATTTTTACAGATGTTGAGTAATCTTGATGACTTATAAAACGTGAAAAGAACTATTTTTAATCAGCTAAAACTGAAAGGTATGAGATGGATTTTGCCATTGTCATTGTTTGCATTTTTATCCAATGCTAACCCTGTTTCCGCCCATTTGAGCGACAATGGGACCAGTAAAGTTCAACTCATCAGAGTGAAAAACATGATGATGGGTGGTGATTATTTCGCAGCAATGCGGGTGATGCGCGACTTAGAAAAAAGCGACACTACAACAGCCGAATTGTATTTCATGAGTGGTGAGTGCAATTATCACCTGAAGAACTACATGGACGCGCTAGATCGCTTGAATAAATCGATCCAATTAAACCCAAATGAAGATCCTGAAAAGTACTTTTTTGTGGGTAGAGCGCAGCAGATTTTAGGCAATCTTGATTTGGCGGTTGAAGCCTATCAGCAATACCTAGAAAAACAACCCAAAAAGACCGACGAAAAAGATGAGGCCGCTGCATATATCCAGCAGTGCAAAAATGCATCAGAAATGATGAAAAAGCCTATCAATGTTCAGATTAGAAACATTGGAGATAAGATCAATTCAGAATATCCAGAATACAATCCATCGGTTTCGGCAGATGGAAAAACAATGATTTTCACAAGCCGTCGTCCTGAAAGTGTTGGGAAAGAACAAGATCCAGAAGACGGCAAATTTTACGAAGATATTTACATCGCTGTAAAAGATTCGATGACCGGAAAATGGTTAGAAGCGGAGAGCGTGCCCGGGCAGCTAAACGAAGATGGCCACGATGCCAATATGAGTCTTTCGCCCGATGGGAAACAGATTTACGTTTACCGCAACACAGGCTTCACAGGATCGGGAGAAATTTTCATCTCTAAAATCGGTAGAACCGGCAAATGGGGCAAGGCTGCGAGGTTAGAAGGTGACGTAAACACGAGTTATTTCGAGAGTTCTGCTTGTGTATCGCCAGATGGAAAAACGTTGTATTTCGTTTCTGAACGTCCGAAAGGCGGCTTCGGGATGGGCGACATCTACATGAGTAAGCGCGAAGGCAAGAACGAATGGGGCAAGGCCGTAAATCTTGGACCAATGATCAACGATGAACACGATCAAATTGGGGTTTTCATTCACCCTGATGGCCAATCGTTGTATTTCGCATCAAACAGTCCGAAAGCATTGGGAGGTTACGATATCTTCAAAAGTTCTTTGGTAGATGGCAAATGGTCGGCTCCTGAGAATTTAGGATACCCAATCAACACCAATGGCGACGAGCGTTTCTTCTGCATGAGCACCGATGGTCGCACGGCTTGGTTCAGCTCGAACCGCGATGGCGGAACAGGCGATTTAGATATTTACGAGATTGATTTCTCGGCCTTGAAAAAAGAAGCTGAGGCAGTAAGCGAAAGCAAAGTGGAAGCAATTGTACCGAAAGGTCCTCCAATTTCGATTGTTTCAGGAAAGATTATCGATTCAAATGCTGGTGAAACAATCGAAATTGAATTAACAATCACCGACCGTGAAAGTGGTAAAGCAACAGTGGTGAACAGCGATGAAAATGGTCAATATTTTAGCACGCTCGAAGGCAACCGGAATTATTCAATTAAAGTTTCAAATCCGAATTTCAAAACTTACGAATTCGATTTCTTCCTAAAAGCTTCAGCAGAAGGCACTTTCACGCTAGAAAAAATGATTGTTCTCGATAAAATCAAGAAATAATTACGGCAGGATTTTAATTTCCTGAATTACATCTCCGATTTTTAATTTGTGCACGACTTCCATACCCTGCACTACCCTGCCAAATGCGGTATATCGCCCATTTAAATGCGGTGTAGCATTGTGGGTAATAAACCACTGACAGCTCTCGGTATCTGGTCCAGCTGAAGCCATTCCCAACACCCCTGCATCGAAGCTACGGCGCGAGAATTCGCTGCGGATTGTTTCCATTGTGCTACCAAAGCCATCCCCCCGCGGGCAACCGTCTTGAATCACGAAACCGGGAACAACACGGTGCAAACGTTTTAATTTATAGAAATCCTTTTCAATTAATTTCATAAACCAAGCAACCGTTGCAGGTGCATCATCTACCCACAATTCGGCTACAATATTTCCTGCAGAGGTTACAAATTCAATCTGTTGGTTACTTGGAATGCGCTGCAGATATTCCCAATCGATTGGGTTGTTATAATCGGCCTTTAAGTTGCCATCTATTGGACTTCCAATATACATCCTCATCGTTCTAAGTAATTCTCCATACGCTTCGATATCGCGCGGCAAAATGAGTTTCTCAAGCGTTTGCTGCATGAATTCCAAATTGGAATAATACACTGGCATTTGAGCAGAGTATTTATTCAATAATGTTGTATCGCGCATCAGCTCCGATGAAATTGCCACCATGCTCACATCGCCGGTTTCGATGGCATTCTGGAGTAATTTGGCAAAATGATCGGTTAGCGTTGTTGGAGAAACCTTTAACCATTCTTTTGAATACTGAATAAAGTTTTCCGATTTCCGGTAATTCAATAAGGCTGAAAAAGCAAATTCGCGCAATAAAATACTTGGGGTTGAAAAGGAAACTTCCTCGAGAAAAGAAAGATTGTTGAAATGCCCCGACAATGCAGAAAGGATGTATCCTTGCTTGTATTCATCAAGTTCTGCATGGAAGCTATTCTTTAACAATTTAGATAAGCTATCCTTTTGAGAAAAATCGCTTTTTTTCAATAACATTCCAGCAAAACGATATTTCACCAATGCAAAATCTTCGGCTGTAAACCGCATCAATAAATAGGCATTGTCGAAAAAATCAGGCTTTTCTGCAACATATATGGAAGCTTGATCTCTGATGTGGTGATTGGGGTCGATCAAACCTTTCAGAAGCAAAGGCTTCGATACTGAAAATTGTAATTTCGATGCTGCTCTAATGGTTGCTAATCTTTCTAAATAATTCTCATCGCCAGCTGCTTGATCGAACAATTTATTCAATGTAATAATGGCAGTAGAATCGCATCGATTTAAAGATTGAATCAGCGCCAAACGTGCTTCTTGATTGGTGGTTTCGGAAATCAATTTTGTTATTTGAGGCACCTTCCCGTCCAATTGAATTCCTGAGCGTAAAATTGCGTAGGCTGCATAAAAACCGATTTGATTGTCTTTTTCAGCAAGCTTGAATATGGGAATTAATAATTCTGGATCTTTTAGTTTTCCTGCACGTGCCAAATAAAATGCAGCCTCTGCAAGCACTTCATCAGGAAATTCCTTCTTTTTTAGTTGTTGACCAATAAATTGTGCATGTCCGCATTTTGCGAGTGAAATGCACAGTGCCGACTTTAATTCCACCGATTTGAACTTGTCAAATTCAGTCAACAACGGAAGTGTTTGCACAATGCCTCCGGTTTGTCCGATCGAAAATGCCAATTCCAGCAGAACATCTTCATCTTGTTCTTTCACAAGTGCAGGTGCCAATTTGTAGCTGAGCAAGGAATCCGGAATGGATGCAAAGGCACGGGCAGCTTCGGCTCTGATTTTTTTGTCGGGGTTACTGAGAAATTCAACCAGCAATTCGAGGTTGCGTTGATCTCGGGCTTCATACACCTGAATGATCTTGCTATCGGAGAAGCGATTCGGTGAAGAGCATCCAGAAATCAGCACAATGCTACCAACAACGAATTGTTTATAAACCAGTGCCTTAACAAATTGTTTAAACTGCGAAAGTCCTGAATAGCTCATAAATAGGGCAAATGATGAGAGTGGAGATTTGAGTAGGTGAATTTATTGAAATATCTGCTTAAACAGGAATTAACGTAATGCTGAAATGCAGCATACTTGGGGGTGACTTAGTAGGATGAAATTTATCAAAACAAAATCCAATGCAAAAAGCTATGCAAGCACGGCCAGTTGATTTAGTGGTAGTTTCGGATGTTCATTTGGGAACTTATGGTTGCCACGCCGACGAGCTTATTCAGTACTTAAGAAGCATACAACCAAGGATTTTAGTTTTAAACGGCGATATTATTGATGGTTGGCAATTTTCGAAACGATATTGGCCAGCAGCACATCATCAGGTTTTACAAGAAGTTATGCGTTTGTTGATGACGGGCACGAAAGTGTACTATCTCACAGGCAACCACGATGAAATGCTTCGTCGATTCAGCGATCTGCACATGGGGAATTTCACTTTGGCAGACAAACTCATCTTAGAAATAGACGGCAAGAAAGCCTGGATTTTCCATGGCGACGTATTCGATTTATCGGTGAATACCGGAAAATGGTTAGCGAAGTTTGCTGGAAAAAGCTACGACTATTTGATATTGTTTAATCGGGCAGTGAATTGGATTTTAGAAAAAACCGGCAGAGAGAAAGTTTCGATTTCGAAGAAGATCAAAGCGGGTGTAAAACAAGCGGTAAAATTCGTTGGTGATTTCGAGCAAATTGCAGCAGAACACGCTATAGATCAAGGTTACGACTATGTAATTTGTGGCCATATTCACCAACCAGCACAGCGAACTATTAAGAATTCAAAAGGAAGTGTAGAATATTTAAATAGCGGCGATTGGATTGAGAATTTAACAGCATTAGAATACAACAACCACGCATGGGAAATTGTAGAATTTGCTAAGCTTTTCGAAAATAAAAAAGTAAAATTTACTGAGAAACAAGTTAAACAGGCATTTGCTGATGCACAGTCGGTGTATGCAGTATTAAACTCATTAACAAAGCAAGAAGTAGCAGCATGAAAGTATTGTATGCCATACAAGCAACAGGTAATGGGCACATAAGCAGAGCAAGAGAAGTACTTCCTATCCTCCGCAAAATGGCCGATGTGGACATTATGTTGAGTGGATCAAATTCTAATTTGAATTTATCATATCCAGTTAAATACCGTAGCAAGGGTCTTAGTTTACAGTACAACAATAGCGGCGGTTTAAGCTATTGGGAAATGTTGAAAAAGACAAACTTTATTAGACTTACCAAAGAAATTCGTGATTTCCCAGTTCAGGATTACGATTTAATTATAAATGATTTTGAAAGTATTTCGGCTTGGGCTGCATGGTACCGCAATGTTCCATGTATTTCATTTTCGCACCAAGTTTCTTTGTTGAGCGATTTGTGTCCCAAACCGGGAACTTGGGCGCCAATGGCAAAACTTATTATGAGTCAATATGCGCCTGCGAGCTATGCTGTAGGTTTACATTTTAAGAATTACGACGATTATATATTTACACCTGTTATTAGAAAAGAAATTAGGACTTTAGAAACATCCAACAACGGTCATTTTACAGTGTATTTGCCTGCTGTATCTGATAAACTGTTGATGGATGTTTTACATGAAATTACTGAAGTTCGTTGGGAGATTTTCTCACGAAACATCAAGTTTCCATATATCGATAAGAATATCACCATTCGTCCGGTGAACCACGACAGCTTCACACAGAGTTTGTCGAGCTGCAGTGGTTTGTTAACAGGTGCTGGATTCGAATCTCCTGCTGAAGCGATGTATTTGCGCAAGAAACTGTTCGTGATTCCGATCAAAGGTCAATACGAGCAGCAGTGTAATGCAGAAGCTTTGAAATCGTTGGGTATTCCAACTGCAAAAACGTTTAACGCTTCGATTCTTCCAGCCTTAAAAAAGTGGATGAATAGCAGTTATGTTCCTAAGGTTCATTATCCAGACATTACAGAAAGATTGGTTGAGCAGATACTTTTCGACCAAGATCCGTTTTTGGTGCCAATGTTTGCTGCTGGGTAGGGCTGAAAATTGAATACTTGTTTTGACCATTTGAAGCTGTTTTCCTGATCAGCAATTCTTGTTTAGGGAGATTTACTAGATTTGAATCAAAGCAAAACTTAGTCATGCTTACAAAGGAAAAAATCATCAAGTCGATAGAAAATATGCCCGATAAGTTTTCAATTGAAGAAGTTAGTGAACGTATTGTGCTTCTTCAAAAAATTGAAATCGGTCTTGAACAAAGCGACAATGGAGAAACTTACTCAACCGAGGAGGCAAGAAAGAATCTTGAAAAATGGTTGAAGTAAATTGGACAAAACAATCTCTTGAGAGAATTCATTTCTTCAACTTCATTCAAATAAAAAAGGTTGATTGAGAAACATTCAAGTACGTTTCTCAATCAACCTTCATTGACTCAAAATTCGAGTTTATTTTTTCTTCAACGAGTAATTTTCTTTGTATGTAATTGAAGCTCCATTTGCAGTGTAATTCTCTGTGATAGCAAGATCAATTTCATTTTTCTCCCATACAAGGTCGAAAACTCTTGTTTCACTGTCGATAATCAACGTGAGCTTGTTTTCAGTATTTGAATAGTTAAAAGGTAAGATTTCAGTATCTCCATCTATTGTAAAAGTTACAAAACCACTTCCATCTTCTTTAAACAAGAATGAACCAGCATTTGGAATTGTTTCTGAGAAATTGTCGATTGGATTGGTGCTGGTTTGGTTTACTGTAATACTTTCCATATTCCAATCACCACCTTTGTTCCATAAATTCTTTTCGATACGGTCTTCTTTGCTGCAGCTTGATGTAAAGGCAATAGACAATACAGTAATTGTTGCAATTAGAAAATTTCTTAGTTTCATTTTGGGTACTATTTTTTTCCTACTCTTTTGGCTTTTCGGTTCGGCCCTGTTTGTGAATGGTTTCTAGACTCCATGTAAATTCTGCGCAAAAGTAAAGATTGAGTGAATACCAAAACACTCATTCGCTACCAGATTTCTACGAGAGAAATCCCAAGCTATACATTAGTGAAAGTCTATTTCAGTCCTGCTTGTGTAATCACATATTGTTTGGCAAAGTAGGTGATGATGATATCCGCCCCGGCGCGCTTGATCGAAGTAAGTACTTCATCGATTGCACGGTTTTCATCCACCCAACCTTTTTCGGCAGCGGCTTTAATCATGGCATATTCGCCACTTACATTGTAGGCTACGATAGGCAAAGAAGAATTCTGACGAAGTTCAGCAATAATGTCTAGGTAAGACAAAGCAGGCTTCACCATCAAGAAATCGGCACCTTCAGCTTCGTCTAACTTAGCTTCGATGATTGCAGCTCGTTTGTTGGCAGGATGCATCTGGTAGCTGAGTTTATTGCCATGCTTCGGTGCTGAATCCAATGCATCACGGAAAGGCCCATAGAAGCAAGAAGCGTATTTTGCGGTGTAACTCATAATAGAAACATGTGTAAATCCGGCCGCATCAAGTGCTTGGCGGATGTACCCTACTCTACCGTCCATCATATCTGAAGGCCCCATGATATCAGCTCCGGACTGTGCCTGTGCAACGGCCATTTTAGCCAACACTGCCAAGGTTTCATCGTTCAAGATTTTACCTTCTTGATAGATTCCATCATGGCCATCTGAACTGTATGGATCCATCGCTACATCAGTAATAACGGTGCATTCAGGCAGTTCAGACTTGAAAGCTTGGATGGCTTTTAAATAGAAACAATTCGGATGATAGCTCCAAGTGGCGTATTTGTCCTTGTGCTGCTCATCGATAGCTGGAAACAAAATAAAATTGCGTAATCCCAATAAAAAGCACTCTTTCGCTTCAATTAAGGCAAGATCAATGGTATAGCGGAAAACGCCCGGCATGGAAGCAATTTCTTCTTTCTTGTTGGTTCCATCGAGTAGAAAAAATGGCAAAATCAAATTGTCGGGATGAATGCGTGTTTCTTGCACCATTCCACGAATTGCTTCGGATTGACGGTTCCTTCTTGGGCGTTGAATATTGAGTTCCATGCGGCAAATGTAAGATGAAATTGATGTGATGTGGATGTTCCAACAGCTATGAAAATCCAGTTCCGTAGAAGAAAATGAACTCCAAAATCTTAGATTTGTTCACCTATATCGCGCTAAAATGAATCAACTTCGTTGGATTAAATTGCTTTTTCTTGTTGCAGCTTTTGCATGTTTGAAGCAGGCTGTGGCCCAAGAAGCATTTCAAATGAAATTGGCTCAAGAAGCAAAGAAGCTCACAAATGATCGAGTAACCTACGATCCTCAGTATTTTAAAATTGCTTACCCTAACGGGGATGTGCCAGCGGATAAAGGCGTGTGCACTGATGTAATAATTCGAGCATACCGTAAAATGGGCATCGATTTACAGCAGTTGGTTCATGAAGATATGAAGGCTCATTTTGGATTGTACCCTAAAAACTGGGGATTAAAATCGACCGATAAAAATATCGACCACCGCAGAGTACCCAATTTAATGGTCTTTTTTGAACGAAAGGGACAGAAATTAAGCACAAGCATCAAAGCAGAAGACTACCTACCAGGCGATATTGTGTGTTGGAATTTGGGCGGAGGAATTACACACATTGGCTTGGTGTCGGACCAATTCACCAGCGATAAAAAACGGCATAAAATCATCCATAACGTAGGCGCTGGGCAGGTTCTGGAAGACTTTCTTTTCAATTACAAAATTATTGGGCATTATCGATTCTCAAATCAATTAAAATGAAGCATCTGGTTGTACTTATAATTTTGTGCATGAATTTGGCATTTTTACATGCACAGAGAATCGATCAAGTAGGCGATAAATTTGGCATTGTAGACAATCAAAACAAGGAAATCCTTCCTGCAGTGTTTGATTTAATTTATCGATTGGAACTGCATAGTCATGAAACTTTTTTTTATGTTCTAAAAAAGGACAATAAATTTGGATTTTATGAGCATGGTAGCGGATTTAAATCGGAAATTGTATATGATGAAATCATCAATAAAGACAAACAATTTTTCCAGCTTAGAAAAGGAAATTTACTTGGGTTTATGGCAGAATATTCAATGGGGAAATTTAAAGCCATAGAACCTCAATTTGAATATTTAATTAAGGATGAATTTAAAGATCCAGTGCTATTTCTCATGGATGCAGCATCGGCTTATAAACAGTCGAATAAACACCTGATCTGCAAAAAAGATGGAATGTGGGGCGTTATTTCAATGAATTCGGGAGAAATGATTATTCCATTCAAGTTTAAGGAAATGATTAATTACAATAAATATGATCACTATTATTATGTGAAGGAAAAGAACTCATATAATACAACCATCATCAACCCAAAGAATGGTAGAGAATTTTGGTTTGATTATGAATTAAATGCCAATATTATAGACAGCACCGTGCATGTAACATCGAAATATTCAACACCTTCAAAATTTAAAATATTTAATTTCTTCACCGGTGAAGAACAATTTAGCTTCACAGGTGAGTCTTATAAAGTGAAGTTCAGCTATGTGAACAAAAATATATTGCAATTGGTAGAAGAGGTAGAATTCAGAAAACCCAATGGCAATTTAGAGTCACGTTACAATTGGATTTGGTTCAGTTTAAAATCAAATCAAGAAATACTTTTTGCAGATTTGAATTTCAAGGAAGAGTTATACTTAAACGAAGAGTATGGAGAAACGATTGTTTACATCAGAAACACCCTTCGTAGCTCGTATAAAAGGATTGGGATTATTGAAGGCACATTTATCAAGTGGCTAAAAAGATCATACACAAGACCTATAAAGTAGAATTTAGAGACATTAATCATCTAACAAAACAAGGATCATTAAAAATGAAAATATCAACAATTTCAGATGCATAGAAGCGTTTGAAAATGTTGCATCTATAAGCATAAACACCTATTCTAAAAAAGATATATTTGCCTCATCACCCAATCAACAATGAATAAAGCAACTACAGCTTCACCGAAGAAGAAAAAAATCGTTCAGATTACAGCTGTTGTAGTTGTAGTCATTGCCATTTACTTGATTTTCTTTGGAGGTTCAAAAGCAAGTCAAAGATTGGTTCTTACTGCACCAGTTTCGAAAGGACTTTTCAGTATCTCGGTGCAAACCACAGGAGAAATCAAGGCTAAAAATCAGAAAAACATTGATGCTCCTGGCGCAGAAATGCAACAAGCGGGGATGTGGAATGGAACCAAAATTCAGGAATTAGTTCCAGAAGGTACACTGGTAAAAGAAGGCGACTTCGTGGCATCCTTAGACAAAACGCCCATCATGACGATGCTTCAAGAGGCAGTTCTTGAGGTGGATAAAAAATCATCCGAATTTAAACAGGCTCGCCTCGATACTGCAATTACGTTGCGCGATTCGAGAGATGAACTACTAAACTTGAAATCGGCGCGCGAAGAAGCAAGACTTGAAGTTGAACAATCGATCTACGAAGCACCTGCATACCAGCAACAAAAGCAATTAGCGCTCGAAAAAGCTGATCGGAACTACAAGCAAAAAGTCGAGAATTATCAAACCAAGGTTGCACAAGCAGCGACAAAAGTTGAAATCATCTATGCCGATTTGTCGAAAGCCCAAAATGGATTAGACCGAATCAATGACTTGCTGCAAAAAATGGACATCAAAGCTCCAAAAGACGGCATGGTGATTTATGTGAAAAATTGGAATGGGAGCAAGAAAATTATAGGTAGCAACATCTCACCATGGGAACCAGCTGTAGCTACACTGCCCGATTTACGTGAAGTACAAGTGTTGACTTATGTGAACGAGGTGGATATTCGAAAAATAAAACCTGGTCAAGCCGCCGACATCAGTTTAGATGCAGAGCCCGACAAAAAACTAAAAGGTGTCGTGATTCAAGTTGCCAACATCGGAGAACAGCGGCCGAATCAAGATGCAAAAGTATTTGAAGTGGTGATCGATGTGTTGAATCCTGATTCTACGTTGCGGCCATCAATGACTACCAGCAACACCATTCATATTGAGGATTACAAAGAAGCCATGAGTATTCCGTTGGAAGCGTTAACCACCGACAAATCGATTAGCTACGTATGGAAAAAGAAAGGTGGAACCTTCAAAAAACAAGAAGTGCTTGTGGCTGCATTGAACGATCAATCGGCATTGGTTTACAGTGGTTTAGAAGCTGGAGATGAAGTGTATTTAAGCACTCCGGGCGATACGACCGGCATAGAAACTGAGAAATTGTCGCAAAAGCCAACTCCACCGAAACCGTGGATTGATCCTACAGAACAGAAGAAGTTACTCGAGCATTTGGCAAAAGCACAACCTGCTAAACGAAACACCGGAAATCCTGAGGAATCAACAGTAATTGTGGAATAAGATGGAGAGAGAACGTGTCCTCTTTAATCTTAAAAATGGCTTAGATGCCATGATAAACAACCGTTTCAGGGCGGTACTAACATCATTGGGGATTATTTTTGGTGTAGCAGCTGTGATTGCCATGTTGGCGATTGGGAACGGCGCTGAAAAAGAAATTCTCGAACAAATCAAGCAAATTGGAAGCAACAATATTGTTATTAAAATAAAACTTCCAGAGCCTAAAACCGAAGAGGAACAGAAGAACCGAAAACCCGGACAAGAAAACCAGAAATTCTCACCAGGCTTAAGTTTGGCAGATGCTGAAAATATTCAACAAACTGTTCCAGGAGTGAAATCGGTGAGCCCCGAAATTGAGAGTGAAATGGTATTTTTCACCAATGGATTAAAGACAAAAGGTAAATTACTTGGAATTACAAATGCCTATTTTGAAACCAGTGGAATTTCGGTAACCCAAGGACAATCATTTTCTGACTTGCAGTGGGAAAATTCGATGCCCGTTTGCTTGATTGGCAGAGGAATTCAATCGAAGCTTTTTGCAAATACCGAAGCCATTGGGCAGCCAATTAAATGTGGTGGAACATGGTTCAAAGTAATTGGGATTTTGGATGACCGAAAAGTGGATGAAAAATCAATGTCGAAATTGAGCATCCGAAACGTGAACCAAGAAGTGTATGTGCCTATACAAACCTTTTTGATGCGTGTGATGAACCGTTCAGAAGTAACGAAAGAAGAAATCAAACGGTATCAAGAAGAACAAGCCAACGCAGAAGAAACAGGCGAAAGTTCAAGTAAATCTGTAGCCGTTGTAAATTACAATCAGCTCGATCGTTTGGTAGTTACAATGCAGGAAAGCAATTCGATGGAACCTGCAGTGGAAGTAATCGACAAACTATTAAAAAGACGGCATTTCGGTGCTGAAGATTATGAAATTGTAGTGCCCGAATTGCTACTTAAACAAGAACAAAAAACAAGGAAACTATTTAATTTGGTTTTGGCTGTAATTGCCGGGATTTCATTGTTGGTGGGTGGAATTGGAATTATGAATATCATGTTGGCATCGGTGCTTGAGCGGATCAAAGAAATTGGATTGCGCCTTGCCATTGGTGCGAGAAGAGCCGATATTGTGTATCAATTTATTGCTGAAGCTATTGTTATCAGTTTAAGTGGAGGCATTTTAGGAATTATCCTCGGCATTGTCTTTTCTTATTTAATCGAAATATTCGCAGATATCGAAACAGTGATTTCAGGCACTTCGGTGGTTATTTCCTTTTTTGTATCAGTAAGTGTCGGATTGATTTTCGGAATTTATCCAGCTAGAAAAGCATCACAACAAAACCCAATTGAATCATTACGCTATGAATAAACAAATTCTCATAGTATTATTTGGTGCATTTTTGTTTGGACAAACACTAAATGGGCAAACCTTATTGAGCTTACAACAATCCTTGGAACAGTCGACAGCTAACAGTCCAGTGGCCAAACAAATAAAATCAACCTATGAAAGCAATAAGTGGTTGTACAAGGCAGCATTGGGAAATAGAGCTCCACAAATTAGATTAAATGCTGATTTACCGGGATATCAAAGAAGAATTAATCAAGTACTTCAACCTGATGGTTCGTTTCAATTTATTCCTGTACGGCAAGCATATTCAAATGTAGGATTGTCGTTAAGTCAGGTTATACCAGCTACTGGTGGTTCTATTTCATTCGAAAGCAGAATAAATCGTGGGGATTTTTTCGACACTGAAAATTCCACTTTTTATCAAACCAATCCTTTGCAAATTAATTTTTATCAACCATTGTTTCGATTTAACACACAGAAATTTAATTGGAAACAAGATAAACTTAGATTGGAATTAGCCACTCGACAGCAAATAGAACAAATTGAAGCATTAAATGCAGAAGTCATTTCAAGGTATTTCGATTTATATATTGCACAATTGCAATTAAAAAATGCCGAATTAAATGAAACAATGAATGATACAATTTATAGAATTGCAAAAGGAAGGTATGGTGTAGGAAAAATTGCTGAAAGTGAGCTATTACAGGTTGAATTAAGTTATACCAACGCAAGAAATTCAGTTGAGCAACAAACACTACAGGTGGAACTTGCTAGACGACAGTTGGAGCGTTACACTGGAAAATTAGACAATGCTATAGTTTTACTCGCTCCGCTTCAGCTACCAGTAAATATTCCAGATCCTGAAAAGTCAAGGCAAGAGGCATTAAAGAATCGAAGCGATCTTATTGCTAATGAGATAAACATCAACCAAGCAAACCGACTACTTAGTGAAGCAAAGCTCAGTAGATTGCCTCAATCGGATATTGTTTTAAGTTACGGGTTGAATCAAACAGGCACTACGATCGATCAAGCTTTAGCAGCACCGGTAAATTCGCAATATGCTGGATTGGGATTTAGCATTCCGATTATCGGCTTTGGGTCGAATCGGGCAGCACAGAAATCAGCACAGTATTCCTATGAGGCGACATTGCAATCAACGGCTGCTAGTTTGCAGCAGTTAGAAACCGATGCTTTTGGTTTGGCATTGCAAGTGAAACAATTAAAAACCAGTGTTGAAATCTCTTCGAAGGCCGATACCATTGCGAAAAAAAGGTTTGAAGCGGCTAGAAACCGTTATAAAATTGGAACGATGGAAATCACCAATTTATTGATCGCTCAAAACGAAAAAGATCAAGCAATTATAAGCTATGTAAGTACATTGCGAGATTTCTGGGTTATATGGTATCAACTGAGAAGAACCACATTGTTTGATTTTGAAAAAAACGTTACACTATTGCAAAACAAAAATTAACATCAAACCTACTTTGTAAAATAGCATGGCATTACCTGACATTTTTTCATCAGAAGTTACCTTTCAACTTGTTGGTAGAATTAACCAATTATCAGCAACATCGATTCCCAACTGGGGAAAAATGGATGTTGCACAAATGTTAGCACACTGCAATGTTACCTATGAGATGTGCTTTGAAACCAAACACAAGAAGCCAGGCGCAGTGAAAGCTTTTTTGTTGAAGACCTTCGTAAAGAAATTGGTAACAAACGAAACTCCATATAAACGAAACTCTCAAACAGCACCTGAATTTGTGATTAAATCAACCAAAGATTTTCAGGCTGAAAAAAGTAGATTAATTAATTACTTAGAAAAAGCTGTAGAAATAGGTGGACCTGCATTTAACAACAAGGAATCTCATTCTTTTGGAGCACTAACTGCAACAGAATGGAACAATATGTTTTACAAACACTTGGACCATCATTTATCTCAGTTTAATGTTTAAATGATTTTTATTCTTCGTAGAAATCAAGATCCCGTCCAAAAGTTTCTTTGGATTTTAAAACCGAATAAAAGGCAAGTAGCCAAACCAAAACGCCAATTATACTGAGCGTATACATTAGCGATAAATCAAAAATATTTCGGAGTAAAATCTGCAGTGGGATTAATATTGAAACAGATCCTCGCATAAAATTGGTAACAGAAGACGTTGCTGTAACTCGCAAGTTGGTTCCAAATGATTCTGCGGTGGTTGTAACAAATACGCTTAAATATCCACAACCAAATCCCATTAAAAAAGAAAGAAATACCAAGGAAATCGCAATATCCCACAATTGGAAATTGAGAAACCAAACCACGCATGTAACAAAGGCAACGAGCATATAAAAGGTCATTACTTTAATTCTATTCTTAAAGAATTGACTAAGCAATCCTGAGCTCAGATCTCCAGATGCGATTCCAACTTGAAAAAGAATGAAACAGGTGGCGAGATTTGCAGGTATATTTCCTGTTTGAGATGCTAAATCTGGCATAAATGAAATGAGCATTCCCACGCAATACCAAATAGGAACACCAATTAAGACAGATTTCAAGAATCTGTGAAGACGCTCGGTTGGTTTGAACAGCATAAAGAAATTACCATGTTGAATGCCTTCGTTTTGAATAGATTTCTTGAACATAGCAGTTTCAAGATTTTTCACTCGAAGAAACAAAAGCAATAAACCTGCTGTACCTGCAACTACATATGCAGTTCGCCAATGGAGTAGATCTCCAGCTAACCCAGCACAAATGGCACCTAAACCTCCTAAAGTGGCAACGAGAATTGTACCCAAACCTCTTTTTTCTGAAGTCATTTTCTCACCAACAAGCGCAATACCAGCGCCTAATTCGCCCGCTAAACCAACACCTGCGAAGAATCTAAGAATTGCATATGAAGTGAAATCATTCACTGCAGCATTTGCCAAGTTAGCAATGGAATACAAAAGGATTGAGCCAAACAGCACTGTGGCTCGGCCTTTCCGATCGGCCAAAACGCCACTCAAAACTCCGCCCACCATCATTCCTGCCATTTGTATGGCTAATAAAGTCTCGCCAGCATAAGTTAAATCTTCTCCACTGTAACCCAAAGATTTTAGACTTGGAATGCGGATAACATTGAAAAGCAACAAATCGAACGCATCAACAAAAAATCCTAAACCTGCAGCAAAAACTGCCATATTAAATGGCGAACTATATTGGTGGCGAGAATAATTCATGAATAAAATTGCACGTATTAATCAGCAGTTTAAAAGTTAAAAAAAGCCGAAAGATAATTTGAATTCAATAAAGAAAACGAGGTGAAATTCAATGTTAATTAATTCGACTTGATTGTTTTGTAATTAAACACTCTAGATGAACCTGTAACAAAAGATATGTGATAAATTCCTTCATTCCAAGACTCTGTATTGACAGAATAATTCAATTGACTTAGGACTGAGTGATGAATCAATTTACCAGTAAAATCGCGCACTTCGATATGCGTATTACCTGATAAATTAAATTTTGAAAAATTCAAGGTATTTTGAAATGGATTGGGATACAAAACAATATCACATTCCGTTTGATCGTCATTTAATTTTGAGACATCATTCTGATATAATCGAATATAATCTACTTCCATAACAGCAGGAAAAACAGTTGATCCATTAGGATTTCCGGGCCAATTTCCACCAACAGCAACATTTAAAATTAAAAAGAAAGGGTTTTGAAAAATCTGTTCTGTATTGTTGGTAGCAACAAATGGAAATTCAAAATAAGGATGATTATCGAGCGTAAAAACAACAGTTTCTTGGTCCCAAACGATTCCGTACAAATGAAAATCGTTCGGAGTAAATGGTACTGAAGAGCCTTCATAATCATGGTTGTTGTTGTTCCAATGAACGGTTCCGCTTACGACTTGCTCATTGTTGATGTGTTCCATGATATCGATTTCTCCACATTGCGGCCAACTCACAGTTTCGAAATTCCCACCCAACATCCAGAATGCAGGCCATAAGCCTTGTCCCATCGGTACTTTAATGCGTGCTTCTACCCTACCATATTGAAATTCGAATAAATTGTTAGAGATGATCCTCGATGAAGAGTAATTGCTTCCATTGATAAATTCGTTTCTAGCGGTAATTTTCAGGCTTCCATTGCTCACCAAGGCGTTTTCGGGAGCACTGGTGTAATATTGAAGTTCGTTGTTTCCCCAGCCGCTTGCACCGGTTCCAATATTAAACGACCAGGTTTCAGGATTAAGCTGATTGCCATCGAATTCTTCTGACCATGTCAAGGGCCAAGTCTCAGGTTCAAGCTGCAAGCATTCGGAACATAATCCCCAGCAGACGATAGGAAGCACTATATCTGACTGTAAACTTAAAATTCTGTTGGTGAAATTGCCATTGGTGACTGAACATCCTGTGGTGGCAGATAAGTTCTCCTGACCACTCCAACTATCGTATGAAAATTTGTATTCGTAGTTTCCTGAAGGCAAATTGAGTGTTGTTTCCCAAATTCCATCACTGTTCGCATCCGACATTGGGTTACAGTCCCCACACCAATTATTGAATGTTCCATTTACTTCGGGTGTTCCGAAGCCTTGCAATCCGCTCATGTTTAATCTAAAAGTGACATTGATCGCAAATAGATTGGTCGCTATTAAAATGGCTATTGGAGTAAAGAATTGCTTCATTGAAACTTAAATTTTGACTAAGATAGATATTGTAACATATACAAAAAGCAAAATAAATGGGAGACTATCCTCAAGCATTCAAAAAGAATGAGAGCGAAACAAAATGAAATTTGATGAAGTGTATTGGTTTTGCCGAAGGTAGTATGGCCTTAAACCAATAATAATGTGGAATGCAGCAAATTTTCAGAAAAGCATACTGATAATTTTGCGGAAAATTTAATTTTTACTAAGGAGCCCAACTATCCCCTTCCCGGGCAAACCTAATGAATTATGAGAACCTGATCCGGCAATGAAACGGTTAGAAACGGATATAAACGATTAAATCGGATAGCTGTATTTTATCAAGATGAAAACCAGGTATTTTTAAATTCTTACGGCATGTGATGGATAAGTTCTTGCTTGACAAATTTTATTTTTTTAGGGAACCCAACTATCCCCTTCCCGGGCAAACCTAATGAATTATGAGAACCTGATCCGACAATGAAACGGTTAGAAACGGATATAAACGGATAAATCGGGTAATCAAATTCCAGAACAAAAATGATCGATACAATTCAGTAATTCGACCAATTCAAAGTAGGCTCTGCACAAAGAATCTAACGAGAAATTGAAGGGATTTCAAGGCTATCAAACGATGTTCATTGAAGGTTCAAGACCACGATTAGCATTTAAGGGCAGGGATTGCAGCTGGGTACCGTGTACCGCGGAAAGCCGTTTTGCCCTTCAAAAAAGCAATCAAAATCAGGTGAGTCAAAATGTAATTACTTAACAATTAATTCAATTACTGAAGATGCTAGTAACCATAGCTTTTCTAACTTGCAGCAATAAATCGACTAGTATGAATAAGTATACGCTTCTTGTTGTTGGTGCTGTTTTTTGCACTGGGATTTTCGCGCTGAATCTTAATCTGACGAAGGGAAAGAAAAAGCCGAAACCGTTTCGAGTGATGTTCTACAATGTTGAAAATTTATTCGACGTTGAGGATGATGAAGGCGTTGATGACGCTGATTTTTTGCCCTCTGCTGAAGCAAAATGGACCCAAGAACGGTTGGACGTAAAACTTGGACATATTGCTCAGGTGATTAGAGCCGTTGGAGGTGAAGACCTTCCTGATGTTGTAGGTTTTTCGGAGGTAGAAAACAGAAAAGTGTTGGATTTCTTGTTGCAAAACACCGATTTAAAAAAAGAAGGCTACTCGATTGTTCATTATGATTCGCCTGATAAACGAGGAATTGATGTTGGATTAATTTACCGCAAAGACCGTTTTACTTTTGTGAAGAGCGGTAAATACCCTGTAGTTTTCTCGGTAGATAACGACAAGCCAACGCGCGATCTTTTGTACGTGAAGGGTATGTTGCCTAATAAATCCAGCCTGCATTTGGTGGTAAACCATTGGCCAAGTCGTTCTGGTGGTGCTTCAGAAACTGAACCCAAGCGCATGGATGCGGCGAAAGCTGCCAAACGTTTGTGCGATTCAATCCAAACCAATGAGAAAAACGCCAATATTTTGTTGATGGGCGATTTTAACGATTATCCGACCAACAAAAGTATGCGCGAAATATTGCAAGCAGAAATTGACTCAACAAACAAAAATGGCAGCCTCTATAATATGATGGGTTGGCAAAAAGGAGATGGAATTGGCTCACATCAATACAAAGGAGAATGGGGCTTTTTGGATCAAATGATAGCATCGGAAGCATTGGTAAAAGGAAGTTCGGGCATCCAAACTTGGTTCAACCAAGCGAAGGTGCTAAAGGCCGACTTTTTGCTGGTGAAAAATGAGAAGTATGGCACAATGGAACCCAATAGAACCTACGGAGGGAAGAATTACCTCGGAGGATATAGCGACCATTTGCCAGTTTATGTAGACATTTGGGCGAAGTAATTCGACTCATTTTCAACACGTTCGGTTGATTTAAAAAATTTGGTTCAAAACCAACCGGATTCTCTATATTTGCGCTGGGTAAGTCTTATACGACCAGCTCCTGTTGAACTCCCCCAGGATCGGAAGATAGCAAGGGCAGACGGTTGAGCGGTGCGATGTAAGTAACTTACCCATTTTTTTTGCCTTTTTATTCGGTCACGGTAGATTTTCTATCACCCAATCTTATTTTCAAAAGCGGAAATCCGATCTTCGCATAGATGATAGAACGAATACTCCAACACCCACTGATTCTTTTTTTGTGCATCATTTTCATTTATCTCCTGGCAATTCCAGTGGATATCATGGAGGTAGATTCTGCCCAATATTATTCGATGTCGGTAGAAATGCTCCACCGTGGGAACTTCCTCGAATTTTACGACCGAGGAAAAGAATATCTCGATAAGCCTCCATTCATCTTCTGGATTAGTGGCTTGTTTTTCAGCATTTTCGGCGCCAATGAATTTGCCTTCAAGTTGCCATCTATCCTTTTCTCAGTGTTGGGGATGTATGCAACTTACCGCTTCACCAAGTTATATTACAGCGACCGAACCGCTTGGTTGGCAGCACTTATCCTCGGTTCTACACAAGGTTATTTTCATTTCAACAACGATGTTAGAACAGATACCTACCTTACCAATTCGGTGATCGCATCCACTTGGATGTTGGCAGCATTCATACAAAACAAAAAATGGTATTACTGGATCGGCGGTTTCTTCTTTGCAGGCATTGCCATGCTAGCCAAAGGGCCGATGGGATTGATTTCACCAGTTCTTGCATTCGGCACACACATTCTGTTTAAAAATGAATGGAAAGTACTTTTACGCTGGCAGTGGCTTGCCGGATTGGTTGTAATTGGTGCAGTTTTAAGTCCGATGTTAATTGGTCTTTACCAGCAATTCGATTTACAACCGGACAAAATTGTGAATGGCAAAACAGGAGTTTCAGGTCTTCGATTTTATTTCTGGGAACAAAGCTTTGGAAGAATTACAGGCGAGAATGTTTGGAAAAACGATACAGGTCCGTTCTTCTTTGTGCACAATCTAGGCTGGTCATTTCTACCTTGGACATTGGCATTTTTTGGTGCTTTCTTTATGCTGATAAAAGATTCGATTGCCAATGGAGCCAGAATTTTCAGTTTAAAAAAGGAATGGATTACTTGGGGCGGGTTCTTGCTTCCATTCATCGCATTGTCGTTGTCGAAATATAAATTGCCTCATTATATTTATGTAACATTCCCATTTGCCGCCGTTATTACCGCCGACTATTTGGAACAGCTCAGAACCCGATTGTCGCCGGCAATGAAATGGCTTAATATTTCGCAAACTGTTGTATTGGCAGGTGCTTGGGGTTTTGGCGGATTGATTTTCCTTTGGTTTTTTCCTTTAACAAATCCAATTCTGATCGCTGTAGCCTTAGGAGGGTTGTTGCTTTTCTTATACAGTGCGATTGTCAAATTCAACGGCTATCTCGACAAGTGGATGGTGATGTCGATTAGTACTTCTTTTGCCATTAATATCCTGATGGCTTGCCAATTCTACCCTTCGATCATTGAGTTTCAGGCATCAGGGAAAGCTGCGAAATATGCCCTAGAGCAGAAAATTCCACTCGACAAACTTTTTGTTTATTTTGTAAATGGAAGGTCGTTGGATGTTTATACAAACCACGTTCAAAAGGAATGTAGCGACGAAAGTTTGACGAAAGAATGGAATTCAGGAAACCAGATTTTGTTCGTTTTCACCAATCGTGAAGGAAGACAAAAACTAAACGATGGTGGTTGGAAGACCGAAGCAAAATTTACAACTAGTAGTTTCGCTGTGAGTTTGCTTACAATGAACTTTGGGAATCCAAGTACACGCGAAAAGGTGTTGGATGAAGCCTATATCCTGAAAATAAGTAGGTAGTTATTTGAGAAAAATCCGAGCTAAAAAGCAGGATTTACTTATTCAATTCGTACTGGCAGTTGTTGTTTACTTGGCCATAAATGGTTTGGAAAAAAATATTCAAGTTGTTACCTACAATGGTTCCAGAACCTGTAATATACAAACCGATGCCATCAGGATCTTGTGTTTGAATTGTAATAGCGCTTCGATCAACAGTTGCACGAACAGGATTGATAAATCGTCCTGCCAAGTTGGTAATTAGGATGTCGTTCAGGTTATTGTTAGCTGGAAGAACTTCAGACTGGTAAAGGCCGTTTGGTGGCTGTAAGCATGTTGCTTGACCAAAGTAAACACCTAGAAACTTCTCTCTTTGTAATGTGCAGGTTCCATTTTCTTCTTCTGCAGTAGGATCAAAGTTTTCTGCAAGTGGATCTGTACATCCTCCTTTTTTGTCGCACGAAACCGCTGCAAACAAGAAGGAAGACAATGAAACTAATAAAATTCTACGCAGTAATTTTGATTGCATTGTTCTATGGTAGCTGCAAACTTAGTAATAATTCTCTTTATTTCCATTATTTGAAATGCATACTCTCAACAATGTATGTTGGTTACATCCGCTTTGCCCGCACAATGGAAGTGTCGACTGCCCCAGATTCGATTGTTCTGTAATAGGTAATTGATATGGAGTCTGATGAAAGTCTGCCAGTTCCAGAAACTTCTGACACATCTAAACCATTTTCTACAGTTTGATTTGGAAGAATAATTTGGTCAGAATCACTAAAGTCTAAATTGGCATACAAAGAAGCCCCGCTTTCAGGAAATTCATTGATAATCAACCTTCCAGAATTTTCTGCTGAAGGAGAGATAATGAACGAAAATGCAGGTTCGGATGCGTAGATCTGGCATGTTTTGATGCCTTCAAATTGACCCAAGTATTTATCCCGAAGATAGTTGCAAGAGCCGTCATTTTCTTCAACTTCAACATTAAAATTGATCGCCGTTGAATCGTTGCAGCCTTTTACCTTTTCTTTTTTACAGGCCGAGAAAAATAACATAAACAGGACAAAAAATACAAGATTCATTAACCTTTCCATAAATTTAGATTTGATAATAAACAAAGATGATGAATTTATTTTTCCCTCTGGGGATAACAAAAAGTTCCGCCTTGGTGAGCACTCCAAACTGAAAGTGGAATGCAGTTCATTTTATATTCGATTGGATAGTATTGCTTGAGTTGATCCAACATTTCGATTGTGGCTATGCTATCTAAATCGGTAGTGGAATATGCACCGAAAAACGCCGGCTGAGTTGACCTCCAAAATGGACTCATTGGAAAATGCATCGCGCTTGACGAAGAAAGAAAAGTTAACGAGAAAGTAGTTGGATTTCCAGCACTCAAGCCCTTTTGTAAATTCACGATTCTGGCAACAGCTTTTGCATTGTCGCGCTCGGTATACGATAGATTAAAGAATGTTGCGCAATTACAAGCCAACCCAAAAACAACAAAACCGACCAAAGCTGAAGTCTTATATTTCTCAAAAGAGAAAAGCAGATGCAGCAAGAGAAATACTGCGGCTGAAAAAAACAGAATTAGCCAATCGTTAGAAATGAAATGTGTTCGCAAAACCAAGCCAAGCCAAGCCAAACACAAAACAGCTGTCGAATACTTGAAATACCCCAAAAACAGTGATTGTTTGGCATTAAACAACTTCCAGACGGTTGCCAAAACAAGTATTTGAATTCCAAAAATCAAACCCACGAAAGATTTAATTTGGAAAAATCCATCCGCATAGCTGAATAGCCAATCAGCAGGAAAAATGATTCCAAAAGTTACCCAATTCATCAAAATCGAAAGTGGTAATTTTACTCGGTTCGAAATAGATTTCTGCTCATAAGGCTCAACAATAGCTAAAATCAACAAAGGGAATAGCGGTATAAATCTTCTGCCTGCAAAGTCTGAAGGCAACAGAAATAAAATTCCTAGAAAGAAGAGCAAGGTGAAACTCAATGGCGAGGATGGCCGAAGACCTGCACTCAATTTAATGAGCAAGGCAATCAAGATCAAAACAACAAATGGATCTTGGAAAAATTCTCGATCAGTTAAAAAAACGATTCGTGCTAAAATTCCAGCCGGATCGAGCAATTGTTTTAATGTGAAATAGTTCGCCGAGAACTCCACAAGAAATGGCGAAAACAAGGCTTCGTTGGGCAATAAATAACCTAGACAATAAACTAACGAACCTATCGAAAATGCACCCAGAAAAAATGCCCATCCGTATTTGGCTTGTTTGTGTTTTGTGAATAACAGAACAAGCAAAATCAATGGCAAATGATAAACAAAAGACGCTTTTAAGAGAAATCCTGCCAACAGAAAAAATGCTGCGAGGATGGAATTTCGGATGCCTCCTTGTTGAACCAAATGAATTGCAGTTATCAGCACAAATCCCATCCACAATTCTGGAAGTCCCAATCGTGCCCAAAGGAACCAAGATGTAGATGCGAGCAACAATAAAGCTCCCCAGGTCTTAAAAATAGCATTCAACTGGAAACGAAACAAAGCTGCCGTTAAAACAGCAGGAATCATCGATACCAAACGAAGGGAGAAAAAACTAATCCCGAATAACTTGAATGAAATAAAATGCAGCCAAACTGTAAGTGGACCAACTGAAAGTGCACCAGCAAATGGACCATTCATCCAAGTTCCGTTTAATATCTTCTGTTTCGCAGGATCGGCCCACCAAACGGCATCGTGAATATCGGTAGCAGGCTTGAGCCACGATGGATCTGCTTCCGGCCAAAGAAATAGCATGACCGAAGAAACGATCAAACAAAAATCTAGAGTTCTAAGCCGGGCTGGAGTTGGCATAAAAAAAGAAGTCCCTCCCAAACTAGGAAGGACTTCCAAAATAAGAAAAAAGAAATTATTCGAGGATGATGTTCACAGAACCTGCACCCTTGTTTGTTTCAAAACGAATCAAGTAAAGACCTGTTGAAAGGCTTCCACGGTTGATTTGAACTGAATTTGTGTTGATGTTTTGTTCAGTCATAACCATTCTTCCAGTTAGATCAAACATTGACCAGTTACGGATTGAACCTGCATTCTTAGCTTGAAGGTTAATCAAGTTGTTTGCAGGATTCGGGAATGCGTTTACCAAAGCAGAAGCTGCACCAATTTCATTGATACCTACAGTTGGATATAGATCGCATTCTGCAAGGCCTAGTGCACAAACCATACGTGGGTTGATGAACTGTTGGATTGTATCAATATAATAAAGGGCAGTGTTACGACCTACTAGATCGCTTGTTGCCATGAATGGATTGCTCGCTGAAGATGCTTGGTGAGCAGTAATACCACCACCATTAGGAATTGGAGCTAAAGCAGATGGCTGAGTTGAATTCCAGAATTGCCAAGGACTTCCGTGGTTAAACGGTAAGGCAGCAGCTTCGGTAAGAATGAATGGAAGTAAACCTTTACCAGTTCCTACAGCAATATTGTCGCCATTGAATGGAATTGAAGTTCCGTAACGCGCTTCAACAGCAGCTGTGATTGCATCAGAATAAATCTTGTTAGCAAAAGGTGCATTGTTGTCGAAGAAGTTTGCACGTTCAACATTGTAACCAGCACCAGTAGCCCAAGGAATAACGATGCTAGGTGGTTGAGTTGGAACAACAACGTCGCCCAATTGATAAGGAGCATTAGGATCACGTACAGCGTGAATACCAATCATCGGCACTAGACCTCTGTCGATCCATGAAGAATCTCCAAGTGCACCACCAAGGTTGATTACAAAGTTAACATCTGATGAATAAGTCGGGTAGTTAGCAAAGTTTCCAGAAAACTTGGTTAGATCTCCAGTAGTTTGCAATGCAGAAAGATCAAGTGGAATATCGTTAGTTCCGTTGAAGTTACCTACACGGTTAGTATCGATAACTGAACTGTCTGGATTTTGTGTGCGTAGAAATTTAGTACCACCCAAACCTGGAAGACGACCGATTTTACTTGGAGAATTCAAGAATGCGTGAGCCATCGCAATGTACCCGCCTGTTCCTTCACCGATCAAAGCAACTTTGTTCGGATTGATTTTGTAGGTGTTAACAGTAGCGCGGTCGTTACGGAAGAAACGAACTGCAGCCTTAGAATCCTGCATACCCTTGTAGGCAGCATTTAAGATTGTTCCAGTACGAACAACTTGATCAGGTGAAGTTGGATTCCAACCCAAACGGTATTCAATTACAGCTACTACATAACCACGTTTTGCAAGCAATTTTGCCATGTTTACAGCTGAACTGTCTTTGCGAGATCCGGTAGGTGCACCGTTCACTACAGGTGGAAGAAAGTTACCGGTTGGAAGATAAATAATCAAAGGACGCTCTTGCTCAGTGTCGATAGCGTTAGTTGGATGGTAGATGTCTGCTTCTAAAGTAATTAATGTAGGAGCACCAGTTTGCAGAACAGCAGGTTCTACAGAGTAATTTTGTGCATAGGTTTGATCAAGTGCAACAGAGATTTGAGCGTCGGTAAAAACCTCCGTCACATAACGCTGCGCTTGAGTGTTCGCGCCGAAAAGCAACAATGCTCCAGCCAAAACATTAGCGTAAATTTTCTTCATGTTTTTGTTTTTTGTTTGGTGTGCAAGTACGGGAATTTGAAGCTGCAAGAAAAGCAATTCAAAAAAGACTTTTCAACCATTAATCAAGAACAGTAAGGCGCTGAATTTCATAAAAATACGACCACTTTCTCATAAAGCAAATTGTCGTATTTGTAAACATCGGAAACTCGATTATTCTAGTTTTTCGGAATATCTACAAGGATAGAAAAGTAAGCCATTCGCCCTACTCTTGGACCACCATACACCATGAAAACTCTGTTGTTCAAGATGTTTGAAGCACCGAGTTTAAACACTGATTTAATTTTCGGAACTGCCCAAGATACTTGAGCATCAACAAGGGCATACGACGGAATCGAGCCAGTAAATTGAGGCGCTCCTTCGAATCTGAATCCTTGTATCCATTTGTAGTTCATGCTGAAAGAAAAATTCTCGCCACGAATAAACGGCAGTTTAATTTCTCTTCCGTTAAAACCGATGTTAAACTTATTGAGCGGCGTATTGAAAGCTGTAATGATTTCGTCGGTGCTATCAGGACGACTCATTCTATTGTATGAGTAATTTCCAATGAGGCTGTATTTGTTGGCGAAATAATAATTTACACCTACCGATACGCCTTGTGTGTAAACCAAATCGTTGGTGTTGCTCGACAAGCGGTACACTGCATTTACTTGTGGAAATATTGGTGTTGGAAAATCGGCATCAATACCTACTTTAAACCCAATGAAATCTCTGTAAATACTGTAGTAGTAACTTGCATCCACGAACACTTTCTTAAACCAAGTTGCACGGTAGCCAGCCTCTAATGTGCGCACTCTTTCTGGTCTGATTGGATCTACATTGAAGTAACGTAATTTTGATTTATCGGCATTGATTAAGTAATCTCTGAACGATTCCACGCGAATTAAAGAATCCTTGCCTTCAAGATTTCCTAGGAGAATTGCCCTTCCAACATTGTAATACAGATATTGGTCTTGCAAAGTTGGATTACGAATCGCGCTAGAAAATACAGCTCTAAAAACATGGTTGTTGTTTACCGTGTAAACGGCAGAAACACTTTGCGTTGAGATATAACTGAAGTTCTGATTTTTATCTACACGAACTGTGGCGCTTAATTTCAATCTGTCTTCAAGTAAACGAATTTGATAACCCGCGTAAGCACCAAATTCACGGTTGATGATCACTCGTCTTTTGTACGTTGTATCAGTTCCTTCAATTCGATCTATTTGCAATGTATCGCTGAAGATAGATCCCTCTGAATTTGGCGTGTAAATTCGACCGTTTGAGCCAACTATGAGTTCAGATTTTTTGTTGATTTTAAACTTGTATTCAGCATGAAGATGGTACAATGCCGATTTATCTTTCAACTTAGAACCTCCTTCGGATAGATTTCTCGATTTAATAGATGCCAATGCAGAATCAAATCTTGCTGTGCCTGGCTCAAAGAAATCCAATTCGTTGAGATAAATCTTTTTATTCACTTTGTTTCTCACTTTATCGTGCAAAGCAAGCAACGCATCATAGTTATCGATCATTACTTGATCGTAAATAGCTTCATCAAATTGGGCACTTGGATAACCAGGAAAGTTCTGCACTTTGAAATACGGTGCATTAAATCCTCCTTGTTTCCAAGAATTGAAATACTGACTTACCCAAGTTTCATTAGACTTAGAAAGGCTTTGTAGTTCAAACGCAGATACAACTGCATCGTAAGAATTTCCAGCGTTTTCATGTGTTGCATAAAAGCGAATAAAGCCTTTGTCTTTCTTCACCAATTCGAGTCTGTTTTGAAAGAATAAAATATCCCTTAAACTGAATCTATTTTCTCCTTGATAAATAGTGGTTCCAGTTCCGAAATTAGAGCTAAAAATAAGTTCTACATCAGGCTTTATTCTATAATGAAAAGCCGCATTTAACTTAAGGTTTCGGGTATTGTAATCAACCAAATCGCGCTCTTCATATCCGTTTCTGAATATTGAACCCAATCCAGAATTAAATTCTTTATTAAATGCTGATGTGTAATCATTAAAAAATGTTCCAATTGCTTCATCACCGTAGCGATTCACTGCATCATACCCCCCTGGATTTCTTGCTTCTGCAATTGATTGTTCGGTAGGAGACATATTATCGGCTTCCCAATCGTAAGCCTTCATGAATGAGATATTCAGTTTGTAGGCAAATTTATCTACGCTGTCTTTGTTCTTAAATTTCTGCGCCCAGCGGATTGCTGTTTCGAACAATTCACGTTCACCCACTTTGGTTTGAACAGAAAGCCCTGGAAAATCGAATGGGCTCTTGGTGTTCATGCTGATTACACCATTGAAGGCATTAGGACCATAAAAGGCCGATGATGCTCCAACGATAATATCGACTTTTTGCACATCGAGCTCCGAAGAACCAAGGAAATTACCCAACGAAAAATTCAAACCAGGAGCCTGATTGTCGACCCCATCGATGATTTGCAACGATCGTACTGGCGAAGTGCTATTAAAACCGCGGGTATTGATGATTTTAAATCCCAAACTGGCTGCAGTTAAATCGACACCTTTTAGCGCACCTAAACCATCATAAAAATTGGCTGCAGGTGTTTCTTTAATCGCAATAATATCGAGCGCTTCAACTGTTAATGGATTTTCTCTTTGCTTTTCTGTAATTCGGGTGTCGGAAATTTCTTGCACTTTTAGAACGGTCTCCAACTCTACCATCACGATTTTCACTTTCTGGTCTTGAGAATTCACCGCATAAACGAAAGGCAAATATCCTAGATAAGAAACCCTCAATTGCAATGGAAACGAACCCACATTGTTAAGGACAAATTTTCCATTCACATCAACAGTAGTTCCGGTTGATGTGCCAACAATAACAACAGTTGCACCAATGAGCGGATCTCCTGTTTTGGAATCCACTACACTGCCTGTAACGGTTTGTGCACCCAATATTCCAGAAAACAAAAGACAACAAAATAGAACTACAGAACCGTAAAATTTATGCATGCTAATATGCTTTGATTTCAAGTTCCTAAAGTAATGAAGGAAAACTCAGTTCATTACAGCCCATTAAAAAAAACGCGAACTCGGTCATCAACAAGATCAACGCGAAAGAAACACAGTTCCTTTGTATTCCTTTTCGGGGCCTGTTAGTTGAAGCACGAAGAAATAAGTTCCATCAGGATTCTCGTCTCCATCCCAGTTATTCTGATAATTATCAGACGAATACAAGAGTTTTCCCCAACGGTTGAAAATCCAAATTGCAGGATTTTTGAATGCCTCTAAGTTGCCGATTTTAAATACATCGTTCTTGCCATCCCCGTTCGGAGAAAATGCGTTGGGCACAACAATATCGCCAATAACAATAATTTCAGAGGTTAATGTGTCTATACAGCCTTCAGAATTGGTAACTACGTAAACCACATTAAAGCTTCCAGTATCGGCATAAAGGTAGTTTTGCTGGGGACCGAGCGCAGTATTTCCATCACCAAAATCCCAAGAATAAATCACTTGGCTGGTACTTGGAAAAACGAAGGATGAATCTTCGAAGAGAATAGTATTTCCTTTCAAAACAGTTGAATATGGATCCACCGTAAACAAAGCAACTGGTTCAGCCAATAGCACTTGAACTGTAGCTGTATCGCCGCAGCCTTCAGCAGAATTAGAGGAAACTGTCCATGTACCTTGACCAACCTCGATGCTCGATGTAGTAGCCGAATTCGACCAAGTTACTCCTGTAAATTCCCCTTCCGCGGTGAGCGTGGCAAGTTCTCCTTCACAAATCAAGGTATCACCAGAAATTGAAACCGTTGAGCTTTCATTGACCACGATATTAAACTGTGCTGGCGGACTATCGCATCCATTCAATGTTTGAATAGCCGTGTAATTTCCACCTTGATTGAGTTGCACGTCGGCAAACAAAACTTGACCATTGTTGGATGTGAAATTCGCTGGACCCGTCCAAGTTACTGCGCCCACTGCATCAACAGCCGATAGCGTAAGTGGAGCACCTTCACAAACAGGTGAAATGTACTGCACATTTAAAATTGGAGGAATTTCGTTAAAAGTAACACTCACGGTGTCTCGAGCTCTGCAACCTGCTGAAGTAAAAGCTTCAACCCAATATTCGCCGGGTGAAGTAATGTCGATAGTGGAAGTTGTTACATTGTTGTTCCAGAGAAAATCAACAAAACCAGGCCCCGGATTTAACTCGAAAGTTGAAGTTCCACAAGCAACTAAATCGTCTCCAAGTTGAATTTGAGGATCGTCTTGTACAACAGTAACTGTATCGCTGCTTTGGCATCCGTCTTTAACTGTTACAACCCAATATTCTCCAGGTGTGTAAACATAAATTTGTTGTATCGTATCGCCTGTGCTCCACAAATAAGTATCCTTTCCAGCACCGCCATCGAGCAACAAAGAATCGTTGATGCAAACTGTTTGATTTTCGCCCAAATAGGTACTCGAAAAGTCGGAGAAATAGCCGTATCGACAGCCTGTTGAATTTCCACCATTGATAATTCCGAGATGGAAAAGTTCAGAATTAACAGATGTATTGACTATACTTGAGGTGGTTCCGACAGGAATTTGCAGATCGTCGAACGACAATTGAGCGGTCATCCATTCACCTGAAGAGCCGGGCACCAAAGTGAATGCTGATGCAGGAACCAAGGTTGTTGATCCGTTGAGCAAAAAATTACCTTCAGAACCTGGACGAACCATAATGTTGAGCCCGAAAAACTCATTTGTTGAACGGGTGAAAAATACTGATGATGAGCCTGTGCATTGAATTGATGGAAGAATTGCACTGCCTAACTCGCAACCAAAACCTGATGCATGAAGCACGTAAACTGGAGCGCTTGAAGTGATGTAAGTAGTTGGATTTAATATATCGACAGCATATTGCTCACCGGTATTCAAGGTGGCAACTGGTGTAACATTACCATCGATAAAAACTTCGGTATTGTTAGATGCAGCAAGCACAAAAGCCTTTTCTGAGTTGCTCAGATAGCCCTTCATAACGATGTATTCGCTACCAATAACACCTGTTGGCACCAGCTGATCTCCCATTAAATCGCGGCAACCGCCCAATGCGGCAGAATCGTCTTTTAAGGTTATTGCGATGGGTTTATTGGAGGTGATGGATGTTCCGATCGGTCGACTAGCTGCAACAGTAGAACTTGAAATACAGGAGTATGTTTGTCCGCGGTTTAACGTAATTGTAAAAGGCACTCCAGCTGGATGGGTTACCAAATCGGCAGTTGGTGTAATGGTGATCGTGGTATTGTCTTCTGTGGCAACAATTTCAAAACCGCTTATCGCTAGTGGAGTGTAAGTACCATTGTTAAAGTCGGACGGAAAAGGTGTGTAGAATGTTTGTCCGAGTGCATTTTTACCCTTTAGCGCGAAAATTTCAGGGTTTACGAAATTGTTCACTTCATAATAAGCGGTAACAGGCACCGACGATTGCAAATACAAACCTTTATTAAGCACTTGATTGGCAGGTTGATTTTCGATCAAGGTTTGAAACGCAGTGAGGTCGATCGTTTCGGTTGATCCTGCAATTATTGTAAGATTGATTGGGGTAAAATTGGGATTTGCAGGTTGAGTTAGCGTTATATCTGCATCTTGAGAAGACGCACTCACCCGAATCACAATCGGGTTGTCGCCGTGGTTAGAAGTTACTTCAGGTGCAACAAACCAAAATTCATCGTCGGTTTGTGCGTTCAAAAAGCTGAATGAGATAGTAAATAAAAGGAATAATATAGATTTGAGATGCATCATCAATCTTAGGCGAATCTTTCTTGTCATACTTCAAAAATAGTAGTTTAACATATCAGTTATGATAAAATGTAGAAGTTTCAATCAACGTTGCATGCGCCGATAAATATTAGGTTGCCTTTGATTAACTTGCCGCCGATGGATCAACACCACACGGTTTACTGGATAACAGGCGCATCTTCAGGCATTGGAGAGGCTCTGGCGAAGCGACTTGGGAAGACCGGTAACGCACTCATAATAAGCGGAAGAGATGTTAAAGCTTTGGAAAATCTGAAATCAGAAATTCCGCAAAATGTACCTGTTGAAATTCTTCCATTTGAGCTAATTCATATCGATGGGTTCGATGAAGTTGTTCGAAAAGCTTTGGCATTTTGGGGCCATATTGATGTTTTGGTAAACAATGCAGGTGTTAGTCAGCGGTCGCCAGCAATAGAAACATCAAACGAAGTAGAACGAAGATTAATGGAGATCAATTATTTCGCTCCTGTTGCGCTTTCGAAGACCTTGCTTCCACATTTCATTTCGAGAAAAAAAGGCCACATTGTAGTAGTTTCAAGCATTGCAGGCAAATTCGGATTTTCATTGAGGAGCACCTATGCCGCTGCCAAACATGCGCTTCATGGGTATTTCGAAGCCCTTCGTTTGGAACTAAAAGACATTCCTGTGCACGTTACACTGATTTGTCCCGGTAGGGTTTTAACCAAAATCTCTTTCAACGCCGTGAAAGGCGATGGAAGTGCACACAATCTGCTCGATGCAGGCCAAAGAAACGGCATCACAGCCGATCATTGCGCTAAAGTAATTGAGCACGCGATCAAACATAAGAAATACGAGGTTTTAATTGGGAAAATGGAATTGCTTCCTGTATACCTCCGAAGATATTGTCCACCGGTTTTTTACTGGCTCATCAAAAAAATAAAGGCAACATGAGTACAAAATTATCACTCCTCAGTGGCATCCAACAAGTTGGGATCGGATGCTCTGATGCGGAAGCCAGCTGGACCTGGTACCGCAAAATGTTTGGAATGGATGTGCCTGTTTTCAAGGATGCATCTACAGCTGCATTGATGACTCGTTACACAGGTCAAGAAGCCAGACAACGTTACGCGATATTGGCTTTGAACATGCAAGGTGGCGGTGGATTTGAAATCTGGCAGTTCACCGACCGACCGCCACAAAAACCTCAATTTAAAGTAAAGCCAGGTGATTTAGGGATTTTTGGTGTGATGATGAAATGTCAGAATGTTGCTCGTGCACGGGAATTCTTTTTACATCGAGGACTACAGCCATCAGAATTGCTTCCTGATCCAGTGCATGGAGAACGTTTTTTCTTGGAAGATCCAGATGGAAACCGGTTTACGTTTACCCGCGGATTAACTTGGTTTGGCAGCGGTTCGCACACCAATGGAGGTGTTCAAGGTGTTCAGATTGGGGTGAGCAATATGGAAAATGCGATAAAATTCTATGCTGAAGTGCTCGGGTTTGGTCGTGTTGCAGCCGATCATACATCGAGACTTACAGAATTTAATGGGATGAATTGCCGCAGAGTATTGTTGCAACCTACAGAAAAACCGGGAGGAGCTTTCAGTAACCTTTTAGGAATGGCAGAAGTGGAACTCGTTCAATTGATCGACGAGCAAGCCAAAAAGATTTATGAAGGCAGATATTGGGGGGATCAAGGGTTCATACACATTTGTTTCGACGTGAACGAAATGGAAGCGTTGAAGAAAAACTGTGAATCAAAAGGTCATCCTTTTACAGTAGATAGTGCGAATAGCTTCGATATGGGAGAAGCAGCAGGACATTTCTCTTACACTGAAGATCCTGATGGAACATTAATTGAATTCGTGCAAACGCATCGTTTACCGATCTTGAAGAAACTCAATTGGTATTTAGATCTTCGGAAACGAAATCCAGCAAAGCCTCTTCCAAACTGGATGCTCAGTGCTATGCGCCTTCAGCGGGTGAAAGATTAATCGCTCCCGATTGCATAAAGAGATTTTCTCGACTCATCTCCAGCTTCATCATGAGGTCTGGAGATTTTTTGTACCATACATGTTCCTGCATTCTGGCACGGCGAAGCTGCAACTGTTCCCACCAAACAACAGAAAGAACAGTTAGCCAAGGAAACAGCACCAAACAAATGATCATTTTCCAACTGAAGATCATCCCTATGATTGTGATCAAAAGATAAAAAACATAGGAAACAATTGCCGATGCACCCAACATCACAGAGGCTCGAAATTTTGGGTCCTTTTGTGTTCCAACCAAGGCTTTTCTAGTGAGCCAAATGGGTAAAGCATTGATGCATAAGGAAAACATAGCAGGAATAAAACCGAGAATGAGGAACAAAGTATTCCAACGCGAAATTTCGGTGGAAAATTGATTTACCCTAAAGCCAGCATTACGCATTGCTTGTCCTGTACGGTGGGCTTCTTCTATAATTTGTTGATGATTTTCAGTTTGAAACAACTGCTTCAAAAATCGGTTTTCTTCGTCGAACCTAGAAGGCTCAAAATAGTAAGTCTTTAGCAGCGGATAAGTGTGTAAACTTCTCTTAAAATCGAGTAAATCCTCCGAACCAGGATCTAGTTCTGGTTTAGGAATAATTAACATTTCATTGAGTACACCTTGGGTTAAACGCTCGTTAAATTCCTTGATTGCATGCGAATTGTCGCTGTACCAGCTCTCTTTAAGATCGGAAAAATGTAAAGCTTTTCCGAAACAAACCATCAATTCGGTTCGAAAATCATAAGGGTGGGAATAATTGATTCCCACAGGAATAATTGGAATTTCCAGCTTCCAATTGTGGGCTTCCATGGCGCCAAACCAAATGCGTGCAGTTCCTTTTTTCAAGGTTCTCAAACGTTTTTCTATTACACAGTTTCCTTCAGAAAAAATTAAAACAACTTCACCTTTTCCTAGGAGTTCGGAGCAAATTTGGAAAGTTTCATTGTTACGGTCAAGATTTTCAACGCCGTCTTGCAAGCGATAAATCGGAATCATGTTTAATTTCCGAAGTAGAAAATTTGCCCAAGGTTTTTTAAATACATCCGAACGAGCCAAAAAATGGACATCACGCTTTAAGATGAGCGAAACAGCAACGGCATCCAAAAAAGAATTTGCATGGTTACATGACAACAATACAGCGCCTTTCCGAGGAATATTGGTGATCGTTTTTACGAAAATCCTTCTAAAATGCACGCGCATCCAGAAGCCAATAATGAAATGTGAAAATTTGTATATCAACGGATCAGACTTGAAAGTGCAAAACTAAACTTTCCAATCGAGCCTCCAAGCAATTAGGCCCCAAGCCAAATTTTGAATGCTTGTGCACGTTCGCGACTAACATAAACTTCCATTTCAGGATCAGGATTTAAATGCAGCTTAAGTTTGCCATTAAAGTGAAAACTAGCTTTGGTGATCGATTTTCGGTGCACGATCAACGACCGATTTGCTCGGTGAAAAATCAAAGGATTAAGTTCACGTTGAAGTTCATCGAGCGAAAGACTGATCGGATAAACATCCTTGCCAAAAGTGCCGATAAAGTTTAGTTTATCTTCTGCATAAATCCACGCTACATCTTGAATATCGATAGGAATTAAGCTATCCGATTTACTAATCAAAATTCTTGATCGGTATTCTTGGTTTATTTGCAAACGATTGATTAATTGATTGAATCGCGCAAGTTCGCCATCAACCTTTGGTTTTAAATGATACATTTTCCATTTCTCCACGGCCCGATGAAGATCTTTCGCATCGATAGGTTTGAGAAGATAATCGATCGAATTTACTTTAAATGCCTCTAAAGCATGTTCATCGTAGGCAGTAGTAAATATCACTGGGCAGTTCACTTCTACTTGATTAAAAATGGAAAAACTTCTGCCGTCGGCGAGTTCAATATCCATAAATGCTAAATCGGGCGAAGGCGATTGATTAAAAAACTTAACAGTCGACTCTATGCTGTCGCAATAGGAAACAACAGAAAAATCGATTCGAAGTTCCTCAATTAAAGCATGCAATCGTTTAGCTGCAAGCGGCTCGTCTTCAACAATCAATAAATGCATATCAATGTTTTAATAGTGGTAAATGCACTTCAAAATGGTCTTCTGTTTCTTGAATAACAATTGATTTACCGGATATAATTTCGTATCGATTTTGAATATTTGATAATCCCAAGCGATTCGAGAATTCTGATGCATCTTTCTTCTGCAAATTGTTTCTTACGATCAGCATTTCTTGCTGTATGATAATTGAAACATGAAGCGGTTTGGAGGATGAAATTACATTGTGTTTAACCGCATTTTCAACCAACAACTGAACCGCAAGAGGAACAACATATTTATCAAAATCGCTGGTTTTATCTGGGAAAATAACTTTTAGATTTTCACCGAAGCGACTTGTTAGCAGAAATATATAATTCCGAACTAAATTTAATTCAGTCTCTAATTCAACAGTTTCACGGGAATTAATTTGCATTGAATATCGATAATAATTGGCCAAATGCTGAACAAAATCTTTTGCAGTTTGCGGATTCTCATCGATTAATGCAATTAAAGTGTTCAAACTATTAAATAGAAAATGAGGAGCAACCTGACTTTTCAATGTTTCAAAATGCGATTCCAATGTTTTACGCTTTAAAACCTCAGCGCCGACAGCAGCTTCACGATACAGTTTAAAAATGTTAGAGCCTTCTGTAAATAGATTGATAATTAATGAAACCAATAAAGCAATTGTACAATTTGTAAACAGCACAGCCAAAACTGTTTCTTTGCCGAGGAAAAGATTCCACGTTAAAGTGAAAATCATCATCGCTCCAATAGAAATGAAAATGATCATTGGAACTTCAATCAATAAACGCTTCTTGATTGAATCCTTCCATGGAAAATTCGCATTCAGAAAACCAAACATCCAACGAAAAAGGAAATAAAGAATAAAGCTGATCAGTATAGAAAATGCAGCATTTGATGCATCTTCTGAAGATCCCTTTCCACTCAAATAGTTATTGGTGGTAAAGTAAGATATGATTACGATTCCCACCAACAACATGATGGTTAAATCTACCCAAATTGAATCTTTACCTGGTCGGAAAATTCCTTTCATACAGAGCGATTAAAATCCATCATACTTGATTTTGCAATTTCAATTTCCTAATAGAATAGGTGATAAAGATAGTCCCAATTAAACTTGGCCCCAACCATAAAACCAAAGGAGGCAATGTTTCGAAATTAACAACAATAAAAGCAGTTACAGCAGAAATGTATGATCCTCCCATCCTACCCACGTGTGTATACAGCCAATTAAATGGCTTTGGCGTTGTTTTATTTGCTCGCAAAAACTTAATCAAATCAGCCAATGACATAAATAAACCACCAGATCCAAAAATGATCAATATGGGATTAATGACCATTTTATTCGAATCGAAACTGAACAAACCTGCGAAAATCATAAAACTAGAAAAAAATACTGTTATAAAACCAACAACAATATCGATTACCTCAGGTTTAAATGGCTGAAACGACTGATATTTACGCACTCTCCAACCTGAAAAACACAAATAAAAACTAAACACACCAATTAAAAAAAGAAATTGATTGTCCTTTAAAAAGGCAAGAATAATTCCAGAAAGCGTTGCTACAAACATCGATAAAACATAAGCTTTACCTGAATTTCGATGGATTTTTGAGCCTTTTCGATTGATCGAATTGAAAAACCAGTGATCAGTCCTAGCATTCCACCTGCAATATGCAAGATGAGCATTATATTTTTTGCTTCCATTGTTGTGAATTTAGAATGTAATTCGATACAAAGCCATTGGGAAAAATCCAACTTGATTATTGCTTAGTATATTCCCCGACAAAGGATTGAATCTTTCGCTAAACACATTTTGACGATTGAATACATTCTGAATATCAAAACCATATTCCTCCGAAAATCTCTTTTTGTTCCGTCTGAAACCAATTCGAATATCGGTTCTCATGTAATCTTTCAATTGTTGCATATTGGCTTGTGGTTCATTTCTAACCTCAGTGCCAGCAACTTTTGATGCTTGTAAATCGATTGGTGAAGTCCACATCCCCCCAGTAGCAACAGTTCTAAAGCTAAGAATTAAGGTATTCTGCTTGCTTTTCCCAACTGGAATTTCTTTGCCTGCCAATACATTTAAAGCGTATTGATTGTTAAATGCAGTGTTTCTTTCAATTCCATCGGAACCTTTGTATTTACTGTCATAAATGCTTCCTGTAATGAGAAAATAATAGTTGTTGCTAAAGAATTTTTCTAATGTTAATTCGATGCCCACATTTTCGCCAGTTCCTTTGCCTACCAAACTGTCTGGACCAATTACATCTCCGAAATCAGAACCGGAATTCAAGACTGAAAGTGAAGATGAACGACCATCTTGAATACCTACTTTGCTCAATTGCTGGAAATACACTTCCGATTTTAAACGTAAATTTTCTTTGATTAACCAATCATAGCCTAAAACCAGATGATCGGCCATCAATAAATCGAGTTTCTCGTTGGTTCTGGTAGTTGTTCCATCTGAAGTGGTGGTTTCTCTCAAGTAAATATTAATCGGCAACACCCTGCTGTGGCGACCATAGCCCAAGCTGATTGATTGATTTGATGCCGCTTGGAACTTTACCGATGCTCGAGGTTCGATAGAGGTTTTCTGGTTAATTGAAAAATGAATACCATGTAAACCAAGATTAAATGTCCACTTTTCGGAAGCTTTGATTTGCAGCTGACTATACGCTTGAAGCAAATCTCCATTCCCTTTGAAATTGATCAAAGATTCTGAAATTCCTTTGCTGCTATTGAAAAGACGCACATCATTTTCATAAAACATTCTACTAAAAATAATTCCACTTCTGAGAAATAATCTTTGACTTAATTTCGAATTAAGTATGGTATTTAGTAGCAATTTATTTTCAGTAATCGCTGAACTAAAATCCTCAATTTTATTGTAGTCTGGAGTAATTGAATCTACAAGTGTTCTAAATTTATTTCCAGTGCCAGCAGCGGTAAATTTTAATGTATTGTTTGAATTTAAAAATATGAGATGATTTAACCCTAAAACACCAACATCAGAGCCATTTCTTAAATCTTGCTGATCATCTGGAGAATCAACCCAAACTAAGCTATCGGCTTCGCCAGGAAAGAAAATATCGCTCGTTCCTAAAATACCGAAGATGGATGTATATCCCTTTTTGTGAGGGAAGTTGAATTTAAAATTCAAATCTTGGTATTGCGGCACTCCTCCTTTAACGAATTCAATTCCAACTGCATCAAAAGCTCCAAGTGTTGAATATCTGTATGAAGCCATGTATGATGCTTTACCTTTTTTACCTAGAGGACCTTCGGCACCAAATTCAAATCCATTGAAACTAATTTGCCCAATAAATTCATGTTTTTCGTTGTTTCCATTGCGCATTTTAACATCAAATGCGCCAGATGTAGCATTGCCATATTCGGCTGCAAAAGCCCCAGAACTAAAGTCGCTGTTCGCCAACAAATTTGTGTTCAATGCCGAAACTGCACCTCCAGAAGTTCCTGAACCAGAAAAGTGGTTCGGCGACGGAATATCGATTCCCTCCAATCTCCAAAGAATTCCCAAGGGAGAATTTCCACGAACCACGATATCGTTTCGTTGATCGTTTCCGGCAACTACACCAGCAAAACTGGTTACCAATCGAGCGGGATCTCCGAAGCTTCCTGCATACCGTTGAGCCTCATCAACCGAAAAGGTTCTTGAACTCACAACCGACAACTCGTTGAGTGGCTTGTCTTTGTCCATGCGCGCTACAATTTCAACTTCCTTCCCAACAATAACCTGAGGATCCAATTCAATTGTAAGCACCAATTCCTTCGAAGAAGTAAGTACAATGTTGCTCAATCGAACCGCACTATAACCAACCATCGAAATTCTTATGGTTGGCCTACCAACAGGAACTTCCAACAACCTGAACTTCCCATCCAAATCGGTGGTTGTGCCTTTCAAAGGCGAACTTCCTTCGATAATTACAGCAGCGCCAGGAATTGGCATTTGAGTGCCTTTTTCAGCGACGCTTCCGCGGATGGTTTGAAGAATAGTTTGTGCCGAAATGCTGCCCGAAAAGAGGATCAGAGCAAGAATAAGACGAATGGCGAAATGTTTTGTAGACATAATTTTAAGATTATTCCACAAATGTGATTTGGATCTAGAAACTACATGTATAAAATCCGACGAAGTGTCGATTCTGGATTCTAAACCACCATCGGGAAGCGATGAATCGTATCAGATAAAATCCGATAATTTAAGGAGCAACCAAAACAATGGCGCTGATAAAAATGTGGAGTCGAAACGATCTAAAATCCCACCATGACCGGGAAGTAGGTTTCCTGAATCTTTGATGCCTGCTTGGCGTTTTAACATGGATTCAAAAAGATCACCAGCCGTTCCGGTAAATGCCATCAATGCACCGATCAACATCCAAGTCCACAAAGGAATCATCCCCAAAACACTCCAAGCAGCGATGCCCATCAAGGAGGCGACGATCATTCCTCCAAAAAACCCTTCGATGGTCTTTTTGGGTGATAAGCGTTCGAGAAGTTTAGTTTTTCCAAAGAATCTTCCGGTGAAATAGGCACCAGTATCGGAAGACCACATGAAAAAGAAGAAGAACAAAACCGTCCACGGGTGAAATCCTCCGTCAGGATAAATCGCTATAAGCACAAGAAATCCTAACGGAATGCTTAGATATACTGGACCGAGAAATGCAGCTGCAATGTTTTGAATGGCCGTTGCACTTGCACGAAATAATTCATGAACCATCAATGCCGAAATCAGCAAAATGATGGAAGAGAAATACAGATAATAATGTAATGAACTTATCCCGATGGCATTGTCTAAAACCGGGAATAAGATGAATCCTCCAAAAACGGTTAGGCTTAAGAGTGTCGCTAAAAACTGACTTGGTTTAGCATCAATTGGAGGTGCTGCAAGCAATTGAAACAATTCTCGCTGACCAATCAAAAGAATCGCTAACAGCAATACAATGAAAGTGTACTGTGATAATAAAATTCCACCAATTAGTACAACGCCGAACAGTATGCCGGTAATTATCCTAGTACGCAAATCTCGATTTTACTTTTGTTCGGTGAGGATTGCAGATGCTCTTTCGAAGTCGACATCCAGAACAAACAATTCCGATTCTGCAGTTGATGGAAATGCAGAATCGGAATGATCGATCATACTTGTTTGGAGACCTTCACTGTCGAGTACAGATTGCATCAAACGTACGTGGTGACTATCAGAATCTGAGAGAATCAATTTCCAGTTAAGTTCCATATAGTATATAGTTTAGTTTGATGATGACGGTTCGTTGTCGGTTTTCTCAGCGCTTTCAACAACCTCCGATGGCAATTCGGCTTTTGCTTTTGCATCAGCAATAATAGCCTGATCAGCTTGGTGTTGTTTGTCTTCCTTAAAAGCTTTCGACATCTCACCAGCAGTGAAGTTGCCTTCTTGGTCTCTGTCGAACGGACGAATACCAAAAATATCTTCCAAGTCTTCTCTGAAAATCACTTCTTGTTCGAGCAACTTCGTAGCCAACATGGTGAGTTTGTCTTTGTTTTCGGTAAGGATCACCTTGGTACGGGCATAAGCCATGTCGACCAATTTCTTCACTTCCTCATCGATCGCTTCAGCAGTTTTCTCGCTGTAAGGTTTACCAAAATTGTATTCAGATTGCCCTGTTGAATCGTAATAGCTGATGTTTCCGATTCTTTCGTTCAAACCGTAAATAGTAACGATAGCATACGCTTGCTTGGTAATTTTCTCTAAATCACTTAATGCACCAGTCGAAACTTTTCCGAAAATGATATCTTCAGCAACACGACCACCTAGAGCAGCGCACATTTCATCGAGCATTTGGTCGAAAGTAGTGATCTGACGTTCTTCTGGGAGATACCAAGCGGCACCTAAAGATTGTCCACGGGGAACGATGGTTACTTTTACTAGTGGTGACGCATGTTCGAGCAACCATGAAGTTGTTGCATGACCTGCTTCGTGGAAAGCAATCACTTCTTTCTCGTGCTGAGAAATGATCTTGTTTTTCTTTTCTAAACCACCAATAATTCTGTCGACCGCGTCTAGGAAATCTTGTTTACCAACGAAATCCTTGTTTTTACGTGCAGCAATTAGAGCTGCTTCGTTACACACATTTGCAATATCGGCGCCTGAGAATCCTGGAGTTTGTCTTGACAAAAAGTCGATATCAAGACTATCATCTGTTTTAACAGGCTTCAAATGTACTTGAAAAATTTCTTTTCTTCCGTTTAAGTCTGGAAGTTCTACATATATCTGACGGTCGAAACGGCCTGGACGCAACAATGCCCTATCGAGGATATCAGCGCGGTTCGTTGCAGCGAGGATGATTACACCGCTATTGGTACCAAATCCATCCATCTCTGTAAGGAGTTGATTCAGTGTATTTTCACGCTCATCGTTTGCACCTGCCATTGGATTTTTTCCACGGGCACGACCGATTGCGTCAATCTCATCGATAAAGATAATCGCTGGTGCTTTTTCTTTGGCTTGCTTGAAAAGGTCACGAACGCGGGAAGCACCCACGCCCACAAACATTTCTACGAAGTCGGATCCAGATAGGGAGAAAAACGGCACTTGTGCTTCGCCTGCAACAGCCTTAGCTAGAAGGGTTTTACCTGTCCCCGGAGGGCCAACCAACAATGCACCTCTTGGAATTTTACCTCCAAGGGTTGTGTATTTTTTAGGATTCTTAAGGAAATCGACGATTTCTTTGATTTCCACTTTGGCTTCATCCAATCCGGCAACATTGTCGAAAGTGATTGAAACTGAAGTGTCTTTATCGAACAGTTGAGCGCGACTTTTACCGATGTTAAAGATTTGGCCACCACCACCACTGCCGCCCATTCTGCGGATTAGTAGCATCCAAAATAGGAACACAACACCAAGAAGAATTACCCATGAAATTACTTCACCTCCCCAGTTTTTACGGGTGGTGTAGCTTGGTTTTACCTTTAATTTAGGATCAGTAACAGCAACCTGCGATTCATCGATTTGTTTGCTGAGTTCTTCAATAGATCCGATATTATATACGTAGTGTGGACCTTTTTCGGCCGACACAGACATTGAAGGCGATTTTAGATCGCGGTATTTGGGATCGGAGAGCTTATCCTTACGGATGGTGATCTCTGCGAATTCCCGATTCACAACAGTGATTTCCTTAACATCGCCATTTGTTAGCATTTCGCTGAATTTCTCGGTAGTTACATCACGTGAAGAAGAACCTGTGTTGTAGAAATAACTTCCGATGAAGAGCAGAATGATTATGCCGTAAATCCAGTAGAAATTGTTTCCACCTGGACCGCCGGTGCGACCTTTACTAGATGATGGGAAGAGTTTTCTTCCTGGTTTATTGCCTTGGGGTTTATTGCCGTCGGCGTTGTTTTGTTCTGGTTGGTTGGCCATTTTGTGTGCGGTATGCGCTTCGAACGAAACAAACGAAGGCGCTGAAAGTTTGGTATTATTCAACCTCTGGTGAAATCACTCTCACTATGGCGTCAGCCCAAAGACGTTCAAGTTTATAAAATTCTCTAATTTGAGTTTGGAAAACATGCACCACGATATTAGAGTAATCCACAAGGATCCATTCTCTGTTTTCGAATCCTTCACTCTTCCAAGGTGATCGACCTGTATTTACTTTTACTTCATGTTCTACAGAGTAAGCGATGGCATCTACTTGAGTACCTGAATCTGCGTTACAAATCACGAAATAATCACATACGGCATAACCAATCTCGCGTAAATCGAAGATTTGAATATTGTTGCCTTTTTTTTCTTCTATGCCTTTAACGATGCTATCAAGCATCAATTGATTTTCGTCCTTGGCAAGAACTTCTGCCTTTTTTTTCATTAAGTTTGATGAGTAATATGTCGCGCAAATTTAGTATTTCTGCCGGTGTGGAAACCTTGTTTATTGGAAGGAATGATATTCATTTGAGCGAAACGGCCTCGACCAACAATTATGCCGCTGAAATGCTGCGTCAGGTTGGCACGCCAGAAGGCACTGTTGTGACAGCCGACTATCAGACTTCTGGACGCGGACAGCGATCAAATACCTGGAAAAGCTCGATAGGCCAAAACCTATTGTGCACTTTCATTTTGAAACCAAACTGGCTGATGTTGAAGGATCAATTCCTCCTCAACAAGGCGGTTGCTCTGGCTGTTCATGATACAGCTGAATCTTTTTGCCCAGGAAGTTTTATCCGAATAAAGTGGCCTAACGATATTTTATTGGAAAACAAGAAGCTGTCAGGAATCTTGATTGAAAATGCAATTCACTCAGGACAGATTGTCAGTGCACTGGCAGGAATCGGATTTAATGTGAACCAAACCATTTTCGAAGAAGGTTCAGGGAAGCCTGTTTCTTTGAAGCTTGAACTTGGTGTTACGATCGATTTGAAACATGTTCTGGAGACTTTATCCTCTTATTTGGAAGGATGGTATCTGCGCTTGAAATCTGGAAAATTTGCTCAAATCGAGGAAGCTTTCAACAATGCACTTTGGAAAAAAGATGAATGGCAATCATGGCAATCGAATGATCAATTTTTTGAAGGGAAAATTGTTGGATGCGACCACCAAGGAAAGCTCATAATTTTGGATAAATCTAATAGAGAATTCAGATTTTCGCATGGTGAAATTTCAATGATATCTCAATAAATCAAGGATGCAATTTGAATCAGCATTTTTAACTAAACTCGCACAAAATTCATACGACCGATGGAGGTTTTACTTGTAAATATTGGACAATTAATTCAAGTTCGTGAACCCGCAATAACCGTGGTAAAAGGCGCTGAAATGGCGCATTTGCCGTCAATTTCGAATGCTTGGTTGTTGGTGAAAGATGGAAAAATCAGCGATTACGGAACCATGGAAAATTGTCCGGAAAGAAGCGCTGAAACCTACAATTGCAAAGGAAGATTCGTATTTCCAAGCTGGTGCGATTCGCATACTCATATCGTTTATGCTGGAAGTCGAGAAAGCGAATTTGTAGATAAAATCAATGGTTTGAGTTATGAAGAAATTGCTCGTCGTGGCGGAGGAATATTAAATTCAGCAGCTAGACTTCAGCAAACTTCCGAAGACGAATTGTACCGCCAAGCGCTTGTTCGTGCTGAAGAAATCATGACATACGGAACTGGTGCGGTGGAAATTAAAAGTGGTTATGGATTAAGCACTGAAGATGAATTGAAAATGCTTCGCGTAATTCGTCGATTAAAAGAAACTACGCCGCTCACAATTAAAGCAACATTTTTAGGAGCTCACGCCCTACCGACGGAATTCAAAGAAAATCGTTCAGCCTTCATCCAAAAAGTTACCCAAGAAATGCTGCCAAAATTGGCGGCTGAAGGATTAGCAGATTTTGTGGATGTGTTTTGCGACAAAGGATTTTTTACCGTGGATGAAACAGCTGAAATTCTCGAAAACGCTGCAAAATATGGCTTACAAGCTAAGATTCACGCCAACGAACTCGACTATTCTGGAGGTATTCAGGTTGGTGTAAAATTCGATGCCCGAAGTGTTGATCACTTAGAATATACTGGCGAAGAAGAAATGGAAGTGCTCCTCAACAGCAATACCATGCCGACTTTACTGCCATCCACTGCATTTTTCTTGCGTTTAAAACAACCACCGGCGCGAGAAATGATTCAAGCCGGCTTGCCTGTAGCACTGGCGAGCGATTACAACCCAGGTTCATCACCATCTGGAAGAATGCAATTTATTTTAAGTCTTGCATGTGTGAACTTGCGCATGTTGCCTGAAGAAGCTATCAATGCTGCAACAATCAATTCGGCTTATGCGATGAATGTGCAGCAAGATTTAGGGAGCATTACAAAAGGAAAAAAAGCCAATTTATTTGTAAGCCACGAAATTCCATCGATTGCATTTTTACCTTATGCATTTGGGACCCAATTGGTGAATAAAGTAATGCTTAACGGGCGTTGGATTTAATCGGGATTTAGAAAATGAAAAAATCCGAAATCCTTAAAAAAATCACTTGGATTGCGGCTGCATTTTTAGTTTCGGCTCCATTTGTTTGGCTTGCCTTGAACAACATGGCTGCCAGCGATGATTATTACGATTATTATTTGTTGCAGCGATTCGGTCCATTCGAAGCTGTTTACCATTATTACTTGAATTGGAGCGGGCGATTTGTTTCGCACTTCTTGGCATTTTGTTTAAATCCGCTGCAATTGGGCGAAAGAGTTGGCCCGGCAATTACTGGCTTACTGGGAATTTCGATGCTTTGGTTTACTGCTTTTCAAGTTGGCAAAATCCTGCAAAGGGTTTATGGATCTTCATTTAACCATATTTCAGTAGGTGTCATTCTGGGTGCATTCTGGCTTTGCTTCCTACCCTACCCTTCAGAAATCATATACTGGTTCACAGGTATGATCGCTTATCAGCCTGGTTTGGCAATGATCGCACTTTGGACGGTTTTACATTTCAAGAAAGAGCCCAATAAATTCGTAAAATCGGTTTACTTTATTTTACCATTTATTATCGCAGGAACCAATGAAATCAACGTGTTGATCATGGGATTTGTATTGGCGCTTGTATTTCCAATCGATCAGCCCCAATTGCGCAAATACTGGTTAGTTGTGGCTGTTTTTCTGCTTGGAGCAGGAATCGAATTGTTGGCACCAGGCAGTCGATATAGAATGGAATATTTTACCGAAACGGCTGGAAATCCAGTGGCGAATTTATCGTTTGCAGTGAACCACAGCTTTTCGATGATGTGGAGCGTAATCCGCGACTGGAGTCGATCTACACCTTTGTTGTTGGTCGCCTTAACCATTGGAATTGGAATTAAAATGAAGTCTGATATTAAAATACATCCTGTCAGATTACTATTTGCTGGTTTAGGAATATTAATCATACCAATTATGTATTTCCCGTTTTTCTGGGGAACTGGCATGACGCAACCACCAGGCAGGTTGCATGATGTGGTGTTTTTATTTTTTTCTGTTTGGACCATCGGAATTACACCGTTTTTACTGCAAAAATTGAAAAATGAAATTCCACAGTTATTTGTACTTCGTGGAATATTATTTTGCATTGTTATTTGGCAAGCCAGCTATAGTAGCAGACTACGAGGTGCACTTTCGGATGTAAAAATGGTACATGAATTCAGGGAAGAAATAAGAGAGCGATCAGAAAAAACTGTGGCACATAAAAATACAAATCCACATAAAATACTGATATTAAATCCAATCAAAAAAATCCCTTACACCATGTTTTTCGGCGATTTAACTAGCGATCCAGGGCATTGGTACAACGAAGGATATGCAAGATACCACAGAATTTCGGCAGTCGTTGTTCCTATTGAAAAGCAAGCTGAAAAAACAGATAAATAAATGATCGAATTAGACTTCAGTAATGGAGATAAATAGTTGATTTATTTTTGATATTCATTTCTGAGCAGTGCGTAAAACATAGAGTTTTCGAATGTATCATTTTTAAAATAATGACTTCTCAATTCGCCTTCATGTTTGAATCTATTGGCAAGAATAAGCTTTTGAGAAATCTCATTTTCAGGGCTAGTTAAGGCTTCAATTCGATTTAAATTCAATTCCTCGAAGCCATATTGAAGAACCTTTTTTAAGGCTTCACCCATGTACCCTTTATTCCGTTCTTCTTCAGCAAGTAGCTCATACCCAATTTCTGCACGTTGGTGATTCAAAACAATTGTATGATAACCGCACCAGCCAAGGTATTTCATATCATCTGACTTAAAAATTTGGAACCATGCAAATTTAAACCACCAGGATTCAATTCCATCAGCATATTTTTCCTTTGCAGCAAGCAATTCGGACTCTTCATTAAATTGAAAAAGTGAGCAAATTTCTGCATCCGACAATTCTCTGAAAGCCCAGTGAAACACTTCAGGATTAATTAACCTCAACGTGAGCCGCACTGTTTTAATGGTGAATAGTTCCATAGAGCGAAGTTAGGTTTCTCACACACAATTCACAGCGATATTCACAGCACCGTTGACAACTTCCTCCGCTTCAGGTCGATTTTTCAGGTTACTTTGCACCAATGACAGTTGAAGCCGTCCTGAAAGACCTCAAAGCTCGGAAATACGCTCCGGTGTACGTGTTTCACGGCGATGAGCCGTATTACAACGAACAGCTCGTGAAATTCATGGAGGAAAATATCCTCAATCACGACGAGAAGGAATTCAACTTCACTGTGTTATACGGCGCCGATGTTTCGCCTGAAGACGTGGTAGTGACTGCCCGCCGCTTCCCGATGATGGCAGAGTATCAAGTCACGATAGTGAAAGAAGCACAAGCTATGAAGCGCCCGGGACCCGATGTGTATCAACGCATGGTTTCATACATCGAAAAACCAAATCCCAATACGATTTTGGTGCTGTTTTTCAGAGGTGTAAAAGTACCCAAGCGCGCTGTTTCGGAAGGAGCTTCCGAAGAAAAAGCGGTTAAACCAGTGGCAATTCTTCCGCCGGGTCAGAAAAAGGCTCCTGCACCGAAAAAGCAAAAATCTTTCTACGATGCTGCCAGCGAACATGTGATGGTAGAATCGAGCAAAATGAGGGATGAAAAAATCCCGGAATGGGCTGCCGGATACTTTCAGAAACGAGGATATCGCATCAATGCTAGAGCTGCTATTTTACTTGCAGAATCGCTCGGAAATGAACTCAACAAAGTAACCAACGAAGCTGATAAACTGATGTTAAATCATCATCAAGGCTATGAGTTTACAGAAAGAGATGTTGAAGAATCGGTTGGTGTTAGTAAGGAATATACAGCGTTCGAATTGCAAAGCGCATTGGCGACGAAAAACATTCTAAAAGCGAATAAAATCGCATTCTTTATGGGACAGCAAGAGAAAGTTTTGCCCATTCAAATGGTATTGCCAACGCTGCTCACCTTTTTCATGCGATCACTTCAGTACCATTGGTTAAAGAGCACAGGTAAAACCAGTAACATGGCTCAAGAGATGGGCGTGAATCCATATTTCATGCGTGAATATGAAACCATGGCGCGGAACTATTCTCCCGCCAAAGTGATTAAAATCATTCACCATTTGCGTGATTACGACATGCGCAGCAAAGGCTGGAATACGTCAGACAATGATTCTGGCAAACTCATGAAAGAACTCGTTTTCAAAATAATACACTAATGAATTACTGGCTGGTAAAATCGGAACCTGTGAAATATGCCTGGGACCAATTTGTGAAGGATGGCAAAACATTCTGGGATGGCGTGCGCAACTACCAAGCACGAAACAATCTGCAAGCCATGAAAAAAGGCGATCTCGTTTTGTATTACCACAGCAACGAAGGCATGGAAGTGGTCGGAATTGCGAAGGTTTTGAAGGAACATTATCCCGATCCAACCATAGATGATCCAAGATGGGTTGTGGTGGATTTGGCTCCTTACAAAGCGCTCAAAAAGTCTGTGGGTTTAGCGCAAATGAAGCAAGATCCAATGCTCACCAATATCGGACTCATCCGCCAAGGTCGCTTAAGTGTGATGCCTTTGAAGGTGGAAGAATTCGATCGGATCGTAGAAATGGGAAGCTGATTTCCCATGGTCATTCGAGAATTTGCACAAGCAGACACTCCACATGTATTGGAATTGTTGAACCTCAACATTCCTGCATCGTTTGCAGAAACAGAATTGAAGGATTTCGAACATTATCTTCAATTCGAACGAGAACACTACTTTGTACTTTGTGTTAATCAAACCGTAGTGGCTTGTGGAGGCATCAATTTAAAAGGTACTTCAGATCAAGCTTGGTTAAGCTGGGATATAGTTCACCCCGATTTTCAAGGAAAAGGAATTGGTAAGTTGTTGGTTTCACATCGACTTAATTATCTGAGAGATCAATTCGAAATAAAAACCGTTTGGGTAAGGACTTCCCAATTAGCCAATCGGTTTTATGAAAAAGCTGGATTCAAGGAATCAAACCGTATAGAGGATTTCTGGTCAACAGGTTTCGACCTCGTGGAAATGCAACTTCAACTTTCTACAAAATAAAAAGGGCCACCAATCGAAATCGGCAGCCCCTTCTTGCAACGAAAATTATCGTTTATCTCACAATCAACTTACCGGTTGTTTGTTTTCCGGCACTTGTTACTGTGTAGAAGTATACGCCCGACGACAAACCTGAAGCATCGAACATGGTTGGTTTACCATTTTCAGCATTGAACTTCGCAATCGATGATCCCAATACATTGTGAATCGTTACATCTGCGTCTTGCTTATCGGCTGTGTGGATCACAAACTGAGTTGTTCCATTGAAAGGATTTGGATACACATTCACCATGGTTGATGCATTGGCTTCGATTCCTGTAGGGATATCGATTGTATGCACCGATGTGTTGGTACGGATAGGTTCGTTGAAATCGAAATAGATGTCGCAGAAATTCTCCAATATTGTACCAGCAGGTTGATTGAGCTGTGGTGAAATGCTGAAGTTTACAAATCCGATACTTCCAATTGGATCGGAAGTGCTGTCAGGAAGCATGATGCCGTTGAACACCCAACGAATTACACGGGTTTGAGGATCCAAGGTCATTTGGTAAAGATCAGACGAAGCATTCATCGTAAGTGTTTCGAGAATGAAATCTGTAGAGATTGTATCTACCAACACCACATTCACCGCAGGAGCTGTTCCTGTATTTTGGAAGCGTACGGTGTAGCTGATTCTTGTGTTTGGAAGGATGCTTCCTTCTTCACCTTCACCATAAGGTGTTCCGTGCTTATCGTTTGGATCCCAAGATCCTACAACAGTTTGGTGCGTTGTATCGATGTTGTTGTTCGGATTGTAATCATTCAATGGAGTAACCATCACCAAGTTGGTGATTGAAGTTCCAAGTGCCAACGAAACTGACGCTGAAGAATTCCAATAGATATAAGAACATGCCCCAGCTGAAAGATTAGTGAAATTCCAAGATGCTGTGTTGTTTGCAGCATCGAATGAACTCGGCTGTGGGTTAAACACATTTTGAGAGGCAATCGCCAACAATGGATCCCAATACAGTGTGAAAGTTCCGCTTTGTGCTACTGCACCTTGATTGCAGTAAGAAAGTGAATTCATCACAGGGAAACCTGGAGTTACTGTTGAAATGTTGTAAATCGATGCACTTAAATCTTGCAAAGTAGGATCGGCATAATAACCAAAATCATAACCTGTGTAAGTATTACCTGTGGTTGCTGTTACATTGTAACCAGGAGGGTTCGTTGTAGGCTCGGTAAGCACATAACCTGAAGGCAATGAAGAGATGGTGATCACGTAGGTTCCCGGTAACAATTGAAGCGTATAATCTCCATTGGCATTGGTATAAGTCCAAGTATTGCCAACATAAATCAATTTGTTAGGCATGCCTGGTTCGTTTGGATCGCGCATTCCGTTGCCATTGAGATCGTTGTAAGCATTTCCACTGACAGTAACCGCTTGGTTTTGGAAACCGAAGTTGAAATTGCTCTGATTTACACCACCCGATGCCGCGTATGTATAGCCTTGCGCGCCAACTGGGAAGGTTTGTATTGCAAAAGACTGGTTCGCATAAGCAGTAATTGTATAAACTCCATCGAACACATACACAGTGTAGTTTCCATTGGCATCAGTAATTGCCCATTGACAATTCAAGGAATCGGTTCCTGCACACACATATACATAACCATTTGTTATAGGCAGTTCGGTATCATCGAAATAACCATCACCATCGGTATCGTTCCAAAGCGTTCCTGAAAGGGTATCAACACCTTCACCAGAAATAGTTACTGTGGTGCAAGTTGAATCGAAACAGTTTCCATCGGCATACAAGCAAACATCATAAACACCTGGATTCATAAGAGTATATGACAAAGTATCGTTGGTTACCTGCATCCACGATTGGTTGCTATTTGGAATGTACAACGAATAGTAATAATTTGGATTCATGTTCGGGATCACCACCTGCATCACGTTGGCAACCACTGAAGTTTGAAGTTCAGCTTGAAATAGACAAGGAATATTCACCCATTCGCAAGTGCTGAATGTACAGCCTTCTGCAGTGGTAACTGTTACACAAACTTGGTAATTACCGCCATCAGGGAATGTATTGATCGGATTGGCAAGTGTTGAAGTACCTGCTCCACCAAATGACCAAGCATACGTTTCAATATCATTCAAATTAGATTGAACAGAAAATGTTTGTGCTGTACCTCCAACGTTGTTCGATACAATATCGATGACATTGCATGAAATTGTAGCATTCCAACCTGCTTGCATAACTGTCACATCGCTGGTCCATTCAAAAGTTAATGCTCCATTTGCTGCTGTAGAAGTGAATGTAACAGGAGAGAAAGAACTTCCAGTCAATGAAACTAAAATGGGCGAATTTGCGGTAGATCCATTGTAAATGGTAAGAAAATCGTAATTGCCTTCGAGCGAATAACTATTAAAAGTAACCGAAAGTTGACCTCCAACTGCTGCAGGGAAAACGGTAAGTGTTTGTGCTTGGTTGTTCAGATAGTTTCCAGTTGCCCCGCCGCTATCGTAAAAATTCGCACTGCAAGTGGTAAAAGTTGAAGTAGTTCCCATCACCAATGTTGTGGCTGTTTGTTGAGAACATCCCAAAGTAACCGATACAGTTGAACTGCTTGTGCAGCTGCATCCATCAGAAGTAGCAGCATAAACCTGGAAAGTACCATTGTTCGGGAAGAAGAACATAGCTGGATTGTTTCCTCCCATGTATTGGCCTCCTGTAGATGTCCATTGGTAGGTATAGTTGTTGCATCCACCTGTTGAAACAGGGTAAACAAACACTGTATCGCCTGAAACTTCGTAATTCAAATTGGTTACGATAGGATTTTGCTGGCAGTTCCATCCTGCAGTTACAACTTGACAATATTGCCCTGTACATCCTTCAGAATTTACTACAGTTAAGCAAACTTGGTAAACGCCCGATAGCGCATAAGTGTGGGTTTGTGTAGGACCACTGCCTACGTTTCCGTCGCCGAAATTCCATTGGTAAGAAACGATGTCCCCAGCTGCATTTCCTGTAAAATTAACCACATTGTTGGTTACAAGAGGATTTGCCGAAAAGGTTGCAGGTACCTGGTTAAAACATCCAGTGTAAACAGTATCACAAAAAGTGGCGATGCATCCATTGGCATCTGTTACCGATGTGCAATAGAAATGAGCACCATCGTTCGGATAATCGAAAGCCGCAGGACTGGAAGTACTTGTTTGATTTTCAGTAGTGGTATTGAAACTATACGGCGGTGTACCTCCAGTTACATAATGGTAGATGTAAACACTGTTGTTTACGACCGAGTCTTCTGCAAAAACGTAAAACTGATTCTGGGTGCATGGCTGAGCGAATACTGGCACGCACACCGTATCGGAACATCCGTTGTTGTCGGTTCCAATTAAACAAAGATTGTATGTTCCTGGAGCTGGATAACTGTGTTGCCAAGTAAAGGCAGAAGTCATTATGTTTGTAACAGGTGATGAGTTATCTCCGAAATTAACCTCAAGATCGATGGGCATAGCGCCACCTTGATTGTAAGCAACGAGGAGCAGTTGCTGACCATTCATTTGAGGCTGTAATTGAAGGAAGTTTTGCGGGCATTGGGCTTGTAAAGCTGTGATACCTGCCGAAACAACCATCAAAAATGCAATGATGTAACGGTTCAATTTCATGAGAGTGTAGTTTAATTTGACTAGATAAAAGTACATTTATTAAATTAGCTACAAAGGGCTACAATAGGAATTCTGATTTTCTTCTTACGCATCCAAACCTTCCGAATCCTCTAATTATGTATAAATTACTCAGTATTTTCAGTGCAGCGATTGTATTAATTACAACCTTGTCAAGCTGTGAAAAGTGCTACGATTGCACCAAAAAGTGTGGCATTTGCACGGCAGCTGCACTTCCAACAGTGTCGGGTTGTACTGGCGATGAAAGTTTGAATGGCTCGTCGATAGAATCTTGGAAACTCTTCCTCGAAGCCCAAGGATATACCTGCACCTACAACAATGTAGAAGAGAATGTTTGCGGTAATGAAGCGCGCGACAACAAGACCTCAACCTTCTACGAGTGCGTTACTGAGTAAAAAAGCGATAAAACGGGTTAAATGTTCCTATTTTCAAGTAGGAAAAGAGTATATCTTTGGCGCCTTCAAAACATAGGATGCGTAACAGATTTTTACTTACCATTTGTTTGCTAGCAGCTGTTATTTCGGCTTCAGCGCAAACAGGAACCGTTCGGGGAATTGTATTCAACAAGAAAAACGGAGAGCCGGTTATTTTTACCAATGTATTCCTGAAAGGAACCACAATGGGCGTGCAAACCGATGTGAACGGATTTTACTCTATCACCAAGGTACCGGCTGGCGATTACATGATTTCTGTTTCGGCGATCAATTTCGACTCTGTGTCCCAAAGGATTTCGGTAAAAGCGAATCAAATCGTACAGCAGAATTTATATTTGAAAGAGAAAGAATTACTTCTGAAAGAATTTGAAATTTCTGGCGATAAAGACAACGAGCAAAACCGCGTGGGTGCTTCGGTAACAACGATCACTACGAAGGAAATGAACAAGCTTCCAACCATTGGAGCAGAACCCGATTTAGCGCAATACCTGCAAGTTTTACCTGGGGTAACATTTACTGGAGATCAAGGTGGACAGCTTTACATTCGTGGAGGTTCGCCTATCCAGAACAAGGTGTTGCTTGATGGGATGATCATTTACAATCCCTTCCACTCGATCGGATTGTTCTCGGTGTTCGATACCGATGTTATTCGTAACGTGGATGTTTACACAGGTGGCTTTGGCGCCGAATACGGCGGAAGGGTTTCATCGATCATGAAAATCACCACGAAAGATGGTGACAAAAAAGGCATCCATGGAAAAGTATCGGCTTCACCATTTGTTTCGAAAGTGCAGCTCGAAGGGCCGCTGAAAAAGCAGAAAGAAAACTCAGCAGCTGGATCATCGTTCATGGTAAGTGGAAGAACTTCTTACCTGAAAGAAAGTGCCGATCTGTTCTATCCTTACGTAGATACCGCTGGACTTCCATTCAACTTCACCGACCTCTACGGAAAACTTTCCTTCAGCGGCGAAAACGGAAGTAAGCTTGGTCTTTCAGCCTTCAATTTCCGCGATAAGGTGAAATACCGCAGTCTTCAAGACCTCAACTGGAACACATACGGTGTAGGAACAAGTTTCGTGTTGATTCCTAATAACAGTGGTTTCGTATTCGATGGTTCGATGAGTTATTCAGATTATCAAATTACCTTGGAAGAAGCAAGTCGCCCGTCGAGAAACAGCCGAATTAGTGGATTTAACCTTGGATTGAACTTCAAGTATTTCTTTGGTAAGAACGATTTTCAGTGGGGTGTTGAAACCATCGGATTTTCGACCGATTACACTTTCTTCAACGAAGTTAACCGTGAGATCAAGCAAGAGGAAAACACTTCCGAACTCGGAATTTACATGCGCTACAAAGCGATTATCGGGAAGCTTGTTTTAGAGCCAAGTTTCCGATTGCAGTACTATGCATCACTTGCGGAAGCGTCTCCAGAACCTAGAATTGGAGCCAAGCTTAATGTAACCAACAATTTCCGTTTGAAAGGTGCTGCGGGTATGTACTCTCAAAATCTTATTGCAGGAGTATCTGACCGCGATGTGGTGAACTTGTTTTATGGTTTCCTTTCTGCTCCTGAAAATTCGCCATCCAAATTCAAAGGCGATGACGTTGATTCGAAATTGCAAAAGGCTCGTCACTTCATCCTTGGTTTCGAAAGTAACCTTACGAAGTACCTCACTTTGAATGCTGAAGCTTACTACTTCAACTTCAATCAACTCACCAACATCAACAGAAATAAGCTGTACGATGATATTCCTGCAAATGCCGATAAGCCTGCAGTGTACAAATCGGATTACATCTTAGAGCGCGGACAATCGCAAGGTGTTGATGTGGTTTTGAAGTACGAATACAAGCGTTTGTATGTTTGGGCGGTTTACTCTTTGATGAAAGTTACACGTGAGGACGAATTGATCGATTACAGTCCGGTGTGGGACCGTCGCCACAACGTAAATTTCTTGGTGTCTTACACCTTCGGAAAGAAGCTCGATTGGGAAATGAATGTTCGTTGGAACTATGGTTCTGGGTTCCCATTCACCCAAACACAAGGTTTCTACGAGAACATCAATTTAAGCGGCGATTTGGGATCGAACTTCACCACCAGCAATGGAACACTTGGAACCGCTTTCGGACAGCTCAACAATGGCCGTTTGCCCGACTACCATCGTTTAGACATGAACCTGAAGAAGACCATTGTAACAGGTGAGCGTTCATTGTTAGAATTTACCGCTGGTGCAACCAACGTGTACAACCGTGAGAATATCTTCTACTTCGACCGTATCAAGTTCGAGCGCATTAACCAGTTGCCTATTTTGTGGAACTTGGGCGCGAACTTTAAGTTTTAATCAGGATTACGAGGTATTAAATCTTCGGATTTAATCATAATCACAAAAGCCCCAGAATTCCTTGTATTTAAAGGGATTTTGGGGCTTTTAAACGATTTAAAATCCTCGGACTAAAGTCCGAGGCTGCGTGTAATCCCTTTTAATTTTTCCCTTTCAACTCTTTCCACTCTTCCGCGGTACCAAAACGATCTAAAATCCCCGGACTAAAGTCCGAGGCTGCGTGTAATCCCTTTCAACTTTTCCCTTTCAACTTTTCCCTTTCAACTCTTCCCTTTCAACTCTTCCGCGGTGCTAAAACGATCTAAAATCCCCGGACTAAAGTCCGAGGCTGCGTGTAATTCCTTTCCCCTTTTTCCTTTCAACTCTTCCTCACTTCCAACACAATCTAAA
>JBBAKX010000011.1:0-51768 GCA_040403315.1 Flavobacteriales bacterium
GCATTTTCCTAGACTTTTTGTGGTACTTTTTGGTCATGAAAAAAGTACCGAGAAGATAAGGTAAGTAATAGGTTTACGATTAAACAGAAAGTGCTCAATTTATTTTTCCAAACTAATGCAGCTATAAGAATTTATATGTATTCCTTTAGAATTTATGATTAGTGAACGAGTTCAAGATTAGTGTTTTTATTCACAAGGTAGATGTGCTGCTAGTGGACTGTTTGACTAAATTTTATGAGGGACTTCAATTAAAATCCGCACACTAGGCATCATAAAAATTTCACTAACTTTGAAATATGAAAAAACCGTGATTGTATTTTGATACTTCGGTATTCGGTGGCATTCATGACATTGAATTTCAGTTCGAAACTGAACTACTATTTGAAATGGTTCGTTCTGGAGAAATCATTTGTGTTTACTCTGATTTAACTGAATTTGAATTAGAAAATGCTCTTGAAAAGATTAAAGAACACTTCATGAATCTTGACAAGAAGACTATAGAATTTGTTGAGATAACTGAGGAAATAAATCAATTGGCAATGGAATACGTTCTGGAAAAAGTTGTTGGAGAAACAAGTATGGATGATTGTCGGCACATTGCATGTGCTACAGTAAACAATGTTGATTACTTAATAAGCTGGAATTTTAAACACATTGTCAATGTATTCAGAATAAGAGGGTATAATTCAATTAATCTGAAAAATGGATATTTGCAATTAGATATTCGTTCACCAAAAGAGATAATAAGAAATGAAAGCTAAAGACCCTATCAAAGAAAAAGAATTCGATACTGTAAAATTCTTTAGAGCAGTCAAAGAGAAAATCTCAAAAGAAACTCAAGGAATGACATTCACGGAATTCAAAGAATATATAAGAAAAAGAAAATTGAAGACTGCTGAATAAGTTATTTCTAATAGCGGCTTTGCGAAATGCAGGTATTTGAGGTACACGAATGGGATATTACTTTAGCACTCAATTATCTTTCACATCTATTGCATCAATTCCGCAAGATTATTTTTGACGATAATTAAGGCTAGTTTCAAGATTAGATTAAAATCCCACTTCACACCGGAAAACCCTAGTCTAATCCCGATCCCAAGCGCTGGCCTCGGAAAATGCGCGAGGGTGCGCAGGGGTGAATTCCAAACCGCTTACAAAGACAACAAAATCCTATGTGATAGTTTGTAAGTCTTTGTTGTGGTTTGGAAGAGCGCGAGGAAGCATTGCATTTTCCTAGACTTTTTGTGGTACTTTTTAGTCATGAAAAAAGTACCGAGAAGCAGTGTTTATATTTTATTAAAGACTTTGAAAATGAAGTTAATAGGAAAGTTATCTTAAGATTAACTGGAATAGGTTCTATTAATATTTGATGATTACCATGAATTAGGTGATTGCCTCATAAAACAAGCTCTTGACGGTCAATCTCTTCAATCGGTTTACCTTGAGGCTGCCTATTTGCATTTCGGATTTATCATTATCTTTATTGACTAATTTATAAGGTCATGACTATAACAGCCATTCGCACGAAAGTTCACCAATACATTGATGAAGCTGACATTAAAGTTCTTGAAGTTGTGCAGCAAATATTAGAAGTGTACAGACAAAATAATTCAAGTTTATTGACGGAGGATCAACAAAAGGAGGTGCTAAAAAGATCTGCACTTTATAAGGAGGGGAAAACAAAAGGTTATTCAATTACTGAAGCACGAAAGCTGGTAAAGCAAAAAATATCATCTTGAAGTGCCGATTTACAAAGTCATTATATTAGAACAAGCTATTTCTGAAATAGCAGATTCTTGTTCTTATTACAACGAAAAAGTTTCCGGATTAGGTTATGAATTTGAGGAAGAAATTTTTCAAATGATTGAAATTATCAAAGAAAACCCTTTCCTATTCCCAATTAAATTTGTAAATATTCATGAAGCCGTCTTATTAAGCTTCCCATATGTTGTAAACTATGAAGTATGGGGAAAACAAATTATTGTTTCAGCCGTGTTTCATACAAAACGTCATCCAGACAAGAAAATAAAAAGAAGGCGAAAGTAAATTTTTCCTACGTGATAGTTTGTAAGTCTTTGTTGTGGTTTGGAAGAGCGCGCGGAAACATTGCATTTTCCTAGACTTTTTGTGGTACTTTTTGGTCATGAAAAAAGTACCGAGAAGCACTGTTTTCATTTGTAAGTTCGGTTTAACTCCCAAGATCAATTAACGATACATACCACGAAATAATCGTTTTTATAGTTAAAGATCACTTTTATCGAAATACTAAAAGCGAGTCCACTTAATACTAATAAACCCCACTTTACCTAAATCCCGAGCGCCGGCCTCGGAAAATGCGCGAGGGTGCGCAGGGATGAATTCCAAACCGCTTACAAAGACTATAAAATCCTACGTGATAGTTTGTAAGTCTTTGTTGTGGTTTGGAAGAGCGCGAGGAAGCATTGCATTTTCCTAGACTTTTTGTGGTACTTTTTGGTCATGAAAAAAGTACCGAGAAGCACTGTTTTCATTTGTAAGTTCGGTTTAACTCCCAAGATCAATTAACGATACATACCACGAAATAATCGTTTTTATAGTTAAAGATCACTTTTATCGAAATACTAAAAGCGAGTCCACTTAATACTAATAAACCCCACTTTACCTAAATCCCGAGCGCCGGCCTCGGAAAATGCGCGAGGGTGCGCAGGGATGAATTCCAAACCGCTTACAAAGACTATAAAATCCTACGTGATAGTTTGTAAGTCTTTGTTGTGGTTTGGAAGAGCGCGAGGAAGCATTGCATTTTCCTAGACTTTTTGTGGTACTTTTTGGTCATGAAAAAAGTACCGAGAAAATAGGATAGACAAGAAGATCATCGATAAATCTGAATTTGCTCAGTGTAGCATAAGTTGAGTGTAAGCAATCGAGGTATAAGTTGGATCAATAGAATATTCTAAGCTATTTTGTTGTTATTGGCGGTAGTGCCTACGTTTTAACTTGGTGAATTTTATTCGGTCGGCATTCAGTTATTGACAGTTTACTCATAGATGATTGAGGTGAACATCTTCGTATCTTTGTTTAAAATTGCTAAATGACAACCAAGGAAAGCATATTAAGTGTTTTAAGGAGTCGTAAATCTGAATTATCTAAGTTTGGAGTTCGAAATGTTGGCTTGTTTGGTTCTTACAGACGAGAGGATCAAAATGCTATTAGTGATATTGATTTATTGCTTGATTTTGAACCAGAAGCTGAGAGTTTTGACAATTTTATGGCTGTGTATGATATTATGGAACAGCTTTTCAAAGGAGAGAAAATAGAGATAGTAACTGTTAATGGTTTGAGTCCTTATATCGGTCCAACTATCCTGAAAGAAGTTCAATATGTCTAAAGAACCTAAAGAGTATCTTCGTCATATTTTCGATGAATGAAAATTCATTGTTTTGTCAACAAGTGACTTAAATAAAGAAGATTTTCTAAGTGATGAAGTACTAAAGCGAGCTATAACTAGGAGTTTAGAGATAATTGGAGAGGCAACAAAGAAAATACCAGCAGATTTTAAAGTGAAATGGAGCTCAATTCAGTGGAAAAATATGGCAGGAATGCGTAATAGATTAATACATGATTATATCGGCGTAAATTATTCAATTGTCTGGGATGTAGTGAGAAATAAAATACCTCAATTACTTGATCAAATTGAAGACTTGTTGGCAATTGAAGATTAAGCTATCACTAACAGCAGTTTTTCTATAAGCGTTCATCCTAGCGCATTTGAACCATCGTACTAAATTGATATTATCTTCTAATTTTAATTAATACCATTCAAAGTTCTGCTCTTAGAAAAACTGCAGATCGTCTTGCTGTCGCAAGTGTTCCGCAGGGCACATGTGATGCTAATTAGCTCAAGTTTCTAGATTTGAATATAAGCCAACCCAGCACCACTGCAACCCACTTGAACCTAGATGTCAAGAGCGCGAGCCCCGGAAAATGCGCGAGGGCGAGCAGGCCTGAATTACAAACCGCCTAGAAAGACTACAAAATCCTACGTGATAGTTTGTAAGTCTTTCTTGGTGTTTGGAAGAGCGCGAGGAAGCATTGCATTTTCCTAGACTTTTTGGTCATGAAAAAAGTACCGAAGAAAAAGGGCAGGAGCGAGGTTTGAGATCAACCTGAAGGCACTCCATTGTCAGTTCCTATTTTGAGTCAGGTAAATTTTATTCGCCAGGTATGCAGTTATTGGCCATTCTAACATTTTGCAATAATGTTGTACTTTTGAAAAAAGACATCCAATGAGCACCCAAGTAAATTCAAGGAAGTTGCATTTCATAGAAGAACTGCTAAAGATTGAAAATGAAGATATCATTATAAAACTAGAAGTTATTCTTCAAGAAGAAAGATTGAAATTTCTCGAACAAGAATTAGGTACACCAATGAGCCTAAAAAATTTCAATGCAATGATTGACAAGTCCGAGAATGATCTTGTGGAGGGGAAAGTCACCACTGCAAATGAATTGAAAAAGAAGATTCAAAAGTGGAAATGACAATTGTATTTACAGCAGAAGCAGAGAGGAGACTAAGAGAAATTTTCAATTACTACAACTTGAATGCTAGCAGAAAAGTTGCTTTGAAAATTGTGAATGAAATTATTACAGAAACTGAAATTCTAGAAACCGAGCCCTACATAGGAATTAGGGAGTCATTGCTTGTAAACAGAAGGTTCAATTATTTTTTTATAATTATCAAAAACTATAAAGTAATTTACCGACTTAGCGAAGAGTTAATTATTATTTCAACAGTCTTTGATACAAGGCAGAATCCAAGAAAGATTAGCAGGAGAGTAAAATAGATCAGCCTATAGAAAATGGTTTTTAGGTGAAAATCTTTTACGAATTTCACAATTGGAATCAATGCAAACCAAATGCTTCGGAAATGCGCTCATTGTGCATTTATTTGTAATCATAGCTCATCACTGATAATGGAATGCTAGCGCTTTGGCCTCGGAAAATGCACGAGGGCGAGCAGGCCTGAATTCCAAACCGCTTACAAAGACTATAAAATCCTACGTGATAGTTTGTAAGTCTTTCTTGGTGTTTGGAAGAGCGCAGGGAAGCATTGCATTTTCCTAGACTTTTTGTGTTGCTTTTTGGTCATGAAAAAAGTACCGAGAAGCATTGTTTTTATTGATTAGTTAGGTTTAACTCCCAAGATCAATTAACGATGTTCCAAATAGAATAATCGATTTTAAGGTATAAGATCACTTTTGTCAAAACGCTTAAAAACAAGCCCACTTAGCAACAATAAACTCCACTTTAACCAAATCCCGAGCGTTGGCCTCGGAAAATGCGCGAGCGTGCTCAGGGGTGAATTCCAAACCGCCTACAAAGACTACAAAATCCTACTTGCTAGTTTGTAAGTCTTAGTTGTGATTTGGAAGAGCGCGAGGAAGCATTGCATTTTCCTAGACTTTTTGTGGTACTTTTTGGTCATGAAAAAAGTACCGAGAAAATAGGATAGACAAGAAGATCATCGATAAATCTGAATTTGCTCAGTGTAGCATAAGTTGAGTGTAAGCAATCGAGGTATAAGTTGGAATAGTGAAATTTTCTAAGGGATTTTGAAACTATAATTAGGCGAGTAATGCCTATGATTGTAGGCTAGTAAATTTTATGCATCTAACACGTATCTACTACCAATGTTATGACGCCAGTTTTTACAGTGAATTACGTATTATGATTTTATTTAATAAAAAAAGCTACTGCGCTCTATAAACGTAAACTATATCGTTTTATTTGTGTTTACTAGCGATGAATGACAAAGTTTTAGTAAATCAAATTCCCTATAACTTAGACGACATATTACAAGATTGCTGGCATCGTTTAATTAACGGTGCAGTTTCAGCGAAGCATCCGTTTCACTGCCCCGCTATTGCCACAATAAATGTTGATTTTCCTGAAATTAGAACAGTTGTTTTAAGAAAGGCTGTACCAGAAGAAAGAGCATTGATATTTCATACTGATTATCGTTCTCCAAAGATTGATCAAATTAAAACAAATAATAGAATATCGTGGTTATTCTACGATACAAAATCAAGAATACAGCTCAGAATAAAAACGGTTTCTGCTATTCATTATGATGATGAATTGGCAGTTAATCGCTGGAATGACTCAACACTTGAAAGTAAAAAATGTTATTTGGTGCAACCTGCTCCCTCGACAATAGTAGAATTGCCGACAGATGGATTACCCGAAAATTTTAGCCTTGCAGATTTATCTAAAGACATTGTTGCAATTGGTAATGAGAACTTTACAGTTGTGAAAAATTTAGTCACAGAAATTGATTGGCTTTTTTTAAGCCACGATGGTCATAGAAGAGCAAAATTTATTTTTGGCGAAAATAAAGTAGAAAAGTATTGGATGATCCCCTAGAATCTACCAAAGAGTAATTTAATAAATCCAAGGAAACAATCTCGGATTAAATGCTGTGTGCAGTGTTCCACAGGTTATTTGTGACGATATATATATTAAGTTTCCAGCCTTGATAAATGCCAACATTGGGAAGCATTGCATTTTCCTTGACTTTTGCGGTATTTTTGGTCATGAAAAAAGTACCGAGAAAATAGTGTAGGCGAGATGTTCACGATTAAATTTAAAGTGCTCAATGTATTTTCCAAACCTACGCGGGTAAGTAATGATTTTAAAATCAACCATTTGAAAAAGTTTGATTAAAGAAAGAAATCAACGTACGAAATCTAATTTGGGCTCTTAATTCATTTATAAGCTCATTTTGTAAGGCAAGTGAATTAAAGATCTATGATTCACGCTTTATTTAATTTAACACCCATTAACTATTTTTATAATAAAATAAATCATTTGGTAAATTAATTACAAAATAAATTATAAGATGAGTATTTATAGTAACACTAACCAATAAAGCTATTAAAGCAAAATAAGGTACCGTTTCGATTGACTTATTGCTAAAATGGCTATTGGACATTTAGAAGGCTGTTATTTAATAAAGCCGATTGGAAGTAATTTCCAATGCGACTTTTTAGTTATGTTTCATTCGAAAGAACGCATTCAGTTCTGCGCCATGAACGATTAAATTTTTGTATTAATTTATAATATCACTTGCATTGTTCGGCTTACACTAATCTATTGTCTAAATTGCGGAACTAATTAATCTTTCCGTGATGCAAAAACAATTCGTTTCCGTACTTTCCTTGTTTTTAATTTTCTTGAGTTTAAATACAGTTTCTGCTCAGGTAACTTTTAACCATGATCAAGAGCTTCTTGGAGAGGCTAGCGATGACCTATTCGGATGGTCAGTAGATCTTTCCGGAGATGGAAACACCATCATTGTTGGTGCCATTGGAAATAATGCGGGGTTTGCTAACGTGAGCAACAATGGGCATGCAAGAGTATATCGCAATACGTTCAATGCTTCGTTCAATTCATGGAGTTGGGGATTGCTTGGCCAAGAAATTAATGCAACAGCATCGGGTGTTGAATCAGGGTATGATGTCGGCATTAACTACGATGGAAATACGATAGTTATAGGGACTCCTGGCCAAGATAGAATGAGGGTTTATGACTTAAACGTATCGGATAACTGGTCACCGCGCACTAGTAATGGATATAACATCTTTTCCAGCCAAAGTGCACAACGCGCCGGACATTCGGTAAGCATCAATGCCTCAGGGAATGTTGCAGCAATGGGCGCTCCACTAGCCAATAAAGTTTAGATTTTCAATATTGAACCAGATATAGGTACAGGGCTTATGAGTGGCAATCCGATCACTTTACCAGGTACTTATGCGGGTGGTTCGGTAGATTTAGATGATGAAGGAAATACTGTTGTAGTTGGCGCTTACAAATCGAACACAGAACGTAGTCAAGTACTGGTATACGACTTTAATGGAAGCAATTGGGTTCAACGCGGTCAGATCTTAAGTGGAGTTAACAATTACGATCAATTCGGCTTCGATGTGAGCATGAGCAATGATGGAAACTCCATCGCAGTTGGGAGCAAGGGATGGGATTCGAACCCGAACAACACCACCTATGAAATAGGCGAAACCGCAGTTTACGATTGGGATGGCAGTAGTTGGGTACAACGTGGATCGAGCATTCAAGGAGTTAACTTTTTCGACCAATGTGGATTTTCAGTTAGCCTATCAGGCAACGGAAACAGGATGGCCATTGGATATAAAGGCAGCAATGAAGCAACCACTGCCGCAGGACTTGTCCGCATTTTCGATTGGGATGGTAACGCTTGGGTACAGAACGGAGATCCAATCTACGGAGATGGTGCTAGCGTTTATTCGGGGCATAGTGTTGGCTTGAGCGACAACGGAACAATATTAGCCATTGGCGCAATTCAAGGCACAGGACCAATAAATGAGTTCACCAATCAACAAGGTCAAGTGCGCATTTATGAAGGTGAATGTTTGGTATCGAGCGCCGCTGTTATTCAGAATGACAATACTTTGACGGCTGTTGCCAACGCTAGTTACCAATGGCTTGATTGCAACAACGGAAATCAGCCTATTCCAAATGCTATCGAGCAAGTTTTTGTTGCTCAAAATCCGGGGAGTTATTCAGTTCAAATCACTGAGAACGGCTGTACGCAAACCAGCGCTTGTATTAACGTTACGGTTACCTCAGTGAAAAATGGAAAAAATGACAATTTCTTTGTCTACCCAAATCCGACCATCAATATTATTACTGTTAACTCCGAACAGTTCATCCAAGAAATGCAATTACTAGATGTTGCTGGGAAATCGATATTGACTATTTCCAACTCGAATACGGCTGACCTAATTAACATTTCTCCAGGAATTTACTTTCTCGCAATGCAATTTTACAATGGTGATATTGGATATGTAAAAATCCTGAAACAGTGATTGGAGAATTAATCTTACGAATCAGAAGTAGGTATTTCTAGCGCTCAATACAATTATTCCTAGGCGTCTCCTGATTTTTTTAATGCATAGTTTTCGCCTTTTAATTGGAAAAGAAATAACTGTTACTAACCATGGCTATGTTCTGCGAGGGTATGAGAAATTCTAATAATTATCAGCTTAGTTGGAAATATTGTCTCATTTGATACATTTGGAACCCGAAACCTTCGCAGTGAAAAACCGCGCACCATTAAGAATAATTAGAAAGCAACAATGAAAACAAAATTAATATTATTGTTATTATTGAGTTCAATGATTGGAAAAAGTCAAGCCGACAAAACCCAAATCATTACGATCGAACCTTATTTGAGAGTTACAAATGGCGCCTTCTTTAAACAAATGGTCCTAAAATCGAATGATAGTAACGCTGATTTTATTCAAGGATTTAATTTTGAATGGGGATATTCCTATAAATTGAAGATAAAAATATATAAGTTAAAAAGCCCACCTGAAGACGCTTCGGACACTGACTATATACTTGCAAAAACAATTTCAAAAGTTAAAGTTCCGGATGATTATCAATTTAGAATGATGCTTGAAAATGACCTCTAGGTGGGTCCAAGAGAGCAAATGAGTAACTTTAAACCAATAAATGATAGCACTTATAATTACTTTGACAAAATAGATATTGAAGTGCCATCAGCACTCAAGAACGAGTTTAAAAAAATCATGACCGAAGAACAAGTACGGTATGGCCATTTTGTATTTATTAGCCCTACAAAAATCAAATTAATAAAATTGGATTAGTAGCACATTTTACCATAAATATAACTAGCATAAGCAGCGAATAGTCAAAATTTGGACATTTTAGAAGATTGAAAGATTAAGATTTCTTTATTTTTTCGTTGTTAATTGTTGGATCTCAGTCACCAAACCCAAACTTCGGCTAAGTAGACTTGAAACGCAATAAGCAATACGGTTGAGTCCAATCGGTTGGCTTCCTTCATAGGAATTTGCAAGTTCTTTTGCGTAATTGAAAATAGAAGTTCGGTGAGCACTTTGAAAATAAGCGCCTGCAATCTACCAATTCAAAACAAGTTGTAGAAATTTGAATTGGTAAAAAACGCGTATAGTATTTTCCATTTAGTTTTTACAAGGTTGGAATGTTAAAATGTTTTTCACTCCAAAGACAATTTATTGCAAAAAAAAGGCTGCTAAATAATAGCAGCCTTTTTATCTTGAATAGTAAATAAAAACTTATTGTTTAATTACCTTCACAAAACCATCTACACCATCAATTTTAATTAAGTAAATCCCTTTGTTGAGATCACTTAAATCTAATGAAATTGTATTGTTTGAAGATGTAGTTTCACCTACCTTAACAAGGGTCCCATTCATTGAATAAATTGAATACGTATCAACTTCCTTACCGGTATATGGAACCTCTATTGATACAGAATAATTTGTTGGGTTAGGGAACGCTATTAATGAACTTAAACTTCCAACTTCCTCTTTGATATCTATAAATGCCATTCTAGCTCCATTATTGCTCGTAACAACAATAGTAGAAGTTAAGAATTTTCTATGGTTCGCTTGAGCCACAGCCTTATTTTCGATTGCATCATTGTAGATAATGTTTGACCCTAAATCTGAAATTAGATCCACTTGAAATGAACCTGTTAATGAACTTGGTATCTCAACAATTCCCTCAGGTTTAAGATTTGATAAATTAGCGGTTAGCAAAACAGGAGCACTAGCGGCTTGCCCGTTCCATGAATACAATTCAAATGTACCTTCAGCAGCATAACTGCCCGCCACAATGATATATTGGTTCAAAGCATTTTTTCCTAAACTTCTTATTCCATGATTATTCAAATTTAACACGATAGGTGCACCAAAGGTAGGATTAGCGGTAGGACTGCCATTGCCAAACCAAGATTCAAAATTTAATAATGGACAGATTACCGCACTGTTATTTCCTGGGCCAACATAAGGCGCTCTAAATCCAATATATAAAGTTGTTCCGTCAGGACCTATTTCTAATCCTTCAACATTAAATCCGTCGATTCTTTTTGGTTCTATACCTGTAGCTGCTTTGGCTGTAAAGTTAAATCCATTAGCATCGCCCCAAGTAATTATGCTGCTTCTTAAATTAGCGTAGTAACCAACAAAAACCAAGGTTGCATTAGCACCTGTTCCAATAATATCAGTTGCAAATATTCTATTTCTGTCGGGTCTTGCTCCTCCAGTTTTTGAATTACTTAATGATCCGATCCAGTAAATACGATTTGGATTTGTGGTACTTCTGAAAGATCCTTCTATGTCTACTTCCGTACCACTTAAATTTAAATACGGATTTACATCAAATTGATATACAGACAAACCTGAATTATTTCTATTGAACAATTTGATTACATTGGTTTCATCATCAGCTACAAACATATAATTTGCATCCATCGCGATACCTGTAGAACCATCCGCCACACCGGTATTGTAAATATCTTTAATGGATGATGTTGTTAAAGAAGCAGAAACCGCTAGGCTTAAAGTAATTGATCTATTTAAACCTTGAGCATCTGTAACTCTTAATGTAATGGTTGAATACCCAACGCCAATTGGATTAATCTTGAATTTACGTGCACTTCCCGTTCCAACTATTGTGAAATTAGCATTCGGCACAACGGATGTGTTTGAACTCGTCATGCTAAATACAACAGTATTTAAGTTTTCGTCACCCACGTTAATATCAAGTCCAGTAACAATAACAGGGTCGCTTGGATTGTTCATTACACAACTAACATTGCCAGAGGCTAAATCTACATATTTCGAGGCTGTTGTATTAAAGCTAAGGGTTGGAGCAACATTAACAGCGCCATTAACAGTTACAACTCTAACAGAAGATGTAGTTACTGCGTTTAAATTATCGGTAGCTTTTGCAGTGATAGAATAAGTTCCGGCAGCCACATTTGCCCAAGAAAAGCTATATGGGGACGATAAATCAGTATTTAATAAAGTTGCCCCATTAAAAAATTCTACTTTAATAATTGAGCCGTTAGCATCTGCAGCTGTTGCTGATAAACTTACTGTTGCAGGTGCGTTGCCCGAAACAGTTGGCGTTGCTAATGCTATCGTTGGAGCTGAATTGCCAGAAGCATTAACGGTTATATTAAATACGGATGAAGTAGTTACTGCGTTTAAATTATCGGTAGCTTTTGCAGTGATAGAATAATTACCGGCAGCCACATTTGCCCATGAAAAACTATATGTGGACGATAAATCAGTATTTAACAAAGTTGCCCCATTAAAAAATTCTACTTTAGTAATTGAGCCGTCAGCATCTGCAGCTGTTGCTGATAAACTTACTGTTGCAGGAGCATTACCTGAAATAGTTGGCGCGGCTAAAGTTATTGTTGGAGCTGTATTGCTAGAACCCGAAGTGAGAGTTATAGAAGTTGAATTATAAGAAGGGGTGGTAGTAACAATAAAGGTACGTGGTGTTGTAAATGCATTAGTCGCAGGATTATAGATTCCAGTTGTTGCTTTTACTAATTGGTCAGCTCCTGGATCTGGTGCTAAAAAGGTAGAGTTGCTTAATTTACCACCGTTGTATTTATCATTAATAGGCATTTGATAGCCAGAGGTGCTTGTTCTAAAGGCAGCGCCAACTTGATTTCCAAAAAATATTGCGTCAACTGGTACACTTGATGAAGTGATACTAACTGCTGTAATGTTAAATACTGCAACCCCATCACAATTACTTCCTCCATTTCCTAAAACCCCACCTGTATTGCTTGATCCGAAATTATCGCCATTACTTGATCCGGTATTCTTAACCCTTAAAGCTAAACCTCCATTACTTAATGGAGCCATGGAAGAGCCGCCCACATACACAACCATTCCTGCGGTCACAGAACCTGTATTAATTAAAAAGGCATAGGTTACTGCCGCCCCTGCTTTCCATCCATTTGATGTAGCAGTGCCATTGTCGGTAAAAACGATTGTATGAGGAGTTGTAACAAAATTAATATTGGTAGTAGCGAGTAATTCAACGTATTCAAATGGCGAGTCGTTGCCATTTGGGTTAGTCAAAATTTCTGAAATGAGTAAGCCTTTTTGTTGTGCGAAAATTGAAAAACTAAAAAATACGCTACCTAAAAGAGAAATAAGTTGTTTATTAAACTTACTCATTTTGATTAAGGTTTTAAGACAGCCAAATGTATTTCCATAAAGTCAGTTCGAAACCTTCCTTACATTATGCTATCGTTATGAGAGCATTATCAATATCGCGTTGATTAGGATTATTTCTTCTTGAAGAATCCCTAAGCAAAAACACTTTTTTATTTGATAGTTGATTTATGATTCACTTTAGTGAGAAATAAATAATGTTGAATACTTTTAACGCCCGATAATTATTAATTCTAAAATGTTATAAGAATGGTCCAACGTAGCTTGTATTTGTCTATCTTCGCGCCATAATTTAAGACCTTGCCATTAGGCCACATCAATTGAAGATGATAAAACAAGTAAAAGTATCGGTACTAATGGCTGTTTATAATACCAATTTTAATTTAATTAAAAGAGCTATTGATTCTGTTTTAAAACAGGACTTTCAGAATTTTGAGCTTATAATTATCGATGACGGTAGTAAGGAGAACAATCGAGAAGCATTATTAAAATACGTAGAGAAACATGAAGACAAAATAATCTACATTCGGCACAGCAATCGTGGGCAATCAGAATCGGTTAACCGCGGTGTCTTGATGAGTGCAGGTGAGTTTATAACAATTATCGATAGTGATGATGAATATAAACCTTATCATTTGAGTTCTTGTCTTCGTGAGATTGAAAACCTAGATTTAATTTGTTCTACCACCGAAACCGTTGTTGATACCGAGGATGATTATTATGTTCCTGATAAAAATGATCTGTCGAAACTCATTCATTTAGATGATGCAACTCTTTTTGGCACATTGTTCGGTCATAGAAAAGTTTTTACAAGCATTCATTTTCGAAGTGGTTTCGCAGCTGATGCCCATTTTTATGAGGTTGTAGAATCTCAGTTTCGTGTAAGAAAAGTAGATTTAAGAACTTACATCTATCACAGAAACATTCCAAATAGTATTTGCGCCAAGGTGAAAAAATTGAGTTTGGTCAATTCTTAATAATGGTTTTCGAGCTTCCTCATTTTTTACCAAACAGTAATCTCTTAATGGCTTGTCACATAACAGGTGTGCATGACGTTAATCGAAATATTACACTTGAAGACGATAATTACGATTTGGTTCGTGATTGGGCAGAATCAGTTGCGGCCTTAAATCTGCAAGGAATTATTTTCCACAACAACTTTTCATCAGAGACTTGCATTAAATACAGTAATAAATTTATTCATTTTATTAAAGTTAATTATAATCCTCAATTTAATCCCAATGTCTATCGTTATATAATCTACAATCAATTTCTTCAAAATTACATTAGTCATTTTAATGGAATTTTCGTTACCGATGTATCTGATGTAATTTTAGTTAATAACCCGTTTATTGATCCCGATTTTATCGACAATAAAATATCTATTTTTTGTGGTGATGAACCCAAAACACTGAACACCGATTGGATGGTGGCGCATTCTACTCATTTACGCAATCAAATTTCAGATTTTGAGGAATATGAAAATCGATTCGGTCAGGAAGTGCTCTTAAATTGTGGGATTATCGGTGGTTATGCTCCTTTGTTCAAGGATTTTATCCAAAAGCTATGTGTTATTCACCAACAAGCAAACTGCAATAACCAAACAGCTTATACTGGCGATATGGGAGCTTTTAATTATTTAGTTAGAACGCAATTTAACGAACATTTAAAACATGGTACTCCAGTAAATACTATTTTTAAAATGTACGAAAATAAGCGCACTGATTGCTGGTTTAGGCATAAATAATTTCTTTTACATTAAGTTTTTTATTCGAAAAGCCAATTTGATTTAGTTTCAATCATGTCAATATCAAATGTTCTGTAGGTCACTGATGTCGACAAGTCGCAAAAGTTTCTTACTTTAGATTTATCACAAAGTCACCTGCAACGCACTCCTGTTTCGTGATTTCGATAAGGATCTATTAATATGCTCATTTACAATCAATAATCTCCACTTTATCCAAATCCCGAGCACTACCTCGGAAAATACGACAGGGTGTGCAAACGGCTTATATTGATAGGTAAACAATTCCAACCCGCTTAATTTATATTGCTGAATAAATTAACTAGAATCAACATTTTCTAAGTAATTATGCATTTCAATAGAAACGAAAATTTGATCATTCAATGAATGGCATCGAAATTCATAAAGTAACAGAAAACCAATTGATCGAATTGCAGAAAATCAGTATGCAAACTTTCTACGAGGCTTTTTCAGACATGAATACTGAAGAAAATATGGCTTTATATTTTGCGAATAGTTTATCCATCGAAAAACTAACTTCAGAATTTAACAACGAACTAACTGAATTTTACTTTGCTAAATTTCACAACCAAATTATTGGCTTTTTAAAGTTAAATTTTGGAAATGCACAATCGGATAATCAGGATGAGAATGCAACAGAGATTGAACGTATTTATTTGTTAAATCAATATTGCGGAAAAGGCGTAGGTAAAATTCTGATTAGTAAAGCGTTAGATAGGGCAATTTTGGAAGCTTCAGAATTTATTTGGTTAGGTGTTTGGGAACACAATACCAGAGCCATCCAATTTTACAAACGAAATGGCTTTAGCGAATTTGGCTCACACATGTTCAAATTAGGAAACGACGACCAAACGGATATCCTTATGAAACGTCGTTTGATTTGAAGCAAGAATTTGTTAGGTCTGATAAGTAATAAAGTTAAGACTGACAATTGGCTTCATGGTATGCAAAATTTCTATGCTCATTCTTCAATCAAGTCGTTTATATTTACTGTATGAGGATATTATCACTGTGCATCTTTATCTGTTTTGTAGGAATTTCAAGCCTTCTGCAATCTCAGAATCTTGTTCCAGATTCAAGTTTCGAAAGCACTTACCGAATGCCCACCAAAAAGGAAAACTCGCTCACCTGCACGAAAGATTGGATGAGCCCTACCGAAGGTGCATCAGATTATTACCATAAAAACTGTAAAAGACATGCTGGTGTTCCTCGCAATATTTTTGGTCGCCAAAAGCCTCATTCTGGTATTGCTTATGCAGGAATTTGTGTAAGAACCAATTTTATCGAATATGTTCAGACAAAGCTCACCGATACCTTAATCAAAGACCATGAATATTTGGTAGAGTTTTATGTATGCAAAGCCGAACGATCAATTGGTAGTGTAAAGGAATTTGGAGTGCTTTTTACTTCTAAAATGACTTGGGGCATAAGCAATAAGGGGATTGAAGCAAATCCAGATGTAGAATTCATTAAACCTTCTGGCTACAAAAAGAAAGATACATGGATGAAATTTTCAGCCGTTTATCGAGCCAATGGTGATGAAGCAGCTTTTATTCTAGGACCATTTAAGAATAGTAAATCTAAGCGGTTTAGAGGATTGGCGCATTATTACATTGATGATGTCTCCATTTATCCCATAAATGAACAAGCCGACACAGCTATCCAAGCAATTCAGCCTGAAATTCAAATGGAAGAGTTCTTGCCAAGCATAGGTAGAACCATCCGACTGGAAAATGTTTTTTTCTCGACCAATGAAAGTACTTTGCTTCCCAATTCCTTTGCAGAATTGGATCAACTCGTTAATTATCTAAAGGAAGAACCTAATGCCAATATTCACATCTCCGGACATACCGACAATACCGGAAGTGAAGAACTCAATTTTGCATTGTCTGAAGCACGTGCAGCAGCAGTAGCTAATTATTTAAGTTCAAAAAACATTCTTTCAACACGTATATCATATAGCGGACATGGCAGTGAAATGCCAATTTCTAGTAACGATACCGAAGAAGGTAAACAGCAAAATAGGAGGGTAGAGTTTGTAATTGATTTCAAGAATTAATCAATTAGTATAATCTATTTTAATTAATCCAAATCCACCTTTTAACCCAATTAAGTTTGATTTAAACAATATCTAACATGCTTTTAAACATTCGATCATATAGGTAATCTAATCAAACACTTTAACATATTGAGATTTTAAATTTTGTGATTAATATAAAATTCAATTTACCTGATAACTTGAATTCGTCTGTTAATTTCCTCCTGATTCATCAGTTTAACCTTCACGAAATAGACCCAAGTTAACATTTCCTCAACCGATATTGAATTTCCATTTCCTTTGGTTATCAATTGTCCTTGAAGATTAACAATACTCCATTGTGCAATTCCTCCCGAATGCTCAATATTGATTAATCCGGAGCTCGGATTAGGATACAGTTTCAGGTCATCATTTGTATTGCTGGTTTGAAACTCATTTGTTGTAATCACACCCTCATCGCCAGTTTTGATAATTGTTTGATTTTGACTAACAAGAAAAATTGCGCTTGTATCGAAGGCGAAAACACCTAATCCCGCGTATGCGTAAGGAAATGTTAAATCGTTCCAAGTAATTCCTCCATTTTTTGTATAGCTCACATCGCAACTTGCATTTTCGAAACTTCCTACAACAAAACCTGTAGAATCGTTGATGAATTGCATATCGAATGGGGTTTGCAAACTGGTGCTCCCAGCGGCAATGAAGCTGTTCATGCCATCGATCGTTTTAAATACATCACCGTTAGCATTTACAGTGTACCCTAAAATGTCGTTTAGAAAATACAGTTGTTTAGTGCCTCCAATGCCTGATAAATTTACATCGGTCCAACTGCTGCCGCCATTGATCGTTTTTTTAATGGCTGTAAATGCATCCACTATATAGCCAACTGTGGCTGATGGAAAGTGAATTTCTGTTATATCTTGGGTGGTTCCAGTAGTTAATAAACTGTAATTGGTTCCACCATTGGTTGTTTTCCAAAGTTTGCCACCTGTTCCGCCCACGTAGCCTACAGAAGCAGTAGGGTAGTGTATAGCGTTCAAATTATTGCCATTGTCGAGTGTAATGGTAGTGAAACTGGTTCCGCCGTTTGTTGTTGTGATCAACGTCCCTTCATTGGTAGCAATGATCGCTTTCGTAGCACTTATTGCAGCCATATCATTCCCGATGCTATAGTAGGGTGAAGTGGTGAGCAATGTCCATTCGTTACCGCCATCGCTGGTTTTTAAGATCTTTCCATCATCACCGCCAACCCATCCTTGCAAGGAATTAACGAATTTAATCCGTCTAAATACAGAGTTTCCAGATTCTGGATTAGATTCTGAAAATGAACTTCCATAGTTGATACTTGATTTAATTCCTCCTGTGAGATTCCCAACTACAGCAACACCATCGGGCGACAATGTGCCACATTGCAAGTTTCCAGTATAAAAGGTGCTCGACCAAGTGTTTCCGTTGGTAGTTCGATAAATATATCCACTCGATACGGCCATTCCACGCAATGAATCAGCAAATGAAATAGATTTAATATTTTCCGATAATCCAGGATTTTGTTGCATTAACCAAAGATTACCGCCATCGGTGGTTTTGTAAACCCTGTTGTTGAATGCACCCGCGTAGCCGAGTGTATCGTTAATAAAATGGATTGTGTAGCAATTGGTGAGATTATAGCCAAAATTCTGCGACCATGTTAATCCTCCGTTTGTTGTTTTATACATGCCGAATGTGCTGGTTCTGCCTGCAAAGCCTGTATCTGGACTCGTAAACCAAACTGTTTTAAGGCTTCCTGTGATGGATGGTGTTGAAAAATCTAGCCAAGTGGTGCCCGCATCGGTTGTTTTTAAGACTTTTCCAATATTCCCAACAATATACCCCACGCTATCGCTAGCAAAGTGAATATCGTTTGCACCAACGGCATTGTTTTCATAATCTAATGTCCAATTCGCGCCTCCGTCGTTTGTTTTATAAAGCTCAGTACCTGAATTGTCGTAGCTTCCAACAACAAATATTTCTTGTGGATTTTTAACCCAGATACTTTTAAAGTTTTTCAGTGTTTTGATCTGATTTAAATCCCAAGTTGTGCCATTGTCGTAGGTTAAAAGCAACATACCTTGATCGCCAACTGCAATAAATTTCTAATCTGAAATCCATTTAACATCGTTGAGACTATGACCCCCATATTGAGGGAATTTCCAAGTGTAATCAACATAATTCTGTGCGAAAACAGAAATATTAATGATCAATGAAATGATGAAGGTTAAGAAGGATGGTTTCATGTGAAAAGTTGAAAAGGATGTATAATTAAGATTAATAATCATTTAATTTTATTGATTAATTTAATTTCTGATTTCTATTGGGCTGACCTTCGCAGTGTTTTTTCAGATTTAATATTATCTGATTTTTTCAGAACTGTTTCCACGAATTTCCAATTGGCAGTTGCTTCTTTCGAGTTAAACTTTAACAACACATAACCATGATTCGACAAATCTAGGAAGTTCAAATGTGGATTTAAGCCATTTTCTTTGAACATTTTTTCTGTAGCTGTTACTTCTTCCGCACTGTTATATTCATCGTAATTAGATGATGTTACGCTTGGCGCAATCCATTCAGCACCAATACTGCCTGCACTATCATTCGGAGAGGATTGTAAATTAAAGCCCATGGAAACATGCACATCGCCAGTGAGAATGACAATGTTTTTCGATCCTGCATCTTTCCACGCTTTTAAAATTTTATTTCTTTCAATGGGATAACCGTCCCAAACATCCATGCTTTTTGGATAAGATTTCAATTGCTCTGGATAATTATAAGGTGAAAATATAACCTGATTTCCGATGATTTTCCATTTTGCAGTAGATGAATTTACTCCATCAATAAGCCATTTTGATTGATTGCTTCCAAGCATGGTTCTCGACGAATCTAAAACGATGGGATCGCTTGTGTTTTCTGCTTGTTTAGATCTGCCTTCAAGTCGGCCATCGAGCATAAACAATTCTGCTAAATTGCCATATCTGAATTTTCGGATGATAGATTTTTCAGGATTGTCTTCAACAGGTAACCACTCAAAGTAAACCTGACGTGCTATTTGTTTTCTTGTTTTCCAATCACCATCAGCCTCAGGTTGATGATTTTTTGCACCTTCAACATAGGTATCGTTGGCAATTTCGTGGTCGTCCCAAATGGTGATAAATGGGTACAATCTGTGAAGTTCTGCTAAATCGGGATCCAGTCTGTATTGGGCATATCTACTGCGGTAATCGCTTAAACTTATAATTTCTTTGGCTGGAATATGGTCGCGGGTGAGCTTTTTCTGTTGGTATTTACCAGGTTGATATTCATAAATATAGTCGCCCAAGTGGATTATTGCATCGAGATCTTTTTCACGCGATAAAAGCCTGTAAGCATTGTAATACCCCCATTCATAGCTGCTGCAACTTACCATTGCCAAACGCAACGATTGGGCATCTTTTGCTGCTGTTTTCGTTCTTCCTATCGGTGAATATTGGTTTTTATATTTAAATCGATAAAACATTTTCACGCCCGATGGGAGGCCTGTAACTGTATTTTTAATTGAATAGCCTTTTGCAGCTTCAATTAAAATACTGCCGGTTTTGATGATTTTTGTAAAGTTGGTATCGCTCGAAATTTCCCAATCAACTTGTTCAGCTGCATTTGAAGTTTCAAATAACGTCGTCCAAATTACTACTGAGTTTTCTCTAGGATCTCCGGAAGCTACACCAAATGGAAAATATGAATTTGACATTTTCGCCATCGAGTCTATTTCAACGCAATAAGTATTTTGTGAAATGGCTGAAGTGCTCAATTTTAATAGTAAAATTAATGCGAAGAAGTATTTAAACATGGGGTGTAATTAATTGAATTTAGCACTTCAAATATAGAAGGCATAATCCTACTAACCAAAGTAGAAGTTAACGATAATTTATCGTTTTTCGTTTTTTGGGTTTTTATCAATGCTGGTGTAACTGATATTTCAGTCCAATTATTCTAATCTTCAATTTCTAGAGATTCTTTACCTTTCGCCTTACAATGCCAACAAGGAAAATTCTCTATTATCTATCCAATCAGCACAACCTGATTGTGAAACTCATGATCTTCTCGATCAGTGTCGGGTTGATTGTTTATTTTCTTCCAAAAGAAGGCCGTTTTCGTTATGAGTTTTCGCAAGGGAAAGTTTGGAAACATGAAGAATTCAAAGCTCCCTTCAGTTTTGCCATTCAAAAGTCTGAAGACGAACTTTTGCAAGAAACGCAGCAAGTAGAACGTAATTCTAGAAAATACTTTAGGTTCGAAAATCAAGTTTTCGAGGAGAAAAATCGTGATTTAAAGTCCGATTTGGATTCATTCCTTTTAGGCATCAATGGAAACGATCAACAAGCCGCAGACCTTAAAAATGCGACCAAATCGAAAATTCTCGATAGAATCCCCAAATTAATTGAGACTTTTTACGACCAAGGAATTATCCAGAATTTAGTGGATAAACCTGATGCAACCGAATTGTTGATCGAACAGCGCAATAGTGTGCTGTCTGAAAAATCATACTCCGATTTTTTCTCGAAGGCGCAGGTGCTCAATTTAATTGCCCTTGAAATTTATGGAGTGCCTGATTGGAAGGATCAAGAATTCAAATTGTTTTTCGAACGGTTCATTACACCCAATGTTTTTTACGACGATTCTCGCACTGCTGTTAGCGTTCGGCAAGCCATAACAGCCATTTCACCTACTCGAGGCATGGTGGCTGATGGCGATCTAATTATTACAAAAGGGGAAATGATAACCCTCGAGAAATTCCGAATACTGTCGTCGCTGAAAAATGAATACCAAGCCCAATTGGGTGCGCATCGTGTTTCTCGAGAATGGATTATCGTTGGGCAATTGGCTATTGTAACACTGCTGCTCGGAATGCTCCTGGTATTTTTGATTTTACTGCGGAAAGACCTGTTCGAAGATTCAATTAAATTATCGCTTTTATTTTCGCTCGTGATCGTGGCTGTTGGTTTTTCTAGTCTGCTCATGAACCTCAATGTAATAAGCGTTTATGTGCTACCGTTTTGCATTTTGCCAATTATTATAAGGGCATTTTTCGATACCCGTTTAGCCTTATTTGCTCACATTCTCACGATTTTATTGGTGGCTTTTTTGGTCCCCAATCCTTTCGAATTTGTGATCATTCAAGTAATTGGAGGGATGGCCAGTATTTTCTCCATCGTTAACCTTCGTAAACGTTCGAGGTTATTCTTTACGATCACAATTTTATTGACCGTTTATGTTGCCTGTTATTGCGGAATTACATTGTTTATAGAAGGAAATACAGAAGCCATCCGATTGCAACAAATTGGTTGGTTGGCAGCCAGTGCTTCATTAACCTTGTTTTCGTATCCATTGATTTATTTGCTCGAAAAGGTATTCGGTTTCACCTCCGATGTGTCGTTGCTTGAACTTTCGGATACCAACAATCCGCTCTTGCGTGAACTGGCATTGAAAGCGCCAGGCACTTTTCAGCACTCGTTGCAAGTGGCTAATTTAGCAGAAGCTGCCATTTCGAAAATTGGTGGAAATACACTGCTCGTGCGCACTGGTGCATTGTACCACGATATCGGGAAAATGGGACTGGCGAGGTATTTTATCGAGAATCAAAATACAGGAATAAATCCGCACGATGAATTGGGTTTTGACGAATCTGCTCGATTAATCATTTCGCACGTTAAACAAGGCTTACAGATAGGTAGAAAGTACAATTTGCCCGATAAAGTATTGGATTTTATTCGCACCCACCATGGATCTTCAAGGGTGCAATATTTTTATCGTTCGTTCTTGAAAAGTTATCCAAATGTAGATATCGATGAATCGGTGTTCCGTTATCCTGGACCGATTCCATTTAGCCGCGAAACCGCCGTGGTGATGATGGCAGATGCTGTTGAAGCAACATCACGAAGCTTAAAGGAAGTATCGAGCGAAAAAATCGATGAATTGGTCGAGAATATTATCAATCAACAGATTGCCGACAATCAATTTATCAACGCCGATGTTACGTTCAAGGATGTAACAGCCATTAAAAAGATCTTCAAGCGGATGCTCATGAACATCTACCATGTAAGGCTAGAATACCCGAATTAATCAGCTTGATTTCGAAGGTTGAATTACCGGAATGCTCCTTTTCCCGGAGGGAATTATTTAACCAAACCTGCATCAATCACTTGAACATCCATCAGGAAGCCTGAGCAAAAACCTTTTAAAACAACATTCTCGCCTACCTTAAGTTCGTCGATGCCTTCAGGATGGCGTTTGTCGATATTCACTACGATTCCGCCCATCATTGCATCTGGAAATGTAAGTACAACCCGCTGTGCAGAGTCTGTTTGTAATTCGCTCACCGTTCCGCTCACTTCAACCACCTTACCAACATATGTTTTATTGGCTTCGGCTTCGTTGGTTTCGAAGGCCTTGTATAGATCTTGGGCAGAAACTTTGATTCCATCCTGACTAAGTGCGTCTTCGAAATCCTTATTCCACATCCGATATGCAATAACGCCTCCGATAATTACTGCTAATATGAAGGCCACTCCTGCGAGTTTCCAAATTCTTTTGTTCATATGAAGGATTTTGGGAAAGTCCTGCGAAGTTAATCGTTTATTTTGTTGGATCTTTATGCCTAGTTCTACCTTATGAAAAAATCTGCTGCATGGTCCTCGGGGATCTTATTTATAGCTATTGCTTTTACTGCATATTCTTGCAAGCATGATATACCTCAAGCAGTAACTGGAGATGTGTGTTTCGAAACAGAGGTTCTGCCTATTTTTCAATCATCTTGCGCGAAGTCGGGTTGTCACAATGCCAATTCGGCGGCAGAAGGCTATGTGCTCGATTCTTATCAAAATATCATGAACGACGGGATTGTGCCTTATGATGCCGACAAAAGTGAAATTATTGAGGTGATTTTGGAAACGGATCCCGACAAAATAATGCCTCCTCCGGGAAGCCCAGCGCTCACAACCGAACAAATTAATTTGATTGTAGCTTGGGTGAATCAAGGCGCGCCAAACACGGTTGGATGCAGTGCTTCGGTTTGTGATACGTTGAATTTTCAATATGCTTTGCATGTAAAACCAATCATTGAAACGTATTGCAAAGGTTGCCATAGCGGAGCTACACCATCAGCCGGAATTGATGTATCGAATCATGCAGGTTTGGCAGCTATCGCTGGAAATGGCAGCTTACTTGGATCGATCAATCATACAGGTTCTTTTTCTGCTATGCCCCAAAATGCAGCGCAATTGGATCTTTGCAACCGAACAGTGATTGCGAAATGGGTTCAGGCAGGCGCCTTGGACAATTAGAATTCAAAATATTTAAAACAAGAAAGCCGGAGCATCCTAGTGGAGTCCGGCTTTTTTCATGCATCCTTCTAAAGGAAGCCATGAAACGTATTATTTGTTTTGGGTGTAAGCGTATCGATCGCGGGCATTAAATCCGAAGGAAACACCGAATCGTAAGCCTTTGTTGTTGGGAATAACGAAGGCATTGATTGGGATATTTAATTTGCCCGTTTTGAAGGTTTTTCCGGCTGCGAAAATGAAACCTGCTTGGATCGAAAGGTCTCCACGGCTATCGAGACGGGTGAGTACATCAACACCTTCGGGAGCCATAACTGTATCGCGGATTAATGTCCACTCGTTGGTTTCTGGGCTATAAAATCCGCGGCTTTTGGTTACAAGCGAGAACGTAGGACCAAATGCGAATTCCCATCCATTCTTGTTGTTTCTAAGTCCATTCATGACTGTAACACTTGGGATGAAAAGTCCTTGATCGAGGCCAGTCATCATCGGGATGAATTCGAACAAAGCTTGGAAGTTTCCTTCATTGAGGTATTGTTTTTCGAATTGATATCCGAATTGAAACATGGTTTGTTCGGCTTCGAAACCTCCATTGGAGCGGCTTTCTTTTAATCTTGAGGCTGTTTCGCCAGTAAAAACGGTGAATCCCATGCGTGGTCCGTCGGATCTTAAGCGAAGCTGGTAAGGATTGTTTACAGAGTTCTCGTAATCGTTGCGTTTGGTGAGTGTTTTCTTCATTTCAGCATCCACAGGTAAACCAATCATTTCGCTCAAAGTAATATGAATCATGGCCTTGAGCTCGGTGTGCAATTTGAGGAATTCGATAGAATGACTTTTTTCGATTTTCTCGGTAGTTACATCAAGTAATCGAAAGTTAACGTTGATGCTGTTTCCGATTGTCATCACGCTGCCAGTGATAATTTTATCGACCTTCAGTTTTTGACCGATTTCGATCAGGCAAATTTTAGAGTAGCAGCCAGGAATTTTGATGCTGTCGCGTTTGGCAAGGAATGCCATGTCGTAACGATCAAGTAATTCGAAATTGCTCATTTGGTTGAGCTCCATTCTAACGATGTCGGAAATGGTTTGCTGCGAATTGGCAAAGTAAACTTCGTTAGCGTCGATGTCGCCCACTGCGATCGAAGGTCGGCTGGCGGTTTGTGCAAACGAAAAAAGTTGAAGAAGAAGTGATGCGATAATTAAAGTTGAACGTTTCATGGTTTTGTTTTTTTGTTGAGGCAAATGTGAGCCAACTGGAACAGCGCCATGAACGGATTAGTGCGTATAGATTTGAGGAGTATGTTGTTTATTGCGCATCGTAACTCAACAAGTTGTTTTTATCGGTGTTGATTTGTGGTATAGAGATAATGTCTATTTTTGTTTGTCGAAATAATGCAAATTAAAGATTTGCCAATTACGGAAATATGCAAATAAAAGATGGTTTTTTGTTTCAGCAGCGTTTCATTCAACTGTTGAAGTCGCTTGTTCCACAGCAGGTGAGCCTTGCAAGAGAGCTCATGGAAATCCTCCAAGTGAGCCAGGATGGGGCTTACCGCCGATTGCGTTGCGAAACGGCCTTTACATTAGACGAAGCGGTGAAGATCTGTTTTCATTACAGTGTACCGCTCGAAGCGCTTAACAATGAAGTACCCGATGTGGTTACCTTTCATTTTCACGAGCTCAACAATGAAGTGGCCCGGTTCCGGGGATATCTTGAAGGGCTGACCCAGCAATTAACATCCTTTAAAAAACACAGCGGCGGACATATACATTACGCTGCGCAGGATATTCCGATGTTTTACCATTTCGGTTGGCCCGAATTGGGCGCTTTCAAGGTGCTGTATTGGCTCAAATCGATCCTGAACGTTCCTGAGTTGGAACAAGCAAGATTTCCGTTTGATTTAAATGAGTGGGTAGATCCAGAAGTACTGAAGAAGTTATATCAGTTGTATGCAGAAATCCCCGGAACGGAAATCTGGAGCGATGATACCATTGAAAGCACCTTGCAGCAAATCAGATTTTATTGGGATGCTGGATTTTTTGAGTCCAAAGAAGCAGCCTTGCTGGTGTTAGATCAAAATGAACAGCTCATCCGCCGCGCGGCGCGACAAGCAGAAACGGGCCAGAAAATAGGGTATGATGGTGCTTCAACGGGTGTGCCGCTGAAATTGTATCTGTGCGACTTGATGATTGGAAACAATTCGATTTTCGTTGAAGCGGGCGATAGCGCTGTGTCGTTTATCGGTTACAATACCTTTAATTCTGTAATGACTAAAAACGAGGCCTTTAATAAGCAGCATTGGCTTTGGATGGAAAACTTATCGAGAAAGTCCATACAAATCAGTGGTATGGCAGAAAAGATTCGTAATCAGTTTTTTAAAGCACAGATTCGCAAGGTGGAAGCTTTGAAGCAACATATCATCTCCGACATCGAGGATTGATTATCGAATGAAATGTTACCTTTGTGTTATGATCATATTAGGTTTTATCGTTTTGCTCGTTGCCTACCTGATGGGTTCGATTCCTACAGCTGTATGGATTGGAAAGGCATTTTACGGCATCGATGTGAGAGAGCAGGGTAGCGGAAATGCAGGAGCGACGAACACTTTCAGGGTTTTAGGTAAAGCGGCAGGGATTCCAGTTTTGCTTATCGACGCCTTGAAAGGATGGTTAGCAGTGATGCTTCCAGTGTGGTTTTTGGGCGGATTCGATTCTCCTGTTTTGTTTGAAAATTTTAGAGTTACCTGCGGCGCCATGGCCGTGATCGGGCATGTATTTCCTGTTTTTGCAGGTTTTCGCGGCGGAAAAGGTGTGGCTACCTTAATGGGTGTTGCATTTGGGATGTTCCCAATGGCTGCACTTGGCGGTGTGGCACTTTTTCTATTGGTATTGATTTTTACCCACTATGTTTCATTGGGTTCAATTCTGGCATCTATCGGCTACGGACTGTTCTTGTTGCTGGTTGAAAAAGTTCACCATGATGCAACGATCATTTTTGCAGTGATGATACCTTTGCTTGTTATTTTAACGCATAAGGCCAACATCCAACGTTTGATTTCTGGCAATGAAAACAGAACCTACCTGAGGAAGGGCGGAAAGCACTCGGTTTAGTGGTGTAGATCAAATAAGGATTTTCAAACATCAGATTTTAATATGTTGATAAGCAGGCTTTAGTATGTAAGTTGGCTTATGCAATCATTATCGTAATCAAAATCAAATAGAGTAGGAGTTTATTGGAAATTTTCTTAGTATTTTTGTGCGTTATAAATGATATCACATGAGAAACGCTACCCGTTTTTTTGAAGAAGAGGAATTTGATACGTTGTTGCTTGAAGTAGAGCAAAAGCAATTGATTCTTTTTAATGATGATGTGAATACCTTTGATAATGTGATTCGTTGGTTGGTTGAAATTTGCGAGCACGAAACAGTTCAAGCTGAGCAATGTGCTTATTTGGTGCATTACACAGGGAAGTGTTCCGTTAAAGTGGGTTCTTGGGAGGAATTAAAGCCGAGAGCATCAGCCTTGTTAGACAGAGGTTTATCGGTAGAGATTCAATAGTCACAAGGATTTTATATAATTACTTGCATCGATTTGATTTTATCATATCTTTACGCCCTCATTATCGGTTCTGTAGCTTAATTGGATAGAGCACCTGACTACGGATCAGGAGGTTCGGGGTTCGACTCCCTGCAGGACCACACTGATAATCAAGCGATTATGAAGGTCAACTTCATAATCGCTTTTTGCATTTGCATAAAATTTGCATAATGGGCTCAGAGAAACTGAGAAAAATCAAGCCTTTCCAGCGTTTTTGGCTAACCGGTTTCAGCCCCTTCAGAACCCCTCTCGATCGAATCCGTTCCAACTCTCCCGGATCTCTTCGATCAAGATCCCTCTTTCAGCCATCGAGCCTTCCCCTAAAGTCCTTATTTTAGCTCTTCAAGAGCTAACCTTCACTCGTTAGGTCATTTGTAAGGGTAGATTAGATCGATAGACATATGAATCTACTGCCACTCGCTGAAAATCAAACATATGATCCGAATGAGCTTTCAATAGAGGTGTCTGACATTTGGATCAGGAGGTTTTGCCAATTATTTAATATCATGGGCTGTATTAAAATAAATGGTTTTAATTTTAGTCGTTTAAGTTGATCTTCATCAATATTTGAATGCTTTTTCTTTCAGATATAAAATGCTTTAGGGTAATGCCCAATCCGAAGCTAATATACTTTATCGGCCTATCACTTTAGTCATCGTTGATGGCTTTGATAATTTGTATTTCTCTGAATTTGGTCTTTTTCATCATTGATTATAATTATAATTAATTCCTAATTCTAATCAGTTCGTATTTTGGGAGTATTTAATAAATCGTTAACACTCCTTCCCAAATTTCTCATTCTGCACCATTTTTCTAAATTCCGAAACCTGATGCGTTTTTGTATTTTTTTAAAAACGGTACCACTTTTCTGAATTCCGAAAACTGGTACGTTTTTTTTGTTGCACCACTTTTCTGAATAAAAAAAAGTGGTGCGTTTTTTTATTTTTTTGAAATCTGCACCGCATTTCAGAATTCTGAAAACTGGTACGGTTTATTTGTTGCACCACTTTTGCGAATTTTAAAAAGTGGTACGTTTTACACGGTACTACTTTGCTATTCAACTATTTGCATATTAATCGTTTCGAATTCCTTTTTCAAGGTATTGTATTCTGCTTCCTTCCATTTGAGTGCGAGTTTACGATTAAGGATTGAGTAATATAAACTGGTATAGCTTTCAGTGAGCTGTCGTTTGAGTAAGGTAATTCGGTCGTGCAGGTCTAATTCAGCTTCGGGTACGGCATCTTGCAGTTCATTTACAATAGTAAAATCATTGTTGTATCGTGCGAGTTGTGCTTCTTGTTTATTGAGTTTAGATTGGTAAATAGTTATTTCGCTTGCACAACTGCGGAGTCGCTTTTGGAGATCCTCTTTAACATAAATACTGAGATGAAGAGGCACAATCTTATCCTGAGGTCGCAGATGTGTTTTATTTGCCCCTTTAATAAGACGGTAATTCCCCACATAATGAAACATACGTCGGGCATCACTAACGGGCTTTCCTTTCCTGCGTTGCAATGACCGATACTTTATGTAATCCTCATTCAGCAAGGTGGCCATGTGTTTTTGGCATAGGCCTAGAAGTTCTTTAAGTTTCTTTGGTGTCATGCTCTAAATACTTTCAGTGCAGTAATTCTAAGCGCCAAAACAATAACCCTTTAGGGTGATTATTATTGCTTGTTGCGCATTAAAATAGTAATTAAACCATTATATATGTATATATAGGTTGAAAATGAGTATTAAAACTCATTTTAATAGCACTTTACAGATTATTTAAAATTTTCAATGTTCTAATTGTTTCATTGTCATTTTTGCAACCGATTTCAAGTTCGATTGAATTTTTATAAGTGGTTGTATCTGAATATATATCAAATTGAAATTTTATAGTAATCCTAATAGTAATGCATATAGTTATATATAGATGTTTATGGTATGTATAACGCTCTATAATTGCAGTATAAATCAAATACATCATGGCATACTCACTTACAAATTTGACCAGCGTTGCTGATTGCGACCTGCTCATCGGCATGCTCACGAAAGAGCAAGAAGATTTAGTATTTCAAAAGGTAGTTCAAACCAAACGTGCTGATGATCTATCCGACAATTCGGTAGATTTTCAAACCGACTTGATCTCCGTTCAAGGCGAGTTAGACATCATCGAAGGTGTGATTGCTGCACTTCCTAATGGTCCTCAAAAGGAAAAGCAACTTACCGCTCGGTTAGCACTCGAATTGAGGCTACGTAGATTAAACGAACGCAAAGACAATTACGGTCCTGTAGGTTTAATCAATGCGCAGTACCAAATCGAAGTGCTCGATTTGACTCTCACCGCAATCAATAACTTGATTGCTGATGTGCAAACCCGCCGAGCACAGATTGGCGCTTAATCTTTAATTCAATTAACCTCGAAAGAGCTCAACCAACCGTTGGGCTCTTTCTGTTTAAACACAGCCAGGATATGGAAGAGATTTTTGACAACATTAAAAGAGAGGAAGATTGTGATAGCTATAATACAAGAAATTAAAATTAGACTTGTACAAATAAAAATGATACACTCAGATGCAGAGGTGTTTCTCGAATGTGCTTCAGACGGCGAGTTAAATTACTCCCCTAAATTCTGCTTCAATTGATTTTTAATCAGCACTTTTACATAGTGTCTATTTCTTCGCTCCTTTTTAGCATCATCACGTTTATCGTTGCGTTTGTCGTGAACAATTTTATCTAAGTCGTTGAGCTCTTCGAGATGCTTAACATCGTTGATTGAGGTTCGTTTAGGCATGATGTGCTTTTGATTACATCTTTTATTATCGATCTATTTCCCATAAACAGCCGTGTTGTTCAATTGTTTTTTGCACGCTGAATTTGAGGTAAATTATGACATGAATTAATGCCGATAGCCTTTCCAAGTTCCGCCATAGCGATAATTCGGATGAGATTTCACACGGTTACAACAGTTGGTACACACAAAAATCCAAACTTTACCTTTTTCAACCTGAATCCTGTAAAGCGTACTTTCTTCATTCTTGCACAGTTCGCAAAATTTGGTCTTCATTTTATTTTGAATTGTTATGATTCAATTAAACAATACAAATCCGAAATTGATCAATTTTCAATAATCAATTTTCTCGTTTTCAAACCTTTCTCCTTATTCCATTGAAGGAGATACGCACTAGGTACATAAATTACCAATGTCAACTTTAGTAGGAGAATGTTGGAATTCAAATCGATTTACAATTTGACCCTGAATATTTAAAATAGATATTTCTACTTCATTTTTAAAGCCATCAATTTGTAACCAATCTTTTTCTATGTAAGGATAAACATATACACCGCTGCCATAATTGTTCCGCAAGGCACTTGTATCGATAAGCATCTCAATTCACTGCCTAAAAAAATACCCACCTAACACCCCAACACTCCACCTGAAGCAGTATCTAAAGTGCTCTGGCCTCGGAAAATGCGCGAGCGTGTGTTGGTATGAATTCCAAATAGCCTAGAAAGACAACAAAATCCTACGTGATAGTTTGTAAGTCTTTCTTGGTGTTTGGGAGAGCGCTCGGAAGCATTGCATTTTCCTAGACTTTTTGTGATACTTTTTTGTCATGAAAAAAGTATCGAGAAAAGAGAAGGAGTGATGTTTATGTAAACGGCTGTCGCAATTGTTCCGAAGTGAATTTTGTAAAATAATTAGCACCAAACATACCCACACTCAGAACCGAAAAACTCCACCTGAACTAGGATCTAAAGTGCGCTGGCCCCGGAAAATGCACGAGGGTGCGCAGGAGGAAATTCCAAACAGCTTAGAAAGACTATAAAATCCTACATGATATTTTGTAAGTCTTTCTTGGTGTTTGGAAGAGCGCGCGGAAGCATTGCATTTTCCTAGACTTTTTGGGTACTTTTTTGTCATGAAAAAAGTACATAGAAAAGGTTTCTTACCAAGTAGATCAGATAACAATCCACCATAATTTACGGATTTGTCCCCAATATAAAGAACATGAATTTATTCTGATGCATTAGCCTTTTGCATCAAGGTTGGAAACGCAAATTTACCTTGATATTAAACTCTATGTAAAAGTATAAGCTTACAGACGAATCTCTAATGTAGTTGAAGAATAAAATTATTGCCGATATTTGATTTATGCAGACAATAAAGGAAATAATTAATATCGATGCTGATATCCTTGGTGGACAACCTGTTTTTACTGGCACAAGAGTTCCCGTTGAGAGTTTGTTCATGCATCTTGAAAAAGGAATTTCTTTAGATGAATTCCTTGACGATTTTCCCAGTGTTACAAGAAGACAAGCAATAGCCTTACTTGAAATAGCAGAAAAGCTAGTAACCTCAAAGAATATTGAAAAGATTTATGAAGCTGCTGCTTGACGAAAATCTACCCAAGAAACTCAAGCTAGATTTGTCGGAATATGATATTTATACTGCAAGAGATAAAGGTTGGAACGGCAAGAGAAACGGAGAACTCATGTCGTTGATGTTAACTGAGCAATTCAATGCTCTATTAACTTTTGATAAAAACTTGCAGTATCAGCAAAACTTTAAAAAGTATTCACTCCCCGTTTTAGTTCACAATGCAGAGGACAATTCTTATTTAACATTAGTTAAATTGATTCCTCAGATTAAAAAAATCCTATCAAAGGTACTGACAAGTGGCCCGATTGAAATAAAATAGATCCACCTGAATCGCGATCCAAAGTGCACTAGGCTCGGAAAGTGCGCGAGGGTGCGCAGGGGTGAATTCCAAACAGCTTAGAAAGACAACAAAATCCTACGTGATAGTTTGTAAGTCTTTCATGGTGTTTGGAAGAGCGCTTGGAAGCATTGCATTTTCCTAGACTTTTTGTGATACTTTTTTGTCATAAAAAAAGTATCGAGAAAAGGGAATGAGTTTCTTGACGATTTCCCAAATGTTACAAGAAGCCAAGCAATTGCAATACTTGAAATAGCAGAAAAGCTAGTGACCTCAAAGTTTGGGAGAGCGGTTAATTAGTGGCTAGAAAGTAGTTAGCAGAAATGCCAAGAACATCAAGCAAAGAAACATAAAGAAAAACTTGCAGTATATACTACATATATATACCTTTACGAAAAGGAAATATGAAAACGCTATCTCTTAAACTCGACGACGAGATATTTAATGAAGCAGAAGAGCTTACTTCAAAATTGAAATTGGCCCGCAATCGTTACATTAACGAAGCTGTCAATATTTATAACCAATATAACAAACGATTACTTCTAAAAAAGCAATTGCTTAGAGAGTCAAAACTGACTATGGAAGATTCTATGGAGGTTCTACTTGAATTTGAAAAACTAATTGATGAAGATTAAGCAGTATGACATTTGGCTGGCTAATCTAAATCCAAGTAAAGGTGCAGAGCCAGGAAAAACGAGACCTGTGGTTGTAATTCAAACTGATCTTTTGAATGAAACACATTTGTCGACCATAATTTGCCCAATAACATCAAACGTAAAAAAGGAAATTGAACTTCTAAGAGTCCACCTAAAAGCAGGCCAACTAGACAATATTAGCGATATACTTGTTGATCAAATTCGTGCAATCGATAATAAACGATTAATCAAGAAACTGGGACAACTAAATAAAGATCAGAAAATTCGCTTAAAATCTAATTTAAGAATTGTGTTAGACATTTAACAAAAGGCACGCCTCCAACAGCGGCTTTTCGCAGCGCGGGCATTTGAGTTTATAAAAGTCATTCCCAGCTGTAGCAAGTGTTTTCGTAGAGTATTTGTGACGATAATTAGCTCAAGTCTCTGACTTAATAGATAACTACTTAACACCCCAGCACTCCACATTTACCGAGATCCAAAGCGCGCTGGCTTGGGAAAATGAGCGAGGGTGCGCAGGGGTGAATTCCAAACAGCTTAGAAAGACAAAAAAATCCTACGTGATAGTTTGTAAGTCTTTCTTGGTGTTTGGAAGAGCGCACGGAAGCATTGCATTTTCCTAGACTTTTTGGGTACTTTTTTGTCATGAAAAAAGTATCGGAAAGAATTAATTGAATAACTTTAATTTATTGTAGCATTAAGATTACACTCTAATGATCGCCAAATGTGGAAATTGTAAGTCGAGTACTTTTATGCTACATATAATGAGTTCTCGTTGATAGTGTATGGGGCTGAATAGATTGGAAGGTATTATTTATCATGTGTTTTAATAGAAAATATTCTGAGCGTTTTGTTTTTAAAATGGTAATGTTTATGTTTGAAGAAATAGTTAATTTGTGGCTAACAGATATTTATACGAAATGATAAAAGTTATCTACATTCACAATTATTGTATTTCTAAACATCAAAATTATGTCTGTAGAAAATAAACAGAATTCACGTAGACAATTTCTTCGAAATACTACATTATCTTCTTTATCTGCAGGTTTGCTTCCAAGCATAGTAAAGTCTAATGATAGTTTACAGTCTAAAAGTTCGAGTGTATGTAACCCTACAACGCTCGATTACTATGGGCAAGGACCTTTTTATACAGCCAATGCCCCAACTATAATTAATAACCAACTGGCATCACCAGCTGAACCTGGAACACGTTTAATTTTAAGTGGTATTGTTTAAACAATTGATTGTTCGACTGCAATTCCAAATACATTGATAGATGTGTGGCATGCCAACAATGCTGGCGCATATGATAATACAGGATTCAATCTGCGCGGAAAGACGGAATCAAATGCTCAAGGATATTACGTATTAGAAACTATTCTACCTGGAAAATATTTGAATGGTGCATCATACCGACCAAGCCATATTCACTTTATAATTACTCCTCCTAATTTTCCTACATTCATTACTCAACTCTATTTTCAAGGCGATACCGACATACCAGGCGATGCGGCAGCCTCTATTACTTCAGGAATATACAATGCCACTAACAGAATTATTCCAATTACGCTCAATGATCAAGGAATATATGAAGGCACTTGGGATATAGTAGTGAACGAGGGTAGTGTTGGATTAGCTGATATTCATCTAGATAAAGGAGTTATTTATTCGATTACTCCTAATCCATTTACTGATAAAATTGAAATACATTATGCAGTATTTTATGCATTTAAAGTGAGTATTCAAATATTTGATATTCGAGGTTCTTTGGTCGCAGTGCTTGACGAACAAAACTTACAACCACAGAAATATAAGGCCATTTGGGAACCAGATGGTAATGTGCATGCAGGTATTTACTTTGTAGCATTAAAGTTAAATGACTTACAGGTTCATTATTTAAAAATTCAAAAATCGTAAGAATAAATTCTTTTAAAATCATATCGCATAATAGCGGTTTTGCGCAACGCGGGCATTAGTGGTTTTAAAATGCATTAAGTTGCTTTGGGACTTTCATTTGGTTTGATTCATTTTAGTTCTGAGCTCTTCGCAGCGAAAAGCTACGTAGTTTAAGCAATAATTGCCCAGCAGCCGGATAGGTTTAACATTCAGGTACTATTGTGTATATTTGTATAAAACTACGAAAATCCGATGACAACGCTTGAACTAAAGAAACTGCTGATTCACAGGATAACAGAAATAAACGACATTTCATTCCTTAAAGCTGTCAAGACAATTCTTGAATCTAAGACAGAGTCGGAAGTACTTCTACTTTCGACTGACCAAAGGAATGAAATTATGGAATCTAAAAAAGAAATAGAGAAAGGACTATTTATTGAGCAGGAAAATCTTGATAAAGAGATTTCGAGATGGGCAAACGTAAAATAATTTGGTCTAGCAAAGCAAATAGAAAACTCGTTGAAGTTCTTGAATACTATGCCCAAAGAAATAAGAGTAAAAAATACTCAATTAAACTTTACAATAGATTCAGGAGTGAGTTACTTTCACTTGTTAAACAGCCTGAAATTGGAATGAAAACAGAAATAGAATCTGTTAGAGGTCTAATTGTTGCCGATTATATTCTCTTCTATGAATTTGATAAAGATAGAATTATTGTACATACACTTTGGGACAGTAGACAGAACCCTGAAGAATTAAAAATAAAATAGCAACTATTGCTAACAGTAGTTTTGCGCAACGCGGGCATTAGTGGTTTTAAAATGCATTAAGTTGCTTGGAAGTTTTTGTTTCATTTGATACAATAGAGTCTAGGAATCCTCTTTAAGCAAACCTGAGGACCATTAGCAGAATATTTGGTGACCCTATACAATAAGTTTTAAAAATATTTTAAGAGTTGCGCAATTTCCAATTTAAGTTGCGTTATGTCTTATAAAAGCGGCGGTATGATGACAATCTACTCAAAACCAAAAATGATCAACTATGTTGCATTTACTCATTCCCGCCGTGTTATGTACCATCTCTTCAACATCAATTGATACCGCAAAAGTTAAGCGGGATACAATTCCTATCCATTTTGAGGGAGAATCTTTGAAGCCAACAGATAATTCACTAAATGATTTATTTGGATTATCGAAAGAGGTTTATCGCTCCCAAAAAATAACCTTATTAGTAACGCCATATTTTAGTCGACAATCGCAGGCGCAAATTACTGAACAAAGACTGCGTGAGCTGAATAAATTATTGGTCTAGGAGGGTGCAGAATCCACTGAAATTTTTAATGAAATATTGCATGAAGCGCAGGCTCTCAAGTTTCAGCAAAAAGACCGGACTATTTTCTGTCTTTTGCTCATTGAGAGTGCCCCTTATTTCAAAGGTTCTGGAGCATTCTACGGATCTTCTAGAGTTTATGAGCCACCAGACTTCGATACGTTAATTTATTTGGCGTCAAACGTGCCAATTCGCTTAAGTCATAAAGCATATTTGGCCGCCGATAGTATTCCTCAAGTTGAACAAATTGTAGGAAATCAATTTAAGCATGGCCTTGTTCATGATGAGTTTAAATTCCTTCATGATTACAAAGTTCAAACGCACGATTTATCCGAATTCTGTTTTCTTGTTCCTACTGAAGAGGGAATCAGCGAAAAGCAGATGGTAGTTTACCATAGCGATTCATCAGGAGTAATATGGAGTAAAATTCCACATAAGGGGAAAGTTCCATTTGGCAAAGCGAAAGCTATAGCTGTTCCTGTTAATGGTTCAGGAATTTACCGCATAGGATTTATTCCACCGAAGCAAGAAAAATGCTATGTAATTGCATTGCCAAGAGAATATGGAATTATTGATGCATCGATAATGCGTAAAGATAATGTCGAGATTCCAGTTAATAAGGTGATGGGCAATAGTGCACTTGCTTTTAAAATAATAAACGATCCATCGGATTATATATTGAATATAAAATTGTTACAGGCTGATGGTAGGATTTTGATAAAGGAAGGAATTGAATTAAATACCTGCCTTCAAGATAAAAAATCAGACAATTCGCTTGAAAAAAATGCTTCGCTTCGTGGCATAGATGGTTTCATCTCTCCCGATTTTAAGTACCGAATTACTGAAGAAATCCTCCAAAATAACCTTGTAACACGATAAATTATGAAAGCCATTCATTTAATTGCCTTGCTGATTTTTAACGGTCTTTTTGCACAGGCTCAGAATAAATTTCTGGTAAAGTCGCTTCAAAATGCTGAAGTGTTAAGCCAATATTCAACACGAGATGAGTCGGGAAAAACCCTCGAATTAATTGCTGCCGTTCAGGTTGACTTGAATCAAAAGGAGTGCGATTCGAGGGGAGTTCCACTGCTTTTGAAAAGCAACACTAAAAAAGAATACGCACGCCCCGCTTTGTATTGTTGGAATCCGATTCACAGGTGCTGGAAAAAATCTTCAGTGCTGGAAAAAACTAACGATAACAATAACACTATTTACAATACAATGGTTAATTGTCCGGGTGTTTATGCTTTTCTCGACGCACCTGTTTCAGTGGAGAAACGTGTACTTGTCGCTTTGCCGTCAAAGTGTACTATCAAAAATGTGAGATTAATTCAGCAATCTCCTGCTTATGCTGTTTTCGGGGAAGGTAAAGGTTCAAACGAACTTGAACTCTCTTTCGGTCCATTGCAGTTTGATGCTGTATTGGAAGTTACATGGGATGAAGCTGGAAGTACAAAAACTGCGAAATACCTATGTGGCTCACTAACACGCATCGATGAAGCTCCTAATGCAGGTGAACCAAGAAGGCTTGAAATAAAGCCAGGTAAAACGATAGAATTTCAATCAGCTCTATTCACAAATAAATAAAACCAACCATGAAAAACAAGCAATTCGTTTTCAGTCTGATGCTATTGGTAGTAGGATTGATGGATGTTAACGCCCGCTCTTTCGGCGAGGCAGTGAAAAGAAATGAAGTTAAATATGAAGTGGTTGCTATCCCCGGGACACGTCGTATGCTGCTCAAAATTAAGAATTTGTTGAGCCGGCAAACGAGGGTTAATCTTGAAGCCGGACGTTTTTTCTATAACAGTCCAACTGTGCAGCCATTTGTAGTTTCTCGACCTGTTGCAATAGAGCTTGATCCTGGAGAAGAACGCGAGGTCGCATTGCAAGCTTTTTGTGGCAATTCAACTGCCAGTTGTCCAAAAGAAAATCAGAAATTTAATAAAACAGAAATGGGGCCTGTAAATTTATCTGCTGTGCTTCAAATGATGGATAAAAATAGAATTGTTGGCAATAGCTTGTACCAGCAAGTCATTTGGTTTTATACCAATAAGCATCAGTTGGGATCAGTTTATTCTTTTGATGTTGATATGAGAAACATTCAAAAGGTACAGCAATTTATTTGTAATAAGGAAGAACTAAAAATGCCGACCTATAGAATTAAATATTCTCCACCTTTAACAGGCGACGAACTCGAGTTTTCGGGACGGCCTGATGAGATAGAAGGCAATTTGAAGTTCAAACTTGAAAATCGCTCAGATCTTCATGTACGAGTTCTTGATGCACAAGGCAAGCAGGTAGAATTGATCGAAGTGCATCTTGATCAACCTTCGGGCCTGGTAGAATTGCCTGTTGTTTTGCGCGTTGTTGGTTATGCTTTGGGCGATTATACTGTGGCCGTGAGCGACGAGCGTGGAAATGTTCTTGGTTCAATGCCAGTGAAGGTTTCCTAATTGCGCGTTGTATATTGTTGAATTAGAATAAATGCAAAACCGAGATTCCCATTTTTAAGGAAATCTCGGTTTTGTTATGCTATCATTGATTCAGCGCTGTTCGAGAATTATTCTTGGTAAAAAAAATATATGTAAATAAACTAGCAATTTATTTCGAAATAATTTGCCCAATACAAGTCCAAATTTCATTCTGAAGATAGAACTTCTCAAAAGATGCGATGATTTAATTCATTAATATTTTAAATCACTTTTTCAACTTCGGTATTTTTGATTGGCAATAATCGCAGAAACTCAATGTTTCTTTATCAACTTGAGCAATAGTACCATTGGCATCGTTCATTAAACACTTGTCGTTTCTTGTGCAGTGTGGAAGTCCGAGGTTGTGCCCAACTTCATGAATATACACTTTTTCCAAGCGCTCTAGAAACTTCCCATGGCTTACTTTTACCTTGGCTTTATTCATTCTAAATGTTGAAACAACACATGTATTACCAGGCCTGTAGCCAAGACCTAAAACACCCCATTCTTTCACGTTGCGTTTTTTATCATGCGTAACGATGTCGACGTTGGTAAGAATAAGTCTGTTTTTGGTTGTATTAAACTTTGCTAAAATCTTGTTAGCAACATAACGGCTAGGTGGCTTATTTTTCAAATCAGGGCTCAGACTCACCTTATTCTCTAGCAAAACAGTATAGCCAAAGAATCCTGCAATGCTAGCCTGCACAAACTTCAACTGCTCAATAGGAACATTGCCAAGGGGTAAAATGTTAATGGTTTTGTTATTTGGATCTTTATCTTGATTTAGTTTTCTATTCTTTTCTAACGGCTTAAGATTTGTTGAAATTCTTTTTGTATTTAACTCATCATTATCAAGACAAGAATTGAATAGTAAATAAATTAAGATTATGATGAATTGTCTTAGCTTCACAACCCACATCCAAATAAATATTTGTAAAAATTGATGGTCTATATTCTTGATAACGATTACTTCAGATAGAATGTTATCTCTTCTGCCTCCCCAGCTCCAACAACCAATCTTCCTCTGTAAAGTCTTAGTTGCATAGTTGATCCATCATCTGCTCTCATCGCACTTAAATCGGCAAATGAGCTGTAAGTAGCCACTTCAACATTGATGAAGTTAAAGGTATTGCCGAACCTATTCGTCATGATCAATGCATAGGTATTGTATGCAGAGAGATATTGCAATTCTACAGACATCCCATTATCAGGATTGTGGAATGTTTTATTTTCCATGTAGGTAATAACATCACTGTTATCGTTAAAAATTGAGCAATTGACGCTTTGGGCAAAAAGCCAATACTTAGCAAGGCAATCAATAATAGTTTTTTCATTTTGCCGAAGTAATTTGTATTTATTTAAAATTTATGAGACATATACCCATTGACTGAGAATTGTTATCTATTGTACCAAGAATGTGTACTTCCAGTTGCGCAACATTTACTAGCTGCGGGGCTTTGTGAACTAGTGAGGTATACTTCCGCATCACATTTACGGCAGGTATAATTGTAATCTCCGGCTTTGCTGCAAAACTGATAATTATGCATTCCGCTGCTATTCTGGCGACATCCATTTTCCCATGGTGCGTCTGCTGCTTTTTTCGTTTTGCAGCAATGGTTACAGATAAACCACTTTATGTCCTGAGGGATGTCATTATTAATCGGTTTAGTAAAGCCAGAGAAGATAAATAATGGCAAAAGAAGGGTTAAGAAATTTAGTTTCATCTAAAGAATATCATGTTTGTTCGGGCTGTAAATATAAATCAAAAATCTAGATTAAAGAATTCATTGGTCAAAATTCAAGACTAATCTTGTCGAAAAACGTTTTAGGGTCTTTGTGATTGAATACAAAAAGTAATTTTTAGCTTTTGGTGTGATTGATATTTATCTAGATATAAACTGAATTTATTTTTTGCATTGCTATCACATCTTATGCTAAAAAGATCAAGCCTGCCAACAGGAAGAAAAATTGGGTAGAGATGAGGTTTTTCAAAGCTGTGGAAGGTGAGAAGTTTAAAGAAAGGTCTCTGCTGTTTTAATAGCTATTCACGAGGAAAAGAATAGTGCGGGCTGTCAAAAAAATACACTTGAATGGTAATTTATTATGCTCCCAAATTTTATAACTACTTTCGACAAAACTTACCTGATGAAAGAAGTTAAAGAAACTAAAAGCATAGTTTCAAAATTTGAAGTTGTCTCGAAGGTCAAGGCTATAAAACCAGCCGAGTTGTTGCCTAGTAAACAGTCTAATTTAGATTCTACCCGAGAGAAATTTCATCCTATGCCCGATGAAACTATTCCATACCGAGATTTAAGTAGTGTCGAATCGAAGAAAAGAAGTCTCCATAGTATAATAAAAAAGCTAGATGTAAAGAATAGTCTTCGTTACCAGCGCACTCCGGAGGATACGTATTGCAATGTTTATTCTTACGATTATTGCTATTTTGCAAGAGTGTATCTTCCAACCGTTTGGTGGACAGATGAGGCAATACAGAAGCTTCAGAATGGTGAAGATGTTCAATCTATTTTCAACAAAACTGTTGAGCCTATTTATTCCAGCGCCATTCATGATTGGTTTGGGAATTGGGGAGATTGTTTTGGATGGAAGAAAATGAACAGCCTGACTGAAATTCAAAATAAAGTAACTAACGAAGGTGGCGTAGGAATTATTTGTGCGAAGAGAAAAATCGTAGGACTTTCGGGCCATATTGTTCCAATTGTACCAGAAACCGAAAAGAAAAAAGCATTTCGTGAAAACGATGAAGTGCTCTATCCCCTTCAGTCTCAAGCCGGAAAATTGAATTACAATTATTTCGTTCGTATAAGAAGAGACTGGTGGAACCACAATCGCTATTCGTCTTTTGTTTTATACTACCACGAATAATGGTCAATCAATTCTCTTCATCTTTTAGTGGAAAATTCAAGCATTTTAAATCAACAATAAGAACAAACAAGAATGAAAAATAATCCAATCAGAAAACATTATTGGGGCATTGGGTTAGAAAACGAAACGTATTTGCAATTCGAAGAATCGCTGATTGTTTCCGGGCAGTTCATTCGAGAAAAAATGGGCCAAGAACGCTATAGCCTCGATTATCTTAAATGCTACAAAGAAGGTTGTTTAGAAAAGGTTTTGGCCCGTGCTTTCAATACAAACCAAAACTACCTTGTGAGCCAAATGATGAATAGTCATTCCTTGGAGAAACTCGACGTTCATTTTCAACACAAAACAATACAATCGGCACCGCCACTACTAGACAATCCAGAATATTCAGGAAAATCAATTCTTGAATTGTTTCTCGAAAAACAACCGCACCAAATTCAAAGTATGCTCACGCAAAAGAACAATCCCATGGGATCTATTATTTTCGACGGAGACACCATTGAATTCGTTACGAAATATTATGAGAACCGAACCATTCAAGAATCGTTCAACGAATTAAAAGCGACTAAAAAACTTTTTCTTGAAAAGCTCAACGAATCAAAAATTCTTCCTGGAAATTTAATTTATCCCGATTACAACATCGGTATAAACATGTTCATGTCGAATCAGAAAAACTTGGTACTCTTCAACAACGGTACCTTTCATTTTCATGTCACTTTACCGACATTAACCGAAGACAGTCGGATCGTTGATTATGCAGAATTCGACATTGCTCATCACAAAGCAATTTATCTATTGCAATGGTTCGAGCCTTTATTTATTGCAACGCTAGGCAGCCCCGATATTATGTCGGTTATAAGTGAAAAATTCGGAATGGAAGAAAAATTCGCTGGTGGTTCTATGCGCAACGCAATGTCGCGTTACACCGGCGTAGGCACCTACCACAAATCAATGCCGAAAGGTAAAGTGCTCACTTACCCTGTAGAAGAATTTCGCAAGCTGTTGGCATTCAAAAAAGATGAAAATATTTGGTGGAGAGACCGGATAGAATCTGAAATGAGCTATGAACTTCTTTCAGACGTTGGACTCGATTTTAACAGAGAAAAGCTCTATCAAAGCGGATACGAATTCAGAAGCTTCGATGAATTTCCCGCCGATTATCTTCCAGAAGTATTGCACTCAATCGTTCTAATTTCAGAACATGCGCAGCATATCGATGAAGTTGATTGGGCTTCAAACAACGTTATTTGGAATAATCTCGTTTTTAAATCGCTTACCCAAGGTTTTAAATCAGAAATGAGCGAAGAAGAAAAAAGCGTAATTATGAATCTGCTTCAAATCCCGATGAGCAAACGTGATTCAATAAACAGTTCAAATCGATTGGATGAGTTCTTTTTCCAAATCCTTCATTTGTTGCATGAAACGCACATTGACAGCAGCGAATATTTGAAATCATTCTTTTACGAAAAAAGTGAAGAAGCTCCGCGATGGGATAATTTCAATCAACATCAAACAGAGCAGCATGCAAAGCAGTTGGAAGCAGTTTAATAAAATGAATTAATTGCTATTTCTTTTACGCCAAAGCTAATTGCTTTTTCCAGCATTTCTATATTCTTGTGAGACGATCATGGTATCTAACAGGCACGTTAAGCCTATTGTGAAACCCTATTGATTTTAGGACCATTGAGCAAACCTAGGTGGCAACTTTGGGTTCGAAATGCTTTTACTTGATTGTAGAGAATTCTTGGATGCCGAGAGTGAAATTAAGTATCATAAAATGAAAGACATACGAGTATTTCTTTTGTTTTTTTCGATCCTCAAATCAAGTATAAGCAAATCTGTTGTAGCTTTGTAGTAAATCAGTTGTTATGAACGCTAAAGAATCATCCAAACATTTGCCAAAATCCCTATCATTGAAGCGTTTGCCTAAGTTTAGCACAACAAATTCTGCGAGCAATATTGTTGAAGAATTTCAAATGCCTTACGAGAGCAGCATTCAGAAACTCGAGAACATCCGCAACGGCATGCCTTATTCTACTGTTGAGTCGTTAAGCAATCGCGCTGAATTGCCCGTTAAACGGATGCTTGAGTATCTCGGCATGGCTCAAACTACTTATAACAAACGGAAACGTGAAGGCGAACGGCTCAGCACACGCGACACTGAGTTACTTCTTTCGCTCTATGAAATCCTTGAATACGGCCTAGAAGTCTTCAACCACGAACATGCTGCCTTCGATAGCTGGCTCCGCAAGCCGAATCCTGCACTTGGTGGTTACACGCCTGAAAGCCTATTCGATACATACACTGGCATGCAGGAAGTGCGCAACAGCTTGCAAATCATAGATTTTGGCAACTTCGCCTGATGCGCGTATTTCGAATTGAAAGGCAATGCTACCTTGACGAAATGCTGCAAGGTAAGGGAGCAGCAGCTTCGCGTGGCAACCGTTGGAATAGTCAGTACACTCCGATGGTTTACACCTCCGGAAGCAAATCGTTGGCAATTTTGGAGGTGCTTTCACATGTCGATTTATTTGCCGATTTACCCTCCGATCGATTGCTGGTAGAAATCGAAATAAGCGGCTCTATTAATTTTAAGCAACTTGCCATTGAGCAATTGCCTGACAATTGGGATATTTATCCACCAATGAATCTTACAAGAAATCTAGGAGATGAATTTATTCGATTGGCAGAATTTACAGTACTTCAAGTGCCAAGTAGCTTGGTGAATGGGGAATTTAATTATTTAATCAACCCGAAATTAATTCAGAACAATCAAATTAAAATTATTCAAGTAGAATCCTTGAAATTAGAACGTTGGCGACGATAATTTAATTGACATTAATTCTGAATTTAAATTGATTTTTTGTGCGCCATTTCGGGCAGTCGCTACTCGCTCTGTGCTTCCGCTTCGCTTCAGCACAAGAGCTCAAACACGCCGCTCCATCCCGGGCGCGGGCATTGCTATCTAAATGGGGTGAGGGTTTAAAACCAATTAGATTGGTTCCTTCGAATCTTCTCGCAATGAATTGTGAATTCTAAATAATTAAGGGTTCACACGCTGATTTATTTAGAGAAAGCCAATTCATTAACATCCAACTGTTAAGTTTAGCACCAATACAAATGCTCGAGATTTTCCATTCTCACTGGTACTGAAACGAAGGTAGTATCGAGTTTTATAAAATGATAGAATTTGGTTTTCTTTTAATTTGATATTTCCTTTTTCATTATCCACTAAAGTAGAGTAATCGCTTTCGTGTTTGAAGCTGGTTAAGCGGAATTTCTTCTCCATCGCATAGGTGAGTGTATACCATTCTGAACGATAGATTTTCCCAGATTCATGCTCGAATGTTTTGCCTTCATCGTCCACAAAAAGACGTTGTTCTTCCATTTGTTCGATGATCAAGTTTTCATCCTTATTCTTCAGTATTCCAAATTCAAGATCCATCGGATTAATGCCCATTTCTACTTCAAAAAAGAGGCTGTCTTCGGCATTGCCTTTTTTACGAGATATTTCCTTCAAACCTTCCGGCAGTATGAGTTCTAGCGACTCAGGAATCAATGTCAATTTTCCTGGTTCGGATGATTCGTTTTGAGTTTCAACATAAACGCTATCCGCTTCTACTGCTTTATTTTTGGAATTGCTATTACAACTCGTGTTAATCAAGATCAAGGTTGCCAATAGGAAGAAAATAGGGTAGAGGTAAGGTTTTTCATAGCTGGGTAAGGTAAGAAGAATTGGAGTTTAACACCAAATGGAAATTAACCCGTAAGCCAATTGTCGGATTGATAGGTTTGAACATTTCGCCCGATCATGATTAATGGAAATGCTTGTTACCAATATCTCATTTCGGAACTTTGAGGCAGTTTCAAGTTGTTGAATAGAGTATAGTATCTTTTAATTAAGCTTGAATATTGCTCTGAGGTTGATAAATTCAATGTAGCAATGAAATCCTCTAAATGCTTCATGTTTTCATAAGCTCCCAATAGAATAATGAGTAGGGCAGAGGATGGTATTTAATGAATACTATTACTAAAAATGGGCATTATTTTAAAATGTAACCGAAAAGCACGAAGAGTAGAATTAGAATAACAAGAAGAACAAAGGTTAGGAATGCGCGCATATTTTTAAGAATGATGGCGCAAATTTATTTTCTAATAATGAAAAAAAAGTTCAGTGAGGATAAATATTTTAAGTTTTTCAATTTGTGCCATTCCTGAGTCGAATTGGAGTTCATTTTCTACGCCTTTTGGAAGTGATTCTTATGGTGAACGATTTAATGAATACATCATGGCTTATCGCTTTAATTGCAACTAAGTGGTAGATTTGGTGGTGGTCTTGTTTTGATCTTCATAAGTGAAAGAATTATTGAATTGATTTTTTTACATCAAATCTTAGATACTGGGTTTCTATTATTTCAGGTTTTTGAAGCGTATATAAAATTCCATCCACAACAATGTTTTGAAGTTTTTCTGAATTTTCTTCGTTGAGTTTTTTCAGTGTTAATTCATGTTCTTTCATTCTTGATTTAGTTTGAAATAATTCTTCATTTAATTTGTTCCAGTAATCGTCGTTGCTGTAATTGTATGTTTTTTGTTGAGTACACTTATTTTGTCATTCCCAATCAACCAATTACTTCTATTCTCCGTCTGGGCTTGATCGATTAAATAAAGTCCAATTCGAGATTTTAACTTTTCAGTAAACTCTTGTATTACCCTCAATTTAATGTATTCTCTCGCGATCTCTACATCGTCCAGTATCATTAATTCTTCAAGGTATTCCATCTGTATGAGTTCATAAGAGGCGTTGTTTCTTTTGGATTTGAAAAGGTTCGATAACAATGTGATAATTCGGTTCATGGTTTTTGATTTATTGATTATTGAAAACAAGAAGAGAACAAGGTAATTACGGGCTAACTCATGCCCGTAATTGCTTTTTAGAATTTTGATCTTTTATTCGAACATTCTAAGTTTCCAGAATAATGTACCAGTACAAGGTTCAGGAAGGAAGCCTTTAACTATTTCAATGGTTGCAGGTTGTATTTGAATTGTTCTGCCATCTGGAAGTTCCACAGATTTTTCATGAAGTTCTTCCTTTAACATGGAAATCATCAAATCACCATACTTGTCAACCTCTCTTTCGGCTTCGCGCACTTTATTAATGAGTTCCATAAAATGAGGGTCGTGATCAAATTTGTGTTTTTTGTATTTCGTGACATATAGCAACGCATGTCCAAAATCCCATTTTTTGATCCCTTCATTTTCTGCTTTTTTAAGGAAGTTTTGCTCATCGTGAAAGAACATTTGATCAAAGTGGTTTTTAACGATACCAGCATAGGTATATAATTCAATCATTTCCAACTCCGTAATTTCATTTGGAGGATACAAACGATGATTTGGAGAATATTGGCATCTCCAAACTTTTTTATTATTAAGGTCTATCATTTTAGAAAGAAAAAAGCTGATGTATGGCATGATTTAATTGATTTGAAGGTTAAACTTGAAGTGAATGGTGCAATTGGAATTAAATATTATCTGGCCTGCTTCCAACTTTGAAATCGATGGTATTGATTTCTTGCACATCAGAATAGGACATGTTTCTAAATGTCTTTCTGATTTCCAAAGCCATCGGCAATAGTGTTTCAAGGGTGAGGGTGTATCTGTTGTACTTTTTTGTGCTCACTACGCCCGAGCATTTCCCACGTATGGTAAAATAAATGAATACCGTGTGTAAGCAAGTTTTTTCGGTAATCAATCTAATCTCTAAGCCATCATGGTAAATCATTAAATGTGCGGCGCCCTCTCGGGATCCACTTGGTTTTTCGAAAGTGATGGTTTTACCTTCAGCTGATTCGAACATGGGTAATTCTGTGTAGTCTGGAAAAATCATTTGGTTTGCTTTAGAAAATTTGAAAAAAGGATAAGGATTAAACATTAAGGCTTTGTAGGAGGCCCTCTTGAACATTTTCGAAATGGGTATAAAATCATCTTCATTTTCATCTGTTTTTGGAGGGGCAAATCGGGCTTGAAATTTTAAAAACACCCCCTATTAATCTTGACGGGTGGGCGCATGACGCGCTTGCGCTCGCGTGTACCTATACACAACGCCCACACATACGAGTGAATCGATACCAGATGTATCGGTATAAAAAGTAGAAGGGTGTTAGTCGAATGGATTAAAGCAATGCGAAAGCGTCTCGCGTGCTATTTATTGCTTGAGTGCAAATGTGTCCGCATGGGCTTATTAGACTCTCTATAATCGCTTAAAAAGCATTAAAACGATCTTTGGAGAGAGTCTGAGGTTCGTTGTTTCATAGCAAGATTTTAAACTCAGCTAATTGAAGCGACTGATAAAATAATATTGCTTCCCTGCAGATGATGCCGTTGCAAGATCGTCTGACTATGATTCGGAATGGTTTAAGTTTTTGGTAATGGAATCTTGAGAAACTATCAATCATTATGGTTCTTTTCTCTTTCTATAAATTTTCTCTCTGCCTATGGCTGTTAGGATTATGAGAAAGAGGAATCATTTGCATAGGTTATTAGGATTGCAGTAATAGTTCCTAAATCACTTGTTAATTTATTCTAGTATATGGTATTTATAGGCCTAATTTCGTATTTAACTACAATTGATGGTATTCTATACAATATGCGAATCTTACAATTTACTTAATTAATCGTGTAATCAATAAGTTCGACAATGGCGATAACTTTGTCGGACGATAATTAATTAAATAAATTAGAAAAATGAAAAAAAGTAAATTAGGATTAATCATTTTCGCTGCTGCATTATTAGGCACAGTTGGGTGTGGAAAGAAAGAAGGCTGCACAGACACCAACGCGAACAATTATGATTTAGATGCAGATAAAAATTAAGGTTGTGTTTTCCGTTATTCTTCAACGGTTGATATTTCAGGCGTATCGATTAACAACCCAAATGGCGATCCTTGGGATCTTGACGGAACAGGACCTGATTTGAGGATGAACTTTGGTAAAAGTACAAGTTCAGGATATGACTTCACAACTGATATTGTATACGATGGGTCATCAGCTACTTTAACACCTTCAAGCAGTATTCAATTCACGAATGCAGAATGGAAATACCAATTAATTGACGACGATTTACTTAGATCCCCTGAAACAATTGCAACAGGAACTTTCAATCCCGTTACTCAAGGTGGTTCAAATATAATATCCATTACCAATGGCAACGTTATTATTAAATTCAATTATACAGTGCACTAAATACTTAATTTAAAATTCTTGATAAAGCTTATTCATTGAAAACTAGACCAACAGCAGACTATTTAATTTCGTTTTTACCTCTAAATTATAAGTTTTGAAATTTATGAAAGTGGTTCATTGTTGGATGAAAAGTTAAAGGAATTTTGGATTCTTGAACTTCTGTAGTTTATCAAATTTTTAACTGTACTCAAAATCCTCAATCACCTCTGTGCCCTGCCCCGGATAGAAGCGTGTAGCGTTGGTGAAGCTTGCGAAACCAACCTACAGCGGATAGCCGGAAATAGGCCTTCATAAAATGGCCTCAGCAGGGTATGGGCTTGATGGTTAGTTTTTTATTCGATATTTTGAGCATGCGGAGTTTCCTTATTTCTGCCAATTTGGTTGGGAACCGATCGTGTATACAGCCGAAAAATCCCGTGCTCGACTGAAATTACTTGCTACCTACAACTAAACCTTGGGAAAGCTAATTGCGGTCACATCGAGTTGGGTGATCATTTTTTAATGTGCTGAAGTGCTGATGTTTTTTGGAGTGCAAACACCTCAACCTAAATTCCTCTCTTCGAGGAGACCGCATATTGGCAAGTGGGCAGGAGGGAGGTGTTCAGATGTGGTATTCGTATTGCCTTTCTTATACCTAGGGATGAATCTCCAAGGTTGCGTCTCGAACCTCTGCTAGTTCGAGTAAAGCCCTATGGCTGTTGCAACATCGATTTATGAAATAGGATACCACAAAAAAAGCCGCCCCGTTTTGCAACAGAGCGGCTCTTCAAAACTGAAGTAATAAAGGTTAGGTTATTACTTCTTCACCAATCTCAAGCTTCTCATTCCACTTTCCTCCAAAAGGTTGATGAAATACAAGCCTGAGCTGAGTTCGCTGATGTCGATGGCATGTGTGTTTTCGCCAGTTATCGATGAAGCGGCTTTACTATACACTACTTGACCTAGCGCATTAAGAACATTAATCGTGTACTTCCCTCCTACTTCTGAACCAAATACCACCGTGGCATTGCCTGCAGTTGGGTTTGGATAAACGCGGAGATCAGTGCTAACGGCCCTTTCGATGCTCGTTTCTTCAGCAAGTTCTTCTTCGCTTGTGCGACATCCTACCGAAGTAACTGCCTTAGTTGATGGTGCCGAAACACCGCAGCTATTGATCTTGGTTACGCTCACCGTTCCCGATGTTGTGCCCCAAGTTACTTTGATGCTGTTGGTTCCTTGACCTGCAGTAATAATTGCTCCTGTTGGAACAGTCCAATTAAAGGTAAAGCCCGATGCTGCTGTAACGCTGTAAGCATTCAATATACTGCCATTGCAGAGCGTTGTTGCTCCTGAAATAGCACTTGGCTGTGCTGGCAAAGCCTTACCCGTGATAGATTTCGTTCTCACTGAACTAGAAACACCACAAATGTTGTTTGCTTTAACACTGATAGTACCGCTAGCAAATGTGTTAGACAATACCACTTGAACCGAAGTTCCGTTAGTAGTAGTTCCAGCCGCGAAACTCATGCCTGTTGGTAATGTCCATGTGTAGTTGCTTGCACTGGTAACAGCACAGATGCTATACGTTTGCGTACTTCCTGCACATACCGGACTTGCTCCGCTGATGGTTCCTGGTGTTGAAGGTACTGCACTTTTGGAAACAGCCAATGTCTTGGCAGCACTTATGCCACCACAACCTGTTGCTTTCACACTCAATGTTCCACTAACGAATGTGCTGCTGTAGTTGATGGTCATGCTTGTGCCGCCTTGTGCCGAAGCAAGTGTGGCATTAACCGGTGCTGTCCAGGTATAACTTGTTGCATTGGTTACTGCAGCAATTGTATACGTTACCGAAGTGCTCGGACAAACCGATGCGCTACCTGTAATACTCGCAGGAGTTGAAGGTGCTGCTTGTTTAGTAATCGACAAAGACTTATCGCTGCTTGAACCTGAGCAGTTGTTGGCTTTCACTTTTAATGTTCCTGAAGTGAACGCGCTTGCATAGGCTACCGTCATGCTTGTACCACCTTGAGCTGATACGAATGTTGCGTTGGTTGGCGCTGTCCAAGTGTAGGAAGTAGCACCTGCAACCGCAGCAATGGTATACGTCACAGAAGTGCTCGGACACACCGATGCGCTTCCGCTGATGGTACCCGGTGTTGCCGGTTTAGCAATCACGTTTACAGTAATCGGCACGCAAGCCGTCAATCCGCATGTTCCACCTACCGAACGCACGTAGTACGTTGTGGTTGAATTCGGGCTTACGGTGAATGTTGAACTCGTGTTGTATGAGCAGTCGTGGTCATCATCATCGTTATCGCACTCATCGTCCCAGCGCCATTGTGCACCCGGAGAAAGCGAACCAATAACGGTGAGCGTAACAGGGCTACCCGCGCAAATGGCTGTTGTGCCTGCGCTGCTGGTAATACCTGTTGCACCGCAGAAGCTGTTTACAGTAATTGATGCGCAATCTGTTGTGTTGCATGTTCCTTCAGCACGCACATAGTACGTAGTGTTTACATTTTGTGATACGCTGATAGAAGCGCCAGTGCCAATCAAAGTACCACCGCATGAGGCTGTGTACCATTTCCATGTTGCATCTGTACCGAGTGAACCACCATTTACGCTGAGGGTAAAGTTGGTTCCTGCTAGCGCGAATGCTACAGAAGAAGTGATTGAAGTTGGTGCTGTGCTTAGATTCTGAATCGTCAAGTTCAGCGTTACCGTGCTATCGCAACCGGCAGCGTTTGTGCCTACCCACGTTGCGGTGTTGGTTGATGCCGTGTATGTTACACCATG
>JBBAKX010000012.1:0-47296 GCA_040403315.1 Flavobacteriales bacterium
CCTTTCTACTTTCCCCTTTCTACTTTTTACTTTCTACTTTGCACGTGATACGTTGTACTCTAGACTAAAGACTAAGTACTCAAGACTAAAGACTCAAAACCCAAACCTACCTCTTATCATTCATATTAATCGTCACAGCATCTTGCACATAAAACGTGCTCAATGCCCCAACAATCATGAAGATACCGGCGAGAACGATCGCATAAATCGCTTGGTTTCCATATAGGTATTTCACAATTGGGCCGCCGAGAATACCATTGAAGATTTGTGGGAAGGTGATGAAGAAGTTGAAAATCCCCATGTAAACGCCCATTTTACCTGCAGGGATCGATCCAGCAAGAATCGCGTATGGCATCGCAAGAATGGATGCCCAGGCGAGTCCAACGCCAACCATCGAAATGAGAAGGAATTCTTTGTTCGGAGCGAAGTACATCGAAATGAGTCCGATGCCACCTGCAACAAGCGAAAATGCGTGGGTGTTTTTTCTGCCAAATTTAGAGGCAATTGTAGGCAACATCAAGGCATAGATGGCCGAAACTCCATTGTAAACCCCGAAAATAATTCCTACCCAAGATCCAGCATCGCGGAATGCATCCGATGAAGTATCTGTTACCGGTAATTTGTAAATGTGTTGTGCAATTGCTGGTGTTGTGAACACCCACATGCTGAACAAGGCAAACCAAGAAAAGAACTGCACCAATCCCAATTGACGCATGGTTTTCGGCATTTTCTTGAAGTCGACCAATATTTCACCCAATCCAGCAGAGGCGTGGTCGGGTTTACCATGAATGGCTTCATATTCAGCCGGTGCGTATTCTTTCGAGAACAAAATGGTAACGCTGATCGCCGCAAGAAATACAACGGCTCCAATGTAAAACGACCACACTACGTTGTCTGCTACTTGTCCTGCAGGTGCAGAGGCAGAAACATCAAATACATTTTGAAGTATCCATGGTAACCAAGAACCAACAACAGCACCCAATCCGATCAAAAATGTTTGAATCGAAAATCCAAGTGTTCGTTGGTTATCGGGTAAATTATCCGCCACCAAGGCGCGAAACGGCTCCATCGCAACATTGATCGAGGCATCCATCAACATCAAGAACATCGCACCAATAAAAAGCGCCATTTTCCCAACGAAAAACACACCCGAATTGGGCAACAACAGCAAAGCCAAACAACAAATCAAGGTGCCCACCAAGAAGTAAGGCTTCCGCCGGCCGAGTTTGTTCCATGTACGGTCGCTGTAATGACCAATAATGGGCTGAACAATCATCCCCGTTAACGGAGCAACAAGCCAAAACCAAGAGAGTTCTTCAACGTGCGCTCCGAAATTTTGTAAAATCGACGACGCGTTTCCATTCTGCAATGCAAATCCAAACTGAATTCCCAAAAAACCGAAACTCATGTTCCAGATTTGCCAAAAACTCATTTTTCGATCTCTTAAAGGCTGGTCTAATGCTCCTGTAGATGTTTTGCTCATATTCCGTTAATAGTGTCGTAACGACACCGCAAAATACATTTTTATTTATTTCATCTCGCAACCCCGGACTTTAGTCCGGGGCTATAAGTCCGGGGCTGCTGGGCAACTTGCATCCACGGACTTCAGTCCGAGGTTTGCTTCACCACCCGAAACTCCGCAGGTTCTTCGCCCTCCGTTTCCACCTGAAGCACATAGATTCCATCGGCCAGTGGTGCCAATGAAAAACTCAATTCATTCAAACCTGGATTGGCAGATTTTTCGAGAATTTCTGCAACCAACTTTCCACTCAAATCGAACAAACGGGCTTTCACGTTTCCTTTTGAAGTAACGTTAAACTGAATTCGGAATTGGTCGAATGTTGGATTGGGATAAACCGCTCCAACAGCGCCTGAAGCTTGAAAATTCAAGGTGTCGGAAAGCTTGCAACCACGTGCATCTTCTACTTCCAACGCAACTTGATCGCCATCGCAAGCTTGATCGAAGGTGGATGCGCCCGAAACACCATTCCAAGCATAGGTGTATGGAGGTTTTCCACCCGAAACTTCTGCATTCACCTTTCCATTGCAGGCACTTCCACCAGAAACCGCAATGGCTTTCACGAGAAGCTGTGTTGAATCGGGACTTTTCAAACGTGCCATCCAGCTTCCATTGGCATTGGGCGGCATGCCATAATATCCCAACAAAACCGCCTCATTTTTATTCTTGTAATACCGCTGCATTCCAAAATAATCGCCCCAACGTTCGTAGGTTCCCGACATCCGATTTACAAAGTTTTCGCCCTGCTTGATGATCTTCAAATCGGAATATGCACTGTCGTTGCTGAAATAAACGGAAGCCACTCCCGGAAAACTATCAGGAGCGCTGTAATTCATACCAATCAAGGCTTCTGGCTCACAGTATTCGTTGCCTACCAAGGCGATGTTCGGATATCCAAAATCCAACACCGGATCCCAAATGTAGGTGCCCGTAATATTTGTCATCCCGCCAGGATCTTGCACAAAACCATGGTAGATGCACGACAATCCAGTTTCTGGCTGCACGCAATTGGCAACATATTGAATTTTTTCATCATAGTAAACCGCACCAAGCACGCGCGCATCGTTGGTTTGGAGTCCGCCCGTTGGGTCGTTTGGATCTGTATCTGTTTGTCGGGCATTTGGCGGCATCCCGTAAGGCAAATTCGTTCGAACGGCTTTAATATCGAGCGATTGCGGTTCATCCAACTTCGAATTTACCTTCAACACAAAAACGGTATCGTTGGAGATGTCGAAATTTCGATTCGAAAGCAGATATTGCTCCGATGCCGCACCAAAAGCGCCTTGCACAGGATGAAGATTGCGGATAAATCTTCCGCCGTAGCGGATATCCGAATAAAATCGGTTGGGCAAAGAATCAGCACCAGCGTATCCATCGGCTTTTTTCACTTGCCAAATCACCGATCCATCGAAGCCTTCTTGCCACGTTACGTCAGGAATAATCAGGTTTCCGGTGATAAACAGCTCATCGTCGGTAATCGAAATGGCGGGGAAATCAGTCCACCGGTTATTGTCGAGCGGATTTCCATCCAAAAAATAAACATTCCAAGGGTCGGTCGGATTGGATGAACTTGAAAAGCAAACCATGTATCCATTCGTTTCGGGGTCGAAATTCCTGAGAAACACCAAAATAAACCGATCAGCTTTTGGGTCGTAAATCACTTTCGGGTCGTAGTAATCGTTGTTTACGCCACCTCCACCAATCGACGCGAGCGAAACATACCAGTTGTCGAAAACCTTGCTACTGTCTTCGAGATTCCAAGCGTACAGCAAGCTGTTGATGCCCGCAAGGATAATCCCAGAATCAGAAATCGCCAATGAATTGTCGTTCGGAATCCCACCAAGCACATTCACAACCATTCCATTGGCAAAAGCGCGCTTCATCCCAAAACTGTTCAACACCTCTGGAAGTGGCGCTGGATCTGAATTCATCGATTTGGTCGATTTTCCCGCTTGCGGAGGAAACTGTCGGCGGGTTTCGATCTTCTGGCGCATCATGTAGGAGCGCACCGAATTTCCATCGGGCAATGGTGCTTCCAAGCTTTGCAATTTGGGCGAAAACGACGGTGGTAAATCGTTCGGCGAAACGGTTCTTACTTTTTTCACTTCGTGGGATGTGGCCCGGAATGTTTGTGCCTTCGCGTTTCCAAAAGGCAGCATCAGAAAAATAAGCAGACTTGAAAGGGCAATAAAAACTCTCATCATAGGATGTAAAAACACTGAATTCGGTTGGTGAAGCTGTTCCGCAAGATAATTAAGTCTTTAGAAGTTCGAACGGATTGGATGAAGAAAACCTGCCATGCATTTTCCATTTTCCACTGTCTTTGTTAATACTTCGATGGAAAAAATGAACGAACCATATTGGAGGTTGGCTATTTTTGCCGCTTATGGAAGACGAATTACCGGAAGAAGAACTGAATCAGGAGGAAAACGGCGAAAATGCACACTCTGATGAGCATGTAACCCACCTCTCGGGGATGTATGAAAACTGGTTTCTGGATTACGCATCGTATGTAATTCTGGAACGTGCGGTTCCGTATGTTGAAGACGGACTAAAACCCGTGCAACGCCGGATTCTGCATTCCATGAAAGAGCTCGACGACGGCCGATACAACAAGGTGGCCAACGTGATCGGGCATACCATGAAGTATCACCCGCACGGGGATGCTTCCATCGGAGATGCTTTGGTGCAGATCGGGCAAAAAGATTTGCTCATCGACTGCCAAGGAAACTGGGGAAATATCTACACTGGCGATTCTGCAGCTGCTGCGCGTTACATCGAAGCGCGTTTGAGCAAGCTCGGAAATGATATTCTCTTCAACCCGAAAACAACCAACTGGCAACTCAGCTACGATGGCCGTAACAACGAGCCGATCACGCTTCCTGTAAAGTTTCCATTGCTACTCGCACAAGGTGTGGAAGGAATCGCCGTTGGACTTTCCTGTAAAATCCTTCCGCACAACTTCATCGAATTGCTCGATGCCTGTGTGAATGTGCTCAAAAACAAACCTTTCGAACTCTATCCAGATTTTATCACCGGTGGATACGCCGATTTTTCGCGTTATAACGACGGACTCAGAGGTGGAAAAGTGCGTGTACGGGCCAAAATTTCGCAACTAGACAAACACACCTTGGTGATCAGTGATCTTCCATTTGGAACCACCACCAACTCACTGATCGAGTCGATCCTCAACGCGAACGAAAAGGAAAAAATCAAGATCCGCAAGATCGAAGACAATACAAGCGATTCGGTAGAAATCTTGGTGCATCTTCCTCCGGGAATTTCTCCAGACATCACTATCGATGCGCTGTATGCAGTAACTGATTGCGAAATCACGATTTCTCCGAATGCGTGTATCATCGAGAACGACAAGCCACGATTTACAGGGGTTTCGGATATTCTTCGACTTTCGGTAGCCTACACCAAGTCGTTGTTGCAAAAAGAGCTGGAGATTGAAAAAAGTGAACTTGAAGAAGGTTGGCACTTTAGTTCTTTGGAGAAAATATTCATCGAAGAACGCATCTACCGCGACATTGAAGAGGCTGAAACATGGGAAGAAGTAACCGGCAGAATCGATGCTGGTTTGAAACCTTTCCGGAAACTTCTCAAGCGCGACGTTACTTACGATGATATCTTGAAGCTCACCGAGATTCGAATCAAGCGAATTTCTAAGTTCGATAAATTCAAGGCCGACGAGCAAATCAAAGGTCTTGAGGAGAAAATCGAAGCTTGTGAGAAAAATCTTGAAACACTTACCGATTACACGATTGCTTGGTACCAAAATCTGAAGAAGAAATATGGTGCTGGGCGAGAAAGAAAAACGGAAATCCGCCAATTCGATACAATCGAAATCTCGAAAGTGGTCATCAACAACGAGAAATTGTATGTGAACCTTGTTGAAGGATTTGCTGGATACAACATCAAGAAAGACGAATTCGTTTGCGATTGTTCCGACATCGACGACATCATTGTGATGCGTGCCGATGGTAAAATGTTGGTTACACGAATCTCTGAGAAAGCCTTTGTGGGCAAGGAAATTCTGCACATCAACGTATTCCGCAAGAATGATGATCGAACCACCTACAACCTGATCTACCAAGACGGAAAAACAGGTCCATATTATGTGAAGCGATTCTCGGTGAACGGCGTGATTCGTGACAAAGAATACGACCTCACCAAGGGCACCAAAGGTTCGCGAGTTATTTATTTGAGCGCCAACGAAAATGGGGAAAGCGAGACCATGCAAGTGTTCTTAAAGCCTCGTCCGAAGTTAAAAAAGACCTCCTTCGAATTCGATTTCGCCTCGCTAGGAATTAAAGGCCGAGCTGCAGGTGGAAATACGCTCACCAAGTTGCCGATCCGCAAGATTATGCTCAAAGAAAAAGGGCAAAGCACACTATCGGCACGTCAGATTTGGTGGGATGAATCGGTAAAGCGCATCAACACGGATGGTCGCGGTTTGCTTTTGGGATCGTTTGCTCCACAAGACAAGATCTTCACGTTGATGCAAAGTGGGCATTACCGAATCTACAATCCAGATCCTGCGATACATTTCGAGGAAGACTTGATCCACATCGAGAAATACCGGCCACAACAGCCTATTTCGGCAGTGTATTTTGATGGTGAAACGAAGGAACACATGATCAAGCGTTTCTTGCCTGAGCAGTCGGACCGAAAAACCTTGTTCATCACAGAAGCTATTGGATCAGAATTAATGCACGCCACCACGGATACTTATCCGCAGATATATCTAGAATTCAGCAAGATGGGCAAGATTGAGCGTGCTCCATTAGAAATCGACATTGAAAAGTTTATCGGAGTGAAAGGCTTGAAAGCGAAAGGCAAGAAGATGGCTCCTCACCCACCGAAAAAGATCACAGTACTAGATTCATTGCCAGAACCGGAGATCGAAGAAACACCTGAAGCCGCAAACAAACCATCTGGCACAACACCAGAAAAGCCAACTATTTTGGCTGATCTAGATGCTAATGATCCTCAGATTGAGCTGTTTAATGGGGAGTAGGATTGTAATCTTAAGCAGTGAGTACTTAGTCTCGAGAATAAAGTATAGAATTCGATGAGGCTAATTTTATCTTTTAAAACGATCTAAAAACTTGATAAATAATAAAATCAGGGGAATCACAATTCAACTTTATAAAAGCTAAGAAAATCACCCTACTTCCAAAATGTAATTTTTCTAAGATATTATAACATTGCCGGCTAACAACACATTAGTTTCTAGTAGTTTAGGAAATAAGAATATAGAAATAAATGTAGTTTGATTTAAATAAAAAGCTAGTCTATAGAATAGTAATGCCTCAGACAAATAATCTTTATTTTTTATTTAGAAGAAATTAATTTCAACATACTATTTAAATTAAAATATGTGAAAATTCATATTTTTTTATCAAATTTGAGGGTCGAATTGTACTAGACAACTCAAAATAGAATGCCCTGATATGATTTCATTTAACAAGCAAGATCAATCCTTTCCCCAATTATCTATTGTAAATTTGAGTTTTGCGGTATTTATTTTTACCGCTTGGGGAATTTTCAATTACTTAAGAATCGGATTAGACGAAGCTTGGTTTCAAACTGCGAAACTTGCAATCCTTCCTCTATTCTTTGCATTGCAAGAATTTAATTTAAAAAAATCGTTAAAATATTTATACCAGACTATTACAATTGTATTGTTGATAGCCTTAATAATTAACTTCGAGTTAATATCATCTAATTTATTTCTATCTTTCATAGGCTTATTAGTGGTAAAAAGAATGGCTGAAGTTATTTTTTTAGTTTTAAAAAACTACACTTTAAAAATAATATTTTGGTCTTGTGCTTTTTCAATTCTTATAGGCTTTTGGGTTACTACTTTTGTAATTAAATCGGGCTATCAAGATCCTTTATTTGAATTAAGCCTTTTAGAAGGCACGTCATTTAGAGATGCTATATTTCATTTAAATCTTACCTCTTTGTATCAAACTTATGGGAACATAACTCAAGGAATAATATCAGATCAGCCTTTCAATTATCATTCTGGATCTCATATTGCTTGCAGTAAATTGTCACAATATTTAAACACAGACATAATAATAACAGTAAATTCTTGGATAGTACTATTTTTAATACCCCTTTTATTTAGAGTTCAGTTAGGCCTTATAATTGCAATGATGCCAAAGTCTATTATGAACTCAAATCAATCCATAAACTCGACAAAAATACTCTTGTTTTTAGGTTTGTGTGTGTGCGTATTCTATACTGGTTTTTTTGGTGACAATGTGAACAGCGAATTATTCATGCCATATTCTAACCTGCATTCATTCTCATACCCTGCATCCATAGCTATTACATTGTGCGCCATTTACGTTATTCATTTTCGTATTACAGTATTACCACAAAAACTTCACTCCTATTTGTTGGATATATTTTCAATTGGTTTAATTATACTTTCCGGAGTATTTAAAATATCTAACCTTTTAGTTGTTCTACCTGTATACTTTATCTTCACATTCTTTCATCCGGCATACAATAAATTATGGACTATTATTAAAGCCATTATTTCATCAATAATAGTCTATTATTTTTTCTTTTCATTTATGAGTCATGCTGAAAAATTCGAGATTGAACTGTTTCATTTTATAAAAACCTATTTATGGAAGGAATATTTTGTAGGAAGCATGCTAGCTTATCTTATTCCTTTTATTGCCATTTTTATAATTGCAAAACGCCATTCTGATAAACATCTTTTGATTATAGTTAGTTTATCGTTATTAGCCCTATCGATTTTGGGAGTTTTACCTGGTATTGTGTTTAACATTCCAGGAGCATCTGCTGGATATTTCTGGGATATTGCAAGAATAGTTGCATTAACAATTGCAGTAGGTCTTTCGATTAAATTCTTCGACTTAAACGAACTGAGATACAAGTCAATTGCCAAAGCTGCTGGAGCAATTTTGGTAGCGAACTTTATTTTTATATATTCCTTTGAAACTTTATCTAACACCAAAGAAATTCTGTTACCAAAGATTGACAAATTAGGATTTAGCCCATTAGGAAGTGCGTATAAAGAACTAATAACCAATCTAGAGGACAATGAAAACAAAGATTTCAAACTAACATTGTTAAAACTTAAACAATTACCAAAGGAAATCAAGAAAAACTCAAGAATACACTTTGAAAGAGATAGTTATTTGTACCGAGATACAACTTTTTCGCTGCCATGGATTTCAAGTCTTTACCCTCAGGCCGTTACAGGAATAGCAGCATTTGACTTAAGGCCATCATTTGTAGAAAACATAAATTATAAAAATATTGGCTATGGACTAACTTTATATGAGAAAAGAAAAAATAAATCTGATTTCATCTCTTTAGATAATGTTCTTTCACAAAGCAAAGCGATGAATTTGGCTTTTATTTTTTACTTTGATAAAGAAACTAGATTGAAAATTATAAAGTTGTAATTGAATTAATGTGAAAGTATTTCTAAATCGCAACAAATTAAAATCTGGAATAAGCTGAGTGCAACTGCTTAGTGCAATTTTAAAAGCAAAAAAAGAAACAGCTTCCATGGCTTTTTTAGATTTTGCAGAATAGCGCAATCTTTGGATTCTCTGCGTTTAATAATTATACACAGCTCCCTTATGAGTATTGACCTCCTCCCTGTCATAATACTTTCAATAAAAAGACTGTGACACTTTGTTGAGTTATTTAGAGTGTTAACAAGTAAATACAGGGCCTTTACATATCTAAAACACGAGCCAGGCATATGCTTTATTTTATATTATCAGCATTCGATAAAAGTAAAAGATCAATGGTTTACAGGACCAAATAGATCGACAGACTAAGTAGAGATTATAAACTTATTTTAAGGTCGCGTAGAGCATTACCAAACCCTCGTGGACAAACACTTCTACTTGGGCAATTTGGGCTCCTCAGAAAAGTGTATGATTGAAAATACCCAAATTAAATGATGACATAAAAAACTTCAACTTGAAAGAATGAAAGACTAATCAACTTTTCGCATCTAAGAAAAGATCATGTACACATTTATTTAGACATTACCGAAAAACGTGGTTCATATAAATTTGCTATTGTGAAAAATTAGAGGTTTTTACTCTAATAAATTCAGTAGAAATTTGATACCAATAATTTTAAACCAAACAATCTTACCAAGAAATAAAATACTAATTGAATTATTAATTAAACTTAAATTACTAATAATTACCTTTCGAAAGAGATAAAATAATTATTCCTGAAATAATTAATAAATAGCCGAAGATTTTGTTTATTGTAATTGATTCATTAAAAAATAGCACACTCAGAATAAATACAAGAATGAATGAAATACTCATGAATGGATAAGCTTGTGAGAGTTGAAGTTTTGTCATTGCCATTGCCCAAGTAATACTTGCCATGAATGCAAAAATAAAACCTGAAATGATCCAAGGATCAAGATAGGCACGCATCATGAATTGAATCTTACCAGAGAAAGCCTCAGGCAATTGTCCTTTCATATTCATTCTCCATTTCAAAACTAATTGACCATATACAGTAAATGCAATAGTCAAAAAAATGTAAAAATATCCCATTTCTATTTAGTGAAAAATGAATTTATTGTATTTGTAACAAGCAATAAATCCGAATCAGAAAGCTCATAATAAAAAGGCAAACGCACTAGGCAATCTGTGTAATAATCAGCCCAAGGTAGTTGTCGCCCATCATGCTTATCTATATAATACACGCTTTTATGTAAAGAAAGATAATGAAAAACCGCGTAAATATTATGCTCTTTTAAATAATTAATAAGAGCAGTCCTTTCTTCAATTGAATTGCATACTAAGTAAAGCATGTGTGCATTATTCGAAGCGTAATTTGGTATAAAAGGCAATTTAAAATAACCCTTCTCCTGAAGAGGCAACAATGCTTCATAGTAAAACTCCCAAATATATTTGCGCTTTCGTTGAATAACGTCCAATTGTTCTAATTGAGCATAAAGGAATGCTGCAATTATATCAGAAGGCAAGAAAGAAGATCCTACATCTACCCAATTGTACTTATCAACTTCACCTCGAAAAAAGGCAGAGCGATTGGTTCCTTTTTCACGAATAATTTCTGCACGTAAGATAAACTTTGGATCGTTAACAGTTAATAATCCACCTTCTCCCGAAATAATATTTTTAGTTTCATGAAAAGAAAATGCTGCAAGAGCTCCAAAGCTCCCTAATATTCTTCCTTTATAATATGAATCAATTGCCTGTGCAGCATCTTCAACAATATATATTCCATACTTTTCAGCTAAAGATATGAGCGGATCCATATCACATGCGATTCCAGCATAGTGAACAGGAACGATTGCCTTTGTTTTTGAAGTGATTAAAGATTCAATTAAAGTCACATCCATATTCGGTGATTCAAAAGAACTATCAGCAAAAATCACTTTAGCTCCTCTTAATACAAATGCATTAACTGTAGAAACAAAAGTGTAAGAGGGTGCAATGATTTCATCACCAGGCTGAATATCTAAAAGAATTGAAGCCATTTCAAGTGCATCAGTGCAAGATGTTGTCAAATAACTATTTTTAAAACCTAAGTTATTTGCAAAATAATTCTTGCACTTACTTGTAAAATTGCCATCTCCAGATATTTTCCTCGACAAGATTGCTTGTTCTATATATTTAGTTTCATTGCCAGTTAAATAGGGCACATTGAATCCGATGCGTTTCATTTCAAATGATTTCTTTAAAAATTCCAAATCCAGTTAAGCCATAACCATTACCGTTGTAAAGCATATAGTTGGATCCATTTTCGAACCAAATATAACCATAACAAATATCTTGATCATCTCTTCTTTTCCCATATCTTTCAATTACTAAGCTTTCGTCCTTCCTAACCCAATCAGTCCCGTCAATACTCTCTGCATATCCTAAATTATAGAATTGGTTATTAGGTGATGCTCTGTATGAATACCACATTTTAAAACAATCATCTGTTTTTAAAACAAAAGGCCTAGAAAATGCATATTCGTACTGATTGTTAAAAGTAATTATTGACTTCCCTGAAGCATTGAAATAAGATAATGATTTAGAGTCCGCAAATGTAATATCGTAAAAATGAACAAGTTTATCATTACGATTTTCCCACCTTCTGCAACTAAGATAAAATAAACGATACTCATCTTCGCAAAGTTTCATTAAAAAGGGAGACGCGACAAAACATGTATCATACCAATTTCTATCTAATATTGGTCCATTAAAAAGCTTTTCCCATTTTCCATTTATCCACTCTGCAATGCCAATTGCATTTCGAAATGGCACCGACAATCCTTTATTCCAACCAATGAAAAGCATAAAATGTCTTCCCTCTTCGGAATAAACCTGACAGGGCATTACTCCATCTTCGTCAAAATGACCTTTGCCTCCGAATTCAAGCAACGGACTGTCTTCAAAAGTTACATTCTTAACATCATTTATGTTTTTAATTCTAGCTTGAAGAGGAATTGAACGACCTTCCCTATCTCGTGTAGTTATAATCAAATATGTATCACCATCAATTGCGAAAACAATCGGTAAGGATAAATACTTATATCCATTTGGAAGATTATCTTCATCTATCCAGATACCTGTATTTTGCCATTTACTAATCACAACTAACTTTCTTTCATTAAATACAAAGATTCCCCCCAAGCAACGAACCTATCTTCATTTTTATATAACTCATGATAAACAGTAAAGGATTTTACAAAATTATTACCAGAAAGAATTTCATCTATTCTATCTTCTGTAACACCAGAATCATACATCGGAATTACGTTTACCTCAATTATAATTGCTTTAAAGGATTGCAGAACTTCGGTTGCTCCTTCCAAAGCTAAAATCTCTGCTCCCTGTATGTCAATTACAAGTAAGTCATATCTATTGTTAACATACTTTAAATTATTAAGCAATAATTCGTTAAGAGTTGTAGTTTTAACATTGATTACATCACTTACCGTCATTGATGTAACTATTTCCTTCAAATCTTTCATCGGCAAAATACTCGACGATTCAATTGAACCGCTTCTAGATTTATGCACATAAAATGGCACATCTCCGATTTGGTTAGAAATTGCTAGATTTTCAATATCAATATTTGGGAAATTATTAAATTTATTTAACAATTGATCACAAATTGATGGATTGGCTTCTATGAGCAATAAATTTCCAGAATTGATGGAATTAAAAACACTAAACTCCTCTGCAGTGTGAGCACCAACATGTACAATTCCATTTATTGGAACATTAGGTATCTTACTAACCAGCAATTCAATATCAACAAGGTGCTCGTCAGATTTAACGATGAAGTTCTTTTTCATATATGTTTTTTATGATGAAAAGTGGACGGTTCTTTATTTGGTTGAAAATCTTCGAGATATATAAGCCAATAATTCCAATACAAAAAATAATTATCCCACCAACCAACCAAATGGAACCAACTACCGATAACCAACCTAATTGAAAATTAACTCCATACAAATGCAATAACAATAAGAAAATCAAACTAATTAATGCTGCGAATGAAATAATAAAACCAAAAATCCCAATAAAAACGAGAGGCTTTGACGAGAATGAAACAATTGCATTCAATCCACTAGTCAATCGCTTTGAAAGATTGTATGTTGTATAGCCCTTATACTTTTTTTGAATGAGAAGAGGCTGCTGATTATATCCGGTAATGAAAAATAAACCCGCAGGAAAAGTTTCTGTCTCATTAAATTTTAACAAACTTTCAACATATTGTTTTCTCATCAGCCTTATCCAAGCTTGATCTTTCGGAATATTGAAATCATTAATTAAATCAAAAAACGAACTAAAAACGTTTCCAAATACTTTTTTAACCAAGCCTCCCTTTCTACTTCCCACAACCCCGTAAATTACATCATAATCAGGATTTTCAATTAGCTTATGATAAAACTGCTCCAAATTCTCTGGCATTTCTTCTAAGTCACAATCCAAAACAAATACTATTTCATACCTAGCTTTCGACAAACCAGCAAAAACTGCATTATACTGACCAAAATTACGAGATAGGTGAATTACAGATACATTTGAATCATTGTCTGCAATTTCATTTGCAATTTGCCCTGACTTATCTGGAGATCCATCATTTACCAATATTATTTCATAATTTATAAAACCCAATTTAATTATTTGAGAAACAATACGCTGACAAAACTCTTCAAGATGAGGAACAGAATAGTACAATGTCGAAACTACACTTATTGAGGTGAACATTACGCTATCTGATAAGGTTTAATTGAATCTACATTTGGAGAATCTGAATGCAAAAAAAGCGGCAATATAATCCAACGGCCATTATTACTTTCTGAGGAATAGGAATCCTCAGGATCAATAGGATCTACACCATGAGGTATAGCCGGAGAAAGCACCAATAAATCTCCTACATCAACAAAGTCATCTAAATAGATTTTGTTTGATCCTAATTCAGCTCTAGCAAAAACTCCACCAGATCTATAATCTATTCCTTTTTTTGACGCAATTACTAATGTTTGAATTACAGCAAAAGAACCTGAAGGATCAATATGCTCCGCTTGATAACCTCCGCCTTTTGGATAATGATGCAAATTAACTCTTGCAACAACTCCACTAGAGGGAGTATAATTAGCAAAATTATCTAAAGCAAATTTTCCGAGATGACATTTGACATCAAATATTTCTTTGAAAAAATTAAAAAGATTTTTGTTTTGAGCGAAATAGCTATGATAGTAAAACCCATGGAATTTCTGTTTCACATGAGCCTTTAGATAATTATCATGTAATCTATGGTAATCGGGGCAGCCGTCGATAAGTGGATACCATGACGCCTCTGTTTGCTGCCCCAAATCAAACGCAACATTTCGTATTTTTTTGATTTCATCGCTTTCGTAAAAATTCTTAACTACAAATATTTCAGGCGTATGAATTCTCCGAAGAAAGTCAACTTCTTCATTATATACAAATTGATTAAACTCTGTTTTTGAAATGTGGTTTATTTTCATGCTCAAAGTGAAATTTGGTCGCTCGATTTGTCTAATTTGATACTTCTTGCAGGAACATAAACTTCAAAAGGAGAAGTTGACTTAACAATAGTACTACTAGCACCTATAATATTATTTTTTTCGAGTCTAACTTTGTGACCGATCGTCGCATTCACGCCCAAAAAACAATTACTCATTATTTCACAATGTCCAGAAATCACAACATGTGAACTAATAAAATTATGGTCATGAATCGTAGAATGATGCCCAATATGATTTCCACTCCAAAGTGTAACGTTATTACCTATTTTCACAAATGGCTGAATGGTATTGTCTTCGAAAATAAAGCAATTGTCACCACAAGAAAACTGCGACATATAACTACACTTCGATGAAATGTAAGAAACCAAATGATAACCTTTTGCCTTTGCTTGGTTATATTTATCCTCACGAATTTTATTCATTTTAGAGTAACTCAATGCAATAAACATATCGTATTCTGAAGGAGGATAAATTTTAACGATGTCCTCAAATTCTACGACTGGTTTCCCTTCAAATGTTTCCTGACTTTTATATTCAGCATCTACAGTAAATGCCACAACTTCAAAATCAGTATCTATTTCGAAATAGTAGTTAGCTAATTGTGCGATATCTCCAAGTCCAAAAATAATTACAGGCTTTTTTTTCATTCTATTACTTTTTAACAACTATGGTAAACTCGTACAGTGGATAATCATGTAAAAGGGCAACTTTACCCGAAAAATGCGATTTACAATACGCAAATATCTTTTCAGGTGAAGCGTAGTATAAATGTGACTTCATAAATTCTTTATCTGAATATGAAGTGAGCATATTAAACGAAAACCCTTTTGATGATTTAGAATTGATCAAATTCAATGTTTCAAACACATACTCTTCCCAATTCGCATCATCAATTTTTTGCCTTACATTAAATATTCCACTGGCAACTGTATAATCATACTTCAAATCATTATTGATGTTTGAAAAAAAAGTTCCCTTTTCACCATATTTATCCTTAGCCGACAAAATCATTTCCTCAGAAATATCAAACCCAAAATACTTAACCGCTTCACCAAATGCACCTTCCAAGTAATCTATCATTCCTCCATAACCACAACCAAAATCTAAAAGTGAAAATTTGTCTGAATTATCTTCCAAAACCTTCGATAATTGAGCAAAACGCATCACTTGCGACTCTTCACCATTCCAATCTACACCTTTCGGTGTTGCTCCATGCTCTTTAATTTTCTCGGTGTAATATTCATTCACCAAATTCAGTATCTCTTTCCTCATTACTTCACAAATTTCATATAATTCTTAGCCTCATTTCCAACACTGAATAAGAGATCTAATACACTTACTCCATTTGTAAATGGAGGAAATTTTTGTGTGTATTCGGGATAACCTGAATAATCATAATAATGTACAGATATCCCCTCTTTCTCAAACAAAGACTCATCCATATAATTCTTTGCCGCAGGGCCGGTGTAATATTCTGTACCATTCAATTCTTTGCAAATGTGTACCAAACGTTCCGTTTTGCCTTCAGGCAATTCAAAATCATTCGACCAGCGAAGCTCTGTTTTTATTTCTAAAATATCACAAATCTGCTTGATGAATGCAAAATTCACCTCACTGAGATATTCATATTCTGCATGATATAACTGCTCGAAAACAGGACCGTACAATTGAAACCCAGGTAATTTACCATAGGTGTGCTTTATTGTTTGCCAATGAGACTTTGCCCATGTCGAATCAGAGATTTTGGTTTCTCTAATCTTTTGAAAATACTTCCCTTTCACATCAACAGGAATACTCAACCACTGTGTACCATCTGCCGACTTTATCATATTCCTATTTCTCCAATCTCGCTTAGTATACTGCATGTCATCATACAACACAAAAACCTCCACCAATGCGATAGAATCAAAAAATCCTTTCCAAGGAATGTAATTGGATTGTGTAATGGCTACCTTCTTACTCATTGCTTGTATCTCATTGCAAACGTATGAAAAATACAACCCATTTTCTACATGGAAAGTAAATTGAAACTGCTTCAATTCTCCCAAGAAAAGAAGCACTGAACTATCTTGTCTATTAATGAAAGATGTCCAGTGCTTCCTAAATTTCCTTAACTCTTATTGGATTTCCCCACCACTCAAAATGTCCACCTCACACCCGTATACACCATCGCGCCGAAGGTTGGGCCCCAAATGAATGAGGCATCGAAAAATTCACTGTGCGGATTTTCTGGTGAAATAATCTGACGGCTTTGGCGCACGTTCGTGAGATTCTCCCCACCAATATACACTGCCACTTTCTTGAAGTTCCGGGTAACTTGGGCGTTCACCAAGGCATAATCTGGAGAACGATCGTCCATTCGATATTCTACTGGATTTCCTGCTGTTGATGGCAAACGCTTGCTACCAATATAATTTGCCGTGAGATCGACCATCCACTTGTCTTTCCGTGAATGGTAACTCAAATTGGCTAACGCTCTGTGCATAGCTGTAAACGGACGCTCTATCACTCCTGTACTGTCGTAAAATACGCGCGCATCCGTAAAACGGTAAGCCAATTTCAAATTGAAACGGTTTCCGATCTCCTGATAATAATCCAATTGCAAACTGGTAGATGAAGTTTTGCCTTCAACATTGTAGAAACGCAACAGCTGCGCATCTCCATCTAAATCCACCATCACTTGGCGCTCAAACCATGTATAGTAAGCATCTGCCGCTAAGGTTCCATCGCGCTTGCCAATTCTAAAATCGAACTGCAAACTCGTGCCGCCGTTCCAGGCAATTTCGGGCCTAAGATCATACGCTGGAGTAATCGATCCCCATGCTTGGCTATTTCCAAAACGAATTTCTCGTGCACTCACCAAATAAGCGAAGTTCTCCGCAATCACGTTCGCAGTTCGCTGCCCTCTTCCACCCGATGCACGGATCGAAAATTTATCGGTCCATTGAAACTTGTAATGCACTCTCGGTGTGAGAAATGAGCCAAACAAATTATTAATGTCACCCCGCAAGCCTGTTACCAAGGTCGAACGCCCGTAATAGCCCGTGTACTCGAAGAAGGCACCAACCACAGTTTCGTTTCTTTTAAAAGGCGCTCCTGTGAAAATTTCATCGTACTGATCTGCCTGCACATTCGCTCCGGTTCTAAATCTGTGGTTCGAATTTCCAATGATGCTTTGGTAAAACAAGTTCCCATTGTAACTCATCTGTTTGGCATCATACCAACGATTGTCAAATGTATCTTTCTGCTTGTAATACTGAGCATTACCTAAAATCCCGATGCTCTTGTAAGGCTTCCCCGGAAATTTATAGCCCATTTTGAAAAGAGCGTCTGCTTGCTGCGTCTTTTGGTAATAATGGAAATTGTGGTCCACCAAAGGATTGCTTCCTGTGTGCACCGTGCCTGCATGCCGTTCATCTTGAACAAATCGCACAGCAAGCTGCGACGACAAGCCTTTAGGACCAACATACATCCACCGGTGCATGATGTTCGCCTGTCCCCCGTCGGGGCTATCCATGAAGCCATCGCCATTCTGATCCAAGGCATTGTTCATGTGACTTGCATGCGCCAACACGTTCGATGACCAACGTTCGTTAATTCTGAAAACCTTTATGTAATTGGCTTCCATCCTACCCATGTTGTTTAGGTAAGCGTTCAACAAACCATCCGATTTGCAATCTGGCTTCTTGAATTCAGTGTTGATCTGACCTGCAATCGACTCATATCCATTGGCTACAGACCCAACGCCTTTCGAAACCTGGATCGATTCCACCCAACTTCCAGGAGCCATATTCAACGCCGAATTCACGCCCAATCCGCGCATCAGCGGAAGATTTTCTACACTCAATTGCGTGTAAATTCCCGACAAGCCCAGCATTTGAATTTCCTTGCTTCCAGTTACTGCGTTGGTTGTTGAAACATCAACTGTTGCGCTGTTCTGGAAACTCTCCGAAAGGTTACAACATGCGGCTTTGTAAAGCTCAGCCTCTGTAATGATCTCGGTTTTAATCGGATTGATAGTAGAAATCAAAGTAGATTGTTTTCCGCCTTTTACTTCCACTTCTCCCAACATAGATTTCTGCTCCAAAATGAGCGAAAGGCTCGATTGGCGATCGAGCCGGATGGTATCGGATTTAAAACCGGTCATCGAAACGATGAGTTTGTTTCCCATTTCCCATCCGGGGAAGGAAAACCGACCCAAACTGTCGGTAGTAATCGCTGTGTTGGATGGTAAATGCTGTACCACAGCTCCGGGAAGCGGAGAAATTTTCCCATTGTTGTTGCCTTGCACAATGCCCTCGATTTGTGCGAAGAGCGATGCATTCAATCCCAAGAAAACCAACAACAGCAAGATTTTGCTGTTATTAATCATGGGTTCCGTGTTTGTGGTTTCGGTCGTACTGACAACAATGATCGAGTTTTTTATACGCTTCATCTGGCGCACGCAACGAATCCACATCGTATCCAATTTTGAGGATTTCCTGCTTCAAAAAGGCAAGATCCACTTTCTGAGGATTGTAGGTGAGTTCAAGTTCTTTCTTTTCGAGGTTGTAATCGGCTGCTTTCACGCCTTTCACGTCGACTGCAGTTTCGATGCGCTTTTTGCACATTTCGCAACTGCCTTGAACATTTAAAATAACTGTTGTGTTCTGCGCCGAAAGTTCTGTTCCGGCAAATGAGGCCACGCTGAAAAGTGCGGCAACGATATATTTTTTCATGATTGTATCTGTTTGTAGGTGAATGAATTCTAAACGAATTTCAATCCTAAATCAACAGTGTACAAAAAGCAATCACCCGATCGGGCGGCGGTAAATCAGAAAAAAACTGGAACGATTCCTCAATAAATTCAGAGCGAAACGCAACGAACTGAATTTCTTCTTGTAGATGAGTAACGTCAGCTGGAAAATTGTAGTCGAACGTTTCAGATGACGGTAAATGTGAATCGTCGGATGCTTTCAAGAAAACGCCCGAATCGGCACAGCAAGATGAATCTGTTTCATCAGGACATTCGCAGCAATCATCAGGAATTAATAAACTCACACAGCTTAACTCGCCTCCACAGTAATGCTTATTCAACGCCAAGCCTGTAACCGAAAGCAGGTAGTTGAAAGCAAAAAGTAAAATGGCGATTTTTTTAATCATTGTGAGATTTCTATTGCTTCAAAACCAACAGCATCCAATGCATCGATAACGACTTTTGCGTCAAGTAAAGTATTTGGAATTTCAAGAACCTTGTCGTCCACTTGTGTATTTACCTTCCAATTTCCGACTCCAACCTGGGCATCAAGCGATGGAGTAACTGCCTTAATGCAGCTTCCACAGTTAATATTGGTTGTAAATCGCAATGTTTTCATATCGTTGTACCAATTGAAACGCCAAACCGTTTTGCTTGAATTACTTCAATTTTTCGATTAGGTTTGACATCACAAATTATGCAGTACAAATTTATCATTTTTCTGATCGTATTTACTACCATTATTCATCAGAAAAGTTCCGCCCAAATACAGAAGTGCAGAGTCTATTTTAATCACAAATCGGCCAAGAACTTCGATGCCGAAAGTTATTTTGACGCCAAGGCCATCGAGCGCCGAATCAGGCAAGAACTGCCACTTTACGACTGGTACGATTTGCCAGTTGATGCAGAATATCTTCAAGCAGTAGAAGCAAATTCGCAGCGCTTGATGATGCATTCTCGTTGGCTCAATGCAGCTGTAATATTTGCCAGTCCTGAGCAAATCGAAAAAATCAAGTCGTTTAGTTTTGTGGATGAGGTTGAAATTACTGCTCCGCAGAAAGTTAGCCTCGCAGGAACACTCGACAGCACCGATTCCAATTCGAATGAAGTGCTGGCAAGTCAGATTTCAAGAATGGGTTCTTCCTCCATGGAAGCGAAACAACTCAATGGAAACGGCATTCGAGTAGCCATTTTTGATGTAGGTTTTTCGGGCGCCGACAAGCACGAAGCCTTCGAACATCTTCGCACCAAAGGAAGAATTCTTAAGACCTGGGATTTCGTAAAAAATGAAGAAGACGTTTACAAAGGTGGATGGCACGGAACCGCAGTTTGGTCTTGTATTGGAGGCCAAATCAACAACCAATGGTCGGGCTTAGCTTGGGATGCTGAATTTCTCCTCGCACGAACAGAAATGGGAAACAGAGAGCCATTCTCCGAAGAAGAAAATTGGGTAGCCGCCGCCGAATGGGCCGATAAAAATGGTGCTGATATCATCAACAGTTCTTTGGGCTACACCGATGCGCGTTATTTTCCCGAACAAATGAATGGCAAGAAATCGTTCATTTCTCGTGGCGCAAACATGGCTGCGAAAAAAGGAATGTTGGTGGTAAACGCAGCAGGCAACGAAGGCGATAGCGAATGGAAAATCATTGGTGCGCCAGCAGATGCAGATTCAGTGCTTTCGGTTGGTGGTGTAGAACCTTGCTGCGACTATAAGATCAGTTTCAGTTCGTATGGCCCAACCGCCGACAAGCGTCTCAAACCCAACGTAGCAGCACAAGGTAGAGCACTTTGCGCGGTAGCAAATGGAACCAACACTGTTGATGGAACATCGTTCGCTTCTCCGCTCATGGCGGGCTTCGCAGCGTGTATGTGGCAAGCCAACCGCGACCTTAAAAACATGGAAATGTTCAAGGCATTGGAACAATCAGGTCATCTTTATCCTTACAACGATTACGCGCATGGATATGGAGTCCCTCATGCTGATCGGTTTAAGAATACTGCTGCAATGCCTAATCATTTTGTAATTGAAACCGATCCATCAAGTTTAGAGTTTTCGGTTAAAATCAACGAAGATGCATTCGATCCAGCGGCAGAAGAAGGCAAACAATTGCTATATTATTCAATTGTACGACCTTCAGGATTGACAGAATCATATTACGTTTTGCATGTTACCGGGCGCATCCCATTGAGAATAAATGTGAATGAACACAGTAAAGGCAATATTTTCAAGGTGCATTATAAAGGTCAAACCTCAGAAACTGAATTCAAATGAAAATAATTTCTTTTAAGAATCTGTTGCTCTTGTTGTTGTTTCCAAGCTCAATGTTGGCGCAGCAAGTTATGCTAAGTGAAGATGTAGCAATCGACTCAACCATCGCCAAGCATGGTCCAAACAGAAAACACTACACGCATAGTTTTATGTCGTTTGGCTTGTCAGCAGATGCTGGATCTACAGGTGCGAAGGTGGTTCAGCCGAGGGTTGATTATTTCAATTTCGGCTTTCGTTACAAGCGACGTTTGGCCGAACATTTCGCGGTAGGTTTCGATTTATCGTATGGTTTGGAAGATTATCGCCTTAAGCAAGAAGCCGGAAAAAAACTTCCTGATTTATTGTTGAATTCAAGAGAGCGTATGATTTTCAACAACTTTACCACTGGTCTTTACATGCGTTTTAATTTTGGGAAACGAGGAAATCAATTGGGGAAATATCTCGATTTAGGTGGTTATGGAAATATCGTTTTTAGTCACACCCATTTCTTAAAAAACAAGCTCGCCGATGGCTCTACAGTTCGTGCAAGAATTACAGGATTGAACTATTATCAGCTGTTGAATTATGGTTTGAGTGCTCGACTGGGCTTTAAGAAGCTTGTTTTGTTCGGTCAATACAGAGTGTCGAACATGTTTTACGGCGACAAAAATCTTCCCGAATTGCCTCGTGTCTTGGTTGGATTGCAGTTCGTTTTAAGCTAAGATTGTTTGAGAATTGCAGTAAATACAAGGTTGTTGCTGAAAGGCAAGCTTGAAGGCATTGGTTGGTTTAGCTACGAAACACTATCGAGAATAACCAAACAACACTCAGAACATGAGTTTATTTTCTTGTTCGACCGTCCGTTCAACAAAGATTTTCTGTTTGCCGAAAACGTGAAAGGTGCTTGGATGGGACCACCAACACGCCACATTAAACTTTTCCATCCATGGTTTGAGTGGGTTTTGCCTTGGATGCTCAAACGCACAAAAGCTGATTTGTTTTTAAGTCCTGATGGGCATATATCACTTTCGACCGATGTTCCAACCGTTGATGTGATTCACGATTTGAATTTTCACCACATGCCCGAAACACTTCCTCCGGCAATTCGTGATTATTACAATTCATATTTCCCAAGGTTTGCTCAAAAATCGACAAGAATTGCGACCGTTTCGGAATACACCAAGCAAGATTTGGTGATATCGTATGGTGTAGATCCATCGAAAATTGATGTTACTTGGAATGGCTGCAATACCCGTTATCAGCCGCTAGGTGCGAATGAAATTGCATCCACGCGACAAAAATACACCAACGGGAAGCCTTACTTTCTGTTTATTGGTTTGATCATTCCTCGTAAAAACCTGAGTCGGCTACTCACTGCTTTCGATCAGTTTAGAAACGATACAGGTTTGGATGTAGATCTGATTGTTGTAGGCGAGCGTAAATGGTGGGATGCGACTCATGAAGAAGCATTCAGTGGGATGAAACACAAAGAGAACGTGAAGTTTTTAGGACGACTCGAACCTGAAGAATTGGCTCGTGTGCTTGGATCTGCTTTGGCACTTACTTACGTTCCTGTATTCGAAGGATTCGGAATTCCGATTTTGGAAGGTTTTGCTGCAGGCGTTCCAGTGCTTACCTCAAATGTTACGTCTATGCCTGAGGTTGCAGGAGAAGCGGCCGTTTATGCTGATCCGTTTAGTGTAGAATCGATTGCTGCAGGATTAAAACAAATAGCCATCGAGGAATCGCACAATTTAATTCGGGTGGAAGCTGGATTTGAACGAAAAAAGCAATTTTCGTGGGACAAAACCGCTGGATTACTTTGGAACTGCATCGAAAAGTCGATGTAAAATTTCCAAATCGAGCATAAAAAAGCCGGTCCCGCAAGCGAGACCGGTAAAACAATAAAATTAACCTAACCTTAACTTTTCATTGTTTTTGATCATCCGAAGATGACCAGGTTTAACCCGTTACAACATTAGTAACTTTTAAACACTCGGCAAAAATAAAAATTATCCGGAACTTACATAGCCCTAAGTGACATTCGAACACAATCCTGTTAATAAGTCTATTGAAAACCCAATCAAATCAACAAAAACATTTAAAAGCCAAGGCGTTGTTGTTTGATAAAGACTAGTTAAACACCCATTTTTCTTAACGATTTAGAAACAATACTTATTTTCAGCGATGAGTTTTTGAGCGATTAGCTGACGGGCATCCTTGGTGTTTAATGGTGCTACCTTAGTAAATCGGCGCAATCCCATCAACATCATTTTTTGCTCATCACCATCAGCAAACGAATTGATCGCATTCTTTCCTGCAATTTGGATTCGATCTGCTGCATCGTTAATGTAAACACGTGCCATGTTGATTTGAAGTGTTGCTTCAGCTTCTCCAACCTGACTGGTCAATTTCTCAACACGCAGCAACAAAGATTCTGTTACGTATAATTCGATCATCATATCAGCGATGTTCATCAGGATTTCCTGCTCTTTCGCCAATGTCATCATCAGTTTTTGCACAGCCGAACCAGCAACCATCAGCACCGCTTTTTTAAATCCCGCGATGTAGCGTTTCTCAGCAGCGAACAAACTGTCGTCTTGTTCACCAAAATCAGGAATCGACATCAATTCGTTGGCCACAGCCATAGCTGGTCCCATGAGGTCGAGTTCGCCTTTCATGGCGCGTTTCAGCATCATGTCGACGGTGAGCATTCGGTTAATTTCGTTCGTGCCTTCAAAAATTCGATTAATTCGAGCATCTCGGTAGGCACGATCCATCGGTGCTTCGGCCGAATAACCCATCCCACCATAAATTTGAACACCTTCATCTACAACATAATCGAGGGTTTCGGAGCCATGAACTTTCATGATGGCACATTCAACTGCAAATTGCTCCACGCTTTTCAATTTGGCTTTCGCCGGATTCATTCCATCAGCTACTAAAAGATTGTATGCATCATCGATGTTTTGTCCGATGCGATAAGTAGCAGCTTCAGAGGCATAAGTTCTGATGGCCATTTCTGCCAATTTGTAACGAATGGCGCCATACTTCGAAATCGGACGGCCAAATTGTTCTCGTTCGTTGGCAAAATTCACAGCAGTCGAAATGCATTGTTTTGTACCGCCAATCGCAGCAGCAGCAAGCTTGATTCTTCCAATGTTTAGAATATTTACAGCGATCTTGAAACCGTTTTGGCGATCTGAAAGCATATTTTCTGCCGGCACCATGCAGTCGTTCAAAAACACTTGAACGGTTGAAGATCCTTTGATCCCCATTTTCTTTTCTTCCTCGTTGAGGGAAAGTCCCGGATAGTTTCGTTCTACGATGAAGGCACTGAGATTTTCATCGTCGTCGATTTTGGCAAAAACGGTATACACATCTGCAAAACCACCGTTGGTGATCCACATTTTTTGTCCGTTGAGGATATAGTGCTTCCCATCTTCGCTCAATTTCGCTTTGGTTTTTCCACTGTTTGCATCCGATCCGCTGCTAGGTTCGGTCAAGCAATACGCTGCTTTCCACTCGCCTGACGCCAATTTGGGAATATACTTCTGCTTCTGAGCATCGGTTCCATAATAGAGAATCGGCAAGGTTCCGATTCCTGTATGTGCCGAAAGCGCTACAGCGAAAGAGAATCCCGCACCTGCTACTTCAGCTACAAGCATTGAGGTATTGAAATCTTTACCAAACCCGCCATATTCTTCAGGCACCGAAACGCCCATCAAGCCCAATTCACCGGCCTTGTCAAGCAAGGATGGCATCAAACCAGGCTCAAGTTTATCGATACGATCAAGGTGAGGATGCACTTCCGTATTGAGAAAATCTTGGGTCGTTTGAGCGATCATGCGTTGCTCTTCCGACCAGTTTTCAGGGATGAAAATATCAGCGGCATGAGTCTCCTTAATAAGGAATTCGCCGCCTTTGGTGATGTCTTTTTGTTCGGTGCTCATGGGTATAAATTTTATAGGAGTACTTGGGGAGTTGAAAGGGGAAAGTGAGTGAAGTTTATGTTCAACCTATGTTTGTCGGGTTATCAAGCAGCCGCGGACTTTAGTCCGTGGAATTATGATAGTTTTTGTATCGAAAAAAGGTTCAATGGAAATACGTTGCAAGGAAAAATGGGGACTAAAACCTTTCGAAAATACCTGCAGCGCCTTGACCTGTTCCGACACACATCGTCACCATGCCGTATTTTTGGTTTCTGCGTTTCATTTCGTTAAAGAGTTGTACGGTGAGTTTTGCACCTGAACAGCCAAGCGGATGTCCTAAAGCAATGGCGCCTCCGTTAACATTCACCTTTTCGGGATTGATATCCAAGGTACGTAACACTGCCAACGACTGAGAAGCAAAGGCTTCATTGAGTTCGATCAAATCGATCTGCTCAAGTGTCATTCCTGCTTGTTCTAGTGCTTTAGGAATGGCGTAAACTGGACCTACACCCATAATCCTTGGCGGTAATCCTGCAACTCCGTAAGAAACCATGCGACCAACTGGTTCCAATCCGAGTTCTTTCATCAAGCGCTCCGACATCAACAACACGAATGCTGCGCCGTCGGATGTTTGGGAAGAATTTCCAGCAGTTACCACACCATCTGCAGCGAAAACGGGTTTCAGTTTCGCCAGTTTATCCAGGGCAGTGTCAGCGCGAGGACCTTCGTCGGTATCAACGATATACTTGCGGGATTTGCGTTTCTCTTTTTCATCGAGGAAAATCTCTTCTATTTCAATCGGCACAATTCCATCTTTGAATTTCCCTTCCTGAATTGCAGCAATGGCCTTTTGGTGAGAATGGTATGAAAACACATCTTGGTCTTCACGACTGATGTTGTATTCTTTCGCTACAGCCTCGGCGGTGAGCCCCATTCCCCAATAATAATCGGCGTTGCTTTTCGCGATTTCGTAGTTCGGCACGATCCTCCATCCCCCGAAAGGGATAGGCGACATGCATTCCACACCACCCGCAATAATGCAATCTGCCTGCCCCGACTGAATTTTCGCAGCTGCAATCGCAATTGTTTCGAGGCCTGATGCACAATACCTGTTCACGGTCATACCAGGCACTTTGTCGGTACCGAGTCCGAGCAGTGAAATCATACGACCGATATTCAGCCCTTGTTCAGCTTCTGGAGTCGCATTGCCTACAATCACGTCATCCACTCGATCTTTGTCGAGCTGCGGAACCGATTTCATGAGATGCTCAATAACGCGAGCGGCGAGGTCGTCGGGCCTTGTAAAACGAAACATTCCGCGAGGTGCTTTTCCAACTGCAGAACGAAATCCGGTGATGATGTATGGGGTGGTCATATAGTCTTGAGTATTTAGTACTTAGTCGTTAGTCTTGAGCACTTAGTCTTGAATATTTAGTCTCGAGGGATTTTAGGGTTAGTTGAGCGTTTTTCATTAATTAAAGATGTGGCTCATTATTTCCTGAATTATTGATTTGCACTCCGGAAGGAGAATTAGTGTTTCTGCTAAAGTTTCTCAATTCAAATGATAGCGTTTTTTGAAGGCTTGAGCTCATCTTCATAATTTCAGTGAGCAATTCTTGAACTTCTTGGCGCTCTGAATCTGAAATCATATTTCTTCTAGTAGCAAGGTCTAGTTGAAAATGCAATTCAGCAGCGGACCCATTTGTAATTCCTAAGAAATGATAGAATTCTTGCTTTGAATTTCTTGCTGCACCTTCGGCAATATTCGATCCCACAGAAACAGCGGCTCTTTGCATTTGTGAAGAAAGACCAAATACTTCTGAACGAGGAAACGTTGCGGTAATTCCATAAATTCTATCTGCGAGATCAAGTGCTTTTTGGTAAAGCTTAAGACTCTTGAAATTATTCATGTGGATTCTTTCTTTGATTTCAATTAAACATTTTAAAACTCATTCACTTCAAGGTATATATCAGCATCATGAACTCAAACAAAACTCATTAACTAAATCCGAACGCTCCATACTAAAGACTAAGTACTTAGTACTAAAGACTCCTTTTAGTTCCTCAAAACCTTCCCAGTAGTCAAAATGCTCTGAATCCGTTCGAGGGTTTTCTTTTCGCCACAAAGGCTGAGGAAAGCTTCGCGTTCGAGATCGAGCAGGTATTGTTCTGAAACTTCGGTTGGAGAACTAAGATCGCCGCCGCAGAGCACATAACCGAGTTTTTCGGAGATTTTCTTGTCGTGTTCGGAGATATAATGCCCGCTGAACATCGTATTTGCACCAGCGTACACCATGCCTAAGCCTGATCGGCCGAGCACTTTGATATCGCGCCGCATTACCGGTTTGGTATAGCCTGCATCCGCCAATTCGATCACCGATTTTTTGGCTTCTACGATGCGACGATTAGCATTCGGAACGATCTGGTCGCGGCCAGCAACAAGGATTCCGAGGTTGAAAGCATCTTTTGCAGAAGTGGCCACTTTCGCCTGACCAATCGTAAGGAAACGGTCGCGCAAGGTGTTCACTTGAATGTCGCCTTCGCGCATGGCATCGGAAGCTCTCAATGCAAATTCTTTAGTTCCACCGCCAGCGGGGATAAGTCCAACGCCGAACTCTACTAGTCCGATGTAGGTTTCTGCAGCAGCAACCACTTTATCGGCGTGTAGATTCATTTCGCAACCACCGCCAAGTGTAAGGCCTTGAGGAGCTGTAACCACAGGCACTGAAGAGAAACGGATGCGCATCACGGTATTTTGGAAGGCGCGGATAGAGAAGTCGATCTCGTCGTATTCCTGTTCCACTGCCATCATGAAGACCATCGCGAGGTTGGCGCCTGCGGAGAAATTCGGAGCATCGGAGCCGATCACCAAACCGCGGAAGTCTTTTTCGGCGATTTCGATGGCTTTCTGAACGCCTTGTAGAACCTCGGTTCCGATGGAATTCATCTTGGTATGGAATTCAAGGTTTAGCACACCATCGCCCAAATCGGTGAGTGTGGTTCCACTGTTTTTCCAAACGGTGCTGGTCGGACGAATATGATCAAGGATGATAAATTGCTCGTAGCCCGGAATCGATTTGTAGGATTTTGAGGGGATGTCGTAATACAGTTTACGGCCCTTTTCGATCTTGTAGAACTGTGTATGACCAGCTGCAAGCATATCTTTCACCCAAGAATTTACTGCAATTCCAGCAGATTCCATGGCCGAGAGACATTCTTGAAGTCCCATGGCATCCCAAGACTCGAACGGACCAAGTTCCCAGCCGAAACCGGCTTTCATGGCTTCATCGATGCGGTATAGCTCGTCGGCGATTTCAGGGATTCGATTCGAAACATAACTAAACAGCTGGAAGAAATTCTTTCGATAGAAATCACCAGCCTTGTCTTTTCCGTTGATGAGCACTTTGTAGCGTTCGCGGAGGTTTTCGATGGTTTTAGTTTGCTCAAGGGTGGCGAACTTTACCTTTTGTTGTGGTTTGTATTCGAGGGTTTGAAGATCGAGTGCGAGAATTTCAGATTTGCCTGATTCGCTCTTCACTTTCTTGTAGAAACCTTGTCCAGACTTATCGCCCAGCCAGCGGTTTTCATTCATTTTGAGGATGTACTCTGGCAGCTCGAAATAGGCTTTGGCTTCGTCGTTCGGACAATTGGCTTTGAGTCCGTTGGCGACATTTACCAAAGTATCAAGCCCTACCACATCTGTTGTGCGGAAAGTGGCAGATTTCGGTCGGCCTAAAACTGGACCGGTAAGTTTGTCCACCTCTTCAACGGTGAGTCCCATTTCGCGCACTGTGTGAAAAAGTGCGAGAATGCTAAGCACCCCTACCCTATTGGCGATGAATGCTGGAGTGTCTTTGCAAAGAACTGTGGTTTTACCAAGAAAAAGATCACCGTAGTTCATCAAGAAATCGACAACATCAGGAGCTGTTTCTGCTGTGGGGATGATTTCTAGAAGTTTGAGGTAACGAGGAGGATTGAAGAAGTGCGTTCCGCAGAAGTGTTTACGAAAATCGTCTGATCTACCTGCAGCCATCAGGCTGATCGGAATCCCGGAAGTATTGGAAGTGATGAGTGTTCCCGGCTTGCGGAATTGCTCCACACGTTCGAAGAGCGATTGTTTGATATCGAGGCGTTCTACCACCACTTCGATGATCCAATCCGCGGACGCGATTTCTTTCAAGTTATCGTCGAAATTGCCAGTTTTGATGCGTTTCGAAACCGATTGATCGAACACTGGTGAAGGATTCGATTTCAATGCAAAAGCGAGGGCATCGTTTACGATTTTATTTCGAAAAGTGGGTTGATCAATTAAGTTGGGATCGGATCCTTCAGGAAGTTTTGGAACGATATCAAGCAAAAGCACTTCTGCGCCGATATTGGCGAAATGACAAGCAATTCGGGAGCCCATGACACCAGAACCTAAAACGGCAACTTTACGGATACTTCTTTTCATATAAATTCGTTTTTTTCTGATTCGCCGGCCAACATCACTTCATTGATGACTTCGAAGAAGATGGCGAGTTTTTCAGGGGCAATTTTCTGTCTTACGAGATGGTTAAAGTTGAGAACGGCTTGACGGGCAGCTTCTCTTTTTTCTTTCCCAAGGGATGTTAAAAATATCAGAACGAGGCGTTTGTCACGGGGATCGGCTTGGCGATAAATAATTCCTGCGTCTTCTAGGTTTTTGAGCGTCCGGGTAAGCGATCGCGATTCAAGACCAATAAGCGGAGCAATTTTGGTTGCTGGAGTGCCTTTTTCTGCGTCGATATTTAAAAGTACAAAGCCGACTGAAGTTGTAGAACTATGCTTTGCCGCGATGGTGTTATACATCCTGTAGATGGCGTGCCATGCGGTTTTAATGTTAAAGCAAACTGTTTCTTCGGCTCTCATGTGAAGCAAACATAGAAGAAAATATGTTATGCATGCATACCTTTTTATGTTAATGAATGTTAAAACGTGGGTGGGTTTCGTTTCATGTTCATTTAACCTGAGACTTAAGTCCCAGGCTGCGAGGTCCCAATTTGCAGAAAAACCAAGAGGTAGAAAAATAAACCCACCAGCAGCCTAGGACTTCAGTCCTAGGAAAAATAGATTTTCAATTTGTTTTGATGAATACCCAACAACCGTTCGAGGTCGATAAAATCCGCCATGATTTTGAAAGGGAGATCGAATCTAAAGCTGCACGAAACTGTTGCTCATTTAATGGATATGGACCTTCAAGTCTCGACAAAACAATGTATTCAGCATCTTTTATTGTTGGGAATTGATAGATGGATTCTCGCAATGATAGATGCGGCAAAAACGGACTTTGTGCTGAAACAATAGCATCAGGAGGAATTGCAGCCAATTGTTTGTGCACGGCATTCACATCGTACTTGCGAACGTAATGTGCAGATTGGTAAAATCGAATGGTGGATTTGTTGGTGAAGATTGCCGAGCGATCCATCATTTTCAATGTGCTCACAAGGCATCCGATTAAAATTACAGAAGCAAACACATACTGTGATTTTACACTTTTCAATTTCGACAGAACCACAAAAACACCAATGGCTAAAACAGGTGCGAATTCAATACAGTATTGCGCATACACACCCCAGAGATGAAAATTGTCGTGAAACAATTTCTGAAAGAAAATAGGCAGCAGCATCAACAAATACGCTGGACGAAATACCAAGATTGGCAAACCGGAAAGGCAAAGCAGCAAAAACAATTCAGCTTTCACGCCTTCACCGAGTGGTTCATTTGTATGATTGCCAAACATGGTCTCTAGTAAGCTGATCGGATGCGTTAGCATATACTTGATTGCCGATCCGAAATCAGTTCCTAATGCACTATAATGAAAATGAACATACTGCTCTCCACCAGAAATAAATGGCATCACAATCATGGTAATTAAAACAAAATAAAGTGCAGAAAATGCAGAAATGAGCAACAATAGAATTCGTTTTGGTTTGTCGGTTCTGTATTTCCAAAGCAGTCCCAAGGACACAAAAAACAACCAAAGCGACATATTCTCTTTTCCAATGCAAATAATAAATGTCAACAAGGATGCTTTAAAAATCTTATCCTGGTGAACAGCTAAAAAGAACCAAGGCAAAAGGCAAGCTGCTACTACATTGCTATGATAATCGAATGAAACTGCCGAGAAAACGCCAAAAAACAATAGAAAAAAAGCGGCTCCACATTTCGATAAAAATTCATTTTGGGTATTTAATTTTAAATATTTAAAAACCCCGAAGGCACCCAGCAGCAAAGCAATAATTTGCACAACTAGTAAAGTGTAAGTGCCGAATAAAAAAGAAAGTGGCGCCCATAGAATTAAATACAAATCAAAATGATCTGCCAATAAATTGGTTGGATCATTTAAAAATGCAGCGCTATCGTTCCATTGAAAATTTCGATAATCATACAAAGCATTTGTGTAGGCGCCTAAATCCAACGCATAGGTTCGAAACAGCGTATGATTCACTAATGAAATTACTGCATATAGAATCCCGAAAATGACAAACAATGGAAGCATTTTATTTGCATCCGAATGCTTGAATTTCCTTAGCTTCAATAACTGCATCATCCTTCCCACTCTGCGAATGAAATTCCAGATTCACGCACATCTTTCCAAAAATTGGGATAGGATTTCGAAACCACTTCAGGATTTCGAATCGCCAATTTGTACACCACTGTTACCAGTGCCGAAAATGCCATCGCCATTCGGTGGTCGTTGTACGTTTCAACTAATATTGTTTTACTGAAATCGGGCGATAAACCTGAGCATTCCAACTTATCCTCTTTGTGCAATATCAAATCGAATTTGATTTTCTTCAATTCTTGTTGCATCGCATTTAGTCTGTCGGTTTCCTTAATTCTCAGCGTTTTTAAACCTGAAATATTCGCCTTTATTTTCAATGCCACACAAACAACTACAATTGTTTGAACTAAATCAGGAAAATTGCTTGCATTTAAATCGATTTGATCAGTTTTTACTGACACTTTAGATAATCTTACACCATCAATTTCCTGCACAGATTTCACGCCTAGATTTTCGAAAATGCTTGCACATATAGCATCTCCTTGCAAGCTTTCCATTTTCAATCCATACAAAAATACATTTCCACGATTGGCTAAGGCTAAAATGGCATACCAATATGATGCCGCCGACCAGTCGCGTTCAACAGGAAAAATACCTGCATTCCAATTGGCTTGTCCAACATGAATATTTTTTGCCGAATAATCAATCGAAACACCCGTTTTTCGGAGTAAATCGATCGTCATTTCGAGATAAGAAGCCGAAACCAATTCCCCTTGGAGTTCAATTTCCAACTCGCTTTTAAGCATTGGAGCAATAAGCAATAATGCAGTCATAAATTGACTTGAAATTCCAGCATCGATGGTTAATTTTCCACCATTTAATTTTTTTCCGGTAATTCTAACTGGAGCAAAACCTTCCTTTTCAAGGCAATTAATATCAGCGGACAATGAACGTAATGCCTCAATGAGAAGGTGTTGTGGACGCTCTTTTAATCTTTCGCTCCCTGTTAAAATACCCGAATAATTTTCAGATGCAGCTAAAAATGCAAGCGCAAATCGAAAGGTAGTTCCACCATCTCCAGCATCAGCAAAATCAGGCTTTTTCGATAATATTTGAAATAACTTCTGTGAATCATCTGCATCAGAAATTATTTCAGGAACAATTGCTCCGTTCGAAACTTGCTGCAACACCAACAAACGATTACAAATGCTCTTGGATGCAGGCAATTGCGGTTGCGCATTTATGTTACGCGTTGATGAAACTAATTCCAGTGTTTCAGGCATGCAAATAGTGCAAAATGGCAGCACGAATATCCTTTTCAGCTGGCTCAATTCCGATCAGCGGAATACCAATCGATTCAAGGAGTGAAAATGTTATTTGCTGCTTGTTTTTCTTGTCGTTTCGCATCAAGGAGATGATTTCATCCACTGCATTTTCATCAAACTTCAACTTTGGAAATTGTGCTGAAATAAATTGCTGAATTTCTCGGCATTCGCCGGATGATAAACCTGTACCAATTCGCATGGCCAATTCGGCTTCGATGAAAATTCCTGCTGCAACAGCGAAACCATGAGGAATTTCCAGATTCTGCTGAAGGTTCCACGTTTCGAGTGCATGCGCAGTGGTATGACCAAGGTTTAAAATTTGTCGGTGGTTTTGGTCCTTAAAATCCGACTTTACTACAGATTCCTTGAAACGCGCGTTGGCTTCGATCAGTGCATCACTCGGAATTTGATCGGTATTGTAATTTCGAAATGCTTCCCAGGCTTGCCCTGAAGTAAGTAAAGCATGTTTCATCATTTCTGCCCAGCCCGATTGGATTTCAACCTTCGAAAGTGTATTTAGAAACTGTGGAAAAATGAACACCGATTTAGGGAGCGCAAAAACGCCTGCAATGTTTCTGAATTGGTTCACATTTACTGCAGTTTTTCCACCAATGGCGGCATCTACCATCCCCATCAAAGTTGTAGGAACATTGATATAATCTATTCCTCTTTTAAAAGTTGCTGCCGAAAATCCACCCAAATCAGTAACTACTCCACCGCCAAGGTTTAACAGCGTTGCGTTGCGACCAAAGTTGAGCTTTAAAAGTTCGGTATAAACGAATGCTACTTGCTCGGTATTTTTGTTTGCTTCGCCTTGCGGAATTACAATAATTGGAACGCTTTTATATGTTGGAAAATCTTCTAAAAACACTGGTAAACAAAGCTCAGCGGTTATACTGTCGCACAAAATAACCAACTCATTCACCGTTAGAGCGTCGTGAAATCTGTTGAATGATTCTTGCCCGAAATAGATATTTGAAAGTGGTTCCAACACATTGCGAAGGTCTGTAATTTCTTTGTACTCACCACCAAGCAAGACTGAAATGAAGAATCAAAATAAATAAGGTCGTCATCAACAAATCAAGCTTTTGGATGTCTTAAAGAGTGAATAATCTTTACCTGCGAATAAGGAGTTTTACATAATTTTACGGCGGTCAACCACAGTACATGATATCATTCGACAATACAGAAATTGCCTTTAAATACCGTAATACCAACGAATTGAAGAAAGCTTGGTGGCTCTTCAAGATGATCGGCAACAATCAATTCGTGAAATTCAGTAAACCGTTTTCGGGGCTTGCTGCCAGCTTGGCTCCTACCCGATTCATGATCAAACAAACGATTTATGCACATTTCTGCGGAGGCGAAACCATCCGCGAATGCGAAAAAACAATTGGGGCCTTAGCTCATTTTAAGGTTGGAACGATCCTCGATTATTCGGTGGAAGGCAAGGAATCGGAAGAGGATTTCGACATCACCTTGCAGGAAGTTATGGATACCCAAGACCGCGCTGTATTGGATGATCATGTGCCTTTTTGTGTTTTCAAGCTCACTGGATTGGCACGCTTCGCACTGTTAGAAAAGGTGAGCGCTGGCGAAACCGTTACAGACTCTGAAAAGCACGAATTTGAAAAGGTGAAGCAACGTGTAGAAAAGCTATGCAAAAAGGCAGTCGAAACCGATCGAAAACTCATGCTCGACGCCGAAGATAGCTGGATTCAGCAAGTGATGGACGATTTGATTCTCGATATGATGCGTAAGTACAATACCGAGAAACCAATTGTGTACAATACGTTTCAAATGTATCGCCACGACCGTTTGGCACTTTTGAAAGAATGGCACGAAATAGCCAAGAATGAAGGATTTTATGTAGGCGTTAAAATTGTGCGTGGCGCTTATATGGAAAAAGAACGGAAACGCGCCAAAGAAATGGGCTACTTAGACCCGATTCAACCCGATAAAGCTTCCTCCGACCGCGATTATGATGCTGCAATGGAATTCATCACCAGCAACTTAGATCGTTTTGGACTTTGCGCGGGCACACACAATGAGCAAAGTTCGATGCTGCTCGCTAAATTGATGCAGGAAAAAAATATCCCTTCCAATACTTCCCAAATCTACTTTTCACAATTGTTGGGAATGAGCGATCATATTAGTTTTAATTTGGCACATGCGGGCTACAACGTGGCAAAATATGTCCCGTACGGCCCTGTAAAAGAGGTGCTTCCATACCTTATCCGCAGAGCGGAAGAAAATACTTCGGTAGCCGGGCAAACCAGCAGAGAACTGGATTTGTTGACCCGTGAAGTGAAGCGAAGAAAAGCCCGATAACATTTGGTGCTTTCAGATTTTTCAGGAATTCATTAAGTTTGAATCCTCATAAAAATCATGAAGTACCTATTTCTCTTCGTTGTTCTTTTCGCTGCTGTGTTTCTGATACATCCTCCGCAAAGCGTTCGTGATGCTGATGATGAATGGACACAAGTATCGGATGCCTTGATGTTGGAGGTTCCATCGTGCTATTCGAACGGGATGATTAAACTTGGGCAAACGCCAGATGAAGTGCTTGCTGCCATGGAAATACGCCCGGAAGAAGAAGTAGATGGTTCGAGGCTATTTTGGAAATGGAAGCAGCACAATGAAATTGCAGGAACCGATACCTTAATCACTTGCACATTCGATAAATCAAGACCTGTAGAACTCGAAGCTGTGACAATTTCTGCTCAATCTAAGTCGACAAAGAAAGAATTGCTTGATGCGGGTTCCTCAGATTTGGGTTGCTTGCTAGAAGTAGCGAACGTGCTGCTAGATGGTAAAAACCTTTCTTACCTCGAAGAAGAAATGGCGGTTCAACAAGAATTTCGCATCTTAAAATCGGACTACGGGTACACCGGAATTCGATACAATTTGAAATATAACAACAACGAAATAAACTCCTAACGTAACGGAATGAAAATAAGAATTACGCTCAGTTTGTATTTAATGTTTGGATTCGGCTTGGTAGTTCAGGCGCAAGCCCCATTAAAGGACGAAATCCTGCAACACATAAATAATGGAGAAGGTGCTATTGCCATTGAAAAAGCTGAAGCCCTCGTAAAATATGATTCCGACGCTGCCGAGAATTATTACATCCGTGGCAGAGCGTTTTTGGCAATGAAAAATGCAACTTCAGCTTTGAAAGATTTCAATAAAGCGGATTCGTTAAAAATGGAAACTGCAGAATTGTACTTCAGAAAAGCATCCACATTGTCGCTGCTTGGAAAATACAAAGATGCCGTTGTTGTGTTTGATAAATCGATAAAGTTAGATGACAGAAATGCTTTAGTGATTTACAACCGCGGATTGGCTTATATAGATCTCGGGAACGATGATATGGCCATGAAGGATTTCAACAGTGCCATTGAACTGAATCCTGCTTTAGCAGAGGCTTACCTTAGCAGAGCAGAATTGAGTTTTGAGGCTGAAAACTTCAAGTATACTATTAAAGATTGCAACAAAGTGATCGAGTTGAATCCCAATTTCGCAGATGCCTATTACTTTAGAGGTGTTGCAAGAGGTGGAACAGAAAACGACAAAGAAGCGATTGAAGATTTCAATAAGTGCATTCAGTTAAACCCTAACCACGACCAAGCTTTGAGTTATCGAGGGTCGGCTAAGTACCTTTCTGGAAACAAAAAAGGAGCTTGCTTAGATTGGAAAAAAGCCACCGAATTGGGGAATGACGATGCTGAAAATAGTTACAATTCATACTGCATCGAATAATGAAAAAGCACATACTAACCCTTGGATTAGGCATTCTAGTTTGCTCTGGAATTTCAGCCCAATCTGACCAATACAGTACCCTTTATAACGAAGGTGTTGAAAAAATTGGCAAGAAACAATACCGTGAAGCCATTGTGTTATTTGACAATGCAATCCTATTAAAGCCAGATTACAAAGAAGCAATTATGGCCCGCGGACAGTCATTCCTAATGCTCGAAGAACGGGATAAAGCTTGTGCAGATTTCGCATTAAGTACCAAGCTAGGTTGGGCGCCGGCAAAAGAATACGTGCAAAAATATTGTGCAGCAGATGCGCCTGGAAGAAGATTAAAAACAAAAAAGGCAACCGACGTAAGTGGGCAAACTAAATAAGTGGTGGCTGATCACCTTGATGATCATATCTACCGGATTAACGGCTCAAAAAACTGCAGCCGATTTTTACAACAATGGAACTGCTCGCGGACTTAAAGAAGAATACCTTTCGGCGGTTACAGATTTTTCTGAGGCACTTGCAATTCAACCAGAATTCGAGGATGCGCGCTACAACCGTGGAATCTGCTACATTAAATTGAAGAAATACAAAGAAGCAGTTGCCGATTTTAATATCATCCTAAAAAAAATACCTGAAAGTGCACGCACCTTGAATCAAAGAGGTTATGCAAAACACTTATTGGGCGATTACACTGGAGCTTCAGTAGATTTTAATGATGCCATTGCACTCAATCCGAAGGAAGTGAGTTTTTACGGAAATCGAGGACAGAACCATTATTTGATGAATAATTATACTGAAGCTATTGCAGATTACGATGTTGCGATTGCGATGGAGCCTTCAAATGGAAAATTCCTCTTCAAGAGAGGTGTAATCTTTTATTTATCGGGCAGTCGTAAGGCTGGCTGCATCGATCTGCAGAAATCAGGAGAACTCGGCCACCTTGAAGCTTTTGATCTGTTAAAGTTTTATTGTCGCTAAAACACGACAAAGATTATAAAATGACACTGTTGGCGTATCCGTTGTTAATCTTGATTTATGCACTTTCATGGCTTCCAATGTGGATGCTTTATGGTGTAGCTGATTTCGCCTATTTCATCTTATACACAATACTGAAATATCGGGTAAAAATCACTCGAAAAAACCTCCGAAACGCCTTTCCCAACAAGTCGGACAGCGAGCTGATGGCCATTGAAAAACGCTTTTATCGACACCTCGGAGATGTACTGGTTGAAACTATCAAATCATTCACCGTTTCGGCTGCTACATTGAAGAAACGAATGAGAGTGCTCAACCCCGAGTTATTGGAACAATATTATGTTCAAAATCGGTCTGTAATTGCTACAACAGGCCACTATGGAAATTGGGAATGGGCGGCAATGACACTCTCTCTGCATTGTGACAAAAAATTCAAAGCGCTAGGCCTTTATTTACCTCTAAAAAACAAAGTATTCAACCGTGCAATGATTCGCTCAAGATGCAGGTTTGGAGTTGGACTGGTTTCCGTTGCCGAAATCAGCAAGGTGATGGAAAGCACTAAAAATGACTGTTCCATCTGGGGATTAATTGTTGATCAAAGTCCAGGAAGACCAGAGAAAGCACTGTGGATGAATTTCCTAAACCAAGAAACTCCTGTTGCTGCTGGAACCGAAAAGTATGCGCGACAATACGATATGGTTGTGGTATATGGAAAAATCACCAAAGTGAAACGTGGTTGGTATACGTTAGAATATTTGCCCGTAAACGATCAGGCACAATCAAGCCCTACAGGAGAAATTACTGCGTTGCATACTTCTGAATTAGAAAATGTAATTCAATCAGAACCTTCGTATTGGCTTTGGACTCACAAACGCTGGAAACACAAACGGCCTGAAGGAATTTCATTGGTTCAAGCAGTGCGCAGATGAGTTTGCATCTTCCAAATGAGCCTTTGGCTGAAAGAATGCGACCTTCCACATTGGAAGATTACGCCGGACAGGAGCATTTGTTGGGTGAAGGTTCAGTATTGCGCAAAATCTTAGACCAGAAAATCCCGCTGCCATCCATCATTTTTTGGGGACCACCAGGTGTTGGAAAAACCACTTTAGCCAAGCTAATCGCAGAAGTTTCGCAAACCCAAATTTACACCCTAAGTGCCATTGCATCGGGCGTTAAAGATGTTCGAGATGTGATCGATTCTGCTGCACGTCTGGGTGGTTTGATGAAAAAACCAGTACTGTTTATTGATGAGATCCACCGTTTTTCGAAATCTCAACAAGATTCGCTGCTCGGCGCTGTGGAAAAGGGAATTGTGACCTTGATCGGTGCTACCACCGAAAATCCGTCGTTTGAAGTGATTCCCGCTTTGCTGTCGAGATGCCAAGTGTACACCCTAAAATCTTTAGGCAAAGACGAGTTGGTTGCCTTGTTATTCAGGGCATTGAAGGAAGACCGTTACCTCAAAATGCGGTCTGTCGAAATTGTTGAGTCGGATGCCTTGTTGCGCTATTCGGGTGGAGATGCGCGGAAGTTGCTTAATCTGTTCGAACTGGTAATCAACACCTTCCCGGCGGGTGAAACAGCAATGATCACGAACGAACACACTACATCGGCACTACAGTCGAATTTGGCGTTTTACGACAAGAATGGCGAACAGCATTACGATATTGTATCGGCATTCATCAAAAGCATGCGCGGGTCGGATCCTAACGCTGCATTGTATTACCTAACAAGGATGATGGAAGGTGGAGAGGATCCGAAATTCATCGCACGCAGAATGTTGATTTTGGCGGCAGAAGACATCGGAAACGCCAATCCAACGGCTATGATTTTAGCCAACAATACCTTTCAGTCGGTGGCGGTAATCGGGTACCCGGAATGTGACTTACTGCTGGCTCAAACTGTGGTGTATTTGGCGTGTTCACCGAAAAGTAATGCGTCGTACATGGCGATTCGTGCAGCGCAGGATTTTGTTAAAAAAACAGGCGACTTACCGATTCCATTGCATCTAAGAAACGCGCCCACGAAACTGATGAAAGAACTCGGTTACGGCGAAGAATACCTTTATGCCCATTCGTATTCGGGCAATTTCGTGGACCAAGAATTTATGCCCGAAGCAGCTGCCGGAACGAAGTTCTATGATCCTGGTGCAAATCCAAGAGAAAACGAAATGCGCGAAAAATTGCGCAAACAATGGCAAGAGAAATACGGCTATTGAGTGCCTATTCCATTAGATTTTCACCAATCCTCTGAACGCCCTGCCTGCGTAGTACGACTGAACGCCGTTGTGGTAAATAAATATTTGTCCGTAACGGTAATCGCCGAATATGGCGCCACCAAGTTTGCGAATGTTGTTTGGGGTTTTTAACCAGCTTGATGTTTTTTGGTCGAACGGACCGAATTGCTGAAGAAATCGGTATTGCTCTTCATCGAGGATTTCGACACCCATTTCTTCGGCTGCCTCGATGGCATTGTGTGCAGGTTTGTTTTCCTTGCGCGCGTCAAGAGCTTCACGATCATAACAATAGCTTCTTCTACCGGCGGGTGTTTCGGCTGAGCAATCGAAGAAGATGTATTCACCAGTTTTAGGATCAAAATCAAGCACATCGGGTTCTCCTCCAGTTTCTTCCATTTTAAAAAGCGACCACAATTTTGCCTCCTGAGAAATCAAACGTGCCTCTAAATCCTTCCAAAGAATATCCTTGCTTCGCTTTTTGTTTTTCTCGAAGCGTTTTTGAAGGATCTCCAAAAGATTGTTACGTTGATCAGTAGATAGCTTGATTGAAGTCATGGCGTTGGTTTCGAGCGCTCAAAGGTCGAAGAAATCATGGAAATTTCAGTTCGATATGGTTTAAAGACAAGCAAAAGTTGATGCAGGTGCAAAATGAACTTGAATCGCTCAACTTATTCACAATCAAATATGAATATTTGTATCTAGATCTCAATAAAATGAAGGCCTGTAGAATGATGAAAACACTAACCACGAACAGTTTTCAACAATCGACCGTTCATAAAGTTTGGTACTGATAAAACTATTTGTAGATTGCTAATGAGTAACCCCATAACATGTTGACAACCAAGATCTCAATCCTTGCAAAACACTTGTAATCATTGAGAAATTGAAAAATCTGCCTATGACCAAACCGCTACACAATTAAATTCAGTCGATTCCCCAAAGACATTCCTGAATACACTTCAGTGACTTTAAAAATCTTCAAGTTTTTGATCAAATCTTCATTAAATAGAAAAGGATCAAAGATAACATAAACGACTGATTACCAAACATATGATTCCAATCCGAGGACTGCTTTTAGCTGTCGTCCTGCTATGCTTTTGTCTTCTTCTTGATGCTCAAGAAGAGGAAACTTCGAACAAGAAACACTTCGAAATCGTGGGCTTATTGTCTCAAGATGACGATCTGAAAGTTCAGGAAGCGCTCGATCATTATGGTTTGTTGGATGCTTATCGTTTGGATGCACAACGGAGAACAGTTTTGCTAGATGTAATAAAGGCTTCCGTGGTTTTGTACAGCAACCAAGAACTGCAAAAACCGATTGGAAATCAAAAGCGTGCTGCTTTGAAATCTGCGCCACAAGGAAATACAATTCGCTTTGCCATCAGCCCGAAGGGGAAATTAAAAGTGATTGCTGAACAATGAGAAAACTGTTGCACATATTGCTGCTGTTTATCATCTGGATTCCAGGTGTGGCGCAGATTTATAATATGGGCAACTTGGGCACAATCACAAATGCATGTGGAGGATTGTTCTACGACAGCCAGGGGCCAGGAACCAATTATCAGAACAATGAATTTTCGACCGTTACCTTTTGTGCTCCAGTAGGTCAGGTTATAACATTCACTTTTACCGACTTTGCCACAGAAGCAGGTTGGGATTATTTAGACATCTGCAATGGTCCTTCAACAGCATCGCCACTTTTGGGAGCATTTACTGGCAATGTAGGGCCAGGTGTTATTTCATCAACCGTTGGAGGTTGTTTAACATTTCAATTTTCTTCAGATGGTGGAACAAGGCGGCGAGGTTGGGAGGCGGCTATTTCATGCGGAGATCCGCCACCGTCGACAAACAACGGAGATACTTGTCCAAACTCAACACCTTTTTGTACTGGTACTACATACACATTTAACAACAATGTGAACTTACCCAGTTTAGGTTCAATTGCTTGTTTGGGATCATCGCCCAATCCGGTTTGGTATTATTTCGAAATCGAAAATCCTGGAGATCTTACCATTGATATTGCCCAGTTTGATGTTTTCGATTTCCCTATTGATGTTGACTTTTTACTTTGGGGTCCGTTTTCATCTTTACCAGATGGATGCACGCAAATTCAAAACAGCACAGCTCTAGTTGCCGATTGCAGCTTCTCAGGATCTGCATTTGAACAGGCGAATGCTGTCGGCGCACTTGCAGGTGAAGTGTACATTTTATTGCTTACCAATTTTGAGAATGATCAAGGGTACATTACCTTCAACAGTGCATCAAGCTCAACAGCTACAACAAATTGCGACATACTTTGCAGCATTACAGCACTTTCGGCCACTCCAACTACATGTGATCCAACAACGAACACATATGAGGTTTCTGGTGAACTTACAGTTACCAATCCTCCCGAGAGCGGCATCCTCACCTTTACGAGCTCTTGCGGTGGAACTACGACACTAAGCGCACCCTTCCCAAGTCAAATTAGCTACTCCATCTCGGGAATCAATGCAACAGGAGGAAACTGTAATGTTGTGGCGACATTTTCAGCCGATCCATCTTGTACTATTTCTGAGAGTTACACCGCACCAGCGGCATGTGCAAGTGTGTCGTTGAATTGTCCAGATTATGCAGATGCTTCCAGCAGTCCAGCTAGTGCCTGCTCAAACCAGACGTATTACCTAGAAGTTGCAAATACGGCTTGTTCAGGGCAGATTTACTTCAATGTGGCTGGGAATTACGGTTCCGCTTTTGGAAATGAAATTTCTTGGACCGTTACAAGTAATCTTAGTGGTATTACATTGGCCTCAGGGATTGGAAATACTTCTGGGTCAAACTTTAGTATCGGTTTTGGTCCTTTCGATCCACTTATTCACGGAACCATCTTCACGTTAAATGTAAACGACAGTCCTTTTGGTGATGGCTTCGATGGAGTAAATGGTCAAATTTACGTAACCCAAGGAAGCAATATCATTGGTGGTCCTATTGCAGGCGAAATTGTCTTTGGAGCCTCCACCATCTTTGGAGCAAACGTGAGCATTTCGCCAGCCACAATCACCGTTACAACTCCAGCTGGAAATCTGGTTCAAACCGTTCAAAACTGCAACGATTTCAGGGTTCCAATCAGCATCGAAAATCCCAATTTCTGCAATACCATCAATGCCACACTTCCATGGACAGTTACTTGTAACAGCACTGGCGCAACCTTGGCCTCTGGGAGCAACACATTAACCGTTTATCCAACGCTTCCTAGTACTTCAAACGATGTGGTGAGCATCCAATACAACAACTCAACCTGCGATTGGGAAGTTACGGGCAACAACGATTGCGATGCAGGTGATATCGGCACAATCTTCAGCATCAGTCCGAATCCAGCCACCCTCACCAACACAGCCTGCACTGGAGGAAATCAAGTTTTTGATGTCACCTACATTAGTGTGAATGGTGGGCCGAATTGTTGCTCTACAGGTGGAACCTTAGGGCCAATTACAACAAACACAATCTATTCGGGTGTTAATTTCAATGTTGCATCCTCACCTTTTGGTGGGATAAACAATTCTGCCTACCTCAACATTCCTGCAAATTCGATTGGCGGAGATGCTACTTCCTTTTCACTCAATTTTGCCTTGAATGGCTTTTGCTACAACCCACAAGGTATTGGTTCAGATTATTGGGTAACAGTGTATGTTGATGGTGCAATTGTGAGTGACCAAAACACCGCGATAAACAATTACAACATCAATTTCAATCTAGGAAATTTGCCAAGTGGATTCAATTCTGCCAGCAACATTGAAATTTACATTTATCCAAATACCTATAGTGCTTTTGGGATAAACTCCACCTTTGCTCCATTGGTTCCTTGTGGGAGTTTAGGGCCTGGGCAATGGAACTTCGCAAGTATAACCACTGCATTACAAGTTAATTACTCCGAACAAGCTCCCTCACCTGCCACCTGCCTCTACCCTACCAATGCATCATTTTCTTGTTGCTCACCAACAACTGTTAGCAATACATCCTCCACCATTTGTTCGGGTGGAAGTACTTCAGCCATTGCAACATGGCAAAATGCTGTAGCAGCATCCAATCCAACATGTGTGGTGTATTCGAGTGTTTTGCCAGTTGCAGGTATTACTTCTCCAAACAATTCGCTCCCTTCGGGGATAAATAACACCGCAGCTCCGATAATTCAAACCGTTAGCGCATACGCGTATTGCGATACCGACGGAAGCAGTTCGATAAATGCTGGCGATACTTACACGCTCATCAGCACTTACAATCTTACGATAAATCCAACTGCGACAGCTGGATCCAATGGAAGTACAACCGTTTGTACAACTGGAAGTTCAGTTAATCTTTTCAGCTTACTGGGTGGCGCACCTGCAAATACGGGCACTTGGAGCGGTCCATCAGCCCTCTCGGGCGGACAATTGGGCACATTCAATCCAGCTAGCAATGCTGCTGGAATTTACACCTACACGGTTGCGGGAACTTCACCTTGTCCGAATTCGAGTGCTACAGTTACTGTCACCTTAAGCTCAACCCCGAGTGCTTCAATAAATTATGGAGGATCGCCTTTTTGTAAATCGATTAGCACGCCTCAATCGGTAAGTTTATCCGGAACCACAGGAGGAAGTTATGCAGCTGCTCCAGCTGGACTAAGCATTAACACTTCCACTGGAGCAATTACGCCTTCGAGCAGCACGGCAGGAACATACACTGTAACTTACACAGTTGCATCAGCAGGTGGATGTCTTGGAACTACAGCAACTGCATCGGTCGAAATTGTCGCAGTGCCAGATGTTGCAACGCCTCTTCTTTCCTACTCTACTTGCACTGGACCAACCTTAGCCACCGCTGGTGGTTACACCATCAACATCACCTCAACAACATCTGGCGCAACATTTAACTGGACGGGAAGCGACGGAATTTCTGGAACTGGAACACCGATCAATTATCCAATAGCCAACAATACCTGTTCAGATCAAACTGTCACATTCACCATTACTTCAACCATAAATGGTTGTACATCAGCACCGATAAACCGTGTGCTCACATTGCGACCGAAACCTTTGGCAACTTTTACAGTTTCTCCCAACCCGATTTGTTTGGGAAATATGGCAACAGTTACATTTACTGGCACTTCTTGTCCTGGTTCTGCTTACAATTGGACCTGGCCTCCAGGTGTAAATGTGCTCAGTGGTTCAGGTGCTGGACCATATACAATCTCTTTCAATTCGGCTGGACTTTACAATATTAAGCTTAGTGTTGTTGGACCAGCATCACTTGGAAGTTGCACTTCTCCGCAAGAAACAGTTCCAGTAACGGTAATAGATCCTGCGAATGCAGGCACCAATGGTTCAACAACTGTTTGCAACACAAGTAGCCCAGTAAATCTATTTGGTTTAATCGGTGGAACGCCATCTACAACAGGCACTTGGAGCGGTCCATCAGCCCTTTCGGGCGGACAATTGGGCACATTCAATCCGGCAAGCAATACTGCTGGAATTTACACTTACACGGTTGCGGGAACTTCACCTTGTCCGAATGCAACTTCAACAGTTACCGTAACACTCAATACGGCACCTTCAGCATCCATCGCTTACACAGGTTCGCCATTTTGCAGAAACTTGGCAGGAACTCAAACAGTTAGTCTCACTGGGAGTACAGGAGGAACCTTCAGCAGTTTGCCGAGTGGATTATCGATCAACACCTCAACAGGTGCGATCACAGCATCGAGCAGCACCCCAAGCACTTACACAGTTACCTACACAATTGCTGCAGCTGGCGGATGTGCAGCAGTTTCAGCATCAACCATTGTGGTAGTTACAAGCGTACCATCTACTCCGGGCCTCACACCTGCCCTACCTTGCGCAGGCGAAGTGATCAACTTCACGGCATCAGGAGGTTCTTGGTTTAGTTTCACTGTGAATGGTTTGGAATTGCAAGCACCATCAGCCGATAACACCTATACTTCTTCGATTCTTACGGCTGGCGACCAATTATGTGTGCAGTCGTATCCGACGCCAACATTCGTTTTCAACGGACAAATTTCTGAACCCGAATGGGGCGCACCGTTGGCGACTTCATTTGGCGGTCCCACAAGCAGTTTTGGCGCATTGAACAATCTCGATGCTTTGTACTTAAAGAATATGTCGGGCAGTTTGTATGGCGCATTGGCAGGGCAAACCGAGAACGGAAGCAACAACCGCTTTCTGTTATTTATCGATTGTATTCCCGGTGGATTTAACTCGCTATCTAGCTGGACAAACCGATCGAATGCACCTTATTTCTCGACAGAAAACCTTAGCAGCAATATCAACTTCGATCCGGGCTTCAATCCCGACTACATTCTGGCAATGAACCAAGCATTTGGCTTGGGATTTTTCGATTTGTATAACATGCAAACGAACGTCAATGTATTTCTTGGTCAAACTGGAACTTCAGCGCCATTGGGCTACCAAAACAATGGTGGTTCGGGCAATTTCACGCAAGGTTTTGAATTTGCGATTCCGTTGGATAACCTTGGAAATCCAACTGGTACGATTCAGGCATTTGTCATGTTGGTGAATGATCCGGGATCAAGCAATCCGACCTTTGTGAGTAATCAATTCCTCACTCCGGCGGGACCAGCAGATAACAGCTATGGCAATGCGGCAATTTTCTTTGGAAGCGCTACACCCAATCCAATTTCCTATTCGCTAAGTGCCGAATGCAGCAGTGAAACTTGTGTAACTGTTACAACTCCTGTTACGCTTACGTTTCCACCTTTTGCGGATGTTTGTGATGGAGGTTCCGTTCCAAGTTTACCAACCACTTCATTAAATAGTATCACCGGAAGTTGGAGTCCTTCAACGGTGAGCAATACAGCTTCGGGAAGCTACACGTTTACGCCAACTGCAGGATTGTGTGCTGATCCAGTAACGGTGAACATCACAGTAAATCCTCGCATTACGCCAAGCTTCAATCCAGTTGCGGCCATTTGTTCTGGTGATGCACTTTCGGCTCTGC
>JBBAKX010000013.1:0-41323 GCA_040403315.1 Flavobacteriales bacterium
TAGGCACCATAAATGGCGGTAGCGATATTTTGGTACAAACATTTTCTTTTTCAGGTCAACAAGTGAATGAACTGGTTTGGTTTCAGCGAACGGGCATTATATGTCGCTTTGGGCTGGGTGAGTTTGTTAATTTAACCCAATCGTACCTTACCCTAGAAGCGCTTTCTGCTACTGGAGTAGTGTTGGGGGCGTATTCGGGGATGCTTTATTGAAATTATTATTATTTCTCGGTTTAAAGTTTTAGGCTGCCGATACCAGCCCTTCAGGAGTCAAAGCTGAGTTAAAGTGCATACTTCTACCATTTCATATATTTTTTGTCCTAATCATTTTTTAAACTATGCGTCTAAATTTATTCTTCATTCTAAGCTTATTGGGCATTTCTGGTATTGCTCAAACTACTCGAACATGTACAGGTTCAACAAATACCGATTGGCAAACCGCTTCAAATTGGTCGCCTTCTGGTGTTCCTGCTGCGGCAGACCCTGTTATCATTAATTCTACAACTAATCAACCGGCTTTAAGTGGTTCAGCTTCAATTGCTTCACTAACTGTAAATTCAGGTGCAGTGTTGAACTTAGGTTCTTATAATCTTACCGTGATTGGCTCATTTACTGGAAATTCGGCAACTGTGAACAATGGTTCTCTTTTAACCGGTTCAGCCACTGTAACCAACTGTACTTTTGGGGCAAAATTAACATCCAGTGGTGGCACCATTCAGTTAAGAAATAGCACATTTAATGATAGAGTAACTGTCATCCAAACTGGAAGTGCAAATACAACTTCTTATGGAAACACCTTCAATGAACCTACTCGGCTAACCAATAGTAGTGCAGGTTTTTTGTCGTTTGGTGTTGGGGTAGCTGATGTTTTTAACGACAGCTTGTTTGCCACAGTTACAGCATCAAAAGCGTTATACTTGGCGCACTCATCTGCCGGAAATCAATTTAACAGTTATGTAGAATTCAATAAAACATCATCAGCTACATCAACAGGTGTATTTGTTGGCTCCACTGTACATTCAACAATCCTCAAAGCTGCTGTTACAATAAAATCAGTTGCACCTCTGAATTGGCAAAGTGCAGTCTTTACAAATTGTACTTTCGATAGTTTGGCCACTTTAGTTGTAAACTCTGGAAGTTTCACCCATGGTCAATTATCATTTGTAGGATGTAAGATTTATTCAGCAACAAACATTACTTTAGGAAGTAGTGCGCAATTGCTTCTAGGAACCAATACAATAGTGCACAATACCTTTGTTGCTTCAACTGCTTCTGTGATTTTAGGAGCTGTAGAATTTAAGCAACACTGTACTATTACAAAGACAGGCTCATCAACAGATTTGTCAGGAGGTCCAGTCATTTGTAGAGGCACCAATTTGTTTAAAAATAGTGGCACTGGCTTATTTTGGCTCGGAAATAATGGTGCAAACAAGTTTTATCAAGGATTGTCAGTTGAGAATAGTGGTGCGGGAACATTACAGTTCACCTTGACGAATGCCGCCGATAGTATAGTTGGAACCACAAACATCACAACAAGCGCAGGTATATTGGTATTGGGTACTGCAGGTGGTGCAAATCAGCCTTTGCTAGTTGGAAATATAGCCTTAAACATAAACGGAGGAGGAGTTTATTTATATGGTCTTAAACAAGCATCCACTGGAACAATTACTGCTTCAACATTTTCTGGTGGTTTGATGTTTAATGGATTTAAGCAATTAGGAACATCACCAATTAATCTTTCTGGAAGCGGAATTTTTACTGTAAAATCAGGCTCTGAATTTCGAGGAGACGTAACAGTTTCTGCTGGTCGGATTTCTGTCTTGGGAGGTGAGTTTTTTGAAGAAGTTTTCTTCAATCAAACTGGAATTTTTGCAACCCAAGGAGAGGGATACCCTGTTTTTCACAAAGACGTTGAATTCAAGTGTTCTGGTACTGGCATTTTTCAGCTCAATTACCCACACACCACATTTACTTATGATGGAAATTTAATTTTGAATAATGCATCTGGAAATTTGCAGTTGGGATATGTAGGAACCCATCAAGTAAAAGGAGACGTTATTTTTAAAGGTGCACACAACATCAACAGCTGGTCAAATAAAATTGTATTGAATGGAACCTTGAACCAATCCATTAAACGCGAGCACAATTTCACACCAAACGTATTAAGGTTAGAGATCAACAAGCCTAGTGGAACTGCAACACTTGAAACTCCTTTGATAGTCGCCCTTGATTTATCTCTCCAAAAAGGAGAGTTGCACACCACAGCAACTAACTTCCCTACTTTAGGTTCAACCGCTACAATTACAGGAGGATCTGATTCTAGCTATGTTGTGGGGCCAATTTCGAAGATTGGAACAGCGGCATTTACTTTTCCAACGGGCGGAAATGGCAGCTACGCACCAATAGGTATTGATGCAGTGGCTTCAAGCTGCACCTTTAAGGCAAATTACATCGCTGAAGATCCTGATTCACTTTACCCAAGAAGCCAAAAAGACACAACTCTAGGTTTTGTAAACCGCTGTGGATACTGGAGTCTTGACCGAACTTCAGGTACTCAAAACACCAAGGTAACCTTGGGTTGGAGCAATAATCCTTGTTTTGCACCTAGACCAGTAGATGTCAAACTTTCAAATTGGAATAGCAACAGCTGGAATAACAGTGGCACTGTTAGTTATCAAGGAAATAGCCAAATCGGCAAAGTTTCAATGTTAAATAATTATTCTGGTTCATATCCATTAGTTGCGAATCTTACAGGTAAATGTTATAAGGATGTTACATACAAAACCAATTATGACACATTAATTTATGGTCTTAGTGGTATCGTATTTATAACCCCTGGTAATGCAAAGGAAATTAGATTAGAGATTGATAATTCTCTTGTTTATGTAAGGCAAGACAGCATAATTGAGTTTGAAAATTTCTCTAATAATAGTAACCTAAAGCTACAATACGTTGAACAAGAAGGATGTGCGCATGCCTTAGAAAAAACAATTAAAGCGAAGAGAAGTAGAAGCTGTAAGAATAGCTTAGAAACCAATCCAAGAGTTAGTTGCCAGTGCGGCACAGATATTACAAGCTTTGCACAAATTGGTGATAATGCAGAAACCAATAGGTATTTAAACAGAGGGTATACACCTAACGGAGATGGAGATTTATCTACACCAATTAAGCGTATTGGATTGAATTTAATTGTTGTTCAAGACATTACAAATCCTAATTTAAACTTTCAAAATATACCTTTACATTCAAATGCTTTGTATGATGCTTTTGAATTAAATAACTTTTGGTCTGTCCAATTAAGATTTCTACAAATTGACCCGTCTTCTGATCCTGATCCATTTACTGTAAATTCCGACTTAAGTAATTCAAGGATTGAGTTTTATATTGCCAATCTATTTTTTATGGAGGTTTCTCCTACAATATTTAACGCTCAATATTTCTATAATACTGAACAACAAGCCTTAGTGACTTTGGCGAGAGAAAGATATGGTTGTGTAATTGACGAACGAATTAATTATTTTTTAGTAAAAAATTTGACAACTCCTCCAGTACAGAGTGATCAAAATGAGGCTGCTGGAATAACTGATAAACCTTCTTGTAATTTAAACTTTCAACATAACGTGTTTTCCGAAGCTGTATATGGTAATTATATGGCAAATCAAGCGTTTAACACAAGTGGGGCAGGATATGGTCATTGGATTTATGCATTTACTAATCACGCAGCGCATGAACTTGGGCATAATTTGGATTTGAACCACACCTATGACAATTGTTCAACTGAGGACGCAATCCCAGATTTTGACCCTTTAGGCGACGTTTTTTATATAGATCCAAATAATGGCAACAATTTAACGTGTCCCCATGACGGAAATGATAATATTTGTGGAACAGCGCCTAACCCATTCATTAACAACCCTAATGATCCATGTTATACCGAGACAACTAATAATTTGATGGGGGCTTTATTTTTAACATCTCATCACTTGTCTCCATTACAAATAGGTAAAATCCATAAGGCTACTTCAGTAACAAGCTTGCGAAAGTATGTAGACAAGGAAAAGAATAGTTGTCCTTATTCATCAATTCCTATAAATATCAATACAAATGAAACCTTGTATTTAGATATTAGGCTTTATAATGATTTGATTGTTCGATCTGGTAATACTTTAACAATAACATGTCGTGTTGAGTTTCCTGATGGTGCTGCATTGGTGGTTGAACCAGGTGCAAGATTGGTTCTGAAAGGGAATGCCTTGCTTACAGGAGCTTGTACAATGTGGAAAGGTGTAAGAGTTATGGGTTTACAAAACGCAGATCAAGGGACTTTCGCAACTACGCAACAAGGAGTTATTGAAATGTACCCAGGTACTACAATTGAAAATGCAGAGGAGGCAGTATTTATGGGGGATATTAATAACAATATGTCTGGAGTTGCAGGAGGTGTGATTTTTGCTGATGGCGCAACATTTAGAAACAATTATAGGTCAATTGCATTTCATCAATATGGACAACTTTTAAGTCAAATAGGTAATCCATCGTTTAGTTCAATAAGTGAAATAAAGAATTGCAATTTTATCTGCAATGCACATTTAAAGAATCCAAATTATTTTAATAGGGATGGCAGTAGACAAGGGTCAAAACATTTTGTGACTATGTGGGATATTCGTGGAGTTGATTTTACTGATAACACCTTTGAAAACACAGTTGAATACGAAATTGTTTCTAATTGCACAGCTTCGACTTACTCTTGGGACGACGATTCAAGGGGGACTGGAATTGGCACTTTCGATGCCCAATTTAATTTAATTTCTACAAATCCTTCAACAGGTCAAAGGAATCGCTTCATTAATCTTACAAGAGGGATTTAAGCGAGGGTTACAAATAGCAATTTAGTTTACAATTTTTCAACAGATGGTTCTCAATTTAGCAATGTTAAATATGGAATTTTCACTGAGCATAGTAATGGAGATTTAATTGAAGACAATGACTTTGTTTTGTTAGATCCTAATGGCTCTGGAGGGCCAGAAACCCCTAGAAGCTATGGAGTTTTTTTACATAATTATCGAAATGTTGATGTGCAGTTAAATACTTTTACTGGTACAGCAAACATATACTCTGAAGAATGGGGTCTGGTCTCACAGCAGTTAAGTGGAAATTCTTCTGGTATTGTTTCTCGAAACGATTTTACTACGCTCAGTCGAGGATTTCAACCACAACAAAACAATACAGCCTTGCAGGTGAAATGCAACGAATTTTTCAATAACCAACTCGACTGGCATGTTAACCCTTTAACATTAGGAAACTTTGCAAACCAAGGATTAGGTTGCGGGCCAAATGATTATCGCCCAGGTAATCTGTTTCTTGACCAAGGTCAAAACCATATTCTTTCTCAGCAGGTAATTGGCCAGAATGGAAGTGGGCCAGCATGGTATTATTACAGCAGGGGCGGGGTTGCTTTTGAAACTCCTGTTTTTCAAAACTTGATTAACCTTGGAGATGACGTTCCTTGTCAAAGCATATTTGGTTTTGCGAATCCATGTCCTAATGGCACAGGTGCCAGGCTATCAAACGATTTGCAAGCTATTCGTTTAAGCTTAGAAAGTGAAATTATCTTTTTAGAGAATAGCGCTACATTGCTCGAAGATTCATTGAACAACCAACAAACGGACTCCTTGCTTGCAATAGTTGCCGACACAACCACAAGTACCGGCTCTGTTTATGCTACCCTTTATAACCATTCCCCATTATCAGATAACGTAATGCTTCACTTTTTGAATAGGGATAGCATTACCTCTTCTCAATTCATTTCCTTGTTTAGTTTTAATTTACCTTGTTCAGCAAGCTTAATGGATTCGCTTTTTGTCTACAAGCTAAATCATTCCTTGGATTCAACCGCTTGGGACAGTATTCAAAAGCTGCAAGCCTTCAATCCAAACTTTGAATCGATTACACAAATAAAACGAAGCATTGAATTTTATCATTCAGAGTGGAAACGGGTTGTGGCACAAATAGAAAGGGCATTGATCGAAGAAAATGAAATGGACGAGTTAATAGCTTTTTATAAAGACAGTTTAGGTTTCGGTTACGAAAAAGAAACCTTTGGTGCATACTTATCAGCAGGCAATGCTTCATCAGCAAGGAACTGGTTGCAAAACAATCTACTACAGAATAATGCCAGCGACTCTGCTTTTGTTGGCTACCACAACCTATATTTGGATTTAAAGGAGGACTCCATTTCCTGGCTTCAGCTAAATAGTGCCCAATTAGCCCATATTCATCAATGGGCAAGCGAGGAATCTGAAATTCAGCACTTAGCCCTTGCTGTTTTAGCTTTGCGCGGTGATACTGTTTTGAATGAATTGCCTGAATTTTCTAACCCTCCTTCGGCAAAATATGCTAACGTGGTCTTTACAGCGGAGAAAACTATTGCCAATAATCAGAACAGAATTGCTGTATTCCCAAATCCATCCAATGGTCTTTTTACCCTAGAGTTAGAAAGTGAAATAGAAAATTTGCGTGTAGGTGTGTATGATGTAACCGGCCGTAATGTTTTCGAGAATCAATGGTACAATAAATCGAAAACGCAGTCTATTTCCTTGCAGCACTTGTCGAGCGGCGTGTATTATTTACAAGTACTCTCGGGTAACCAATTTATCGGTGTGAAACCAATAGTAATCCGGCCATGAAGAAAATTAATTTATTATGGTTATTGAATTTCTCAATGATCAGTTTTTATTCGCTTTCTCAAAGCCTTCCAACATTTGCTAGGACATACATCGATACATTAGCATGGAGTTCGATAGGCGCAGATGTCATTGAGATAAACAACCATTATATTACTTTTTCTGTAAGTGGCGCGTTGAGCATAGATAACCAACATACTATGGCTTTAAGTGTTAATGAGTCAGGAGAGGTGTATAAAAAAAGCTTACAATTAAATCGAGGATGTAATTCAAGTACAATAGCTGATACCAAGGATGGTAATTTTGTGGTTTGTGTTGGAGAAAGAATTATCAGTGATATTAATCGTAATGTGTTGAAAATATTTAAATTAAATCAGGACTTTGATACATTGTGGCAATATACCCATAACGATAGTAGCTCTTTAACAACACCATATTCTATCAGATTTATAAATAACAAATTGCACGTTGTAGGCGCAAGAGTATTGGAGGATTCAATAATATCAAATCCCACAAAATTGCGTGGTGTTCTTTTAATTCTAGATTCGTTTGGTGATTTTATCAACTATAAACAATTTGATTTAGATGGCATTTCGCATGGTTTTGGCAGTATATGTAAACATGAAAATGGCAATTTGTTGTTAAGCGGGAATAGGTATGATTCTTTAACTACAGGTTTAGTGATGAATATAGATTCAATGGGTAATGAGAACTGGCATCGATGGTATCCTGAACTATGGCGAGCTGATGTGACAGCTTTGGCGGATTCAAATTATCTACTTACTAGTTGGACAATGAATGGTATTGGTAGCATTTTGTCTAAAGTAGATTCAAGTGGGAATATTATTTGGCAATATTCCTTTTCAAATATTGGCAATACTTGGGCCTTATACAAATCTGTAGAATTAAATGACCAAAGTATAGCAAGCGTTGGATTAGCAACTATTAATTCAGTAAATAGCAACGATGGTTGTATTCAAAAAATAAATGCTGAAGGTAACTTGCTTTGGCAACGATATTTTAATCATAATTCAGGTGTTGACTTTTTTGGCAATGTCATTGAAACCGCTGATGGTGGATTACTAATAAATGGTTCTGCCATGGATCCATTTTCTGCCGGAGGCCAAAACCTCTGGCTCGTAAAGCTAGATAGCATGGGCTGTTTGGAGCCCGATTGTTGGGTAGGTGTAGAACAAGCAGATGCCAACACACTTGGCGTTGCAGTTTACCCTAACCCAGCAACCGATTGGCTGTATTTAAAGTACGAAAATACGCGCAAGATTACTCTAGAAATTTTCAACCTCAGCGGCCAACGAGTGTTAAAACACCAGCACATGGCACCCAAAGAAGGTATTGAAATTTCTCATCTTCCATCCGGGCTTTATTTGTTAAGGTTTGTTGATGAGTTGGGGAATGTGGCGACGGAGAAGTTGGTGGTGGAATGATGCGCTTCGCGTGTACAAAGCATTACATAATTCGTATTAAGTAAAACGCAGGCAAAAACTCAGCTCCATATAGTCTTTGCAAAAGTGTAAACTAGTTGCTTCGAAAAATAAAATCGTTTACAAAAGTGTAAACAACTTATTCAAATTGAAATTTTCGTTTACACTTTTGTAAACGAAAGTTTTTTCGTGAAAGAATCGTTTGCGGATTTACCTCTCTCCCTAACCCTCTCTCCACGGGAGAAAGGGGATTGATCTCGACCATAACGAGTATACATTTAACAGTGTGTTTTTGGGTTTAACGCAGTGTGTAATTTATCGCGATGCAGTTCCCTCTCCTGTGGAGAGGGGATTGATCGCGATTGCAGTTTACATTTAGTTTATTGTAAAATTTATGTGTTTTCCTGGATGCTTAGTTTTATCGCGAAACTGTTCCCTCTCCCGTGGAGAGGGCTAGGGAGAGGTGCTGATTTATCCTTTGCCAAATATATTGATGATGGCGAAAGGATCGCTCGAGGAACAATTCCCGATATTTGCCCAAACATCCATTTCCTTATGCGTTATTTTTTACTCCTTATATGCATGCTTCCTGTGTGCTTGTTGGCAGAAGAAACCACACTTCAGTACAACGACTTTATATATAGACCTACCATCAAAACCGTGATGCTGCAATTAAAAGGGGTTGAAGGATCGCCTGCTGCATTGGAACTAAATTCTGGGGATCAATTTCATTTGCAGTTCGACGATCTGGATGTAACGCAGCGACAATTGTATTACAGTTTCGAGCATTGCAATGCCGATTGGACGCCGTCGGGAATCATGCCCACACGTGCCATTCAAGGTTTACAGCAAGACTTAGTGCAGGATTTCAGGTATTCATTCAACACCTTTCAACAGTACCTGCATTTCGATCTCTTCTTTCCGAACGACAATATGAAGTTTCTCCTCACTGGGAATTACCTCCTGAAAGTATATGAAGATAACGACCAAACCAACCTACTTCTCACACGACGTTTGATGGTGTACAGTAAAAAGGTGAAGTTAAGTCCACGGGTAAAACGCCCCGCACTCATGGAATTGCGCGACACACACCAAGAGATCGACGTATTGGCCGATATTTCTCAGATGCAGGTGATCAATGCGGCATCTTCGATGAAATTGTTGATTCTGCAAAACCAGCGGTGGGACAATGCCATTCAAATGAAACCTTTTGGAATCAATCAGACGCAGCTCAATTACGATTACGATGATGGTTCGAATTGTTTTCCGGGATTGAATGAGTTTCGTTGGGCCGATATCAGAAGTCTGCGTATGAATTCTGACCGTGTTCGGAGGATCAATCGCGACTCAACGCCCATTCAGGTGCTGATGCTCAACGATCCGTTGCGCACATTTTCAGAATACCAATTGCTGCCCGAGTCGAATGGAAGGTTTTTTATTAGAAACACCGAAGGCTCTGAACCAGAGCTAGATGGAGATTATGTTTGGGTAGAATTTCGACTTCCCTATGAAACGCCTTTCAAGGATCGTAACCTTTATTTAATCGGATCGTTCAGCGATTGGCAATTAAAAGACGAGTTTAAGCTGCAGTTCAAATACGCTTCTAAGTATTATGCAGCAAGGATCTTACTCAAGCAAGGAATTTACAACTACTTGTACGCTTTAGAGGATCCCAAAAGCGGTTCAGCCGACTGCAAATTGATGGAAGGGAGCCATTTTATGACCGAGAACGATTATACAATTCTCATGTATCACAGGGCTTACACAAACGACTTCGACGAATTGATAGGTTATCAAAGGCTCAATACTGGAGGCAACTAAAAATCTTTGATACTTATGTATATCATATGTAAGAAAATCCGCATATTTGCTAAATCAAACGCCGAAATTACACAACGCTACACCAAAACCCTAGAGCATCAAGGGTTACAGAAGACACCGATTTGTTTTGAATGATGTTTTGTACCTAACATTGCATCAACAAAACACAACGCCATGATCACACAAGTTACCTCAGGAATTAAAGTTAGCATCGAGACAAAGTTTCAAGAATTGTATTCTGATCCTTCAAAGATGTATTATCTGTTCACTTACAAGATCAGAATTGAAAACACTTCTGATTATGATGTGCAGTTGCTTCGCAGATACTGGAACATTTTCGATTCTGTATCCGAAAATCGTGAAGTTGAAGGTGCAGGCGTAGTTGGTCAGCAGCCTGTTCTTCGTCCACGTGAAGTTTACGAATATGAGTCAGCTTGTAACTTGAAGTCTGAACTTGGAAAAATGTCAGGTTCATATACCTTCGAGCGTTTGGTAGATGGCGAGAAATTCAGCGTTGCTATTCCTGAATTCCGCATGGTGGTTCCTTACCGCCTCAACTAATCAGCTGCATCAGGAAATTCAGCGATTCTCGGGGACGGTACTTCCTTCAAGTATCTTAAGCCCCACGAGCAATCCAAGCACTTTCCAGGTTCGCAATATGCCTTCAACAGCCGAATCAAAGCTTGCGAATCTCCAGCATGACGTGCACGAACGCCATTGAGCTCCCACAAACGAGCAATGGCATGCTTCTCAGGAGGTAAAATCTCCAACCAATTCAACACCCGTTGTCGAAGCTCTTGGATCCCTCTGAACCGAGCATAGATGAACAAAAACGGGATCACAGAATTAATCATTACCGACAAACGGGCATCACGACCCAAACCCTTCGACGATTGCGGCGACTGCGCATCAATCTGGTAATGGGTCAACCAATAGCCCTTAGGATTTACCTCCAAACTTTTATCGAAGGCTTTCCAATCGAACACTTCAGAAATCATCTGATTTAAATCCGGTGCAGATGCGATCAAATGGGCAAACTGCACAATTCTAATTGCCGGAAAATTCACCGGTCGCATGCGTAAATGCTTCCATACGTGAGGCTGCATACTTCGAAGTCCATACTGGTGCTTCAAAAACACATATTCTTCATATAATTTTCGAGGATACTCGTCTTCGGTATTTTGATCGATCAAGCCACTTTGTCCCAAAAACAAGGCTTCGAGCTGAAATATACTTTGCTTGTGTTTCTGGATGATCTTTAAAGGAAGCGACCTCGATAAGTGTTCGAAAGGTTCGGCGTTCACTTTAAACCCAAAGCTTCTTGCTAGCACCAAATAAAATGCTTCTTCCCAATTGTTTGCTGTGAATTGAAGTACCTCGGTGATGGTGCCTGACTTTTCTTCAAGTCTTTCTGCCAGCAATCGATTTAACCATCCACTATAAAACGGTTCGTCGGGCTTTTGCCACGCTCCACAAGCTATTGGTTGATGGTGCATTTCTAATACTCTCCACCGTTCTAGCATCACTTCAGAAATTAATGGAGCCAACACCAAGACTGGGATTTCATTTCCTGAGGCATCCAAAATTCGTTGATCATCTTCAAGCACTACATGAAGAATTACATTCGAATAGGAAGCGTCGGTATGATGTGTGTGCCGATACCAATCGGAGGCTTTTCGGTGAATTTCCACATTTCCAGCCCACAGTGTACCATCGATGCGCAGCCGTGCATCTAAAAAATCGGGGCCCGAATCTCGGTTGTGATGTCCGGCAAAGATGATCTCCAGAGACTCCCGTCCAGCCAGCCGCAGTTCAGTTTGTCCGAACAAACGGAATTTCCATATAAACTGAAGCAGACTTTCGGGGAGCATTTGCACTGGATCTGTATGACGAAATTATCCTACAAACCAGCCTCGTGCTTTTGCATCCAAAGCAAAACTTTTGCATCCAGCGCAATAGAATTTGCACCACGCGCAATAGCAACCTCCCCAAAGTAGTGTATGGTTACAGTCCTTGCTGGGTGAGCAGAACTGCCATCTCTTCTTGCATAAAACGAGCTTCCGCTGCAGCTTTGATCGCAAAATCTTCTCCCGAAGAAGCATACAAAATACTTCTGGAAGCATTTACCAACATGCCACAGTCTGCATTCATGGCAGCAGCCGAAACCGACTTTAAATCTCCGCCTTGAGCGCCAACGCCAGGAATCAAAAAGAAATACTCGGGTGCACGTTCACGCAAAGCCTTCAAAGCTTCCACACGTGTTGCTCCAACCACAAACATCAAACGGTCGGACTTACCCCAAGTCATTGCAGAATCAACCACTTGCTCATACAGTTTCTTTCCATTGGCAAGTACAAGTTGCTCAAAATCGTCTGCACCCGAATTGCTGGTTAAAGCCAATAAGATGGTCCACTTTCCATCGCTTTTCATAAATGGCTGAACCGAATCGGAACCCATATAAGGCGCTACAGTTACAGAATCGAAGTTGAAATCGTTAAAATATGCTGCAGCGTAACGTTCTGAAGTATTTCCAATATCGCCACGTTTCGCATCTGCAATGGTGAAATGGGAAGATGGAATGAGGTCCATCGTTTTTCGCAGGGCGGTCATCCCTTTTTCACCCATGGCTTCATAAAAGGCAAAATTCGGCTTGTAAGCAACACAGTAAGGCAATGTAGCTTCAATGATCGCCTTGTTAAATGCAAAAATCGGATCTTCTTCGCCAAGCAGATGTGCTGGAATTTTCGCTGGATCTGTATCTAAACCAACGCAGAGGTAACTTCTCTTTTGTTTGATTTGAGCAACGAGTTCTTCACGTGTCATGCCATCTCTCCTTCCTTCATTCTCTCAGCATTTTCGGCCACTTGGAGCGCCTTAATCATGTCTTCAATATCGCCATCCATAAAGGTTGGCAGGTTGTAAACCGACATTCCGATACGATGATCTGTAACCCGACTTTGCGCGTAATTGTATGTTCTAATTTTTGCAGAACGGTCGCCCGTTGAAACCATCGTTTTACGTCTACTGGCAATAGCATCCATGTGTTTGGTGTATTCCATTTCGTAAAGTTTGGTACGAAGCATCACCATGGCACGTTCGCGGTTACCTAGCTGACTTCTCTCCACCTGACAAACCACTACGATTCCAGAAGGCTTGTGGGTAAGTTGCACCTTGGTTTCAACCTTGTTTACGTTCTGACCACCGGCTCCACCTGATCGCGATGTTTGCATTTCGATATCGGCAGGATTGAGCACTACATCTACTTCATCGGCCTCGGGAAGCACCACCACAGTAGCTGCAGAAGTGTGCACACGGCCTTGCGTTTCAGTAAGTGGAACCCTTTGAACACGGTGCACGCCCGATTCATATTTCAGAATTCCATACACGCCTTCTCCACTAACTTCCATCACAATTTTACTAAAACCGCCCATGGTACCTTCGGTTTCGTCTACTACTTCAACCTTCCAGCCTTTATTTTCGCAGTAACGTTGGTACATTCGTGCAATATCGCCAGCAAAAATTGCTGCTTCATCACCACCTGTTCCTGAACGCACTTCAAGTACAGCGTTTTTATCGTCTTCTGGGTCTTTCGGTATTAGCAAAATTCGAATTTCCTCTTCGAGGGATGTTTGTCGGCCTTCTGCTTCGTTAAGTTCATCCTGAGCCATTTCACGAAATGCGGCATCGCTTTCCGATTTTAAAATCTCTCGCGCTTCGCGGATGTTGAGCAGGGTGGTTCTGTATTGTGTATGTGCTTCAACCACCGATTGAAGGTCTTTGTATTCCTTGTTGAGCTTCCTGAAACGGTACATATCGCTGATCACGGATGGATCGGAAAGTAACTTTTCCACTTCATCAAAACGGGCGCGGATAGCTTCTAGGCGACTGAGTAAACTGTTATCTTCCATGGTGCGAAATTAGATATTCGGATGATAGAGAAATTCTCCTGTTGATGAAGAAATTCGAAGTTGTTTAGGTCCTTCCTCCACTCGACCAACGATTTGAGCATCGATATTGAAGCGCTTCGAAATTTGGATAATATCGTTGGCGATGCGCTCTGGAACGTAAAATTCTAGTCGATGCCCCATGTTAAACACCTTGTACATATCCTCCCAGGCAGTGCCTGAACATTCTTGAATAATGGAAAAAAGCGGCGGCACCGAGAAAAGATTGTCTTTCACAATTGAAAAATCGCCAGCGAAGTGCAAAATTTTGGTTTGACCACCACCACTGCAGTGGATCATTCCGTGCACATCACTTCTAAATTGATTCAAGATTTCGAGAACAACTGGCGCGTAAGTTCTGGTAGGCGAAAGCACCAATTCTCCGTAGGTAATTCCCAATTCTGGCAATACATCGGTAAGTTTATGCTTGCCCGAATACACCAAATCGGCAGGAACTAATGGATCAAAGCTTTCTGGATATCGTGATGCGAGACTATTATCAAATACGTCGTGGCGGGCAGATGTTAAACCGTTGCTACCCATTCCTCCATTGTACCGGTCCTCGTATGTTGCTTGTCCAGTGGATGATAGCCCCACGATAACATCGCCGGGGCGGATATTGGCGTTGTCTATCACATCTTCGCGGCGGATACGAGCTACTACAGTAGAATCTACTATGATGGTACGAACAAGATCGCCCACATCGGCTGTTTCGCCGCCAGTGAGCGTCATAGAAATCCCCATTTCATTGAACCAATCGCAAAGCTCTTGGTTGCTGCGGATGATTTCAGAAATCACGTCACCGGGAATGAGGTTTTTGTTCCTTCCGATGGTTGAAGAAACGAGGATGTTACCTGTAACACCAGCGCAAAGAAGATCGTCGGTGTTCATCACCAAGGCATCTTGTGCGATACCTTTCCACACAGAAAGATCGCCGGTTTCTTTCCAATACAGATAAGCGAGTGACGATTTCGTTCCTGCACCATCGGCGTGCATAACCAAGGCGAATTGATCGTCTCCGCTGAGTGTATCAGGTACTACTTTACAAAAAGCTTTGGGAAATAATCCTTTGGAAGTGTGTTTGATGGCAGCGTGAACATCTTCTTTATCAGACGACACGCCTCGGAGGCCATAGCGGTTATTGGACGACATGTTACAAAATAACAACATCCCGCTTTTATGGGCGGGATGTTGTGAATACTTAGTGAAAAAATTATCAGTTTTTAGGCTTCTTCTCTGGTGTTGGCGCCGGTGTTGGAGTTGGCGCTGGAGGAGCATTTTCGATTTTGATGTTTTCGCGTTGTTGTTCCTGAACATCAGTTTCAACTGCCTCGTCTTCATCAACTGTTTCAATTTTCGGAGCTACAAATTCTGGTGAACCTTCTTTAGGAACGAAAGTGAAACTTGTAATTTTAAATTCTGTACGGCGATTACGCTGATGCTCTTCTTCGGTGCATGTAACTCCATCTTTGCACTTATTTAAAAGTTTGGTTTCACCCATTCCTTTTGCACCCAAGCGGGCTGGATCAATTTTTTGTTCGATCAAATAGTTCACTACCGACTGCGCACGACGCTGAGATAATTCGATGTTTGATTTAGACGAACCACGGCTATCGGTATGTGACATCAATTCGATAGTAATTTGTGGATTGTCGCGAAGCGTAGAAATTAGTCCGTTCAAAGAGTCTTTCGATTCTGGACGCAATTCAGCAGAATTCAAAGCATAAAGAATTTCTGGTAAACGAACAGGCTTGTCTTTTGGAACAGGCTTGATGAAGAAATCTTTCTTGTGATCAGAACCAGATGTTTCACCTTTGGTAGTTTCTGAACCTTTATCACCGAAGTAATTTTCTGCAGTTACAGAAATCTGGTAAGTATTGTCTTCTTTGAACTTGGTGTTATCATAGTAGTATGATCCCATTTTGTCGGTGATGGTTTCGAAAGTCATACCTTCTTGATCAACCATAACAACCTTTGCACCTACAACTGGAGCTTTGCTTTCGAAATCGTAAACAATACCTCCAAGGGTAAACAATACTGGAGGAACAGTAAATTCGTAGATATCAGCACCACCTTTTCCGCCATCGCGGCAAGAAGAGAAGTAGCCTCTTTCTTGTTTACCACGGAATACGATACCGAAATCATCAGCAGATGAATTCAATGGGTGCTTCAAGTTTGCTACACCAGTCCATTTGCCACCTTTAAATTTGGCTTCGAACATATCGAGACCACCCATTCCCACTAAACCGTTTGAAGCGAAATAGAGTGTAGAGTCGTCGCGAAGTGTAGGATAAAGCTCATCGCCTTGTGTGTTGATTTGAGGACCAAGATTCACTGGGTTGCCCCACTTCTTGCCTTTTTTATCCATTTTCGACATCCAGATATCACGGCCACCTAGACCACCTGCCATATCAGATGCGAAGAAAAGTGTCATTTCATCATCAGAAATCCAAGGATGACCTACCGTGAAAGTATCGTCAGCAAAAGGAACTAGAACCGGTTCATCCCAGCTATTTCCTTTTTTCTTGGTGGTATAGATTTGACAACCTTTGATTTTATTCTTGTCGTATTCGCAACGGGTATAAAACATCGTTGTGTACTTCTCGTTGAGCGTTGCCGAACCATCGTTGAATTTCGAGTTTAATGGTTCTTTGAAACCCATTGGTGTTGACCACTTTCCGTTTTTGTCAACTTTGGCTTCGTACAAGTCAGAAAACGCTTCACCTGTCCAACCATCTTGACCATTTCCAATAGCACCTTCGCGGCTCGAAGTGAAAATCACTTCATTGTAATTCTTACGGCTGAAGATTGGAGAAAAATCATCGTATTTAGAGTTCAACGGTTGAACGTTAGATACTTGATGCTTGGTTGGAGAACCTTTCCAGTTCACAGCCAATTTGCACGACTCAACACCGAGAGATCCACGTGAATCATCTGGCTTTAGTTTTACATACTTCTCGTATTCGGCTAGTGCTTCATCGTATTTACCGTTGATGCGCATCATCTCGCCCAAATACAAAATAGCTTCAGGATTCTGGTATTTGGCTTTGATTGCCTTTCCAAACCAAACTTCAGCCTTTTTAGGATCGTTGGTCATCATGAAGCAGAGTGCTTGCTTGTAAGTAAGCTCAGCTTTCAAGGCTTTACCCTTAACTCCCTCTAATGCCTTTTTGTAAGCATTTAGGGCTTCGTAATACTCTTTGTTATTGAATAACCGGTCGGCTGCGACAACCTTTTTATTTTGAGCAGACAATATACCGGATGTTGTTATAAGAAGTAAACAACCGATTAAAAAACGTTTTACGGTCTGAAGCATGTGTGTATAGTTAGTTTCAAATACAGTGGGCTAAATTAAAAAAAACTATTTGCTACGAAAAGGTTAATTTGTTTTGTTTAGAGAAAGTTTAATATAGCAAAACAGCAGGCCAAAAATGATTCAACCTGCTGTTTTACAGTAATATATAGCAAGATGTACTTGCGCCTATTTGTTAAGTTTAGTTAATGAAGAGCATTTCGCGGTACTTTGGAAGGCTCCACATTTCGTCATCTACGAGCAATTCAAGTTTGTCTGAATGGTATCGAATCGTTTCAAAAAATGGCTGCACTTTGTAGCAATAAGCAACAGCTAATTTTTTGGCATCTGTGATCTTGTTAGCCGTTTTTCTGGCTTCGATCATTTCGTCGATCGAATTCTTGATAATTGTAACGTGCTCAGATATTTCCTGAATAATTTCCAATTGAGCTCCAGCTGCCTTATTGAATGCTTTCGCATCAAAAATCGCTTTTAGACCTTGTACATTGTTGATTAGTTGATTTTGATACTTCAAAGCAGTTGGAATGATGTGATTCGCAGCGATGTCGCCAATTACGCGCGATTCAATCTGGATTTTCTTGGTGTAGGTTTCCAACTGAATTTCGTGACGGGCTTCTACTTCACGGTGGCTCATCACATTGTTCTTCTCGAATAACTCGAGTGTTTGCTTCGATACAAAAGCATCTAATGCTTCAGGTGTTTTAGCGAAGTTGCTCAATCCGCGTTTTGCGGCCTCTTTCACCCATTCATCACCATAACCATTGCCTTCGAAACGGATATTTTTTGATTCTGAAATGTAACGACGAAGTACCTGAAAAATCGCTTCTTCTTTGTCGAGTTTCTTCTTTGAAATCAAGCCATCCACTTCGATTTTGAATTCTTTCAACTGCTGCGCCATCATGGTGTTTACCACAATCATAGCCGATGAACAATTGGCCGACGAACCTACAGCACGGAACTCAAATTTATTCCCCGTAAATGCAAAAGGAGATGTTCGGTTACGGTCGGTATTGTCGAGAAGAATTTGTGGAATCTTTCCGATACCAAGTTTCAGCTCAGTTTTCTCATCAGGCGTCATCTTGCCTGTGGTTTTCACTTTTTTCTCGAGTTCATCCAATACACTAGTTAATTGCGTACCGATGAAAGCTGAGATAATTGCTGGTGGTGCTTCGTTGGCGCCCAAACGGTGATCGTTACCCGCAGATGCAATCGCTGCACGCATCAAATCGGCATGCGTATGAAGTGCTTTTAGCGTATTGATGAAGAAAGTAAGGAATTGAAGATTCGTTTTTGGCGTTTTGCCTGGACTCAACAAATTCTTCCCAGTGTTTGTCGCCAACGACCAATTGTTGTGCTTTCCTGATCCATTGATGCCCGCAAACGGCTTCTCATGTAACAACACACGGAAACGGTGACGGCGAGCCACTTTGTGCATAATGTCCATCAGCAATTGATTGTGATCCACCGCAAGGTTTGCTTCTTCGAAAATTGGAGCACATTCGAATTGGTTTGGTGCCACTTCGTTGTGACGGGTGCGAATTGGAATGCCCAAACGAAGACTTTCAGATTCGAAGTCACGCATGTAAGCCGTTACACGGTCAGGAATAGAACCGAAATAGTGGTCTTCCAACTGTTGGCCCTTAGCAGGGGAATGTCCGAGCAAGGTGCGACCTGTAAGTGACAAGTCAGGACGAGCATGGTAAAGCGCCTCATCGATCAAGAAGTATTCTTGTTCCCATCCAAGCGTAGCGGTAACCTTGGTAACGTTCTTGTCGAAATACTGACACACATCAACAGCTGCATGATCGAGTGCGTGCAATGCCTTTAGAAGTGGAGTTTTAAAGTCGAGTGCTTCTCCGGTGTAGGAAACGAAAATTGTAGGAATGCAAAGCGTATTGCTGATAATAAATGCTGGAGATGATGGATCCCAAGCCGTGTAACCGCGAGCTTCGAATGTGTTACGAATTCCTCCATTTGGGAAAGAGGAAGCATCCGGTTCTTGTTGGATAAGATTCGATCCGCTGAAAACTTCGATCGCGCGACCATCTGGAAGCGGCTCGAAAAAAGAGTCGTGTTTCTCGGCAGTTGCACCGTTGAGTGGCTGAAACCAGTGTGTGAAGTGGGTAACGCCTTGGTTCATTGCCCAGGCCTTCATCGAAGAAGAAACCTGATCGGCAATGTCGCGCTCGATCCGTGTTCCATGCTCAATGGCATCTTTCACTTTTTCATAAGCCTCCTTGCTGAGGTATTCGCGCATGGCTGTTTCGCCAAACACACCTTTACCGAAATAATCTGAGATTTTTTCCGGTTGAGCAGCATTCATAATTGGTTCGCGGTTGATGAGCGACTCCAATGCTTTAAATCGAATAGTTGACATGGATCTGATATTTTTCAGTTTTTCGGCAGCAAAGGTAAATTTTCGAGGGGGTGATCTCCAAATTTTTATGTTTTTTCTTTCAACACCCCCTCAATTTTTGCCAACATCTGAAATATTTCTGCTTTTTAAAGTTAAAATGATGCAAAAAACCGATGTGAGTGAAAAATTTTAGCAAAATCACAAAAGAAATAGGCATCCACTTCGGTTATTCCCAATAAAAAATGCCCCATTCTGGCGAAATGAGGCATTAATAAACTTTCGTTTAGGGTTTAATCCAACTTAAAAACCACCGGCAAAGTGAAGGCTACATTCACCGCTTTACCATTTTGTTTACCCGGGCTCCATTTGCCGTTGGTGAGTTTAATCACCCGAATGGCTTCTCTATGCAGGGCTTCTCCACCTTGAACACCACGTAATACTGTAATATCTTCCAATGAACCTGTACTTGTTACCACAAATTTCAAATACACCCGACCTTGAATTTGATCATCGATAGCGCTTGGTGGATGAACCATGTTTTTAGAAATGAAGTTCATCAGAGCTTGTTGACCACCTTCAAATTCAGGCATTTGTTCAACCATAGTGAACACCTCTTTAGATTCTTCAACTTCCTCTACTTTCGGAGGAGGAAGAGGATTCAAAAAGTCAGGATCCACCTGAGCTGACAAGGAAAGAGAAGCTGCAAAGAAAAAAGGAAGCAATTGGAAATTTTTCATGGGTTGAAATTATCTCAACGAAAATTTAAAAGGTAAATTCATTTGAACGTTCACAGGTTTGCCATTTTGTTTTCCTGGTTTCCATTTCCCTTCGGTAAGTTTCAGTATACGAATGGCCTCAGAATTTAACTCGGTTCCTCCAGAAACACTTTTCAACATTTTAATATTGGAAAGACTTCCATCATAACGAACAATATAATTAAGATAAATAGTTCCTTGAATTTCATTTTCGACCGCATTTCGAGGATACACGATATTTTTTGAAATAAAACTCATCAAGGCTTCATTTCCACCTTGAAATTCAGGCATTTGCTCAACTATTGTAAAAACCTTTTCCTGATCTTCAACTTCCTGTTCTACTGGAGGAGGAGAAACTGGCTCGATTAACCTTTGTGAAAAGCAGAGGATGCTCGTGGACAGAAAAAGTGCAATCGAAAAAATAAACTTCATATATGTGGTGTAGATTTAGAAATCAATTAATGATCAAACTTGAATTTCACAGGGATTGTGTAATATACATCCACCTTTTTACCGTTTTGCTCACCAGAAGTCCAATCACCTGCGGTAAGCTGAACTACATCCAAAGCAGCTTTGCTCATCGAAGGAAGTAGGGATCTGAGCACTTCAAAATTGGTAAGTTTCCCATTGGCTCTCACAACGAATTTGATGTAAATAGTACCTTGAATTTCTTGCTCAATAGCATCTTTAGGATAAACCAAGTGGTCATTAATGAATGTTTTCAATGCTTCTGTACCGCCTTTGAATTCGGGCATCTTCTCAACAATAGTAAATATTGATGGCTGTTCTTTTGAAATAGGTTCTACCATTTGAACCCTTATATCGGGAGACAGTATTTCCATGCGTTCCTCAACAACCACTTGCGAAAAAGCCGGAATGAAACCAAACAAAACGAAGGCAATGGATGTCAGTATTAATCTCATCATTCAAAATTTGCTGCAAGGTAAATGGAATCAGTTATTGATTGTGAAGTTCATTGAAAGATTCAAAACAATTCAAATCCAATCTCATATTTCAATTTCACAGGGTACACTTTTCCTTATCTTTGCACTCCATTTTTTAACATAATTTATGATTAATATCACTTTGCCAGATGGTTCAGTTCGCCAGTATGAAAGCGGCGTTGCTGCTATCGACATTGCTAAAAGCATCAGCGAAGGTTTGGCCCGCAATGTTTTGTCGGCCGAAGTTAACGGAGAAGTAATCGATGCAACCCGTTCGATCACTTCAGATGCCTCGTTGAAACTTCTCACGTGGAATGATGAGCAAGGCAAAAAAACGATGTGGCACAGTTCGGCACACTTGATGGCTGAAGCATTGGAAGAACTTTATCCGGGCATTAAGTTCGGTATTGGTCCTGCCATCGAAAACGGATTCTATTATGATGTTGACCTCAACGGTGGAAGTATTTCTTCGGAAGACTTCCCTACCATCGAGGCCAAAATGAAGGAGCTTGCGAAAAGAAAAAGTGCATTTGTTCGCACCGAAGTTTCGAAGGCGGATGCAATCGCATACTTCACTGAAAAAGGAGATGAATACAAATTGGATTTGTTGAAAGACCTTGAAGACGGAACCATCACCTTCTACCAACAAGGGAACTTTACCGATCTTTGTCGCGGTCCACATATCCCTGATACAGAGCGCATCAAAGCGATAAAGCTCATGAATGTTGCAGGAGCTTACTGGAAGGGTGACGAAAAAAACAAACAGCTCACACGCATTTATGCAATTACGTTTACCAAGCCAACCGAATTGGATGAATATCTACATCTCCTCGAAGAGGCTAAAAAGCGTGATCACCGTAAACTTGGGAAGGAACTAGAGCTTTTTATATTCTCCGAAAAAGTTGGACAAGGTTTGCCGCTTTGGTTACCAAAAGGTACAGCCTTGCGCGAGCGACTAGTTGATTATCTAAAACGTGCGCAAGCAGCTACTGGCTATGTTCAGGTAATCACGCCGCATATTGCGCACAAAGATTTATATGTAACATCTGGGCACTACGAAAAATATGGCGCCGATTCTTTTCAGCCGATTCGCACTCCACAAGAAGGTGAAGAATTCTTTTTGAAGCCAATGAATTGTCCGCACCACTGCGAAATTTATAAGGCGAAACCACACTCTTACAAGGATTTGCCGGTTCGTTTGGCTGAATTTGGAACAGTATATCGTTATGAGCAAAGCGGTGAATTACATGGTTTGACGCGTGTTCGTGGCTTTACTCAAGATGATGCGCATATTTTCTGCCGCCAAGACCAAGTGAAGGAAGAGTTTGTGAAAGTGATTGATTTGGTTTTGATGATTTTCAAAGCATTGGATTTCAAGGATTACACTGCACAAATTTCTTTGCGTGATCCAGAAAACAAAACCAAATATATAGGTAGCGACGAAAACTGGGATAAGGCAGAACGTTCAATCATTGAAGCTGCTGAAGAGCGTGGCTTGAACACTGTAGTTGAATTAGGTGAAGCCGCCTTCTACGGACCGAAACTCGACTTCATGGTAAAAGATGCCATTGGTAGGAAGTGGCAATTGGGCACGATTCAGGTTGATTACAATTTACCGGAGCGTTTTGAATTGGAATACACCGGTGCAGATAACGCTAAACACCGTCCTGTGATGATCCACAGAGCACCATTTGGCTCTTTGGAACGTTTTGTGGCTGTGTTGATTGAGCATTGTGCGGGTATTTTCCCGTTGTGGTTAGCTCCTGAACAGGCAATAATATTGCCTATTTCAGACAAGTTCAACGACTATGCAAAAAAAGTTTCTAATCTTCTCAAAAATTCCGATATTCGCGCCGCCGTTGACGAAAGGGCTGAAAGAGCCGGTAAAAAGATTCGTGATGCAGAACTCAGTAGAGTTCCGTATATGCTAGTGGTAGGAGAGAAAGAGGAACAGGCTGGTACTGTTGCTGTCCGTAAACACGGAGAAGGAGATCTCGGAACCATGAGCATTCAAGAATTTGCCGACATGATCAATTCTGAAGTCAACAGCTTGATAAACATTAGTGAACTAAACTGAAAGGAGGAACCAAGCCATAGCTTTACCACCACGCCAACCCAGGCCGTATAACCGAGGCCCTCAAAAGAAAGAGGATTTACATCGGATTAACGAGAAAATCATCGGCTTAAGCCAGGTGCGACTCGTTGGGGAAGATCTTGAACCAGGAATTTTTTCGTTTGACGAGGCATTGAAAATTGCCAAAGATCTCGAAATGGATTTGGTAGAAATTGTACCTAACGCTGAGCCACCGGTTTGTCGCGTCATCGATTACAAGAAGTTTCTTTACGAACACAAGAAGAAACAGAAAGAGATGAAGGCGAAAGCCACCAAAATCGTGGTAAAAGAAGTGCGTTTTGGGCCAAATACAGATGAGCATGACTTCAATTTTAAACTTAACCACGCGAAGAAATTTTTGCAGGAAGGTTCAAAAGTGAAAGCATTCGTATTCTTTAAAGGTCGTTCGATTCTTTTCAAAGACAAGGGAGAAATCTTGTTGTTGAAATTTGCCGCCGAGCTTGAAGAATTTGGCAAACCCGAAAATCTTCCAGAATTGGAAGGGAAACGGATGATCATGTTCTTGTCTCCTAAGAAAAAGAAATAATCAACCCAAATAAATAACAGGTACAATGCCCAAGATGAAAACCAATTCCAGTGCAAAGAAGCGCTTTAGGCTTACTGCTACTGGGAAAATCAAACGGAAGCATGCGTACAAGCGTCACATCTTGACGAAGAAATCAAATGATCAGAAGCGCCGTCTTGGCAAAACTGGCTTGGTTTCTAAAGCAGATGAGGGTCTTGTAAAAAGAATGCTCGTAATCGGAAAGTAAAATCATTGTTTAACCAGGAGACCAGTACCAAGATCTTTTAACTAAGACACTGTTCGCCCAAAAACCAAAAACTCATGCCACGTTCAGTCAACCACGTTGCCTCACGCGCAAGGAGAAAAAAAATCCTCAATCAGACCAAGGGCTACTGGGGTGCCCGTAAGAACGTTTTTACCATTGCTAAAAACATTCTTGAAAAAGGTCTAACCTATGCTTATCGCGACCGTCGCGCTAAGAAGCGTAATTTCCGCGCTCTCTGGATTCAACGTATCAATGCAGGTGCTCGCGAGCACGGCTTGTCGTACAGCCAGTTGATGGGTAAAATCCATGCGAAAAACATTCAGATCAACCGTAAAGTTCTTGCCGATTTGGCGATGAACAACCCAACAGCTTTCAAAGCTATCATTGATGCGGTAAAATAAAATCTGATCAAATCATTTAAAAAGCACTCTACTTTAGGGTGCTTTTTTTATTTTCCCCAAATGCAATTCCCTGCCGGTTATCTCGAACATTTAAAGCAAGCTCCGGGCTTCGACGTTGAATCGTTTCAACTTGCCCATATCGATAAAGTGCCTGTTTCGGTGCGCATTCATCCCCGAAAACCTGCATTTAAGACAGAAAACCTAGAGCAAGTGAAATGGTGTAACGAAGGGTTCTACTTGCCTCAACGGCCAGATTTTACACTCGATCCAATCTTTCACGCAGGTGCATATTATGTGCAAGAAGCCAGTTCGATGAGCATCCAAAAAGTGCTTGACGAACAATTTGGCTCAGAAAGAAACCTCCGAATTCTTGACCTCTGCGCCGCTCCCGGCGGAAAAAGTACATTACTCGCCTCATGGCTTAACGGCAATGGATTGTTGGTCGCAAACGAAGTGATCAAGCCGCGGGCATCCATCCTGAAAGAAAATCTCGATCGCTGGGGATTTGCCAATGTTGTAGTGAGCAACAATGATCCAAGACAGTTCGGAAAACTAGAAGGATTCTTTGATGTTATAGTTGTAGATGCTCCTTGTTCAGGTTCGGGCATGTTTCGAAAAGACCAGGCAGCCATGAACCATTGGTCGGAAGATGCTGTTGCACATTGTTCGGCACGTCAGGAACGCATCCTAGAAGATGTTTGGCCAGCGTTAAAATCAGGAGGACTTCTCCTCTACTCCACTTGCAGCTATTCGGAAAGTGAAGATGAGCAAATCAGCCAATGGATTGCAGAAGACCTTGAGGCTGAAATTCTGAAATCTAGTTCATTGGATGAAATAGCGGAGATTACTCAAACATCAGGTGGTTACCGATTTTATCCCAACAAAACCAAAGGCGAAGGGTACTATTTATCGATTCTCCGCAAATTGGAGGAGGGCGAAGAGTTCGAAGAAAGGCTGAAATTGAAAAACACGCCGTTGTCTGAAGCGCTTTCAGATTTGTTGGAAGCTTCTGAGGATTACCAAATGTACGACACACACCTCGGTCAGATTTTGTTTCCCAAAGCATCCACCGAAGGTTTAGCATCCATTCTGAAGCATCTTCATGTGATCAAAGTTGGCGTTTTGGCTGGTGAATCGAAAGGTAAATCTTTTATTCCCGACCATGAATTGGCCATGAGTTTAATATTGAATTCGGATGTTCCTCAATTGGACTTAAGCCGGGAAGAAGCGTTGAGATTCTTGAAAAAGGAGGCGCTTCCTAACCGATTTGGCAGCCAAGGTTGGCATTTGATGCAATTTGAAGGTTTAAGCTTGGGTTGGGGAAATGTGCTTCCCAATCGAATCAACAATGGCTTACCTAAAAGTTGGAGAATTTTGAAGGAGATTGGGTTTTAAGTACTTCCCACTTGGACCTGAAAAATACACCAACAATTGCCAATTACATTTCCGCAGAATTTATTTTGCTGTAGTGGTTTTGATTATTGAGAGCCATACGTTACCTTTAGTTAACAATAGCAACAATAAAGTCCAAAAAAACCTGCATGCTTAAAAAATTACTATTATTTATATACGTTTTTTTGTCATTTTCTGCTATTGCCCAAATGCCCAAAATCTACACCAAGGCGGGCAGTGGCTTAAATGATGAACCCTTAGATGTATTGAGAACCAACACCGGAAAAATCTATTCGACCGGTTATTATAGTCAGCTGGCTTTTTTCGGCACCCAAACACTTCCTTTTGTTGGCGTAGATGACGCTTACATTGCCTGCCAAAGTACAAATGGATACTTCGATTGGATACTTTCAGTAAGTGGAGAATCGTCGGACCGAGGCATTGCTCTAGCTTCCGACAATGCAAATAATATTTATGCTACAGGTTACTACAGAGGAACCGTTACTTTGGGTGGCACAACCTTAAATTCGGTTGGTGGTTCTCAAGATATTTTCCTCGCCAAGTTAAATTCGGCAGGCGATGTGCTTTGGTTTAAATCGTTTGGTGGTACTGCACTGGAAACCGTTTCAGGCATAGCTGTTAAAGACGGTTCAAGCATTGCCTTAGTGGGGCAATTTAATGGAACTAGCACTTGGGAATCGACCAATTTGATTAGCAACGAATTCTTAAACACAGGAAATCAAGGCACAGATATTTTCTTGGCTACGCTTGATATAAATGGTAACTATCAGTCTGTTAAGCAAATATCTACTGCCGACAACGACATTTCATCGGAAGTTGCCTTTAGTGATGCAGGCAAAAAATACTTTGCCATGAATGGATCTGGCGCTTTACAGGTTGGAACGCAAGCTGTTACGATGGGAAATTCAAGCTACGGCGCGTTAATTTGTATCGACACCGACGAAACCGTTGGGTTTACCAAGAAATTTCAAGCCCCATTTATCGAGTTAAGAAGTTTGGATATCAAAGGAAACGATCTTGCAGTTGGTGGAAATTTTAATGGCTCATTGTCGGCCGATATTTCAGGTTTTTCGACAATTACAGGCCAATACACCTACAATATTTTTGGAGTGAAACTGAATCTGGATGGAGGTTATCTTTCGCACTTTACAGAAAGTTCGGCCAGCGAAATCAGTTTGAACGACATGTGCTTTAATGCTTCACAAAAGCTATGGATAACAGGAACATTCGATTGCACATTCAGCAGTTTATCCGACGATTTAGGAGAAGGTCTTTTTAATAATATTGGAAACAGAGATGGATTTGTGGCGCTCTATGCAACAGGAACTTCAAACAACAGAAGATATGCCCAACACGTTGGAAGTGCTGAAGATGATAATCTAAATGCCCTTTCTGCCCGATTTTCTGAGTATCCAGTTTTGGCTGGATCTTTCGAAGATTGGTTCTATCTTCCTATACCTACCGGATCATTTAATTCAGGCCCTGCCTCAATTTTAACTCCTATTGAAATATTAAATATCTGTAATTCATCAATTTACAACCAGTATCTGATGGATTACCCTATTGGGAGCAGAGATATTTTTGTTACAACGATCTTCGACACCTTGGCGCCCGTTCTCGACATTTACGAGCGAACCGAGTGCAATACCACCGTAATTGAACCTGAGTTTAACTACCCGTCCGACACGTTGGTTATTTGCAGCCCAGAGTTTATTGCCAATTTCAATTTGCATACGCTGCTGGATGTGAGTTTATATAACTACAACTGCAGTCCTGCGAATATAGCAAACGCATCAGGCTGGTATGTTGCAACCTTCGAAACGAATGGGGGCTGCAGAACATTCACCGATTCGCTGTACGTTCAACTTGGTGGTTCAACTTCCGGAGCAACTATTGCGGCGCCCGATGGAGGTTTAACTTATGAAGTGTATCAGGAACCCAACGATTGCCCAATCAATTTGCAAATGCCCGCGAGCGGAACACTTACAGCCACAGGAAACACTTTAAATCCAGGCGATAGTTCAGAATGGTCGGGGGCTTCAGGTACAATTTCCACCAATACACCCAATCTTCAAATTACGGATGCCGGATTGTACACTTACACCATCACCAATGCACAAGGATGCGAATACAGCACTTGCATCAATGTGTATGATTATGCGCTCACCGACAATGGTGTTGGAGTTTCCACTCCAGAAAATGTAAACCTCGATCCTACCTTTGATATTACAGCACCAGGAATGATTGGAGATACCTTGTTGACCTGCACGAACACTCCAATCACCCTAACATTTCAGCCATTTAACGCGCAAGGCGGACAATTGAACTACCCGATTCCAGCTTATGCTAATTGGGAAATTACTGGGCCTTACGTAGTTTATCCACTCAATTTGGGTGGAAGCTTGGTGCCTACTTATTCATTTATGGACCACCTGATGATTTTCAGGGTTACCCAAACGGGACCGGTTCATATCAGAATCGAATTTTATGCGCCTCCAGGCAATAGCGATGTGCTCACAGTGATCGAATACGACATCTATGTGATTCAAAATGTGAGCAATCAGCCGCAACTCACTGTAAATTGGATCACCAGTACCGAAGGCCTTTGTCCGGGCGATACAATCACCATTGGTTGGGAAGTTTTCCCTGCGAATTTCCCTTTTACCTCAGCCATTCTATTCGGCACGTCTGTTTCTACTACACCAACATCTTACTCATTCAATGCACCTGCATCTGTAGGCATTTCGATGAATTACACCGATACCATCACTGGTTGTTCTGTGAATGCTCAAAGAATAAAGCAAATCACCTACAAAGAAGCGCCTCCTATTTTAACCAATCCTGAAGATGGCAGAAAATGTCCTGAAGATTCCGTTTTGCTGATCGCCGACCCTGGTTTGTCGATCAGTTGGCTAGGGCCTGGCGGAGAAACACTTCCTGATAGTTTCGAAATCAATGTGGTTACACCAGGAGATTACTATTATAATTTAATCGACCTCGATGGTTGTCAGCTTCTTTCTGAAACCGTTGAAATCAGAAATATTCAAGCAGTAATCTATGATTCAATTATCACCAGTAATATTTGTGGAGGATTGGATGCCTTAATACGCCTTGCGCCAGATACGAATTTGAATTACACGTGGTTAGCACCATTATCGGGATCCGATACCTTGAAATATATCGATCAACCAGGAACCTATTCTGTTCGGGTGGAACTTTGTTCGAACATCGACACCCTTACTTTTACCGTTCGAGAAGGCTTAGAAGCGGTTGACCTTCAAATTGTAGGAGAACCTACAGTTTTGTGTGAAGGGGGAAGTGTTTTGCTATCAGCCAATCCGGTTGCAGACACCATTTTGTGGCTACCTGGAAATCTCTCGGGACCAACTTACATAGTTACCGAAACCTCCAATGTGATTGTTACAGTGAGCGATACTATTGGTTGCATTCTAAGCGATTCGATACAATTTACACTCAACCCTAATCCACCTCAACCTGATACCATTTACCCTGGTGAAGTTTGTCCGGGAACTCCTCTGTTTTTATCTACAGATGTGAACTTCCCATTTGTTTGGAATGAAATGCCCGACACCAATCTTTTGGGCATTACTCAATCCTTGCCTTACAATTTAATCAACGACGGACAAATCATTGGAGGTTACGCCATCGACACCTCAACAGGCTGCAGAAGTGCATGGTTTGAGCAAGCCTTAGATTTGCTTACGGGAATAAACATCGCTCCGATCATCGATGAGAAAGTGTTTTGTCCGGGCGATACCATTAACATCCAGCCTGAGTTGATCCCTGAAATTATATCCGCAACTTGGAGTGGTCCAAATCAATTTTCTTCGGGCAACAACGATTTGTTTATTCCCGACATTGCTACATCAGGAGCAGGAACATATATTTATATTCCCATTTTGTCGGAAGGATTTTGTTCGAACGACCGAGACACAGTTCAGCTCATCTTAAGAACATTAGAAATTCCACAATACACCAATTCCGACTCGATTTGTGCTGGTCAAACGTTAACCCTTCAGGTGGATCAACAAAGCGATTACCAATACAATTGGGCTGGACCAGCTGGAATTTCAAGCAATAATTTAAACTTAGTTATCCCCAATGCACAGATAGAAAATAGTGGAAATTATTTGCTCACATCTAGAGATAGCAATTGTATACGAGTTGACACAGTGTCGCTTTTTGTATCGGCAATTCCGCCTGTAAATCCGCTATTGATTTTCCCTGAAACAATTTGCGAAGGCGACACACTGTTTCTCTACAACGGAGATTCTACAACGGTTACAGGCGAAGAGGTTACTTGGTCGGGGTCCAGTAACTTTGTGACGAACGGTCCGAACTCGGTATATATTCCTGGCTTCAACGAAACATTGAATGGCACATTTGGCTTGCAGTTGAACATCAATTACTGTTATTCGTCGACCAGCACTGCGAACATCAATGTACTTGAAGTGCCATCATTTAATTTTGCTGGCGATCCAAGATTTTGTGAAGGAGAGACCTATACACTCGTTGGGCCTGACAATGTTGTTTCCTATTTGTGGTATGACGGCTCAAATGGACAGCAACTAACGATTGATGAAACGGACACAGTTTCTTTGGTAGTAACCTATGCAAATGGTTGTTATTATTGGAATAGCATCATTGTAGAGGAAGTAAATTGCACACTCGACGATACCCCGAACGCATTTAGTCCGAACGGTGATGGCACCAACGATTACTTGGAATTCAATGTTGAAGGTGGAAAAATTTACAGCGCGCTCATTTACAATCGTTGGGGCAGATTAATAAAGGAAATTGGGCCATCCATTTCGATTTGGGATGGAACCGACATGGATGGAAAAGCGGTAACTGATGGTACCTATTTTTACATTTTAAGTGTAGAGATGATCAATGAAACAGTAGACAAAGTTCAAGGCTTCGTTGCTGTTTACAAGTAAATCCGTTTATAATTGGGTTTGATAATTCTGTGAATTATATCGATTCGATTGACTAGAGTCGTGTCTCGAACCTATAACTATTATTGCATTGGAAGGCTCTTGAAAAGGATAGCTAGAGGCACATTACGGCTTGGTCGGGTTTTAGCCTTACCTTGCTGCCGTTAAGGCCAAATTATTCCCTTTCCATGAGCAGTAGGATTTACACAAAGATTAAGGGAACTGGCAGTTATATCCCAAAGAATATTGTTGAAAACAAAGATTTTTTGCAACATGTATTCTATGACCAGAAACAACAGATCCTAACTGGGGAGACCCATGATGTGATTAGTAAATTTCAAAAGATCACAAACATCGAAGAGCGCCGCTATGCTGACGATTCGATGGTTACATCAGATTTAGCTTTTATTGCTGCAGAGAATGCGATTCGTTCTTGCGACTTTGATCGAGAAACGCTCGATGGAATTATCGTTGCACACAATTTTGGAGATGTTAAGAAAGACAATCGACAGTCAGATATAGTACCGAGCATCGCCTCTAGAGTAAAGTACAAACTAGGAATTAACAACCCTAAAACAGCAGCATTCGACCTAATTTTCGGTTGCCCGGGCTGGCTTCAAGGCATCATTCAGGCCAATTATCAGATCAAATCGGGTTACGCAAAAAGGATTATGGTGATTGGGGCAGAAATGTTGTCGCGCGTTTCCGATCCACATGACCGTGATTCGATGATTTATTCGGATGGCGCGGGTGCTACAATTTTGGAAGCGGTGGAGAGTGAAGAGCCGACAGGAATATTGTCGCTATCTGTTCGAACCGATGCGATCAACGAAGCACACCTGCTTGGCATGAAAGGATCGAATAGTCCGCACCATGCGAAACATGAAATTTACCTAAAAATGGAAGGGCGCAAATTGTATGAATACGCGCTCAACAACGTTCCATCTTTGGTACAAGAATGCATCGATCAAGCAAAGTTAACCTTGAAAGACATTCATAAAGTTTTGATCCATCAGGCAAATGAAAAGATGGACGAGGCGATACTCCAAAGGCTTTTCAAGTTGTACAATGAGGTAAATATTCCCGAACACATCATGCCAATGATCATCAATAAATTGGGAAACAGTTCAGTAGCAACATTGCCTACATTATTGGATCTCATTCTGAAAGGTAAATTGGCAGACCATCATATTAACTTAGGCGATAATGTTGTATTCGCTTCTGTTGGTGCAGGCATGAACATCAATGCAATTACCTATAAATTTTAAATAGGTTAAGGAAATAAAACACCTGAAGCAGAATTGGCTTGCAGAATGAGTGATTTCACTTATAACTGCACAAAACTTACATTAGAATTACTGCTTTTCGAGGTCTTTAAGGTTGTGGGAAAATCCAACCAATTTGCCCAAATCCTTTATTATTAAGTCATTCAAGAACTTAGCGCATCGTTGTGCATCTCATCGAAATGACTTAATTTTACGCACCCTAACCTTAACCTGACATATGATGCGTAGTATTTCTCGCTCCAGTTAACCGCTAACTCTTCTTGGAATTTTTATTGAGTATCAACACCTAAGTTTTCTTTGGTGATGCTTCATGTCACAGTATTGACCAATCCCCAACCCTAACAAACACCAAATGAAATTAAAGTACTTGTTTTTGCTGCCTGCGCTGCTAATTAGTCTTTTATCTTTTTCTCAAACGAGTAGCAATGCACTCAATTTTGACAATACCAACGATCATGTAGTTGTTAGTCCAACCATTGCTTACACCTCTACTTTCACCCTCGAAGCTTGGGTGAATTTCTCAGGAACATCAGCTACAATTTTTGGTTGGGGAAACAACACGACGAATGGCTATGTAAATTTCGCGGTACAGAATTCTAGGATTCGCCTTGCAATTGGAAATGGCGCAACTTTTACCTTGAATCAATTTAATGGAAATACAATATTGTCATCAAATACATGGTATCATGTAGCTGCTGTTAAAAGCGGACCCTCTATCACTATGTATCTGAATGGTGTTCAGGATGGCACATTCACTTCAACCAACACACCCGCATTGGTAACGTCTTCGATTATTGGAGCAGGTTTATTCAATGGGATCGTTCAAGAGTTTAATGAAAAATCGATTGATGAGGTCAGGATTTGGAACGTTGCAAGAAGTGCTTCAGAAATTTCAAACAATTACAATTGTCCCATTGCCCCACAAGCAGGTTTAGTGGCTTATTACCAATTTAATCAAGGAACTCCTTCTGGCAACAATGCTGGAATTTCAAACTTGAACGATAACTCGGGTAATTTACGTAATGGCACACTTATCAATTTTAGCTTGAACGGACCAACATCAAACTGGGTGGTATCCGAAGCTGTTGCTCCAACATTAAACTACAGAACCATTTCATCAGGAGTTTGGAACAATCCAACGATTTGGGAAACTGAAATTGGTTCTTGCTGGGTTCCTGCGATCAACCCGCCAATCTTTTCATCTGAAATTATCACCATCCGAAATGGACACAATGTTTCCATTAACAATGCTATCATAGCAAATCAGTTAATTATCGAATCAGGAGCTTCTTTGGCAGTTGTTTCTGTAGGGCGGCTCGAAATTCTCGATGCTCCAGGAGTGGACCTTATCGTTAATGGAACCTTGTCTGTTTCTTCGGGCGACTTTGTAGTATTCTCTGATGCTGTTGCCAGCATAGAGTCTTCAGCTTCACTTGATTTCACTCAAGGAAATATCGGTGGAGAAGGAACTATTTTGGTGAAAAGCGGTGGTACATTTAACAACTTAGGCACAGGCAATAAAAACTACAATGGTGCTACAAACATTATTAATCAAGGTAGTTTCAATTGGAATGCTGCAGCTGGTAACATCTTCTTTGATGGCGGAAATGTAACATTGAACAGCTACAACACTATTGAATTTAGTGCGAATGGTCAATTCTCTAACAATGGAAATACGGCATCAACTTTCACGATCAACAACGGCGGAACGATTACAAAATCTACCTCTGGGTTAACAGATTTGGGCAATGGAGTAACAATCACCAACGATGGAAATATTTCAATCACACAGGGCAGATTGAGTTTTGATAATGTAGTCTTTTTTAACAATGCAGTCATTAATTGGAGTCCATTAACCCTTTTAGAAATTTCCAATTCAACGGTTGAATTCAATACAGCAACTGCTTTTACAGGAAACGCGAATTTGAAGCTCTCTAGTTCATCGGTTTTAATAAATACGCTAGTTTCATTTCCTATAGGAGGAAGCCTTGACTTTAATTCAGGATTGCTCAATGGTAATGGTACCTTGAGAATGTTGAACAGCAGTTTGCTCACTTGGAACGGAGGAACATTTGGAGGGAATTTAACAACTGAAATTCAAGGCTTGGCTACATTGTCAATCCTCGGTTCGGTAGCAATTTCGCAACAACACACGATTCAAAATTTCGGTACGATTGACTGGGTAGGAAACGGGAATATCGATTTTCTAGGCGATGAAACCAATGCTACAATAACCAATTTAAACAACTTCAATTTTTCTAGCACAGGTTCTATAGTTTACAGTTCTGGAGAAGTTGGAACGCTTACAATAAATAATATCTCTCCGGGAGTAATTACAAAATCAAATGGATCAACAGAAATTCACCCACGGGTAAACTTCTACAACGAAATTGGATCTCAACTCACAATTTCGAGCGGGACTCTTGATGTTCGATCTACTGTATCTCTTTTCAGCGGAAATATTCAAGTTAGCAATTCGGGCTCACTCATAGGCGATCAACCGATTGTTTTCGGTGGTCAGATTTTTGGCAACTCAGGTTTGGTGAATTTCCCAGATGTAACCTTCCAAGGAGAAGTTCAACAAACAATCAATGGGTTAGACGGTGGAACATTCAATAACCTATCTATCAACAACCCATCTGATGTTCAGTTCGACACCGATTTTTCGGTAAGCGAAAGTCTAGAATTTAACAATGGAAAACTTAGAACAATTGCCAATAAGGTTTCTACAACTATTTTCACAGAAATCATTGGTGGTTCTCAGAATAGCTATTTAATCGGAGCACTTGACCGAGGATTTGATATCAATTCTACCCAATTCTACCCAATTGGAAGTCCTATCGGTTTTGCGCCTCTAACCATACAAGCAAATTCTCCAAGCGAAGGCCTAGTTGTTATTGCAAGTGCACTTCCAGGAGATCATCCAGATGCCGCAAATGCACCTGTTTCGGCGACAAAATCTGTAAACACATTTTGGAATGTCAATACATCTGGAGGGTATGGAAGCTTAAATATTTCTTTTGGATATGAACCATTCTTGTTGGATGAAGGAGCGAATGAAGCTGCATTTAACGTTGGACAACTCAATGGAGAAGGTTGGCAATCTTTAGTGCCTTCGAACATTTCACAAGGATTAATTACAGTTGAAAACATTACTTCACCGCAAGATTTTTTCATTGGCGAAGGCTTCTTTTCAAGTCAAGGTTCAGCGCTTAATTTCAGCGGACCAGACAACTACATTTTGGGTCCGGTAGAACTCATTCCAAACAACAACAATCCTTATACAGTATCTGTTTGGGCGCGTGCGAACGAAGTTATACCAGGAACCTCAGCTGATATCCTATCACAAGGAAGAGAGTTTTCGATCGGTTACAATACTTTAGGAAATTTTAGAATCGGTGATAGCTGGGAAACTGGAACTCCATTCCCAACCGATGGCTTGTGGCATAACTATGCTGTTGTGCGTGGATTCAATAGTACCGCTCTCTTTATTGATGGAATAAACGTTACATCTACCGATTACGCTATTCCTGCTCCAGGGCCTACAATCGGAGATGAAAATGCTGAATTTATCATTGGAGCAAAATGGCCTGGCCCAAGCATCGAGAATTGGCAAGGCGATATTGATGAAGTATTGGTTTACAATCGCATGCTTTGTGATGAAGAAATTTCATCAAGATACAATTGCGAGCAGTCTTTTGGGCTTATAGGTTTAATTGCTGCCTACAATTTCAATCAAGGTGACGTACTGGGAGATAACTTCGGTGTTACGACCTTGCTTGATGCATCTGAAAACGGTAACAGTGCCACCTTGATCAATTTTACACTCACCGGTCCAAACTCTAACTGGATTGGCACAGGAGGCGTAGTTACAGGTCTGAGTTGTTCAGGCATTGAACCTGTTTTGGTGTATCGCGATGAGGATGGAGATGGATTTGGGAATTTAAATAACAGCATGTTGTCGAATTCAATTTGTGGGACTCCATTTGGTTATACCAACAACAGTAATGATTGCAATGACGCTGATTTCTCAATAAACCCACTTGCATTAGAAACCTGCGATGGAATTGACCAAAACTGCTCAGGTACAGAAGACGAAAACAATGCACTTGATTTTGATGGTGTAGATGACTTTGTAACAATTCCTGATTTCAATATTGGTACAAATCCATTTACCATTGAATTTTGGACTCGTGCAAATGCTCTTCCTGCACAAGAAGCATATCTTATAGCAAACCGCTCAACAGAATTAGGCAGTGCAGGAAACTGGTACCGAATCAGTATTGATCCATCAGGTTATATCGGTGTTGAATTTGGCTTGGCTGAACAACCTACTGGGCTGTTTATGAACTCTATTAGCCAAGTTCAACCAAACAATTGGTATCATATTGCGCTAACTAGAGATTCCGAAAATATCATTAAACTCTATGTAAATGGTCTTGAAGAATCAACAGCTTCTGATGTTGCGAGAGACTTCATTTCCATTACGGAGTCTGTAACTCTAGGGGCTTGGCCTGAATATAACTTGAAACATTTCAATGGCGCAATAGATGAATTGAGGTATTGGAATACTGCGAGAACAAGAAATGAAATCCGCGCAAATCAAGTAGCCAATTTATCCGATGCTCCTAACTTGGCCGCCAACTACACATTCAACCAAGGTATTGCGAATGGTGAAAATGCAGCAGTTACAACCTTAATTGAAAATAACTTTATCCAGTATGGCGTATTGAATAATTTCGCCTTGAGCAGTAGTGTTGCAGGTTCAAACTGGGTTGGATCATACAACACAAATATTTATGCGGATTTCGATGGTGATGGTTTTGGAGACCCTACAACCATGCTTGAAGTAAATTCGCCTTGCAACAAACCACAAAACTACATTTCATTTGGCGGCGATTGCAACGATGAGAACCCTAATGCCAATCCTGAGGCAACAGAAATCACCAACGGAATCGACGACAATTGCAACGGTCAAATTGATGAGAATGTAACCTGCAACGTTTCTCTCACAGGAGCAACCGGCGACAGTTTAATTGTTTGTCTTGAAACAAACGAAATTACCGGTAATGTGCAATTGGTTGTAACTGGCGGATCTGCGCCTTACATCTTTAGCGGATCTGATACCCTCAATCTTACTGCAGGAGTTTACAATTACCAAGTAGTGGATGCCAATGGCTGTGAAGCTTCTGCGAGTGTGGAAGTGATCGTTACCAACTGTATTATCCCATACTACCAACCACCAACCAACGATACCATCAGCAACCTGATTGGTTCTGAACTAACACAATTGTTCTTCTTCCCTGAAACATTTGCAGATTCTACAACCGCAAATGAAATCTTCTCCATCAGCGAAATTGAAGGCCAAGTATTGATCGAGGTGATTTCGAATGTTGGTCAAACAGAAACACTATTTGCCTTACTGCAAACCTCCGAATATGGCTTGAACAACATCATCGACAATGGCGATTCTACGTTGATTATTACTGGCTTCTTCCCTATTGCGAATTTGACCAAATTGGATTCATTGCCAGAGTTGATCAATTATGTGCGGCCTTATTATTCTCCAATCAATGGCAATTTCCCTGCTACTGGATTAACTACCACACAAGGAGATCTTGCCATCGGAGGCGTAAATGCAAAAACTGGCTGGCAGATTTCTGGTGAAGGAGTTAAAGTGGGTATTTTGTCCGACAGCTACAATACAAAAGCCGGCAACCCTGCTTCATTAGACGTAACCAATGGAGATCTTCCAGGACTTAACAATCCAAATTATACATTGCCTGTAAATGTAACACTCGATTACCCGTATGGAAGAGCATCCGACGAAGGTCGCGCCATGCTTCAAATCGTACATGATATTGCGCCTAATGCGGAACTTTACTTCAGAACTGGATTCATCTCCGCAGGAAACTTTGCCGAAGGAATTAAAGAATTAGCCGATTCAGGATGTTCAATTTTGGTCGACGATATTACTTACATCACAGAGCCATTCTTCCAAGATGGTGTAATTTCTAAAGCCGTAGAAGAAGTTTCGGCACAAGGAGTAAGTTACATTACATCTGCAGGAAATTTCGGCAGCCGATCGTATGAGGGCATTTTCAATCCAACTACAGCTCCTGCAGGTTACACAGGAGAAGCGCATAACTTTGGAGGAGGAGATGTTTATCAAAGTATTTCGCTTGAACAAGGCACTTACACAATTGCAATGCAGTGGGAAGATGATTTCTACTCGCTAGAACAAAACAACGGGGCGCAAAACGACCTTGACATTTATTTGGTAGATCAATTTGGCAATCGATTGTTTGGTTTCAATAGAAATAACATCACTGGCGATCCACTTGAAATCCTTCCATTTGTAGTTCGTTCGAATGTAAATGCCAATCTGATCGTAACCAGAAAATCAGGTACCGCGAATGTTCGTTTTAAGTACATCATCTTTAGAGGTAGCATAAACTTTAATGAATATGCACAAGGAACCTCTACCATTGTTGCTCAAGCAAACGCAGCAAGTGCGATGTCGGTTGGTGCTGTTCTGTTTTCAAACACGCCTGCTTATGGTGTAAATCCGCCAACTGTCGCTAGCTTCTCTTCGCGTGGAGGCGTTGCTATCGATGGGGTTGATCGAAACAAACCAGACTTCTGTGGCCCGAATGGTATCAACACTACAGTGAGTTTAGGTGGAGTAAATATAGATGGAGATGCATTCCCGAATTTCTTTGGAACATCTGCTGCGGCTCCACATATTGCTGGTGCAGCTGCCTTGATTCAAGAAGCTAAATTGAAGTTCCAAAATCAGAATATCACTGGAGCGCAGATGAAAGCCTTGTTGAAAGACAATGCCATCGACATGGAAACTCCAGGTTTCGACAATGCTACTGGTGCAGGATTTATTCAAGTAGATGCGACGCTGAATAGCTTCTCAAATCCACTGCCTTCTATTGCTTCAATTGAATTACAAGATTCTTCTTTAACTTCAGGTCAGCAGCCTATCAACGTGATTATTCACGGAAATAACTTTGATGAAGAGGCTTCGATTATCTTCCAATACGATACGCTTGATGTAGAGTTTTTGAGCGATACACAACTGGTAGCTCAAATCCCTGTATTTGATGGAAATCCACCGCTTACAGTATTCAACCCTGCATTAACCAACAGTGGTTTCGACGGAGGGTTAAGTGACTCATTGTACTTCTTTGGAACTATTCCACAAAATATTCGTGTTGTGGTGAACAGCGCAACCAAACTATTCGGGGAGATAATCCCAGCCTATGAAATTGAAGTGTCAGTAAATGGAACTCCTTTGGCTTCAACAGGATTGAATTTAATCGAACTTGGTCTAGATGATCTAACATTCTATTCATCGGCCAATACTTTTTCAAATGTTGGTTTGTATTTCAGAAGGGCGAATTCGTCTGTTACAGACTTGTCACTTCCAGAATCACAGACATTGGCAGAATTATACAACTATCAGTTCATCGATGGGGTATTGACTATCGAACGAATGCCGGTCACTGTTACTCCAAAAGATACAACTTTGGAATATGGTGAGGCTATTGATGGAAAAGCAATTCAATTCCAATATGATTTCATTACAGAAAATATAAACCCTACAGAATTAACAATATTCTTGGATTCTCTAAAAGCTACTCACCAGTCGACGATGTCGAGCACAGTGATTGTAGCAGAGGGTAAAACAATTGCTGAAGGAAGATCTCTAACAGCTGCTGATTTGGAGAATTTAAGCTTCTTCGCTAGTGGCAAAGTTGAAGCGAATTCTGTTTCTGCTGGCAGTGGCCGAAGAATCGTAAATGGAGTAGAGTTCGACACAACAAATTATGTATCACTTGCACCAGAATCCATTTTCGATTTAGAAACAGATGAAGTAAATCTAACCATATACAATGCACTTTCTGCAGGCAGTGGAAGAAGAATCGTTAATACTTCGACTTTAGGATCAGGCAGAAGAATTGTGAACGCTTTAGCAGCAGGCTCGGGCAGAAGAATTGTAAATGGCGAATCATTGGTGAATGGAACGCCAATCGTTAACGGACTATCGACTGGCAGCGGAAGACGCATTGTAAATTCTAACACGTTCAATGAGAACAGCAATGAAGGCGCTATTCTTTTGCTCGACTCCTTAGATGCAGTGGATGACAATTCCGCGCCGGACTCAATTTCAGGATATACTTCCATGAACTTGATTACAGGTGTTTCAGTTGGGGAGTGGGTTATTGCTCCAGGAGCTTTAATATCGGATAACTTTGATATATCGTACGGTGTAGGAAAACTTAATATTACACCAATGCAGCTATTTGTGCGTGCAGAAGACAAAGTGAAAGGCTGCACCGACTCAACCATTGAATTCACTTCTGTAAAGGAGTTTTATCAATACGAATTTGTTGATTCTACTGTTTTAGCGAGTGGTCCAGACTACACCATTTTGAACCAATCTGGCGCAGAGGTGAGCATCGACTCACTTACGCCAGGAACTTATCAGATCGTTCTATCTAACTTGGCGCAAATCGACAGCATTCCAAACTACATTCCGGTGTATGAACCGGGGCAATTGATTGTTGAAGAAGGCGTTACGGCACAAGCTAATGCTGGCACAATCACTTGTTTTGGCAGAACAACCACAGTTGAAGTTACCGCAAGCGGAGGAACTGCTCCATACAGTGGAATAGGAACATTTACAGTATCAGCTGGAGATTACAACTTCACGGTAACTGATGCAATTGGATGTTCATCTACTGTTTCAGGTAACATCACCCAACCAGCATCACTTCCTGCTCAACCTACAGGATTAGCTTGTTGGCAAAGTGCGAACTTCAATGAGACGACTTGTTCTTGGGATGTAACTGGAACGCAGCCTTCTCAACCTACAGGATTGGCTTGTTGGCAGAGTGCAGCATTCAATGATTCAACTTGTATTTGGGATGTAACTGGAACGCAGCCTTCTCAGCCTACAGGATTGGCTTGTTGGCAAAATGCAGCATTCAACACTACTTCTTGTTCCTGGGATGTAACTGGAACACAACCAGCTCAACCTACAGGATTGGCTTGCTGGCAAAATGCAGCATTCAATGATTCAACTTGTATTT
>JBBAKX010000014.1:0-38042 GCA_040403315.1 Flavobacteriales bacterium
AGCGAACGACTGAAAATCGTTAGGTCGCCGGTTCGATCCCGGCCCAAGCCACCATTACAAAACATGAACCGTTCTTTTTGAATTTTGAGCTAATTAGCGGAATAAATCCTTTTTAAAACTAGACTCAGTGTGTGGCCAAAAAAAGAATTACCGCGGCTCCGGCGAAGCAAGCCGGCCCACAACTTGACCTATTTAACCAACTCTTACTGGTAGTTATTACTGCCACAGTCACAACTTTTCCTTTCATTTTCGATTCATTCACGGTTTCAAAGTTGTTTGTACTTGCAATTGGGTTGACCTATATCTCAATTAAGTTGTTTTTGAATAAGAATGTAGATGCGGTTAGACCTCTTCCAAAATCACTTTGGGCATTAGTAACTCTTTTTGCGATTTCAATGATTGTCTCTTGGTCTCAATCTGGCGTGCCGTTGCTGAGGGGATTGTTTGGACAATTTGGCAGAGGGAATGGACTCTTTTATTATTTCTTTGTAATCCTAATTTTTGTTTATGCGGTAAAGACATTTAGATCCTCTAGTGCCTCAAAAATGCACCAGATAATCACAATGCTTTCGTGGTTCATGGCCGTTTATGCAACGTTGCAACGTATAGGTATTGATATTGCCAAGCTGGATACAAGAGGAATTTCACCTGTCGTCCTAACATTCGGCAATAGCAACTTTGCAGGTGGAATGCTTTCTGTCTTGTTTGCCTACCATCTTACATATAGTGTTGTTTCAAAGACTTACCGACTCAAACAACTGGCGTTGTTGTTTGCTCTAATTGCGAGTTGTACTTTTGCCGCTGCGGTGCAGGGTTACTTGATAATTCTTTTTTCAATTGCCCTAGCTTTTTCAATATTATTTACACAAAGATTAAGAAAGCCTTGGGTTACAAAATTACTAATTTCCGGTTGGATCTTGGGAACAATTACCACGCTTCTGGGAGTTTTTGGTAAATTTATTTTTGCTGGCGTTTTTGCGAGGGCATCTTTCCAAGCTCGAATCGAATATTGGAGAATTTCTTTAGATGTGATGAGAGATTACCCAATTTTCGGCGTTGGTCCAGACAAGCTCTATGACGTAACCCCTAAATATATGTCTCCTGGATCACTCAAACTGATCACAACAACCAGAATGGATAACGCGCACAACTGGTTCCTCAATATCGGTGCAAACTACGGCTTGATTTCTATGTTCTTTCTTCTAGCAATTTTGGCGGTAGCGCTCTTCTACTCTGCATCTCACCTAAAAAATATCAGTACGAGCGGCGTGGTGGCAGTTTCAGCCTCGGTTGCATTTATCTCTATGTTTATTGATGGAATTGTGTCACTCGAGCAGCCCGGAATAGGAATTTGGCTTTATTTATTTGCTGGAGTTGCAGTCGCTTCCGGGCTAGTTCAAGCAGATAACCCCAACCAAAGAGCCTCGGCTACGGGGTCAGGTTTCTCTTCTCATCTCGTAGCCTTAAGGTTCGCTTCCCTCGCACTCTCTTTCTTGCTTTTTGTTTCTTGTTTTACATTGAGTCAGCGCATTTATTTTGATGGAGTCCTTCGTACAAATGTCCAAACAGCGCTGCTCAACAAGGCAACTGCGCAAACCCTTTCGAATATTGAGCTTGCAACAATTGAACTGAGATCAGAGCCTGAATATTCGACCCAAGCACTCCAGCCATTAGCCGCACTGGGGGATGCCAGCAAAATCGATTCGATTTCTAAAGAGGTGTATGACTATTATCCAAAATCGATTCAGGCAAGTTTAATCCGTGCAGACGTTTTGAAAGCTCTCAATCGTGAGAAAGAATCATGCCCAATTCGGAATATCTTATTGAATAATACCCCTTGGGATTTAATCCAATTGGAGAAATATATCACCTGCTCCATGAATGGTTTCACTTACCCCGATATTATTAAGAGCCTAACAAAAGCGGATAAATACTTTTCTAAAGTGGATCAATCTGATACGCCTGCTGACCTGAATGAAATTAGTGTTGTGCTCGCGCGAATAAACTTATCTGCGGTGCAAGCAAGGACCTTCTTTATCCTTGGCAAAATACCGTTAGCGCGCGATTTACAGGGCTACGGCAATAATCTGCTTACGCGTTTCGATGAGTTACAAGTTTCCAATCCAAATTTGGAAAGGGAAACCCAAGTAGATAAATTTAGAAAGCTCCTCGATTTCTAAGTTTTACTTTTTAAACTTCAGTCTCTTGCTATTTGTTTCAAAAACTTTTGTGTTCGTTATCATTTCTGCCACGGGTTTGAATCCCGTTGTGGGCACGGAAGACAAGTTGTAAAAGTTTGGTAGTAAAGGCTTTAAGGTGACATAAGAGCTGCTTATTGTTTACTTCTTTCTTAAGGCCCGGCAGCGCAGTTGGTTTGCGCGCCGCCCTGTAGCGGCGGAGGTCACGGGTTCAAGTCCTGTCCGGGTCACAAAGGTTTTAGTGTCGTTCTTGTTTGAGGCAGATAACAGGACCCCGTTTGGCTTGGTAGCTCAGTTGGTACGAGAGAACGGCTGAAAATCGTTAGGTCGCCGGTTCGATCCCCGCCCAAGCCACAGTAGTTTTTATTTAACGCTTAAATCAAAATCTTTTTGTTCTTTTGCCCTCTGCGCTAACAGAAAAGGCAATTGGGACAAAAGAACTTAGCCTTTTCGTGCCTCCCTTTTGGCTAGTATAAGATGCAATCCGGCCGAGCAATTCATTTCAGAGGTGGGGATAGATATGCCTGATGACATTGTCCAATCCCACCCATTTATAGAGGGTCGAGGGAGTGAATTTTGTCGAGGATGCAGCGGGACAAAACTGTTTTCGGCTTTAGATCTAGGCAACTTACCAATTGCCAATGAGTTGCTAGTTTCCCAAACTACAAAAATTGAAAAATTTCCATTGCATCTACGTATTTGCCCAGAGTGCGGTTTAGGTCAGGTTGCCGATGTTGTTACTCCGGAAAGAATTTTTAGGGATTACCGATATTTATCCTCTATCAGCACTACTTTCTTGCAACACGCCTCATCCTATGTTGACGAGAGAATTCAAGAAAAAATGTTTCTACCTGGCGACTGGGTACTTGAAATTGCGAGTAATGATGGTTACTTACTAAAAAATTTTCTGAAGTACGATATTGAGGTTCTAGGAGTGGAACCAGCGGAAAACGTAGCCCAGCTGTCTAGAAAACTTGGAATTAATACAATTTCTGAATTCTTTTCAAGTCAGTTAGCTGCCGATATATTGCAACAGCACGGCTACCCCAAACTAATTGTTGCAAACAACGTCTTGGCTCATGTCCCCGATTTAACAGATATAATCAAGGGATTGTCTATTCTTTGTGGACCAGATACACAGATCAGCATTGAAAACCCTTCCCTCGCCAATATCTTGCTAGGTATGCAATTTGATACTATCTACCATGAGCATTACTCATATTTGTCAGCATTTTCTGTAGCGAGATTAGGCAAGTTGCATGGTTTACAACTCCTAAAAGTCGAAGAACTTACGATTCACGGCGGTTCCAATCGCTATTGGTTATCGAGATTCAAGAGCGAAAACGTTCTAGGCCCACAAGTCCAAAAAATCATTGCAGGTGAAGTCTTGAATGGGCTGTTTAATTCTGAAGACTGGAGGGCTTATTCAGAGAAAGTTGCAAAAGTTTTAAACGAATTTCTTGTCTGGTTACGCAATACAAAGGAAAATAATAGGAAAATTTATGGATATGGTGCCGCTGCAAAGGCAAGCACAATACTAAATTCAATAAACGTAGATCTTGGCTTAATCTCGGCGATTGCCGATGCCAGTCTAGAAAAACAGGGTCGTTTTATGCCACCCAATGGAATCGAAATAATTTCACCACAAGAACTATTTTCGAAAGCGCCGACAGATGTAGTGATTTTTCCTTGGAATATAAAGAGTGAAATTGCTGAATTCTTGAGAGAAAATTTGAACGGTCAGACGCGCCTTTGGTGTGCAATTCCAAACATGCATGAAGTAGATGTCAGGTGATAAGCATTCCCGCTGGCGAAATCGAAGGCATAAGAGTAACTGAATCTAATTCTTCTTTCGACTCTCGCGGAACTTTCATAAAGATTCAACCCCTTCTTGAGTTCCAGGAAGGAGTAGATTCATTTGCTGCCTCTATAAATCCAAGGGCGGGCACAATTCGAGGCTTACACTTTCAAATAGCACCGTATGCGGAAGAAAAAATCATAACTTGTATTCAAGGTTCTATTTTTGATGTAATAGTTGATATACGCCCAGAGTCAAAAACCTTTGGGAAATGTGCGACATTCGAGTTAAATGCTAAAAATGGGATACAGGTTTATCTACCCACGGGTATTGCCCACGGATTTCAGACACTTCACCCAGACACAATTATTCAGTACTGTTTGAGTGCAACTTATTCGCCGGAAAGTGCATACTCTATTGACCCATTTGGCGAATTGGACATCAACTGGCCATTGAAGGAATTCTCAATCTCAGAAAAAGATGCGAGTGGGCTCTCGTTTTCAACCGCTGCTGCCAAATATGCTCGTTCACTTGAGAGCTAAATTGCCGTGAAGATTCTTGTCATTGGAAATGGATTTATAGCAACGCCAATTATCCACAAGCTTGAATTAGAAGGACATGATGTTCTGGTTTATTCAAGAACTTTTAATAAGAACATTGAAAGTCAACAAATCTTGGGCGATATATTTCTTTTTGAAGATTTTGTAAAAACGCTCCTATGGAAACCTCAAATTGTTATCCATACTGCCTGGATAACTACTCATAATCTTTATAAGAATGATCCTTCCAACCAACTATATGCACAATTCACCACCAATTTGGCAGAATACATTGCTCTTACCGACATCGAACACCTAATAATTCTTGGTACTTGTGCTGAATATGGGCACCAAACTGAGGCAAGTACCGCAGGAATAACGAAACTGGCGCCAGTTAATTTCTACGCGCAGCAAAAAGTTTCGGCATTCAACTCGGTCAAAGAGATTTTAGTTGGATCAGGGGTTAGGTTGACTTGGGCGCGAATTTTCCAGCCATATGGGCCCATGCAGGATAAGGACCGTTTAATTCCAATTCTCACAGACGCGCTCAGGAGCGGTGCACTCCTTCAATTAGGTGATACTTCATCAATCCACGATTGGATTACAACTAGAGATATTGCCTCCGCAATATCGTGGATCATTGATCATCAAGCTTCGATCGAGGTTGATATTGGGACAACTTTTGGATCTACCAATGTCGAAATATTAAGGAAATTAGAAGAGCTGTTAGGAAATTCCACTCAATGGAAACGCTTTGCTTCACAAAAATATGGAGCAAGTGAACTATCAATCGTCGGAAAGGGTTCGCCACTTTTTGCATCTGGGTGGGCTCCAGTAGACAGCCTGCACGCAGGTTTGGAATGGACCCTGAGCCTATGAGTCAATTAAAGATTGGTTACTCGCCACTATCACCGGCGTTGGCAGCTGCTGGTGATAGACGCCGCTTACTTTTTTGGGCTAAAGATAAGGGTTATGAATTAGTAACCGACCTAACTAAAAAAGTAGATGTGATTGTTGCGAGTGAAAACTCTGACTTTAACTCAACTAGTTTTTCCCAAAAAGGCGTCCCGGTCGTTTTCGATTTAGTGGATGCTTATCTTTCCCCCCTTAATCCTCGTGATGACATGGCTCGAGGTTTGGCAAAAAAACTCTCTGGGCAGATTAGCGGCAACATCAAACCTTTTAGCCACCATGTCAGAGATTTTTGTGAAACCTCTAGTGCAGTTATTTGCTCATCGCCAGAGCAAGAGGCAGTAATCAAGCCTTTCAACTCCAATACTCATGTTATTTTGGATTCGCATGACGAAATTCCTCTTATCGCCCCAAAGTTAAATGGTGGTACATCTTTAAGGGAAAATATAATCCTTTGGGAAGGTCAACCAGCAACCATCCGTGGAGTCCAAAAAATTTCGTCAATTCTCTTCCAGCTGACAAAAGAGCATGACTTGTATTTTGACTTTGTCACAGATGAAAAGTGCTTCCAATTATTAGGTAAATATTTCAAATTGGATACTTTGCAATTGTTGAAAAGAGATCTGCTTCCAATATTTGACCGAATAAGGATCACCCCCTGGACTTCAATTGGTTTGGTCGAATCAGCTAAAAAAAGCACAATTTCAATGATTCCAATAGATTTGACGGTACCTATGCAGAAGTTAAAACCAGAAAATAGACTTCTCATTATGTGGCGACTTGGCCTACCCTGTCTGACTTCTCCGAGCCCTGCATACATCCGTGTAGCAAACGAAGCTGGAGTGAAAGCCGTTTGTGAAAGCTCAAAAGCTTGGTTAGAGAATTTTAGTAACTTGCTGAGTGATCCAACATTTGCTCATGAAGAAGTTCTTCGAGGTCAAAATTACTTAAGTGAAAAACACAATAGGCAAACCCTTCTAAATAAGTGGGACCAAGTAATTGAATCAGTGATTAGTTAAAAAATGGAAAATTATGATCTCACTTACATCACTATCGATGCGTTATCTGAGGGTGTTGGAAGCAGTCAAATTACTCCTCTTATTTCTCGATTGAGCAAAGCCGGATTGAAAATCAACTTAATTAGTTATGAAAAATCTAACCAAAATTCAGCGCTAGCCGACTATTTTAAACTTATTGGCGTGGATTGGAATGCACGTGCTTTTGGTGCAAACGGTTTCATAGGAGGGATGGATAGGTTAAACAATCTGCGGCGAGGAATTCCGAAAACAAATCTCATCCATGCACGAAGTGATATTCCTGCCGTTTCAGGGATTGCATCACGGAGAGCACCGGTCTTGTGGGATGTTAGGAGTTTGTGGGCTGATCAAAAAGTAATGATCCAAAATAATTTACTTAATAGAACGCTTTACCGCTCTTACCGTGGGTTAGAAAATATTGCCAGCCATCAAAGCCTTGGTATCTCTACGTTGACTAGTGCAGTTATCCCTATTCTTGAGGAGAGGAATGAACGACTACCGCTTCTTCGTACCGTTGTTCCTACTGCCGTTGACTTAGATAGATTTCAGTTAAGCCCAAAGATGCCCTCCAAAATGAGGGCACTCTTTTCGGGCACTTACAATAACTACTATGACCTTCATTTGAGTGCACTCTTCATGGATGAATTACGGAGTCAGACGGAAACAGAAACTCACTGGGCAAGACCTGGCGAATCAAACAAAGAAAAGATAAATGTCGGGGAAGTGAGAGTTCTACCTTCATCACAGGCTGAAATGGCTCAATTGATTCCAAACTACAGTTTTGGAGTCTCGGTTTGTAAATTGAATGCCGGTCCCTCTCTCACTGCCGCCATGCCAACCAAAATAGGTGAATTCTTAGCCTGTGGCAGACCCATAGTAGTTAATAAAGGCCTAGGCGATATGGATGATTTCATAAGAGAGTTCGACGCAGGGGTGATTTTGGATGGCGATCCAGATAATTTGAAACAGGGTGCTACTGATTTGATACAACTGGTTTTAGACCCCGAAACGCCCATCAGATGTAGGGCTTTAGCTGAAAAATACTTCAGCATGGATGTTGGTGCCAATAAGTACCTTCATTTGTATTCTCAAATGTTAAAACTGTAAGTTTAAAGCCCCATTATTTTCGCTTGATAATCAAAATCAGGAACAGCTTTACGCACTTCATCAAAAGTGCCAACCGCCAATACTTTCCCTTTAGATAGATACACCACGGTGTCTGCATTTCTAACTGTAGAGAGACGATGTGCAATTATGACAACGGTAGTTGAACCTCTTAGTGCATGAATAGCCTCTGAAATACTAGCTTCAGTTTCTCCATCTAGTGAACTTGTTGCCTCATCAAGTACTAACAAATGTGGGCGTGTGAACATGGCGCGAGCAATGCCGAGTCGCTGGCGCTGTCCCCCACTAATCCTTGTGCCACGTTCACCAACTTGAGTGTCGATACCATCTGGCAAATCTGTGACAAATTTATCCAAGTGAGCAACCTTTAGGGCGCCCATCACTAACTCGTCTGTGGCCTCTGAAAGAGGATAACCTAATGAAATATTCTCCCGGATTGTTCCCGCCGCAATCACTACATCTTGCGGTACATACGAGACGGCTCCCGGCCACTTTGCAACTGCACTTAATGGAGGTAACCCTGAAATGAGAACGGTGCCGGTGTCAGGATGAAGAACTCCCAACAATATATCGATTATCGTTGTTTTACCTGCTCCAGAAGGCCCTACAAAAGCAATCGAGGTTCCTGCAGGAATTACGAGTGAAACATCTGCAATAGCTGGTTCATGTTTTTCTGGATATGTGAGGCTCACATTATTTATAACTATTTCTGATAAGAAACCTACGTGATTGGAATCCACTGTGTCATCAACATTTTCAATTATGGGAGAATTTCCTAAAGACTCTATCAAATCTAGTGTTGGGAGAGAGAGACCCAATCCATTTGTAATCGAAATTGACCCCTGTTGTAATCTCAAAACGGCCGGAGCGATGCGAGTTCCTGCAACAAGGAATATTGCAAGAGTTGCAATCGCATGTGAAGCATCCTGCAAACTAAACTGAACGGCTCCAATAAACACAGCAGCAACTACAACCGTAGTCTCTATAACATATTTACTTACATAAGGTAAAAATCCAATCTCCGCTGCGCTGTTGGCCAGCGAATATCGTAGTAATGCAATATTTCTCGCATAATAATCTCTACGATTACGAACCACTGACTCCCTGTATGATGCAAAGACCTCTACAATCTTTTCGCTGCTCTTAATACTAAGGTTCGAACTTTCAATTCCGAGATTACCAGCGCGAATGTGCATAAATTTGTAAAGAAAAAACGCAATTAAAGAGAAGACCAATAATGTAGCGATTGCAGTAATGGGATCTACTACCAATAACCCCGTAATCATGATAACCAGGAGTGAGAAATCAGCAATCCAAACTACTGACGTCGCCAAAACTTGAAGAACAATTCGCTCCACGCCGACCGTAACAGCATAAACTGTTTCTTGTGTACTTCTTGATTGAACTATTAATAGAGGTTGAGCTAAAAGTCTTGACACTAGCTCGGCAGATATACCAGCGCCTCGTCTACTCAAGAAAAACAAAATTTTACGTGTAAAAAAAATAGTTAAAACTGTTCTTCCCACCAGTAAGATAACAGTACTTGTTGCCAAAATTAAAGCTTGGGTTTGAAAAGTCGCGTCTTGAATATGTAATATTTGTAGAGCGGTACCTACCCGATCGCCCGGTTCATTGGACTGCAGTCCCGTTACCAATAACGCGCCTAACAAGCCCACAGCAATTACACCTAATAGATCTAATCCACCCATTAATATTTGTACTAAAGTCACTAATAGGATTTTGCGCCTATCCCTATACGGAAGTATTTCGAACGCACGCCCGATCCCACTCAAACGCCAACGCGTGCTTAAACTTTTCAACTATAAGCCCCCTAAGACGGATACTGTAACCCAAAATTTGATTTCTACACGAGTTTGGTACAGAAAAACCCGCGAAACAGTACTTTCGTCGCCGACTTGAACTCTCTCCTCTTAATGAAAGTCTTTAGGGCAGAGTACTGAAACTTGGACCAAGTGCTTCTCTTCTCAAAAAAACCTATATCCGGATCCTCAATAAACATTTTTCTGATTGCTTTTGAATTACCTAAATACCAATCCCCGGTCGGTCGAGTCATAATACTTCCTTCGTGTCTACGATGTCTAACTAACACATTGAGTAAAAATGCAACTCTAGCCTTACGGCAATACCGCCTAAAAAAATCCCAATCCTCCGCTGCGCCTTGGAAGGATTCATCGAAAAGCCCTGATTCATTGAGTAACGTTGCGCGCAACAATGCGCTGTTGCACCCCAAGGTTATAATTTCGGTCGCTGGAAATTTTCTAAAATATTCGTAGCAATTTCCCGAGTAGCGAGGGTTGGTTACATTGCCTAGCTCACCTGATGTATAGAAATCTATACCGCTGGAATAAATCAAGTCATAATCACCGCTAAGCATCATCTCTATCTGAAGCTCCAATTTGGTTGACTCCCATACATCGTCGCTATCCAAAAACGATATAAATTCACCTTTTGCGCTCAATATTCCGGTGTTACGTGCGGCTGCAGCACCACGGTTCTCCGTTGCGATGATTCGAATTCTGTCTTGGTATGGAAATAGGACCTGCATAGATTCATCAGTTGATCCATCATCAATTAAAATTACTTCTTTGTTATCATAAGTCTGATTTAAAACACTTTCTAAGCATTCAATTAGAAAGCCACTGTTGTTGTAATTGGGGATAACAACACTTATCAATGGGCCTTTGAATCCGCTCATTCTATGATCTATCGAGAGCTTTAGAAATTTTTACGAACCCATTCGCGATTTGTGCATGCACATACTTCTCATCATGCTTATATTGAAATGAAAATCGAGCAGCTCTATCAACTGAACTATTTTTGATACTCGCAAGGCCATGCTCTAAATTGTCAGCAATTCCCTTTTCAGAATTATTATTGGATATCTGTATATCAATATTTTTGTCCTCGACAAAATCTATTGCTACACCGGTTGGTGAGCAAACTATGGGTAACCCACTCAAAACTGCTTCAATATATATCTGACCATAACTCTCAGTCGTTGCCAGATGCAAAAGAACATCAACCTTGGACATGAGAGCTGGAACATTCTCTATGTACCCAAGAAAGTGGACGCTCCCAGCAATATTCAATTGTGTTGCAAGACTATCAAGTTGCAGCCTTAGTGGTCCGCGACCTGCTATCAGCATTAACGCTTGGGGATTATTTTTGAGAAATATTGCAAAAGAACGAAATGCCATTTCGTAATTTTTCTCTGGGGCAAGTCGACCTACCATTAGTATTTTGGGATATCCCTGAGGAAGAACCAAGTCAACGCTTTTATCGAGTAATTGTCGATGTATTTTGCTGAAGTCAACTCCTATGTATACCGAAAGTATCCTTTCTTGATTAACACCATGTTTTATTAGACTCTGTGTTACTTCTTGAGAAAGTGAATGGATAAGACTTGCTCTACTTAAGTAGAATCTATAGAGAAGGGTATGCACTACTCCTTTCCATTTTGGCTTCATATACTCAAAATAGTGTGGTTGCTGCATATGGCTGAATACAAAATTAGTACGCACAAGACAAGATGCGATTCCAGTGATGACAGCGGCCGGATGCCCCAAAGCAAAGACTACATTTATTGAATCCCTTCTTCTGGATCTTATGACTTCCCTCACGCCCGTGAAAACATTGAGTCTACGCATCCGATTTCTGTTTACATATATATTTTTATAATTATCTGCTAAAAACGTGCTGATTGCGCCTTGTGGCTCTACGGGAATAAGGGTCTGTGTAAATCCTTCGGCATCTAAAAGTGACATCAGATTCTCTAGCCATTCGTGCCTATTGTTTGACTCAACAAAGTGAATTATGTGGATATTCTTCATTCAATTCCTATATTCTTTTGTGAAGCTTTTTGGCAGACTAGAAAGTACCGAGATCCAAAATTCTTCATCGAACTTGCAAAAGATTTATCAAGAACCTTAGAGTTGAAGAGAAGCAAACTTCTCAAGCTCGGCTTGGTCATAAGTGACTTGAAGCTCGGGGCTGGCCAATTCACTTCAGTGCAATCCATTTTGACATTGCTGTAGCCTGACTGTTTTAAAAGTTCATTCATTGATTTTCTATTCGCGAGAGAAACATGATAGGGAGGGAAAATCGAAAGTCTTTTTTTGGTGAACAGTGCGAAGATATTGACCATGCTATGGGAGAATGTCCAGGCTCCTTGGAGTGGACCTTGAGCAATAAGGATGCCCTCGGGATTTAATTTAGAAGCTAGGGCTCGTAGCTCAATCTCTGGATTTACAAGATGTTCAATCACATCACCCAAGAAAATCACATCATATTTCTGTTTTGAATTAAAAACTTCATCTCTTGAATAGACAGTTACTCCAGATTCTTCCATAACCAAGTGCCTAATATCTTGGCTGTACTCCATACCAAAGGCATCGAGTCCAGCTGATTTCGCCATACCGAAGGTAACTGGGCTTGCACCACACCCATAATCGAGAAATGTCCCTTTGTTGATTGTGAGTCTTGTGGTCAGAAAGTTCTGTAATTGTAGGAACCTATTCCAAACTGTGTCATTCTCTGAATCATCTCCATTACTCAGGTCTTCTACATATGAAATGGAGTACATATTCTGAATTTGAATTTCACTCAATTTTGGAAAAAGAGAAAAGCCGTGGCAATTTCTACAATAATAAAAAGAATACAATTCACCAGCAAAATTGATTGTTCTTTGAAATCTAGTTTTATGTGTTTTTTCGGATGCGCAGAAATAACAAACCATTTTTTCCCCTCTTTTGATAATCGTAATACAAATAGGCAGTGGCGTTTTACACTCTGCTAGAGTACTGCTTTTCGGGCATGCCCTTGGTTCTGACTTCAAATATCGCAAGAGGCGTACCGTTGGAATCGAATTTAACTACATTCTGGCAAGCCACCTTAGGTGGGTTCTGCAGTGAATGTTGGAGCTCACCACAATAATTCTCCCGATGGACGTTTATTATATTTCATCCCCGCAGGTACCAGAAGTTTTCCCCATGGAGAAAACTCCGATTCAAAAGTTAACCATTTGCTTGCCATTTGAGGAATTTTCGTTTGCATCTTGAACATTCTAAGGAACTAGGGTTCTATATTGAATTTCTCTGAAAAGCGACAAACAGTACACACTACTCTGGGTCGATGTAGCCGTCTGGTAAATAATGGTGAAAACTAATCGAATTATAGTTTTTAAATCTTGAGACAACTTGATCAAATATTTCTTTAGTTTCCATATCTCTAAAGGAGTTGAAAAAAGTTTTTGAGACTCGAAGATTTCCCCAGCGAGCAAATACCACACGGTCAGGATAGGAATTTAACATCCAAGTTCCGTATGAATGCATGTCAGAGATTGGACTCCAAACATCGCCATTAGCCGATTCTAGCCATTTCTTTATGCCTTCAAACAAACCGCCTATTTCATCAAACATCTCTCGGACCATTTGTGTTTGAAGCACTAGATGATGGCAAGTGAAGGAGATACCAAAAGGATTTCCTTTTTCCTGCCAAGTCAAACCCGTTGTGAGTGAATCATAAGCGTTGTACTCAACTACCGGTATTAATATCTGCCGTCCATGGTGCACGAAAAGTCGAGGTTTTGTAAGTACGGTGTCCGCATCAATGACTAATATGCAATCATCTGAACTTTCGTAAGCGAATTTGAATGTCAAAATTTGTTTTACAACCCATCCACGTCTGTCTCGTGGAACATACTTGTCTAGAAGATGGATTAAGTCTTCCGATAGTAAGGTACTTTCATTAACTACCTGCAGGTTGTCTCCATTATAAGCTGGCACAAAAGCTTCATCATCGGTAACTATTGAAATCTTTCGCACGTTGTTTAGCACATTGGTTTGGATTCCGAGCAAACAAAAAGGCAATAATAATTTATCTTTTTCAATACATGGAACCATCACGGATAGGGTATTGACTTCTTTTTGAGATGCCGTTAGGGGTGATTCGGGCACAATCTCTGCAACAAGAACTCTCACTACATACGGAAATTTTTGAGATGGTTTTCGGCCAGATCTTTGTACTTTTAAAATGAGCCACTTTACGAGAGCGCCGATCGTCTTTGAATCTAAGCTTTGTAGTCTCTTGGTAATGAAGACTTTTTGATTTATTAGCACAACAACTCCCGGTAGGTATTAAAACAAAGGTATTGAAGGAAATTGTTTTGATTCAATATTTTGTGATCGCATATCAAGTTGGTAAACCCCAATTTCAATCATTTGTCGTAAATGTATATCGCTGTACTGAACGAGAGTGTTTCTCCAACACTTTCCGATTGTTCTTGTTTTACTTCTTTGACTGCAGATCGTAATCACTTTTTACCATTTCATCGACCAAATCAGGAAAGGATGTCTTTGGCGTCCAATTGAGGAGCTTTTTGATTTTATGAGAATCCCCTAACAGTGTATGAACGTCTGTTGGGCGAAAATACAGCGGATCAATTCTCACGACTACTTTATTTGTGCCCAGGATAATGGCATGCTCATCTTGGTCTTCCCCGCGCCATTCTAGTTTCATAGAAAGACACTCTGCTGCGACATCGACGAATTCCTTAACTGTATGCGCTTCGCCAGTAGCCACCACAAAATCATCCGCTTCGTGGTGTTGTAAAATTAGATGCATAGCCTCTACATAGTCACGGGCATGACCCCAGTCACGCTTCGCATAGATATTACCCAAGAAAAGAACTTCCTCTGCCCCTAGGGAAATTCGGGCTAAAGCGCGAGTTATCTTCCTAGTAACAAAGGTTTCACCCCTTCTCGGAGACTCATGGTTGAATAAAATTCCGTTAGAAATAAACATCGAATAACTATCTCTGTACGATTTAGAAAGCCAGTAGGCATAAAGTTTAGCAACCCCGTAGGGTGAGACAGGCTGAAAAGGAGTGTTTTCATTTTGAATACTTTCAGTACTGTTTCCATATAGCTCTGATGTTGACGCTTGATATATTTTCAAATCAGATTTTCCTAAAAGTCTTGAAGTCTCAAGCAGACGCAAAACTCCTATTCCATCGACTTGCGCTGTGTACTCAGGTTGTTCAAAAGAAACGGCTACGTGGCTTTGCGCAGCAAGATTATAGATTTCATCTGGTTGAATTTTCTCTATCAAGTTTGCAATTGAAATAGAATCCGTCATATCCCCATGGTGAAGTTGGATTCCATTGATTGAGGAATGGGGATGCTTATAAATGTGGTCAATTCTTGTTGTATTAATTGATGAAGATCTTCTTTTTAAACCATGAACTTCGTAGCCCTTAAGAAGTAATGACTCTGCTAAATATGACCCATCCTGGCCGGTGATGCCAGTTATTAAACACACTTTACTCAACAGAAGGCCTCCCTTTTTGATATCATCAGGGAAGAGTACAGGAGAGAGTATGAGGAAAAATCTAAAAACAGCAATCATCACAGGGATTTCAGGCCAGGATGGTTTAATCAGTACAAATATGCTGGTTAATGATGGTTGGAATGTGGTTGGCATAACGAGGAACCTCAACTCTAAGCGAATCTCGGAGTTAACAAATCTGCACCGGTCGGTTGAAATTATTCAAATCGATGATTCACCTAGCTTTTACCGAGATGTGATTACTAACTTTAAACCTACTCTATTCCTTCACTGGGGATCACCTAGCTCTGTGAAGGAGCCTTTGTCGAATCCGGTAGAAACATTAAATGACCTAATTATTCCTACTACCGCTATATTGCAAGCCATCGCTTCCAATCTAGAAAACACAACAGCTTTGATGCTACCACTCAGTTCCGAAATTTTTGCAAAAGACGGAACCTGTAAGTCATCCCTGAGTGAAAGAAAATTAGAATCGATCTACGCCATTGGAAAGAGTTCACTTTTGGATTTAGCTAACCTGTTTCGAGACAAGTACGATATGCAGATATTTTCGCCGATTCTCTTTCCGCATGTTTCCCCACTCCAGTCACAAAATTTCTTCACTAGCAAAATTATGAAGGCTATCTTTGACATAAAAGGAGGAAGTGAAGAGAAGACTCTAATCGGCGACCTGAGCGCTAGTCGCGATTGGTCGTGGGCACCAACCATGGTTCGCTATATTCTTAACGAGATAGAGAAAGGTGCAAATGATTCAAGAACTATTGGAAGTGGGTCATTAGTTTCAACTTCAAAAGTAATAGAACATTTTTTTTCTGCCGCAGAGATAACAGATTGGGAAAACCACTTCCTTACAGATAGTCAATATTTTCGGAAGGATGGAGCACTCGGAAATTTCGCATTCAGCGAATCAGAAAGTACTTTCGTGACTCCAGCCTTGCCTGAATGGAGCAAATTTTACGTAGACTTTGCTTTGTCTGGAAAATTCCTAAACTATGAGACTATTCGGTAAACTATATTAGTAGCTAACAATTTCAATTTTTGGAAGTGGAAATATTAACTTTCCTCCCTTTTTGAGAAAGACACTTTCTTTGGCAATAATAAATTCACGAAAATGCCAAGGAAGAACGATTTTATGGGTTGGATTCAAGGATTCGATCCCAGCTTTATCGGTTATTGGTATGTGTGTCCTAGGTGTGAAGCAGCCAAATTTCTCCGGGTTGATCTCCTCGATTGCTAGTATTCGACTACTATCTAAATTCGTCGACTGTAAAATTGTATTTCCTTTCGTGGAAGCTCCATAGCCAACGATTCTTGCATTTTCATTAATGATTAACCCATCTATCAATGAAGAAAGGTCGCTAATTTGGTGCTTTACGACATTAGCGAAGTGTGAGAATTTTCTGTCAATCAGCATGGGATTATTTTTCTCTGAATTCAGAAGCCACTCTACAAAATAGTTATCCCTATCAAGCGTCGGCGGCTTCTGAAGCAAAATTCCTATCGCGCCACCGTTGGAATTTGAAAATTTAACATCTTGAATCTTGAATCCAACTCGCTTGAACATATATTGAAGAGATGTGAGAGAATAATACTCGAGGTGCTCGTGACAAATTGTGTCATAAGAATTTAGCCGAATCATTTCGGGTAGGTAAGATTGCTCCGTAAACCAAAATCCTCCGGGGCTGAGTAAGTCATAAATATCCTGAATGAATTTTGTGGGGTCTGGAAGGTCATACAACATTGCGATTGATGTTACGAGGCCAACATTTTCCATTTCTTTCTCTTGCATCACTTCTTTACTAAAAAATGTTGGAAAAAAAGTGCAATCAAAGTCATAGTATTTCTCCCAACTAGGTAAAGTTGGATCAACGGCAATTGTGAATATTTCCGGGGAAACTGAGAGCAAAGCTCTTAAAAAAGTACCATCGTTCGCACCGATATCGACTACCTTAAAGCCTGAAGCAAGTTCTGCTTTTCCGGCAAGATATTCGGCGACATTGTTCAAATGTTTGACCATGCTGTCATTCAAACCACTTCTATAGCCATATGTCTTGCCAAAAAGTGTTTCCTGTGGCAAGGACTCACCTAACTGAACTAAAGAGCAATTCCTGCACTGGAACAAATTTAATTCTGCTTCAGCAACTTGCGTCTCCACTGATTCTGGAAAAACACCCGAACTTGACTGAACTCCTAAATTTACATCGGTGGGCTCTAGATCTTCGTAACAGCTTCGACATTTCATTCGTAAAATATATCCGATTTCTCTGCCTGTGTCTGACAGATCTTCTTTTGTTCATATTGGCAGTTTTGAAGAACTTGATTCTGAATCATTTAGTCAAATCACAAATTGTTCATAATCAATAGAGAATCCTGTTCTACAAACTAATTTTATTCTTGAAGTATGTAATGGACTTTAACAAACCCTCTACCCTATTTATTTTGGGGTCCCAATTAATTAGTTCGCGAGCACGGGTTACATCTGGCTCTCGTTTCATAGGATCATCCTTTGGTAGCGCCTGGAAAATTACACGGCTCGTGGAATTAGTTAAAGCAATTATTTCGTCAGCCAATTTGGCCATTGTCACGGGGTCGGGGTTCCCAAGATTAACCGGGCCCACAATATTCTCTGTGAAATAAAGGTCGATAAGTCCTTGAACTAGATCATCTACAAAGCAAAGTGATCTAGTTTGGAGACCATCCCCGTAAATAGTTAAGTCTTTGCCATGTAGAGCTTGTACAATAAAATTACTTACAACTCGCCCGTCGTCTATTGCCATTCTTGGACCATAAGTATTGAATATTCTTGCTACTCTAATTTCAAGTCCATACTGACGTTGATAATCAAAAAAGAGTGTCTCAGCTGCCCTTTTGCCCTCGTCATAGCAAGATCGAATTCCAATTGGATTGACGTTTCCCCAATATGCCTCTGGTTGGGGCGAGATTGTAGGATCTCCATAAACTTCTGACGTGCTCGCCTGTAAAACTCTGATTCCCAAGCGTTTTGCCAAACCTAAAATGTTTATTGCTCCGTGCACGTTTGTTTTGAGTGTCTGAACAGGATTCTTTTGATAGTGAACAGGTGATGCTGGACAGGCTAAATTGAATATTCCATCGACTTCTAAAAACAATGGAAATGTCACATCATGTCGAATGAGTTCAAAATTTCTATCCCCGAGTAAATGCTCAATATTCTTTTTTGTCCCTGTAAAAAAATTATCGGCACAAATTACCTCGTGTCCAAGTCCTAACAACTTCTCAGATAAATGTGAACCTAGGAAACCGGCCCCACCAGTAACAAGAATTCTCACTGACATAGAGTACCCTGTAACGTGAGGTTACCCCGCAAGTATTCGTTAGATGATCGCTACTTCGAGTATACTTGACCTATGCGTATCTTGGTGACTGGAGGGGCTGGCTTTATTGGCTCACATTTATGCGAGCGCCTCATTATTGACGGTCACACCGTCACTGCAATTGATGACTTCTCAACGGGTCACCCCTCTAATCTAAATACAGTAATTGCAAATGATAAGTTCACCCTTATTGAGGGTTCGATTCTTGACACAAATACTCTAGATCCATTGGTTCGGAATGCAGATTATGTCTTTCATTTAGCTGCGGCCGTTGGGGTTTTTAATATTGTAAATAATCCTTTAGCCAGTCTTTTGACTAATATCCGTGGGACTGAGAATATTTTAGAAGCAGCTAACAAAACAAAAACCCCAGTTTTTTTAACTAGTAGCAGTGAGGTTTATGGGAAGAATGTCTCCGACTCTCTCAAGGAGAGCGACGACCGAATCTTAGGAAGTCCTGTGACCTTGAGATGGTCTTACAGTGAGGCAAAAGCTATCGATGAATCGCTTGCATATGCTTATTTCGTTGAAAAGCAGTTAGAAACTCGAATCATTCGATTTTTTAACACAGTTGGACCACGTCAACTAGGTGCATACGGAATGGTTGTGCCGAGATTTGTGAAGGCAGCATTAGCAAATGAACCCATCACTATCTATGGTGACGGCAATCAAACACGTTGTTTCGCCCATGTCTATGACGTGGTTGATGCGGTCATGGCGATTGCTTTTGCCCAAAACACAATTGGTAAAGTCATCAATATAGGAAATAATTTTGAGATTTCGATTAATGAGCTCGCGAAGAAAATCATCAAAGAGACTCAATCAAGTAGTGAGATTGTCTATGTTCCCTATGCTGAAGCTTATGGTCATGGCTTTGAAGATATGGATCGACGAGTACCAAATATTGATTTGATTAATGAGCTAGTTGGTTGGAAACCAAATCGTGACCTATCAACAATGATTGCCGATATTTCTATCGAAATGAAAAAGGGTAATTAGAGGGAAGTAACGCCTGATTGGCCTGTGAAGGAGTTAGTGCAGTCAAGAATTTGAACTCCTTTTTTAATAAATTGGTCTAGGTTCATACCTGGTTGTTTCGTGGCCAGAATGGCCACATCACAATTCCAATCTAATTCAACAGAATAAGTACTCTCCCATTGTGAGACCAAAGGATCATGCCAAGCTACCTCAGCCCCACTCCTATTTAGATAGTCGCGAAGTTCTGAAGCTGGAGTCTCTCGAACATCTCCAACGCCGGGTTTATATGCAACTCCCAATATTAAAACTTTAGGATTCTTAATAGTTTGATTCACTAAAGATAATGCGCGCTCCGCTACATATTTAGGCATTGCATGGTTAATAGAAGCGGCTAACTCTACAAATTCAGCTTTTCCACCATTTTGTCGGGCCCACCACGTTAAATACAGAGGGTCCACAGGAATACAGTGTCCACCAACACCTACGCCCGGCCTAAATGTCATGAATCCGTATGGTTTGGATGATGCAGCCTCTATCACTTCTTGAACGTTAATTCCGTTTGTTGAACAAAGTTGGGTGAATTCATTGATTAAGGCAATATTTACCAACCTAAAAGTGTTTTCTAGCAGTTTGGCTGCCTCTGCTACCTCAGGAGTTGAAACCGAGACTGCTGCGTCACAAATAGATTCGTAAAAAGCCAGCGCTGCTACCAAGGAAGGTTGATCTATAGCACCCACTAAACGGGGAGTGTTTTTTTGGTTCCAAACTAGATCACCAGGATTGACACGCTCAGGTGCGCTTGCAAAATAAAGCGATGAAGAGGTTTGCGGTTTAAGCGAATTAACAATCGGAATAATTACATCTCGCAGAGTTCCCGGATATGAAGTTGATTCGCTGACCACTAGAGTTTCGTTTGAAACAAATGGGGCGATACCGGTGGCAGCGCTTTGGAGGAGGGATAGATCCGGTTCTCGATTTTCATCCAGGGGGGTGGGTACACAGATTGTAATAACTGAGGCATCAGAAACCGTTGTGTAATCTGTTGTCGCACGATAGACACCATTTGCAATTGCCGCCTGTAATTGTATGTCTGAAATGTCCTCGACTGGGCTTGATCCACTATTGATCTGTGCCACTTTGGCTTCGAAACTATCTATCCCAATGACAGACCACCCAGCATCAACGGCGGCCATAGCCAGTGGAAGGCCAACGTAACCTTGGCCGACTACGGCAAGTGTCTGCGGTGTTTGTATCCCCACGGAAACAATCATAACCCGTTTAGTGCTATGACGACAATAAACGTGGGGGTGCTGCAAGAGGTCCGAACTTACGCATTTTTCTCTAATGCCTACACAAATCTACTTACTCATGAATTTGAACATTTTGGGCTAGCTCCAATGGGATGTGTAAATCAATTCTTTTAATCACGGGTTTGACCCTTTTTGTGCCGCAGATTTAACAAAAAATTGGAATCTAGGACAATGATATTAGCAAATGGCATACAATACCCTTCGTGGTGAGAAAGGCGTTGCTCGGGACTTCCATGAATAAAAATACTATCGGCGGATTTATTTTAATATCATTGGCATACGGTCCAGGCGTATTCAGGGAGTCATTCTGGAGTGACGATTATCCCGGACTATTGGATAGTCAAGGTGTCGCTAAGCATATTCTTGGGGATGCCAGACCTACTCTTGCACTTCTTTTTTCTGGAAGTTTTGGATTATTAAATAGTCCTTCGCAAGCTTGGATTTTGCGAAGTCTCGCTCTATTAGCTCTTCTACTCATATTCCTTTTTATCTCCAATCGTATTGCTAATCCTGATTCCAATAAGATTGGGGTTTTTTCTACGGCGGTTGCGTTTTGTGTGCCAAGTTTTCAGATGTATATCCATTGGAGTATTACATGGCTGTTCTTGTGGGCCGCGCTTGCTGGTCTATATGCCTTTCACTTTTGGGCCTCAAAGATATTGATAAAAAAATTTCTTGGGATTTTTCTACTTATCCTGGCCTTAACTACCTACCCGCCCACGGCTCTTTTCTTCTTTGCTGTGATAGCTGTTTTAAACACAATAAACAGATCAAGAATTTCAAAATTTCATTCTGATCTAGTCAGTGCTCTCAAACTTTTAATAATCTCGGGTCTAGGCTCTATTTTGACCGCATTTGTGGTTTTGCGGTTAGCAGATATTTCGGCTAACAAAAGAACATCCGTTATCACTTTCGCAGAAATTCCAGAAAAAATTATTTGGGTTGTCAGTCGCCCGTTAGTTGTTGGTCTGCGACCATTTATGATTGATAGCCCGTCTCCAAAAATAGCATTGATTACTACATTACCTGTGATACTCATTATATTTTTCGGAATAAGAAAGCAATCTCTTAATCTTAGAGAGTCAATTTTTCTCCGCGCCTTTTGGATTATTCTTCCATTACTATTGACGTTGATTCCAATAATAGCAACCTCTGACAATCAAATTGAATTCAGGCTACTGCCTGGCTATTGTTGGGGAGTCGCCACTCTAGCGTCGTTTTTTCTCTTAGAATTTATTCAAAACATCCTGGGGCCACGAAATATTCATTCTCGGCTCAAAACTGTGGCCACTCTTGTGGTGCCCATTGTGCTAATAGTTGTTAGTGTGACTAGCGTTAATTCGCACTATAGGGACCTATTTGGAGCGCCTTACGAAAAAAAGACGAGTTTTCTAAACTCCAAAATCTCTTTATGCTTAGACAGTGGTGAATTAAAGAGTGTATTTATTCTTCCTCCAAAAAAACCTTTCCCATCCTTGCCGAGACTGGGAGTATTTTCTATGACTTCAGATCTTGCATCAAGTTGGGTTCCCAAGCCAAATGTGGAGTTGCTGCTAGTGTTGCGCAAAATAAGGGTCCCTGTGAACTATATTGAGACTCGACCATTCAATATAAAAACCTTGCAGACTGGTTGCATCATAGACTTAGAAGATTTCCGAAAATCACTTATTTAGCCTTTCTTGCTGTGTGGGGGTGAAGAAATGTATGGCTAATAGCACCAATAGCAAATCCGCAATCCGAGTCATGCGAATTATCGCTCGCATGAATGTTGGTGGGCCAGCTGTGCAGGTCTCTGGGCTGATGCGCGGCCTCAGTACTTCCCAATTTGACCAACGCCTATATACGGGTTTTTGTGCCGACGATGAATCTGATTACTTGGACACCGTTGCAACTGATGTAAATGCTGTGCGCATTAAGGGCTTCGGGCGACGCGTGAGCTTAAGTGCCGACATCAAAGCCTTTTTCTCGCTAGTGAGAGAGATTAAAAGTTTTAAACCCCATATTATTCATACACATACCGCTAAAGCTGGATTCTTGGGACGTATTGCATCAATTGTATCCCTACAGCCATCTTTGCGAGTGCATACATTTCATGGACATTTACTTAATGGTTACTTTGGACCTTTCAAACGGTCACTAGTTGTTATCGCTGAAAAAGTGTTGGCCGTATTTACACATCAACTCCTAGCTGTTGGAGACAAGGTACGTCAGGACTTGTTGCAAGCGGGAATAGGTAACCTAAGAAGATTTGATCTAATGCCACCAGGACTTGAAATCGGCCAATTGCCAAATTCAATTGAATCCAAAGAGTGCTTCGGTTTGAATGCTTCAATGTTGCAGTGTGCATTAATTGGGCGAGTAACACAGATAAAACGGCCTGACCGATTTTTGGATGTTGTTGCTGAGTTAAAACAGCGCGGGGTTAAGCTTGAGTTCTTTATGGCAGGTGATGGTGAGTTGTTGGATTCATGCCGCGAAAGAATTGTGCGCGAAGATTTATTAGTGAAAGTTTTGGGATGGCAAAGCGATATTGAGAGAGTTCTTTCTGCGGCAGACATTGTGGTTCTGACTAGCGATAACGAAGGTACGCCTCTAAGCCTTATACAAGCAGGAATGGCAGGTTTACCCGTTGTAGCAACGGGGGTAGGCTCGGTCCCAGAAATTGTTATCGACAATGTAACCGGCTTTGTGACAGGTTTGGGTATACAACAGATTGCCGATGCCTTAGAAGAACTATTGATTAGCGCTGACTTACGAGCGAATATGGGTGCTGCCGCGGCAGAATTTACATTAGCTAACTTCGGACTACAGCGCTTGCTGAGTGATCATGAAAACTTGTACAAAAAAATGCTAAAGATCGGAGAATAACTAACTCTTCTGGAATAGGCTCTAGACCGCTAAAGTAGAAAGGTAGTTTTCTTGAATTTTGTTTCTGCTCAATTTGCAATATTTGGGCTCATTACTCTCTTTCTATATTGGACTCTGAAAGATAGGTTAAGAGTTCCAATACTCCTCATCTCTTCATACATTTTCTACTGTTTTTGGGATTGGCGTTTCACCGCGCTGTTATTAATCCTGACATTTAGTAATTATTTTCTTACGAGGAAGATGTCCAATGTAGAGTCAATTCAGGCAAAGAAGTATCTTTTGGTTCTTTGCCTGACTCAAAATCTTCTAGTTTTGTTTGTTTTTAAATACTTCAATTTTTTTACAGAAGGAGCAGAAAAGCTTTTCAATTATGCTGGACTTAAATTTGATTTTCCCACGGCAGAGATTCTACTTCCCTTGGGACTTTCTTTCTTTATTTTCCAAACTTCGAGTTACATAGTTGATGTATATCGTGGCACAATAGCCCCAGAAAAGTCATTTGTTAATTTTGCAACATTTGTAGTGTATTTTCCACATATGGCTGCAGGCCCAATTATGCCAGCAAAGATTTTATTGCCTCAGATATCCACCAAAAAAATAGAGTTGGACTATCAGCAAATTCAGAGTGCAATATTTCTAATCGTGATTGGTTTGTTTCGAAAGATAGTGCTTGCGGACACTTTAGCACCGTTTGTAAACCGTGTCTTCGAAAACCAATCCACTTTCGATTGGAAATCGCTTCTTCTGGCATCCATAGCTTTTGGCCTGCAGATATACGGTGATTTCGCTGGATACTCATCTATAGCCCGTGGAGTCTCGAGGTTATTTGGTATTGAGATGACGCTTAATTTCCGTCAGCCCTACCTCTCAACTTCGATCACCGATTTCTGGCGACGTTGGCATATCTCGCTCTCTTCGTGGTTTAGGGAGTACCTCTATGTTCCGCTAGGGGGCAATAGGGGTACTTCCTTTAGAACCAATCTCAACTTGCTCTTAGTTATGGTTGTTGCAGGATTATGGCATGGTGCCGCTTTTGGGTTTCTTTTTTGGGGTCTTTTGCATGGAATATTTCTTGTCACTGATAAGACGTTCAAAACTAAAGCCTCCGCCAACAAAGTTATACATTTGACCAAAGTCACCATCGGGTGGTTTGTAACTCAAATCTGCGTATTCTTCGCCTGGATTTTTTTTAGAAATCCAGATTTAAGGGAAGCTTTCTCGATAATCAAGTCAATTCTCCTACGTTATGGAGGAACTTTTGAAATTGCTGACGGCCTTTTGGTGCTAGCGGCCTTATTTGCTACCTTCACCCTTGATTACGCGGAGATTAAACTTGGTCCAAAAATAAAGAAGCGAAATTCCTTTACCAAAGGCTTAGTACTTGGAGCTTTACTCGTTGTAATATTTACCCTGAAGTCTAGTTCCGTAATCCCATTCATATATTTTGAGTTTTAGGTGACTATGAGAAAATCTTTGTTTGGACTATTTTTTGGAATCTTGATTTCCGTACTTGCATTCGAAGGCATAGTGCGAATCATCAGTCCACTTCTTGGTCCGCCTTTAGTCAAATGGAACCCGATGGAAGATGCAAAGGTTCTTAAATTCAATGAATTTCGCGAGGTGTTTCCACGACCAAGTTACGTTCTGATGGGGGATTCAACTGTACTGACCGGCTTCAACCCCGGTGTTTTCGACGCTGCAGTTGGACTTCCTTTAGGTTCAAGTCTTAATGCAGCCATGAACGGTTCAGAAATTAGACAAATGAGAGATTTTGCTGTTGGGTACGTAATCAAAGAGCTGCGTCCTAAAAACTTGATTATTCTCTTTTCTAATTCCTCAATGGCTATGAATCTTGATTATGAGAAATTCACGTCGAATATTTCAATGGCTGAAAAATATATCTATATTTACAAATACCGCAATACCTTTAGAGATCCGATGACTATCAATACCTTCATACGCATATTTAAATTTCGCGATACGCAACAAGGGCTTGTATACCGATGGGCGGACGACCTAGATTTATTTGGATACACAAAATATAAAACAACTGAAAATACAGTCAAAGTTTCTGGTTGGGATCCAACACGACTTTCAAATCAAAAAAGTCCAAAAGCTCTGGACTTCAATAAATCCGGTTTGAGACATTTAGAGGAAATTAGAGATTTGGTAAAAGCCCAAGGGGGAAGTTTAATTATTGGAACGGTTCCCACTCTTTCGTTCGACCCAAACTATAGAAGTGCTATTAAAAAGATGGCAAAATATCTGAGAGTCTCATTCATCCAAGGAAATAATGCGATTGGCGAAGGAAAGTATTTTCAGGATGGTGTCCACTTAAATAATCAAGGGGCAGATGAATTCTCAAAATTTTTGGCAATCGAACTACAAAAGATGGATTAGATATTTTTAACACTCCAGATTAATCCCATACTTATCAATTCTCTTTTCCTTGAACCTTAAGTGGAAAATTAAATGAGTTTGGTAACCATATTCCCAACTAAAGTAAGTGAATTGGAACGCATTTTATCTTATGCGGCCGCGATTCAGCATTTGCCGTTTAGAAGCAGCTAAGAAAGTTTAAAAATTGATGGTCTGTCGATTTCCCTTCAATATGATTCGAAGCAAGGAGTTCTGGAACCTTTCTTAGGATCATTTACTTGAATTTAGAACCTAATCCGATAGAGTGAGTGCATGAGAAATGCAGTCTTATGGAATTGGGCGAATTATTTTTCTGATCGACCGCGAATTTCATATTCTATGGCAGGTGAAGATCAAATCCTATTTCATATTGTAAAGAATATTGCAGGAGGGTCGCCAATATCTTGGATAAATGTCGGAGCCGCACACCCCATAATATTGAATGACACCTACTTTTTTTATCGTAGCAAAAAATACAAAGTTAGTGGGAAACGACCATACGGCGTATCTGTTGATGCCAGACCACATTTGGGCAAGCTATATGCCGTTCTAAGGCCTCGTGAAATTTTCATAAACTGTTTAATCGGTTCTGGAGACTTGGAACTTCAAGACTTTTTTTATAATCCATATGAGCCACACAATTCAAGTACTGACGAGAATTGGGCTCGTGGGCTTAATGTGGACGCCCGGATAGAGAATAACCAGGATATACAAAAGATTTCATCCAGAGTCATGAGCCTTAATCAGATCTTCCTAAGCTACCCGGGACTCCTCAATAGTGAATCTGGAAGTAACTTCTCTATGCTCCTTATAGATACCGAAGGGCATGATTTGAGTGTCCTAGAAAGCAATGACTTCAGACAAAATCGGCCTTCATTAGTGGCAGTCGAGATAACATTTCCAACTAATCAGGGTTTGGAACACATAACTTTAGAAAATTTGTCAAAATCAAAAATTCACAAATTTATGCTTGATGTGGGTTATGGCTGGTACGCTGGAAACGGTTTCACTCAATTTTACCTTGAAGAGAATATTCTTAGTTAGTTTTTTGCATTAATCGAACCAAGTCCTAGCCCACAGCTCTAGCATCATCATCGGCCATATTAAATTGTCCTTATCTTCACCAGCCATATGAATATCGATCACCTTCTTAACCTCTGTCGAATTAAACCAACCACGTTGCATTGCAGTTGTGTCCGTAAGGGTTTCAAGAACCATTTCCCTCATTCCAGTGCGCAACCATTCGGCTCGGGGAATACCAAATCCCATCTTTGGCCGGTCAATCAAGTTAGCTGGAACTAAAGAACGGGCGACATCCTTGAGAATATGTTTTGTTTCAAAACCTTTGATCTTGTACTTCCGTGGAAGCGATATGCCCCACTCGACCACATTGATGTCTAGCATCGGTGATCTAAGTTCCAGGCTATTAGCCATAGTTGCGATGTCTACTTTTACAAGCAAGTCCCCTGGCAAATATGCACCTAAGTCAGACCGAATCATGCGATCAAAGGATGAAAGATTCCCCATAGTAAATTGATTTAGATTTGCAACTTCTGGCGCTTTGGTTTGGAAATTCGGACTAAGTAGAGTTGATAAATCATCAGGCTGAGCTAAAGATAAAATCGAACTGTATCTCGCTGCAAGCGAGGTCTTTGAAGATAGTTGTGAACCAACTCGATTTATCTTTCGAGTGTTTCCGAAGGACTGTTTACCTGCGACGTTTAAGCTGGAGCGTGCAAGTCCCAGAAATGGATTGAGTTTTTGCATGACGGGTGTTGCTAAATAGCGGTCGTAACCACCAAATACTTCATCACCTCCATCCCCACCTAGTGCAACAATGAGTTTTTCGCGTGCGAATTTTGCTAATAGATATGTAGGCACAATTGAAGAATCAGCAAAAGGTTGGTCAAGTACGTACGAGATTTTTTCAACAACTAAGGCAGGATCTGGGCTAAGAATTTCTTCATGGTGGTTAGTGCCCAGGTAATTAGCAACCTGCTTTGCGTGGTGGGCCTCATTGAATTGGGCGCTATGGAAACCAATTGAGTAGGTTTGAACCTTTTCGCACATTAACTTTGCCATATAGGCAGTCACTATTGTTGAGTCATACCCACCACTTAAAAATGATCCAAGTGGGCGCTCAGAAATCAATCGTCGTGAGACTGATTCTTCAATAAGTTTTTTTGTTACCTCCAGAGCTTCTTCGTAAGGGATTTGGACTTTAGTATCAAAATCTGGCTCCCAGTACTTTTTGATGACTGCCTTGCCTTCACGCCAAGTGAGAACTGATGCAGGTGGCACTTGTGTAATCTCATTAAAAGCTGAATGAGGGGCATTGATATAGCCATATTGCATGACTTCGGCGACCATATCTGTTCGAAGCGTGCGATCTGGACGTGCCAGCATTAAGGCTCGAACTTCGGATGCAAAGAACAAGGTTCCATCATTTAGTTGCGAGATCCATAATGGTTTTTTGCCCATCCGGTCACGAATCAAGTGAAGAGATTTATCGCGTGAGTCATGAATAGCAATGGCAAACATGCCATTAAGTTTGTTGATAAAATCTAAACCAAACTCTAGGTAAAGATTAATTACCACTTCAGATTCGCTGGAATCACGGCACTGCACACCACGCTGTTCTAGCTCGAGGCGCAATTCTCGATAATTATAGATTTCGCCCTTCCAAACAATATGAATCTGTCCGGCAGCATTAGAGGCCGGCTGTTTACCGGAAGCAACTTCAACAATAGCCAATCGACACATTCCCAAGCTAATTCCTTGATTTAAAAAAGTCCCTGTGTCATCTGGGCCGCGGTGTTCGATTGATTTGAGTTGAGCATCTAGGAGTCCTTTGTTAGGCGCGCTAACTCCGACTCCGCCGGTTATTCCACACATAAAAGAGGTTGCTAGTCCGAAGTCGCAGGACCATTGGCAACGCTTTGACCAAACTCTTTGAGCCAATCAATGGTCTCAGTCAGCGCCGTTTCAAAATCCTTAGGTTGGACCTTAGGGAAGAGTTGTTTGAGTAGACCAGGTGCATTTTGTGATTCCTTAACATCGCCCAAACGCTCTGCCAGGTAGTTCACCTTCAAATCTGGAAAGTGTTTTCTCAGCATCTCAATTGTGTCGCTAAGAAAGATTCTATTTCCGTAGGCCAAGTTCATGGCTCCTTCTGTTAACACCTTCTCATTCATGGCCGCCATTGCAATATCTAGGACGGTATCAACGTATGTGAAATCACGAGAAGCGGTTCCGTCACCGTAAACATCAATTGGTTTACCCTGCATGGCAAGCCAAATCCATTTAGGTAGAACTGCGGCATATTCATGGTCGGGACGTTGGCTGGGGCCAAAGACATTAAAGAATCGCAATAACGTAATTGGCACTTTATATGCCGAGGCATATGCCTGGATGTAGCCTTCCGCAGCAAGCTTGCTTGCAGCATAAGGAGTCATTGGGCCGAGCCACATTGACTCATCTTTAGGGAGTTGCATATTGCGGCCATAAACAGAAGAAGATGAAGAAAAGATTACGTGAGCGCCGCTTGATCGAGCTACTTCTAAAACATTTAGCGTGCCTGTTGCATTAACGGCATGCGTTGCCACAGGATTTTTAATCGAACGGGGAACCGAGCCTCTGGCAGCTAAATGGAAGATTGTTTGGCAATCCTTGAGAGCGATGTGCAGTGCCTCCGGGTCAGTGATCGATGCCTTGTGAAAAACACATTTAGATTGATCGACGTTTGAGATAAGCCCAGTGGACAGGTCATCAAAAACAACAACCTCATACCCCTCGGAAATTAGGCGCCTCGTTAAATTTGAGCCAATAAATCCAGCCCCACCAGTGACTCCGACCTTTCCCATGTCGGTAATTCTATGGCAGATGGCCTCAGTTTCATCAAATCTGTTTACACATGCCTCTATCATTGGCTTGATTGACAAGCTTTCGAAACCAAAGGGGTAAGGGTGAGCCCGCACGAAAAGGATGAAAACTTAGACCAAGGAGTCATAGATTCCTTTGGTTATGAGTGGGCGGCCTTTGATTATGGCGAAACTGATACATCTGGGGTATTAGATGCCCAATTCCGTGCCTACTGCATCCCACTTGATTTGAACCAATTTGATCCAAAAAAATCTATTGCGGGTGATTTTGGCGCAGGCAGCGGTCGTTGGGCAGCGAGGTTAATCCCATATTTTTCTCTGATCTATGCCCTAGAGCCAAGTGATGGTGCAAGCAAAGTCATGAAAAACAAATTTTCGGGTGAAACAAAGATTTCAGTACTGCAAGAAACGGTGGGCGCCAACTCGATTCCCTTGGAATCATTAGATCTAGCAATGTCACTTGGAGTTTTGCATCATATTCCTGACACCGGTCTGGCGATCAAAGAGGTTGCACGCAGAATAAAGTCCGGGGGGGTTTTTCTTTGCTATCTGTATTACAACCTGGAGAACAAGCCAGGTTTCTACAAGTTAATCTTCAAGGCTGTGAATGTAGTACGCAAAGTTATTTCTGGGCTCCCCCAAAGAATTAAGCAAATTGTTTGTTCAGCCATTGCTGCAGTTATTTACTGGCCATTGGCGAGGTTTTCCAAAGTACTAAGTAAGTTTGAGATAAACACTTCAAATATCCCGCTACATCACTACGCGGACATGCCCTTTGTGATGCTTGCAAATGATGCACTTGATCGGTTCGGCACCACTCTTGAACAACGTTTCACTAAAACTGAAATTACAGAAATGTTACGTGTTGCCGATTTTGATATTTCTACCTTGAAGTTTTCTGATATTGAACCATTTTGGACTTTCTCAGTCAAAAAATATTGATTCGTTGAGTCACTAAGTGCTACTCATCTGTTCGAAAGAGGTAAAGTGATGGTAATTGAGCAAAAGAGAATCAGTTTATAGGCCGTGGAATTTAAGTAAAGTTAATTTTGGGTTTTACAATTCAAGTTCTTCAACCTTAGATATCACGATTTTGATGTTACACCCGAGCAGATTCCAAGATTAGAAAGTACTCTTAGGGACACCTGAAGTTTGTACCCGTATCTCCAGAGCAATTTTAGATTGGCGAAGTGGTCGCTTTAACCATGGTGAATGCAGTCTCGTAGTCTCCCGATTGCTCGTCTGTTCAGTTTTTATTCAATAAGTGGTCAATCTCCTGGGAAACTAAGACTGAAGGTAATTCAATCCGTGTAATCCCTTGAAAGCGAACAGACTGTGGGTGCCTGACTATTCTCTGAGGGATGAACTCAAATTAACTCTGAAATGTTTTGTCGGCAAGATACTCTTACCAGTATGAGAGTAATGATTACCGGCGCTTCTGGTTTTCTTGGTTCATGGCTCTGCCGAGTTTTATCTCGAGATCATGAAATAATTGGATTGGCTCGAGATACGTCAAATTTGTTCAAACTCTCTGATATAAAGAATCTACAAATTAGACAGTCGGCAACGCAATTGTGGCCGGACTTGATACGTGAATACCATCCAGATGTATTAGTTTTGAATCATTGGTGGGGTGTGGGTAGTGATAAGAGAAATGATTCGAGACAATTTGAAAACATTGAAAACTTAAAACCCCTAATTCTTGCTTCCAGAATGGCTGAAGTATCAACCATTATTGGGGTTGGCAGCCAAGCCGAGTTAGGGCCGATCGAATCAGAAATAAATGAGCTTCAGATTGGTCGCCCAACTACTTTATATGGTTCGGCAAAATTGAGATCTCGTTACATTATTGAAGAATTACTCCGTGATTCAGAAGCGAGATTTGTTTGGATGAGAATTTTTTCAACATACGGGCCCCTTGACGAAGGCTCATGGCTGATTCCAAATCTCGTTGACTCGCTCATCTCTAATAAGCGAATGAAGACCACTAGAGGACAACAAGAGTGGAGCTATCTACACCCATATGACTTAGCCTCGGCTTTCAATACTGCGATTGTGAACCGCAAAATAGTAGGTACTGTGAATGTTGGAAATCCTGAGACAATTTCAATTTACGAAGTCTGTCTGACTATCGGAAAGATGCTTCATAAGCAAGAATTGCTGGATATAGGAGCCTTGGAATACAGAGCAGATCAAGTTATGAAATTGCGCCCCTTGTGCGAGACTTTGACGCAAAGTGGTTGGCTACCCGAAATTTCATTTGACGAGGGAATTAAACAAACCGTCGATTGGTTGCAAAGGAAGAGTTTATCCCCACTTACAACCATGAATGGAAAATCTCTTGACTTTATGATTCCAGCAAGGCTATAAAATTCTCAGATATCCGTTCTGGGCTTAACCCGTTAGATTTTCGCAGAAAATCTTGACTTCCTACTTGTGACGGATTGTTTTGATCTGCAGCAATGATTGCAAGGCTTGAAGTGATTTTCGCAAAACTTAAGAATTCAAGTATCGCACTTCCTAAGCCGCCGCGACTTGAATGTTCTTCAATGGTGACTATAGGGCCTTTGGCCGCGGCTTCAAGCAAATACTCGCGGTCCAAATTTGTTATGAAAGGGCAGGAAACTACTGAAACTGGATAATTGATGAATTTTAAGTTTGCCGCTGCTTTAAGCGCAATGTCCCCAATGGATCCCGAAAAAATGAGAGTTCCGAATTTCCCTTTTTCAATTTCGATAAACCGCCCCTGTGTGATGTCAATATCCTTCGAATGAATGTTTTTTTCGTTACTTCTACCTAACCTAAGATAACTTGGAAGATTCGTCTTTACTAAAAGTTGAGTGAGCAATCGTGTTTCAATCGGATCTGCCGGGACAATCACCTGCATATTTGGCAAAGCTCGCATTACTGCAATATCTTCTAAGGCATGATGTGTGTATCCCTGAGGACCATACGCATATCCCGCGCCAACCGAAACTACCACTACTGAATTGTTCATCAAACACACATCATTTCTGATCTGCTCTAGACACCTCAAGGTTGGAAAATTTCCAATGCTGTATACAAAAACACGTTTACCGGTTGAAGCAATTCCGGCTGCCATTCCCATAAGGGTTTGCTCATTCACACCAGAATTAACGAATTGTTTTGGAAGCTCTTGTTGGAATCTATCCAGAACCCCAAAACCAAGATCGCCAGTCATGAGAATAATATTCTTATCCTTTTTAGCTTCCTCGAATAAGGTTTGAGCGAAGGTGTCACGCATTAATAATTTTCACTTAACTGGATAAATGCTTTTGCAACATCAGAGCCACCAGGGGACTTGTAATGCCACAGGACTGAGTTCTCCATGAAGTCAACACCCTTGCCTTTTGTAGTCTCTGCAATGACACAAATTGGGCTTTCCGAGTTCATGCATGCAATTTTCAATTCATTGTAATCATGTCCGTTAACAATTCTTGTTTCCCAACCAAAAGCTTCCCACTTATCTGCAAAGGGTTCTAGTTTGAGCGTATCTTCGGTAAAAGTTAAGGATTGAATTCTATTTCGATCAACAATCACAACTAAATTATCTAGATTATGGTGGTTGGCAATCATCGCTGACTCCCAAGTTGTTCCTTCATTACACTCTCCGTCTGACATAACTACGAATACGCGGCCGGCGTTACCTGTCAATTTGCGGATCATTGCAATTCCAACACCGTATGGCAAGCCGTGTCCAAGTGAGCCTGTTGAAAGTTCGATGCCCGGAACTCCTTTCGAGGTCACGTGACCACCAAGAGGTGCATCATCTTGACAATAATTTTGCAGCCAATCCATCGGAAAAAATCCCTGTAAGGCTAAAACCGCATAAAGCGCTGACGCAGCATGTCCCTTTGATAAAATAACAATATCGCGATCTTTGGCTTCAGAATTTTCTGGCGTGATGAGAGCGGTTCCGGTATAAAGGGAGCTCAAAACATCGACGACCGAAAGAGCAGAGGCCACGTGTGAAGCATTAGCTGCACTGGTCATCGCAATTATAGTGTGTCTCGCGGACAGTGCTAATTCCGAGGGTATCAAAAATCGAGCGGGTTGCTGGTCCAATCTCACCCTCCACCTCAAAATTCACGAATCGCCCTGCAATCAGTCTAAGGCAACTTAGGTGCGATTGTTTATACATAACGGTGTATAGACTTATAATGTAATCCAAAGGGCGGGGGGAAATGAAAGCCGTAATTCTTGCAGGTGGCATGGGTGCGCGACTTAGGGAAGAGACAGAGTTTCGTCCAAAACCTATGGTAGAAATTGGTGGAAGACCGATTCTCTGGCACATTATGAAAACGTTATCCACCCAGGGAATTAATGATTTTGTAATCTGTTTAGGTTATAAGGGTGATTACATAAAAGATTTTTTCATGAATTACGAAGCTAGAACCCATGACATAACCGTGAAGTTAGGTGAGAACGAAGGATTACTTCGGCACTCCGAATCATCAACTGAAAATTGGACGGTAACATTGGTAAACACGGGGGCATCCACCATGACCGGTGGTCGTATTAATAGAATAAAGAAGTACGTCGATGGGGAAAGATTTCTTTGTACATACGGTGATGGAGTGGCCAATATTGACCTGGGCGCATTAGTGAAATTCCATGAGGAACATGGCAGGTCCGTAACTGTAACAGCTGTTCTTCCGACTAACCGCTTTGGGACAATGCAAATTGATAAGAATAATTTAGTGACTGAATTTACAGAAAAACCTGTGGCTGAGAAACGAGTAAATGGTGGTTACTTCATTTTTGAGCCTTCAATTTTTCATTATCTTTCTGATGAAAGCATTTTGGAAAAAGAACCACTAGAGAAGCTTTCGAAATCGGGTGAACTGAAGGCTTATATGCACAATGGATTCTGGCAGCCAATGGATACTTATCGTGAAACAATTGAGCTAAATGAACTTTGGGATACTGATCAAGCTCCTTGGAAAATTTGGTAACGATCCATATGCTAAACCAGTTATCTGACTTTCGAGGAAAAAGGTTCCTTGTGACTGGCCATACAGGGTTTAAGGGAACATGGTTATCAAGAACGCTTGTCCTTGCAGGTGCAGAAGTTCACGGGCTTGCCCTTACCCCAGAACCCGGATCACTCTACTCACAAATTAATGACTTAGGTTTGAAAAGTTCCACGACTTTAGATATCCGGAACCGCAAAGATGTGAATTCCTACTTTAAAAATAATAGATTTAGTGGGATTTTCCACCTTGCCGCTCAACCCTTGGTTTTAAAGTCATTCGAAGAACCTGTTGAAACCTTCGAAACTAACGTAATGGGAACTGCGCACTTACTTGATTCCATTATTAGCCATGACTCTTCCGAATGGGTATTGGTTATTACTACGGATAAGGTTTATAAAAATATTGAAGTTGAGCACGGCTATACCGAAGACGATGCCCTCGGTGGTAAAGATCCCTACAGTGCAAGTAAATCAGCGACTGAAATGGTCGTTAACGCATGGGGTGCAATCGCGGCGCATAGGAAATCCGATGTAGTCCTTTGCGCAGCACGGGCAGGAAACGTTATTGGTGGCGGCGATGTCGCAAAAGATCGACTTATGCCTGATTTAATTCGTGGTTTTTATCGAAACTCTCCCACAGTTATTCGAAATCCAAATTCACTACGTCCATGGCAACATGTCCTTGACCCAATTCATGGATACTTAAAAATTGGACAACAACTTATCTCGAAGAACCACGTGGAACTTGCTTATAACTTTGGGCCAGCAGATGAGTCAAAGCAAACTGTTGAGAGCATGGCAAAGATGGCTTGTTCGATGTGGGAAGGTAATTCGGGCTACGTTATTCAGTCCGATGCGCAGCAACCACATGAGTCCGTGCTCCTTTGGCTTTCTTCCGAGCGTGCACATCGTGAATTAGGATGGAGAAATAAGTTAGATGCTGCCACCGCTATTCGGTGGACAATCAATTGGGAGCAAGAATCCCGCAATACTGATGCAAAGTCTGCGCTTGATCTCCAGATAAATGCATTCTTCCAAGGTTCGTCATGAAGAAGATTACAGTGATAACCCCCTGTTTCAACGAAGAAGACAATGTTGAAATTTGCGCTTCAGAACTTAGAAAAATAATGTTGGAAAAATTATCAACTTACGAGTACGAACATATTTTTGCAGACAATGCATCGACTGATTCAACTTTGCAAAAGTTACGAGCATTGGCGGAACAAGATTCGCGAATAAGAGTTATTTCAAATAGCAGAGATGTTGGACCATTTAGAAACATTTGGAATGCAATGAAAAGTGCAACCGGAGATGCTGTCATTCCACTTCTACCGGCAGATTTGCAAGACCCTCCGAGTATCATCCCTGAGCTGGTCAAGAAATGGGAGCTTGGATTCTTGGTCACATACGGAGTCCGTGCCAACCGTCAAGAGTCTTTTGTAATGCGCTTTGCTCGTGGGGCCTACTATCGAATAATCAAGAAGTTTGCATCAGCCGTCATACCTCTGAATTCGGGAGAATTCTTGCTAGCCGACAAAAGAGTGATTGACTCGATTCTTGCCGTTGATGATCAGTATCCGTACATACGAGGTTTGATCGCACAAACTGGAGTTCAAAGTGCTTCGGTACCGTATACATGGGTAAAGCGTGAGCGTGGTAAGTCTAAGAATAATTTTATTTCTCTCATAGACCAGGCAATTAATGGCTTCGTTTCCACTTCACGAGTTCCAGCTCGGCTCGCGTTGTTAGGTGGATTTATATTGTCTCTACTAGGGGTTGGTTATGCCATATTCACGGCATTTCTGGCACTGACTTCCGAATCCCAAACACCTATCGGAATTCCAACGATTATTGTGGGAATTTTCTTATTGGGTGGGATTCAACTCCTTTTCCTGGGATTGATTGGGGAATATATCCTGAGTATCCATGGCCAAGTACGCAGAGTCCCCCCAATGTTCGAGACAGAACGAATTAATTTCAGGGAGGAGTAATGGAGCTAAAAACTATTTGTCCAATTTGTGAATCCTTTGGCGATTCAAAACCTGTTTATTCTTCAAATGTAAATGCACAAACATTTAATGCTAAAGTTTTTTCTGCCAGAAGACTTCCGGATCGCCTGCACTATCAGTGGGTTAGGTGTACCACCTGTGGACTTCTCCGTTCTGACCCAGTTCTTGATGTGAATTTAACTCGACTTTATGAAGAATCAACTTTTGATTACTCTACAGAAATTAATGGGTTAAAAAAGACTTACTTGGGGTTGATAAAAAAAGCTCTAGGTAGAGAGTTTCTTACCCGTTCGATTTTTGAAGTTGGTGGAGGTAATGGTTTCTTCCTCGAAGCAGCAAAAGATTTTGGGTTTAAGCAAATTGCAGGTGTTGAACCTAGCTATGCCGCTATCGAAGCAAGTCGTGAAGATGTTAAGCCATATTTAATCGCAAGTACGATGACAAATTCAGTACTTCCAAAGGACGCTTTTCAGATCGGTGCGATGTTTCATACACTCGACCATTTGCAGGATCCAATTCAAACTCTACAAGATTGCTTAGGGGCCTTGGAGTCGGGCGGGACTTTTGTAGTCGCGGTTCACAATCAACGCTCCTGGTCAGCTCGGCTCTTAGGAGAGAGGTCCCCAATTATTGACGTAGAACACACTCATTTGTATTCACTAAAAACTGGAATCCAAATTTTTGAAAAGGCTGGGTTTATAAATGTTCGCTCAGGTGCGTATAACAATCACTACTCAATTGCTTATATTTTTCATTTACTTCCGATATCAAGAAAATTCAAAAAACTTTTACTTGGAAGTTTGTTTGGGAAATTGTTAAGCAAAATCAAAATAATCGTGCCGCTTGGCAATATGTGGATCGCTGGAAATAAGCCTTGAGTTTGTAAATGTTTAGTTTTTAATCAAGCCTAACAACTCCGCTAGGCGTCGTTAAATGCACCGCAACAATCCCAGACTCACCATCATTTGTTGACGGATCAATAAACTCAAGATCTGTGCCATTTAATCCAGCAAGGATCTCTGTCTTAAACCATGAGTCTGATAGTTGATCAGAGTCAGCAATCGTAATCTTCTCAATTGCAGCAACTGCTTTTCCATCTTGTGATGGGTGATCAGCGGTTAACCATTGAATAAAGAATGGAAGCTCGCGAGAGTCTGCAATTTCATTCACTCCGATTTGCTTCCACTTAAGATCGCTACCGTCTGGACGTGTGCGGTGACCTTCGATTGCGCTGCGTCCGAACTTCTCTTCAACC
>JBBAKX010000015.1:0-33072 GCA_040403315.1 Flavobacteriales bacterium
TCAATCAAGTTGCCGGGTACGTTGAAAGTGACCCACTTGGCGGGTATGACCCTTATAGTTCCTCAAAAGCAATGGCGGACTTATTGACCCAGTCATGGATTTCAAGTTTTCCAGGAACCCCAACCACAATTGTTAGAGCTGGAAATGTAATCGGTGGGGGTGACGTCAGCAAGGATCGGTTGATGCCTGACTTAATTTCCGCCTATATGAATAACCAGGTTCCTACACTTCGTTATCCGAACTCAGTTCGACCTTGGCAACATGTTCTGGATTGTCTAAATGGCTACCTGATGATCAGCGAGTCTTTGCTGTCTGGAAAAGAACACCCAATGATGAACATTGGTCCAGATAAGGAATCGTTTGTGACGGTGGCGAAAGTTGCAGAAATTGTTGCGGCCCAATTGTCGGTTGACCCAACTTGGAATATTTCCGAAACTACTGAGCCACACGAAGCAGGCTTGTTGTCCCTTGATGCATCTTTAGCAAAGACGGCGCTGGGCTGGCACGACAAATTGAAGTTTACTGATGCAGTCACGTGGACTACGGATTGGTATCAAAGAGTTGAAGATAACGACAGTGCGCGAAAATTAACGAACCAGCAGATCGAGAATTTTACTAATCTGTAATTTCTAGACTTGATAGTTCACCCAAGTTTGCCACATTTTTATTAGTCGCAGCTAGCTCATGATATTCACCTGAAGCCACAATCTCGCAAGATGCGCAAGAGGTCAGATTTCCTCTGCGCCATCCTTCAAAGTCATTCAACGGTGAAGGCGATACATGGATGGTGCGCAACGTGAGAGGCACCGCTTTTGGTGTGATGATTAAGGCACCCTATAAAATCTTTAAAGGGTAATAAGGTTGACTTAGCAAAGATTTAGGAAATGGGTGGCAATGAAATTACTTCAGCAAGTCAAGCAATGGCTTCGCCCCCTAATTAATCAGGCGGGATTCGCCTCCGCCGCTTATCTTGAATCAAAAGAACACATTATTCAACAGTCAGTTGAATTGATTAATTTTCAAGGTGCGCCGAAAAACCAAAGTGATGAACGTCTTATGGAAATATTAAAGCTCCTCACAATCTATGAAGTCTTAGATAAGTCACTAATAAGAATTGGTGGTCCAAACGACGGGGGATATGTGATGCATCGTCCTGAGAGCAAAGCAACTGCAATAAGCCTTGGTGTGGGACCAAACGTCAGTTGGGACCAAAATATGGTTTTACTCGGCCATAGAGTTGAAATGTTTGATCCAACCATAAAGCGCCCACCAAATAAAGTTTCAGGTGCAAACTTCCATAGAGTTGGTGTGGAAGGAAATCTTGAAGACCAGCCAAATGTTGACCTTAGATCACTTGCAGAACTGCGTGAATTTTGTAAATCGGATGATAAAGACATGATTCTAAAAATTGATGTCGAGGGTGCTGAGTGGTTAGCTTTTGCTAACACAACATCCGCAGAACTCGCGCACTATACACAAATCTTAGTTGAGTTTCATGATTTACATAAGCTCTCAAATGACACTCAATTTGAGGTGATGCGAAAAGCTATCAGAAACTTGTGTGAGACTCACCTTCCTATTCACTTACATGCGAACAATTATTCAAGGCTGGTGAGATTCGGTAGGTATTGGTTTCCGGATGTCATCGAAGTTAGTTTTTTTCGCAAGTCAGATTCAACTAAGGCCGTTATCCGCTCGGTAGTCGCATCTGATGTTGATAATCCCAATTGCTCAGAACTTTCTGATTTCAACCTCGAGGGCTTATTGGAAGTTTGGAACCACTGATTATGAAGGACTTACTCACTACATTTAGTTTGCATTAGAGAATCTATTTGAGCTCTAAATCGTGACCTTAGCAGTAAAGAATCTGTCATTTTATACACGGAATCTTTTTATCGTTAGCAAGAGTTCCGACTACGGATTGGTATCAAAAAGTTTAAGGCCACAAAAGTGCGCGAAAAATAGCGAACCAGCAGATCGAGAAGCTCCTTAATCTGTAATTTCTAGGCTTGATAGTTCGACCAATTTCGCCACAATTTCATTAGTCGCTGCTAGCACGCTGAATTTACCTGAAGCCACAATCTCGCCCTTATCGAAGACAAAAACCGTGTCCACATTTTGAATGGTGGATAATCTGTGTGCGATGACAATTGTTGTGCATTTTCCATGCAGTGTTCTTAGGGAGTCAGAGACAGCCGCCTCTGTCTCAGCGTCCAGGGCACTAGTTGCCTCATCAAGCACTAAGAGACCGGGATTTGCATAGATTGCTCTGGCTAATCCAATGCGTTGTAGCTGTCCACCACTTAATCCATCGGATTGGGCTCCAAGTTCGGTATTAACTCCATTTTCAAGATTTTCCATAAGTTCGTGCAAGTGGGACAAGGCGAGCGCATTTTCTAATCGCTCTTGATCGTAGGTTTTGCTCTTGATTTCAAGGGTTATGTTGTCGCAAATAGTTCCACTCACAATTCCTGGAGATTGCGGAACATAACCAACGTTTCTAGAGTCATCATTTGTGAGGATTACAGATCCACTGGTTGGCAATAGCAGGCCAACAATTAAGTCTGCCAAAGTACTCTTTCCAGAGCCAGAGGCCCCAATAAATGCAACCGTATTTCCTGCGGGAACATTCAGTGAAACGCATCGAATAGCAGGATATTCGGAGTTCTCGTACGAGTAGGAGACTTGTTCAAGAAGAATCCCGATTGGCTTCAAATTGGCAGCAGTCGACTTAGATTCGCCACCAACTCTAGAATGAGGAATATCAGCAGGAAACTCCCTTGCTAGCTCAAAAAATGATTCCGCTTGTGCAGTAAGTTGCCTTAAGGCGCCTAAGGAATTTTGGAGCGGCAACATACTCGCCATTATTCGAAGGCCACCCGTAAGAAAAATACCCAAAGTACCGGCAGCCGACACCGGATCACCAGTGCTCAGCATAAATGCGGCAAGGACAATTGCGCCCACCATCAAAGCAGATTCCACAATGTATCTTGGCAGCCCAGAAAGATAATTAATAGAAGCAGTGGATCTGGCAAGAGTAGACCTAGTGTAAGAGAATTTAACGATGAAATCATCTTGTTTTTCTAAACTAAAGATTTCACGAAAGGCAACTAGTGAATCCTCAACAGTGGTGCTAGTCAAGACTGCTGAGCTTGCGTAATTCTTACCCGCTTTTTCAAATTGTGAACCTATAGAGCGATTTATCAAGACTCCAAGTACAACAAAGTAGATAACAATGAACAGCGTCAGTTTAAGATCAACAAGTGCAAATACTGCGGAAACAAAGATCAATAAAAACAGTTCACTAAAAATGATTACTGTAACTGAAAGTAACTGGGTGATCGCGAAGCCGGCAGAATAAGTTAAAGTATAAACTAATTCAGACTGCGAAAACTTTGACATTTTCGAAATTGGAGATCGTATAATTCGCTCATAAACCACTGCCGCGATGTGACTTTCAGCTTTCGCAAATCTGGAACTCATGTATTTCATTAACATAGCGGCGAAAAGTGATTTAGATAAAAAAAGAGTGAGAGCTAGTAATGCAATTTGAATCAATGAAAAATTGTTTGAAACATTTGAAATGAATCCTAATGTTTCTCCAGAAGACTGATCTTCTGTAATTTGATTTGTTCCACGGGCTAAAAGAAGTCCAATCAAAAAGATTCCAGCGATATCGAGAAGCCCAAGAAAGGCGCGCAAAATCGTTAAAAAGATTATTAGTACTCGTTCTTGCGGTGAAAGTAATAAAAGAGATTGCTTAACTTTGGATGGCATTGAATTCCGATCTTAGTTACAACAAGAAGAGGCCCTGTTCAGTGCCGTTACTATATCCTATTCGACTGCTATAAATACATGAACTATAGTTCCGAGAAAGTTAAACGCCAATCAGTTGATGAAATTCTCTCTGCGGCATTGCCTTGATCATAATTCAGGGTCGACAACATCAAGACAAAGTTTGGTACGCCTTGGCCGTGAGTTTGGCTGTTTCCATCCAAGAAAATTGCTCTGCTCTTCGGATGCCTAATTCCAAATATGGGTTTGAATCTGGCCCATCACTCAACGCTGAGGTCATTACGCTTGATAGGTTAGCAATATCGCCCACCTTGAAATAGTCAGCACAGTCAGCCGCAACTTCAACAAGTGCTGGCGCATCACTGAGGATAGTTCTGCAACCGTAATTCAGCGCTTCTAAGGCTGGTAAACCAAATCCTTCATACCTTGACGTACATACGAATACATGGGCTGAACCGTATGCCGCTTCAAGTTCAGTATCCGTGAGATCTCTTTGGCTGACTTGACCTGAGATACCGAGTTCATCAATCGTTTTTAACTCAGATTCGGTAAATTTTCCACCTCCAATAAAGTCAAGCCGAGTTCGCAAAGATTCAGGTATTGTGGCGAACGCACCTAAAAGAGTGAGGGCGTCCTTGTAGCCCCCCCTGGCACCCACATAAATAACATAACCCTTGATTCTGGAATTTTTGTTTAGAACTTTATTTGGACTTCCGAGAGGAATGATTGAAATCGGTGTACTGACCTGTGGCCACATATTAATTAAGTCTGTTTTTGCAGAATTAGATATAGACAAAATCTCATTTACGTTCTTGAAATACCAAAGTTTAGATAAGTGTGGATTTATTCCAAACCTCGATTCGCCAATAATTTCAGGAATCATGTCGTAGTGAGTGCAGACACGAGGCCCCTTGAATAGCGGAGTCCAAAAAAGCTTTGAATAGAAAGTGTGGTGGATGAGATCAACTTTTGGAGACTTGAAACTAGTTCCAATGCTCGATTTGACAATACGTTGAGCAGTTGAAGTTTGGGCTGATTTTATTCCAAGACCTAGACCCTCAGAAACGTCTAACAAAAAATCGTTAGACGTCGCATTGCAAGCCAGTATTGGTTCAATGCCGAGTTCCGGGTTCGTTGCAAAAACTCGAATTAGTTCCACAAAGTATCGACTAATTCCACCGCGCTTTTGGAATAAAAAAATTTGCTCGTCAAATAAAACTCGCATAGTTGATTTTAGTCCAAATATCCGAAGTGGATTAGAAAAAGGTCCAAAATGCAGAATAAGAATAAGATAGAGCGATGGATCAATTTTCCCATCCGTTAACGTGTTTCACTTATTATCTCTCCGTTCGGCGTGCTCTAAAGATTTTTCAGGTCTCAAAAAATGGAATTCTGATACCATGACGACGTGCTCCAAATGCCGCCTGTTCTGCTCATCGCATTCAATCGCCCAGAGGAAACGGCGCGAGTAATTGCTCGACTGCGTTCTGTCAAACCAGCGGTAGTGTATTTTGCGGTTGATGGTGCGCGAACAGACAGACCAGAGGAAATTCAACTTGTGTATCAAACACAAAAACTGGTTACAGAATTTGACTGGGATTGTCGAGTGCTTACCCGCTTTCAATCTAAGAATTTTGGCTGTGGTCTCGGTCCTAGTACAGCAATTAGTTGGGCATTAACAAATGAAGATTCAGTCATCATCCTTGAGGATGATGTGCTTCCAGAACCATCCTTTTTTCTGTTTTGCCGAGAATTGCTTGAACGCTATCGAGATGATGACAGAGTTTTTGCAATATCTGGTTGCAACTTTGTACCACAGAGATATTTATCGAAACGAGATTCTTATCGATTTACCCCGATACCTCACGTCTGGGGTTGGGCAGTTTGGAAGAGATCCTGGGAAAAGCATGAATTTGACATAACAGACTGGAGGAGCGACTTAACATTTTCACAACTTAAGAGCCAATTAGGCGGATCTTTGCTTGCAGCCATTCTGTGGAGCAAGCTGTTTGACTTAGTAGCGCAGCATAAATTAGATGCGTGGGACTATCAATTGGCTTTTGCAAGCCTAAAGTCAAAGTCATTAATCGCAACATCAAATGTGAATTTAACTGAGAACCTAGGGTTTGGTGAACGAGCTACGCATACTAAGAGAATTCCAAAGTATGTTCGCCCAACTTTACCCATGGATTTTCCACTTAGTCATCCTGCAGTAGTGCTCGACAAAGCCGCAAATGTTTGGACGCAAAAACATGTGTATGGTGCAGCCGTTTTCAGCGGCTTAACTCTTTTAGGAAAGTATGCAATCATGCTGCTCAAAAAGAAGGGTTATGAAGTGCGCGGTAGCAAACTCTTCAGATAAGGACACCATGTAATCTTGGGTAACCAATTGGCTCGAACCTAAAAATGATTTATAAATTGAAATATTTATTCACGAAATAGGGAGTTAGCAATGATTTCCAGATTTCATTACGAGCCAAGGAGATTCAGTTAATGACACATCAACCTTTCGTCTCCATACTATTGCCCGTCTACAACGGTGAAGATTATATCTGCGATGCTATAACTTCGATAATTGATCAAAGTGACCAGGATTACGAGTTAATTATTTCAATCGACTCAGGTTCCGATTCCAGCGAAAGAGTCGCCAGAAGGTTTGAAGAAAGCAATGAACGAGTGAGAGTATTTGCTCACGCACAGAGACTCGGGATGCGTGGAAATTACGATTTTCTCTTCAATAAAGCTAAAGGTTCTTGGCTCACTATTCTTGGGCAAGATGATGCAATGATGCCTTTTGCAATAAGTGAATTGCGAAGATCATGCGAAAAAGTTCCTGAAATGTCAGCGCTTGTATCAAGAAGAGCATATGCATTTTGGCCAGATACAAATGGAGATTTCGGTAGGCACCAATTCATCTATCCAATTGGAGTAAACCGAGTATCTGAAGTGTCGTCAATGCGCTTCTTAATAAATTGTCTGAAAGGAAAATCTGAGTATTTACAGGGCCCCCAACTCTATACAGGTAGTTTCATCTCAAGAAAAGTTGTACTTGAATTCTTGTCTAACCAAAATGGAGAACTTTTCCCATACCCAATTCCTGATGTTTCTTCTTCCGCATCGATTTTATTAGCAACAAAAAATTTTCATTATTCGGATTTACCTCTTTTTATTGTTGGCACCTCACGCAGTAGCACCGGTGCACTGATAGATAATAGTTTAAAGAGTAAAGACACCTCGCCTGCGATCCAAAAGTTGTACCTAGAGGCGTTTAATGGAGATAGTCAAAAATTTGAAATACCTGGTCTTGGCACATTTTCGACCTTTTCGTGGTATTTGTTTGAGGCTGTATCTCAAATTTCATCATCAGATAAACTTCCACGATTAAAATTCAATCCAACTTGGGCACTAGCCGCGCTAAGAGTTGAAAATGGAGAAAAAATTAAGCGAAAGATTGACGCACGGGATACCGTTTTTGCTCTGCGGAGTCAATTGAACACAAACAGTTTGTCACTTCAGTCAAAAGTTATCGTTATACGCCTATTTAAACTTAGGAATTTAGTGCAGAAATATCTCAATGGCATGTTCTTATTTACTCAGCGCCGCCTAATTTTAGAATCTTCTCGTGAAAAATTTGACATGATTTCATTCATTAGGTCAACTTCAAAAAAAGTAAATAATGGGGTCCTGCGCAAAACAAAATAGGGCCCGGATGGTCAAAGTTTTACTCTAGCCCCACTACTTTGGCTAGATGTAGAAATCGTGACAACCTTAAATCATAGTTAGCCAAAAATGGGCTCAACTTTTAGCGAATTATTTCAGCAGCCGCTCGGACCACCCTGCCAGCGCCCTTACCATCCACTAACTTCTGTGAATTCTGAAAAAGCGTCTCCCTTAAACTCATGTCATAAGCACACTTTTCGAGTGAACTAATCAGATTTTCGTTGCGCTGCTCAATATCTTTACTCTGTCCAAGTGTGAGTCCGATATTTCGTTTGGATATCGCTTCCAAATTAGCATCTTGATTACTTGCAATTGATATGTAGATTGTAGGAATTCCAATGCAGGTTAGGTCTAGCGAAGAAGTTCCAGCTGCTGAAATTGCAAAATCTGCCAACTTTAGGAGCTCCTGAATCTCAGAAGACAGAGCGTGTACGTTGTCACGATTCTTAGGTAACCATTTAGCAATTTCACTCACATTTTCCCTGGCAGTTACAAAATGAAAACGGTAATCAGAATCTAAATTACAAAGCATCCGACTTAACTTCACCGCGAGTTTTGTCGGATCTGTGCCCCCTATCATGATGAGAGCTGTTGGTGCTTCTTGCTTGCTTACCCATAAACTAGAGTCTCGTCGAAGTTCAAGAATTTCTTGGCGCACCAGAGAATATGTTGGGCCAATTAGCTGCTTTGTTGGATAACTAGAATCAAAGTTTGCTGCCGCTAGATTTTGATCTAGAACTAAAGTAGGAACGATGTCACGCATGTCATTGTCCACAATTGCCATGACTGGGATAAAGGACATAATGGCATTTATTGATACAGACGGTATGTTGTAAGAATCAATGACTATGAAATCAAAACGTTCTCTGATAAAACTATCCAGATTTAGTTCATTGGCAACACAATTTTGCCAATCTACCTCGCTTTGTCTAACCATTTTACTTAACCAAGGGACTCGCTCTATGTTGCTTATTAGACGCACTTGATGTCCTGAATTTTGAAATTCTCTAGCTAGGGTTAAAGAGCGGACTACATGACCCGTTCCTTGCTCCACACTTGCATCTGCGCGAAAAGCGATTTTCAAGAAAATTCCCCGGTTTCGTAATTTGCATTTTCAGGATATTTTTCTAGCCACTTTAGAATCTCGCCTTGACGAAAATTTGGACTCACAGAATAGAAATTCTTGTATACATTGCGCACAAAATCTAGGTCATCTTGTGTATCTACAGTCCACCTAAAATTTGCAAATGATGGTTTTTGGGAAAAATTAGCAGTCGAGTAAAGGTCGGCTCGTGTATAGATCCCGTAGGTTACATGCTCTCTTGACATTGGCCTGAAATCCTTTTGTGCAACTTCGCGAAGCACTTCCGGCCTAACTACTTCCACGTCGAGTCCACGAGGAAAGGTGCGATCTAAGCCATTGCTTACATAATCGACACCAGAGTTAAGAAACATTTCAACTGCTTCGTCAATTACTTCCGAGTCAGCTAGTGGGCAATCCGCCGTAAGTCGAACAACTGTCTTACAATTAGAAGTATCCAAAACGTCAACAAATCGCTGCAAGACATCATTTAGTGAGCCACGTTTTACATTTACGCCCATGCTTTCGACATACTCAGTCAAGACATCATCTGAAGGATCTGTAGAAGTTGCCACGATAATTTCATCTAGTAACTTGGCCGCCCGAATCCTTTCTATCTGACGTCCAATCATAGGCATTCCTTCAACATCCATGAGCACTTTTCCAGGTAATCTTGAGGAAGTCATTCTCGCTTGAAGAATCGCAGTTACGCTCATCGAGTCACCTAGGTTGAGGTTTATTCTGTTTGAATAAGTAATGGTTATGTAGCCTGCCTCAAGTCTACGAGTAAGATCTATTAAGTGAACAACTCTTTATTGGGCAGGTTTTAGTGTCAATCCTTTCAAATTCTTCAATATTGATAACAGGCGGAACTGGGTCATTTGGAAAAGATTTCATTGAGTACGCACTAAATAATTTAGACCCAAAGAGAATTGTGATTTTTTCCCGGGATGAATTCAAGCAGTATGAGGCTCGCCGCAGGTTCAATAATGACCCGAGATTGCGCTGGTTTATTGGGGACATACGTGACCAACATCGCCTAATTAGAGCAATGCACAATGTTGATTATGTCGTGCATGCTGCAGCTCTAAAGCAGGTAGACACCGCTGAATATAATCCATTCGAATATGTGCAAACCAACATCATTGGAACCCAAAACGTAATTGAAGCCTCAATAGATACAGGGGTTAAGAAAGTCGTAGCGCTTTCAACAGATAAAGCATCCAGTCCAATTAACCTTTATGGCGCAACCAAACTTGCCGCTGACAAGTTATGCCAATCTGCCAACCACTACGCTGCGGGATACGAAACTCGTTTCAGTGTTGTTCGCTATGGAAATGTAATGGGAAGTCGAGGATCAGTGGTTCCATTTTGGAAGCAACTAGCTGACGATGGAAAAGAAATACCTATCACTGATTCCCGAATGACTCGATTCTGGATAACTTTGCCGCGAGCAGTGAAATTTGTGGTTGAGTCGTTCGAATTAATGCGTGGCGGTGAAGTATTTGTGCCGCGGATACCTAGTATGAAAATTTTGGATCTTGCAGAGGCTGTCGCCCCAGGTGCTAAAACTCATGAAATCGGAATACGACCAGGCGAAAAACTACATGAAGAGATGATTGCCGCTGACGATAGTCGTAGAACGATTTCACTAAATGACCGATACGTAATTCTGCCAACGATTGCAGATTGGGGCTACGAACCACTCTCAGGTGAGTCAGTTGCCGATGGGTTCGCTTATCGATCCGACTCGAATGACACTTGGCTGTCGGTCAATGAAATTCGCAAGTTATTACAGGAGTAAGTATGTCGATTCCTTATGGCAGACAGTCGATTTCACAAGACGATGTAGAAGCAGTTGTTAACGCGTTGAAGAGTGATTTCCTTACTATCGGTCCTGAAGTTGAAAAGTTCGAAAAGGCAATATCAGAGATTTCGAGTAGTAAGTCGACTGTTGTTGTTTCTTCAGGAACAGCTGCGTTACATTGTGCCTATTTTGCTGCTGATCTTAAACCTGGCGACGAAGTGATAACAACCCCATTAACATTTATTGCTACCGCTGCAATGGCTTCTATGTTTGGAGCAACAATAAAGTTTGCAGATGTTCAGCCAGACACCGGAAACATTGATCCAGAATCAGTCAAATCACTCGTCACTAGCAAGACCAAAGTAATTGCGGGCGTTGACTATGCGGGCCACCCTGTTGAAATTGATGAACTAAAAGAGATCGCAAAGAACGCGGGCGCTTTATTTCTGGAAGATGCAGCACATTCCATCGGTAGTACTTATAAAGGACGACCAATTGGCAAGGATGCGGATCTCACAACTTTTTCATTCTTTCCAACCAAGAATTTAACCACCGCAGAAGGTGGAGCAATTTCATCGCACGACACGCTACTCGGCCAGCGAACTAGACAATTCAAGATGCACGGTTTAGTGCGAGATGTGGAAAGAATGCGTTATTCTGATGTTGGAGCTTGGCATCAAGAAGTTCACCACTTCGGATTAAATTACCGATTGCCTGACGTTTTATGTGCTTTAGGCTCGAGTCAACTTGCCAGAATCGAAGAATTTAAGTCCGCACGATCGAAGATTTTTAAAAAATATTCGGAAGGGTTAAGCGACCTAGATTGGATCACGCTTCCCGCCAAGCGCGACTATGTTGACCCAATGTGGCACTTGTATCCGATCAGAGTCCCACACGACGTACGGCGTCGACTATTCGATTATCTTAGATCAAATGACGTGATTGTCCAAGTGAATTATATTCCTGCTTACTGGCATCCTGTCTACGAGGATTTAGGTTACAAAAAAGGCCTGGCTCCTCATTCTGAGAATTATTATTTGGGAGAAATATCATTACCAATGTACGCCGATCTAAATGAAGCGCAACAAAGTAAAGTCGTTGAGTTATTGAGAAATTACAAGCAACTCTGAATCAAGAAAATAGGTTTCAAAGTTTTCACTTTGAGATTTAGGTGCTTCAACAAAACCTATGGATTAAAAAATTTTCTTGGAAGCAGCGTTATCAACATAGATCTCTGCAGCGTACTCTCGCGAGATATTATCTAAAATTTGTGCCCCAAACTCTAGCGATTCTCTAAGAAGCTGTCTTGAAATACCTTGACCCATAAATTCGGGGTTCAGGTTGATGCTGACCTGGCCGGCGCTTAAATCATCAAGAATATTTTTTCGGACATTCAAACAAGCTTGCCACCGATCTCACATGTAAGTAAGAGACAACCTTACTTTCTCGGAGTTTTTTGTCAGTCTGCAAGTAAAAAATAAACCATTTAGGATTTTAAATCACCCTCAATTACTCATTCTTAAACGCAATCGGCTTTGGCGCCACCTTGCATAACCAGGTCTGCCATCCGTTCCTTCGAGAAACAGGTTGCCAGCGCAAATTAGACCACTGAAAATTCAATTCTTTAGTCTTGGGTGTTAAGGTACATAATGTGCCCCTTAAAGATACCTCCCACGTCGTGGGCTGTAAATTAACCATGGTGTTTCCACAGGTTTCGTAGAGATCGACTATGCGACTTGCCCTTCTCTCGGATATTCATGCGAATCTGCCTGCATTAGAAGCAGTAGTGAAATCCTTGGCGGCACAACGATGCGATTCCGTAATTGTCGCAGGGGATAGTGTTGGATACTATTTCTGGCCAAAAGAGGTGCTTTCTCTTTTAAACGAGATATCAGCTGTGTCTGTTGCAGGTAATCATGAAGTCATGCTAACCAATAGCCGCGCCGATTCAAACTCATTGGAAGAAAATGTCGCTAGATACGGTTCTGGTTTACTACGTTGTTTAACTGATCTCTCAAGCAGTCAACTTGATCAAATTGATGTCTTACCACATACCCGTATCATGGAAACAATGGATGGAAAAGTTCTTATTTGCCATGGTTCTCCCACAAATGTTGACGAGTACATCTACCCGGACACTTCGCTAACACACCTTCGTCCTCACATTGCGGATGATGTTCGATGGGTTGTTATGGGTCATACGCACTATCCGATGGATAGATCTGAAGGCGGAGTGACATTCATAAATCCTGGTTCCGTTGGTCAACCAAGGAATGGTAAACCTGGTGCACATTGGGCAACTCTTGATACGGAAACTGGAAAAATTGATTTTTTCACCGAGCTATATGACACAACAATGGTCGTTAATTTGGCGAGAAAACTGCACCCTGAATTGCCCTACCTCAGTGAGATCCTGAGTCGAATTTAATGAGAGTACTAGTCACAGCGGTTGGTGGAGACGTCGCCCAATCAATAATTTCAGTTATCAGAAAAAGATTGCCCGAATGGGAAATTATTGGGAGCGACATGATGTGCGGCCATGCTGGAGAATATTTAGTAGATGAGTTCTTGAATTCACCAGAAGCAAATGACCCTAATTATGGTGATTGGCTTAATGAAACTCTAGATAAGTACTCTATAGATCTCCTCATACCAGTTTCGGATGCAGAAAACTTGGTCGTTTCAAGGGATGGGCCATGGAAATGTCCAGTATCGCAACCCAATTTAGAGGCAATACTTGTGGGTCAAGACAAACTTGAAACGTCTTATTTTTTAAGTCGTATTCACTTGCCTGGGCCAGTCACCTTTGCTTTGACAGATGAACAGCCGATCTCCATGCCCTGCATTGTGAAACCAAGAAGCGGTCGTGGGTCTAAAAATATATCAGTTTGTGATTCTAATTCCGACCTCGCATTCTTAAGGCTTAAGAACCCGAGTTATATAAAACAAGAATTATTGACTCCTTCAACCGAAGAGATTACTTGTGCTGTTTATAGATCTAAGAATGATCAGATTGCCGTCTTAGCTCTGAAGCGAAAACTTGGGGGAGGCTCAACCGTTTGGGCTGAAGTTATTCATGATGATGAAATTGCAAATCACTGTCAAAAAATCGCGGAAGGATTGAATTTACGAGGTTCAATAAATGTGCAACTTATCAGAACTGCAGATGGCCCTAGAGTTTTTGAGATTAATCCAAGATTTTCTTCAACAATTGCTATGAGAGATGAAATAGGTTTTACGGACTTGATGTGGAATATCCAAGAATCCTTGGAAATGGGAGATGTGACCTTTTTCTCGCCACCAACTGGTCTTGCCATTTTTAGGGTTCCGACAGTTCAGGTTGTGTACCTTGAATAACGATATGAACAAGCTAGAACTTACCGCGTCGCTTCAATTGAATTTGTCGCATTAAAAAGTGATTTATTTTGATTTCTGGAAATTTCCACAACCATGGGTCGACATAGTCTCAATTCCGATCCAATTTGCCATGTATGAAGCATGCCATCCAAATTATTAGATTTGATTGTTAAACTACGTGAATGGAACTTTTTGTAGTTACTGGGGCGTTCCGTGGATTAGGACTCGAAATGTTGCCCTTACTAATGAAAGATAATCGTCGAATTATTGTGGTTGGTAGACGGCCAACTCGACTCAAACTAGTGAGTGATTCTCTAGTTGTGATTAATTGGAACCTTGATGACCCAATGGCTTTGCCAATTGAAGATTTGCATTTACATTTTACTGATAATCTTACGTCTGCAACTTTGATTCTAAATGCGGCAACTATTGATCCGCTTGGTCTTGCTGGAACCAATGACTTTAAAGAGATCAATAGGGCCGTAAACGTTAATCTGATGTCGCAAATAGGGCTGGTGGAAACAATTGTTCGACATTGCCGAGATAAAAATTTGAAACTGGAAATTCTCTTGATTGCCACTGGTGCATCTAGGAGGGCTATTCCCGGATGGTCTATTTACTGCAGCACTAAAGCAGCTTTGAATATGTACCTTGATTGTGTGAAACTTGAAAACGATAACATCTCCCTTGTGAAGATCGATCCTGGAATCATTAACACAGATATGCAACGGAAGATTTCGGACTGGACACTACAACATGATGGGATTCGCCCAAATGTAGAACTATTGTCAGTTAGTGCAGCAGCAGCTAATGTAATCGGAGAATTTAACCTTCAGCGCATGAATGACGTTCCGTCAGCGAAGCCTGTACCTCAACCCTGATCCCAGGAATCTAGCTCAACTGTAATAAATCTATTACCAAACCTCCATCCGAAGTTACAAAATTCTCAGCAGGGCTAGCTGATTCCGATTTACCACGACCGGTTCTACTTTGAAAGCAAACAATCCGTCTGATGTCGACTAAGTCGCGTCCGGAAAATGTGTTTCTGGTAACCACCAAGGTTCATTGGATCGTGCCCTAAGAATTGTTGATGCTTCGGCAGCTAGCGGTGCTTCTCCCATAAAGTTTCAAACGTATACAACTGACGCAATGACATTGAATTTGGACACTTTCTATGTCAGTGAAGACCGTGAAATTTGGGGACGACGAAAACTCTATGACCTTTATAAATAAGCGCATACGCCATGGGAGTGGCACCCCATATTTATTGAGCGCTCTCGTGAGATAGGAGTGCTTCCTTTCGGTTCCCCATTTGATTCCACATCGGTTGATTTCTTAGAGTCACTTGACGCGCCAATGTGCAAAATTGCTTCTCTTGAAACGTGTGATAATGCCCTGATCCGTCAAGTAGCAGAGATTGGCAAACCTCTAATTGTTTCAACTGGGACCACTACTTGGGGAGATGGTGGATGACTTGCACGAAACTGTAAATCAAAATCTAACTTTGTTGGTTTGCACAATTTCTATCCAGTTGATCCACTAGATGCACATATTCGTTGCATGAAAACAGTTCGAGGTCATTTTGGGGTTGATGTTGGACTCTCTGACCATAATTTGGGAATAGGGGTAAGTATTGCTGCCACCGCATTAGGTGCCCAAGTTTTCTCCGAATCCGATGACTATTCTGGAAACAGATTGACCAACCCAACGGTGTACACAAAGTTTAAAAAGCCAATTTGTTCCCCTGTTACATGGAACAAACATGTAATCATTGGGGATAATTCTGTGGTGTTTCCAGGGGTAGAAATTGGTGAGGGAACCGCGCTAGGCTCCATAACTTTGGTTAACAGTTCTCTTGAAACATGGGGTATTTATTCCAGTATTCCCGCCCGCAGAATCAAAGAAAGAACCACCCGCCTTTTTGACCTAGAAGCTCAGTACCTTGAGGAGCTCGGTAAAAAAAGCGAACCAATAATCCACATGATTGATATCAAAATCTTTTGTTGAGACTTCGTTGACAAAAGGTGCGCACCTATTCAATTTTTCAAGTGACAAACATCAACCCCGAAATCAGTAAAGTGAACCGCTTGTTGATGATTACTGCTTACCAAGTTAATGGGAATAAGGTTGAGGTATAAAATTTTCGGGAATAGGAGATGCAGCCTTGTCAAAAGGGATCAGGGATTGGTTGGAGACTGCTGTTGTTGCTGAAATCTCAGGTAACCATAATGGCAATCTTGATAGGGCTCTGGATATAGTGCATGCTGCAGCCGCAGCTGGTGTATGGGCGGTAAAGATTCAAACTTATACCGCTGAAACAATAACTATGGATGTCGGTTCAGCCGACTTTAAGGTTAGCGGAAGTCATGAATTGTGGGGAGGAAGAAATTTATACAACTTGTATGAAGAGGCTCATACTCCTTGGGAGTGGCATAAACCAATTTTTGATAAAGCGAGAGAGTTGGGTGTAGTACCTTTCAGTACGCCTTTTGATGAAACAGCGGTTGATTTCTTAGAGTCAATAGATTGCCCGATATACAAGATTGCATCGTTGGAAATTGTTGACCTACCTTTAATTGAAATGGTGGCTGCTACCGGAAAGCCACTCATTTTATCCACCGGTACTGCCACTCTCGATGAAGTAAGCGATGCGATTTCTGCCGCACGGGACGGTGGAGCTAAGGACATTACGGCCTTGGTTTGCACGAGTTCCTACCCGGCTAGAGCAAAAGATGCCCATTTGTCGCGGATGAAAACTCTTCAAGAATTGTTCGGCGTAAAGGTTGGGTTGTCAGACCACACCCTTGGCTCCGCTGTGGCTATAGCTGCAACCGCGTTAGGCGCCTCAGTAATTGAGAAGCATGTAACGCTTAGCCGCGCGGATGGAGGGGTAGATTCTGCTTTTTCAATGGAGCCAGGTGAGCTTAAACAGATGATTTTAGACATTAATGATGCCCAGTCAGCTATTGGAGACCCAAATGTTTGGCGAACTGATGCTGAAGAAGAATCGGTTCGGCTGCGGCCATCTTTGAGATTCGAACGCGATTTGCCTGCAGGCACAATTTTGGACCTAACGAATTTCCGATCAGTGCGACCTGCAGGCGGCCTTTCGCCTAAAGAGTTAAAAAACATTCTTGGTAAAAAGACCAACCAGCCTGTTTCGCATGGGCAGGCCATAACTTGGAACTTACTGGAATAGTAACGCAAATTAAGGCAAAAATTGCCTGCAAGTGATATGGCGGTTACGTAGTGAATCCGCCCTTTGGGAAAAACCATGGGGATTGTGTTGTTGATGTCGCTCACAAATCTGAAATTCTTGAGCCACAAGGGCACGCGATCATGGGAGCACCTGCTCGTTTGGGCCTAACTGGTATTTCTGAGGTGCGTCAGGGCAAACAGTTTGCACTCAACATCTATGGCGAAATTGATGATGCGAAGCTGTCGCAAATTCATGAAATTGCCTCGACCCTTTTGAGCAATCCAGTTACCAAAGATTTCACAGTTCAGGTGTGTCCATAATCGCGCTTCCTAAAAGGCCAGTTCCCCCGATTAGTAGGGTGCGCACTTTATAGGCTGAAATTTGTGGAAAAGTCTATGTGCCTATTCAGCATCGCAATCACCATGAAAAACTATCCTCAATTTTCTTACGGTTCTTGGATTGCCCAAATTTGGCTAACACTTGAATCGTGCTTCAACGTTGCTACTTCAGAGTAAGAAACGAAAGGACGCGTTTTATCTACAAAGATCCAACGCACGCCTGAATCCCAAAGCGGGAGCATATTATCTGGTGAAGGATTTTGCATGAACTTATCAACAATTTGAACCCTTTCTTCATGAGGCCCTAAATCGTTGAAGTATGTATATGCGTGTGTCTCAAAATACACACGTCTCTCAGAATATTCACTCAAAAAAAAGTCACGAGATTCACAAGTGGTCCTTGGGAAATTACAGAGTCTATTTGTTACTACCATGTCGTAAACACTGGAAAACTCCTTGAGCAACCTCATATCACTGACAAGCTCTATTTGAATCGACGCGGGATCTTCAATTGACGATTGATTAGACCACGAAACAGTTCTGACACTAAAAGGTTGGGCAAAGTATGAAGACAGAGATGTTAAAAGCAAAATTGTTAAAATTCTTGATTTACTGCCTTGGGTCGTCAAGTTTTTAATTCCTAATGCAACAACAAACAGCGTTATTGAAATAGGTAAGAAAGTAAGAAGAAACAAGCGTGTGCGCGTACTTTCACTTATGGGTGAGATCTCTATGAGCCAATATGTAGCATAGGTGACAAAAAATGCGGCCAAAATAAGCAGGCGATTTATCCTGAAAGTCAGCGTCACAATGGCACTGACTACAAGGATTACGAGCAAAGGAACAATTGAAATATAGAAGTAAGTCTGGCTCTTGCCACCTTGACTTAGTAAGAATGTAGCGCCGATGCCCAGTATGGAAGGAACCAGTGCCATTAAGACTAAATGGCGCGATTGTGGGACAAATTTCATAAGGATCGCACTTGCGGAAAAAAGCCATACTAGTAGCAGAAAAATTGCTAAAATCGACCTAACAACAAAATAGTCAGATGTATCTTTTAAGACGTGAAATAGAGAAAGACCAATCCCCCCAGTGGAGTTAATCACAAACTTAAGCGATACGAGCACGGCCAATACCGAAATGCCCGTAACCAAGAAATGATCCAAACGCAAGGATCGGGAAAAATAATGATAGGCCCAGTATGTGCCCATCACACCCACGATGAGGAGCGGCATCACACCCTTGGATCCAACAGTAACAATGAAAAAAATCAAAAGAAGAACTAAAGAGTAAGTTTGCAAAACCTTGCCTTTTAATTCATTAGTTGGACGCCTCTGATGTAGGACTAAAAATGTTGTGATGAGCAATAGTTGCCCAAGCTCTTGAGTGGGTGAAACTGAAGAGGTCGGATAGTATTCGGAAAAAGTGCCCTGTAGCCCAATGGGACCAATAAACAACATTGTCGCCGCAGGCGCAATTAAAGATACGAATCCGTTGGCGATAAATTTTGAAGCAAGAACGGCAATTGCAAGGGGCAATAAAATCGCAAAAAGCACGGGCCACACCTGCAGAACCAAAAAGTCAGATGGTACATTCAAATTCGATCCCCACACACCAAGTGCGCTATGAATCATCCAAGTGTAGTTAAGCTGCGTGCCAGGAAACCAGGGAAAAGTTAAAGGTGCTCGGTTGAGAAACTCACTTGTCAGTGCTACTTGAAATGGTAAATCGACATAAAAAGTCCACCACCCGCTCCAATTTGTGGGCTGACTCCGTAGGGTAACTAGAAGTTGGACAGAAATGAATGCAAATCCCAGGAGTGCACCAATGAGAACCTTTGGGTTAGTAGCTTTGAAAGCACAAATTTTCATCAAGAAATAATCTTTTTTGATGAAACCAAGAATGACGACGAGTGCAGCAGGAAAATATCGAAGTGTGTAATTTTGAGTCCAAAAGGACAACGCTCCACCAAACGCCATCAACACAAGTCCAAAAATAGATCCAAATGTCAAAACTTCAATCCAAGACGAATCTTTTACCAAGAGCATCCAAGCTATTGCGCCAGGAATTATTCCCAAACAAAAAAAAACAACAAATAGTTCAAGAAAAATAAATGCGCCTCCGGTACTCAATGGGCACTCCAATCGAAACTTAACTTATGTCTACTCAACCTGGAGTGCCTAGAATCATTGCCCAGACTTGCGAATAGGAAAAATGTCCGAGGGATTACTAATGTATCGGTCTAATCCTAGTCAGTAGTGCTCTAATACTGCGATAGCCTACAATCTGAAAGTATGTTGTTTGGATAAAATAGTATGCGGAAGGTCATGAAAAATGTTTAGCACTATTGAAGATGAGCTTGGCTTAATCCTTCCAATGTCTTTTGGAGAATTTCCCTTCCGACCCACCAGGGCCTTTTATGTGGGTAACGTTCCAAAAGGCACAATTCGGGGAAATCATGCCCACAAAGCTTGCCATCAACTACTTGTGTGCCTATCTGGACAAATATTGTGTGAACTGACCAAATCTGATGGCTCATTTGAATCTATTGTTTTAAACTCACCAACTGATGCATTGCACATACCACCGAAAACATGGGGAAGGCAAGTTTATGTAGAATCGAATTCGCAGTTGTTGGTGTTTGCATCTCATGAATATGACGAAGCTGACTACATACGAAACTGGGAAGATTTCTTAAAGTCAATGTAAGCTTTATATCTGAGGGGTGATCCCCATTAATTTTAGCAACACAGTTCCATTAAACGACTTGGGTAGGGGCACGCCTGAACAGGTAAACGACTTGATGATTCGCATAAGTGAGGTAGTGGAGACGGGGAACTTTGTACTTGGTGAACAGGTCAAGAAGTTTGAGTCTGAACTTGCGGATTACGTAAAGGTTCCATTTGCTTCAGGAGTAGCAAATGGAACGGATGCTCTCGAAATAGCACTAAGGGCGATTGGAGTCAGAAAATCAGACACCATACTTGCAACAGCGAATGCAGGTGGGTATGCGCGGACAGCAGCCGAGAGAATTGGCTGCTCAACAGATTACATTGACACCGAGGAGTATTCAGCGCTGATTTCTATCGATTCTCTTAAGCAATACTTGAAAACGGGAAAGGCGCCTGCTGCAGTAGTCGTTACCCATCTTTATGGAAACATGGCAGACACAAGGGCAATTACCGAAATTTGCAAGAAATACGGTGTAGCAGTCGTAGAGGATTGCGCGCAATCAATAGGGGCTAGCTTAGCTGGTGAAATGTCTGGTTCCATCGGAAAAGTGTCAACGTTTAGTTTCTTTCCAACTAAGAATTTAGGCGCACTTGGAGATGGAGGTGCAGTTTTAACTTCAGACATTGAAATTGCTGAAAGAGTGAAGTCTTTGCGCCAGTATGGGTGGTCGTCGAAGTACCATGTGGATTCTGCAGGAGGGTTTAACTCGAGGCTGGATGAAATTCAAGCTTCGGTACTTAGTTTTAGACTAAAAAACTTGGAAGCTGACAACTCAAAGCGACGTCGAATCCTTTCCGCTTATTCTACTGCTATGTCAGGTAAGGACGTAGCAGGAATCTGGAGTTTGGATGCATCCTCAGTAGCACACCTTGCCGTGGTCCGAGTGGGAAATCGTGATTCATTTCAACGCCACCTTAGAAACCTAAGCATAGATACCGGAATTCACTATCCTATTCTTGACACTGACCAGAAAGCGTGGTCAGTTTTAGATTCCCACGATCTTATTAACTCGAAAAAACTTCAACAGGAAATCGTCACAATACCCTGTTTCCCTACAATGACTGAAGAAGAGATTTCCAGAGTTGTAAGTGCGCTTCACACATATGAAGAAAACTAATTATTATTTGACTTGACTTTTCCAAATAGGGAAGTTTTCGTCAAAAAGAAGCCAATTGGCACGGTTATCACTGTCGTTATTATGGCAGCAAAAAGTGGTTCAGCAGATGTGGCTTCTAATAAGTAGCTTAGACAAACTCCGACACCAATTGTGAGCAGATTTGCAACCAGTAATTGCTTGCGTTTAAATGCGTTTGATTTTACTTGAAACACAATTTTTGGCTGAAAATAAAGATTAATCAAGATGCCAACAGAGTAAGCTGCCAGGTAACTAGTAACGTAATCAAATCTTGAAGATGTAAAAATGAAAACACCCGTAGTTATCATTGTGTTCACAAGTCCGATAACTAGATAGCGGCAGTATATCTGCCGAGACCCATTTAGATTACCTTTATTGAGGCTTCTCATAAATCTTACGAATAACATAATTAGGTCGACCGGTTGAATTTTCAAAAGCTCGATAAATGTAGCCACCTAGAATTCCAATACTTAATAAAGTTAGCGATTGCCCAAGTGCAAACAGTAGAATCAAAGTCGTGTATCCAGGAATCTCGACTATGCCGAGTGCTTTCCCAATTCCTGTGGCACCAGCCACCAATATGAGAATCATGGAAGCCAAGAACCCGGCCCAAGTCATCCATGAAATTGGCTTTGCTGTGTAGCCGTAAAGACTGTCAGCAAACAGCTTGAATTTGCGCCTCAGTGTCCACGTAGATTTACCAGATATTCGAGCGGTTCGGTCAAATTTGATCCACTTTACGCGGTACCCAATCCATAAGAGCTGTGATGTAAAGTTTGTGTTTAGTTCGGCTAGCTTTACAAAAGAAGCAGCCGCTCCTTCTGACATGGCAAAGACATCAAAGCCACCTAAAGGAGCACTCGAATTCACAAGTGAACGATTGATACGCCAATAGATTTTCGCAAGAACCCTAGGTAGAAAAGGATCTTCACGTGAGCGGCGCTGGCCAAGTGCAACGTCAAAGTCTCCACTCGAAATTGCAGCAAAGAAGTCTTCATACAAATCAAGTGGTTCCTGAAGATCTGACCCAACAGCGCTAACTATGCATGTATTTCGCGAAGCAATACCTGCATGAAGAGCTGGGCCAACCCCAAAATTCCGCGAAAGCGAAACAATGTTTGCAGAAGCCTTTAACTCGGAAATTTGTCCGAAGAGAGCTATCTCATCTTCAATTCTTCCGTCAACTATGAAATCGACCGTTACTCCACCTGGAATAACTTCGTGGAGTGAGTTTAGGTATTTCATTACCTCTGGCAGGTGATTCTCACTGTGATAGAGAGGCACTAGCATCCGAAAGTGTGCTGCTGTGCCGTCTATTTCTTTTTCACAAGATCCACAAATTACCATGTCAATCAATTTTATCCTTGCATCTCTGCAGTGAAAGCAATGTTTGCACAAATTTCCGTTGGTAATTCATCTGATAATTGCAAAAGTGCCGCTATGAGTGACTTTTCATAGTTCAACAACTGCGAATTAGCAAGTGGTTTAAGAAAAAAACCTCGAGTCTCCATTAGTTGCCAAGGCGAAGAATTGAAGTCCTCAGTTAAGGTCGCTAGCGAATAAACGCGCTGGTGACCAACCAAATGATCCCTAGGGCTCAATGAATCTAGGTAAGGCTGCAATTCCATTAGTACCGCAAGTCTTCTGTGTATAGATTCAGAATTTGGCACCAAACCCACAATTTTTGCTCCCTTGTTGCAAATTCCTGCTAGGTGGTTCAATAAATCTACTGGGTTATCGACGTGCTCGAGAACATGAGAAGCCAGGACAACATCAAATTTCTTATCAGAAGTATAGGTTTCAAAAAAACTTTGCTCTACGTTAGCCCGGCCGTTGGCATGTTTTTGCGCTTGCTCAACGAGTTTCCCAGAACCTTCGATCATAGTAACTGAACAGTCATGAGTTTCCGCAAAATCCAATAGAGAATCAAAGACAAGTCCATCACCATAACCCAAATCCAAAATACGCGAACCGCTCGGAATTTGATTGTGTATCCAGGGCAGTTCATATAATTGACCCATATTTTCTATGAACATATCCTTCATGTCGGCTTGATGATATTCACTTGCTATTTCATTCAAGCGCTCTTCACTTAGCACCTTCTAACCCCTTTCTTGAAATTTCAGCACTTATAAGTCCTTGGCAAATTTGGTCATTAAAGGCTGAATTGTAGGGGCCAACGGTAAATCCCATTATTCCTAAATCTGCTAGCTCAGAGTCTATTGCTGTGACCTGTTTTCGACTTACACTCAGCGCATCCTTGTCAATTATTTCGAATTTGGTTCTGATTACTTGCTTCAGACTTACAGAGCTTTGGTAAAACGGTGATAAAACCTCGATGCAAACCCTTTCAATTTCGGAATCATCGATACCTTCGCTATTTCCAAACTCAAAAGCAAATTCAACTTGCTTATTCGGATATTGAATCTCACGAATGGAGAATCGGTAAAGCGAATTGATTGAATCAAGCACGTTTACTGTGCAGTCTTTGAGATTTGAATTTGGCGTTACATTTCCTTCGAACAACGCAATTGCAATGTCTGTTTGGCATTCCTTAGAGTTAAGCAATGCCAAAGTTGAAAGATTCATATTGGTGCTGTCGTTCACTGTTCCCAAGAAAATTATGAGGTTCTCATCTTTCTTGTAGTCATAATCCTTGGCCGCAACAATTCTGACTCTTGGATTATTGCTAGCTCGCCTTGTTATTTGTTCAATTGCCGTAGCCACTGACATGCCCGATGGAACAACAAATTCCTTCTCTTTGTTTTCGAACTCATCTATTTCACCTACTACAGCTCGCATTATCGACTCAGGAAAGTAAAGTGGGAGCCAAACAGATCTGTGTTCAATCGCAGCAACATCTACTGCACTATCTCTGGCAAAGCTATTCGCCCAAGGATTGATAACTTCATGAAGATAAGTCGGACCAACAGTTAGCAGAACAATTTCTTTAAACGATTTACATGTAAATTCAGGATTTTTCAATTTTTCACGAGGGTGCAAAGTTGAACCTTCAATGGTATTCAAGAAAGAAATTTCGCTAGCTATTTTCTTCTTTACCTCGGGCGGAAGCGCCCTAATTAGATTTAAAGAATCCTTGATATAGAAGTCTTCAACTAAGTTACCTTTGAAACTTGTTAAAACCTTAGCTTGGGTGAATTCAATTCCATAAGAACTAATCCAATTAAATGCGAACGGGATTAACTCCCTAAATTCGTGGCGACTTCCTTTTTCAAAATTAGAAAGTTCAGGAGTGTTTCCGTCGAAGTCTTCAAATGGCTCTAGCAGCACCATCCCTGTATCGCGCAAGGATTCATCTATGAGTATTCCCGAAAAATGGCCACCTATTCTGGAACTGGGTTGAACCCAGGTGACATTGTTGCTTTCCGAGATCCTAGTTACTGCAACCAATGCGGCAAGACTTGAACCAATAACAGTGACTGTCATTACTCAAGGCTTCCTTGCCCGAATTAACAACTCTGAGCCAAAATCAGAAAGCAACGGCATCAAGGCATCCATTCTCTCAAGAAAATCAAAATTTATAACTTCTTCATCAAGCGCCTTCTGCATAAGTGCATGCGGAAGAATTTTAGGAAATATCGAATTACAAGATTCCACTTTGAATCCTGCACTTTCAAGTTCACCTGACAATGTTCCAGAGCTGTAGGCACCCTTAAGTTGCTGCATTAACTGTTCAGTACTGGTGGGTGAATTGATATTATCTTGAAGTCCTGCGGCAACTCCTAAAATACGATGGATTGAGTTCCTGTTAGTTACAATTGCGATGAAGAGCCCACCTGGCCTTAAGACCTTCATGCAGTCTGACAAAAAGGCTTGCGGATCTCCCATTTCGTGTAAAAGGCTACTGGCGATTGCAACGTCCACAGTCTCTGGTTCTTGAGCAGAAACAAAATCTGACATCAAACCGTTAAAAAACCTAACGGCTGGATTCGTAATACCCTTCTTAGCCATTCTAAGAAGTTCAGAAATAGGCTCAACAACGATTGCTGATTGGGGAGGCTCGTACTCTGAGAACAAGGAATTTCTGCCACACCCGATTTCAAGAATGACTTCTGCATCGACTCCAGACAAACTTCTAATCAAGTTTCTCCGACGAAAAATTTCCTGGTGTGGTTCAAATGGTAAATCGTTGTAATCATTGTGGTACTTAAAGAGGTCACGCTCCGCTCCGGATACTCCAAATTGTTCCACGCAACTTATTGTAGAGGCGTGTACTAGGGTACTAAGGACATAAAGGTTGCGAAATACCGGAGACTCAATTGCCCACCTCATTACCCATATTCGCATCGAATGCGTTTGCCAATTTAACCGGATTGCAGATAATTCAAGCTAGGAGTAGTCAGGACATACCTAACGACATAGACCCCCGTCTAGTGGGTAAGTGGAATGGTGAATGTTTTGAATCACCCGGTGTAGGTACGTTTGGAGGGTTCTATAATCTGCAGAAGGAAAATGTCACAGAAGATATTCGAAAAATTCTTAGAGAGCTTTGTCAGCAAATTGACAATTGTGAAATCCTGCTAACTTTGCCCTCTAATCACCTGAATAGATTTTACCCACAGATTCAGGCAGAGGCACTAGTTCAACTTGGCGCGAAGATTCTTTTTCATGAAACCAACCATGCAATTTCAATTAAGGAATGGTCTAGCGCTTGGTTAAGTAGGGGGAATCAGAAAAAACTGAGGCAATGCCGTGAAAATCAATTGATTTTCAGACAGCTCAGTCTCGCCGAAATGGATGAGTTATACGAAATCTTGACGAAGAACAGAGAAAATCTGGGAGTGACAGTTTCTATGACCCTTGACCAGGTTCGAAAGTCGTTTTTAGCATTCCCAGAAAAATACTTTGCATTTGGAGTGTATTCAGGTGAGTCCATGATTGCTGGTGCAATTTGTCTTGAATCTTCTCGAGAAAACTTGTACGTCTATATGTGGGGCGATCTCTTAGAGTTTCGTCAGATTAGTCCAATAGTTTTTTTGGGTGAGTCTCTGGTTAACTTTGCAGCCCATCGAGATTTTGAATTCTTAGACTTAGGAACATCTAGCATTTATGGCGAAATAATGCCCGGAGTGTCTCGATTTAAGGAAAACTTAGGCGCCATAGCCTACGAAAAGACCTGTTTGAAAATTAGTGCGCAATAACTGAATATCAAGGGTGGAGAGTACTTTCTAATATATGGAAAAGTATCCGAGTAACAGATTTGCATTTATTGGACTGTCCTCGGGCCAAACTCAGATTTTCTTCCAAACCACAACAACTGTTTTCCCCACTTTGTACATCAGTAGCCTGTCAATAATTCTTGAAACAGGTATAAGAACTGAATCCCAGAATTTGATTTGACTCTTTTTCGGTTGACCTTGTTTCAGCAGGTATCGATTTACAATTGAGGCTATTAGCCCGATTGAGTCTAAGTAAATAGCGGATTCATGCAACATTCCGTCAGGTCTAATTTGGTCCAGGCTTGCTTTTGAGTATCTGCGGTAATGCCCGATTTGTATATCAAATTCAGACATTAGCCAATCGTGAGCGGGGCACAGGATTAGCAGCTTGCCCCCAGTTGAAAGAAGATCTGAGGCTTTCTGGACCTCTAATATGTCATTTTCGATGTGCTCAAGCACGTCAATATATAAAATACTTTCGAATTTCTCATTTCCAGCATCGATCGACTCAATTGTTCCACAGATAACTGACGTGTTTGCCGGTAGGTCCTCGAACTGCAGAAATTCCGCCATGGTTCTATCTGGTTCTACTGCTACCCACGAATTAGATTTGTTACTTAGTTGCTTAGTCACACTTCCTAATCCGGCACCAATTTCTAAAACTTTATGACCTAAATGGGACCTTAATTTAGCCATCCAATAGGACCGCCAATTATGTGCAATAGAAAATAGTTCTAACTCGTTACCAACATACTCGGATGACATTTCCCTAACTCCTCTAGATGAAATTCCTTATAGATTTTGATGTGATGCAGACAGAAATTTACTTAAAGATGGGAATTAATCTCTGGTACCCTTCAGGACCTTGGCGATATCAGGTTGATTTCGGTAAAGATTCCTTAGCGAGTTTAGATTTAGCGTTATCAAGGTTCCCAATCCTGCAAAAGTCAAAACTTGAAAACTTATAACCAATAAAATTCCCACGGCTGCTGTTGCCCAACCTGGCGTCGCGGCATCGGATAGTAGTCGTATACCAACTACAGCAATGATTCCTATGCCTGAAACTAGGCTAGAAAAGATGCTAAAAATCATGAGCCTAACCATTATTTGATCTGAAAAAACGGCCAAAGAAGCAAAACTATGAGACACAAGTTTCTCGAAATTCATCTTTGATTCTCCAAAGTATCTAGAACCACGGTCGACTCGAACACGTTCAAGTGGAATACCAGATCTTAGTATGGAACCGGCTAGGTGGCTCGAGCTATCTGCCATGGCAGTAATTACCTCCACTGCTGAAATTGGAAGCAGCGCAAAATTGCCAAAATCGAGTTTCTTCCCACTTAGAACCCGAAAAATAAATTTGTGAGCACGGTAAAGAAGGCGAAATGACATTTTCTCAGATCTAAGGCCTCTTTGTGCCACGATTATTGCATTGGGTCGGGCTATAGATGCTTTGAGTAGTTTTGAGACACCATCAGCAGTGTCTTCTCCGTCGGAATCCATCACAAGAGCATATTTATAATCCAGTGCCTTTACATGGCGCAGGCCAGCCATTATTGCTCGTTGATGACCCACATTTAGACTGAGGGCCAGCACTTCTATATCTAAACTAAATTGGGACAGCACTTTTTGCGAAGGAATCACATCGGTGGAGCCATCATCAACAAACGTAATGGATAAATGAAAATTCTCTTTTTTTTGAGAAAATGACTGACTCAAGCTTTTTACTAGCTCTAAAGCGCATTCCCAATCATTGAATACTGGAATAACAAGAGCGATTTTTTTCGCAGCAATCATTTCTTACCCTCTCAACTTATTTCGGTAGCAACTCATTTTTTGACCCATGGACGTTGCACGACAGGTACAGTTCGGTAAATTCTGTAAGTAAGAATTTTGAGTTGTCCATAGGATCATAAAATTTCGCATGTTCTTTCCAAACACTATCTCCACATTTGATGTTCAAATTTCCAGCGACCACGTAGAACTCGGGACCACCATATGCTGCTTCTAGATCTTTCAAACCCAGTTCATTCCAATAAACTTTATTATTCTGGATTTGAACCATTTCACTTCCCATTCCTATGCCAACTAGCATTATTACTACTAATGTTCCTAGTTGCCCAACCTTGCCCTTAGGGGCCTTACTCGCTGGTGTTTTGATAAACAAGTAATGTGCGGCAACCAAGATAAGGCCAAAAAGCGCTAAGAGCATTCCAGGAAGCCACTGTCTGGGTAAAATCCAATAATTTCTCAAAAATGAAATCCAAGAAAAAAGCAGGCATAAACTCAGGCCAGCAATCATTAGAGACAGCCCTGCTGCAAGCTGGGGACTCAACACGCGACTTCGGTATTCTCTTAAGTAAAACGTTAGGGATCCAATCATTCCAATAACAACAAGGAGTGATGCTCCAATAAAAATCTCTAATCCAATTGGAAGCCAGTCAAACGGGTCCATATAAGAAAAGTCACGGCTTCCCCGCATCCATGTGAGTTGGCCAACAAAGATGGAAAGCATAAAGCTGAGTAACGAAACTCCCACATAAAAGCGCATTAGCTTCATGGTTACGAAGACATTCTCACCAAATGTCAGTCTTCTGGCTAGAAAAACAGCTGCTAAAAGAGTGAGGAGAGTGGCTGCAAAATAAGGGTGATTCAGGGATCCGACAGTAACCCCAACTGTAAAGAGGAGTTTTACATGTTGCGGAACCCTACTTGGTGCCATGGTAGTGAAAAGCGCCAGCGTAGATAAAGCTGTGGACATTAACAAAACAACATATGACCTACTGTTACCCAACTCAAACGAGATTGTTGGGACTAATACAACACCTGCTAGAAATAGAATTTGAAGTATTGGCTTCACCGAGAATGTTCGAAACAACAAGTATGCTGAGAGTAGAGTAACCAGCGAAGCTATCCATGACAGAGACCTAAGCCCCAAGGTGCCAGCCCCAAAAAGATGCAGCAGTTCGATGCTTGCTATTTGGTAAAACCATGTTTGCCCGTGATTCACATCTGTATTTGTCAGATACATTATGTCAAATGCTTGATCAAAAGATACTCCCGCAATTGCAAAATGCAAGTACTCATCAATCCACAAAGGTCTGTTAAAGCCAGAAAAAACAAACACAACTACGAGAGAAATCGCGAATGCAATCCAAAATTCTGAGTCCCAATAATGGCCGTTTTTTCTCAACCGAAATTTTGCTTTGAACGTCATGAGTAAAACAATAGCGTGCACTCATTAGAAATCTTGTATGAAATGAAGATGCTTAAGCTTTGGTTGCAAGTTTGGTTTATGCAGTCCTGCCGATGGGATCAAAGCAAAATCATCTGGGGGACCGGTTGCTTCCTAACAACTTAAATTCATCTGATTAACATATCGATAAAATTAGTGATTTGACTCCAACACCGAACTTTATAACTTCTTATGTAATGGGTCGTTGGCTTAAGCTTTCATAATTTATTGTGTGACCATTATTTAATCACGGAGTCGAAGAAGAATTTTAAAGTCAGTCCATCAAATTGGTAGCCAATAGATGAGATTTTCGACCAGAGAACTAAGAACTTTTTATGAAATGAGTAATTCCGAATTTGACGAGTGTGTTGGTCACAAGAGTTCTCGACCTGATGGGAGGGATCACTTTTGTCGCACCGAAACGTGAGTTAATAGCCGCCGCTTCTCGCTCGGATCAACGCGTTGCGGTAACCATGCACAAAATACATTAAGAAAAGGACTCACTAGATAAGTAGTAGCCACAGGTTTAGTAAACTCTGGATGCAGACCTGTTCATTTAGGGCAGACTTTGGGAGAAACCATGGCGATTGTCGTTGTTGACGTAGCACTCAAGCCTGAAATCCTCGACCCACAGGGACGTGCCATTGTTGGCGCACTGGGTCGAGTGGGCCTTTCTGGCGTTGCTGACGTGCGACAGGGTAAGCAGTTTGTTCTTAACATCGATGGTGAAATTGATGATGCCAAGCTGGCTCAGATTAATGAGATCGCCTCTACTTTATTGAGTAACCCGGTAATCGAAGACTTCACAGTACAGGTTCGCGCATGACTCTGCGGGTTGGCGTGATCACCTTCCCTGGGTCCCTTGACGATAAAGATGCAGCTAGAGCGATTCAACTGGCTGGCGGCAAATCTGTTGGACTTTGGCACGCTCATGCCGATCTGCATTCTGTTGATGCCATCGTTTTGCCAGGCGGGTTTTCTTATGGCGATTACTTGCGTTGTGGAGCAATAGCCAAGTTTGCACCAGTCATGGAGAAATTAGTTGACGCCGCAATTGGTGGTTTGCCAATTCTTGGAATCTGTAATGGTTTTCAAATCTTGACGGAATCGCACTTATTGCCTGGCGCACTTACTCGCAATGATCATTTGCATTTTATTTGCCGGGACCAGAAGCTTCGTATTGAAAACAACACGTCTGCTTGGACCTCTGACTTCAATGCTGGAGATGAAATCTTAATTCCACTTAAAAATGGTGAAGGTGGGTATGTTGCTGACGAAAAAACCTTGGATGAGCTTGAAGCTGAAGGTCGGGTAATTGCTCGCTACTTGGAGATAAACCCAAATGGTTCGCGACGTGATATTGCTGGCATTACTAATGCGCGTGGAAATGTGGTGGGAATCATGCCGCACCCAGAACATGCTGTTGAGAAATTAACGGGACCAACCACTGATGGCCTAGGCTTCTTCACTTCACTACTTAAATCACTTGTTAACGACGGCAAAGTGACTGTATGAGTATTGACAAGGTTTCCGATGCGATTGCCTCTCCCAAGACTTCACAACCATTTGCTGAACTTGGTTTAAAGAAAGACGAATACGAATCAATTCGAGAAATTCTGGGACGCCGACCAACTTCTTCGGAATTAGCGATGTATTCAGTGATGTGGTCAGAGCACTGCAGTTATAAATCTTCCAAAGTTCATCTTCGTCAGTTTGGTGACAAAGTTCCAAAGAACGACTCAATGCTGGTTGGCATTGGAGAAAATGCTGGTGTGGTTGACATTGGACATGGCTGGGCCGTTACTTTCAAAGTCGAGTCTCACAATCACCCTTCATATGTTGAGCCTTACCAAGGCGCAGCAACTGGTATCGGTGGCATTGTTCGGGACATTATTTCGATGGGTGCTCGTCCAGTTGCAGTTATGGATCCACTTCGGTTCGGGGATCCAGAAAACCCGGACACTCGCCGCGTCCTAACTGGCATTGTTTCTGGTATTGGTGGTTATGGAAACTGCCTTGGGCTGCCAAATATCGGTGGTGAAATTGTTTTTGATCCAAGTTACCAAGGCAACCCACTTGTTAACGCGCTTTGCATTGGAACCATGAAGCACAAAGACATTCATTTAGCTAAAGCAACGGGACTTGGAAACGCTGTAATTCTTTACGGTGCGCGTACTGGTGGTGATGGCATCGGTGGCGTGAGCGTTCTGGCTTCCGAAACTTTTGATGCTGATGGTCCGGCCAAGCGACCTAGTGTTCAAGTTGGTGATCCATTTATGGAAAAACTACTGATCGAATGCACTTTGGAAGTTCTGCACGCCGGACTGGTCGAAGGTATTCAGGATCTTGGCGGCGCTGGAATATCTTGCGCAACCAGTGAACTAGCTAGTAACGGTGAAGGTGGAATGCATGTCAGGCTCGATCGCGTCTTATTGCGCGATAGCACTTTGACACCTGAAGAAATCTTAATGAGCGAATCACAAGAAAGAATGTGCGCTGTAGTTGAACCGGGCAAGATCGATGCATTCATGGCAGTCTGCAAAAAATGGGATGTGGAAGCTGTTGTAATAGGTGAAGTCAATAACTCCGGTCGATTAACTGTGGAATGGCATGGTGAACAAATAGTTGATGTGCCTCCGCGTTCAGTTGCCCACGACGGTCCAGTTTATGAACGTCCCTACGCTCGGCCGGATTGGATGGATGTTCGTCAAGCCTCAGGTCCAGAGAACTTGGTTCGACCATCAAGCGCTGCTGAGGTTATGCAAACTTGGTTAACCATGACTGGCACTCCAAACTTGGCATCAAAAATTTGGGTTACATCCCAGTTCGATCGATACGTAATGGGTAACACCATATTGGCTCAACCCGAAGACAGCGGCATGATCCGTGTTGACGAAGTAACTGGACTTGGTGTTGCAGTTTCTACGGATTGCAATGCGCGTTTTGCTGCCCTTGATCCATACCTCGGCGCACAACTCGCATTTGCTGAGTCATATCGAAACGTTGCTGTAACTGGAGCAGTCCCACTTGCGGTAACAAATTGCTTAAACTTTGGGTCCCCAGAAGATCCAGCCGTGATGTGGCAGTTTGAGCGGGCTGTAACTGGACTTGCGGATGCATGTTTGGAAATGGGAACACCAGTAACTGGTGGCAACGTCTCGTTTTATAACCAAACTGGAGATGTCGCGATACATCCAACTCCAGTAATTGGTGTGCTGGGAGTAATTGAAAATGTTGAGCGCCGCACGCCAATGGCATGGGCGCTTGGTGGGGAATTGGTTTATGTGCTGGGAACAACACGTGATGAATTAGCAGGTTCGGAATGGGCGCATGCAATCCACAAACATTTAGGTGGTTTTCCACCAACTCTTGATTTAACTGCAGAAAAGAATTTGGCTGAGATTTTGGTGGCAGGATCTGTGCAGGAATTATTCTCGGCAGCGCACGATGTTTCTGAAGGTGGCATAGCCCAAACTATTGCTGAGATGGCAA
>JBBAKX010000016.1:0-30666 GCA_040403315.1 Flavobacteriales bacterium
GAGCGGGAAAAGTTACTGAAAAATTAAGCGCGGGACAAAGACTTGCAGGTTATGGGTTAACCGACAATAACTTAAAGCTTGTAAATTTTATCTACTGAATTTATACAGTAAAGAAATTCAAAAAATTTTGAGCCTCTCTTATCAATACGTTGGGCGTTCTACGAGTTTGAAACTGAGACCCGACCTCTGCATTATTCCAATGATATATATTGGTCATGAGACCGAATAAATATCTTGGATCAATAAAAATTTCACTCCTTGGCTCAGGAAACTTTTCTTTAGATGATTGAAATTTAACAGGCATTTTAGATTTATTGTTAATGTTAATAATAGCAACCTCATCTTCGGGCATATGTATTACAAAATAATAATCTAAAGCATACTCAGATTTAGCCTGAGCAACGGAGTTGGCCCGCAATATTAAACGCTTCAATGGAAGCTGATAAATTTCATCTTGATTAAACAAGCGCTCATAGCTCATTTTATTAGATGAAATGTTGCTTATTTTTTTTGCAATATCTTCTTTTGAGTAAAAATCAATTCTCACCTCACTTGCATGGTAAGAGACTGTGTCTATTTCACCACCTTGATCAGCCAATACCACCGCACTGGGATCTACCTTAAGAATCTCAACAGGGTCTGCAACCCCACGAACATTATTCAGAGTTGCTAATTTGCCGCCTAATAAATACTTTCCAGCAAAAGGTATCGATACCCTTGGGTTAAATTTTTCAACCGTTGAGGTGTACCTTTTAAAAAATTCTTCCTTTTTTTTATCCGCAGCAATCAAGATATGACTGTCATCAAGGTCAAAATAAGTCTGAGGATAGGGGCCGGCACCTGTATAACCTAATAACAATATCCCGCATTCTGCGTTTAGTAATTTTTTAATTTGACCAATAATTTCATCATCAGCAATAATGTCATTTAAATTTACTACGCTATGAGTCAGATTATTTTTATCTACATAATTCATAATCAGCGCAGAATCCATATCAGATAAGCTACCAGTTTTGTGGGGCGCAAGAAAAATAGATGTTTGGTTAATCTGCAAGCTTACCGATAGTACCTCCGGCTTAAAGCCATCAGCCAACATTTTTGACTTAAGGTAATTAGGGCTCTGATCGGCAATAATTAGTCGCTTGACTCCATATAAATCAAAATATTTACGCAGAAAAACAGGGTCATAATGATCAGGGTGGATGTGCGAAATAAATATTGCATCTACAGACCCAATTATGTCGAGTGGCTCCTTAACTTCTGGAAAGTGAAACCAAGAGCCATCATATACTCCCTCGGAAAACCATGGGTCACATAAAACCTTTATATCTGGGGTAGATATGACAACGCACGCGGAATATATATATTTAACTTTAATTCCATCTACATGCATTTCTTACTCCTTTTTTAACTAATGCGCTTTAAATAACCATCTGGCGCCACAGTAATCAATAGTTTATGTTGAATACTCTTATCAATTTCAAATTCAGGGTGAGATTTTAGATATTCCCACACCGCAGTTTTTGGATTATTGCCAGGACCCCAGGGGCGATCTGGAAACATATCAGAAGGCATGTCCTCAACCAGAGTATCAAATACACAACAGTAACTTCCTACACTCGTTAAAGGAGCATAAGCTTGGAGCTCCGATAATACATGCTCGTGGGTATGATTAGAGTCCAGGAAAATCAAAGTGCGGGAGTAACCTTTTGCTAAAGCTTTAACGTCGGAGATTACCTCTGGAGCAATGCTGGAACCCTGGATCATTTGTATGCGGGAACTCATTGGATGAGCTTCAATAGCAGCACGGTTATGTGGCCTAATATCTATATCAATACCAAGCACCTTGCGCTTAGATACTTTAGGATCCATTATTGAATCAGTTTCTATAGCTTCACATAGATCAAGCTGTGCCAGCATAGAAGCGCTAAATATTAAAGATCCTCCGTGTGCAATACCTGTTTCTATAATGAGATCGGGTTTAATGCTCCAGATAAGCTCCTGCATAGCCCAAGCATCATTTGGAAACTGGATCGCTGGTCGACCGAGCCATGAGAAATTATAAGCCCATTTATGGCGACTTATTTCACGCACCCAAACACGCGAAAGGGCTTGTAAATCCGCATCTTTACTTAGCCCATCAACATTTTGATCGACTTCATTTTTAAATAATTCATGTGGGTTCATTTAGGAACTCTTTCCAAGGAATAGTTTTTGATTTGATATACTGATTTCCCTCACGGCCACAGTTCGCTACCAAATCTAATGCCGATACAAAGGGGGTAAATTCACCATGGAGTTGAGGATAAGGTTGTAGCTGATATTTCATATAAGAAACGTCTATGCCAGATACTTCAAAGGCCTCATGATCGAGATAACGTCGAGCGCCATGGCCTGTAATATAGGTCTTACCCTTTACAGTCTTGACGATATCTAGAACACGTTGACTTCCACCTCCGGAGATAGTCATTTCATTTGAAAAAAATTTATGCGTTTGATTGGAAAGTCCGAAATACTCCGCAAGTACCATGGATGACTTATGTGATAATTCAGAGAGTGACTTAACTGGCTGAGAAAATACATTCTCTACTAGGGTCAGCATTTCTTTCAGAAAAGGCGCGCCACTATATGCCTGAGCCAACTGTAAAACATGATTTGTATGCCAATCACGTTGGTTATCTATCTTAACTTCGTCAATCTTTTGGCCGAGATGCACGCCAGATAATGGTACCGTCAGCCATCGCGTTCCATTTGACGTCTTAATTTGAACCCTATTAGTAAAACTGCCCTTAGAAAACTGCACATCATCCAGAACAATAAATATATCAGCTAGGCTTAATTGCTCTAAAAATCCAACCCAAGGGAAGTACATGGATTGAGAGATAACCACCCTCATACTAGACCTCAGATTCCAAAAAATACTCCATTAACATAATGTCATGCCAATTTCCCTCAATAAAAATGTGTTTCTTATACAAACCGCACTGCTCAAATCCAATTTTTTTGTAGCATTTATAAGCGGCTAAATTATCCGCACGCAAACTCAAGACCAGTTTGCGAATGCCCCACATTTTTCGCAAATGGCTTAATAGTAAAGCTATGGCATCTTGACCATAGCCATTACCCTGCTCTTGCTTAACCAAGCATATTCCCAACTCAGCTCGACAATTAAGCGCATCCATACTGCTAATCTGCACAAACCCCATTGCACGGTCACAATCGCTTTTAGCAATAATCAGCAACATGCCATTTTCCAGATCACTGCGGCTTTTTAACCATTCACGAACCTGGTGTGTACTGCTACCTCTAACTCGTGTAAGCAACTGAGCCTGCAAAGCAACATCATTGCGGAGATTTACTAAAATCGCTAAATCATCTTCATGCCAGCTTCTGAGGCGGATTGTCGACCCCTCTAACATAATGCACCCTCATTTAGAAAAACTAGCTGAATATTGCTACAGGCTTTTAACCAACCCATATTCCCCATAACTTTTCTAGCTATCGCTGGATTTAATCCAACATAAAGTACTCGAATATCTTCTGGCATATTGCGTGGTGGCAAAATATTTTTACCGAATAAAACTTTGCCTTGCTGGTAGGGGCTGGAATCAAGAAAGCACTGTAATCGCTCTGGATGCTCTAATGAACTAGCAATGTATGCGCCATAGAAGCCTGAGCCGTAGATTGCTGAGGGCGCGCCGAGACTTATCCTTTCAGCAGCTCTAACGTAATCTGTCATGCCAGCCCAATATCCAGCCAAGAGCCCACAAGATTCTAATCTTGAGGTTACATCGGGGCATTGAGTGGATGACCCAGACTTTCTGGCTGTAAAAACTAAAGCGCCACGATGAACATTGGCATCAATATTAATTTCAGTAAAGCCGGCTAATTTCAGAAGGGTATGCAATGAAACCTCTGTAAAGTGATTTACATGATCAACCACTATAAAGTCAGCCATGTTCCCAAAAGTATCTGGCACTATTCCGTAAAATACGCCATCCTCTGTCAATAATGAAGCAATCCTTTGCACGGTATGCAAAGGATTGGGGATATGCTCGAGAGCAAAGAAAGATGTGACCACTCCAAAGCTTCCAATCCATTCATCAGGATGATCATGAATTGCCCAACGCTCAGTAGGCAAAAATTCTTGCCAATAGCGAGTGTACATACTACTTACATCGTAAAGGTGAACCCTAATATCTGATCGAAACGAGAGAAGACGGCGGGGAGTTGAGGCTTTCGCGCAGCCATAATCAAGCAAACGACAATTAGCAGGAAGATCTAATTTCTGAGTTAACGTGGCTACCTGATGATCTGTGCGATATAAAATTTTCCCCTCACTTTGCACCTCGTAGATTTGATCCTCATCATCCTGGTCAAGGAGAATGCGGTAGCCAGTTTCATAATAATCTTCCGTATCTGGCAACGCCTCATTACGTAAATGACTACATTTCGAACATAACCATACTTTAGTTCTAGCTGATCTGAGCTCACAGAGGGAAGTTAGAGCTATGTTAGATGGCGACTCATAAATTGGATCGCCCATTTCGCTGTCGCAAATATTACAATGCATTTTCAACACCCTTCAGTCAACTTCGTATGAAAAGTTCTGGATGAATGATGCGAAAATCAACCCCAGAAGCATATGAACCACTCCAACCATGAGAACGTCCGGTAGGTTCTGCGAAATTAAAGTAGCGGAATTGCATGGACCAACGCGACCTAGCGGCTCGATTAAAGCCGGATGCATGCAAAACCAAAAAATCAATAATGACCAAATCGCCCGGTTCAGTAAGTGGGGCTGTCAAATTGTATTTGGATATAACCTGCTCCTCATTAAAAAGCTTTAAGGCATAGGCCCCAGCCCGACCCACTTGTTCTGGATCAGCCTCGTAAACTGGTAGAGCTCCCTCCTTTTGGGAGCCCAAACAAAAAGCCACTGGCCCCAACTCTTCAGTAATTTCGACTAAAGGGGACCAGAAAACCAATCCATCCAAGCTTTTTAGCTGGGCAGGGTATTCTTGATGCCACATTGCTCGGTACTTATCCTCAGACGGATTATCGATCCTAATTCCATAACCACCGCTAACAACGCCAGCCAAAGAATTTTCGCGAAGCTCGGAAAATACCTCCTCATTAGAAGGGTGAACAACAAGCCGAATAAAGGACGGGATTTGTTTCACTGCATCATAAATTTCGCCGCCCCAAGCTCTATTTCGACCGATTAGGTCTAAATAACCTTCATCAAAGTTAGTCGAGCTAAAAGGAGCTCGGGTATCTGGAACATCATACTTAACCATTATTTGGCCAATTATTTTGTAGATACCTTCTTGAATAGATGTAATCAAGTCTTCATCATAAAATTTAGGGATAATTAAGATGCCGTCCTCGTGAAATTGCTGTATTTGGGCATTAGTCAACACTCTTAAAAACCTCCCTCGTTAATTTGACTTACCTTAGATAAAACAGAGCAGATTCTAATCTGGTCTTCAACTGAAATATCATGGTAACTAGGGAGGTTTATTGCTCTTGCAGGAAAATCCCAAGCCTTGATATTTTTACGTTTTTCTTCAAACATCGGTAAACTTGATAATGGGTGAAAAAAAACTCGGGCATCTATATTTTCCACTGCAAAAGCAGCTTGAAGAATTTGACTTGTTACCCCCTTCATGGGAGAGAAAACTACCGTTGGCATCCACGCTCCATTTATGACGCCCTCGGGCTCAGGGTTTATCGACATAAACGGAAATGAATCCACAAATTCGCGATAATAAGAAAATATTTCCCGCTTACGATGAGTTAGCTCCTCTATCCGCTCAATTTGCGCACATCCAATAGCAGCTTGAATATTTGACATTTTATATTTATAACCCACAACATCCGGCCAAAATTGCTTTGTTTGCCCCCTGGCTCTACCGTGATTACTCAAGGTAAGAACCCTCTCGAACAACTCCGCATCATTGGTAACAAAAATACCGCCCTCTCCAGTGGTCATGGTTTTAGTACCATGAAACGAAAATGCCCCAAATCTACCCATTGAACCAGCTCGCTTATTTTGATAAACAGATCCGATAGCCTCGGCTGCATCCTCAATTACGGGAATGCCATACTTATCACCAATGGCAAGAAGACGATCCATTTCACATAAGTTGCCATAAAGATGCACAGCAACAATAGCCTTTGTTTTTGGTGTAATTGCAGCCTCCACCTGAGCTGGATCCAAGCACCAAGAATCCTCCAAAATATCGACAAAAATTGGCTTGGCCCCCAAATGAACAATGGGCGAAGCAGTTGCGATCCAGTTAGTATCGGCCAAGATTACCTCATCCCCAATACCAATACCTAAAGCAGCCATCCCCATATGTAGAGCACCAGTACAACTGGATGTAGCAATTGCAAATTGAACCCCTAGATATTGCTTAAAAGCTTTTTCAAAACGGTTGATGTAATCGTAACAATGATCACCCCAACCATTTTTTGCAGCATCTGTGGCGTAGCGTACCTCAAGCTCAGTAATTGAGGGTTTGGTATAAGCAATACGATTACTCATTAGTAATTATCCAAAAAAAAATAGCTCTGGCCAAATAGTACTCAATCGAGAATCGTCAGCTCAGGTATAGCGGTTACAAATTTAGCTCCTCGCGCCACTAACTCTGTATTTTGCTGCCTAACTTCTTGAGCAATATTCCATGGCAATATGAGTACATAGTCTGGAAGATATTCCAACAATAGATTAGGTGAGTATATTGGGATACGACTGCCAGGCATATATTTCCCCTGTTTGGCCAAAGCGGCATCACATACAAAAGGCAATAAATCACATTTAACGCCAGCGTAGTTAAGTAAGGTGTTTCCTTTAGCAGCAGCCCCATATGCAGCAATTTTCTTGCCAACTCTTTTTTGCTCAAGTAAAAATAATAGTAGATTATTTTTAACCCTATCCGCCTTTATCTGAAAATTTTCATAAGTGGCGGACAGTTGGAGGCCGTGTCGAACCTCTTCTGCTAACAACCTAGCTACCGTATCGTTGATGACGCGGGGATCTTCAATATGACAACCATATACACGCAAACTACCACCATGGGTTGGCAATTGCTCCACATCCCAAATTCGTAAACCTGCAGCATTAAAAATTTTATTGGCCGTAAACAGCGAAAGATAGGAAAAGTGCTCGTGATATATCGTATCAAACTGCATGCCCTCTATTAGGCGCATAAGATGAGGAAATTCTAAGGTAATGGTACCGTTTGGTTTTAATGCAGCCTTGAGGCCTCTGGTAAAATCATTAATATCAGGTACGTGGGCATATACGTTGTTACCGGCAATTAGATCGGCCTGTTGCTCATTATTTGCTAAGCGCAAACCAAGAGCCTCACCAAAGAATTCACGCAGAACTGGTATGCCAATCTCTTCGGCAGCATTGGCAGTACTATCGGTAGGCTCTATACCCAAACAGGGTATACCGGCTCCCAAAAAATTTTTAAGCAAATATCCATCGTTAGAGGCAACCTCAATCACATAACTGTTTTCATTAAGTCCTAGTCGATTGATCATTTCTAGAGCATAGTCTCTAGCATGCTCAAGCCAACTACTTGATGTGCTGGAAAAGTAAGCATAATCCGAGCTAAAAAGCTCATCAGGTTGAGTGTAATCTTCAGTTTGCACCAACCAACAACTTTCGCAAACTTTAACTTTAAGCGGATAATATTTTTCTGGTTTACTTAAATCGCTCTGATTAAGATAAGCATTCGATGGGGGTGCAAAACCAAAATCCAAGAAGGTCTGTGAGAGAAGGGCGCTACAGTGACGACATTTCAAATCTTCACTCCTTTAAATTTAAAGTCAATCATTGGATGTGTTGCGTCCCTATTTGAGATCTTAGTTATTGCTATCGGCCACCTGATAGATAGTTGCGCATCTTTGGGGTTTAATGCCATCTCGGCTTCTGGGTTATAAGATGAGCTATGACAATATAAGAGCTGGACATCATCTGTTAATGCTTGGAACCCATGAGCAAAACCCTCAGGAATCAATAATGCCCTATTATTTTCAGCCGAGAGAATTTCTGCATGCCAGTTTAAAAAAGTTGTTGAACCTTCCCTTATATCAACTGCAACATCCCATACTTCGCCATGAAGGCATGTCACCAACTTCATTTCAGCATGAGATGTATTCTGATAATGCATGCCGCGTACGGCTCCACTTTGAGAGGTATGTGTGAAGTTTATCTGGGCAATGGGTTTATGCCATCCCGCCATAGAAAGCTCTTCCGAACAAAATAAACGTGATAAAAAACCACGACCATCCCCCAAACGCTGCCTCTCTATGAGCCTAAGGCCATTTATGGGTAAATCGGTAATGGTAAAACGACTCACAAAATTGCCTCGTAAGCGTCAATGTCTGCCTCACACAAAACTCGTGCATCTTTGCCTTGATGTTGTGCGCTGTACCAAGCCATAGTCCGACGAACAGATTCTGCTAATGGCCATTTTGGATTAACCCCTAAAGCTTCTCGCGCCTTGGCTATTTCTAACGAAAGCCAACCGGCTTCATGCGGACCCGTCTTGCTATCGCTATAAATTACATCACCATGCCCAAAGGTTGTGCAAGCCTGTCTTATAACTTCACCGACAGTTGCGGCTTCATGAGTACATGGTCCAAAGTTATAAGCTCCAGCTAATTCAGGCTTTTGCCATAAAATTCGAGCCAGCGTCAAGTAGCCATACAAAGGCTCAAGAACATGCTGCCAAGGACGAATAGCTTTCGGATTGCGTATGGCAAGCGGGATTGCCGCTTGCCAAGCGCGCACGGCATCAGGTATTAACCTATCCTCTGACCAATCACCGCCACCAATAACATTACCAGCTCGAGCAGTAGCAACGGCTACCCCACGCTCCTTGAGGTAAGCATCGCGGTAGCTGGCAATGACAATTTCGCTAGCTGCCTTACTAGCGCTATAAGGGTCATGCCCGCCAAGCACGTCACTTTCGCGGTAAGGGAAAGACCATTCATTATTGTGATAAACCTTATCAGTTGTAACCATTACGGCCACCTTTATGCCCTCTAATTTACGCAAAGCATCTAGCACATTTGCAGTGCCCATTACATTAGTAGCATAAGAGGCTAAAGGATCACTATAGCTAACCCGCACTAAAGGTTGAGCGGCAAGATGAAATACTATTTCAGGATTGGCGTCAGCAACAATATTTGCGAGATTGGATGTATCGCGAATATCGCAAATATGACTGGTTAGATGATTAGCAACAGATGAAAGGTCAAATAAATTAGGGGTCGTATTTGGGCTCAATGCAATTCCCGTAACATTAGCGCCAAAACGCTCAAGCCAAATCGCCAGCCAAGTACCTTTAAAGCCAGTATGGCCAGTTAGAAGTACGCGCTTGCCAGACCAAAAATTTGCCTCTTCCTGATTCACTCCCAGGTCCTCCATGGAGCATGCCCAGAGCCCCATAATTCTTCTAGTAAGTTCTTGTCTCGCAAGGTATCCATTGGCTGCCAAAAACCCTTATGCTCAAAGGCCATCATTTCATTCATATTTGCAAGCTGAGTAAGCGGCTCCCCTTCCCAACTAGTTTGATCGCCATCAATAAGATCAAGACATTTTGGTGATAATACAAAGAAGCCGCCATTAATTAAACCGCCATCACCTCGCGGCTTTTCAACGAAACCTTTAACTTGATCACCCAAACGCTCAATAGCGCCATAGCGACCAGGAGGCTGCACGGCTGTGACAGTCGCCAATTTTCCATGATGAAGATGAAAGTTAATGGACGCTCCAATATCAACACTACTTACACCATCTCCGTAAGTGAGACAAAAGGCATCTTCGTTTTCTATAAATGATTGAACACGCTTAATACGACCCCCTGTCAGGGTATCTTCCCCAGTGTCAACCAAGGTAACCTTCCAAGGCTCAGCTTTACGCTGATGAACCTCCATCTTGTTATGTGCCATATCAAAAGTAATATCTGACATGTGCAAAAAATAATTCGCAAAATACTCTTTTACTACATACCCCTTATACCCACAACAAATAATAAATTCATCAATACCATGGGATGAATACATTTTCATAATATGCCACAGGATCGGCTTACCACCAATCTCAATCATTGGCTTAGGCTTGAGATGAGTTTCCTCTGAAATTCTAGTGCCTAGACCACCTGCGAGGATTACTGCCTTCATTTAAATTTACCCTTTAGTGTATTTAAATGGCTCGCCCTTGCATAGACATTTAATTTTTGTAACAGTAATCCTGCGCTTGCGATCCCATACCTCTCGCGCAGAAAAAACTTGCACGAGAATCCAACGCAAACCTCACGAAATACTCTTGTTATAGATTCAAGCTTTGTGGCAAACAAAACAGCCATATATTTATCTTTTGAAAAATTTTTAAATTTTTTGCGGTAAAAAAGGTGAGCCTCATTAGCAATCGAATCTCGGTCATCCCCCCCAATGTGAAAACTGGTGGCGATCTCGCCAAGACTCAAGCCCACCTCCCCGTATTCTGCTGATAGGATATTGGGAATTCTAGCCAAATCGCTTGAATCCATATAAGATTCAATCCCTTGTCGATCTTCTGTTTTCACATATCCAATTTTTGTTTCGTCCCTAACGCACATTAAATCAGGAACAAGCCTGATTTTTCCAAAAAATGCTATAAGAGACTGATCAAGCAATTCAGCACTACTGCCTTTATCAAGTCGTGACTGCAAACTAACCGATGCTTGAAATACCCCAGCCCTTCTTACCCCCCAATACAAGGGAGCGCAGCCAAGACAGACGGCATTGAGTAATTTATATAGTCTATGTTCTGGATTCAAATCATCAATATCTAAATCCAAAATTGCATCCCTTGATCCGTCTACTCGGTTTAGCCTCAATAGGGGTCTTAAAAAAGTCATATACCGACCAATATATGCAGAATAATCTTGGTTGGACTCTAGAAAATTTTTAGCGTCAATCAAAAATCTCGGATCAAAAAAATCCTCATCCGGAATAATTGCAATAACTTCATTTTTATCCACCTGATTTAAAACAGACATTACCCTCTCAAAGTAACTGGTACCATCAAAACGATGATGGGAAATATTTAATGAATTGCAAGTAGCAATATTTTCAAGATAAATATCATTATCGCTGCCATCAAGAACATGAACTTCAATGTCAAAATTTTGTATCGTAGATACATATAATCTTAAGACTCGCTCAAGCTTGCCGCTTCGATTAAAAGTTGGAATTAATATTTTCATTTAAGCAGAGATATTTTATTATCGCAAATAGACTTCATCTCATCACTATGCGTGAATATTATAACTATAATATTCAATAACTTTAAAGAATTAATAAGTTTTATTATTTCTAATTCGGACTTTTTATCTAACCCAGCAGTAACTTCATCAAGTAGAATAATATTTGTATTTTTAAATAGCGCACGAGCAATGCCTAAGCGCCTACGTTGACCCCCTGATAACTCTATGCCATTAACACCTAGCCTCGTACTTGCAGCAAGAATATTTCCAAAACAATCTGTTAGGCCAACCCTAGCAATGAGATCGTCAATAATCAACTCTGAATCTGAGTTTGGGGGATCAAATTTTAAAGAAATATTTTGCCCCAGTGTGCCATCGAAAATAAACGCATTCTGAGAAACATAAGAAGTTAAGCGTATTCGATCTAACTTCATCAGTGGAGATAAAAAACTAGAATTCTGGTTCGGTGAAGTTAAATAGAATGCTCCAGAAGTTGGCTCTAACAATCCCGATAAGATATCAGCAAAAGTAGATTTACCACTTCCGCTTGGACCATCGACCAATAAAATTTCACCGCTGGAGATTGAGCCTGAAATATCTGCAAAAAGCAGGGATGTATCTTCAAATACATAAGAAATATCTGCAATAATTAATTTTGATCGACTGGTATGACTGTGATTGTTGGGTTCTGGATATTGAGCATTATTAAATTCGTCAATCAATGCGTCCGACTCAGGCAGTATTGCCCTAAGAACTTTTACAGTGGGGTAGCTATAGTCAATATTTTGTATTGATACTAAAATTTTATTAACCGATGGTAGTACCCGCATTGCAAAAAATCCAAAAACTGCAATACTTATAAACGAATTTTCTAGAGATTGATTGGTGCTCAATGTTGCAACCAAAAGAATTACCAATAATATTACTAAAAATAAATCTAATAGAACTCTTGGAGACTGCACATAGAAAAATATTTTTGAATATGACTTAGTATATGCATCTATAACGGAACGATATGAATCTAAAAATTTTTCCTCTAGTGAATAAAGCTTAATTTCCCTAAGGCCTCCAAATGCCTGCTGAAGATTCGAATACCGTAGAGATTCATATATCTGACGATTCTTACCCTCTTCATTAATTTTTTTATTGATAACTTTATTTATTAATAAACCAAATAACCCCATAAATAATAAAACTGCAATCGTTAAATATGTATAGAAAAATATCATAAATGATAGGACTAATAACAGAATTATTATTTCCGAAATCAATTGCAAATATGGCATTAAACTATACACAATAAATTCTTGGATTTCCTTTGTTATGTTTTTAAGCTTGTCGGAATAGCTAATTTTTTGGCTGAAAGCGAAATTCTCCTTTAAATAAGCTGAGAAGACGTCTCTCTCGAGTCTAGCTTGAATTGAAAATGCGAACCGATTAATTTTAAAATTAATAAATAATATATATATAGTTCTAATTATAAAAATACATAATAGAACTGATAAAGAAATTATTTTGTATTCTGCTATTTTTGATGTTAAATAATCATAAAAATTAATATCAGAATGGGTAATTTCCCCTGACAAGAATGCTTTCAATACAACGGGTAAAATCATTAGTGAAATTATTTCGATAAAACCGCTAATAATGACAAGAGGAATAAGCATTTTTATGCTTTTCAGTTCATCATTATTTAATATCACCTTAAACCTGGATAAATCTAGATATTTTTTTATTTTCATGATATTCATTTAAAAATAAATATCATGAAATATTAGACAAGGTAAATTTATCTAAAATATCGCTATGTGCTTGATTAGGAAAAATACCAAATTGGAATTGGAGTAACAGTCTATTATTTACGGTGGGGGTAGTTCCTTTGTGAAATAGAAAGGTATCCTCTACAAAACCGGTTCCGGCGGGACCAGTTACTGAAACAATGCTATCTTTTCCGTAAAAATTTTCAATCTCCATGTCTTTATATCTTCTTATAAAAATTGCATCTTTAATGGACATTTTTTTAGCCATCTTCATAGAGCCCCTTACGTAGACGTGTGCCGAAGTTATGTCCACATCATTTATGTAAAAGAAAAATTTAATAAACTTCAAATCATCTACATCTCTATGAAAGTAATGGGCATGCTTTAGCCTATCTTCCTCGGTAGCTCCTGAGGCGAATGTCCACCATAAATTAACGCCTAGAAGTCTAAAACTATCTCCTAGATATTTCTTAGCTATTTCCAAAATCAGAGGATCATTGGCCAATCTGCTAATTGAAGGGCATTCAATAGCATTGTAGTATTGAGCTACTAAGATAGATTTTCCGATTTTTGCCTGGGCATCCTCAAGATTTGAATAGTAAAACCCTAGTTTAGGATTCCTATCTGCATAGCATTTTTGCGCCTTACTAAAGTCTAGAATTTGTGTAATTGTATCTTTTTTCAAATCCATGCCCAATGCTATGCCATGAATTTTTAAATCTGATTCTATTTTTTTTATGTCCACATCTAATTCACTTGGTGCTAAATTTATATTTTTTGATAATCGAAAGAGCTTCTTAATTAAAAAGGGTATATTGATGAAGAATAAAACCCATTCTGAAAGCTTTCGAAACCTACCAATCCCCCTAAGAATTAAGTATTGATAGTTCATATTGATCGCCTTGGTAATAAGTTTCTTAACTTAAAGATTAATGAATAATTAAGCTTTGGTGTAATTTTAAATTCGAAAATACTTTCTTCATCAGAAGAAAGGTTGATTAACTTTTCAAAATTCCTAGAAAGTAATAATTTTGCGTATTCATCTTCATACTTAAAATCATTATAGAACTCAATGGTATCAACCTCCAATCGCCCAGTCTGAAGCATCCGCACCAATCTTTCTGGATCCGCTCCACCTCGATAGCAATATTCCAACCTTGATTTCGCCCTTACAAAATCAGTAAATTGAGGAATTCGCATGTTGTAAGTTGTCAAAAACCTCAATGTATGACGTATTCTATTGATGGAAGCTTCCTTTTTAGCCGCTCCTCGCCAATTAAAGTTTTGAGCTAATTTCTTTAATTGCGCGCTATTATTGGCCTCGTACACCATGCCACTACCAGATAGCCAGGTTGAGTTTGTGCATATTACTGGCTTGCCTATTCCGGCAGCCTCAATTGAGCCTGAACTCAAGTTAGTTAAAAAAATGTCACATTTTTTTATCAAATCCTGAGTTGATATATTGGCATTTGATTCTATAACCTTGATATTATTTTTATTGGCCCAATTCAAATAATATTTTTCTGCATAAGAATAATGCCCCTCACTGGGTTTCTTAGAAACCCATCCTGGGTGCATTCTTAAGATCACCGAGCTAAAGTCGATGCCGAGCCCGCGCAGGACAGCATCAAAGGCAAAAGACTCTTCTGGCCACTCGCTTTCCCAGTCGCCATGAAATAGTGTTTCTGATTTGGAGCCCGGGGCTATTAAAACTCGTGGTTGGTTCTCATCGACAACCCACTCATAATCAGAAAATTTTTGATAATTTTTCCATTCAAGTGGATTTCCTCCTGAAAATCGCTGTGCAATAAAGTTTGCACTTGCTTGGGCTTGCTTCTGGGTAATATGATACTTAGCCCACTCAGATACTATTTTATTTATCGCACTTAAACCCAAGCAATTTTCATTAGGGAGCATTAAAAGACCATGCCCTGCAAGGGTTGCCTCCACACACACTACGTTAATATTGCACTTCTTTGCCGCCTCTAATATCCCGCGAGTTATATCTATGCGTCCATTAAATAAAAGCGCTGCATCAATTTGGTTTGTTTTGAAAAAATTATAGGCTGCTTGATAGCCATATTCAACTGGTGTAGTTAATAAATCCTTAATTTTTAAAAAATGATTGCTCTCTAAATCCCGCTTGCATTCAACCCCTGTTAAAGTGGCTGCACTCGAGCTAGCCCATTTTTCTAAGGCGTTTATATCGACAGACTCTTCAAATTCATGTTGAAAGTTTTTTAATGTTTCAATTGATTCGGCACCACTAAATGCATTAAAACTCCCTACATTACAAGCAGCACATTCTAAGAAGCCAGGAATTTTTTCATGATTAAGCTTGTTATAGCATTGCTTTGTACCGCCCCCACACTTTAAAAAAATACATTGGTGGCCACCAGATTTTAGTAATCTTGACAAGTAGATTAAATGTTCGATATGTGGTCTCCAGCTATAGGGAGAAATGAGGGCAACTTTCACTAAAATCTATCCTTCTTTAGTCTTTCCACAAGGGATATTAGTATGTAGTTAGCGACAATCCAGAGCATCATAAGACCCTTAAAGGGTACCTTTCTTTTCTTTAAATGCTGATTAAGCATATAAATAACTTTTTTTGAATGAGCGATTTTTTGAGATGATATTCCCGCCCCATTTTGACGGTAAAAGCATAAAACAGCTCGAACTGAAATCACTTTAATCCTATTATTTTCAATTAATGAAAGCCAAAGATCATAGTCTTCAACTGCTATATATTTTTTATCTTCATTAAAAATTAAACGCTCCTTACTAATATACTTCGTATCAATTATGCAGGTGGAAGTAGCAATCTTATCTTTCTTTAAAAGCTGAGCGTAAGTCAAATTATGGAAGTCAACATCAGCAGGGTCAAACACCTCAAAATCAAGCACTTCTTTTAAATCTTTAAAAATTTTTACTTGACTACAGACAAGTGATGCTTGACTTTTTTTCATTAAAAAATATTGAATTTCAAGCTTCTGGGGGCTCCAAATATCATCTGCATCACAAAATGCGATGTATCTCCCCCCTGCCTTGCCAATTCCAAAGTTTCTTGGCCCAGCAGGACCGCCATAGTTGCTAACTGTTTTATATTTTTTCACCCTACAGTCATCAATTGACATATTGCCAACCAACTCAAGGGTATTGTCAGTGGAACAATCATCTACGACAATTACCTCAATATTTGATAAGGTTTGGGACGTTATTGATTGAATGCACGCAACAATGGTCGTTGAGGCATTGTATGCTGGAACAATAATCGAAAATTTAATCTCGGAATCCAGCACTTAAAATCCTCTTTGATTTCATTTTAAAACTTAAATATGATAAGGCTGAAAAATATAAAAGAGGTATCGGATAGTAGTCCAATATTCTATTGAAAAATAAAAAATATAAAGTTAATATTAATAATTGTACTGAATAAACTGCTAATTTATCACTACTGTTATAGAATTTAATAATTAAATATATATTAATAATCAAAAATGCTACTCCAATAAGAGCGCCATGAGTAGAAAAATATCCTATTAATCCCCCATCCCCTGTAAAATACAAAGTTTCATCTCCGTGTCCGAATAGAAATGAAGCTGGACTTGATAGAATTATCTTAAGTGCTTCTTGATAATACTCAATTCTTCCGCTTATAGACTGAGACGTATTATTCGAATCATAATCACCAAAAAAAATATTTAAAAAACCTAGAAGCTTGTTATATGCATGCGATGTTGCAATTGAGATATACCCATCTAGTTCATTTTGTACTAATAATATGATCAATGGAATTGCAACAAGATATGAAACGATAATTATTAAATTGGTTTTTTTTAATATCTGCTTTAGTATGAAAAAAATTCCATACAGCATGCCTGCAGCTGCCCCAGTAAAACTTACCGCGAGCAACAGAAACCAGGATAAAAAACGGCTGCCCATAATATTCGCATACATTGCCCCTGCTAAACAGGCATAAGCAAAGCTAGATGGATTTCCAAATCCACCAACAAAGGCATGAGATTCCCATAAATTTAACAAATCTAACTTCAGCAATATAAAATCTATAACTACTTGTATCATTATAGTGACAGTTGAGTATTTAAATAATTTGTCAAAAAAATATTGGGTACTTACTCTAGTTTCATCTATAAACAATATTGGCACAAAAAAAACTAGATTTACTGCCTGTTTATAAGGTTCTTCGAGATAATTATAAAAAATTAATGGGAAAATACTTATAATTGTTATTGGTAAAAATAATATTAAATTTTCTGAAGTAAATTTTAATTTATTCTTTAATAAATTTAGAAGTAGTATAAAAATTAAAATTTTACTTGTAAGCCTGAATAATCCACCACCTAAAACATCACCGTTCTCAGTCCCATAATAATAATTTGAATAGTATAGGGATAGACATAAACATATAAATATAAAAAGCTTAAATTTATATTTATTATTCAACTATTCGTTCCATTCAATATCTTCATTAATTACTGGGGTATTTTTTAATATATTTTTTTTCACTTTACGCCCTATTAATTCATCTAATCTATTTGGAGGAAGTCCATAACCAGGTCGAACGCTTCGAACATTCTCCGGCGTAATAACCTCACCACTTTTCATATCAGAGACAAAATAAAGAGATCTCCTGAACTTAATATTTCCAGTTTCGCTAGACTTAAGTTGGTAATTAATATGTCCTAATGAATCCCATGCCGTTCGAACCCCTTCGCATAGCTCAACAAGCTCTCTAGGCTCAATTGAGAAGCTGTCATCAAGTCCTCCACCCTTGCGATCTAATGTGAAATGCTTCTCCACAATAGAGGACCCTAAAGCAATACTGGCTATAGCCGTTGTGTTGCTAATTGTGTGATCAGATAAGCCAGTAACAACGCCATAACGTTTAATCATGTCCGGTATGGTTAGTAAGTTGTAGTCTCGAGCTGGTGCAGGGTAACCGCTTACACAATGCAAAATTGCTAGCTCTTTACACCCAGCACCAAGCGCTGCATCAATGGCCTCTTGTATTTCCTCTCCATCTGACATTCCCGTAGAAATGATCATTGGCTTTCCTGTTTTCGCAACGTATTTAATTAAGCTTAGGTCAATGGCTTCAAAAGATGCTATTTTATATGCAGGTGCATTTAAATCTTCCAAAAGATCAACGGCTGAACTATCAAATGGAGAGCTAAAGACAGTAATTCCAATTTTTTTCGCATGATCGAATAGTGGCCCATGCCAATCCCATGGCATATGAGCCTCCTCATATAAAGAATATAAAGTTTTCCCCGCCCAAATACCGTCACTAATTCTAAAATCTTGTGCATTGCTATTAAGCGTAATCGTATCTGCAGTAAAAGTCTGAAGCTTGATAGCTTCTGCACCAGAAATTTTTGCCTCTTCAACCAACCTAAGCGCAGTATTTAAACTCCCATTATGGTTTGCTGAGAGCTCTGCTATTACATATGGAGGATCATCTTGACTGATGCGGCGAGAAGCAATAGTAATGCTTGGATTTTTTTTCATATTCTATACACTTTTAGTAGACATAAATTCTGATTGCAAAAGCCCAAAAATATGTATGTCGTGATACGTTGCACCATCAAAATATTGCTTACGAATAATGCCTTCCTCCTTAAAGCCTAGGCCAATATGACAACTAATCGATCTTGGGTTATAAGCCAAAGCCTGGCCATTTACTTTATGAAATCGAAGTTGTAAAAAAGCATAACTTAAAGAGGACATGCCCAACAGCCGACCGGTCCCACGTGGGGCGGTAGGTTTAACATAAAACCCCCAATCTACCACGCCCCTGAAAGAGGTTTCCTTAAAACTTATGAACCCCATTGGCCCGCCATCTTGTTCATATATAAGCAATTTTCGAGTCGAGTCTTTCGACGCCTGATCAAACCAATTAATATGCTCATCAAAACTAATTTCATGGTTTGTTAGCATGTATTTACGAATATTCGGATGATTGCGCCAGCAAAATACCTCGCTCAAATCATTTGATGTCATTGCCCTAACATTAGAAATCATCAATTTATCCATTAAACTAACATTGCTTCATCTCACGTATGACCCTAGTTAAACCGTCTCCATCAACCATTTTTGCGGCAGCCGAACTCATACTCATCCTCCTCTTCAATGAGTAGACTAACTCAGAAGTTAGTTTAGGCAAGTCTTGATCTATCGCGCGGACATCTGAAATTAGATCAGCGGCACCAGCCTTACTAAGTTCGTAGGCTACAGATAGCTGGTTTTGAGCAAGCACTAATAAGATAGTTGGAAGCCCTAAACAACACCTCTCCCAGGATGTTGTCCCTGCTGCTCCAATAGCAATATCGCTAAAAGCCATCAAATTACCCATATTTTCAACACCAACTTCCACCCTGGTATTCCAAGGCATATTTGCTGCTTTTTGGCGCACATCATCCAACCAAGGAGCCGAAGAACCCAATACTACTGTGATAGATAATTGTTCTAGTAGTCTTGTCTTTTCTAATGCTTCCAATACAAGACCTGTAACATTATTAGCATCAATGCCTCCCATAAATACTAAGATATTTTTTGCATGCTCTTGATTTCGGCGCTGCAAACTCAAGGATCGAATTGCTAAAAACTCTGGTCGCAACAATGCGTATTTTGATCCGCACAATACTCTAGTGCCATCCCCAACCAAATCAAGGTAGTCACTACTCTCACGTCCAAATGTTTGATCAAGAAGTAGCTCGCATTCATGCGAGCGATCAGCCAAATCATCTATTACCATTAACTTGACGCAAAACTCTTTTACTAAAGTCTCCCACTTGGCATCAAGCCCATAGTGATCAACTATCAACCAATCTACATTTTTGCCTTTCATGATATTGATACATTCTTTAGCATCATCTTCCTGATTGCCTCCAAGCCAAAGCGAATGTTCTGGTTGATTGAAAACTGCAGAGGGAGGAATATATGGAAGGGCATAAGTTGGGTGCCCTTTATTTCGTATAAATTTAATCATGTTGCCTGGATGCTCACGACAAATGAAAGCGCACTTGAGTCCTGCATTAACAAGGCCATCGGCTAAAGTTAGGCAACGCATAAGATGCCCAATCCCAATCATAGTAGATGCATCAACACGGAAAAATACCGATAATGTCATTTATTTTGTAATGGGCACGCGTCTAATTCTTTATATAAGATGGTCGTTGAAATCCTTTCATCTGCACGCTCATCAAAGAACTCGCTTGAGTGAGAAAAAGAATTCTTCCCTAACAAGTAATAAAGACCGCTTTGTGTATAAAAAGTACTGTAATCTTGCTTATAGGAAAATATACCTTCAAAGTGAGAATAAGATCTTTTTTGTCGCATTCCAGAATCAAAATCAGTTATCGCCAAAAATCCCCCTGGTTTTAATACACGATCAGCTTCTGCTAGACTAAGCATCAGCATATTGCGATCAACCAGATACAAACAAAAAGAAAAATATACAAACTCAAACGTCCCCACCTCAAAAGGAACCTTTTCGGCCGAACCCACGGCTAAGCTAACCTGCGAGACTTTATTGCGCTCATTGCCGGCCTCTACAGCAACCTTAGATGGATCTATTCCGCTTCCCTTAGCCGAAAGAGAGTTGCAGATAACTTCAAGCTTTATACCGTTGCTACATCCAACCTCCAAAATAGTATTGATTTTGTTTTTAAATGGATGGAGCGTTTCACATATATAACGGACATCTGGGGATTTCGATGTATGTTTATATTCCTGAAGATTTCCTTGGTTTCTCGCATACCAAGCATCGCCTTCACTTCTAAGAAAAATATTATTTTGATCCATGATTAACCAATTTTAATTAAGGCGTTTAAAACCAGCATGACACACTGGCCCCTTCAATAAGGCCATTGGATCTCGGCCCTCTTCACATTCTTTAACCAACTTAAATATTGGATCTAAGGCCTTAAAGTATTCATCAATCACCTCAGAACTATGAGCAATTGAGACATACACACTATTGCCAGCTAGATAACCCTTAGACAACATTTCTTGAGTAAGTAAAGTTTTATAGATGAGCGCCTTTGGAGAGGCAAAGTTGAATCCAGTCAGCGCAGGTAGCCCCCAATGCTCTAACTTCATCTCATACTCATTAGCTAATTGCTGCCAACCTTGTCGAATTTGGTTACCTGTCTCGGTGATTTTTTCCCAAGACTTTGTTTTCTCCATGACTTCAAGTGTCTTTAATGCCGCCGTTGGACCTATGCGTTCAGTCCAAAATGTACTACTAATAAAAGTAGATTGGGCAGCCTCCATCACCTCCTTACGACCAATTATTGCGGTAATGGCGTAACCATTACCAAGCGCCTTGCCAAACATGGCCATATCTGGCTCGACGCCATACATCTTATGCAATCCGCCAAATGTCTGTCTAAATCCTGAAGTGCACTCATCAAAAATCAGTACGGCACCACGATCTGTCGCAAGCTTCCGAACCCTTTGTAGAAAGTTATTTTCTGGCCCTTGATTTCGTACAACCTCCATCTTAATAACACCAATGTCATGCTTATTGAACAGCTCCTCTAACTCATCAAAACAGTTGTAGTTGAATGGAAATACTGTTCCGCGTAAATTCTGTGGAACCCCTTTGGGATCAAGACCCGGTAACAAATGGCCAGAGAGATTCTCTTCATCACCAAGGTTTGCTGAAAGATACCAATCATGCCAACCATGATAACCACAAACAGCTACCTTATCGCGCCCAGATGCAGCACGAGCTATTCGGATAGCAATTGCGTTTGCCTCCCCGCCAGACCTAGCGAAACGTACCATATCTGCCCAAGGATGTAATTCAATTAATTTTTCGGCTAGAAAAACCTCTTCAGGGCAATTTAAGGTTGACATATTCCCAGCATCTACCGTTTGATGTATTGCTTCATCAACCTCAGGATGGCCGTATCCTAAAATATTAGTGCCAACTCCCATGATAGACATGTCTACATATTCTCTTCCATCCAAGTCCCAAACCTTACATCCTTTGGACTTGCTAAAGTATGCTGGCCACTGATCTGGAAGAAACATTTCCGCACGTTTTGAGAGCAGCATATTGCCGCCAGGAATGACCTCCTTGGCGCGCTTCCATAATTTTTGACCAGTTCCCATAACTGCTCCTTCGTTTCGATTCAAATTTTGATTAGGAGAAAAAATCTCTGGCTGACTCTCTTGAAGTTTCAATACCTCTTGCCAACTAAAATCTAATCGAGGCTTAAAATTTGAGAATACCGCACGCGCTACCTCTAAATCAGCAGACTCGTCTACAGTCCAGCGAAACCTTGAGAAATCTTCGCCATTAGTCATATTGCCTTGGGAAAATTTTCCAGAGCTTCGAAGGTAAGGGGTAACATGCTCGCGATCAAATGCGTTTTGGGTTTCCCTTCCAGCCCGCTCTAATGCAATTAGGCTAAAAACTTCAATATCAAGCCCGTCAGGAAAGCTTGGTGGATTAATATTGGAAAAATAATCAACTCCAGCCTCTCTAAACCGAATAATCGCTTCATCAACTAATGTAGGGTCGATCAAAGGGCAGTCACCCGTTATGCGAACAATCACATCAGCTTCGACGAGTTGAGCTGCATGAAGGTATCTTTCAAGCACATCATTTTCACTCCCTTGGGTGCACAAGTAACCCAAGTCATTAACGCAACTTATAAGTGGAGAATTTTTCAGGTCCTCAGAAGTGGCAACCATAATTTGATTAATCTCTTTTGCATAGGAAAGTCTGGTTAGCAAAACCTCGATCATAGGGATGCCATTTATTGGTTTCATGACCTTGTTTGGGAGGCGGGTCGAACCCATGCGAGCCTGGACAATTGCAACAATTTTCATAACTTATGCCATTGAGATGGATTTATTAAAGTAGGATCAATTAGCATGGACCAACTTGGAAGGTCTATAGGCATAGGCCTTAAGGAGGATAGAATTTCTTGCAACTGCTTGACGCTGTCAACGCCTATAACAACCTTACTTACCAAATTCTGTGATGAGGGATATGAGAGGCATGCTTCCAGGGCGCTGAATTGGGAGCGGCTCAACCAGTCTGCCCATGCCTCCCAAATCGTAAGCCAACGATTAAATTTTTTAGGGCGGTTTTCAGGGCTCATCAGCAATAATCCCTGAAGAAATGCAGAGCGTGTATGAAGCTCCACATTATTTTTCTTTAATTGCAAGGCCCAGCCTGAATCAATGATACGACGATCGAATATATTTAGAGGAGCCTGAACGAGATCAAATTTATATAATTGAAAAAGTCTGTCAAGCTCTTCGGGTGCATAAACTGACACTCCAATTTTGCCAACCAACCCATCTTCTTTGGCATTAAGTAGGGCGGCAATTAAATATGGTCCACGTTTACCAATAAGCTCTTCTGGCCGATGTAAAAGCAGCCCATTTAACTTTGGAATTTTTAAGCGTGCAAGCGACTCTCTAACCTGACCACTAACCCAACCATTTACATCAACGCATTCAATCGGTAACGCCGGTAATTTACTCACTACATCCCAATCTTGAAGGCCAACACTCCCAAGCTTGCTCTCACTATCTCCATATCCTATGGCTGTATCTAGGGTATTAATTCCAGCCAAGTGGGCAACCTTGAGAATATTTCGCACCTCTTCTGACGCCACCCTTCCAGTCAAATTGGCGATGCCATAATCAAGCCCAAATTGAGCGGTGCCTATCGCCAGCTTCATGCAAGGAGTGCTGCCTTTAAACTATCCACAACTTGAAACTGCTGGTCACTGGACATGCTTGGATAAATTGGAAGACTAATCGCTTCACTGTAGTATTTCTCAGCCTCAGGATAATTATTTTTATCGTAACCATATTTTTGATAATATGGATGTCTGTATATCGGTATGTAATGCAAATTAACTCCGATACCTTTCGCACGCAGCGACTCAAATACCACCTGATGAGTTGCTTGAATTTGCTCTAAATCTAAGCGGATAACATAAAGATGGAAAGCGGAATAACTATCGGGGTGTTGAAATGGAGTCCTGACCGGAAGATCTTGTAAGAGCTGGTTGTAATCATTAGCAATTTCGTGACGACGAGCCACATACTGGTCTAGTCGCCCCATCTGACTAACCCCAAGAGCCGCATGAAGATCGGTCATTCGATAATTTAAGCCGAGCTCAATCTGCTGGTAATACCATGGCCCATCAGCCCTCTGAGTCATGTTTGATTGATCACGGGTAATGCCATGACTTTGTAATAAGCTCATTTTTTTGGCCAAAGACTCATTATTTGTAACCGCCATACCACCCTCTGCGGTAGTAATAATCTTTACTGGATGAAAGCTAAATATCGTGATGTCGCTATATCGGCAGTTTCCAATAAATTCCCCACAATATTTTGCGCCAATGGCATGAGAAGCATCCTCGATAATTTTGAAACTATAGCGATGTGAAAGCTTGTGAATCGCTTTCATATCTGTGGATTGCCCACACAAGTGAACTGGTATAACCACTTTAGGTAATTTACCTGTTCTCTCAGCTAACGCGAGTTTTTGGGACAGAGCCTCTATGCTCATGTTGTAGGTTAGCGGATCGATATCAACAAAATCTATCTGCGCTCCGCAATATAAACCGCAATTAGCCGATGCCACAAAAGAGATCGGGGTTGTCCATAAATAATCGCCAGGCCCCAAGCCTAGCGCTAAGCATGCAATGTGCAATGCTGAGGTTGCGCTATTAACCGCAACGCTGTATTTGGAACCAACATGAGTTTGTACGGCTAGCTCAAACTGGGGCACTACGGGACCCTGTGTTAAAAAATCAGATTTTAAGATGCTCACTACAGCATCGATATCCGACTGCGTAATTTCTTGTCGGCCGTAAGGAATCATCTAGATGTTTCCAATTTTTTCAAAATTTGTGTCAATCCAGTTTTGCAACTCAGAGGAGTTCATCCAATTTGGATTATTTGAGCTGGTATAACTAAAACCTTCTGGTACCTTCTTGCCATCCTTGATTCTCTTGCCATCTAAATTCCAGCTATGAATTGCTGGCAAAATCTTATAGTGCTCTAGGTATTCGTAGGTAAAGTAGGCATCCTCCTCTCCAATCATTTGCTCATGCAATTTCTCGCCAGGACGTATACCAACAATCTTCAACTCTGCCTTAGGTGCAACTACACGTGCTAAATCAACCAAATTCATTGAAGGGATCTTTTTGACATAAATCTCACCCCCTTCCATATCTTCAAATGCATGCCAAACCAACTCAACACCTTGCTCCAAGGAAATCATAAAACGCGTCATACGATCATCAGTAATCGGCAAAACACCTTTATCCTTGATTGACATAAAGAAAGGTATGACCGATCCGCGAGATCCCATGACATTTCCATAGCGAACCACTGAAAAGCGAGTGTTATGCGCACCAGCATAGGAATTACCCGCTACGAATAATTTATCTGATGCAAGTTTTGTAGCACCATATAGATTGATGGGGCTGCTTGCCTTATCTGTTGATAAAGCAACGACACCCTTGACTCCCTTATCAATCGCCGCATCAATTAAATTCATTGCACCATCGATGTTGGTTTTGACACACTCAAATGGATTATATTCGGCGGTTGGAACAATTTTTGTTGCTGCTGCATGAACGACATAATCTACGCCATCTAATGCGCGATACAACCTGTCTTTATCTCTAATATCTCCAATAAAAAAACGAACGCGCTCATCGCTTTCGAATTTCTTAGCCATATCCCACTGCTTCATTTCATCCCGCGAAAAAATAATAATTTTTTTCGGGTTAAATTTAGCTAAAGTCATTGGCACGAACGTATTACCAAATGAACCAGTACCACCAGTGACTAAAATCGTAGAATTTTTTAGCATCTTTTTCTCAAAAAATCTCTTATTAATTAAAGCATCTTCTTAAAATAAGTAATTGTCTCTTTCAGCCCATCCTCTAGATTGACCTTAGGTTCCCAGTCGAGTTTTGCTTTAGCTAATTCGATATTAGGTTGGCGTTGCTTTGGATCGTCAGAAGGCAATGGCTGATGAATGATCTTGGATTTACTACCGGAGAGTTTGAGAACGGTTTCGGCTAATTGCAACATGGTGAACTCACCTGGGTTGCCAATATTGACTGGACCGGTAAAGCCATCTTCTGAGTTCATCATTTTGACCATCGCATCAATAAGATCATCGACATAGCAAAAGCTACGGGTTTGTTGGCCATCGCCATAAATAGTAATGTCTTTGCCTTGAAGTGCCTGCACAATGAAGTTACTCACCACGCGCCCATCATTGGAATGCATACGGGGGCCATAGGTATTAAAGATGCGAACTACCTTGATATCTAAATGATGCTGACGATAGTAATCAAAAAAGAGAGTCTCAGCACAACGTTTACCCTCGTCATAGCATGAGCGAATGCCAATCGGATTGACCCTTCCCCAATACTCTTCTGGCTGAGGATGCACTTCTGGATCACCGTAGACCTCGCTAGTAGAGGCTTGCAAAATTCTGGCGCGAGTCCTTTTAGCAAGGCCCAGCATATTAATAGCACCATGCACACTAGTCTTTGTCGTTTGGACTGGATCATATTGATAGTGCACAGGCGAAGCTGGGCAAGCTAAGTTGTAGATCTGGTTAGTTTCTACATACAGTGGAAAGGTCACATCGTGACGCATTACTTCTAGATTGGGATTACCTAAGAGATGAGTTAGATTTTGCTTTGTACCCGTGAAGAAGTTATCAACGACCAAAACCTCATTACCCTCCTTGAGGAGTTTCTCAGTGAGGTGTGAGCCGAGAAAGCCAGCGCCGCCAGTAATGAGGATTTTATTATTCAAAGAAACTCTCTATTTATTTCTACTTTAGAAGCATCAAGCCCGCTAATGCCCGATCTCGGGCGAGAACTTGCACCTGACCTAGCATCACAATACCCCGCCCACTTGACTCTTAATCCTTGCCATCATCTGACAAGCTGAAACAATTAACAGCCCCAAGAAAAAACCACCAAATAATCCAACAGCCATAGCCATGATTTTTTTGGGGCTTACAGGCACGTCGCTTGCATAGATCGGGGCAATCAAACGGGTTACTCGATTTTGATTATTGGTCACCACATTATTCAAGGCGGCAATTTTATCTAAAAGATAATTAATCTCATCTCTGGTTGATAAGTAAACTGCACCCATGACAGAACCAGACTTATCGGAGCGAGATACCAGCTCTTGAGCAGCTAGCAGGCGCGCTTTTGCTTCGGCTAACTTCTGTTTGGCCTCCTCAATATAGGGGCTAACAATCTGATTTTGAGTGGATTTAATCAACTCAAAAATTGCGCCCGCACACTGCGTCGCCAACTGAGGGGAGTCGCCAATAGTTTTAAGCTCCACCACATTGGCTACCCCTTTGGGTGGTGCAAGTTTGATGGCTTTAGCAAGTGCGGCGCCTGCCTCTGGCTCACCCTCAAAACCGCAGGCCAAAATGGATTCTTGAGTAAAGCTGGTTGGCTGGGCAAGGCGCGAGATCAGGAGGGCTGGCTCCTCAATATTGATACCTAGAGGATTATTATTATTATTGTTGTTGTTAGCAGCGCCAATTTGTGCCATGGCAATTTTGGCGCTGGCCTCGTATTGTTTGGGGATAATTGCCAGATAGGCGATGGACACGATAATTCCGACGAGGCCGGCAATGGCAATCATCTTCCATGCACTTTTGAGAAAGCGCAGAATGTCAATAAGGGAGATTTCTGAGTCGCCATCAAAAACTTCATGTTGACTGGGGTTAGAGCTATTCTGGTGCATCTGATTTTCTATAATTTAACTGTAAATAAATAATTTATTTAAGTCTGTATTGATTATCTCATGATAATAATCAGAATTATTGTCTATTTTTTCTAAGGTTTTCACTACAGTCAAGGCGCATTGAATTTAGATTTTGCCGATAAATGATTGGAGTGGTTGCATAAGCCCAAACCTGCCGCCCATAAAATCAAAAACACCAGCGCATCTATATATATCTGCTGCGACACTTCAGTGGTTGTCATTAAAAGTGCAATACCTGAAACTAGCCATAGAGCTAATACACGCCAAAATCGAGGCGTGGCTCGCAAAGCATTTTTTAGGGCCAAAACTCCTGCCAGTACCAGCAAAAATACTCCTGGAATGCCAATACCTAAAATGAGATCAAGCCAAGCGCTATGGGCTTGAGATAAAATGGAGTCGGGCCACTTATCTTTGCCGTAATATCCAAACGATTTATACACAAGACCGTACCCTAGAGGTAATTCTCCTATCATTCCTACAGCAACCTGCGCCCAGGTTGCACGCTCATAATTCGTTACAGAAACTGTCTTACCCATGTCGTTAACTGGATAACCTTTAGTCCCATAATATTTCCAGGCATCAACCTTCTCCAGCTGCATGGCAACCCTCAAATCAGAACCTAGAGTCTTCCAAGAATCATTTTGCTGTACGTGGCGCACCCCTAAAATAGTCATAGCAGTTACTGCAAGCAAAATATTGGTGCTATCACGCCAGCTCCAGCGAGATTTTCTAATGAGGATGATTTTTACCAGCATCGCCATTATGAGAATTGCTGAATATACAAAACCATTTTTAGTATTCTCAAGATAAAAGACTGTCAGCACCGCCGCTATGGTTCCCACATACAGAATCATCAAGACAAAGGCATTCTGAGTTTTTTGATTTACAACGCGAATAAATTGACTACAGGCAAGAGCTAGGGCAGGAAGGCAAAAGAACACAATACTCATTTTAGTAATGTGCCAAGTAGAAGTTGAAGGCCAGTGCATTGCAAAATTGGGCAACTGCCAGCTGAATTTACCCGCCAATAACATCAGCGCCGTTCTAATGAGATAAATAACTGTAGGGGCAACTATGCCGGCATAAAAAATCCACCAAACCCCTTCATATCTTTGCGAAGAGCCATCATGGTCTGATGCTTTTTTATTACTCGACTGACCAAGTACAATGCCTAAGCCAATCGCAAATGGCACACCCCAGGCAATACGCTTCCAAATGGTGAAGTATTCAGCTAATTGCAGTTCATATTGATGACTCAGAAAAAACAAATGAAATGTAATCCAAGCAAACAGAAGCCCAATCAAATAAATCGGTATTGCACGTCTCGTTTTAAATAGGTGAAGATTTCGGATCATCACATATAAACCTAAGAGTGAGCCTAGCGTGAGCACTATTTGACGCAATGCGATCGTATGCGGCTGAATCCAAATTGCCCACAATAGTGCAAATAGACTCACCAAGGCGATCTTCACTACTCCCGATGTTGGATTAGGAGTCGTTTGGTGGTTTAGGTAATGAGTTTGTGTTGATTGCATTTACTTAGACTTAGTCATACTTTTGAATGCTGGGTGCGGTCAATATGTCGAGCATTCCTGAGTAAACGCAATGAGTCGCGGACTCCATGCGCAATAGCAAGCACTGGGTAGAAAAAATAATAGCGTGAGTAACGGCGCTTATCCTCTTCAGGAACTGCCTTATTACGCCAGAACTCTCTGAAAGCTTTGGGCGACACCGGCCCTTGAAAGAGCCTCACAATAGGCGTGAGATAGGTCACTCTCTGGGTAACCCAAGTTTCTATCAATGACTGCTTTCCGAGGAGTGTGGCATCACTCATAAATTGCTTTACTTCTACAAGTTCATTAGCTGCATGACGAAGAATATCGGACCGCCTGTTGCCAAACTTAAAGCCCATCGTCTGACTTATGCCACCGCGACGATGGCAAACTAAGTTGATCGGAAGACTAATAGCACCTCCCATCAATATTGCCCTAAACACCAAGCACTGATCTTCATAAAGCAACTCACTATTTAAAGGCGCTAGATTGAGCAATCTTCTGGTAACCATATGACTAGCACCAAAGAAGAAGGGGCGCCTCTCGAACCACATCTCAATAGTCCAAGTTTCTAAATCATCATTTTTTTTGGAGTCTAGGATAGTTCCGTCATAGGCCATATCAAAAGCATCGGCAGCCACCAAATCATACTGCTGCTGGTTATCGCGCCAGAATTGAATAGTCTTAGAGCAGCGATCTGGCAATGAAATGTCATCACCAGCGGCCATAAATATTAATTCACCGGTGGACTGTTTTACAGCTGCAGAATAGTTATTCACAATCCCAATGTTTTCAGTATTTCGAGAAAGGATGATCTTTTTTTTTCCCCGATAACTATCAGCAAGCGTCTGAATTTTTTCCCAAGTGGCATCACCAGAGCAATCATCACTCACAACAATTTCAAGATCGTCCATATCTTGATTTAAAAGACTCAGCAAAGCCTCTTCAACAAATTGCTCTTGGTTGTAAGTTAGAAGAATGATTGAGGCTTTTAGGGTATTCATTGGGAGCCTCTCCCATAGCTATCCTCAAATCGCACAATGTCATCTTCACCCAAATAGCTACCCGACTGCACCTCAATGATCTCCAACGGGGCATTGCCAGGGTTTGCCAAACGATGGGTTTGCCCCCGGGGGATGTAAGTACTTTGATTTTCTGTCAAGGTAATTACTTGATCGCCATTGGTAATCTCAGCAACTCCCTTCACCACAATCCAATGCTCTGCGCGATGGTGATGCATTTGCAGTGAGAGACTTG
>JBBAKX010000017.1:0-30181 GCA_040403315.1 Flavobacteriales bacterium
CACCATCGCGCAGAGCATTGGATTGTGGTGAAAGGTGTTGCAGAGATTACCAATGGTGATCAAGTTATTACATTGATTGAAAATCAAAGTACTTACATCCCCCAGGGGCAAACCCATCGCTTGGCAAACCCGTGCAATACCCCGCTAGAGATTATTGAAGTGCAGTCCGGTAGTTACCTGGGTGAAGACGATATTGTGCGGTTTGAGGATAGCTATGGCAGGGGAAGATAATTGACAGACCCCCATTCGCTGACTTACATCATCGATACCCCGGCGTACGATAAAAAATTTGGCGGCCTTTGTGCCTTGCACTACCTAGCACATGCACTCGGAAAGCTCAGTAAAAACAAGGTCTATCTCACTACAGGTTTGACTAATCCAAGATGGGATGGAAATGGTATTGATAGGGATGCCCCATTTTTTCTTGATGAAGACAACTCTTTCAAATCACGGTTTTATCGGTGGCTTACTGCTCTAAAGCGATATGTGATTTTCGCTACCTTCAAAAGAAAAATTACCAAACTACAGGCACGTCTCTTTTCGGATTTACTGTGGCGTCATTTTGATAAAGAGCGCACAGTGGTGGTTTATGGTGAAACAATCATTGGCAATCCTTTAAAAGCAAGCAATGTAGTGCGCTGGATTATGAACACCCCAGGAGTTTCTGGCGGAGATGGTGTGTACCAGCTAACAGATCACATCTTTCAATATCACCCATGGTTTGAGGTAGATAAGCGCTACCAAGTAAGAGGCCCGCTCACTGCGATTGATTTGGATTACCAACTTAAAACCTATCAAAATAAAAATCTACCCAATCGCCAGGGTGGCGCCTACATCATCAGAAAGGCTAGAGATAAAACACACAATCAACACCCCGCAGATTTTGTGCGCGCCGATAAACTCTTGGAAAAAATGAGTGATGAAGAGGCGGCTCAGTTTTTTAACGGCATCGAAACATTCATTTCCTATGACGATATGACCTTTATCTCAGTTCAGGCAGCTTTATGTGGCTGTAACTCGATCATCATTCCAGGGGAAGGTGATCGAAGTGAAGAAAACCTAAAAAAAGTGAACCGAATCAAAGGAGTGGCCTATGGTTTTGATGACCAGGAGTGGGTGAATAGTACTGCCCACGAGCTCAGACCCCACTTTGAAGTCCAAAATGCTGAAAATTTAGCCACTATTCAAGGTTTTTATGAGTATTGTGAAAAAACCATTCCTGGCAATAAGGCAATACGGGGGCGATAAACGGCGTTAGCGAGCTTGCTCTTAAGGTTGGGTAGTATTGATCTACTACGGCTCGATGTGTTAATTGGAGATATAATGTATATCTACAAATAATAAGATTTAATTGGATATAAAGGCTTACCCTTGCTTAAAAAATCACTTCAAAAAATGAATATAGCAAAAATGCTTTATCTGGTTTTATTTTTTGAGTTGATTAATGTTTCTTATTACGCATATTATTTAGCTACCCGTGGTTATCTCCCATCACCATTTATTTTAGATAAAAATGACACTTTTATGGATTTTTATAATCCATTATATTGGGTCATAAAAGATGGATTTTATACTAGCTTTAACTCAGTTTACCCCGCGTTAAACTATTTCTTTCTCAAGATATTTTCTATGGGGATATCGCCAGGAGAAATACTGAATCCATTTCAATTGCGTGCGAATTTCCCCATGCTGGGATTAAGCATCAGTTTTTTATATTTATTAATAATTTTGGCCGTTGTCAACATTGGAGAGTGGCGAAAGTTGACCCTTGACCATAAGGGACTCATTTTTTTGGCTTTCGCCCTGAGTGTGCCGGTGCTTTTTGGTCTTGAGCGTGGCAACCTAATCTTCCTAGCTTTGCTTTTTTTGGCGCTCTATTTGAGTGCATCTAACCCATGGGTTAAGGCAATCTGCTTGGGCTTGTTGATCAATATCAAGCCTTATTTTGCAATTTTATTTTTGCAGTATCTCAATTTCCATCATTTCAATAAAATTGAGTTTTTGCGATCAATTTTGGCGGTGTTAGTCATATTTATTGGTCTAGGCCTTCTTGCTGAAATGAATTTCGTAGATTTTTTTAAATCGTATTTATCATTCACAAAAAATACCACCTTATCCGTTGAGGGGGTTATTGCATTACCTCATTCAATTGCTGCTTTAAGTATTATTAAGGGGATAATTGAATTTGGTGATGGATCTAGATATACTTTTTGGTTTTCATTATTAAAGGCGGTTAACTACATTGCTGTAGTGATTTTGTTGGGCGTAGCTGTAGTAAAAAAAATTACTCCATTGGAAATTTTAATAGCAAGCGTAGTTATTTTGACGAATTTTTCGATCAGTACTGGTGGATATATTCTCATTATTTATATTGTTTTGATACCTTACATATTGGATAGCGAAGAGTATCGTCATTTGATTATTTATATCCTATTAATTTATGCATTTCCATTTGATTTAATTCAATTTTGGAGCATACATTACTCGCATGTATCATCCTATATTGGAGGGGATTTACTGGTTAATAAGCCTGATTTATCAATTTCAATTGGAAGTGTGGCTCGTCCATTATTAAATTTCTCGCTAATGATAAGTTTTTTGGTGCATTTAGTTAAAAAATATCCAAGTAACTTTTTCAACAAGACAGGGTTGGGTTGAGGATTTCTTGACTAATTAATAAATGTATAAACAATCGTTCTAATTTTTATATAAAAATATGAAAGCAGTCATTCTAGCTGGGGGCTTAGGCACCAGAATTGCGGAAGAAACCTCTTCTCGTCCAAAGCCGATGGTTGAGGTCGGTGGCAAGCCGATCCTATGGCACATCATGAAGATGTACTCTGCGCATGGCGTGAATGAGTTTGTGATCTGCTGTGGTTATAAGGGCTACATGATTAAGGAGTATTTTGCGAACTACTTCTTGCACATGTCGGATGTCACTTTTGATATGGCGAACAACAATGCCATGCAGATCCACCAGCAACATGCTGAGCCTTGGAAAATCACTTTGATTGATACTGGTGAAAACACCCTCACGGGTGGCCGCCTAAAGCGGGTCAGCCAATACCTAGGTGATGAAGATTTTTGCTTTACCTATGGGGATGGTGTGGGTGATGTTGATCTAACTAAACTTATAGACTTTCATAAAGCGCATGGTAAGCAAGCCACGGTAACTGCAGTGCAACCTCCAGGTCGTTTTGGTGCTCTTGAGATGGATGGCACCTCGGTTAAAAGTTTTGTCGAAAAACCCCATGGCGATGGCATGTACATTAATGGTGGTTTCTTTGTCCTTTCTCCAAAAGTGATTAACCTCATTGAAGATGACAGCACGATCTGGGAGCGCAAGCCATTGGAGGCATTGGCAACCTCCGGTCAATTAGAGGCTTTTACTCATAATGGTTTTTGGCAGCCTATGGATACCTTGCGCGACAAGCAACATCTTGAAGAATTGTGGGCAACTGGTAAAGCGCCTTGGAAGACGTGGGCGTAAGCATGACGCAATTAGCCGTCTCCAAGTTAGCATCAGTTGACCCAAGTTTTTGGGATGGTAAGTGCGTTTTCTTAACTGGTCATACTGGATTTAAGGGTGGCTGGCTGTCTCTTTGGCTCACTTCGATGGGCGCTAAGGTAATTGGTTATGCCTTAGCCCCAAATACCACTCCAAATTTTTTTGAAGTGGCTAAGGTAGAGGGTGATCTTGAGCGGTCGCACATTGCCGATATCCGCGACTTAGAGAAATTACAAAAGGCGATGGCAGGAGCCAGGCCGGATATTGTGATTCACATGGCAGCACAACCTTTGGTGCGCTACTCATATGCTAATCCAGTAGAAACCTATGCCACCAATGTGATGGGGACGGTTCATGTGCTCGAGTCAATTCGTAATTTAGATTGTGTCCGGGCTGCAGTAATTGTTACGACAGATAAATGCTATGAAAATAAAGAGTGGGCTTGGGGCTATCGTGAAAATGAACCTATGGGCGGCCATGATCCTTATAGTAATAGCAAGGGTTGCGCTGAATTAGTTACCAGTGCTTATCGCCAGTCATATTTTTCACCAGAGAAATATGCCCAGCACAAGGTGGCCATTGCTTCAGCCCGTGCAGGCAATGTAATTGGCGGCGGCGATTGGTCTGAGGACCGTTTGATCCCGGATGCCATTAAAGCCTTTGAATCAAAAGAAGCGTTGATGATTCGTAACCCATTGGCTACGCGTCCTTGGCAGCATGTCTTAGAACCTTTATCAGGTTATTTGGTTTTGGCACAAGCCCTTTATCAGGAGGGTGCAAAGTTTGATGGTGGGTGGAATTTTGGGCCACGCGATGAAGATGCTCGGTCTGTTCAAGAGGTGATTAATTTGCTAATTAAAAATTGGGGATCACTTGCTAGTTGGGAGCAAGATAAAAGTGAGCAGCCTCACGAAGCTCATTCTTTGAAGCTCGATTGTTCTAAAGCGCGCCAGTATTTAAATTGGGTCCCAAAGTGGAGTCTTGAGCTGGCGGTTGAAAAAATTACAGAGTGGCAGCACGGCTTTCAAAATCAAGTGGATATGAAAAAATTGTCCCACGAGCAAATCAAGATGTATTTAAAGAGTTAGAAGTTTTCGGTTTATATATTGAATGAAGTAATTTAAATAAAGTTAAGGTATTAAAAAATGATTAATAACGAAATGTTTGAAGACTTATTTGTGCTGGAGATGGCAAGCAACCATCAAGGTAGCGTTGAGCGTGGTCTAAAAATCATTAGCGCCTTTTCCAAAGTCGTACGTTTTAATAATGTACGCACAGCTATTAAATTACAGTTTAGAGATATCGATAACTTTGTGCATAAGGACTTTGTTGGTCGTGAGGACATTCGTTACGTTAAGCGCCTTGCAGATACCAGAATGTCTAAGGAGGATTTCGGTGTTTTGGTTGACGCCATACGTAAGAGTGGTTGCATTCCGATGTCAACTCCGTTTGATGAGAAGTCGGTAGATTGGTGTGTTGAGTTTGACATGCCAATTATCAAAGTGGCTAGTGCAGATAATAACGACTGGACCTTATTAGAAAAAATTGCCACCACCAAGAAGCCAGTCGTTATTTCAACTGGTGGAATGACACAAAAAGATATGGACGATGTTGTTCACTTCTTTACTTCTCGTAATATCACTTTATCTTTAAATCACTGTATTGCTGCATACCCCCATGAGGATAGCGAGTGTGAATTAAACCAAATTGACTACTTGCGCCATCGCTATCCAGATTTAGTCATTGGTTATTCATGTCATGAATATCATGATTGGTCGGCGTCTATGTATATTGCCTATGGCAAGGGTGCACGTACTTTTGAGCGCCATATTGATATTGATGACGATGGCTTTAAAGTGGCAACGTACTCATCTTTGCCTGGCCAAATTGATACTTGGTTTAAAGCTTGGCACAAGGCCCAGGAAATGTGCGGTACTTCAGGAAATCACCGAAGAAACTTTATTGACAGAGAAGTCGCATATTTAGACTCCTATGTTCGTGGCGTATATGCAAAGCGTGATTTGACTGCTGGACAAACCTTAAGCGAGGATGACTACTACATGGCCATTCCCCTGCAAAAGGGTCAGGTTTCAAGTCGCGAGTTGATGCTCGGGAAGTTTGGCCATAAGCTTTTAACTGATTGCAAAAAAGATGAGCCAATTACTGTTCGCATTTTGGATACGCCCTATTCATCTGATCCCGCGATGCTTGAGGCCTTTAACAAAAGAGGCTTGTAGTCTAGGCTATCAACCTTCAAAAGTAATCGCAGATTGCTTTTAAATACTCCAGTCTACATATGACCTCGACTTATTGTGGAATAATATTTGACCTTGACGGGACGCTGATTGACAGCGCCCCGGTCGTTGCAGGCGTTTTGAATGCCATGCGCCAACAGCACTCTAAAGATGCTTTAGGTATTGATTGTTATAGATCCTGGAGCAGTGAGGGAGGCGCTGTGTTGGTGGGAAATGCATTGGATATTCCCTCAAAAGATGCCGAGCAATTTGTTCCGGAATTTCGGAGGCGTTATTTTGACTTGCCAACCCCAATCAATAGCATCTATCCTGGCGTTATTGAAATGCTTAAAGCATTCAAGTCTCGCAATATTAGTTTGGCAATTTGTAGCAACAAGCCTGAACATCTTTGCAAAAAAGTGCTGAACGAAGTTAACTTATCTTCTTATTTCGATATCGTAGTTGGTGGAGATACGCTAGCCAAAAGAAAGCCTGATCCATTGCCACTAATTCATATCATCCACGAGATAAGAATTAATCCCAATCGAATTCTTTATGTTGGCGATAGCTTAATAGATAAGAATACCGCAATATCAGCAGGCATAGACTTTGCTTTTTTTGCTGGTGGGTATGATTCAAAAATTATCCTAGGGCCAAGTGATATTTCATTTAATGCTTATGATCTTTTCGTCTCGAATTTAATTTCTGATGGAAAAATTAATGGGTAAAGATTGGAGCCTGCAGCAAGATCTGCAAAATATAGTCAACTCGTGCGAAAGAGAGCTTAAGGAGTTATCCTCTGCAAATATATTTATAACGGGTGGCACAGGATTTATTGGTTGCTGGATGCTTGAGGCAATCAGACATTCAAACTTAACTCTAAAAACAAATATTTGCGCTTCTATTTTGACGAGAAGTGTTGTTAATTTCAAAAACAAGGCGCCGCATCTAGCTGACTATGGTTTATTTAATTTTATCGAAGGTGATGTGGCGGGCTTTATCTCACCCGCGGAGAATTATTCCCATCTTATTCATGCTGCCACCGATGCCAGCGCAGACTTAAATGAGAATAATCCGTTACAGATGTTTAATACCGTCCTACAAGGGACTAAGAGAGCATTAGATTTTGCAGTAGAGAAAAATATAAAAAATGTTTTATTTTTAAGTTCCGGGGCGGTATATGGGCGACAGCCCTGGGAAATGAAAAATGTGCCCGAGAGCTGGCTTGGCGGTCCAAATTGCGTTGATGCAAGGGCAACTTACGCCGAGGCCAAAAGAGCCGCTGAAATGCTCTGCGCTATCTATATGAAGCAATTTGGATTGAAAGTTTCAATAGCAAGAATCTTTGCTTTATTGGGGCCATACCTTTCTTTGGGGATTCATTTTGCAGCAGGCAATTTTATTCGTGATGCAATGGGTATGAAGAAGGTGGTCGTTAATGGAGATGGTTTGCCATGCCGTTCATATTTGTATGCATCAGATTTAACCGTATGGTTATTTAAGATGCTGACAGATAATCGGCAGTTACCTCCGTTAAATGTTGGTTCAGATGAATCGATTTCTGTGGGTGAATTGGCAAAAAAAGTATCTTCTTTGGTGGGTTCTGGGGAGTATGAAATTATGGCTAAGCCGGATATGGGCTGGAATCCCGGCATATATGTACCAAATACAGATCTGGCTTACAAAGAGTTGGGCGTTAAAAGAACTGTTTCATTAGATGAGGCAATTATCAGAACAGCCATGTGGAATGGATGGAAAGGTTAGGGAATATGAAGCTGTCAGATTATGTTGCAAACAAAGTAGTTGAATTGGGAACTCAGCATATTTTTATGGTTACCGGAGGGGGTGCAATGCATCTCAATCATTCATTTGGTACCCATAAAGAATTGGAATGTATTTTCAACCATCATGAGCAGGCATGTTCAATTGCGGCGGAGTCATATTATAGATTGACGAATAAATTGCCAGTAGTAAACGTTACTTCGGGCCCAGGTGGTACGAACGCAATTACTGGTGTGTATGGTGCATTTGTAGATTCAATTGGAATGGTAGTTATTTCTGGTCAGGTTAAATGGGAAACTACTGTTCGCAGTACGGGCCTGCCGTTAAGACAGTACGGCGATCAAGAGCTTGATATTGAAGAGTTGGTTCGGCCTGTTACAAAATATTGCACGATGGTCACCGACCCACAAGATATTCGCTATGAGTTGGAAAAGGCTTTCTATTTGGCATCCTCAGGTAGGCCAGGTCCCTGTTGGCTTGATATTCCGCTAAATGTTCAGGGCGCTCAGATTGATCCAGCCTCCTTGCGTGGATTTGACCCGTCTGAATTAAATGAGTCGTGGGTGAAAAAAGATCTTGCACAAGTTGCCCATGATATTTTACAAAAAATTCAAAATGCAAAGAGGCCTGTAATTTTTGCAGGGGGCGGCGTAAGGCTAAGCGGTCAGCATGACGCATTCTTAGAGCTCGTGAAAAAATTAGATATTCCAGTGGTGACGGGTTGGAATGCGCATGATGTCATATGGAATGATCATCCAAATTATGCAGGTAGGCCTGGTACGGTTGGTGACCGAGGTGGAAACTTTGTAACGCAAAACGCCGATTTAATTTTGATTCTTGGAAGCCGCCTAAATATTCGCCAAGTTAGCTATAACTGGAACTCATTTGCAAGAGAGGCATACAAGATTTGGGTTGATATTGACGAGCTTGAATTACAAAAGCCCACAGTTAAATCTGAAATGCCAGTCCATGCTGACCTGAAAGATTTGATGCCCGCCTTAATTGGTTTACCTTATCCCGGAAGGACGCAGGATCATAAAGAGTGGATGGAGTGGAGTCTAGAACGAAATAGACGGTTCCCAATTGTGTTGCCAGAATATTGGGAAAACGAAAAGGTGAATCCATATTGCTTTGTGGACACCCTTTTTGAGCAACTAAAAGAAGACCAAATTATTGTGGCGGGTAATGGCAGTGCGTGTGTAGTGAGCTTCCAAGCCGCCAATCTTAAGCCGGGACAAAGACTGTGGACCAATTCTGGGTGTGCGACCATGGGGTATGATCTTCCGGCATCAATAGGGGCCCACAAAGGATCTGGAGGAAAATCAATTGTTTGCCTAGCGGGCGATGGCAGCATTATGATGAATTTACAGGAGCTGCAAACAATCTCTGGTAATAAATACCCTGTAAAGATATTTATTTTAAATAACAGTGGATATGTATCGATCTTTCAAACCCATCGCAATTTCTTTAATGGCGTAGAGGTGGGGGGAGGGCCAAAAAGTGGCGTCACATTCCCTAGCTTTGAAAAATTAAGTCGAGCATTCGATCTGCCATACCGTAAAGCAGAAAAGCATGAAGAATTAAGCGACGCTATCATGGCAACACTTGCAGTCGAGGGGCCTGCCGTTTGTGAAATTATGATTGATGAAAATGTAGCATTTGCACCTAAGTTAGGGGCAAAGCAGCACCCTGATGGACGCATTACTTCGCCTCCACTGGAAGACCTCTCACCATTTCTTTCGCGCGATGTGCTCAGGGAAAACATGATTATTGAATCCCCTGTTGATGATTAAATTAAATAGTTTGCGAGTCTTGGAGTTAGCCCGGCAATCAAAGAAAATTCGTTTTCTTATCGCTGGGGGGGTAAATACAATGGTGGGATTATCTATTTATCCATTATTGTATTTATTACTAGTGCCAATGGGCCTTGGCTATCTTGGTGTCCTTATTATTTCCCAATTAATATGCATTTCCTTCTCATTTGTGAGTAACAAGTATTTTGTTTTTAAAACTCAGGGAAATTTACATGCAGAGTACACAAAATTTTTTGTTTTTCATGCGTTCTATTTTTTGCTAAATTTAATTTGCCTGCCGGCACTTGTTGAAGTTTTAGAAATGAATCCGATTATTGCTCAAACCCTGTTTTCAGTTTTTATTATCGTTACAAGTTATTTTTGGCATAACTTAGTAACATTTAAGCCGATCTATAAGGATTCTAAATGAATTCAAAATCCTATCTCGCTAGAAAATGCCCCATCTGCAAAAATGATGCGAAATTTAGCATTGAGGTTAGCTCCGAAAGAAAGGGTGAAAGCCTTAATTACGAGAGTTTGATTCCATATTGGAATGGTTTTTTTAAAGAGAAAATATTCTTTTCGTATGGACGCTGCTCGGGTTGCCGCCTTTTATATGCGCCAGTTTTTTACCAAGAGTTCCAGCTTGGCGAGCTATACGGGCAGATGGCACCAAATATGGATCTTGTTCCAATAGATGCATTAATAAAAACTCAAAGTGGGTATTTTGAGCAACTACAGAAGTTTTCATCGCTCGAGGGTGGGTACATAGAGGTTGGGCCTGATATTGGAATATTTACAAAAAATTGCAGTAGGGATGGGAAATTCAATAAGTACTGGTTGTGCGAACCAAATAGAGCAGTTGCGGGTGCATTAGCGGTTGCCGTAGATGGATATCCTTATCAGATCATCGAAGACATGTTCGGATTTACGATGATTCCGAATAATAGCGCTAGCGTTGCAGTAATGATCCAGGTTTTAGATCATCTGTTAGACCCCGTTGCGACTCTGACTGAGTTGAGAGGTAAATTAGTCCCTGGTGCCAAGTTATTATTAGTTACGCATAATGAACAATCAATTTTGAGAAAAATAGTTGGATGGCGCTGGCCGGCATTTTGTTTGCAACATCCTCAAATATACAGTCCAAGATCCATCGCAGCCCTGCTTGAAAAGTCTGGTTATAGTGTTAACTCCATAGAAAGATCGACCAATTATTTTGAGTTCGGTTTTTTACTTAAGCATTTGTTATGGGCATTTGGAATTAAGGTTAAGTCGATCCCCGCAATTTTTAATTTTACTATCGGCCTTAAGCTCGGAAATATGATTACTATTGCTACGCCTAGATAAATATGAATAAAAAATTAATTTCAATAGTTACCCCAACATTCAATGAAATCGAAAATATTGAATTGTTGTTACTTCGAATTGTTGAGGTCATTAGCTCACTGGAGCAATACGATTTTGAAATTTTGGTGATTGACAACTGCTCTACTGACGGAACGCAGGAGAAAATTCGGGAGCTCGCTAGCGAAGACCGTAGGATCAAAGCTATTTTTAATGCTAGAAATTTTGGCCACATCAGATCCCCATATTATGGGATTTTACAGAGCTCTGGAGTTGCAACTATCTATCTAGCATCAGATTTTCAGGATCCGCCTGAAATGATTCCCCAGTTTATTTCAGAGTGGGAGAAGGGTTGGAGGCTCGTTATGGCTGTAAAACCAGTCAGCATGAGTAGTCCGCTGATGCATTTTTTACGAAGAACTTATTATCGTTTTATAGATCAGATTTCTGACGTCAAAATCATCAGGGACTCAACAGGCTTTGGTTTGTATGATCAGCGGGTACTAAATGATCTCAGAAAGATTAATGATCCCTATCCGTTTTTAAGGGGGCTTATCTGTGAATTAGGTTACCCAATTAAAGCAATTTCATTTGTACAACCAAGAAGATTGAGCGGGATTACAAAGAATAATTTCTACACATTATTTGACATTGCCATGTTGGGAATGGTTAGTCACTCAAAAGTTCCAATTAGGATTGCAGCTCTGACAGGTTTTTTATTAGGAGCAATTAGTATATCTGTAGCTTTATATTTTTTAGCTATGAAATTAATTTTTTGGGATGCATTCCCTCTTGGAGGTGCACCTGCGATTATTGGGCTTTTCTTTTTATTAGGTGTTCTCCTATTTTTTATTGGGGTTCTTGGTGAGTATATCGGCTCCATTCACACATATATTCAGAATAGACCTATCGTAGTTGAAAAAGAGCGCATTAATTTCTCAAAAACAGATAATTAAAGATGAAAACCTGTACTTAAAAGATGGAATTTATTTTTCACCGTAAGCGTTATCTAAAAATTATTGCACAATGCATAGTAATTTTGGGAATATTCTTTTTAAATCAAGAAATAATAAATTTTAAGAATACTGACCGCCTGTCATCAAAAATACAGTCGTTAAGTGATGTGGAAAGTTTTAATTTAGATAGCGCAAATCCCAGTCAATTCCCGATCAGATTGGGAGGTTTGAAAAAAAATAAGAGCGCATATTTTTTCGTAGATTTTGAATTTATCGGTAAATATGTTCCAAGTTATGAGAATTTATTTCAATCAGCTCCACATAACTTAGGAATAAGGTTGGAGCAAAGCGGTCTTTCCCTTGCCTTAATTGTCTCAAACTACACGGGAAAAGAAAAATATTCAGTTGTTCAGCTGACTAATGCATTAAAAGCAGGCGAGTTGCATCATATAAGAATCGAGGCCCTAACAAAAGAATTTATTCGGGTAGATTTTGATGGAAAAAAAACTTTGATTCAATCGCCAGATATTATTTTTTCATCTGAAGAATTTCTTATTGGATCAGGCTTTGATTCAAGCAGAATTTATTCTGGTGAGCTAAAAAATATTAACTTTAAAAAAACAAATTATCACTCGCTAATCGGATCTGCCCTACGAATCTATCCTCGTGATATTAGCAGTGTTTTAACTTTCATTGCAAAAGGCGGAGTATTTCTTGCGTTAGTACTATTTTTTATATTAAAAAAACAAAGAAATTTTTCATTTGATCCACTTTTGATCTCTAAGCCATGGATTTTTTTTCTGCTGGTCGTTCAGGCGATTATTATCTACGCAAATCCGGCCTATAGATATTCACTAATCGTATATGGTTATCTACTCTTAATTGGCTTTTACCCTGCTAAGTTTTTCAACTCAGAATCCTTGAAAGTTGATAAGTATCTATGGTTGTTTGGTCCATTAATGGGATTTGTAATCTTATCCCTAATGGGTGCATATGCTATTGCTTTGAATTATTCCGTAAGCACTCTTCTTTTCCTCCCGGCACTATTTTTTATTCCAAGTGCATTATTACGATGCACCAAGCTCAGAACTCATGAGATAGGTATATATTTTCAGCAGAATCTTCGCTATGTTTTTCAGGGGGGGGTATTCTATTCAACGGTTATTGTTGCACCTATAGCTCTTATCCTATGCAGCCCTTCTTCGCATGATATTATTTGGGATTTTTTATCTAGTACCCCAATTAGAGTTGGCCCAGATGCTGCTCTTTATTCGCGCATGGCTCAATTCCTTTTGGATGGCGGAACATGGGGCATGGCAAATTTAGCCCTTCCTGACTTTATGGGAATGAGGGTTGGCGAAATCACTAGTTACACAAATGCAACAATGGATTGGCCTTTTTTATATTTTTACCGTTGGGGCTTAGTGAGCTATCAGTCCCTATATGTTGCTCTTAATGGACTGGATCATATCTATAGGATTGCCTTTACATCGATGTTAATCCCACAGCTTTTTTTAGGTGGAATTATTTTTTATTGGCTTAAAGAGTATTTTTCTCTTTCACTGATTGCATCGATTGCTGGATCTATTGGGATAATCTTTAACGCTAACTTATTAAATCTTTGGTATGAAGGTTTTTATGGTAACTCTTATTCATTATGTCTGTATGCACTCTTATACCTTCTTGTGGTGCAGGCTCAACATTGGAAGTTTGACAAGAGCTGGCACACCTTAAAGCAATATTTTTTGGTTTCCCTAGTATTGGCATCATTATTGGTTAGTTATGGTGAGGGATTAATATTTGTATTTATTCCATTGACGGGTATTTATTTTTTGGCAGATCTTTTTATAAGAAAAAAAATAAACTTTAAGTTATATACGATGCTCTTGGGGTGTCTTGTTATAGCAATAGCTATAGTGCTGCCTTGCCAATTTATCTATGATTGGTTGGTAATAAGCATCAAACAAATCACTGAAGAGGGTGGCAATGGATATCCGCAGCCATATTGGGCCGTGATAAATGAAATATTAGGCTTAAATAATATTTATGAAGGTATAAATAGTTTTAATGGTGGAAATGCTTTTGAGAGGTCAAGGTTGGGCATTATTGTGGCCTCACTTTCGTCTGCACTTATTGGATTAATACTAATCCTAGACATCAAGAGTGATAAAAATAGATATCTATCCCTCCTAAATATTAGCGCCTATGTACTGACAGCGATTTTTGTAATCTATATCTTTAAGGTCAGTCCGTTAAATAATTATGGGTACATGAAAATGTATATTTTTTTGCTGCCCTTGTTATATGTCTACTTTTTTAAAGCCTGTTATGGAGTAGGGAAGCTTCCGAGAATTGGTGGAGGTGGCCATGGAAACTATATAGCGGTAGCGATTTCTGCTGTGATGGTTCTTAATGGAGTTTCGTATGTTGCCAACTACAAGAAAACCTCCACTTTGATTTCGCCAAATCATCTATTAAGTCACGCGAAGATGAAAAATCTTGATTTAAATAATAAAGTATTGTTGCCCGTCTTAAAAAGTAAATTTCCAAATACATTTCCAGCCTTGATTGGTGCAAAGTGGATAACAGAAGCTTGGCAAGGCAGGAAAATTGAAGGCGATAGATATTTTGATAATCTCCTTGATCGAAAAATATATCTTTATGTTGAAAGGGATGAGTGCACAAGTTTACCGAATGGTAATGAAAACTTTTTCTATGAAGACGAAAATTTCATCATCGTAGATAGCGGGAAAAGTCTTAGATCGCAGCTTACTGGTGGTCAATTGAACAAAGAGATCCTAGATGGAATGACAACCTCTTTTGTGACGCCTGAATGTAGGAAGCTAAATTAAGAGCAGTTTAAGTCCACAGTAGCCAAGCATTAATTCACCCTAATTCTATCTTCGGGAAAATTATTGACTAATTTTTTTAGAGTAATTATTTGATGCTTAATGAGTGCGTATATGACATCTGAAGTACTAAAGGGCTCAGAATTAATTGGTGAGAGCTTTTTTGCATATAAAAATCGTAGATGTTGAGGAAATAGGCCGCTTTAATATGATGGTGTAGCCATTCTGCGCTAGGCAGTTGCGATCAATAAAATCAATGATTTTTCTCTGTCCTAATGGCAATCCTCCCCTGAAAAGCTTTTCGTGTGCATCTAAGGCTTCGGCTGGAAGTTGTAAATAAGCAATAATTTCCGGAGGGTATGACGAGATTCTCTCAGCTTCAGCCTCTGCATCTCGGTCGTTTAAAAAGTCAAACCAGCTAATAACAGCTTTTGAGGCTGGCAGTTGATTTGCTAACAGGTTAACGATTGGAATATTTGGAAATGAGAAAACTTCACCACTCTTAGTGCTTTCTTTTAAAGCTTCTGTAATGGCAATATAGTTCGAGAAGGTATTCTTAGTAAGGTAAATCCCGCCTAAAATTGGGTCTTCAATTTTCAAGGTTGCTGTTCTAGCGTCCCCTTCTGAGGTCCCCCACCATGAGTATGGTTTATCAAATTTTGTGTAACATAGAGCGGTTGCTAAGAGCAAGGAAGTGTAAAAGACAACCCCTACACCAAGAAATGGAATTGAGTTTCGTTGTATTACCCAGGCGGTACACCAGCTTAATGCTATAAACGCGCTAATCTCAGAGAGCCCAGCAGACGTGCCATTGCCAAAGGTAAGGCCTAGAGCGCCAAGTGCAAGAATAATGCTTGTTTCAGAAAGTATTTTTGCTTTAGAGGTCAATCTCCCAGCAATACCAATCAATAAACATAGTCCAATCCAAGAAATGCTAAGAGGGATGATGTAGTTTGTAAGGTGCATTCCCTTTTCGAAGAATAGTCTCCTGAGGGTCGGATCATTATTCCATGCTGATGCTATAACAAATATATAAAGCAAAGCAAAGACAAGCAGGAAAATTAACTCACGTATTCGAAAGTTATACCTTTCTAGAGCTTTTGTGCAAGAAGAATTCATACCCAGGAGAAGTAATAGCGCTCTAGAAATCAGAAAAATTGGTATAAATTTATACAAAATTTCAAGTAATTGATGCCCTAGTACAGCAGTAAAGACACCGCTCACCCAGCCACTTAGAATGCTCTTCAATCCACCTTTGGCGGAAATAGAGTTAAATAAAATTTGCGAAAAAAAATCCTCAAGCGCTCCATTGGTCGTTAGATATACCAGAACAAGTATGGCTGGGGTTAGGGCGCCAATTGCAAATGAGGCCCAGTTGATAAGTAGACGCTTACTATTGTGTCCTTTATTGCTGAGGGTGTACAAAAATGCAAGGAAAACGCCAATTGAAATAAAGGCACCATTACTTTGTTTAACTAAAAAGCAGCAACATGCAAAAAAGCCAGACAATAGAAAATACTTTTCGAGCAGGAAAGACTTTTGAGTATGATTTTGGCTAAGACCTACTGCCTTTAAATGTTCTGATGCAAGAATTAGAAAGTAAATCGAGAGCAGTGCGAATAAAGTGAGTATTTGGGTAAAGTCATAGGAAATAAAAGCAACGCCTTTTTGTATATACATCATTCCAATAGTGGCGCCAATGAAGCTGGGCACTGGTGAAAATATACGTTTCAAAATTCTGAATAAAACGAAAGCCATTAGTCCAATTACAAAAAAACCAAGAATTCGCAGCGAAAAAAGTGATGGCCCAAATAAATATTGAATGAATGCGATGATCCAGGTGTAGAGAGGTGTTAGATAGAGGTAGAAGTCTCTGTATGGAACTTTCCCATCGATAACTAAATTTGCATAAACTGAAAACCAACCTTCTGTAATTGGTAGAAAGTGAAAATTTGAAAAAAAGTTATAGCAAGAGGCAATCGCGAGTAGCGCAATGGCTGAAAGACCATCAATGGAGATAATCTTTTTAATAGGAAATTTATTAAGAAGCGCCATTACTTGCATGCAAGATTGGACTTTCTAACATATAGCATCACCTCATATGGCCCAACTTTATTTGTCGAAACTAAGCCAAAATAATTGGTAATAATTAAATTAAGTCCTGGAAGCTCTGAAGAAACCGATCCAGTTTGATGAATCAGAATTACTTGATTATGAGGGTTGGAACACAAGAATCTATTTAAAATTTGCGCTTTGCGATTTTGAGAAATCGGAGGCATTACAAGCTGAAGTGGGGTTGGAAGCCATGCACTTTCGGATGTATCCCGATTTATTATTGGCGAAACTGCGCTGTCACCTAAATATACTCTCGGCATTATTCCTTTGGGGTCAATTTTTTCGATAGCCTTGCTGAGTTCATCTGATTTGTGAAATAGCTTTGTTGATATGTCTTTACTAAACGATTCAAATGTGACGGACTTTGCCCAAAATGAGCTTGTATAAAAAGTGCTGAGAATTAGAAAGAGCAATGGAAATGCTGCGGCAGAAAGCGGGCCGTAGGGTAGGTTGGGGTTGCCCCTCCTTGATTGCAGTAACCCAATCAGAGCACATGTAGATAGAAGTGGGAACATGGCGGTAATATTTTGAGGAACGGGTCTGCCAAGATAGTAGCTACCAATAGCCCAGATGCACCCAGCAGAGCATGCTAGTGATGTTGCCAGTGTTCCATTCAAAGGGGTGCGTAGCGCTAATAAAGCTAGGAGACCGAGCCCAAGAAATATCAACAGCATGACATTTCCAGGTCCATTTAACGGAAATGGAACATAACCATATCCGCTGGCATAGCCAACTGCATAATCGAAATGGCTTAAGAAATTAGGCAGATGACCAAGTTCAAGTTGATAGTAAATGGCAATAATTGCTAGTGCTGCAATAAGGGGCGTGAATGAATGAAGAAAATACTTAATCAAGGTAAGTTTTTTGCTTTCCCATGATTTGCAACTGGCTACATCAGCAGCAATATAGAAGAAATAAATGACTGTTGAGTATAAGCAGCTCTCCGCAGACCAGAGTACGCCAATTAGCCAGCCAATGGATATAAGTAGGACTCTGTAATGGTGTTGCTTTGGTATAAAACTTAAGCACAATAAAAGATAGCAACTAAAAAAACGAGTTACAGAGGAAGAGGGATAAGGGGTTGGGCCAATCCAGGCTGGATCTGCAAAAAAGAAGCTCCCCATCACCAAAAAAAATATTAAGCTCTTTGAGCTAAAGCTATTTTTACCAATTGAGCAAAGTAAGATCAGTATTGCTGAGGAAGTTAAGAATAAAATTGAACTTTGAAAGATGTAAAAAGATTGCCAAGACGATGAAATTGGTAGAAGGCTGGCAAGAAGTATATTCAAAAATCCATACTGGGAAGGAGCATCATAGAGCAACCATCCTCCATTCCGAATGGTTCTGATCGGGCCAACAAAGTATTCCCAGTGATATTCTGAGCCAGGTATAAATAATGCATCCGTTCTGAAGCTCAAGCAGAGGAACATTGATAGAGCAACGGCTAGAAGGCTCCATCGTATTACCGGATGATTTTTAGTCAAAGTTAATTTTTTGCCGTGAATAAACCATCCAATTACAACTATTGTTATGCATGCATAAATCAGATAAGGGAAGGGAGAATCTTCTAGAAGTCCTGAGATTAGCCTCCAATTAAGTAAAGGGTAGATTGTGAGCCAGGAAATTAGTGAGGCTAATAGAGTAACTAGGCGATACTGCTTTAGTGATATCAACGCAATAGAGGCGGCAAGAGTAAAAAATAAAAATAGGTAACGGTTAAATTCGTGCGCTTTGGAAATAGAAATCAATAGCAGTCCAGTGGAAACAACTAGAGGCAGAAGAATAAGGATCTGCTTCAACAAAGATACTTTACAAAGTTTAAAATTATTATGACCCAATAAGAAGAGGGAAAATGGAATAAAGAGATATGGCAACCATTTAGCCAGACCAATGTGGCGTTCCCCAATGAGAAGTGCCACCCAAATAAAAGCCCCCGACAAAAGGATGGTTAACGGGTATAGATATATATCGTTTGATTGTGGCTGGCTAAAGGAGATTTGAAATATAGCCCTTGGGCTGGAAATTTCTGAATGAGATATTTTTAAATAAAGTAAGAAAAATGCTAAAAATGTTATGGGGAAGAGGGCCCAAGTTGATAGTGTTGCAATTAGAGTGGATTTGGAGTATAGAATGTTCGCTTGAAAATTGCTGATTTCACCATTAAACGGACGAGATAAAGAGTAGCCAGAGCCAACTACGAAATTTTGAAGATAAAACTTTAGACCTGTTATCTCTGGATCCTGAATATCCAAAACCTTGACCCCATCAAAATTAACTGTAATATATTTTTTCCGTAAATATTCAAGCTCAATCTTGTATGGCTGGTTTGGCTGTACATTTTCAGAGACGGGGTACAGATGCCCTTCCCCAGTAATTAGCACTAATTTATTTTTTGGTTGTAATTCAAACCTCACTCCATCTTGCATTGAAGATGTCTGGAATAAATTCCCATAAGAAAAACTTGGATCCTTATTAATGAAGTAGAAGTTAATTTTTGCGTCTACAAGAAGTGCTGAATCTTTTTCGCTAAGGAGATTGATGAAGCCGCTTGAGATCTGCGAGTTAAATTGCAGTTGTTCGCTTGAGAATGCAAATAATTGTTTTTGATCAGAGGTGATGCCAAGGCTAATTATTGCAGCACTAAAAAATAAAAAAAGGATATGCTGCATTGATGGCCCATATTTTTTCCAAAGATCGAATGAGGATGTTAGATTTTTAAAGTTCATTATTAGGGGGATTCAATATATCGAATTAAGCAATTGCTGAGGCTAAAAAAAGCCTCAAAATTCAACGCTAAGTTTGCATTTATGTTTTATGTGTTGTCTAGGGCTACCCTCGCAAGTTTAGAATCTTGGTTGCAATAGCGCCATTTCCAGGAAAAATAATCATGAAAAGCGTTATGATTAAAGGCTACTTGACTTTGATAACATTATACCGAGTCAGGAAAGACAAAAACCTGTTTTTAATAAATTTATAAAGATCACAATGATATCAATAATCATCCCTGTTTATAATGAATCTGAAAATATTATTCTCTTGTACGAGAGCATAAAAAAAACAATCGAAAAAATTAATTTAAATTCAGAAATTATTTTTATAAACGATGGGAGTAAAGATAATACGGAAGATATTCTCTCTCAGTTAGCAAAGAAAGATAATCGTATTTCTGTTATTAATTTCAAGAGAAATTTCGGGCAAACTGCTGCTTTAATGGCTGGGATTGATGCTGCAAAAGGGGAGATTCTCATTCCGATGGACGGTGATCTACAGAATGATCCTTCTGATATTTCTAATTTATTAGCCAAGCTAAACGAGGGGTACGATGTTGTATCTGGTTGGCGAAAAGATAGGCATGACAGTTTAATTAGAGTTTTTCCTAGTAAGGTAGCCAATTTTTTAATTTCTAGAATATCTGGTGTACATCTTCATGATTATGGATGTTCTTTAAAGGCTTACAGGAAAGATGTAATAAAGGATATTCGTCTTTATGGTGAAATGCATAGATTTATTCCTATTTATGCATCCTGGCAAGGCGGCAAGATTGCAGAGATACCGGTTATTCATCATGCAAGAACTTATGGCGTGTCAAAGTATGGCATGAATAGAATTGCAAAAGTTATGTTGGACTTAATAGTTGTAAAGTTCATGGCGAACTATTCTAATAAGCCAATTTATATTTTTGGGGGGGTGGGTCTTGTAAGTACTTTTTTCTCTTTTTTAAGCTTAATATTGGCCTTATGTCTGAAGATTTTTAATGGCACATCCCTGATACAAACACCCCTACCTCTTTTATCTGTTTTGTTTCTTGTCATTGGCATAATGACGATTTTAATGGGTTTATTGGCGGAAATAATTATGAGAACATATTATGAGTCGCAAGGTAAATCAATATATTTGGTGAAAAATAAATTGAATTTGGATGATCACTAATGTGTGGTATTGCTGGGTTTACAGGGGAAATACGTAAAGATATTCTTGAAAGGATGTCATTGCTTGTAAGTCACAGGGGGCCTGATGATTTTGGGGAGTACATAGACCAATTAAATAAAATCAGTTTTGTACATAGAAGACTATCGATTTTAGATTTGGCCGGTGGGGGGCAGCCCATGTGGAGTAATGATAGATCTATGGTAGTTGTCTTTAATGGCGAGATTTATAATCACGCTGATTTGCGTTCTAAATTAGAACAACTTGGGTATAAGTTTAATTCCAACAACTCTGATACTGAGGTATTACTTCATGGTTACCGGGAATGGGGGGATAAATTACCGCTGATGTTAAGCGGCATGTTTGCTTTCTGCATACATGATATTCATAATAATAAATTATTTTTTTCACGAGATAGATTTGGAAAAAAACCACTTTATTATGCTTGCAAAAATAAAAATATAATTTTCTCATCAGAATTAAATTCGCTAATGGCTCATCCGGAGCTCAGCAGGGATTTGGATACCCTTTCTGTTCAAAAATATTTTGGATATGGCTATATACCAAGCCCAAGAACAATTTATAAGAATATTTGTAAACTCCCAGGTGGTCATAGTATGGTTTTTGATCTCCAAAAGCGCACCCTGAAGATTGAGAAATATTGGGAATTCTCCATAATTAGAGATGAATATTATGAAGCAGCTTCAATTGAGGATTTATCGGAAGAACTTTTAGGCTTGTTAACTAATGCAGTTCAAAAGAGATTAATTTCTGATGTACCTGTAGGAGTATTTCTTTCCGGAGGGCTTGATTCATCTTCAATTTTAGGACTTGTTTCATGCATTAAGAAGGATCGTGAAGTAAAGAGCTTTTCAATTGGACTTGATGATCCAAGATTTGATGAGTCTGAAGATGCCAAGTTTGTAGCAGATTTTTTTGGGGTGACTCACTTGCAACAAACAATTGGAATGCAGGAGGCTAATGACGCAGCAAATCAGATTTTGTTACACATGGATGAGCCTATGGCAGATAGCTCAATCGTTCCAACATACTTGCTGTCTAAGTTTGCAAAAAAATCTGTAAGTGTCGCACTTAGTGGCGATGGGGCGGATGAGCTTTTTGCAGGTTATGGACCATTTAAAGCCTTACAAACCGCTAAAATTTATTCAAATATCGTTCCAAAGTATATCCACTCTGGTGTTGAGAAAGTGCTTGCTTATTTGCCAACAGGACAGGGTTATTTTTCTTACGACTATAAGTTAAAAAGATTTATTCGAGGGGTAAAATTTCAGCCTGCGTTAAGGTGCCCTATCTGGATGAGCCCTCTCACGCCAAGCGAGATTGAAGATTTTCTAGGAACAAAGGTTGAAATAGAGGAGCTGTACTCGGAGGCAATAGAATTGTGGAATTCGAGTAATGGTTTGGACGAAATATCGAAAACAAGTGAATTTTATTCAAGAATTTACTTACAAGACGATATACTTAATAAAGTAGATAGAGCTTCAATGATGGTTGGACTAGAAGTGAGATCACCATTTTTAGATAATGATGTTGTAGAGTTTGCTAGAAGATTACCTTCAAAATATAAAATATTCAAAGGTAATCAAAAGTATATATTAAAACAAGCAATGAAAAAAATATTACCTAGCCAGGTATTAATAAAAAAGAAACAGGGATTTGCAATACCCCTAACCAATTGGTTAAAAAAATGGGATATCAAATATTCTACAAATAAATTATTTTGCAACGATAAATTGAAGAGCTTTATTTCAGAACATAAAACTGGAAAAAAAGATAACAGATTATTTCTATGGTCTTGGTTGGTTATATCCAGGTACATTGATGTGAATCATAAATAGCTTATGAATAAAGAAAAAAATCTTTATATAAAATTTTATTGGACTGCATTAATTTTATTGATGGTCATATGTAATGTATATGAGCCATTTAGCTATAGCTTCTCAAATTATTCTATAGGAAATGGTAGATTTGACGATTTTTTTAATATATATAACTATACAAAACTATTTCCAGGAAATGGTAGCTACTGCATAACACCATGGCAGCTAGAAATTTTTAGCATTACTTTTAGTCAATCCCTTAAAAATACTATATTTATATCAATGGTTGGCTTAAGCATACTATTGTTTGCAAATGTAATTAATTTTGAAAAAAATTATACTAGTAATTTAGATTATTTTTGGGTATTTACCTACCCATTATTATTTTGCTTCTGGCGTGGCAATACAGAGTTATTTGCATTTTCGTTTTTATTTTATGCTATTGCCTTAGAAATTAAAAATAAAAATAGTATTGCCTCAATAAATTTTTTAATGATTGCTTGTTTAATAAAGCCAAATTATATTGTTTTTCTGCCTCTCTTCATTAATTATAATAAAGATTACATAATTAAAATAATGGTTTTGGGAGTGCTTTATGGATCTTTTGCTCTGTGCCTTATGGCATTTTATGGTGATATTAGTACCATATTAATCGAATCTAAAAATTGCATTACTAATTATAAAAATGATTATATTATTGGTGAAGGCGGTTTATTATTTAACAATTCCTATTGGGGGGTATATAAAATAATTGACAGCATTAATAATATTGGACATGATAATACTTTAATATCACATGATTTTAATTTTTATAATTATATTTGGCAATTTATATTTATTTTAGTATATATTTATTCTGTAATAAAGCTTCCTCTGGTACAGAGGCTATTATTAATAATGTTAGCGTTTATTGTTTTAAATCCGATTTCGGCTGACTACAGGCTAATTGTTCTTATTGCACCATTGTACTTTATGCAAAAGCATAATTTCTTTAAATTTAAAGTAGAAATAATAATATTGCTTTTAATAATTTTGCCTAAACATTTTTATTTATTCAAAATATATTCAAGTGAATATGATGTGACAATAAATTCATTGATAAATCCAATTCTTATTTCTTTTTTAATTTTAAGGATAATTTTTAGTAAAAAAGGAAATCGTGAAGATATTTATTAGATCATTGACTATATTTGTGTCTCTTAATTTATTGTATTTCTTTATATCCTATGTATTGTTATATTTTAGTAGCTATATGATGAAGGGTAGAATAAGTGAAGCGCAGTCAGTTGCATTGTTAATTAGATGGCCAAAACCTTAATGCCAAGTTGCTTAGAATCAGCTTGTTATATTACTTTTCCCTAATAGGTAACTCAATGAATAATTTAAGTACGTTGCAAAAGGGCTCGCCCGATCGGTTTGGGTATGAGTGGTCCCTATACTCTGAGATTAGGCCGATTTATGAAGAGCAATTTAGGCGGTGGCTCCCCTTCTTTTCAGGGAGTGATTGGTCAGGTAAGAAATTTTTAGATGTTGGGTGCGGCATGGGCAGAAATAGCTATTGGCCCCTAAAAGACGGTGCTTTGTCAGGAGTTTCAATTGATGTTGATGACAACTCATTGCATTCCGCAAAGAAAAATTTGGGTATTTTTCCGAATTCACAGGTTATAAAAATGAGTGCATACGACATTGAATATCATGATGAGTTTGACATAGCTTTTTCTATTGGCGTTATCCATCACCTTGAAAAACCCTCAGTCGCTATTCAAGCAATGAAGAATTCGGTTAAGTTAGGCGGTAAAGTTGCAATTTGGGTTTACGGTTTCCAAAACAATCAATGGTTACTTCATTTTTTAAATCCACTTAGGAAAGCTATATTTTCTAAACTGCCTATAGGGTTTGTTCATCATTTATCTCTTTACCCTACGTTAATTTTGTACCCATGCCTTAGGATCATTGATTTTAAACTGGCATATTTAAGGTTGATTTCCCAGTTTGATTTTAAGCATCTTAGATCTATTATTTTTGATCAAATGCTTCCTGAGATAGCGAATTACTGGACTGAAAATGAGGTTCGCCAGATTTTCATAGATGCCAGGTTGAAAAATATTAAAGTTGAAAGTGTAAATGGAATGTCTTGGGCTGCTGTCGGGGAGAGGTAGTATTTTTTATACTTGGTAGTAGTCTCTATACCAGTCAACAAATTTTTGAACTCCACTTTCTAGCTTGGTCTGGGGTGAAAAACCAATCCAATCCTGGAGCGCAGTTGAGGATGCCGCAGTATTTTGAACATCGCCAGCCTGCATTGGAAGTAGCTGTTTTGTAGCAGTTTTGCCCCATGACTTTTCAAGTGCGTTCACATAGTCGATGAGGCTTCGAGAATTATCATTTCCCACATTGAAAATTCTATAGGGTGCGCTGCTAATGTGTGGTTGAGGGGCAAGAGTATCATGAAGATCAGAGGAAGTAGCTGGCTTATCCAATACTTTAATTATTGATTCGGTGACATCGTCAATATAAGTAAAGTCACGGGTCATTTCCCCTTGGTTGTAAAGTCTTAAGGGGGTAGAGCTCACAATTGACTCCGAAAATAAATGCGGAGACATATCCGGCCTGCCCCAGGGGCCGTACACGGTAAAAAATCTTAGGCCTGTAGTTGGTATGTTGAAGAGGTGACTATATGTATGGGCCATCAACTCATTGGCTTTTTTGGTTGCAGCATAAAGGCTGACTGGGTGGTCGACTTTATCTGATTCAGTAAAGGGTAGTTTTGTGTTGCCACCATAGACGCTTGATGAGCTTGCGTAAACTAAGTGAGCGGTTTCAATAGCCCTGCAGCCTTCTAAAATATTTATAAATCCAGTAAGGTTGCTGTCACTATATGCGGATGGATTATCAACGGAATAACGAACTCCCGCCTGAGCAGCTAGATGAATTACGTTTGAATTGCTGTGGTGCAGGAAAACTTTTAATAACTCAGGCCCATTAAAAATATCTAATTCAATAAATTTAAAATTTGGATGTTGCAATAGTAGATTAAGTCGACTTTTTTTTAGGTTTACATCATAGTAATCATTCATATTATCAATCCCAATAACCGTATCTCCTCTATTGAGTAGTCTAAGAGCGGTTGACATACCAATGAATCCTGCTACACCAGTTAGAATTATTTGCATATTTTCAATATTTATATTAAAAAAATATATCCAATTTAAAAGGGATAAATGATATCATCTATTTTTTTGAGAAAATAACAATTTTATGAAAAAATTAAATTTAGGATGCGGTGAATTTCCTAAAAGCGGTTATATAAATGTGGATTCTTTTTTTGATTCTGCTCAAGTAAAGCACGATTTAGAAAATTTCCCCTACCCCTTTGGTGATGATGAGTTCTCGTTAATAGAGCTGTCTCATGTTTTAGAGCATCTTTCACAGCCTTTCGAGGTAATGAGGGAATTAAGTCGCATTGGGAGGAACGGTGCGGTGATAGTAATTAAAGTCCCCCACTTCTCAAGAGGGTTTACTCACCCAGACCATAAAAGAGGTTTTGATATCACATTCCCCTGGTACTTTGATAATCAAAAATTACAATTTTTTCAGGGCATACGAATGAAATTAATTGATATGAAATTTGAGTGGTATGCCCAGCCGTATTTGAAGAAGAAGGTTATTAGCCCATTTTTGCATTATCCACTTCTTGGGATTTCAAAAATTATTAATTTTTTTGCAAATTTTTCCCCAGCATTTTGTTCGCGTATATGGTGTTTTTGGGTGGGCGGGTTCGAAGAATTGGAATTCACATTTAAAATTATCAAGTAAAGTATATTTTCTTTAAAAAATGGTAAACCGAGTCTTTAATTTTATTATTGTTATGGTTATACCGCTGACTAGCCTATTAATACATGTTTTATAGTAATTTTGATAAATTATTTTTAAATAATAAGGTTCTTTTTTTAATTTCAGGCATCCTTAATACGTCTTTTAATTATGCGAGCATATGTTTTTTTATATACTTCGGCCTCCACGCTATTACAGCCCAGTTTTTGGCTGGAGTTTTGAGTGTAATTTTTAATTATTATTCATATGCAAAAATTGTATTTAGAGGTAGGAAGGGTAGCTACATTAAATTTCTTCTCAATCATCTTTTAAATTACCTATGTTCTTTGGTCTTTCTAATAATTTTAGGCTGGTGGATTTCTAATCCATATTTCTCTAGTGGATTGGCAATATTTTTTACCGTCATCATAAATTATGCCATACTATCAAAATGGGTTTTTAAGGCAACAACCTGAAATCTCAAGTATGATAGACGGATAATGAGTATTTCATCGACTATCCAATTTAAAGAATTCTCTAAGAATATTTTTTCTCGGGATGAATTAAATTCATTTCGATTATGTAACCGAACAAGATTACTCGTAGATATTTCATTAATATGGGGTCAGGCGCTCCTTGGAATTTTAATTATTTGTAATTTTTCTAGTGTTTGGTTTAGTTTTTTAGGGATATTAATCGTAGGTTCAGCACAACACGGCCTGTCTCTAGTCGCTCATGAGGGTGCACACACACTTTTAAGCGGATCAAGAAGATTGAATGATTTTTTTGCAAGATGGTTTTTTGCGGCACCAGTATTACTGCCTTTTGACATCTACAGAAGACGTCATTTTGAACATCACCTCTATGCATGTACGGATAGAGATACAAAAGATCTTTATAGACAAAAAATTACAGGTATTTATTTATTTATAGAGTTAATTAAGTCGGCGTCAGGTTTTGATTTTTTTAAGCAAGTTTTTTCTGTTTTAAAACACTCTTCTAAAAATTTTTCCAGTACCCAATCTTCAGATAAGAAGATGAGCTTCAATTTCTTGTATGATATCTTCTCAATATGCATATCCCAACTAGTGATACTAATTGTTTTTTGCGCTCTCTCTAACTTTATATACTATCTGTTTGCTTGGCTATTGCCATTATTTACTGTAAATATGCTTTGCGGAAAATTGCGCTCCATTGTCGAACATCAGCCATTAACAACTGACTCACCAAATCTGATTAACTCTCAATTCTTTAAAGGTATGGGCACTCCATTTTGCAGGAGTATTTCCCCAACTTTTTTCGAGAGATTTTTTTTAACAAAAATCAATTTTTGTTACCACGCTGAACATCATTTATATCCGTCAGTAAGCTACCAATTTCTTCCCCAAATACATGACCGTATAGCAATTGAGGATGATGGAGTTTTGTTGGCTAATGGATACAGTCATAGAGAGTCCTACCTAAAAGTGCTTTTTTCTTTATTTTCTGATTTTAAGTAGTTCCATACTGTTGCTGTGCATTGCCTCGGCGTAGCGCATGGCGGTCTCTGGTTTTGACCATCCACCAGAATTCATGAGTACCGGCAGGCTAGCGCCCATGTTCACGAGATCTTGTGCGGCCCCTACTCTAATTGAGTGTCCACTAATTTCTTTGTTGCATATATTTGCTCTAAGAGCCAGTCGTTTGTATATCCTATTTATCTGACCCGGACTAATACCTTGTGTAATATCGCCATCATTTTTGACGCCTCTAAATAGTAAACCATCAGTTATCTTGGCTTTTTCGATCCAACTTTTGATGGCTACCTTACTTTTCATGGTGAGTCTTATTACTCTGCCAATTGCCTCTTGATCTGTTTTGCTCTTGCGAAGCCTAATATAAATTGGAAGGCCATCTGTGTCACATTCAATATCATCCATTTTTAATGATACTAATTCACTTCTCCGCAAAAGGGAGTCATAGGTAATTAGTAATATTGCCCTATCCCTGAAACCTCTCAAATCATTTTGAATCTCTGCGATTATTCGTTCAAGTACGGGGGCAGTTATACCAAATGCTTGCTTGCATTCTCTACCGAGTCTTCGGTGCATTCTTCTGAGTTCTATTTTTGCAGCCGGTAATTGGGTGGGATCAGGAAGTTGGTTTAGTTTATGTATTGTCTAAATTGCAGCTACAGCAAGCCTAATACTCACTGATTTCAAATTGCCATCACATAGCTTCTGAATATACTTAGCTACAGTGGTAGCATCTGATGGGAGCGCGGTAGTAGTAATTGATTCACAGAAAGCAATAAATTTTTCAAAATTACTTTTATAAGCTCTAATCGTTGCAGGAGCATAAGCGCCCTCTATGTAGGCAATTGTTTCACGTAGAGTTAGGGTCGAATTGACTATCTATGGCGTATTATTCATGCGTAGATTTAATTAATAAACGATACTATATGTATCATTATATATACTTTTAGATTTGATTACAACAGAACAAATTAGGGCTGCTCGAGCTATTGTCAGGATAACTGTAGCCGATCTTGCAGTTTTATCGGGTGTTGGGGTGGCCACAATTAAGCGCATTGAGGCTGGAATGGGTATACCCAAGGCACACGCAAGAACTTTGGATCAAATTACCAGGGCTTTATTTGAGGCGGGCGTCGAATTCATTGGCTCCCCCGAGGATCGACCTGGTGTTCGTTTAAAGCAGCCCGCTAAATAAATGGCTTTAGGATTGCCTAAATCACGACGATCTGAAGGTCCTAAAACTCACGCCGGAAAACTAGCTGCATCTCAGAATTCTTTAAAGACCGGTGTGTATGCAATTCAAGAGGTGCTACCGGGCGAGGATCCATCTCAACTGCGTGAGCTAGAGCAATCATTCTTACAAGATTTTGCACCGCAAGGCGCTGTTGAGGCTGCGCTAGTGCACTCATTGGTTGTAATTGCTTGGAAAAAATTACGACTTGAGCGCTTGGAATATCGCTACCTTCGTGACAAGCTCAATCAAACACCCACATTTCTAGAGGTTGAAAATGCTGATGTAAAAAATTATCCTGACGGGGTTGGGGGATTATTTGCTCGATACTAAATTGATTGAATCTTGTGACGGTGAATTGGCTAAGGAGTATTTGCGTTACTGCAATATCCTTAAGGAATGTGGCTGGACTGAGGCTGATCTTATGCGCCTTAAAAAGGAATCACACAAGACTTTCGCAAGGCTATATGAACTGATGCTTGTCGAGTGTGACTATAGTAAGATCAGCATACTCGATATGGCAACTATACGTTACTCGTTTACGCACCCAAGGCAGCCGATAGAAAATGTCATCGATGCCTTAATTAGTGAAGCGCAAGCAGCAATCTGGGTTTATCAAAATAAAGAAAAGTTATTGCAAGCGCACCAACAGATTCAGGATAAGCGCTTGATATCTGCATTGCAATTTGACAGGCCGCAGCGAGCGGCTGATGAGCTGGACCGATCGTTCTTTAAGACCTTGGCAGAGCTTCGTAAGCAACAAGATTGGCGTGCCCGTCATGACTATATCGATGTGGCTTCAAAGGCGATTGAAAAGTCCTAGATTTACTGAAATAACCTGTTTTACAGAACGGACTAATTCTCAATTGGGTTGCTGCCAAGCCATATACCTTCGTAGAAAAATATCTACTTATCTCTACTTTATTGAAATTCGTTTATTGTTTTTCAAGGCCAATAGAGGCATGACAAAATACAAAAAAAGAGGTCGGCAGAGAGGGTAAGGGCGCTAATACCTCTTATCACCCATCTCTCTAAAGAATTTACTTATGGCACCAAACTCAAAAACAAGAACTCAAAGAAGATAATCAAGTGCACCACACCTTGCAATAGGGTGGTTCTGCCAATAGCTAGAGTTAGGGCTCCAATAAAGAATGAGAGATACATCAGCGTCATATTGAGGTTGCTGATACCTAGGCTTAATGGCAGATTAAAGAAGATAGCAAATGCAGCTACTGTTGGGATAGTGAGTCCAATGCTGGCCAAGGCTGACCCTA
>JBBAKX010000018.1:0-26054 GCA_040403315.1 Flavobacteriales bacterium
GGCACAGATCTTGAGTTCATTGACCCATCAACAAATGATGGTGAGTATGGGATTGTTGCTGTGCATTTGATAACGCCTAGTGGAGCAGTTCGTCTCGATTAATAAATTTTGACTAGAATATGGATAATCCAAAAGGAAAACCGAAAGAAACCGTTGTCATTTTTGGAGCAAATGGTTTTTTAGGATCTGTAATCACAAAAAAACTTTACAGCTCTGGTATTGATGTTCTAGCAGTTATAAGACCTAGAGCCAATAAGTCCAGACTCGTCGAATTAGAGAATCTGCATCTTCTAGAAGTTGAATCTAGCGAGTGGCCACAAATCATAAATGAGTACTCCCCCAGTGCTGTAATTTGTGCTCAGTGGAATGGCGTCCTAAAGCAAGACAGAGTAAACCTTGATCTTCAGAAATCAAATATCGAACCGATCTTCAATATCGCCGTGGCAGCAAAAGATTCCGGGACTGAAAGCTTTATCTGTTTTGGATCACAAGCCGAAGCCAAGGAATCTATAGAAACAATCAAAGAAAAATTCTATGATTCAGGTGAAACAGCCTATGGAAGCACCAAAGCCAAGCTGCACATACAACTCGCATCCTTATTCGAGGATTCCGATTGTCGGTTTATTTGGGCCCGCGTCTTTTCAGTGTATGGACCTTCAGACTTTTCTGACTCATTGTTAATGCAACTATTTGAATCTCAGGCTTTAGGTAACAAATTAGTAATTTCAAATCCTTCAAAACTCTGGTCGTATCTATATGAGGATGATTTTGCACTAGCAATTGAGCAAATTTTGAAGAATCCAACTGTTGTGAGCCCAGTCAATATTGGTAGCCCAATATTTAATGAGATTAGAGAAATAGTTGCAATGTGGTATGAAAATTCGTTCGCGGATCTCACTGATGACCATACAAGTGCAACCAAAGTGGGTTTCTTTCCGGATATAACAAAGTTAAAGACAATAGGTTGGAGCCCCTCGATTTCGCTTGAAGAAGGTATCAAAAGGACACGAAAAGCATTTAGTGACCGTGTTGATCCAAAGTAGTACGATTTCAACCAGAATTACCCATGGCAAGAATTACCGACAGGGCAGGGTGTTGAATTGCACGAGATGAAGCGAACCACCCTCGCAGATTGCATTGCTAGGTTTATAGCTGAAAAAAATACTCCAGCCGTCTTTCAACTTTCGGGTGGAATGATCGCATTTATGATTGATGCCATTGGAAGACTTGGGAAAACTCCGATAATCAATACTCGGCACGAACAAGCCGCTGGTTTTGCTGCTGAGGGATCGGCAAGAATATCCAGAATCCCAGGATTTGCGATGGGAACAAGTGGCCCAGGTGCTACTAATTTACTTACACCAATCGCATCAAGTTATTTTGATTCGATCCCTGTTGTCTACATAACTGGACAGGTTAATCAAAAAGAGTTGCGAACCAATCTAAGCCAAAGGCAAAATGGTTTTCAAGAGTTGGACATTTGCGAGATGGCAAAGTCAATAACCAAGAAGGTTTACAACCCAAAGACTGCCGCTGAAGTCCTAATTGCCTTAAATGAAGGATGGGCACTTTGCCAAGGGGGGCGACAAGGTCCAGTATTGATAGATATTCCGATTAACTTACAACAAGACCTTATTGACTACAGTTTTCCTTTGGTCCCAAATGTCGCAATGAAGCCTGAAATATCGGCCGATGAACTATCTGAATTTAAAAATCTTCTATTAGGAGCAAAACACCCTTTGCTTCTCGTTGGTGGTGGGGTAAGACTTAGCAACGCTACTGAGTTATTGTCGAAATTCATCAGCAAGACCGGAATCCCATACGTCAGTACTTTATTGGGATTAGATTCGATTTCACACACAAATGACAATTACCTTGGTTTTATTGGGAGTTATGGAAACAGATGGGCCAATGCTGCGCTTAAGCAATCAGATCTGCTCATTACGATTGGGAGTCGATTAGATGTGAGACAAACCGGAAATAATATTTCAAAATTCGTAGCCGGTAAGAAGATTGTAAGAGTTGATATTGACGATCATGAACTGAGTGGCCGAGTTTCATCGGATCTAGCCGTCAAATCTGATGCATCAGATTTTTTAAAAGCAGTAATGGCAATTGAGTATAGAATTGACAGTTCGATTTATATTTCAGGGATTCGTAAAATCGAAAAGAATTACCCCCAAGAGTTAGAGCAGCAATCTGATTTAACTTTAAATCCAAGCATTGTGATGAAATCTCTAGGTGAGCTCTTTATCGAATCTTCGGGATTCATCGTTGATGTTGGGCAGCACCAAATGTGGGCGGCGCAATCGATTCAGCTCAAGGATGGCCAACGATTTCTGACCTCGGGTGGACTAGGTGCGATGGGATTTGCAATTCCAGCCTGTATTGGTGCTGCAGTTGCAAAACCGTCTCGCTGGGTGTCTATCTCTGGGGATGGTTGCTTGCAATTGTCCTCAGCTGAGCTGCAAACAATTGTCCAATACGAGCTTCCGATTGCAGTGTGCGTAATGAATAATGGGCAGCACGGGATGGTGGCACAGTTCCAAGAAGAAAACATGGATGGTCGATTAACGGGAACTCGTGAAGGGTTCTCAAATCCAGATTTTCAAGAACTTGCGCGAGCACATGGCTTTACGAAAGTTATCAAAATTTCTTCTATGATGGAGCTAGAAGATTTGAAGCAATCGGCCAAGAGTTGGCACGATGAACCAATTTTTCTTGAGTTTGTAGTAGATCCTCAGGCAAAAGCACTACCAAAAATGTCTGTTAAGGACGAGTAACCTATTAAAAGTTAATGCTTTCGCCTTCGAACTCGCGCGGTAGCCGGTGAACTTGAGAATAAATACTTTGAACATATTCACCAATTAAGCCCAAGAAAAACAGTTGTACTCCTCCAAAAAAGAAAAGTGCTACAATCAATGCCGGAATTCCTTGAATCGTAGAAAAGGCGTCATCTCGGTTGACAATCAAGGACCATAGTTCCAGTACAAATCCTAAACCGGGGGTAAAAAAGCCTTCAAGGACGGGGAAAAAGAGCAGGAATCTTGCCGGTGCTTACAAATCCGTTTATCACTTGGTCAATAAAAGTTAAAAAATTGGATTTTAATTTCCCTTTTTTGCGAACCCCCCCAGATACAAGGGCTAGAGGTTGAGTTGCTCGTTGATTGTGAAACCAAACCTCGAACGTAGGGATAATGATGATAACGTTTACAAATTTCACCTGAAATTTTACGGACGATTAACATAGATTCAAATGAATTAATAGGAATATTAGTTATAGGCATAGTTCAAACTATTTGATAATAAAGTCTACGCCATATTCGCATAACTAAGGATTCTTGTCGCTTAGTTCTTTTCCGTAAACGACAAGATATCCATCGACCCGCTCTTGATATAAATCTGAGATCCTATCTGCAGAGTCCTGCAGATCCGCTGGTACCATCGTAATCTCTACATTCCCAGAAAGGTTTGTTACTGTGGCGCATATATTTCGAAATAGACCAACATTTCGGCTTTTTACAATAACTTTTGTATTTTAAAAGATTTGCAATTTTCGTGACCCCATTACTGTGTTATTAGTTGAAGTGTTATCAATAAAAATGTGCGAGTACTTTAAGTTAGGAAGTTTTGTAGACATGACTTTTGATCTTCTACAGCACATCTAAAACAGAGGCTTCCCCCTTGTAGCAGGGAGGCACGATCGTTAGGTCCATACTCTTCTAACCTATACATAAGGCTACTACTTAGATATTCGACAGCCAAGGCGGATTACCCTCGTGAGCTAGTTTCTCTAAATCTTGTTTTTCTCTTAAAGTATCCATAGGTTGCCAAAAGCCATCATGTTCGTAAGCCATCAATTCCCCTAGTCCAGCTAGTTTAGGCAACGCTCCAGTTTCAAACGGCTCGGAACTAGATGTTATATATTCAGAGACAGAAGACTCAAGAACAAAATAACCACCATTTATCCATCCTGCGTCGCTTTGACTTTTTTCTCCAAAATGTATCACCTGGCCATTTTTCATGCCAAGATATCCGAATCTGGCTGGTGGGCGTACGGCGGTTAATGTTGCCATTTTGCCGTGTGATTCATGAAAAGCTAACAGGTTCTTTACGTTTATATTTCCTACACCGTCACCATAAGTGGCTAAGAATTTTTCACTAGGGTGCGAATTCATACACTTTTTTATTCTTCCACCCGTTTGTGTTTCTAAACCTGTATCAAGGGCTTCGATCTTCCAGTCAGTTTCTAAAGAATTAATCCAATCAGAAATAACCTCACCTTTATAACCTGTAGCTACAACAAAGTCACTCAGGCCTTGCCTTGCGTAGATATTCATAATGTGCCACAGAATAGGTTTTCCATCTATCGGGACCATTGGCTTTGGTTTGTCCGCAGTCTCCTCCGAAATTCGCGTCCCTAATCCACCGGCAAGAATCAGCACCTTCATGACTTAGTTCCAAGTATTTCATGCAATGTTGTAATCATGTAATCAAGCATTTCAATAGTCAGGCCGGGCCAAACACCGACCCAAAAAGTGTCATTCATAACGCGATCCGTATTTACCAAATCACCAATCACTCTTCTTGGTGTACCCATGAATGCTGGTTGACGCAATAAATTACCACCAAAGAGCAAGCGAGTTGCAATTTTCTTTTCATTTAACTCTCGAACAATCTCATTTCTTGTTTTCGGTGAACCGGGCTTTACCGTTAGGGCGAATCCAAACCAAGAAGGATTGCTGTGTTCTGTCACTTTTGGAAGAACAAAAAATTCTTCAAGGTCTCTCAGGCCATCAAGCAAATACGCCCAATTACGACGACGAAGTTCAATAAATGAGTCCAGTCGATCAAGTTGTGCCAATCCGATTGCGGCTTGGATATCACCAGATTTCAGGTTGTAACCCAAGTGAGAATATGTGTATTTGTGATCGTAACCTTCTGGAAGTTCCCCCAAAGTCCATTCATAACGCTTTAAACATGTATTATCGACGCCAGAAGGGCACCAACAATCGCGGCCCCAATCGCGAAAAGATTCAACAATTCGTTTGTGTGCAACTTTCTTAATTAGGACCGCGCCACCCTCACCTGTTGTTATGTGATGGGCAGGGTAGAAACTAAATGTTGAAAGATCTCCAAAGGATCCTAAATTCTGACCGTGATATGTACCGCCCAATCCGTCGCAGCTATCTTCAATAAGCCAAAGATTATGTTTCTTTGCTAACTCCTGGACGAGGTCCAGATTGAATGGATTTCCTAGAGTATGTGCCATCATGATGGCTTTAGACTTTGGACCAATTGCAGATTCTAGCTGTTCATCAATCGCGACATAAGTTTCAGGATCGATATCAACGTAAACAGGGACTAATCCATTTTGAAGAATTGGGGTCACAGTCGTTGGAAATCCAGCAGCAACAGTCACTACTTCATCGCCAGGTTTTAAGGCTCGCTCGCCATGTGCCCGACTCGTCAGTGAACTCAAGGCAAGCAAATTTGCCGAAGATCCAGAATTAACCATGAAAGCGTGACGCATACCAACAACTTTGGCAAAGCGAGATTCGAAGTCTTCTGTATATGGCCCGGAGGTTAACCAAAAATCGAGACTCGCTCGAGTAGCTGCCCTCAACTCTTCACGGCCGAACACTTTTCCAGTAACGGGAATATTTGTTTCACCCGGCACAAACGCCTTAGATGGATGCAATTCTGTGAATGCATCTGCCACTAGATTGTCAATCTTTGAGTCTAGATTCTCGCTCAATTTCATCCCTGCCTGCGCCACATTAGTAGAGCTTTGCTTGTTGTTTGATGGACAAAGACTACAGTTCGGTTATGGAAATTTCCCTTGGACAACGCCTACGTGAGTTGCCCGGGCCTTTGCTATTGACAGGGCACTCAGGCTTCAAAGGTACTTGGATTACGCTTCTCTTCGAACACCTAGGTGTGCCTGTAATTGGATATTCGCTAAAACCAGAGAAAGACTCCCTGTTTGATCGCGCTAAGCGAATTGGTGCAATTCCAGAGAAATTCGCCGATATTCGAGATTATGAGGAGTTAAAAAGCTTCATTGACCTACATAAACCTTCAACGATAATTCACATGGCTGCGCAACCACTTGTTCTAAAGTCCTACAAGAACCCCCGTGAAACCTTTGATGTCAACGTGATGGGAACAGCCAATGTCTTGGATATTGCATTTAAGAAAGACTTTATCAAGGCAATTGTCATTGTGACTACCGATAAGGTCTATAGAAACGATAATTCAGGGCGATCGTTTATTGAATCTGATCCGCTAGAAGGTAAAGACCCCTATAGCGCGAGCAAGGTTGGGACTGAGGCGGTTGTATCTGCTTGGCAGCAGATTTCCAGAATTTCGGGTGGTCCTAAGGTTGCCTCTGTAAGGGCTGGAAATGTAATTGGTGGGGGAGATTTTGCAGAAGACAGAATCATCCCGGATCTTATTCGTGGAATCATTGCAGGTGAAGCTATCGAAATTAGAAGTCCAAATAGTACGCGTCCTTGGCAACATGTGTTGGATCCCCTACATGGCTATATCAAAGCTCTTGAAAGTCTAATTATCGGGAAAGATATTGTAAGTTTGAACTTTGGTCCCACAGATAAAAGTTTAAACGTCTCAGAACTCGTCAAAATAGGAGTTGAACACTTTCCTATTTTAAGTAAATTGGCTCATAATGATAGCAAACAGCACACTCACCTCGAATCAATCTCTTTAGGATTAAATCCAGAGAAAAGTATTAAGGAATTACACTGGCAACCCAAATGGGATCAAGTTGAAGCAATTAGCAAAACATTTGTTTGGTGGAAGACGATACTTGAAGAAAACTCAAATCCCAAGACAGTCTGCATTCAGAATATTGAAGAGTTTTTAGATCAAAAGTAAATTAGTTGAGTTGCAAAATGCTCAATGTTTCCTAGCCTTGATTGCTTTTCTCAGAAGTTACTTTTTAATTGTATTTAAAATTCAAAACTTACAAAGTAGCCAAAAAATATAGCACATTAATAGATAAACTAATTTTTTGATTTTAATGCTCGCAGATAGGTTCTTAAAAATTTTGGCATTCGATTTTTCCATTTTCGAAAGGTTTGAATTAGGATTTTTTCACCACTTGTGATAAGCAAACTCAACGCTCCACTTTTCTCAAGATATTCTGTTATCTGACTCACAATCAAGTCAGCATTGATTTCATTCAGATTTTCATGCAGAGTATTGCAATCGATTTCTATCGCACCAGCAGGTTTTTCGCTGTGTATGCAACTAACACGATAATGATGAATCGCCGATTCAGAACTGATTTCCCCGCAAGCGAATTTCACCCTGCCACACACATTTGGAGCAGGAAGAACGTTGATGTTTCCTTCCATGCTATTCAGCAATGGTGGCAATTGTGAGATTAGGTTTTTAGCCTCCCCATTTTTAAGCAGCACCCCCGTACTGAACGCATACCTGTTGGCTAACATGATCGCTGTTTGTGCACTATCGCTAGTTTTCACAAGATTCATATAAATAGTATTTAGGATTGGGCGGGAGAAATCTGAGTCTCCATAAATTGGGAGAGATTTGAGAAGTAGATCCCAGAAACGAACTCTCTCTGGATCACTTAAAGACTGAACCCACTCAATAAAGTCAGCACTATTGGCCAGATCGTTAATCCAAATGTGAGCTTCAAAATATTTCCTTCGCAGCGGTGCTAAAAAACTCTCTTGTTGAGGGTGCACTCGGTAATTTACACCTATTGATTCAGAAGTCACGACGGTGCCAGCTATCAATAGACGCAAACTAAGCAACCAATCAAATGCATATCTTGAATTAGGAGTGATAGCAGGCAGGCTTGAAGCTCGAATGAAAAGACAAGGCCAATGAAAAGGAGGTTCATAGAAGCCCCCTGCCATCTGCTCAATAGGAGTCTTATATCTTTTGGCGGAGGGAGAAATGATTTCCCCCGTCAGAATTCCATTTTCATTCATAATTGCGGCAGAGGCGGCAAAACCAACAATATCTGGGTTTTGATTCAAAGCTTTTTCCCAGTCAGCAATGATTTCAAATCTTATCTCATCATCATCACTGGGGCACACTACCCAATCAACATTATTCTCTTTCAGCATTTCCCAATATGTAGATTGACGAGAGTCATTAACTTCAAATCTCAAAATTTTGATCCGATTAGGGTTCTTACTTTGCCAAGACTTGAGTTTCACTCCAATGGAGTGCGGGGCACCATTATCTATAATCAAGAAATCGACATCTAGTTGAAACAACTGTTCAAAGCTATTTAAAATTTGGTCAAGGAATTTTTCACGACCTTTTGTAACCATAAATACGGTTAATTTCATGAGGACAGTGTACCAATCGGAACCCCGATCGTAGAAACATCTGTAATCACACTAGGTCCGCACTTAGGTGTCACGTTACATAAAATCGGAATTATTTTTAGATTGATGGCTACTAATTCAAGTTGTGTAGGCGGCTCATTTCATTCAACGAACTTAGCTTTTTCATCGTAAATGCAGGTCCTTAAACAGGAGCGTGAAGCACAGGGTAGACATATGGTTATACCCACAAAATTCATTCAATCAGGGATAGTCTTTGGGGATGGGAAAAGAACGAATGAAGTGTGACTTACTTATACTTGGCGCAGGCGCAGTCGGAATCTCTGTCGGAATTGCTTACCTCGATGCCTTTCCCGGCTCGACAGTTGTGATAGTAGATAAAGAAGATCATATTGGAAAGCATGCAAGCGGGAGAAACTCTGGCGTCCTCCACGCAGGATTCTATTATTCACCTGAATCGTTAAAGGCTAAATTCTGTCATGATGGAAATCGCGCATTGCGTGCTCTTGCCAAAAAACATGCAATCCCACTTCGAGAAGTTGGGAAAGTTGTTGTAGCTAGGAACGAAGAAGAAGACTCAAGATTAGAATCACTCTTTGACCGTGGTACACAAAATGGAGTTGAGCTAGAGTTATTGGACGAGTCACAACTTTCGAAATATGAGCCCCTAGCTATTACCAAAAATAGATTCTTGTGGTCCCCTACAACGGCGGTTTCAGACCCGATGTTAGTGATTTCTGCTTTGCGTCAAGAATTTGAATGCTTGGGGGGGCAAATTCATTTAGCTGAGAGAATTAATCTCAAAGTCTCAGGTAATGAGGTTCAAGATTCAAATAATATATATGACTCGAAATTAATTGTGAATGCAGCTGGAGCGCAAGCTGATCGAATTTCGCGCGAAATAAATGTTGGACTCGAATATGCAATGTTGCCATTTATGGGGGTGTATAGATACACAAGGCAAGATCATCTACCTCTAAAACGTCTCGTATATCCAGTGCCACACCCGGTCAATCCATTCCTTGGAGTTCATTTCACCTTGACAGTAGATGGGCTTGTTAAAATAGGGCCGACGGCCATTCCTATAGTTGGACGAGAACAGTATTCGATTCGAAAAGGTTGGTCGTTGGTTGATTTGATGCAAGCTGCCAAAGGTGCAGCTTCGTTAGTTAAAGGGGAAAGTCACAATCTAGGCTCGATTCTGAAGTCTGAGTGGCCAAAAATAAGGCTTTCGAAACTAGTGCAAGAATCAGCAGAACTTGTTCCGACGGCAATTGGTGTAAAGCATTGGAAAAAGAAACCACCTGGAATTCGTGCGCAGTTAGTACATTTACCATCCGGTAAGTTGGAACAAGATTTCGTTGTACGTAAGTACCTTAATTCTCTTCATGTTCTCAATGCAGTTTCACCAGGATGGACAAGTGCAATTCCATTTGGAAAGTGGCTGGTAGAAAAGTATTTGAGCAACTGCAAAACATCTAGCGATCACTTGACCGGAGAGGCGAGTAATTGAGTAAAGCCTTTGTACTTTTTGATAGAGATGGGACGTTAATCGAACATGTGCACCACTTAATCGATCCGGAGTTAGTACAATTCAAGTCAGACTTGCAGAGTTCTCTTCAAATTCTTGAAAAAGCTGGCTACAGGTTTGGAATCATCAGTAATCAATCTGTGATAGGTAGGGGCCTAGCAAGCACCTCCGATATCCAGAAGGTCAATAAGAAAATAACTGATTTTTTAAGGCCATACGGAATTAGCTTTGATTTTGTATACTTCTGTCCCCACCACCCAGGCGATGGATGTGAATGCAGGAAGCCTGCTATTTCACTCGGACTAAAGGCAATCACTGAGCATCAATTAGACCCAAGTCAAAGTTTTATGATTGGGGATCAAGAGAGTGATTTGATATTTGGGAGGAATTTGGGGTGCAAGACCATTCAAGTTCAAGGAAATGCGAAAATTAGTCCCTTTGCAGACTATTATTCAGTGACTCTTGAGGATGCGGCTAAGTGGATATTGACCAGGAAAGAATAGGTACTTGAATGAGTAAACTTTCGACTCGATTTCAAGAACTTGTCACTTTAATTCCCGAATTTGAGTTAGAAGCTACAAGTTCTATTGCCGCAGCCGCCCATGCCATTTCTCATGCATTTGAGGCCGGAAACAAAGTTCTAATCTGTGGAAATGGAGGGAGTGCTGCAGACTCTCAACACTTCGCAGCAGAATTTGTAAATGCTTTTTCAAGAGACTTAGATCGAAAAGCATTGCCCGCAATTGCTCTCTCTACAGACACTTCTATTTTAACTTCAATTGCTAATGATTTTCATTTCGAAAATGTATTTTCTAGACAAGTGGCCGCCTATGGCAAGCCTGGCGATGTGCTTATAACTCTAACTACAAGTGGTGCGTCAAAGAATTGCATCAGCGCAGTACAAATGGCCAAGTCATTAAATATGACAAATATAGTTTTTACAAAAAAGAATGGGCACTTGAGTTCTTTAGCAGATATTCAAATCGAAGTTCCATCTCAAAATACGCAACACATCCAAGAGTGTCATATGCTCGCTTACCATGTGATTACCGAGCTAGTTGAAGACAAATTGTTTAGAGAGGGAATTAGTAAATGAAAATTCTAGTAACTGGTGGAGCTGGGTACATCGGCTCAGTTCTGGTACCTAACTTACTCAGCCAAGGGCATGCGGTAACAGTTATTGACAATTTCATGTACAAGCAGACAAGTTTAGCCTCTTCAATTCGAAACGAGAATCTGACGTTGGTTTTTGGTGATGTGAGAGATGAAGCTTTAATGAATCAGCACCTTGCGAAATCAGATATTGTTATTCCACTAGCGGCTATAGTCGGTGCACCTGCGTGTGACAGTGATCCAGTTGCGGCTCAATCGATAAACAAGGAATCAATTCTCTGGCTACTAAAAAAACTTAGTAAAGATCAAAGAATCATAATGCCAACAACAAATAGTGCATATGGAAGTGGCGACAAGAATAACTTCTGTGACGAGTCCTCCCCACTAAATCCCCTATCGCTCTACGCGCGTGATAAAGTTACGGTCGAGAAAGAACTCATGCAGCACCCGAGCGCGACTAGCTTCAGGTTGGCAACGGTTTTTGGCATTTCTCCTAGAATGCGTATGGATTTGCTAGTAAATAACTTCACTTACCGGGCCATCACTGATGGTTTTGTGGTCGTATTTGAGGGACACTTCAAGAGAAATTACATTCACGTGTTAGATGTAGTTCAAGCATTTAATCTTGCTATAGCTAAGGAAAAAGACTTTGCTGGAGAGGTATTTAATGTGGGCCTTTCAGAAGCAAATATCTCAAAAATCGAACTCTGTCGTGAAATTCAATCTATTGTCCCAAACTTCACTTTTCTTGAAGCAGCTTTGGGTAAAGATCCTGATCAACGAAATTATGTTGTTTCAAATGAGAAAATTGAGCGTTTCGGCTTTAAGCCGTCAGTATCCCTAGAGAGCGGGCTACAAGAATTAGTTAAAGGACTCAAGATGTTCAATCATAAACCTTTCACCAACATCTAACGACATGATAATTACTAAGACCCCATACCGTATTTCTCTGTTCGGAGGGGGAACAGACCATCCTGCCTGGTATCGTGAAAATGGTGGAGAAGTCATCTCTTTTGCGATAGACAAGTATTGCTACTTAACTACAAGAGTTCTTCCACCGTTTTTTGATCACAAGTATAGAATCGCTTATTCAAAAGTTGAAACCACAAATACAATAACTGAAATCCAGCATCCAGCAGTACGTGGAGCCTTACAAAAGTATTGTCCTGATTTAAGTTTAGAAATACATCATGATGGTGATTTACCAGCCCGAAGTGGAGTCGGCTCCTCTTCTGCTTTCGCAGTAGGTTTGATTCATTCTCTTTCAATACTCCTAAAAAAGGAAATTTCAAAGGAAGAACTTGCGAATGAGGCTATTCATCTTGAACAAGTAGAGTTAAATGAAAACGTCGGTTCTCAGGATCAAATAGCCTGTGCAGTAGGCGGCCTCAATTACATCAAATTTGGGGGGCAAAAAGAATGGGTTCACGAACCTATATCCATAAGTAACTTGAAGAAACTGGAATTAGAAAGCCGTATGATTTTGATATATACAGGAGTACATCGCTCGAGTTCTGACGTACAGGCAAATCTATTGATTGATTTGAATAAGAAGACAAAAACAATGCAACGCACAATAGAATTAGCGCGCGAATGCAAAGAAGTCCTTCTTAGTAATGCGAATTTAGATGACATTGGCGAAATGCTTGTGGAGAGTTGGAGTCTAAAAAAAGCTATGAACTCAAATGCAATTACTCCGGCCCTTGAAGAGATCTGGGTTAAATCTCAGCGAGCAGGTGCCTTGGGCGGCAAAGTATTGGGTGCCGGAGGCGGAGGCTTTTGCATGTTTTGGGTCAAAGAAGATGGCCAGGAAGAATTCCTAGAGAGGTTTGATTTTGGAACCCATGTACCAGTGCAAATTTCAAACGAGGGCTCCACATGCATACTCAAATAAGTCATAACAAAGAGATGTACAGGTAACCTCTCCCTATGACCGAGTGGACAATCGATAAATTAGTTGGCTTTGAGTCCAAAATTGCAGACTGTTTTAACAATGGCGAAATTAAGGCCCCTGTCCATCTTTCGGATGGAAGTGAAGCTGCTGTAATTGATGTATTCAAAGATGTCAGATCCGAAGACTGGGTTTTTTGTTCTTGGCGAAGTCATTATCAAGCCTTATTGAAAGGCGTGCCAGCCGAGAAAGTAGAAGCTGAAATTCGAGAGGGACGATCAATATCTTTGTGTTTCCCGGAACATAAATTTTTCTCCTCTGCCATAGTTGGAGGGCAAATTCCGATGGCAACAGGAGTTGCACTGTCACTGAAAAGAAATCAGGAAAGTGGTCACGTCTGGTGCTTTATGGGTGATATGACCTCAGAAACTGGAATCGCACAAACTGCATTACGGTATGCAGAAAATCACGATCTCCCTATGACTTTTGTGATCGAAGATAATGGATTATCGGTTTTAACTGATACACGAGTAGTTTGGAATTCGAACACCCTTAGGTTTGAAGAACACTCAAGCACCAAAGCTATTTACTATAAGTATGCGAGCAAGTACCCGCATGCTGGCGCCGGCGTGAGAGTGCAATTCTGATTATGGCCAAATATTTTGATGAGCTTTTGAAAGCGATGGATTTCTTAGGAAGCCAAACCAATACAGTTTTTATGGGGCAATCTGTTGAAGTAGCTGGGACAGCTATGCGAAATACATTAGTAAACGTAGATTCAGCAAAGTTAATTGAACTACCCGTCGAAGAAGATTTTCAACTTGGACTATCCATTGGCATGGCCTTAACCGGTTTCGTTCCAATTTCAATCTTCCCCCGTTGGAATTTTCTCCTTTTAGCAACTAATCAAATTGTCAATCATCTTGATAAGTTGAAGGACTTAACGCAAACCGATAACCCTGGTAAAGTGATCATAAGGACAGGAATAGGTTCAAAAAGTCCTTTGCACCCTGGTCCGCAACACACGGGAGACTTTACTGAAGCCTTTAAAATAATGTGCCCACATCTAAATGTAGTGAGGTTAGATTCCACTCAAATGATTTTTACTGAGTATCAGAAAGCTTACGAACGAACAGATGGAGTTTCTTCCCTACTTATAGAGTGGAGTGATAAATACAATGACTAATCTCTCTTGGCCATTAATGTATAACAATGTTACTCGCCTTGATCTTGATAAAGTGATCGAGTACTTAAGTCAAGATAATCCGAAATTGACTCATGGCCCTCTGGTGATGCAATTTGAAAGAGAGTGGAGTGAATGGCTTGGGGTCAAACACTCAGTCATGGTTAATTCAGGGTCATCTGCGAATGACTTGACGATGATAGCTTTAAGGGAGACATACGGTCCGGGCGAAGTGATAGTTCCTCCTCTAACATGGGTGTCGGATATTTCTTCGGTCCTTCGTGCGGACCTCAAACCAGTTTTTGTTGATATAGATCCACATTCACTAGCAATGGACTCAAAAAGAATTATTGAGGCAATTACCCCAAATACTCGGGCGGTGTTTTTGACCCATGTATTGGGGTACAACGGTTTGACAGAAGAACTGCTCAATGAGTTAAAAACCAGAAACATTCCATTGATTGAGGATGTATGCGAATCTCATGGCGCAACACACAATAATCAAAAGGTTGGTTCATTTGGCTGGGCATCTAATTTTTCTTTCTACTATGCGCACCACATGACAACAATTGAAGGTGGAATGATTTCAACAAACGATGATGATTTGTATGACATGCTCAGAATGTTGAGGTCTCATGGCATGGTGCGGGAGAGCTTGAATTCAGAAACCAAAATGAACTACATTGCGAATTACCCAGATCTAAATCCCGATTTTATCTTTGCATATCCAAGTCATAACATGCGCTCCACCGAGTTAAATGCCTTAATTGGCTCAGAACAATTGAAAAGACTCGATAGAAACAATCTCGCAAGGACCAGGAATTTGGAGCATTTCCTGTCCATTCTCGACCCTAAAGTTTTTCAGACAGAATTCAAGGTTGAAGGAAGCTCAAATTATGCTTTCACGCTAGTGCTTAGAGAACCAGACTTTGCGCTACGTAACAAAGTAGAGGACTTGCTGAAAGGAGCGGGGATTGAATTTCGACGCGGCTTATCTGGCGGTGGAAATCAATTACGTCAACCTTACCTCCAAAATCAAACAGGATTCCCTACACCGGAATCAATGGAGGTAACGGACCACGTTCACCATTATGCTTGGTATATAGGTAACTATCCTGAGTTGGAAAAGAACCAAATTGAATTCTTAGGTCAAGTTCTTCGAAAAATCTAGTTATAGAACTTGCACAAAATAGATAATTCGAATCCATTAGCTAATGAGGTTTAAGGATTAGAGATAGTATATTTAGAGAGAAATCGAGATGTTTGCCCATAAAATATTTAACTACTTTTTGAGAGAAGTGACTTTATGTTATTAGTTCGATTGAGTGGAACAGCCAAAGAGTTTTTAGATTCCGAAACTAATCTCAACGTTCTTCCAGAATTCAGAGCCATTCTATCTGCAGCTGGAATTCAACTAAGCAGTGACACTAATGCCAAAATTTTGATTTGCGTAAATCACAATAAACGAGTCTATAAGGAGTTTATTAAAAATGGAGGGATTGTCAAAAATGCAATCCTCATCCGACTAGAACCAGATGCTGTTTATCCAAAGCAGTACACAAAGAATATTGAGAGTAAATATGGGTTAATCATTTCTCCAGGCGCTGTTGGGCTGCAAAGATTTTTCGGTTGGCCTTACAAGTATCACTTGGATCCTGCGAAACCCGATGAACTCGACCCTAGCCTTTTTGAAATATTGGGTAAGAATCTGGATTCCTCTCTCTTTAGTTATGAAAATTGGATTAAGAGGGAGAACCTGCTCACTATGGTAGCTAGCAATAAAGTGAGTCCAGTTCGAAGTGCGAATTATGCGCTTAGAAGAGAACTTGCTCGGTCACTTTCTACCACAGATTTAAGTGTCTACGGTGGACTTTGGACCGAAAGTATTGGGGTTAAGGCTTTCCATAGAATTGCTGTTTTGGTCGCGGCCATAAAGCAAGGCACGGTCCCGAATTTGCCTCAGATCTACGGAAATCTATTTGTCAGCTACAGAACGGCCAAGGGAAGGATCGATAACAAGCATGAGCTATTGAAGCAATCTAAATTTTCACTAGTCATCGAAAACTCAAATCGAATCGTCACTGAAAAAATTTTTGACTCATTAATAAATGGATGCATCCCAATATATGTTGGACCAAATTTAGAAATATGCAATTTGCCTCCTATCGTGGCTTATGAAATAAACGGAAACCCTGAGAAAATCAGAAAACTGATTCAAAACTATTCAAAAGAGGAAATTGAGATTAAACTCACCAGAATTTCAGAATTCTTGATATCAGCCGATTTTCTGGAAAATTGGTCTGACTCCAAGGTATATGAGAAAATTGGATTAGAAGTTTCTCGGTATATCTCTGAAGAAAGCAGAGACTCATTAAGTGTAAATTAAATGAATGTTAACTTTTGTTGTTTTGTGATTTCAAAATCAGGAAATATTGCAAATGTAAATTTCCTAAGGTGAATGGGCAAGACTCCTAAACGCTATCTATTTGTTTATTACATGAAAATATCTTGGGAGCATAGCAAATTTGAATAATGTCGATAATCATTTGTTGACATTGAGTGGTAGAGAACAAACAGATCCTGTGGAATCTAGAGAAATTCCGAGGGATATCGTTGCCAGTGATCGGGTATGTGATCAATAAATTCCCCCCCAAACGCTTTGTAGTAGGGCTCTGGAACAAGCACATGAGTTTCACCACCAGCAATCCATCCAGCCCACCATGACCAACTTGAATTTGATGTAATTATTGCTGAAGCATTACTAAGTAAAAGTAGATTCTCTGCACTTGTCGAATCTAATGGCGGGCTAATGACTTTTACCCGCCCCCCAACGAAAGGCAGTGAAGATGTTTCTAAATGGAGCTGAACTTTTGCTGCCAATACATTAGCCGGCCCTAACGAATCTGAAAAGATCCAGATTTCATTGTTTTCGAATTCATTTTTTTTAAGTATGTGGATTAATGCACCTAAGTAATATTCGTCGGACAATAATCCTAAATCGGAAGCATAATTTACGTAGTCGCCCCGCCTCATATGAATGGCAATGGGACGCACAACTTTAGCCTCCTGGCTTAACTCCAAGTACCACGGAGTGGGATTCTTCACCCGGAAGGAAATCTCTATGCTGGCTTCTGCCAAAGCGCTGGGGTATCTCCAAGATTGATAGTTGCCCCAGATTTGAACGGGCGCCTCTAGAGTTTCTAGTTGAGAATCGAAACCATATGTAATTGACCTGAACTGCCTCATTAACTTTCGAGTTATTGTGTATTTCTTGAAGAACTTGTGAATAATACGCTCGAAAAGGATTCTATTGGGAGTTTTAAATTTTTGTGACCACTCAATATCAAAAGCTGCCCCTTGGACGGATATTTCGAAATCATCAATTGCAGAATTTCTGAGTAATTTTTCAGTTTGAATTCCAGTTAAGTCGAAATTTACTACCTTAGAATTAGCCTTTAGACCCAGATATAGGCCTGCATGGAAAGTAAATAACTGGTTTCCTAAACCACGATCAAGATTTGTTGTTATTATTTTCATTGTTGTATATCAAATGTGAGTCACTAGAATTGGAATACTCGGAGTGATATATGTGATGTGTTTCAGGCAAATAAGTTGCACCATAACTCGTAACACCTGGAAGTTCCCATTTACCTCCCCAACCTTTACTAGTTGCAGTTGGATAATAAACTTTACGACCACTTGACACGAGGAAGGTTAATGCAAATTGCGACACGGTACTCCATGGGCATATCACGACAGTCGCTGTAGACATTAGGTGTAAGTCCTTCCACAAGTTACCTAATTCTGGATTTTTTGCTGCCTCAATCCCAACCTCGCGAAGTAAGGCTTGAGCTACATCGGGTTCGTCAGAGATAACATGAACTTCGCAGTTTCCAATCAACTCTTCTTCTTCAAGAATTTTCCGAAAGGCGTGCGGGTCTGCAATTCCATCGCCCATTATACCTGGATGAGAGTATGTGGTTCTCTTGTCGCCAATTCTGTAGTGGATTACTACACGAACTTGCCCTGTCACTTCTTTATGGGCTGCAAATGGCGATTCAATTCCAGCCCGGATAAATCTGGAGTGCATTTCTTCATTCACATACTTATCAACAAATGGAAAGTATCCTCCAGATAGAGTTTTTATTGATTTTGAAACTCGATTCAATCTGACAAGCGAATAATTCAGATAATACTCACCTCTAATTCTCTTTCCAAGAGTCTCAAGTTTTAATCTTCTCAAAAAATTTAAGAATTTTTCATAAGTAAACCCTTTTTTTAACAATGGATGATTTTCAATAATCCTTCCAACTTCCATGTTCTCATCTGGAATCAGTCCGCGAGTCGGTACAGCGCTATCTAGGATCTCTCCTGGAGTCAGAAGTGGGCCAATTGCTAGCGGGTAAAAACCACCAGTGCTATAAGGAAAATGACGAATTACGAATGGCCTGTTAGTGAGTCTTGTAACTCGGATTGCGGCCATTAAGCCTAAACATTGGCTAGCAGCGCCTCCAGCGGTTTTAACGACAAAAGGTGTCTGGCTTTTCATTTTCTTTCCATTTAAAGTCATGGCGGCAGCTAATCTCGTGGTTTATTCATTTATTTTGCGAGTTCTAAGTCAGCATCGACCATTAGATCTGCTAATTGCTGCCATAGCGTGGTTGCTTTCCAGCCGAGAATTCTTTGAATTTTTGATGCATCTCCAATAAGAGCGTCAACTTCTGAAGGTCTGATGTATCTACTGTCTTGAATCACATGATTTTTCCAATCAAGCCCAACTCTTCCAAAAGAGCGCTCACAGAAGTCTTGGATTGTTGCACCTACGCCCGTAGCGACTACGAAATCATCCGGAATTTCATGTTGGAGCATCAGCCACATACTCTCGACATACTCTTTTGCGTAACCCCAATCTCTGACCGCATCTAGATTTCCTAAATACAATTTTTCTTGTTTGCCGTTCACGATAGCAGCAACAGCACGGCTAATTTTCCTAGTAACAAAAGTTTCACCTCTCCTGGGTGATTCATGATTAAAAAGTATGCCATTTGTCGCGTGAATTCCGTAGGCTTCTCGATAATTTACTGTTGCCCAGTAGGCATACAATTTTGCGGTTGCATATGGGCTACGTGGATGAAATCTACTTTGTTCACTTTGCGGAGGAGGCGTTGACCCAAATAATTCACTGGTACTAGCTTGATAAAATTTGCATTTCAAATTACTCGATCGAATTGCTTCAAGCAATGTGATCGCCCCAACCGCGTCGACCCCTGCGGTATAGGTAGGCATAGAAAATGAAACCATGACATGACTCTGTGCAGCTAGGTTATAAACCTCATCTGGTTCAATTTGTCTCAACAGATTAGTTACGCCAGCAGAATCAGTTAAATCGCCATAATGCAAGTGGAACCGACTCGCTGAGTCGTGTGGATCTTTGAAAAGATGTTCAATTCTTGAGGTGTTAAAGGTTGACGCTCGACGAATAAGTCCATGAACTTCGTACCCTTTGGACAACAGCAATTCAGAAAGATAAGAGCCATCTTGTCCCGTCACACCTGTAATAAAAGCCTTTTTCATCTAATGTCTCCTTGAGAAATCTTGTAAGACTTTTGCGAGCAGGTCAATTTCCTTTGTCAAATCAAAGTGGTGGTTTCCTACAAACAGCCCATTGTCATGGATGTCATCCGCAACAGGCAAACTTGGTATAGGTGCGCAGTCCAAATGCCTTATAACAGGGTTCCTAGTGAAATTACCGGTCACAATAGGCCTACTTTCAATGCCTGCGTCATCGAGCAACGTTATCAACTCTGATCTGTGACCTTTCAATTTTCCATCAAGCACAAGTGAGAAGCCAAACCAACTTGATTCTCCAACTTCTCTCTGAGGTCTGAAGTCACTTAGATTCGAAATCATTTTTAAGAAGTAATCAGCATTTTCTCTTCGTGCGTTCACGAAAGAATCAAGCTTCTTTAACTGCACCTTCCCAATAGCTGCCTCAATTTCTAAAGGCCTTAGATTGTAACCTGGTAGAACAAATCGAAACATGTCATCCCAATTTGCACCCGTCTTGTCGAACACGAAATTCTTATCTGGTAAGTCACGAGTCCAACCATGTGCTCTAATGGACTTCAGGGTGTGATACATAGCTTCATCATCAGTAGTTACCATCCCCCCTTCCATAGTTGAAATATGATGACTGAAGAAACTTGAATACGTCCCCGCAAACCCCATTGTTCCAGTGTGCCTACCTGAAAATTTCGCTCCCAGGGATTCGCAATTATCCTCTATCAAAATTATGTTGTATTTTTCTGCGATGTCTTGAAGTTTTGACCATTCAGCAGGATTACCTAGCAAATTTACAACAAAGATTGCTTTGGTTTTTTTAGTTATTGCCTCTTCAACTTTGCCTACATCTAAATTGAGAGTATTTGGATCTATGTCAACAAATTTCAGGATGCAACCAGTTTGATTTACAGGATAATAGGTAGTACTCCACGAAACTGCAGGTACAATTATTTCATCACCGGGATTAACCAATGGTTCACTTCGGTATCGCAATGAAGTAAGTAAAGCTAAATTTGCGCTGGAACCACTATTTAGCATAACTGCGAATTTTGCGCCCACATAGCTTGCAAACTCTTGTTCAAAAGATAGGACTTCGCTACCCATAGTAAAACGTCCACTTACAATCACTTTCTGAATTGCATCCAATTCCTCAACACCCCATGTAGTACTAGCCAGTACGTAATTTTTCATTGCATGCCTCCACTGAAATGTTTCGCAAACCAAGAAGCGGTCATTTGCACCCCGGCTTCAATAGAAGTTCTAGGTTGCCACCCAAGGGCTACCGCTGTTTCAACATCCATAAGTTTAATTGGCATACCCGCAGGTTTGGTTAAATCAGGGCTAATCACACCAGCATAATTCATCTGCTTTGAAACTATTTGGTAAAATTCCAGAATTGAGAAATCTTTCGGGGCTCCAAGGTTGAATGTTTTTGGAAAAATACTAAGTTTAGTTACGACATTAACTAAGAAATCAGCAACATCATCGACGTAAGTAAACTGACGCCTTGCACTTCCATCACCCCACATTTCGATGCTAGGGGAGTTGCTTAATTTTGCAAAGTGAACCTTGGCGATGATTGCAGCCAACAAGTGACTTCGTTCAGGTTCAAAGTGGTCATTAGGTCCATAGAGATTTGAAAGTACAACTGTCTTCCAGTTTAATTCTCTTTTGCTAAGCTCCACAGTTTTCCAACCTACTAATTTTGCTAGGGCGTAACCTTCATTTGTAGGCTCAAGAGGGCCCGTCAGTATGTCTTCAACTTTCATGGGGCGTGAAAGGTTTCTAGGGTACATACAAGAACTGCCCATATAAAAAAGATTTGGAATTTCATTTTTTGCAGCAGCACTTAACAAAGAAGTATCAATTCGAAGATTTCGAATAAGGAATTCAAGTGGGTTTGCTATATTTGCTGCGATCCCGCCAACTTTTGCGGCACAATGATAAATTATTTCCGGCTGTTCACGGTCAAGGTACTCCAATGTACCTGCTTCATCTTCAAGATCGAGGGCAGCATGTGTTGGGGATAGCACCACATGACCTGCTGCTAAAGCTGATTCCTTAATTGAACCACCCAGCATTCCTGAACTGCCCGTAATAAGAACCTTCATAGGGACAACTATACTGTCAATTTAAGGCCTTCAAGTGATTTCATTTATTACGTGCCTGGCTCAAAAAATCTTCCCAAGCGTTGCCAATTGAATCAATCGCTCGCTTTTCAAGATGCCCTGCACTTATTTTTGAAGGAATCATGAGTAATTGAATATTGTTTGAATAAGTCAAGATACGATCGCGAAAGTCCTCAACTGACTTACAGTAATTGACTTTTGGTAGATCGAATCTTCTGAAATCTGGAATGTCATTTAATAAAACAGAATGGTTTCTTGCCATCGCTTCTAGCAGTACTAAACCATCCCCTTCATATTCTGAGGGAATTATCACCAAATCGTTGTACTGAATGAGCGGCCATGGATCTAACTGCTGTCCAGCAAATTCAATTCGTAAATTGTTCTCCAAAACAGAATTTTCTAATGCAGATCGCATCCGTCCATCTCCGATTATCAGACCGGGCAATTTTGTACTGGAACAAACATCTAGGAAAAAATCCGGCCGCTTTTCTGCACTCAAACGACCGACAAAAACTAATCGAGAAATTTTCGTTTCTGAGTGAGGGCTAAGATTCGCGTTTATTGGAAGGAGAGGATTTGGGATAACAATATCTGGCCTAACAGAAACAGGCCAAACTCTTAAATGATCTGAAACACAAACCCAAAGTGATGATTTGCGAAAGAGAATTCGTCTAATAATCTTTCCAAGTCTGACTCTTGATTTCCATGGAGAGCTGGAATGCTCTACCACAATCAAATGTTTGTAACCAAAAAACAGAAAAGCGCCAAACATTTCTGGTAAATCACAATTCAAAACGATTGTGGAAGGTTTTTCGCGAATAACAAGCTTGTGAAAATTAAAGAAAACCTTCAATGTTTCTACTAAGCCACCATTCCACTCACGATTCAATTCTACAACTTTACATTGTGGAATAACTTGGTCCCTCGGCCCTGAATTAATTGGAACTAGAACAATTTCGAGATTTCGAGAATGAAGTTCATTCACAATAATATTCATCGAACGTTCTGCACCACCTCCAGTCAGGGAGTTAGTTACAAACATGTAGCTATTCATGGGTGGAGTTTAACCTGATAAAGTAGACTTGAATGGAATTGCATAAATTAATAGGAGTTATGCCAACTATCCGCACCCTGCTTCGCTCATCAAGTAAGGTTCAGTGTTGGGAATAAGTATCATGATTGGGGTGATGTACATGAGGCCAGGTAAAGCAACTTGGAACCAAAGTACGATTAAAAGGTCTCTTCAAATATTGCCAAAAACTGACCAGCGGAAGATCATTGCCATAGCGATCATTCAAGTTTTTTTGAGTATGATGGACCTGATTGGCGTACTCCTTATCGGCTTCCTAGGAACACTTTCAGTTACTGGTCTTCAATCGCAACAACCAGGTAATAAGGTGCGTTCCATTCTTGAGATATTTGGTATTCAAGATTTTTCATTTCAGACTCAAGCTTCAGTTTTAGGGATATTAGCGGTGCTAATCCTGGTGGGAAGAACTTTGCTTTCAATAATTTTCACTCGCCGGATTCTATATTTCTTGAGTCAACGGGGTGCAAAAATCTCCGCTGAATTGATATCTCGATTATTGGCTCAGCCACTATTAAAAATACAGAAAAGAACTTCCCAAGAGATTCTTTTTGCTGTTACGACTGGCGTTGGTACGATTACGTTGCAAGTTCTAGCCACTTCGGTGGTGCTGATTTCTGATGTTGCACTTCTAATCATCATGGCAGTAGGACTCTTTTTGGTTAATCCAATTACTGCAGTTTCTACAGTCTCAATTTTCAGCATAATTGCCTATTTTCTATACAAATTTATGCATGTCAATGCAGGTTCTCTTGGTGAAGTAAGTACTAAATTAAATGTGGAAAGCAACGAGAGAATAATTGAGGTTTTTGGGTCATATCGAGAACTTGTGGTTAGAAATCGGCGAGACTTTTATTCAAAGGAAATTGGAAAACTTCGATATAGATTAGCTAATACTTCGGCCGAAATGGCATTTATGCCTTATGTTAGCAAGTATGTGATCGAAACTGCAGTTATCGTCGGCGCACTTTTCATCGGAGGAATAGCTTTTCTGTTACAAGACGCACAAAATGCAGTTGCGACTCTTGCGATATTCATGGCCGCAGGCACCAGAATTGCGCCGGCAGTGCTTCGAATTCAGCAGTCTTTAATACAAATAAGAGGATCAATAGGCCAATCGATCCCAACTCTTGAACTAATTGAAGAATTGGGTTCCGCCCATTCGGTAGAAGATTCCGAGGACGACATAAACACTACTCATGAAGGTTTTAGTCCTAATGTAACTCTGGAAAATGTCTCATTAACTTATCCCGGAAACCAATCTGCGTCAATTAAGAATGTTTCTTTACAAATTGATGCCGGCTCATTTGTTGCAATCGTCGGGCCATCAGGTGCTGGAAAAACTTCTCTGATTGACTTAATCCTTGGCGTCCTAGAACAGGACTCTGGGCAAATTAGAATCTCTGAACTTCATCCCCAGAGCACGGTTCGTAAGTGGCCCGGTGCTGTCGCATATGTTCCGCAAGATGTAATACTTACCTCAGGAACAGTACGTGAGAATATTGCACTCGGATATCCTGTAAATCTAGCAACTGACGAAATTGTCAAACGTGCTGTTTCATTTGCGAGCTTAGATGATTTTATTTTATCGCTTCCAGATGGACTTGATACCAAAGTAGGAGAAAGAGGAGCTAAATTAAGTGGAGGCCAACGACAGAGAGTCGGAATTGCAAGAGCTATTCTTACGATGCCTAAATTATTAGTGCTAGATGAAGCAACTAGCGCATTAGATGGTGAAACTGAGCATGCAATATCTCAGGGACTAGACAAATTACGGGGAGATGTAACGATTATTATTGCCGCACACAGGTTGTCCACAATCATGAACGCGGATTCGGTGATTTACATGAAGGATGGTGTTGTAGTTGACGTTGGAAATTTCGAGGAACTAAGACTTAGAGTTCCAGATTTCAATTCTCAAGCAAAGTTAATGGGATTGTAGTTTTTTCTTTATGCTCATCATTAATTTGTTCTGAACGAAATTTTCAAAAGGGATCTTCTTTAAAATTCTATAAATCAAGTAGCTGATTGGGGCATAGGATTTAAGGAGAGATTCTGAAATGAGTGAATTCCAAGATAGGTAATGTTCAGAAGTGATTAATTGACTCTTATCATGCTCACGCTTATCCCGCTCTGAATACAAGTGAATCCTAAAATAATTTGTCCGGACAAATTTTCGTAGAGCAGAGCGTCGCTCAACATCGTCCTTACAAAATAAAAACTTCTGAATTAAGTCACCAGAAAAGCTGTGTGCGTAGGTAATACCATTTGCACTAATAGATTTTTCATTTTGTGTGAAGACGACATTTTGATCAATAAACAGAGCGTTGAGAGAACTATGAAATTTCAGTGCTGCATGAACAACGGTTAATTGGCTCCAGCCAGTCCAAGGAAAGAACGGTGCAACATTGAAAAACTGAAGTAGATTCTTTGTCCGATAAATCACCCCACTTATGACACCATTAACTGAAGTTATCTCCTTAAGTATAATTCTCTGAGGTTCAGGCTTTGGGTTAGTCACAATAATGTCAAGACTTGGATCTGCTTCGAATTCAGTTAGAAGTCTTGTGACTGCACCTGGCGTAAGCAAGTCATTTGTAGATAGCATCCAAAAGATTTCAGGCCTACGTTTTATCGCTGTTAGAAATCCCTGCGAAATGTTTACGTCTGCGAGTAATACCTCTCCAAAGTAAATAACTTCGTCACATAAATTCTTGGCCAGTTCAACATCTGAGTTTTCTGGAACAAAGGAATTAACCGATACAACTATAATTAGTTTTTTAAACTGAGCATCTGCATGACTAGAGTAATCCTCAAAATCGGCACGTAGCCTTTTGGCTTGTTCAAGGGCTTCAACAAAATCTTTATGGCATGGAATGTAAACCAAAACATCACTGTTCCTAGAAGTTGACATATCGATTACCACTATATCTCTAGAAGTGTTGTTCTCTGTGTGGCTTGGGCCGGGATCGAACCGGCGACCTAACGATTTTCAGTCGTTCGCTCGTACCAACTGAGCTACCAAGCCAAACAAGGTTCTGATATCGGCCTTAAATAAGTACGACACCAAAACCTTTGCGACCCGGACGGGACTTGAACCCGCGACCTCCGCCGTGACAGGGCGGCGCGCTAACCAACTGCGCTACCGGGCCTTAAGAAATTGATAAACATAAGTGGCTCTTATGTCACCTTAAAGCCTTTACTTCTTTAAAA
>JBBAKX010000019.1:0-18035 GCA_040403315.1 Flavobacteriales bacterium
CGAACGACTGAAAATCGTTAGGTCGCCGGTTCGATCCCGGCCCAAGCCACTTAGTTGCCATCTATTTTCTAAAACTAAATAGCGACAAAGGTTTGAAGTCAAAATTTTCTTGTAGCTGTATTGCCACAATAGTAATTTATCAAAAGATTACAAAATTAGTGCTTCCCTGATTCAATCCTCAAATCATTTTCAACCATTTTTTCAACTAATTTTGTAAAGCTAACCTCTGGTTTCCAACCTAATTCTCTTTGAGCTTTTGAACTATCTCCAATGAGCAAATCTACTTCTGCTGGCCGTACAAATTCAGCATCAATTTTTACATATTTCTCTTTACCGTTCTGGATTCCTACTAAATCAAAAGCTAAATCCACGAACTCCCCGACCGAATGTGTTTCTCCGGTTGCGATCACATAATCATCTGGTTTTTCAGTTTGTAACATCAAATGCATAGCCTTCACATAATCTCCTGCGTACCCCCAATCGCGTTGCGGTGAAAGAGTCCCAAGCCTTAGCTCACTCGCCAAACCTAGTTTGATTCGTGCTACCGTGCTAGAGATTTTTCTTGTGACAAATTCATAACCTCTTCGCTCTCCTTCATGATTAAAGAGAATGCCACAAGAAACAAATTGCCCGTATGCTTCTCTATAATTCACACAAGAATAATGAGCAAAAGTTTTTGCAACTCCGTATGGCGAACGTGGATGAAATGGCGTCTCCTCGTTTTGGGGTGTTTCGCGAACCTTTCCAAACATTTCGCTGCTAGAGGCCTGATACATTTTAATTTTTTCAGACATCCCAAGTAAGCGAATGGCGTCTAACAATCTAAGGGTTCCTAACCCAGTAATGTTCGCAGTCATCTCGGGTTGCTTGAATGACATGCCAACAAAACTTATTGCACCTAGATTATAGACTTCATCTGGTTGCGCAATCTCAAGTGCATGAGCAAGACTACTTAAGTCCGTGAGATCACCTTTTATTAAAGTAACATTTGGAAATTCTAATAAGAATTTTTCCCCTGCTGCCTCGCGTTGTCCATTAGATAATCCAAACACTTTGTAATCAAGGTTCAATAAATATTCAGTTAGGTGGTATCCGTCTTGACCCGTGATTCCTGTAATCAAAGCTGTCTTAGACATTATCCCAGTACCTCGATTCGAGGCAGTGGAAAAATTAACTGGCCGCCGCCTAAGGAGTACTTATCACTCCTACTTAAGAAAGTGCGCTTGAAGTGCCATGGCAATACCAGTGAGTAGCGGGGAAGAGCCTTTTCCCAATCCTCTTCGCTCTTGATCGGAATTCGTGTACCGGGTGTAACTTTGTTCATTTTATCAGGGTTCACATCAGCAATCGCCGTAATGAGATTTTCGTCAATCTCACAGTACTGCAAGAGAACATTTCCTTTAGTTGAAGCGCCAAGTCCCCAGATTTCACCTTCTTTTCGCAATTTGACTAATAAATTGTTTAAGGATTCTTTGTGGTGCTCAACTCTCTTATGTAATTCAGACAGCTTAGTGCTCGTATTTTCATACAAATCATATTGCTCCTCTTTAAGAAGCCATGAAAGATACTCGGGGGTTTGATACTTTGTGTTTGTGTTTTTTGCAACTGTCACAGCAATGCTGCCGCCATTTACATCGTTGAGCGCGACTTCTACAATTGTCAAATTAGCTCTCTTGAATATTTCATTCAGACTGGTTAAAGAATAATATTCTACGTGTTCATGACAAATTGTGTCATAAGCATTTGCGGCCAACATGGAGGGTAAATAACTCTGTTCCAAGTGCCAAACACCATTCTCAGATAACGATTGATAAATCTCCTCTGCAAAGCGAACTGGGTCATCAAGGTCATAAAACATTGCGATTGAAGTAATCATGTCAGCTTTCTCGGAATGATCTAAGAAACTCTTTGATGAAAAAAAATCACTGACAAACTTTACCTTTTTGTCGTAAAAAGATGCAAATTTATTGGCTGTTGGGTCCATTCCAACGACTTGATTAGTATAAGTCAACCACTTGTTACAGCTTGTTCCGTCATTGCTTCCGATATCTAAAACAATACTCTGGCTACCTACTCCAAATTTTGCCGCAAGTTTGGAGATTTTTGACTCCAAATGTTGAACCATTGATGCATTAAGGCCAGATCTATAGCCATAATTATCACCGTACATTGCTTCGGGGCTAAAACTGTGTCTCAGCTGGACCAACGTACATTCCGCACACCTAATCAATTCAAGTGGGCCGATGGCGGGATCTTTCTCACCAATTTTAGGAAAAACTCCAGTCAACGCCTGATTCCCTAGTGAGATGACCTGAATTAATTCACTAGATCTGCAAATCCGACACCTAGTAATTTCATTTATCATATGGTCCCCCAATTATTTTCCATTGAAAACCTCGTTCACAACCGAGAGGATACCTGATTTTGCCAGAGAGAGTCTCTTTTCATAAAAATTTCCTCTGTTTTCCTGTGCCCTTAATTGCTCTGATGATAGATTCTTAAGGAGATACTCCATTTTTGCATAAAGGTCTTCACTGGAACCACTTTCAAATAAATTGGATGATTCGATGTTATCTAAACCTTCCAAAACAACTTCCATATTTGAAGCAATAAACGGTCTTCCAAAATATATCGCTTCAGTTAGTTGTGTAGGAAAATTGCCTTCACTTTCAGAAGAAACTACGACTGCTTGACAATTTTCATATAGCCAATCCATCTCACTATCCGAAACCAGACCTATAAAAAAAATCTTCGCTTTACATTCATTTTCCAATTCATCAAATCTCTTTTTTAAATCTGGCACAGAGTGTAAGTTACCCGTCAAAACAAGATAGATCTCTCGTTTCACGGATACCAATTCGAATGCTTGGAACAATAGATCAATTCTCTTGTTTGGCCGAAATTGTGTTGGGTAAAAAAAGAAATGCTTACCTGCTAGGAGCGGATTTGGCTTCGGTGTGTTTCCGCCACCAAGGCGCGGTAGAGGAAATACACGAATTTTTGAAGGGTCCACTGCTAGCGCTGTTTTAGGTAGGTAACGCTCTGTTGACATTGAATTTGTTATAACTATTTTTGCCCTCTTAGAGATAAGTTTGCCTTCATCTTCATAGTTATCAATTTCATGTTGAAACTTAGAAGGGAAAAGATGAGGGATATAATCGGGTAAATACAGAATTACGGGAATGTGAGTATCAAGGTTATGAAGCGATCGAAAATGATAATAATGAGGAAATAGGGCTGTTGTTTTACTGGAAGTTTTGCCAATTTCTGCGATTACTTCTCCTTCAATTTGCGCGGAAAATTTCGTTTTAAAATTTCTCCAGCTTGCGTAAATCCTATTCTGAAACTGTCCCGGCAATCTCTTTACAATAGGCTTGAGTGACCTGGTTACTCCAATTACCAACTTTGGAACCAGAGTATTTGATCTGGTTGAAATTATGCTGGCAAGATTATCTCTTCTACATTGATTAAAGTAACCCCATGTATCTGCCAATTGATAGTCTTCTACTAAAATCGACACTTTGTATCCCTCATTTAGAAGTGTGTCGACATAAAACTTTACTACCTTTGGTATTCCCTCTGCGCTACTATAAATTTCTCCATTAAAGGAGATAACTTTGCCCGGAAAGTAAAATGGGACAATGACTTGCTCGTCTTTTGTCTCCTCCTCTATAATCACGTCCAGATTTATTATTGTATTGAAAGTATCCCTAAAAATAGGTAGGCATTTTTCTTTTCTATACAGATTTTTCAATACTTCTTGCGCCGAGATTACCTCCTGAATAAAACTCGCATCTTTATCTAGGAGGCGTTTAGCAAGCCAGTTTGCCTGCTCCTCATCTTCCCACTCTCCTGGGCCATTAAGTCCAATATATTTTGAAAGTAAACTCCCTTTTGGATACAGGATCGGAACTCCAATCACCGCAGCTTCAATTGGTGGAAGGTAACAGGTGTTTTTCTCATAGTAGGTGTATTGGAATCCTGAAAGTCCTTGAAATTCTTCAAGAAGTTTTTCGCGATCTAATGTCCCCTTAAACCAACTTTCGCTTTGTTTCTTTCTTTGCACCCCAAAAATTCGATAGAAATCCTTTTGGAAATTCCTTTGAAGATATTTATAGTGATCCTTGTAATAATTATTCTCCACATTCGGGCACAGTAGCCCAACAGCCCCCTCTGAAACGCTTGGTGACCAAGTATCTTCTAATTTAAAGACATCATCTTCGATCCAGTATGGAACTTCTTTTGCTCTACTAATTAGCCAAGCATGTTCAAACTCAAGTGACTTTAGTGAGTGTGGGAGAAAAAAGAAATTATCTCTATTAATTAATTCTCGAGTTAACCCAATTGTCTCAAATTCAACAGACAGGGAATATGGTTGGCCAAAAGTTCTGTATATGAGTTTACCTTCAAAGGCTACAGCTAAATTTTTGAGCCAATTTGGCGAGATAGTGACTATGCAAGCGTCAAAGTATTCATTAATGACTTTTGAGACTTCTTCTGAAATAGGGTCGTAGAAAAAGTTTGTCGAATTGAATATTTGTAAGACCTCTAAAGGGAGCGAAGAAGGATTAGAATCAACTTCTAAGATTGCGCTCTGGTCATAAATCTCCGAAAGGTACGTAGGTCTGTAAACTTCAAATCCTAAATCCCTTAACGCAACTAGTTCGGTTTTAACTAAAAGTTTATGACATCCAACCCACAAAATTCGTGTCATTGATTGACTACCTTCACTATTGCCTTACTCAAAATTTTCTTTGAATAATTTTGGGAATTATTCTTTTCTATATCGAACGAGTTGACTCGTAAGGGGAAATCTAAAGCATTCTTCAGTGCTTCATTCAATGAGTGCAAAGAATTTAGTTTGAAAAAAAATGCCTCATCACTGTACAGCTCTCGGTGCACATCAATATCACTTAAGACTACTGGTATATCGAAGGATAGGGCTTCACGCACTGGAAGATTGAATCCTTCAGCCTTTGAGGCAGAAATAAATATTGCCGCGTTTGCATAAAGCTCATACAGGCTTGAGTCACAAACTTTCTCCAGCCAGAGCACATTTTTGACTCCGGCGCGCAATATTCTAGTAACTTTCGAAGTTTTCCAGCCTTCTGATCCGACAACATATAATTTGATTTTTTCTTCGCGGTTTTGAAGCAAACCCGCCCAATTTTTAATTAAGTACTCATAATTTTTTCTCGGCTCGATTGTCCCAACCGCGAGTGCATATTGTGTTTCTTTGTGATTTTTTAGTTGAATGCAACCGCTGCAAGTCTTGCAAAAATTTTCTCGCCGTAACTCGCGGGTTTTGCAATACATTACAGCATAATTATTTAAATCAAGTTCACCAAAATACTTTACAAACTCATTCTTAGATGTCACTGAGTCAAAGAGGAAATAGCTTCTCATTTGAGTTTTCATTGAAAGAAAAAAATAGATTCTCGATTTCAATTTGAACCATTCAGGATTTGTAAGGGGAAAAATGTCATGCACTCTAACTAAATGCGGGACTTTATAGATTTTGGGCATAACTTGTGGTGCGTATGCAAAATCTATTCCAGGAATTTTCTTTGGCCCCAGGAGCAGCACGCGAAGAACATTGTAAACCGCACCAAAGTGGCTTCTGCTTGGCTTTGTAAGTGTGTACTCGATTTCAAGATTTTGGAGGTCGGCAAAAACCATTCGCATATCATTTCCTATGCCAGCGCCATGTTCTAGAAAATTTGAGTAAACTAACGAATGAATAACCTTGCGCGAATGTGTACTAGCCATTGAAAAAATCCGACTTGGAATATATGAAAGTTCTCACTCAGCTGACAACCTTTTCTTACTCATCATTTGATTTCTTAATTCGTTCCTAAATAGGGTCAGAAGCATCCACAACGCAAGAATAGTAAAACCGAGATCGGAAAAGCCTGAAGGACGTTGTTGATTTAGAACCCTCATATCACTTTTACTTATTTTGAAATCTGTTCGAATATTTGACTTTAAACTCCAAACAATTTCACTTGTCTCGTAAAATTGAAATGGGATTGAAATTTGGGTATTTTCTTTTGGTTCAATCTGAAATTTTCTGGAGTCAATTTCCGTTACACCAGTCTGGCTATTTTTGCCGACGGACAGACTAAATTCTATTGGGGCATCTGCATTTGACTCTACGTCAATCGTTGCTTCGTAAGCACCAGCCGATCGATAGCCTTGGCTAAAAACTGATATTAGGTTTCCCCCCTGATCGGTCCATGAATTGAGGGGAGGCACCCCAAGTGATCCATTATCTTTATTTGGTGAAAGATAATGCGGCCAAAATGATTGACCAACCTTAGCCAGAGGCAGTATGGGTGACTCCTGCGAGGCAGATCGCATATATAGATAACCTTCGTTTCGAACTCCACTTGCACTCAGTGCAAGTGACCAAACTATAGAAAAAGTTATCGCAAGTGCTACTGAAGCTTCTTTTAGTCTCCTTAACTTTTCTTGATTATTCCCTATATGGGCTGCGACGGAGGATGTTTTGTTTCTTGAATTTAGGTATCTATCTATATAAGAGATAAAGAATGCGGCCATAGGAATCCCTAAAAATGGCACTATTAGAGCTATATAATGCAAAGGAACCACACTGCCGCCTAGCGCAGCAGCTTGAACTATTGTTGCAAGATATATCGCTAAAGGGATTGCAATGTAAAAGAGATTAACCCTAAATCTGGACCAAAGAATTGCACACCCAGGTACTGCAAGTATGAATACTGGCGCCCATGGAATTAAACCCTCCGTTTGACCAAAGATATATGTTCCAGCGGTTCGATATACGGCTGCAAAATCTCCAGCTCTCAGTCCAGTTGGCTGTAACTGACTAATAAAGAATAAGTTTGCAGTTCCGTACCAAATTTTGAAAAAGTATGTCATGGTGAGTATGTTCAAAGTACAGAGGAGGAGAGTAATAGATAGATATCGTTTTGAATTCTTGGATCCAGTCTTTTCGACCAAGTGCTTTAGGAAATAGACTACAAAAGCAATTTGTGCTGTAAATGCCAAAGGAATATAGCGTACATTCAGCCACCATATATAGTTTAAACAAATCAAAATTAGTAGAAGTGATCCCAATTGGAAACTAGATTTAGAACTCCTGTAAACAATATTTAGTGGGATTGCAAGTAATAATAGACATAGGTATTCGGGATAAAGTTGATTCGCATTAAACAGTACTGGGGCAGTCAGCCCGATAACTATGAATATCATAAAAGTAATTTTGGAGTGTACCCAATTTGTAACCCTAAGAGTTAAATCGAATAGTACTGTGATTGATGCTGCCGCAATAAGCGAAACAATTATTTTTGCGACCAATACTTTCGAGACAAAAAAGACTGCCGGGATTAGTAAAATTGACAATCCAACTCCGTGATATGAAACTTGTGCATCTCCAACTACATGCGGGTATAGAATAGGACTTGGATAAATAGAAGTCACTATTTCTGGATCGTAATACAACTTGTATGAATTGCGGGTGTGATAAATTCCCATGGATATTGCATCCATTAAGTAATTTGGTTCATCACCACTCAGTGGGTAATAGCGGCAGTAGTCGGCCTCTGCCACCCCTTTGAATCGGCAATATACCCCTGGCGCTATAGTTTTACCATAAAAGACCATCGTTAAAAATGTAAATAGAATAACTTGTAGCTTATATTTAAAACTGAAAAACTTATAGTTCAAATTGAGACGCAACGGAATCTCTCCTAAACATTTGTACTGTTTCTAATGAGTACGCCTCTAGACTTCTTCCTACTAATTCGAGTTTCTGCAAGATGTCATTGGTCGCAGTAATAATATGACACCCAATTTCATCAGCTTGAAAGATATTTAAGAGTTCCCTTGGGCTGGCCCAAATTAGTTCTGTATTTTGCAAATTTTGTAATTCGCTAATCGCTTCTTTCATAATGGGCTCTGGATTTCTACCCGTATCTGCAATTCGCCCTGCAAATACAGACACATAGCTTGGAATCATCGGGTCTAAAACTGCGCTAACAGTTTTGACTTGCTCTAAGGTCATTAATGCAGTGACATTCACTTTAACACCTTGCCCTACTAAAAAATGAATTACTTGTGCTGTTGAATCTCCTAATGTGTTAGTGATTGGAATTTTTACATACACATTCTCACCCCAACTTGCAATTTCAAGAGCCTGGGACTTCATCTCTTCCAAGTCATCGCTAAAAACTTCGAATGAAATTGGTTTCTTAGTTATCTGAGATAGGACTTCAACCGCGAATGATTTATAATTTGTTATACCAGCCTTGCGCATCAATGTTGGATTTGTTGTTAAACCTTGAATATAGGGTTTTGCATTCATTGCTAGCATACCTGCTAAGTCAGCTCCATCTGCAAAAAGTTTAATTTTCAAGTTCTCAACTGAAAGTATCATCTTGATTCTCCATTATTAAGTGGGCAGCTTCAATAAGTGAGGCTACCTTGATGAAGGGAAAAACTGGGGACTTCTCCTTGTATTTATAGTCAATAAAGAAGCAGCGGCAGCCCGCTGCCTGTCCAGCTTCTATATCGCGCCAGCGATCTCCGACCATAAAACTCTTACTGAGATCTAGGTTTAAATCTCGTGCAGCCCGCAATAGCAAAGCAGGTTTTGGCTTTCTGCAATCGCAACTATGAAAATCATCATGATAGCAAGTAAAAAAATGCTCAATTCCAAGCTCTTGACCAAGAAACTCATTTATGGTTTCAACTGTTGCTTGATCTAATGTTCCTCTTGATACGTCGGGCTGATTAGTCACAACTACAATCACAAAACTTCTTTTTAGAAGGAGTTCGATTGCTTCCTTTACCCCAGCAATAATTTCTACGTCATTTATGTTTTTGGGAGGCTTGGGGACTCCGTCTACTACAAAACACTTATTCAGTACACCGTCTCGATCTAAAAAGACAGCTTTATTCATTTATTTTACAAATCTACCATTTGGTGGGATTGGATTTAAGGTCTGGGTGAGAAACCATTAAATGCCAAATTACCACTTGGAAGGATTCGGAATGCGGGGTGACTGTGGCAGGATTTACTGTAGGTACTACAAGACAGACGTCAGCATTTTTTGCTGTATAGCCACCGTCGCGACCTACTATTCCTGTGATTTTAGCTCCAACGGCTCTTCCATAATCGATAGCTTCACATAGATTCGCACTCACTCCGCGGTCCTTATCGCCTCCCCCAACAGAGAGAATAAACAGGCAATCATTTGCATTGAGATTACTTACTTTGAGCCACCCAGAAAAAACTGTTGCCCACCCCTCATCATTAGTGCGCGCCGTTAACTCAGCTACATTATCCGTCGGTGCATACGACTCAATTCCTGCAAGCTTTCTAAAGTCATTCACGGCATGACCAGCGTTTGCAGCGCTGCCTCCGACTCCAAGGAAAAATAATCGACCCTTGGCATCTTTAACCGACTTCAATAATTGCACCATTGCTTCTATTGTCTCTGAGTTTATCGCTGAGGCGATTTTGACAGATTCATCAAGATGTATTTGACTATAATTCACTTATGCTCCTTTCTATATACGCGGTGAAATCAACTATCCCCTTATGTGAGCCTATTTCATAAAAGCGCTCCTCTACCTCAAAACCCGCCAAAAGATTTTGGGATGCCAAATGCGTACAGATCTCTGCCAAATCTAGAGTTATGGCTGGAGAATATTTTGAAAAGACGGATTCATCGAAGCAGCTTAAACCGTAATCTATGTGTGTCATTTCAGGTGAATTTATACCTTTCTGGTACCGCCTTAACTCACCATTTGTAAAATCCACGTTGCTTGCACCGAATCTTCCGTGGTTTGCATAAACTGTCATCAGGGCTGGCTTATTACTGTCACAATATACTTTGATTATCTTTGAGTAATCAGTGGGCAGGTATGAATCCCCATATAAAACTAAAAACTGTTTACCGAGGAGTGGAAGGGCCTTTACAATTGCACCGCCGGTTCCAAGTTGATTCGGTCCATCATGCGAATACCTAACTCTCATTCCATAATTGGAACCGTCACCTATGAAATCTATTATTGCCTCTGCTTTATATGCAACACAAAAAATAACTTCTGTAACTCCGGCTTTTGCGAGTTGCCGCATCTGCCAATGTACAAAAGGCTGGCCGCAGATTTCAATCATCGACTTTGGAATTGTTTCAGTTAGGGGCCGAACGCGGGTCGCAAATCCTCCAGCAAGAATAGCCACAGTTAACATTAAGAGAGAATTACCTTTGTGCCTTCAAAATCAAATTTGAACCGAACTTCCTCTAGATGCAAATTTGACATAGCATTCCTGAGTTTATTTTTATCCCTTGCATAAAACATTAAGAACCCGCCGCCGCCTGCACCTACTAATTTCCCACCTACAGCTCCGTTTTCCAAAGCAACTTCGTAAGCATTGTTAATAAATTTACTGCTCATCCCCATTGATCTCTCCTTTTTATGCATCCAATGTTCATGCATAAGTGTGCCAAATTGAATTGTATCGCCACCAATTAAAGCGTCACGGCTTCTAAATCCCAGTTCTTTCGTAAAGTGCAAGTTTTCCAACATTGCCTTGTTATTTGCTCTCGACTTCATATCCTGGTCAGACAAAATCGAACTGGCAGAACGAGAGATACCTGTAAAAAATAACAAGAGATTGTCTTCTAGATTATGCAAAGTATCGGTAGATATAGGTAAGGACTCAGATATAACAGTCCCATCCGTGTTAAATGTGAAAGCGGTTATACCTCCGAATGCCGCTATATATTGGTCTTGCTTACCAATAGGTTCTCCCAATTTTTCTAATTCAATTTTGCATGCTAGTTCAGCGAGTTCAGACGGGTGGATATTTCTCCTGTAGTGCGCGTAAAGTGCTTTCAGGAGAGCGGTTGTAAAGCTCCCACTTGAACCGAGACCTGTCCCTGAAGGAATATCAGCAAGGGTTGTAACTTCGACTTGGGGAGTCCGAAGCTTTAACTCTCGGAGCGCCTCTCTAATAATTGGGTGCTTGACTTCGTCAATATCTTGGACTTGTTCCAAGTTTGAATATTTTAAATAGATTCCTTGGGTGAATGGCCGCGTTACCGTCGCGTATACGTATTTATCTATAGCTGCAGCAAGTAAGAATCCCCCGTGTTTTTGGTAGTAAGATGGTAAATCAGTTCCTCCTCCACCTAGAGATACTCTAAGAGGGCTCCGTGCAATAATCACTGGGGGAGACCTCCCTCGATAGTCCAACTCACTTCTTGATTATAGGTAGATTCTTTACAGAAGCCACGCTTCTGCTTCAATTTTGCAAAGTTAATGAGAAATACTCTGTTTAAGCAGCAAGGTTCATTAGGATTGGCTGCATTGGCTGCGCGTATTAGTGGGCCTCTGGTTATTGTCAGTATAAGATTTCAAGGTGCCAAGGCGAAAATCGTTAGTGACTGGTGGGGCTGGGTTCATTGGCTCGCACCTAGTTGATTCCCTCATTAATCGGGGCGATGAGGTTACGATTGTGGATAACTTTCGAACTGGCCGATCTGAATTCATTAATCAAAAGGCTAGACTTGTGAGACACGATATTGATGACATTGAATTTCTCCGCGAATATTTCGATGGCATAGATGACGTTTATCACTTAGCAGCAAATGCTGATGTTCGAAACGGGTGGGATGACCCAAGGCGAGATTTTGATATTAATTTAAGTAAAACGCTAAGTGTCGCCGAGCTTTCCGCTACCGCAGGAGTCGAAAATTTTATTTTTTCCTCTACCGGCTCAATATACGGTGAATCCGTAATGGTGCCCACACCGGAAAATTCCTCAATCCATCAACAAACTAGTCTGTATGGTGCCTCGAAGTATTCTTGCGAGTCTTTCCTGGGTGCATACGCAGAAGCAAATAAATTCAAAGTAACGGTTCTCCGATTTGTGTCTGTTCTTGGCCCCAGATACACCCATGGGCATGTTTATGACTTCATTCAGAAGCTGTCCGTGGATCCTTCTGGGTTGGAGGTACTAGGTGACGGAACGCAAACTAAGTCATATATGCACGTTTCAGATTGCGTCAATGCCATCACGGATTTACGCGGCCCCGCCAATTTTGAAGTCTTCAATATTGGCCGTGCGGAGACAATAACAATTCGACGCTCAATTGAGTTAATTTCTGAATGCTTAAGAATTTCTCCAGAATTACTCTTTGGAAATAGCCCCCGTGGTTGGATTGGAGATAATCCGACAATTTTACTAGACATTACGAAGGCAAATTCACTAGGTTGGACTCCAATGGTTAGCATCGAAGACTCCATACTTGATACAGCTAAATGGATAATTGAAAATCCTTGGGTATTCAAAGATGTCTAGTCTAGAAATCAATAGGTCTTCAACTCAGGATTCCATGTCCCTCTCGGTAATCATGCCTGTATACAACGAGGTTACCCGTGTTACTGCCGCAATAGAAGAAGTACTCGAAAATGCAAAAATTTTCGACCTTGAATTAATCATTGTTGAGAGCGCATCCCGTGATGGAACTCGTGAAGCAGTACAAAAATACTTGAACCATCCAAAGGTCATTGTTATTTTGCAAGATGAGCCCTTAGGGAAAGGAAATGCAGTACGCGACGGGCTGAAGAGATCAAGTAAGGAAGTGATATGCATTTTTGATTCCGATCTTGAATATAGATTTGTGGATGTATTCGATCTCTTACGGCCCATCGCCGAAGGGAGAACAAGGTTTGTGCTCGGAAGTCGCTGGGCTGGTCACTCAATTAGGGACTTTGAAACTCATAATTGGAAGGCGCGCTTCTTAAATGTTGCACACGTAATTGGTGCTCAGCTGATAAACGTGTCATACGGCATCAGAACACAAGATCCTTTTACAATGTGGAAAGTATTCACACGAGAATCAATTGAAGGAATAGATTTTATTTGTGAGAGGTTTGATTGGGATTTAGAAGTAATTGGAGAATTGGCCTTAAAGGGCATTAAGCCACTCGAAGTTCCAGCGACATATCGGAGTCGAGACTATTCTCAAGGAAAAAAGATCCGATTCTCCAAGGAAGTCCCAATACTTTTAAAAGTGATTTTTAGAATTTTTACAAAGAGAATCAGAATGAAAGTTTCGATGAAGAAGAAGGTTGGCAGCTAATGGACCCAATAATTGTTCAACATTACAGGGATTATAATGATGTTTATTACACTGGAGGCCTTGGGTTGTTTGAACGATGGACACACCAATCGCTTGAAAGAGGTAAGAAAACTACGCCTCAATCTTCGATATTAGATATTGGCGGCGGGGATGGGCAACATATTCCATTCTTGTCTGGAAAGTTTTCCAAATACACGATTTTAGATCTGCTAGATCATTCTCAAAAACTTAACCCAGCAATTGAAAGTGTGGACCTACCTAAAGTTAATTTTGTCCTCGGCGATGCAGAAAATCTTCCCTTTAACGATGAGTCTTTCGATAGAATAATCCTAACCTGTATTTTGCATCATGTTGACTCTCCAGCAAAAGTTCTAAGTGAATGCCGGCGCGTTTTACGAAATGGCGGTGAACTTAGTGTCTACCTTCCAAATGATCCTGGGATGATTTATCGCTGGATTCGGCATTTTGCCGCCCACAAAAAATATGCCAAACGAACTAAGCGCCCCATTGCGGAGATAAAATATCTATGGGCAATTGAGCATCAAAACCATGTTCTTGGAATAAGCACCGTAATTCGACAGACGTTTCAAAATGATTCCATTCATCGTCGTTCATATCCACTTTCATTAGGATCGTGGAATTTAAATCTATTTCAAATTTTTCAAATTTCAATAACTAAAGATAAAGATGTATAAGGTCTACATACTGGGTGCTTGGCATCAGGGATTTGTAATGGCTGGTGTACTAGCCGAAAATGAATTTGATGTGACCTGTGTTGTTGATTCCTCCAGTGAAAAAGTCTTGCTGGAGTCACTTCAATTTCCAGTGTTTGAGCCAGGCTTAATCGAATTAGTCAAACTGGGTAAAGAAGCCGGTTACCTGCATTTTCTTATCAAAGATGAAGTAATCTTTGAATCAAACTCCGTAATAATCTTGGCGCATGACACAAGCGTTAACGAGGAAGATGAGAGCGATTTATCAGACTTTAAATCAGATCTGCATTTTGTACTTCTCGCTACTACAGAGAGCACCCAAATCCTTGTCTCTGCACAGATACCGGTGGGTACTTGTGAAGGAGTGATTTTGGAATATTCCAAGTCGATTCCTAATTTGTCGAAACGAATCTCTGTACTGCCGGAGAATCTACGGTTAGGAAAGGCAATTGAAAGGTTTCGTATCCCACCGCTGCCCGTAGTAGGTTGTTCAGAGGAAAACCAGAAATATTGGAAAGATTTTTTCAATTTTACAGGTGTTGAATTTAGTTTTTGTACGCAAACAGAAGCTGAACTACTTAAACATTCTTTAAACAGCTACCTTGCGATGAATATCGCCTTTGGGAATGAAATTAATCGGTTAGGTAGTGCTGTAGGTGCGGTTGGTAAAAGAATCATCGAACTTCTGGAGCTAGAACCTCGAGTAGGAAAAATGAGTCCTAAGCGGCCAGGCCTCCCATTTTTTGGGGGAACATTGGCAAGAGACCTAGTTTCATTAGAAAATATCTCAGGAGAAATGTCTCTTGGAACATCACTCATCGGAAGCATTCTCGATTCAAACGATGAGCAGAAGAACTATGTTTTGAATAAATTATTGGATTCTGAAGAGCTACAGGGAACCGAAAGATTAACCATTTGCGTAATCGGCTTAACTTATACAGCTGAAACTTCAACTTTGCGAAGATCGCCAGGTTTGTGGCTTATTGAGGAATTGATGGCCAGAGGTTTTAACGTGACTGCTTACGATCCCAGAGTTAAGCAACAACAAACCAGTTATGGACTCTTCACAGAAGTAGGGGGGTTGAGTACTAATAATGTGGATTGTTTTATTCTGGTGTCCCCGTGGCCCACACTAAAGAACGAAATCTCTGATTTTGTAACTAACGAGCTTTTTATTGATATTGAGGGTTACTTGTCTCAAAATGGAGTAGCCTTGCCGCTAAATTACCGGAAAATATTTTGATTGGAATCACATGAAGGCTGTAATAATTGGATCTGGCTTACAAGCCCGGCGGCGCGGGCAAGCAATCTTAGATTCCAAAGGTGATTTCTTAATTGGAATATATTCAGATAATCAGGAAACCGCGTCCAGTCTCTCCAATTTTTTTGGGTGTCAAAATTTTAGTTCTGCGACAAAGCTGCTTGAAACTGGGGCTGTAGACACAGTTATAATTTGCACACCTCCCGATTCTCATTTTTCCTACGTAACAATGGCGCTAGAGGCTAAGAAACATGTTTTGGTAGAAAAACCTTTCACACAAAATTCTGAACAATCCAATGCTTTGCTTGAGCTTGCAAAGAAATCAGATGCAATATTGCGATGTGGTTTCAACCATAGATTTCATCCAGCCATACTTGACCTGAAGAAAATAATCGATACCGGTGAGTTAGGGACGATTAAATTCTCTCGTAGCTTGTACGGCATAGGTCTTAGAGATGAGTATCGACATGAATGGAGAGCGGATCCAAAAGTGGCAGCCGGCGGTCAATTCATGGAACAGGGCTCACATCTAGTAGATCTTATGCAATTCCTGATTGGTGGCGTTAAGAGTATTTTCCTAAAGCCTATGAACTTTATTCTTCCAAATACTTCTGGCGAAGATTCTGGACTTGCACTAATAACCCATGAAAACGGCGCAATTAGTAACGTAACTTCGACACTCTTGCAATGGCACAACAGATTCTCGATTGAGATATTCGGGGAGAATGGCTTTGCAACAATTGAAGGTCTGGGTGGGTCATATGGCGTCGAGACACTTAAAATTGGAATGAATTTGCCGGGGCAACCCTTCAGAAGCAAAACTGTTGAATTTCGAGGGGGCGATCAATCCTGGATTAAAGAGTGGGATTCGTTTAAATCAGCCTGCAAGGGGAATCTTTCTGACTGTGCTACTCCGGAAGAAGCACACCGAGTTATGAGAATTATTGAGGCAGGATACAAGTCCGCTCAAATAATGACAGAAGTTGTCTGCTAATCCAAAATGAAGACAATAGTAACTGGCGCGAAGGGATTTATTGGTACGGCTTTAGTAAGTGCCCTAGTTTCAGATAGCCACACCGTTGCAGAAATAAATAGAGTAAATACCAGTGGGTTGTTTTCGGATCTCAGCCTAATCTCGAAACTTGATGTACAAGAAATCGCTAATAGAATTCGTAAGATTGAGCCAGATATAGTATTCCACCTAGCTTCAAACACTTCGATTAAAGCTTCTTGGGATAATCCTTTTGAATTTATAAGCAAAAATATCTCACTTGCTGAAAATTTGGTTGAGTCAATAGAAATAAGTGGGGCCAAACCTCTCCTGATTTTAGTAAGTTCGAGTGCAGTTTATGACGACTCTGAATTCAGCATTCCTGAAACTTTTCGGTTAGCTCCAAGTAGTCCATACGCAATTTCGAAGCTTGCTACGGAAACTATTGTTCAAAGATATGCAAAGTCAATAATCGTCAGACCATTCTTCACATTGGGTGCAAACCGTAGAGGTGATTTTGTCGATGAATGGCTATTAGAGATTGCTAAAATTAAGCTTTCCGGATTACATGGAGTCCTAAAAGTAGGAGACATAACCCTTGGCCGAGATTATTTAGACGTTGACGATTCGGCTAGGTTGCTCATCCAAATTGCACAAAAAGGTGCACCTAGAGAAATATACAATCTTTGCTCAGGCATTTCTCACACTTTACAACAGATTTGTGACACTCTAATTTTAGCAACTGAAAGTGGTTCAATTGTTGAAGTTCAGTCAAGTGGTGCTAAAGATTCATCAACGAAGCAGATAGTTGTCGGTAATACTTCAAAATTGATTAATTTGGGATTATTGCCCACGTTTAACTTAACCGAAACAATTGGTAACCTGGTTAATACAAGGGTCAAGTGATTAGTTGGATTCCTCCCCAGAAAAGGAATCTAAGATTGGATTTTAGGTCTGTCCGAAAAAATATTATCAAGGCTATTTCTTCATATTAGAACTTATCGTAAAACTTTTGATTCACTTGGTCATCAGCAGTTTTTCAACACAACCATAAACCATGCGCCAAAATTTATCTCATCCCGCGAAATGACTTGAATAGGTCGAATGGACACAAAAACTATTCGGAGATTATTCCAAAGGAATCCTTATTCGTGAATCATTTAGTGTTCTAAAAAAATCATTCACTTTAATCTTCATAACTTCATTAATTTTCTTACCCGAGTCGCCAGTATACAGAAACACTCTCCAAGCTCCGCAGGTTTCAATTGACTTTGCTTTCCCAAAGATATCCTGAATTTCTGAATATCTCGGACGGTACGGATCGCTCACGACAAAATCAATCTTTGGCAGCGTATTACTCGCATTAGGTGCTAAATTGTAATAGTATGTACTCATCCAATGATATATATCGAAATTGTAAGTAGTTTGTGTAACAACTAGATTTGCTTTCGTTAAAACTGTAGTGGGCTTTGCAAAATAGTATTCTCCTACGCCATGCTTCAATTTGTGCTTGGCTGCTAATTGATCTAAACAAGAAATATTTGCTGGATAATCAGTTCGGGGACCAAATACAGAGAGGCTTTTGAAATTTTCTATCTGATTTAAGGAAAAGAAAATACTAAATAGAAATATGATTGGGAGTACTAATCTAAAAGGTTTATGATTTTCCATCTTAATGATCAGGAAATACCCTGAATAGAGCCAGAGAAGGAAAAATACACCTGTGAAATAGCGAATTTGCCCTACGTCAGAAATAAGATTTTCATAAACTGTAATTGTCACGGTTGCAAGAAAAGTGACTACAAGCATCATGAATAAAATTTTTGAGACAACGGTAGTGAGTTCTATTTTGGGAAATTCTAATCGCTGCGATGACTTTGATGACTTTGATGACTTTGATGACTTTGATGACTTTGATGACTTTGATGACTTTG
>JBBAKX010000019.1:18135-23126 GCA_040403315.1 Flavobacteriales bacterium
ATGACTTGACTTTTGCTTTAACATTTTGATTTTGCAAGCCATATGATACTGATACAAGCAATAATGTCAGTATTATCCAAGCTGCGGGTGAAATCAGAATACTATTCTTTAAAAGGTTAAAGGTTGCTTGAAATGATTCGTTAAAGCTCTGATTCAATACCCCAGTTGGAACATTTGAAAAATAGATTAATTTTAAAGTCCCCATAAGAGAATTGAAGGTGACACCGATTATTGATCCTAGCATTACCGATGCTACACTAATGAAATAGTTTTTAACACTTAACCTACTATTTTCCAAAATTGAGTAGTAAATCGAGACGACTACTAAACCTGAGATATACCAAGGGATAATCCATAAGTCAGACGCGACGCTGATTGACACAAAAGTTGTTAATAGTATCGACTTAGAGATCTGACGCACGCGTGCAGACATAATCTGTATCCATAAGTACGATAGCAAAATACCATTTATTACAGCCCCTGAATGAAAAAGTGGTTGCAAAAGTGGACCTGAACTGCCGTAGTTTATGACTCCGAATAGATTTTGTGGCCCGCTTCAGGTCGATATTGATGTTGATAGAAGTAGAACTAAACCCCACATACATGCATAGAAAAGATTTTTTATAGGATTTTTTCTTATTGTTTTTAATAAAATGTAGTAAAAAGCCAAAATAAACATTAAGTAAGTAAATAGACTATAGAGATAAGTTGCTAATGCATAGTCTCCTGCTATAAAGCGAAAAAGGAAATATAGAATAACATCCGGAAAGTAGTATGGAGATTTAGGAACTAACCAGCCGTGCAATGGGTTGTGGTTGATAAAGAGGTCCTTATAATTAGCTTCGCTAAAAATTGGATCGCCAGTATTAATGTCGATATTAATTTGTAACACTTGTATCCAGGCGGCTGCGACAAGGAGTGTGAATACAATCAGAATCACCCTTGCTCTATCTTTCTGTGCCAGCCAGTTTATTACTGGTTGTTTCATGCGATTGTCCTCAATCTAATATCCATCCTGGTGGCTAGCTAGCTGGACTACAAATATAACTAAAACATAGAGGCTAACACCGCTTCTCATCGCCATTCATTTCTCGAGTTGAGCTATAATTTGTAACACCTAGATGAAGCCTCACTTAGTTACTTGTATTTGAGTGAATTGCTGGTACGTGATCGCCTTTGTGGTGCCCTGCTTTAATGAGGCTGCACGGTTTAATTTAGGTTATTGGACTGAAATTGTAGAAAGTATCCCAAACTCTATCTTTATTTTCGTGAACGATGGCTCGACTGATGAAACTGGGAGAATTCTAAATTCCATCGAAAAATCAAATGTTGTATCTTTGAATTTGCCTAAGAACTTGGGAAAAGAGGAGGCAATAAGATTCGGCCTTAATTATGCTTTAAGTAGTTTTAACCCGGACTACCTAGGATTTTTGGACTCTGACGGTGCCTTCAGCCCAACCGATATCAGAAATATTGTCAGTATTGCAAACTCTAAATTCATTCAACCTTCTAAATTGACCTGTCTTATAGCTTCTCGTGTTGCGTTATCGGGTCGAAATATAGAGCGCAGTAAATTGAGGCATTATCTCGGAAGAATTATTGTTTCTTACGTATGCTTGGGCTGGAATAACCCACCATATGACACACAGAGCGGGTTCAAAATCTTTCTTCGTAATTCTGACTTTACAGAAGCAGTCACCACTAAATTCGTGACTCGTTGGTTCTTCGACATAGAAATACTCTTACGGATTTCTCGGACACATATGGAAAGAGTCTGGGAGATTCCCCTTGAAAACTGGCAGGAAATTGGCAAATCGAAGATTAATTCTCGAGAATTCGTGAGAGTTATTCGTGAAATTATAGTTATTCGTAAGTTAGTTAAATCATCAAATAGTGGGAGTGTGAGCCTCTAAACATGAACCTAATTGAAAATCAACTTGAAGCTCCTTTGACCCATTGGTATTACGAACACAAATTCAATTCAATTTTGAAATATCTAAAGAATGACTTGCCAAGGTCGAAAAGTCTGATCGATATTGGTGCGGGTTCAGCGCTTTTCTCGCTAGAGCTTTTGCGTCAAAATGATGGATTGAGTTGCACTGCGATTGATCCTGGCTATAGTTTGGATTCATTTAAAGATGAGAAATCACGAATAACCTACTTGCAAAAACCTAATGGTCTCCAAGGAGATTTATATCTGCTTACCGATGTCCTTGAGCACGTGGAAAATGACGTAGATTTTTTGACAACATATGTCGAAAATGCAAAAGTTGGAGCAAAATTCGTGGTTACCGTTCCTGCTTTCATGATTCTTTGGAGCGGACATGACATTTTTCTGAAACACTTTAAGAGATACCGCAGAAAAGAACTCTGCGAAGTACTGAGAAAATCTGGCTTAGAGATATTGTCTGTGAAATACCTATATGTTTCTTTGTTTCCAGTTGCGCTCTTGGTGAGGTCGCTACCAGGCTCTAGGATTCCAAACTCCCAACTTAAAAATCAAGGGTGTTTTCTTAATTTGATTCTAAAATTGGTATTGAAGACAGATAGTTTGCTTGGCAAATTTATGCCATTTGGAATATCTCTAATTGCTATAGCAAAGAAATAGATTTATAGCCTACTTCTCTGCGATTAACATCAAATTCTTGCCGACAATTTTTCCAAAGGTTAGTGTATCGACGAGACGACTTATCGGGAAGATTATCATGTCATATATCTTTAGACTTTTAGCGCCACCAATATTGCCAGTTGACTTCCATCCAAGAGCCTTAATTACTAAGGTTGCAAAAAACCCAAGACTATCTACATACTGGCAATTCGTAACAGTTAAACCCGTGTTCTCTACTTTCCTAATCAGCTCTTTCTTTCCATACCTACGAAAATGGCCAACGGATCTGTCTAAATCCGAAAACAGCAACTTAAAAGCAGGAACATATATTCCAATTCGGCCGCCTCGCTCCAGCAATTCTGCTAATTCCATGAGACAACTTTCATCATTCTCTATGTGTTCAAGTACATTACTACTATAGATAAAATCAAATTTAGTTTTTATTGCAGCAATGGAATTCCAGGCAGTAAACCCACGAGATTTTATCTCCAAAAGCTGCTCTTCATCAATTTCTAGGCATTCGACTTGTTGGCCAGTTAATTCCCTCCAGATTAAGGCAAGTGTTCCATACCCTGCACCAAAATCTAGAGTTCGGAAGCCTCTCCCGCGACTTTCAGTCTCGAATCTACTCAGTTTCGAAAATTTTATAAACTCTTTAACAATAAATTGGTTATATGAGGCTAACGAGTTTTCGCTTACGAGTAGCTCACTCTTTCCAGAGTACTCGCTGTGGTCGTCGCCCTGTTTTATTGATTCAACCACTATCCAATCTCCAACATTCTCAGGCCTTTTTGAACCCAATTAACTCGTACGATCCGATTTAGCATCAAAAGTGTACCGTAATTATACTTTCCTTAACCTCTGTACCCTTTAGACTGCTATTCACCTCTTTGGTTGGGTGATGTGAGGTTATTACTAATAATCACAAGAGACTTATTGCCCATTTGATTTCCTAAAGGATTTGTTTCTATTCTACACTCTCCAGTCTCTTCGCCCTCTTGGTTACTCCTCACAGCGAATTTTACAAGGAAAGTAAAACACCTTCTTATTAATTCTGTTGTGGCTTAAAGGAGGAGTTTTTGAAAATATTTCACCGTTGCATGTAAGCCTTCGTCACGGGAAACTATTGGATTCCAATTTATCAGTTTCTTTGCTTTCCCTATGTCAGGTTTTCTGGTTTTTGGGTCATCTAAAGGTAAATCACGAAACACAATCTTTGAATTACTTCCTGTGATTTTTATAATTTCTTTGGCTAATTCGGCAATAGAAATAGGATCCGGGTTTCCCAAATTGATAGGGGTACGTATATCTTCAGTAAAAAACAGTTTCGTGAGACCATCAATTAAGTCACTTACATAGCAGAAACTTCGACTCTGATTCCCATCTCCGTAGATAGTTATATCCTCACCTAATAGAGATTGGGTAATAAAATTGCTCACTACCCTTCCATCATCTATTGCCATTCGAGGGCCGAACGTATTGAATATTCTTGCAATTCGAACATCGACATCAAATTGTCGGTTGTAATCCGTAAATAAAGTCTCAGCGGCCCTTTTGCCCTCGTCATAACATGACCGTATGCCAATCGGATTTATATGCCCCCAATAATCTTCATGTTGTGGTGAGACTTTTGGATCACCATAAACCTCAGAAGTTGAGGCCTGCAGAATTCTTGCAGAGTTGATTTGTGCCAAATCAAGCAGGTTAATTGCTCCATATATGGAAGTTTTTAGTGTTTGGACTGGATCTCTCTGATAATAAAGCGGGGATGCCGGACAGGCTAAATTAAAAATGCCTCCAACTTCAAGATTGATAGGTTTAGTGACATCGTGATTTATCAACTCAAATTTAGGATGACCGATTAGATGTCGCACATTTTCTTCGTTCCCGGTGTAAAAATTATCAAGGCAAACAACTTCATGCCCATCAACTATTAACTTATCGCAAAGGTGGGAGCCCAGAAACCCTGCACCTCCTGAAACTAATATCTTCATACAGTAGATAGTACCCATGCTTCAAATCAAACTCTGTAGATTTGACGATATTAGGGAATAAACATTGTCGACAATTAATTGTGACAGATGAGGGCATTTATTTGAGATACAACCGCTGCCTAAGCTCAACTGCCATGTTATTCAATATACACAGTATTTTTCAGCGATTGCCCAGTATCAACTAATACTTCCGTTTCAGTGAGATGTGTTAAAGACGCGTCATAAGTTCTTGCGCATGAGTCGCCATAGAGAAAATAGTTTCCAAGTACGGGAGTTTGTTATTTCCAAATTATACTGAGATAGAGAATTATTCTGTTGATGCAGGGATTCGTTTTGTTGATGCAGGGATTCGTTTTGTTGATGCAGGGATTCGTTTTGTTGATGCAGGG
>JBBAKX010000019.1:23226-24526 GCA_040403315.1 Flavobacteriales bacterium
ATTCGTTTAATACTATATCTTCTTGTATTTTGTTGATAACTTCATTTAAAGTCTCGGCTGATGTGCCGGTAGGGTTTGCATATTCGGCCATCAGTAACTTCCGAACCCAAAAATGTTCTCCAGCAAAATGTCTAATTCTTGCCTGTACTGCAGGGTCTTGCCTGATTGAGTTCCATTCATTTGGCAATTTTTGTTCTGTAATTGAAACTAGTTCTGTGCTGTTCATCCGCCCAATAGGCCAGACATTTGTCTCAATTCCCATCAATCTCATTAATGCCGCTTGCTCCCACCAGGGGTGATGATCTAGATCTCTTTGCTCATTTGCAAGCTCGAAAAGTCTTTTGGTTCTGGTGTTCACTCTTATAAACATTACTCCAGCATTTGGACTGCTTTGATTTTCATATTCATGGTAAACCCACGCAAGATCAGAATCTTCCTCAACTATGGAAGAGACGTCCAGGCTGTCATTCAATATTATGGCATCTGCATCAACCCAAAATATTTCTTCATAGCTCTTCATTAATTCAAGAATGAGCAAAACTTTACTCCAAGAAGGTGGGCGGGTGCTATCCAGAGTATTTCGACAATTGGAAATATCATAACCATGCAATTTGCCATACTTCTCTAAATTTGATTGTGCCAAGGAGGACAATTCCTCGTGACACCCGATACTTATCGTTGCTATCACACGTCTTTTCATGGATTAACCATTCATTAGTCGCCTCACACTGTTTGTCGGAAGAATACACCCTGGATATTTTCTGATGGGAAATGGAGGTTCTATTCTCTAAAGAATTTATCTGGAAGTAACTGATTTATACTGTGGACTCTAGCGATTCGACTGATTAAACCTATAACTTGTGAGTAAATAAAAATGAACCCACAAATTAGACGCTATTAATCCACTCTCACAACACCACTAGGTGTCATCAAGTGCACTGCCACTATTCCCGACTCACCCTCAGTATCAACTGGGCTTAACCACATAACCTCAACCTCACTGCCAAGGGCAGCTGCTAGATCATTTCCTAGCCAGTCTGTAATTCGCTTTTCATCTCCTGCGATTTCAACTTTAACAATCTTTGCAATTGCTTTGCCATCTGTGGATGGGTGATCGAGTGATTTCCATTCAATAAAGAAAGGAAGTTGCTTATCTTCCAGAGTTCCAAGAACACCGATCTGCTTCCAAGAAAGATCATGGCCGTCGGGCTTTGTCCGATGGCCATCTACAGCTTGTCGTCCTAGGCGTGCTTCAACCTTTGAGACATCATCAACTGCGACAACCCATGTGAGCCATCCG
>JBBAKX010000020.1:0-1531 GCA_040403315.1 Flavobacteriales bacterium
GCCACAGGAGCAACCGGTACAACTGGTTTCACTGGTGCAACTGGTACAACGGGCGCCACGGGAACTACTGGAGCCACAGGAGCAACCGGTACAACTGGTACAACGGGCGAAACCGGTACAACGGGCGAAACCGGTACAACGGGAGTAACTGGCACAACCGGTTTTACCGGAGCAACTGGAGCAACTGGTAAAACGGGTTCAACTGGAGATACGGGACCCACTGGTCAAACAGGACACACTGGCGCAACTGGCGCAACTGGTCAAACCGGACACACCGGTATAACTGGACATACTGGTGCTACTGGACAAACTGGCACAACGGGACACACCGGTATAACTGGACATACTGGTGTAACGGGTTTTACCGGTGCGACCGGACAAACTGGCGCAACTGGACACACAGGTATAACTGGACATACCGGCGTAACCGGAATAACCGGCACTACTGGCATTTTTGGTCTAGGTACATTTACATGGAAAACTAGTAATTCCGACTATGTCAGTATTCTCAATTCAGGATCAGTTATGGCAACTTCCTTGATCGGAACCGGAGGAGATTACCAATATAACGCTTATTCGCTAGAATCTTATTTTGCCCCGATACGCGTTACATTCCAACCAAGTCCGACGAACGACAAAGATAAATCATATGTGGTTGGTCTATCAAATTCCACAAATGCTGCGTTGAGTAATATAGTAGTCGGAATTGTAGTATGGGGCTCGCAAATAGTTTCCGTTATAAATGGATCAATAACCGTGAGTGGTCTATTCTTGGAATCTGGTAATTGGAGTCAAACCGACATTTTTGGATTTTATTATAATGGAGAAAGCGTTATTTTTTATCAGAACGGAAATGTAGCTGGAAATACCATCGTAATAGCAAACACTCAACCTCTATTTTTGAATGTAAGCTTCCCTAATCAAAATCATCCATCTGGTGATAATTCGTTTGCGGCCGTACAAAACGTTCATTTTTTCCCGATTGATGGGTTTACCGGATCGAGCGGAACTACTGGCAGGACTGGAATTACGGGATTTACTGGTTCGACTGGTGCAACTGGTAGTACCGGAATTACGGGCGATACCGGAATTACAGGAACAACGGGTTTTACCGGTTCCACGGGAGCAACGGGTTTCACCGGGTCCACAGGAACAACGGGAATCACTGGAACAACTGGTTTCACTGGTCAAACTGGAACAACGGGATACACTGGAATTACCGGAGATACGGGAATCACTGGAACAACTGGTTTCACTGGTCAAACTGGAACAACGGGTTTCACTGGAATTACTGGAGATACAGGAATTACCGGAACCACCGGTTTCACTGGAACAACTGGAATTACAGGGGATACTGGTATTACTGGAGATACTGGAATCACTGGAACAACTGGTTTTACAGGAAGTACCGGGTTCACCGGAATTACTGGAGATACAGGAATTACCGGAGATACAGGAATCACAGGGACTACTGGTTTCACTGGTCAAACTGGAACAACAGGTTTCACGGGCATCACGGGAGATACAGGAA
>JBBAKX010000020.1:1631-3620 GCA_040403315.1 Flavobacteriales bacterium
TCACAGGGACTACTGGTTTTACTGGAACAACGGGTTTAACGGGTTTCACAGGAATCACAGGGACTACTGGTTTTACTGGAACAACGGGTTTAACGGGTTTCACAGGAATTACAGGAGATACAGGAATTACCGGAACTACTGGTTTCACTGGTCAAACTGGAACAACGGGTTTCACGGGCATCACGGGAGATACTGGTATTACCGGAACCACTGGTTTCACTGGAACAACCGGTTTAACGGGTTTCACAGGAATTACTGGAGATACTGGAATTACCGGCCCAACTGGAGGACATACTGGACTAACCGGTTTAACAGGAATTACCGGAATCACAGGAGATACAGGAATTACTGGAACTACTGGTTTCACGGGAAGTACCGGTTTCACAGGAATCACAGGAGATACAGGAATTACCGGAACTACTGGTTTCACCGGAACAACCGGTTTCACGGGTTTTACAGGAATTACCGGAGATACAGGAATTACCGGAACAACCGGTTTCACTGGTCAAACTGGAACAACGGGTTTCACAGGAATTACTGGAGATACTGGAATTACCGGAACTACTGGTTTCACTGGAACAACGGGTTTAACGGGTTTCACAGGAATTACAGGAGATACAGGAATTACCGGAACTACTGGTTTCACTGGAACAACCGGTTTCACGGGTTTCACGGGAATTACTGGAGATACTGGAATTACCGGCCCAACTGGAGGACATACTGGACTAACCGGTTTAACAGGAATTACCGGAATCACAGGAGATACAGGAATTACTGGAACAACCGGTTTCACAGGAAGTACAGGTTTCACAGGAATTACCGGAGATACAGGAATTACCGGAACAACCGGTTTCACTGGAACAACAGGTTTAACAGGAATTACCGGAATCACAGGAGATACAGGAATTACAGGAACAACAGGTTTCACTGGTCAAACAGGAACAACAGGTTTCACAGGAATTACCGGAGATACAGGAATTACTGGAACAACCGGTTTCACCGGTCAAACTGGTTTTACTGGAATTACCGGAGACACTGGAATTACGGGTCCCACAGGAGGACACACTGGATTGACTGGTCCTTCTGGTATAACTGGAATTACTGGAACTACCGGTATAACTGGAGATACAGGAATTACTGGAACTACTGGCATCACTGGTTTCACTGGAATTACAGGAGATACAGGAATCACAGGAACTACAGGTTTCACTGGAACTACAGGTTTCACTGGCATTACAGGAGACACTGGGATTACCGGAGATACTGGAATTACTGGAACTACTGGTTTCACAGGTTTCACCGGACATACTGGAATTAAAGGAACTACAGGAATTACAGGTGACACTGGATTCACCGGAACTACCGGTATTACAGGAGACACCGGAATTACCGGTATTACCGGAGATACTGGATTCACCGGTTTTACTGGGTTCACTGGAACAACTGGTATAACAGGAGACACTGGAATTACAGGAATTACGGGAACAACAGGAATTACTGGGTTCACTGGAACAACTGGTATAACAGGAGACACTGGAATTACGGGAATTACAGGAACAACAGGAATTACTGGGTTCACTGGAACAACAGGTATAACAGGAGACACTGGAATTACAGGAATTACGGGAACAACGGGAATTACTGGATTTACTGGAGATAAAGGAATTACAGGAGATACTGGAATTACGGGAATTACAGGAACAACAGGAATTACGGGCTTCACTGGAACAACGGGTATAACGGGAGATACTGGAATTACGGGAACCACCGGTTTCACCGGGTTTACCGGGTTCACTGGAACAACTGGTATAACGGGAGATACTGGAATTACGGGAATTACAGGAACAACGGGAATTACTGGATTCACCGGAGATAAAGGAATTACAGGAGATACTGGAATTACGGGAATTACCGGAACAACCGGATTTACCGGATTCACTGGAACAACGGGTATAACGGGAGATACTGGAATTACGGGAACCACCGGTT
>JBBAKX010000020.1:3720-3964 GCA_040403315.1 Flavobacteriales bacterium
TATAACGGGAGATACTGGAATTACGGGAATTACAGGAACAACGGGAATTACTGGAGATACTGGAATTACAGGCATTACTGGTCCAACTGGACCCAGCGGTGTAGGATCAACGGGTTTCACTGGCATTACAGGATACACTGGATTCACTGGAACAACGGGTATAACAGGAGATACTGGTTTCACAGGATCCACTGGCATTACAGGATACACTGGATTCACTGGAACAACGGGTATAACAGGAGAT
>JBBAKX010000020.1:4064-21782 GCA_040403315.1 Flavobacteriales bacterium
ACTGGTTTCACTGGATCCACTGGCATTACAGGAGACACTGGAATTACAGGAACAACCGGTTTCACTGGTTTTACTGGTTTCACTGGTCCTACCGGACCAAGTGGAATCGGCGCAACTGGATTTACAGGCCCGACCGGAGGACACACTGGGTTGACAGGTCCATCTGGAACAACGGGTATAACCGGAGACACCGGAATTACAGGGACTACAGGATTCACGGGTTTCACAGGATTCACGGGAACAACTGGTATAACCGGAGATACAGGTATTACAGGAGACACCGGTATTACAGGTTTCACGGGATCCACTGGTATTACAGGAGACACTGGAATTACAGGAACAACCGGATTTACTGGTTTTACCGGATTTACCGGTCCTACCGGACCCAGTGGAATAGGATCAACCGGTTTCACCGGTACGACCGGATTCACGGGTTTCACAGGATTCACTGGAACAACTGGTATAACCGGAGACACAGGTATTACAGGAGACACCGGTATTACAGGTTTCACGGGATCCACTGGTATTACAGGAGACACTGGAATTACAGGAACAACCGGATTTACTGGTTTTACTGGCTTTACCGGTCCTACCGGGCCCAGTGGGATAGGATCAACTGGTTTCACCGGTACGACTGGATTCACGGGTTTCACAGGATTCACTGGAACAACCGGTATAACCGGAGACACAGGTATTACAGGAGACACTGGAATTACAGGAACAACCGGCTTTACCGGCGTTACTGGAATTACTGGAGACACCGGCATTACCGGCCCAACTGGACCGAGCGGCGTCGGAGCGACTGGATTCACTGGAACCACGGGTATAACAGGAGACACCGGAATTACAGGAACTACTGGTTTTACCGGCTTTACCGGTCCTACCGGACCTAGCGGAATAGGATCAACCGGTTTCACCGGTACAACCGGATTCACTGGAACAACTGGTATTACAGGAGACACCGGTATTACAGGAGACACCGGAATTACAGGAACTACTGGTTTTACCGGAGTTACTGGAATTACTGGAGACACCGGCATTACCGGTCCTACCGGACCGAGTGGTTTCGGGGTGACTGGATTCACGGGACCGACTGGATTCACTGGTTTCACTGGAGAAACGGGTATAACAGGATTCACCGGAACAACCGGTATAACAGGAACTACTGGATTCACGGGACTTACTGGATTCACTGGTTTCACTGGCATTACAGGAGACACAGGTATAACCGGGTTCACAGGACCAACTGGACCTAGTGGAATCGGTTCAACCGGGTTCACCGGAACAACAGGAATTACAGGAGACACAGGTTTAACCGGATTCACAGGATTCACCGGAACAACAGGAATTACCGGAATTACCGGAGACACCGGCATTACCGGCCCAACTGGACCTAGCGGAATAGGATCAACCGGTTTCACCGGCGCAACCGGATTCACCGGTATAACTGGAGACACGGGTTTAACTGGATTAACCGGATCTACGGGATTAACTGGATTCACCGGAATAACCGGAATAACCGGATTCACTGGAACAACCGGTATAACAGGAGACACAGGCATAACGGGAGACACTGGCATAACAGGTTTAACGGGATTCACTGGTCTCACAGGATCAACTGGATTTGGTCCCACCGGGTTTACCGGACCGACAGGTTTCACTGGATTTACCGGGACAACTGGATTAACTGGAGACACTGGTTTCACTGGATTAACTGGAGACACAGGTTTCACTGGACCAACTGGAGACACCGGTTTTACCGGAGCTACTGGATTTGGTCCCACGGGACCTAGCGGTTTAACCGGTTTTACTGGACCTAGTGGTTTAACCGGTTTTACAGGGTTGACTGGTTCTACGGGAATTACAGGTGATACGGGAATCACAGGGTTTACTGGCGCAACTGGACCGACCGGAGGATTCACTGGTCTAACTGGCGCAACCGGAATTACGGGCGATACAGGAATAACAGGATTTACTGGCGCAACTGGTCCAACCGGAGGGTTCACTGGTCTAACTGGTGTGACGGGATTTACGGGGCCGCCCGGACCGCCCAATTACGCTACGGTTTATACGTCCACTAGTTCTCCAACTATATCGAGTCCCACTATTCCAGGAGTGGACGGAGCTATAGCTATGGGAATTGACATTAATGCAGTCAATACCGGACAAACCTCAGATTTATTTGTATACAGTGCAAGTAAAGAAAAATGGTTCCGTTTTACAGGTGGACAAATGGTATTAGAAATTTAGATGAAATAACCTATATCCAAAAAAGAGTATAAATAAAAATATATTATATGTACATATCACATAATATATGGATTCTTCTACTACCGATGTGCCCGACGTTCCTGTCGTTCCTTTAAAGTTCAAATCCATCATTGTCGATTTTACCAACGATCTATCCGTAACTTTCCCTGAAATTAAGGAAGCTATTTCTACCTGGTCCTTAGATTCTTCTGTCGAAACTTTCGACCAGTTGTTCCAATACTCTTTAACCGTTTACCCCGAACGATTTTTCGACATTTTGAATCAGAACGAGGAGATTTTCGCGCCCGAATCCGATAAAAATGTCCACTTTTTGCCAAACCTCGATTTCAAGACCCTCTATCATTGCGAAGGGGTAAGCGAAAAAACACAAAAGTCTATTTGGAAGTATTTACAGCTGATTTTGTTTACCATTGTCGGATCTGTAAAAGATAAATCCGATTTCGGCGATTCTATGAATATGTTTGACGGATTGGATGACGGTGATCTGCAAGACAAATTAAAGGGAGTCATGGAAGGAATTAGCTCTTTCTTTTCTGGAGCGGAAGGCGAGAACACCGAATTCAGAGAAGAGAGCGGTTTCGATTTCAAGAACCCTCCCAAACCGGAAGAGTTAAACGATCACTTGAAAGGTCTGTTCAATGGTAAGATTGGAAATTTGGCCAAGGAACTCGCCGATGAGATTAGCGGCGACCTCGCCAACACATTTGGAGATGATATGAAAGATATGAAATCCACCAAGGATGTGTTTTCCAAGATGATGGCAAATCCGGATAAGATCAGTGGTTTAGTGAAAACCGTCGGCGAGAAGTTGCAAAAGAAGATGGCGGATGGAGAAATTTCCAAGGACGAGATCATGAGTGAGGCAGGTGAGCTCATGCGTAAGATGAAGGAGATGGGTGGCGCCGGCAATTTCGCGGATATGTTCAAGAATATGGCCAAAGATATGGGCGTCAACGTGCCCAAAGGTGCCAAAATCGACAAAAATGCGCTTGTTCAAATGGAAAAGAAGATGACCGCGAATGAGAAGATGAAGGCGCGCATTGAGAACAAAAAGCAAAAGCTAGTTTTGGAAAAGATGGAGGAGCAGCTGAAAATGCAAAGATTGCTGGAAGAGCGTCGTAAGTCTCTTGCGGAAACCTTTACCATGTCCGAGTCCGTCGATCCGAATCATTTCGTCTTTCGTCTCAATAATGAGGAATCCCAGGAGAAATCTTCTTCCAAGAAGCCGGTGGATGACCTTGACGCGATTATGGAGATGATTGAGGGTCCTGCCGTTGTACCCACTCTTTCTAAGTCACAAAAGAAAAAGCTGAAGAATAAGGCCAAGGCAGAGGTGTAATTCATTATATTTTGTAAGCACTATATATAATGAATCTTTTGAAATACGTGAATATTCCGGTCTTTTTAATCAGTTTTGCCATCGGAATTTTTGTCGTGTATGTAACATTAGGCGATTCTCGTAAAATTTATGTTTACCCCACACCCGAAAATGTAGAGAAAATCCAGTACCGTGATAAAACGAATACTTGTTTCGGTGTTGTTCAAAAGGAAGTGCCATGTCCTAAGAATGAAAAAGAAATATCCAAGATTCCTGCACAAGGCTAAAATTATGTAATGAAATATATATATGAACCTAAAACGATTATTGAATACTGGCCTTGGACAATTTTTCATTTCCTTATTACTAGGTCTGGGTTTAGCGACTTTGTTCAGAAAAGTATGCAAAGATAAAAATTGCATTACCTTCAATGGTCCCGTGATAAGTGAAATTGACGGTAAAATATATAAATACGGTGACAAATGCTATTCTTATGTCTATGCACCGAGTTCGTGTGATGCGAGTAAAAAGATTGTGGATATATCACTTCAAGATGCAGGAGATAAACCTGCGCCTTTACCTGGCCTCTTGGGGCAAGTTACGTCTCCAAAATAGCAGGGAACTCAGGGAACCTGCGGTTCCCCGAACCCCTCCCTTGACTGATGCGAAAGCTTTTATTTTAACAACATAAAATGTTTATAGAATTAAATTCCCTTGACTGATACAAGAATAAAAGGATTTTGCATAATTACATTTAATGAAAGGAGGGGTTCGGGTCTGGAATCCGCGAAGCGGATTCTGATGACCTTTGGTTCCCTGAGTTTATTGTATATAATAAAATTAAATTATTTATTATATGGCTGATTCTACGACCCGCATTTCGGAACTGCCCGAAAATATAACCTACCAGGTTGGAAACTCGCCTCCCATTATGGGAAATATAGCGCAAATGCCGAACCCTCAATCGAACTCCGGACAAGTCGACATGGGCCAAAATACATATGTCCCATTAAATATACATCCCAATCCGTACGGAGGATCTCAGCAACCCAGTGTACCACCTCCTCCTCCACAAAATATCAAACAACGGTTTAGCGATGAGGAACAATACGACATTCCTCCACAACGACTCCCTTCACGTGATATTCCCACGAGTACTTTAGCCTATCTGAATGACGAGGAAATACACGCGAATTATGTACCCAAAGCAAAACTCACCTCGGATTACATCCGCCAATACGAAGAAGCGAGCGAAGAAACCATGCGAAAACACGAAACGGGTCGGCATCGGGAACGTTTAGCCAAGAGCATTTGGGAGGATCTCCAAGTGCCTGTGTTAATCGCCATTTTGTATTTTATTTTTCAAATGCCCGTTGTCACAACCTTGTTATACAAGTATTTTTCTTTTTTATCCATTTATAGCGCCGACGGAAATATGAATTTTTCGGGGCTTCTTTTGAAGAGCGCTCTCTTCGGCTCTCTATTTTTCGGAATACAAAAAATAACGGATTTGATTACATCTTTATAATATCTCTGATTAATATATATGCGCGGTAAATCTCAGAGACTGATAAAATACGCCGTTGGTGCCGCGGTTGTCGCTCTTTTAGCGTTCTTTTTATACAAAGCGGTCATGAAAGAATCTTTTGATTCGAATTCGTCCAAATCCACGCTTGAAATCGAAAACGCGGGTGCTTTCGATAGTCTTCTTTCTTCGTCTGATAAAACGGTGGCTTATTTCTATATGCCTTCATGTGGTCACTGCAAAACGATGTCGCCCATCTTTGACGACGTTTCATCGGATTCATCTAATTCGGGCGTCAAATTCGCAAAAATCAACGTCACCAAGAACCCCGATTTGTCCGAGAAATACGATTTGACCGGATTTCCTACGGTTCTGCGATTCAATGGCGCGACTACATCGGAGAAAGATAAGAGCGTAGGTGCTTCTGACAAAGCGTCCCTGCAAAAGTTCTGCAAATTTTAACATTTTACGCAATTGTATATTTAAGCTAGCAGGGAACCTAGCAGGGAACCTAGCAGGGAACCTAGCAGGGAACCTACGGTCATCAGAATCCGCAAAGCGGATTCCAGACCCCGCCATCAGAATCCGCGAAGCGGATTCCAGACCCCCTCCCTTTTTCCTTTCTGAATAATGTGCTGACATTACATTAGCTTCTTTGCAGTTATACCTTTTACTTTTATTCTTGGTATTTTCCAAGAATAAAATTCCAGTAACCTACCGTTTTATACTACATCAGAATCCGCAAAGCGGATTCCAGACTAGCAGGGAACCTACGGTTCCCCTGCGACCCCTCCCTTTTTCTTTAGAAAAATATTTAAAAAATTCTATTACCTTCTTAGAAGCAATAATATATTAGTTTAATTCTTATATTTCCAAGAATTAAAATTCCAGTAACCTACCGTTTTATACTATTCCAGACCCCTCCCTTTTTCTTTATAAAATATTTGCAAAATATTATTACTTTTTTAGAGGCAATAATATTCAATTTATTTTTTATATTCCCAAGAATTAAAATTCCAGTAACCTATCGTTTTGTACTAATTTAAGCACAATTGTGTAAATTTTTAGATCTCTTTCTTCATTATCTTTGTCTCATTGTACGCATAGCCTTTCTCCCCCCGCTTGAACTTCCTGGACTTCTTCTGCTTCTGCTTGAACTTCCTGGACTTCTTCTGCTTCTGCTTGAACTTCCTGGACTTCTTCTGCTTCTGCTTGAACTTCCTGGACTTCCTGGACTTCTTCTGCTTCTGCTTCTGCTTCCATTTACAATATGCGCACGTATAAGCGGCCCATTGTACTCTTCTGAATCGGCTATTGGAACCGCATTCGCCATACCATTGATGTTATATGTGACGTCTGTCGTATCAGTATCAAAAATATCTCCCATAGATTCAGCCTCTGCGGCATTACGCCAGTCTGGATTATTAAGTAGGTACAAACTCTCTTCAAATTTTTTTTTATTGCCTTCAATAGCACTCTTTTCTCTGTTTTTGCGCTGCTGTATTACAGTCGCTTTTAACTTTTCTTTGGATTTGTTGAACCCTTCTGAATTTGGTGTCCCGGGATTTGTTCTTGTCCATGATACGTACATTTCTACTAACTCGTAAAGATCATGCCATTCTTTATACGCGGCCATAAGCTGAGCCTTATAATGTTTAAATTTTGGGTCTGATCGATCAAATTTTTTCGCTAAAGGGTCGTCATAAAACCCGACTTTTTGATTACTGAAAATAGATTTCCACCGACCACTTCCTACAACAGGAAATACTATTTCTTCTCCTTCTATCATAACGTGAAGTTGCACGTTACTGTAGGACCAACTTCTATCCCTTTTAGCCGTTTCACACTTCAACATATGTTCAATTAAATCATCCTCCCTCTCCTGCGCCGCTTTTTCGGAAAACGTTTTTTTCCAAAATCTAGATATACGTGGTGTCACTAAACCGCACGAAATCCACCATTTTGGAACTGGAGTTTCTTGTGCCATATATATATATATATATTAAGATAAAAAAACAGCATGTTTCCTGCTTAGAATAAAAACGGGATTTTGAACCCTTTCTTGGTTTTGCGCCGACGTTTTTCCTTAGGTTTCGCTACAGATTTCTGGGGACCTATCGCAACGCTTTTCATCGCCGTCGGCGTTTTGGTTTTATTATCCGTCGGGATATACTTAAAAAACCACTCCTTAAATTCTTTCTCATTATAACTCTTTTTCAGCTCCTTGAATTTCTCCGATTTTTTGGCGCGAACACTTTCCAGTGTTTCTTGGGTCCCATAACAATCATAATTGAATCTACGTAAAATCCCCGACTGGTTTAATCGCGACTTGTGTTGAATTTCAAAAAGGAATTTCGCCATACATAAAATCCGATCTTTGTGATAATACGGCATTCCCGCATACATAAACGCCAAATAAAAACTCAGAATCGTATCGATCGTCGCGATATTCACCTCATTATTTCCAATATTTAGTGTATTATAATTATGGCAGGCTATCGGTTTATAGATAAAGGCCAAACATTCCTTGTCAAAACGGATTTCAACATGTTCCGGGATTAGTTCGCCAATCGCTTCGTGATTTACCAAGGTAATCTTCTTGATTCCCTCTTCTTGGAGCCGTTCTTTGATAATGTTCGCACACTTCTCCGGATCTTCATACAAAACATCGAAATCGGGGATAGCCTTGACCAACTTTTGCTGTTTTTCGGGCATATATCTGGAATATAAACTATTCGCATATCCACCAAAAAATACAACACCTAATTCTACGAACACGTCGCGGATTATATAGTAAATCTTTTCCGAATCATTCGTGTGTTTCTCCATTTTCCGCTGAAAATCGACGGCTTCGCAATTGAAGCCCACTTTCAACGGATAATATTTATTAAGGAGCGTGAGCCTCTTGAGAACTTTTTCCCAGCGCGTCGTATCGCCCGCCGGTCTCGATAATTCTAAATACATTGCCATCCGCAAAAAATTGGGCGGAGCGTATTTTATACCACCGATCGAAACCGCCTCTCCAAAAATATTATCATAAATTTGGCTGTCCAGCTGTGTAATATCGGCAATCGGAATATAATTCACATATACCTTATATGTTCCATGATGTACACCCGATTTCGCCTCCACTTCGGCATATCCTTCCGCAAAATAAATATCCGCCAAATCTTTCGCATCCTCCATCGCACTCGGTGAATAAAAATCATAATCCGGCACTTCAATATCTCGATTATAAAACTGCGCGTGTTTTGGTAAAATATTATTGATGGCTGTCCCGCCATAGCAAACCCGCCGTTTCTTTAATAAAAAGTCTTCTAAAATATTGATTATTTTTATTATTTCGTCGCTTTTTGCTAGCTTCTCCCCCTTAATCTCATCGCTTTCATCTACCGCATGTCGCAAAATAGCCAATTCGCATTCATCGAAAGTCATGCTTGGATCACATACAGTTGGGTATTTCTTGTGGTTTTTGTAGGTTTTATTTTTATTGGATTTCATTCTATTATAGTATAGAAAGAAATTCTACAACGTTTTAATATAGTTTGCCGCCGTAGCCATCGGTACAAACGCCGATTTATATTTACTAAACATTGCTTCATATGACTTTAATTTTGCATCTGGTTTATAAAACGCCTGTGCGGTAAATTGAACACCGTATTTTTTGATCAGATTCAACGAATCACAATTCGTTGTTATACCGATCATATTTGAGCTTGGATAGACAACACGCATCAAATAAACACCAGGATCCGGCGGATTTGTCGTCTGTTGCAAAATCTCATTCTCCGAGTAAATGCGTAACGCATCTGATCCACTTTCTATATTCACATAGTTTTTCAAATTGAAACAAGCGTTTTGATCCGTCCCACATACCGGGTAATTACCATACGTGGGCGACGTAGATATATCCACAATTAGAACGATCTTTTCCATCAAATCGGTTACATACGTGGTTGGCGTAACCGGTCCTTCAAATAAAACACTCTTTAAATTAGTATCCACCAGTTTCGCTATTTTTTGAAACGCGTCATTGACGTTTGTTTTTATTTTCAAGTGCACGAACAGCGGATCTTTTGGATTCGGCGAAGTATCTGAAAATGCGTTTGATTTTATTGTTTTTAGAACACCTTCTAAAGATACGGGCAAGTCCATTGAAGTAAAACTGTTGAACGAAGGATCGTATATTACGTCATTTGAATAGGCCACCACCGGAATGTCATCCTTTACGAATACCTCAAAATCTAAAAAACGGCAACCTCTCCGCAAAACGTATTTTATCATTTCCAAGTTCATATATCCTCCAGAAAATGCACTATCTGACGACGATTTGATGCAATAGTCCCTTAAATAGGGTGATGAAGATCCTTGCGAAAAATTGGTTATACCGGAACCCGGATTGGTTATGGTAATCCGATTCAATTCTGCCGTTTTTATTGACGTGGGATCATCGTTGTATGTATATTGCGGACCCGTTCTGACAACATTCTGATTTTGTTTTTGAATTAGACGGTATAAAAGATATATTACCAGCGCAGCTATCAAAAGAACAAAAATAAAATTCAAATTTAGATAATTCATCGTACTGATATATTAAATATATAAAGTAAATTTACGAAAATATATATATAAATTATTATATATCATCATTCAATGCCAGGAGGATTACTAAATATTGCGTCTGAGGGAAATGCCAACGTAATTCTTACCGGAAACCCCACAAAAACGTTTTTCAAAGTAACCTATTCTAAATATACTAATTTTGGATTACAGAAATTTCGACTGGATTTCGACGGTCTCCGCGATTTGCGTCTCACAGAAGAATCAAAATACACCTTCAAAATCAAGCGCTATGCGGATTTATTAATGGATACGTATTTGGTTATTAATCTACCTGATATATGGAGTCCAATATATCCACCTACCGCGGAGACGAATGGTCAATGGGCACCATATGATTTCCGGTGGATTAAAAATATCGGCGCTCAAATTATCAATGAAATCGAAATCACGTGTGGATCGGCAACGTTACAGAGATATTCAGGGGAATATATTTTATCCATGGTCGACCGCGATTTTTCTGCGGAGAAAAAAGACTTATTCAACCGAATGACGGGAAATATTGAAGAATTGAATAATCCGGCGAGTTGGCGATGTAGAACGGCGACGGATCCATATAAACAACATACATATCCCTCTGCATATTCAACTCAAAATGCGGCTGGCGCTGAACCTTCCATTCGTGGTCGTACATTATATATTCCCCTTAACGCGTGGTTCACATTGGATTGTAGATGTGCCTTCCCTTTAGCGTCGCTACAGTATAATGAATTGATAATCAACGTTACTTTGAGACCGATCCAAGAAATGTTTCAAATAAGGAATATTTTTGATCCTGCGAATAAATTTCCTTATATCCAGCCCAATTTCAACGTCGAACAATTCAAGCCATATTATTTTTTACAGACGCCACCAGGAACGAATATAGACAATCCTGCTACTTACCAGAATCAAAATTCCATTTGGAAAGCGGATGTTCATTTATTATCCACCTATTGTTTCTTGACCAAAGAAGAGCAAAAATTATTCGCATCTCAAGATCAAATCTATTTAGTAAAAGACATCTTTGAATATTCATTTTTGAATATCACTTCGTCGAATCGCGTCAAACTGACTTCATCGAGCGGTCTCGTATCAAATTGGATGTTTTTTTTACAGAGAAATGATGTGAACCAAAGGAACGAATGGAGCAATTATACAAATTGGCCATATGAAGACAATATACCGTCAAATATACAGGTCGCACCTTATGCCACCATTTTAAATAATCAAGTTGTAAACGGACCTGGACTATCGAATTTATACATAACCGGAGATTTTGCCCCTATTAATAATCGTGATATTTTAGAAACCTTTGGTATAGTCATCGACGGAGATTATCGCGAGTATACTTTTCCGAAAGGTCTATATAACTTTGTCGAAAAATATACACGCACGCAAGGATCCGCAAAAGATGGATTGTATTGTTATAATTTTTGCTTGAATACGAGTCCTTTTGAATATCAACCTTCCGGTGCATTAAATATGGGGCGATTCAAGAACGTGGAATTCGAATTTACCACCTATTTGCCTCCTATTAGCCCAACTGGTGCAACGGTTCAAATCGTTTGTGATGATTCTGGAAATGCGGTTTCTATTTCGAATCAGCCATCTTGGGCACTGTACCAGTATAACTATAACATTACCATTTTTGAGGAGAGACATAATATTTTGTCTTTTATTGGAGGAAACTGTGGCATGATGTATGCACGCTAATCAGGGAACTCAGGGAACTCAGGGAACCTACGGTTCCCCGAACCCCTCCCTTCGCGGAGGATATATTTTGGTTCAAAAGAATTTACAAATTTTTCTGACCCAGTAAGGGAGGGGTTCGGGGAACCGTAGGTTCCCTGATTTTAATCGCCTCTTATAATATATTATTATGAGTGATACAAAATGGAAAAATCTAGGCGGAAAAATAAATGAAAAAGAAGGATTTACCGATAAGCCTTTAAAAAACGAATCTCCCGTTCCGCTTCAATTTCCGTCGAATTATCCCCTCTCCGAATCGTCTACCAATAACGACACTATAAAACGTATTAAAAAGATTAAAAAAATACGCTTGGATAATCCAAACAAAATACCCATTCTAGAAAATATATATGAAAGCGAAGAAAATGGATCAGGACCAGGATCAAGATCCGTATTTAGTTCACCCGAAGACATTTTTACACATTTCTTCGAATCTCCGCAAATAGTAAAAGAAGGTCTCACATTGCCAGGCAATCTAAAAATAAAATCATCACCTGGTTCCGATCCAAATGAAAGTGCATACGATAAAATAAATGCCGGCATAGCCAAAAAAACCGAACTCCTCAATAGTAACTTGACACTTACACAAAAAGCATATGCCAATAAAATGACCGAAACGCGAGCGCAAATTGATAAACTAAAGCATAATATTTATAATATCGATAAAATGTCCACCGATTTTTCTACAGACATAAACGCAAATCCACCTCCTTCTTCTCCCGCAGATCAAAATCTTATGAAACAAGGAAGTCAAGACGCTGAAAAAGAAGCAAGTGAAGCACTCAAACGAATCGGATATGTTATTAAGCTCATGATAGAGAAGCTTATTAAATGGACCAACCTAAACATAGCGAAATTCAAACTCGCAATGTATAAATTTGTATTAAAATATAAAGAAATAGTTACATCTATCGCTCAAGCATTAACGGGGTACACTCTTCTTCCGGATGGTTCGAAAAAATATTATGCTACTGAAACCGAAATCAATACATTTTCAAAAGAAATCGTTCGATTTATTACGATTTTGATGAGCTGGATTTTCTTGTATAATTGGTATTATTTGATGTTTTTCCTGAAACCCGAACAGCAATTCAAATTGAATTTGAACAATTGGTATGAAAAACATTCCGGGATATACTCGGTTCTAGGACCACCATTGCGCGCCGTAGAGAATATCGACTGGTTCATTCTCGATTTTTTACCGCGCATCCGATATTTGGTTCCTTCAAAAGGTGTCTTGTTTTTTATTATGTCCATCATTTTCATTGTGTTGGTGCAAAAAGGAAAACAATGGACGATTATGAATGATTTTTTCAACGCAATTAACAAAAGTTATACTACTTCCGCCATTAGCGCTTTTGTCATTTCGTGCATCGTAATTTATGGGTTTTCGTTCGCCGGATATTTTGCGTCTGTGCACAATTACGCCTTAGTTAAAACTTGGTATACCGCTCTTTTGTGGATAATATTTACCGTGATTTATTTGCTATGTATTATTACTCTGGGCGTCCCTATCGGAATGCTTGCCGTATGTGGATTCTTTTTCTTTTATTCTTTCTTTGCAATCATTTTATACAACGGATTTACCATAGGTCCTGTATTGAAAGCTATTTCCGAACAAATTACCAATATATCTGCCGTGAATTTTGATGAATCAAAAATGACCTGGACTCAATGGGCATATACCACCTTACAAAAATTCGTAAAATACTTTTTATATTTCATGTTTGAAATATTCATTTTGTATATACTTGTCGGCGGCCTTGTCAATTATATCAAAGGATATAACGTACCATTGGCCGAAAAGGCCACCTTGAAAAATATGTTTTCGACAACGGGAGCATTCAAAGAGGCATTTCATCATTTGTATACCTGGTTAATTATTATCAACGTTTTGTTAATTGTCTTAATCGGCGTCATTATGAAAATACGATATGATTCTATCAAAAACTTGGCACCGAACCAACCCTTCAACGACGATACGGGAGAGACCATGTTTCAACGATTAATGAACGCGGGGTCGATTGCAAAAAATGCGGTCCTAAGTAAATATAACCAAGCCAAAGGATTAAAGAATAATTTATCACAAAATACCGTTCTAGGTCAAGCTCGATTACCATTCTCAGGAAAAGCGGCAACAAATGGTGCAGGAGCAAGCGGAGCAGGAGCAAGCGGAGCAGGAGCAAGCGGAGCAGGAGCAAGCGGAGCAGGAGCAAGCGGGATTCCTGGGATGGAAGGATTAATGGGGAATGGTGCTATAGCCGGATTAATAAGCAAAGGGCGCCCCCCTGGAATAGGTGACGCGATAGGTGCCTTCGCGCGGTTAGATTCAAAGACTCGCGGTTCACTTATCTCATCCGGAATGAGCGCCGGTAAAACCATCGCAAGTGATAAGAATCTTACGAATGCGGCAATGGACCTCGGTTCTGGAAAGGGAGTAAATTTTAAAGCCATTGCAGCTTCAGATAGTAACAAAGTTCAAAGCGTTCTTCAACACGGTGTAAACGCCGCCGGAGCTTTAGATAAAAAATAAATATATATTTTTATAAAAATATATGCTAAATTAACGTCGCCTTTTCGTCCTGTTTTTTTTGCGCAATCTGCGGGTTGTTTTCCTCCGTTTACCTCCTCTTTCATATCCATTCACTTCCTTAATTATTCTGATGGCTTCTATCTCAGCATCAAGCTTTCGCAGTCTCTCTTGTTCCTCTTTTTTTTGGCGCTCCTTTAGTCTTTTGTTCTTTTCTACTGCCTCTTCAATATCAAGTGCCCTTTTCATCGCTTCCATATGTTTTCTATCTATTTCTGCAGAAGCTTTTCGTTTTTCTAAGTCAGTCAGCGGGTCTGCGTTTCTGGCCGCACTTTGCTGATTTTTTTGAGCCGACATTCGTATTATATTATAACCACATATATGTTTTTATTAAGAATTTAGAAATACCGTCTTAGAATAAATAAAGCGATATATGCCCAAGAAACCCGTAAGACTCCCTTTTGTATCCGTGTGTACCCCTACCTATAATCGCCGTATTTTTATCCCGACCCTATTCGAATGTTTCCGAAATCAAAATTATCCCAAAGAGCTCATTGAATGGATCATCGTAGATGACGGAATCGACAAAATCCAAGATTTGGTCGATAAATCCGACATCAAACAAATTCGGTACTACCCCTTGGACAAACGAATGCCAATCGGCGCAAAACGCAATTATATGCATTCTTTATGCAAAGGTTCGATCATAGTCTATATGGATGACGACGATTATTATCCACCCGAACGCATTTCGCATGCAGTAGTAAAATTGATGTCTTATACAAAGGCATTATGTGCCGGATCGAGCGAGATATATATTTATTATAACGATCTTGCAAAAATGTACAAATTCGGGCCTTATGGGCCGAATCACGCCACCGCCGGAACGTTCGCCTTCAAAAAGGAGTTGCTGAAACATACCCGATACGATGAAACCGCCGTTTTTGCCGAAGAACGCGCGTTTTTGAAAGATTATACCATACCGTTTGTACAATTAGATCCATTGAAGACCATATTGGTCTTCGCGCATCCTTTCAATACCATCGATAAACATATCTTTATCGAAAAACCGAACGACTTTGTCCAAGAATCTTGTAAAACGGTCGATTCGTTCATTCGAAGCATGTATGAAACGGAAATAAAGGCGTTCTTTTTGTCTGTTTTGAAAATTGAACGATTTGATTTAGAAAAAATATCAACATAATATATACCATCTATGCCAAAATCCTCTGGAAAGACAATGAAAACGGGAAGATCCGGTTCTGACAGTGACTACTCTGGTTCCTCTAGATCATCTTCCTCCGGAAAGAAAGGGCGTTCCAGAAAGGCGACTACCGCAAAACGCGCCGATGTGTTTCCACCTAGACCGAGTCCAGGACATCCTAATCAGATGCCGAAACCCGAATTGCGCGCGAAGATGTTGGCCGCGGTTTTAGCCCGTGACGGAACCCGCGTCGCGAATGTCTCAGAGGTCACGGTTGATACATATTATTTAGTAATCGCCAAAAATCGCAAGAATCAACTGGTTGCTTACTGCCTCAAGGCCACCGGCGTTTCTGGAAATAAAGCCTCGTTTTATATGCGCGATTTTAGAGCCGCCGGTTTCGGGTATAAACCCGCCAGTTTAATGGCCACCGCGAGTTTTATTTATAAAATAACCCCCGAGTTAATGGCCACGCTGGAAGCAGGTGGCATGTGGTTTAATGAAGGTGAGTATAGCATATAATTTATTCCCGGAAAGGGCGTTCCCGTATCCAAACATTACATACATATTTTTCTCCTTTTGTAACCGGCATTCCTCCGTGCAAAGCATATGGATGACACCGTTTTCCGTTCTTTTCTAGCGGATGAAATAGAATCGCGCCATTCTTCGGCGGTTTGAATTCTTTGTCTAGATTCGGGAATTTGGTCGTCCCACCTTCAAAATCATCCGTCAAATAAATAAGCATTGTAATCACTCTTTGACCACCGTCTTTTTGTTCAAAATTCATACATGCCTCTGCTTGATCACAGCACGCGTCGTGGTGAGGATTATAAAATCCGTCAATTCCGTATTTTACCACTTGCATAGATTCGGCGTTTTGAAAAGGGTTTCCTGTCATATCACAAACTCGTTGTATAATTTTTTGGATTCTCGGATCGGTTTTATCAAGCCATGCGGTTTGGCTCTTTCTTATCGTCGCGTCCTTACCTTCTACCGTTTCACTCTCTTTGAAATTCGGCGCGGCCGTTTTCATAATATATTCGCGTTCATCGTCTGTTATAAAATTGGGGTGTTCAACCGGCATAATGTATTCTGCGGACTCATCTGCGTATCCTCGACATTTATAATTGGAATAATCTCCGTCTTTTACTTCATCTTTTGTAAAAATATATCGTAGAAAAATAAAAATTATGCCGATTGTAATGATAGGTATAATCCATTCTAAATATGATGTATTTTTTGTTTTTATTTTCATTTAAATAAGAACAGAAATTATTTTTAACTAGTATCTAATGTTATTTTTGTGGGGTTTATGTTGACATTTCTAGTCCTTCTGCTTTGTCTCCTCCTGCTCCTTCTCCTGATTCGCCGCCTGGTCCCTGCTGCTCTACTGCTCCCGTTTCTGCTTCTGGTCCTTCTCCGGGACGAGGAGCAAAAGAAGTATTGTATTGCTTAAGGATATTTTCTATATATTCGGCTTTATTGGATCTAAGCCTTCCAAGTGTTGCTGTTATGGATCTTAGTTTTCTTGTTGCATTTTTTACTGTACCAAATATTCCTTTCGCATATTTTGAATTAAAATCACCATTCAACACGTTATTTCCACCCGAACCACTTACTCTAAGTAGCTGGGCGGGAGTTTTTCCTTCTGTATTGCGTTTATTAATATAATACGATAGTAACTCCGGAAATTTTTCATTATACAGAACCAAATAATACGGCCAAACAATTTGAAACATCTCCAGATTATGATTATAACAAATATAGTGCAAGACAGTATTCCCACTTGTTGGATGCATCGTGCGAATTAAATACATATACTTGCAATAGTGATTACTGGTTCCATTCAATTCATATCTATTCAATTTTGCTTGCATGTCCATATTCAAACCGCGAGCGGCCATTTCTAAAAATTTATAATTGTCCATCCCCGCGTTGAATCCCGTTTTATTCGGTATTTCAAACCCTATATACTTGATTTGTTTATTATCTATGGTTGGATAATCGGCCGTTAAATAATTCTGGCCTTTTATTACTTCTGGTGTATCGAGCGCGGCTTCTGATGGTTCATCTGGTGGTTCATCTGGTTGTACTTCGTCGGCGAGGGAGTCAGATTGGACTGCTGACTTTCCTCTATTTTTTTGTGTACGTCTTGATTCTAACCCTGCTCTTGCTCTTGATACTAAACCACTTGCTCCTGATACTAAACCACTTGCTCCTGATACTAAACCACTTGCTCCTGATGATAAACCTTTTCTTAAAAAGTCTAACCTTGGTCTTGACGGCGCGTATGGATCTGGCGCGGATGGTGTTACTAGTGCGGATGGATCTGGCGCGGATGGGGATGCTGGCGTGGACGGATCTGGCGCGGGTGGGTTTCCACTCGACCAGCTAAAAAAACTTTTCTTCCCGGGTGTTGCCGACGCTGACGCGGGTTGTCCGGCTAATACTGGCGCGGATGGGGATGCTGGCGCGGATTGGTTTCCACTCGACCAGCTAAAAAAACTTTTCTTCCCGGG
>JBBAKX010000021.1:0-21287 GCA_040403315.1 Flavobacteriales bacterium
TCGCCCAAGGCAAAGATGTTCTTGAAATAATCCTCAAGCCCTTTAACGGCTAATTCTTTCGGTAAATCTCGCGCCGGTGACCAATAGAAATAACTTCAAATTTAATCAATCAAGATTTTAATTCTTTTTCACTTGCTCCCAAGGTACCCCCGGGGTGTTATCTTTCTGAGCCTCGTAAACAGCAGCAATGTCTTCGAGCTCCTCTTGCGCCTCTACCAGCGTCTCAAAGAGCTCAGGACTAATCACGACAGCAACATCAATACTGTCTCGAGTGATCCAAACTGGGAGAGTCTTAACTCGTTCCAAAATGTTGGATAACTGCTCGCCCACTACTTTCATTTCTACAATTCTCTTCACGGTAGTCTCCTTAGATAGCCCTAGCCCTTGATCATCAAGTACTAGACCTGAATCTTCACCCACCCCACCGACACCAAGACCGACTTATCGCCACCCAAATGAGGGCGGCATCAGGGTATCCATCCCAGATTGGAGATTTATGGACTCTTGTGGTTCATTCACGTAGCAATTTTAGAATTCAGGATTAGCTTGTTAAAACCCTAAAACCGTTAATTAAAATAATGGCTAGTGCGATAAGGATTCCCAATTGCTTGCGAGGAAGATTGGCGACAATTTTTGCGGCTAATGGGGCAATCAGTGTTCCACCTAGCGCGAGACCTCCGACGACCGCCCAATCCATGTCTAGCTTGTTTATATTTAATAAGAAGCCAACACTTGCTGAAACGGCAACGATAAACTCTGCCGCACTAACAGTTCCAATAATCTTTCTTGGCGTCATAGCTGTGGTTGACATTAGTGAGGGTGTGACGATTGGACCCCAACCTCCACCTCCAGAGGCATCTACGAACCCTCCAGCAAATCCTAAGAAATTCAAATAACGACGACTATTACTTAATTCAAGGAAGTTCGGACCAGAAGTTTGGAACATAGTTCTATAGAGCAATAGAAATCCAAGAAATAACAAAAGTGTAGAGATAAATATTTTTGATGTTCCTAAATCTATTGAAGACAACAAAGTTGCTCCAAGCAAGGCTCCAATTCCACCAGGGATTGCGAGCCTGAGTAGAACCGTTTTATCTATGTTTTCAGCGCGCCAATGAGATGCTCCTGAAACTAAGGTCGTCCCAATCTCTGCTGCATGCACCGCAGCAGATGCAACCGCAGCAGATGCACCTAAAGTCACTAACAAAGTAGAGCTTGTGACCCCAAAGCCCATGCCAAGTGAGCCATCAATCAATTGAGCAAGAGATCCCGCAAGTGCAAAAAAGATCCAGTTCAAACGATTACTCCCAAAATTTTGCTGACATTCTCTTCCAGATCAGCATCGCCCTTGAGGTGAAGATCTGGATTCCGTGAAACTTCGTAATCTTGACCTATTCCGGTGAAGTTTGGGATCTCTCCCTTATTAGCTTTCTTATAAAGCCCCTTGGGATCTCGTTCAACACAAATGTCTACGGGTGTATCAACAAAGACCTCAAGGAATTCACCTTCATCAAAGAGTGACTTAGCACGTTGTCGATCAGCTTCGAATGGACTTATAACCGCAACAAGAACAATCAAGCCCACATCAACTAAAACTTTAGCAACCTCAGAAATTCGACGGACATTTTCAGCACGGTCTTCAGGTGTAAATCCAAGGTCGGAGTTCAACCCCATTCTTAGGTTATCCCCGTCCAGCACGTAGGAATGCATTCCTAACGCGTGGATTCGCTTTTCAACGCCATTTGCAATGGTCGACTTTCCAGATCCAGAAAGACCAGTTAACCAAATAACACGTGGCCTCTGATTCTTTTGTGCAGCTCGCGCAGACTTATCGATTTCGTATTTCTGATAATCAACATTTTCGCCTCGTCGCAAAGAATGACGAATCATTCCAGCACCAACTGTATTAAAGGTCATGCGATCTACGAGAATAAAATTTCCAAACTCCCGTGATTGCAAATAAGGTAAAAGAGTCAATGGGGCATCGGTTGCAATCTCGACCGAACCAATTTCGTTGACTCCTAACCCCAGGGCCGCATTCTGGCTGCCAGTGTTGATATCGATTTTATGGCGAATACGAGTCACTGTTGCAGGTGTTTGGCTTGAGCCTGCAATCAGAAGATATGAACGGCTGTGTATCAGTGGATCTTCATGAAGCCACACAATATCTGCATTAAATCTACCTGAAGGATGTAAATCCTCCTTAGAAGCTGCAATCAAATCACCTCTTGTTGCATCTACTTCAGGCTCTAAAAGTAAAGTAACAGCATCTGAATCATGGGCACTCTGCATTTCTTCCTTGTAGGTAATTATCTTGGCAATCACAGCGGCTTGGTTGCTGGGAAATACTTTGACTTCATCACCGACAGTAAAACTTCCTCGGTGCACAGTGCCAGATACGCCTCTGAAATTCTCCGCGCGAGAAATGAGCTGGATTCTCATTCGAGCAGAAGCATCAATTAACTCCACCGGCTGCCAATCTTGGATTGATTCCAGCAAGGTTGGTCCTTGATACCAATTCATACGTGCAGACCTCTGCACCACATTGTCACCAGCTAATGCGCTTAAAGGTATGAAGAGGACATCCTCAAGATTCATTCGCGTGACAGCCACCCGAACCTCTTCGCAAATTTCGTTAAAGATTGATTGGCTGTAATCAATCGCATCTAATTTATTGATTGCAACGATTATTCGGCTAATTCCCATCAAAGAACAAATTGTTAAGTGGCGCAGCGTCTGCGTGCGAACTCCCTTTGTCGCATCCACCAACACGAGTGCTATGTCCGCCCTCGACGCAGCAACAGCCATATTTCGCGTGTATTGCTCATGCCCTGGTGCATCAGAAATGATTAATCTTTTGCCATCCAATAGAGACATTGAGCGGTATGCGACATCAATAGTAATTCCTTGCTCACGCTCTGCTTCTAAGCCATCTGTGATCAAACTAAAGTCGATTTCACCGGCTGCAATTGTTGAGCCACTGCGTCGGATTTTGCGGGTTGAATCAATAGTGTCATGCGGGATGCTGTCTGTTTCCACCAATAAACGCCCTATTAAAGTGCTTTTTCCATCATCTACACTGCCACAAGTAAGAAGTCTGATTATTGATCTCTCCATTAGAAGTAACCTTCAGTTTTCTTCTTTTCCATGGAGTCCTCGTTTGCACCATCAATTAAGCGTGTTGCTCTCTCGCTCAACTTAACTGCAAAGGCCTCCTCAACAATCTCAGCAATACTTGTTGCCGTTGACTCAACAGCTGCCGTAAGCGGATAGCAACCAAGTGTTCTAAATCTAACCCTTATCGTTTCTGGAGTTTCTCCAGGCAAGAGTGGATAACGCTCATCATCAACCATAATGAGTTGTTCGCCACGCTTAACTATCGGACGCTCTTTAGCAAAGTACAAAGGGTTTACTTTTATATCTTCTTGATAGATGTATCTCCAGATATCAATTTCAGTCCAGTCCGATAAAGGAAACACTCGCATAGTTTGACCAGGAGCTAAGCGTGTGTTGAAAGTACGCCAAAGTTCTGGTCTTTGATTTCTGGGATCCCACTTGTGGCCAGCATCTCTGACACTAAAGATGCGCTCTTTTGCTCGACTTTTCTCTTCATCTCGTCTAGATCCACCAATGGCAGCATCAAACTCATGCTCATCTAACGCTTGACGCAAAGCAACTGTTTTCATTATGCGTGTGTATTCAGAGATACCTGTCGTAAAGGGATTAGCTCCATCTGCAACACCTTTATGGTTGGTCTGCACATGAAGTGTGGCCCCAAGTTCAGCCACAACCTGATCTCTAAAGGAAATCATCTCTTTAAACTTCCAGGTTGTGTCTATATGCAACAGCGGAAAAGGGATTGGCGCAGGGTAGAAAGCCTTTTTGGCCAGATGTAAAAGAACTGAAGAGTCTTTACCAATCGAATACATCAAAACGGGTTTGCGAAATGAAGCCGCAGTTTCCCGCAAAATCTCGATAGCGTCAGACTCGAGCTCTTTGAGGATCTTTTGGTTAACCAGCACAGTCAAAGAGTACGGACTCCCGAACCCTAAACAGCCCCATTCCCAGCCTATTTATGACCACTACAACCACCCGGATGGTAATGAGCACCCCCTTTCATAGGGCAAGATTTCCCTATGCGCTTAGACCATGTCTCATATGTAACTTCCCATGATCAACTAGCCGACACAGTTCAACGCCTTGGCTCACGCCTAGGCAGCACCTTCGTAGATGGTGGTGTTCACCCACGCTTTGGCACACGCAACTTCACAATGCCTTTGCACAACGGTCAATACATCGAAGTTGTCTGCCCACTTGATCACCCTGCAACAGAGCAAACCCCTTGGGGCAAGGCTGTGAGCAAGAAGGCACAAGAAGGCGGCGGCTGGCTTACCTGGGTTTTTGCAACCGAAGATATTTCAAAGGTCGAAGAGAAGTTTGGACGCAGTGCAACTGAAGGTCACCGCACACGACCAGACGGTAGCGATCTAAAGTGGAAGCAAATCGGAGTTAATGAAATTACTGATGCTCGCGAGCTTCCATTTTTCATTCAATGGTTAACCGCCGACCACCCATCACAAGATGGAAAAGCGGTGGCTGCAATTGAGAAGATTACGATCGCTGATACCGATCACTTATCAGAATCATGGTTTAAGACAGAAATTCTTGATGGCTTGAATGGCGCCGATATTGAGTTTATTGACCCGTCAACAAACGATGGTGAATCAGGGATTGTTGCCGTACATTTAATGACACCAAGTGGTGTTGTGCGATTGGATTAAAGCTTCGGCGGTAAAACAATCACATTAACGGTTGCGTCGCTCGGACGAGATAAACCTTTAATCAACGCATCAATTCTTGTCCAGGTCAGTCCAATCAAAGCCAGAATCGAAGCCTGTCCAAAGCCAGTCACGATCATCAATGAAGTCCAACCAGCAGGACTTTCCCCTTGAATCAAATAAAGTCCTAATGCGTAAACAACAACAAAGATTCCAAACACTGCAGAAAGGGTTGCGAAAACTAGAGGTACAACTGTTCCAAATCTGGAACCCTTTACAAGCAGGGTGACTCCTTCGCTGACGCGCCCTTTCAGATTCTGTTTTGTCTCAAAATTTACATTTACAACTCGAGATGTACGCTGCGCTGGCAATTCTGCAAACAAGACATCGATCTGAGGTTCAAAGCCAGTTGCGGAAAGCAATTGTCCTAGGGCTCGCCTTGAGAAAGCCCTTGAGACGGTCTTTCGAATTGGGATCCTTGAAGAACGAAGCGAATTAACGAATCGATAAAAAAGACGGCTTACCCTAGATTGAAATAAAGATTCGAATTCAATCAATTCAAACCCATGACCAGTGGGATCGAGTAAATCCGAAATCATTTCTTTCGTGAGAGCGGAGATATCTCCGTTCCACTCAATTACAAAATCTCCAACTGTCCGCCCTAGCGCTGCCACACGTTGGCTATTTATTGATGAGATAGAATTTGTATTGATGATACTCAGAGGACCCGTTAGTCCTACGGATTCCATTTCTCCACCATAAGACCCAAACTCTAAGATTAGAACGATTTCATGATTACGGGAAGTTGCATTAAGTGCAGAATCAATCCTAATAACATCATCAACATTCCACCTTTTTCCCAATGAAGGCAAGACAAGACTGACATAGGCTTGTTTCAATTCAAAACCTCCTCAAGGTCGAATAATGTGCTTACTTTGCCAGAAAAAACAGTCCAAGTTTTTAAGTCCGGTTCTTTGTGGATCATTGTTGGCCGAGCATCATCAACTTCGGTGGTGCTCAAAACAGTTTTGACGGTCAAAAGACTCTTTATTGGAGTGAAAAAATCTTTGTCATTCATGAACATCTGCATTTGTTGTAATTGATGATGAAGTCCGGTAACGGGACGAACGGCGCATGTATTACAATCAGCTAAACTTAATGGCGTGCAACCTGATCGCAAACTTTGACAATTGAAAACCGGTGATAAATGAGATTTTTGTAATGGTGTCATCCCAACGCTTGTCAGACTGACAGAACCAGTGCTTCCAAATGGCATCATTGACCAAAATGGCCCGTCCATGACTGTAATACCTACACCTTTCATTTTCGAGGTCACGGATCCTAAAATTATTTCGGCTAACTCATAGGTTAAAGGCAAGTTTGGCAATCCAAGTGAATTACGAACCGCATTTGTACCTGCATAAGTAGCAATGACAACACCATTTGCATCAATCGTAGAACCATCACTCAATGCTAGATTTCTGCCGTTATTTAGTAGCCTCCCTCCCGTCACGGCCGTATTCATGCAGAGTTCAATGTTCGAAGTAGATTCAATCTCGTCTTTGATTAGCTTACGTAATATATGTGCATCAAATGTAGGCTCATTAACTTTAACTGCCAAATCAACGGTACCTGGTTGAAAGTATTGATCTGCTTCAACAATTTGGTAATCGATACCTAATCGAGATATGAAACTTCGAAAATCTTGACTAGATGTTTTTGAATTATGACTAGCAATTGCATATATCTGGTTGAAATCAAAAACTGCTGAAGAGAACCTGTCACGAAATGTTTTGTGGTATCTTAAAGATTCGCGAGCAGTAACGAGGCTTCTGGGGTAGTGAAGCCCTGTATGTAATCTAGCTTGATTAACATATGATGCGCGGCTCATCAATTCCGAACTTTGCTCCACTAATAACACGGAGTGTCCCAGTTTCTCCAGGACTAAGGCCGAGTAAGCACCAAATAGACCACCACCAATTACTACCCGATCAAACGCTCTCTTTTTCACGCCAAAAGTATGACTGAAATCAAGACCATGTCGCTACTCATAGAAGCGTGTTTGAAATACAATTTGAAAGTGAGCGCATTGATTGGACATACCGGATTTGTTGGTGGACATTTACAGAAGAATTTTACTTTTCGGGAAAAGTACAACCGGTCCAATATTTCAGATATCCAAGGCCTCAAGACGGATCTAATGATTTGTGCGGGTCTACCTGCAGAGAAATGGAAAGCTAATAGCGACCCAAACTCTGACTGGTTGAATATGGCCGCCCTATCTCAGTTTATTTCGACTATCGAAACCGAAAAGGCAATTCTAATTTCCACTATTGACGTTTATCAGCCACCAATAGACGTGACTGAGACCAGTCAACCGAACTTAATTGGAACCGAAGCTTACGGGCGAAATCGCGCTTGGTTTGAAGTGTTTTTCAGGGCTAAATTTCCCAGTTCATTGATAATCAGACTTCCGGGACTCTTTGCACCAAATCTTAAAAAGAATCTAGTCTTTGATCTAATTAATAAACGAGAAGATCAATACAGCAATGTTGATGGCGAATCCAAGTTCCAATTTTTTGACATTACTCAAATCTCAAAAGTAATAAATATCGCATTAGAGAATCAACTTTCTATATTAAACATCGCAACTGAGCCACTATTCGCCCAAGAAATAGCGGATATTTTCAAAGTTCAATTAAGTACCGGTAAGAAAAAACTTAATTACCAAATGAAATCCAATTACGAATCTCTTTTTCGGGGAGAAAATGGATACTTGTTTAGTAAAGAAGAAACTATTCAGGGTATTTCTGATTTACAAACAAGGGCTATTTAATTGAAAACATCAATATCGAATCTTGCTTGGACCCACAAGAATACGACAGAAATTATTCCTAAGTTAAGAACAATTGGTCTTGATGGCCTAGAAATCGCTCCGACTTTGATTTGGCCAGAGCTTGGAAAAAATCAAAACTCGAAGGTTTCAGAATTAGCACATATGATCAAGGATCAAGGAATGTCCGTATCTGGAATACAATCATTGAGTTTCGGCCATCCTGAATTGCAAGTGTTTGATGTCTCAACCTGGCCAAAATTTCGTGAGCATCTAAAAAAAATGTTTGAGATTGGTGGTCAATTAAATGCAAGTGTTGCTGTTTTCGGATCACCAAGAAATCGAGTTAAAGGTGTTCTTCATGAACTAGAAGCAAATCGCATGGCAGTTGATTTCTTTTCGTCCTTAATCCCTAACTTGATAGAAAACAACATTAGGTTGACACTCGAACCAAATGCAATGGCTTATGGTGCCGACTTCCTAACAAATTATTTTCAAGTTGTAAATTTATCGGAGAAAATAGGATCTCCTTGGATTATTCCCCAGATAGATACGGGATGTATGTGGATGTCTGAAGATAATATTGAGGAGTCTTTTTCATTCCACCAACCAGGGCACATCCACTTAAGTTTACCGAATCTAGAGATTTTTCCCTCAAATGTGGATTTTAAACCATTTCTAAACCGAGTCATCCAATCAGATTATTCAAGCTGGGTAGTTATCGAAATGTTGAATAAAAGTGGTGATGAAATAGTGAATGTATTTTCTGCAACATCAACTTTGATTAATCTGATTAGGGAAGTAAGAGAGAATGACGAATAAATCTGAAAAGCAAGTTCCGAATTACATAATTCAGAAATTTGCTCCAAAAAAAAACAATACCGCGCTCATCATACCGGTCATTAATGAAGGTGAAAAAATCCTATTACAACTAAAAAGAATAACTTCAATTAATCCCAAAGTAGATATCATAATTGCGGATGGCGGAAGTAGTGACGGCACCCTAAGTAGAATTTTAGAAGAAGAGATACAAATTACAACATTTCTGGAAAAGAGAGATGAAGGGAAACTTTCCGCGCAATTACGAATGGGATTTGATTATTGCATCAACGAAGATTATGACTACGTAATAACTATGGATGGTAATAATAAGGATGGTGAAGGAGGTATCAAGGTAATTCAAAGTGCACTCATTTCAGGATTTGATTTTGTTCAAGGTTCAAGATTTATAAAAGGTGGAGAGGCTATCAATACGCCCTTAGTTAGATTATTAGCTATTAGGTTGATTCACGCACCTGTTACAAGCATTGCTGCAAATTTTTGGTACACGGATACAACTAATGGATTCAGGGGGCACTCTGCGCGGCTATTAAGTAGCAGAAGACTCTCAATTTTTAGAGGGATATTTCAAACTTATGAATTGATAGCGTACATCCCAATTCAGTCAAGGAAACTTGGTTTCTCTGTAACAGAAGTACCGGTAACAAGAAATTACCCTGCAACAGGCGTGGTAGTTACAAAAATTAAAGGATTAAAGGGCCAGGTTGACTTGATGAAGATCCTCATAATGGCCGCTCTGGGAAGATATTCATTATGATTTTCTGATTGACATATCTTGTAAAAAGCGACTAGGGGCTAATAATCGAGCAGATGCTCATGAGTTTCTGCTAAGAAAAACAAATAAGAGCCGCCAATTAGATTGTTGAAAGAGCATTTTATGGTTCAAAAAATAGATCGAAACAACTAATGATTAAGTGATTATTTCGAGTGCGGTTTACGACAGGAATAGTCCTCATGAAATCATTCGAAGCTGCAGGCTGTCGAATTTAATCCTAATGTGAATTTGCCATCCAAAATAGTCGTAATTGGAAAAATTGCAGGCTTGAATCTGAACGTACCACTTTGAACTTGCGCAGTAAATACTTGTCTCAAGTCCTCAGTGTTGTCGTTAGATGTTATGTAAAATTCAACTAATTGAGGGCTAGAGCAGCGAATATTAAGTGATAAAAGATCTGCTGGTTTAGCGAGCGATACCTTAATTGACACACCTTGACTACCAAGAGATCTATTTTCCGAATTGGTGTTTGATTTCCAGGAAATGAGTGACCATCCTAAATTAGACTGAGTTGAATCTATTCGATTCCATAATGAAAGCAATTCAACCCTTGTTGTAGGTACGAGACACCCTTGACTATTCAGATCGGCTGACTTAGCACTTATGTCAGATTTAGGTATGGCAATCATAAATAACCCACAATCTACGGGTATGAAGCCATTAATTACCCAAGAGAGAACTTGGGGTGCACGGCCACCGATTCCTGATCCATCAAAGGCGCCTGCACCAAGCGAACCATAGGGACCCAGGACTACATTAATTCCTGCTTTCTTAAGCCTTTCGTTCCATTCAGATTCTTGCGCGTCATTTGTTATCACATAGGGAGACTCAATTCCACCAAGAGAGGGAGTCCCTAAATACTGGTCAATAGCCTGACCACCAGTAAGGTTTAATCGTCTTGCGTTGTCTCCGTACAATGAAATCTCAAGTTCCTTGATTTTTTTGTAGATTTGACCCCTTTGCTGCATTTCCGAAAATTGTGCCGATAACTGCGAAGGCGATGCAACTTGCTGGAAGTTTGTGCTCTGGTTAAAGGGGTAGAAAGCAATTCCAAGACAGATTGTTAAGGTAATTGATACAAACCCAAGACTGGAGACACGTTTAAAAGTTGAATGATGGAATGTAAGTGGGACAAGAAAAACTATAAAGAAAATAAAGAGACCCGAACCTATCCGCGACATATCCAGTTGATCTACCCTTCCGAACCAGCGACCGGAAATGGCAAGCAGATAACAAATCGCAGCGAGGCCAAGTTGTTTTTGGAGGCTCTCAAGTCTTCGCAAATTCATCAACAAAATAATCAAAAAGATTGGGGCGATAATAATAATTCCAAATTTTAGGCTTAAGGGAAACTGTTGTAGTGCAAAAATATTGTCCATCCAAAAGTCTCCATACATAACGTTATTTAGTGTTCCGTTTCGACCGACCCACAACAAGGATGGAAGAACTAAAATTGATGCAATAACTAAAATCCCAAACAGATAAAATCCCCAATACCATCTACGAAGAAAAAGAAGAGAAATCTTGTTTTGGTGAACATGCAAAATACCAACAATTAATAAAAGGACTGCGCATATAAAACCTTGACCAGGTGTTAACAGTATCAAGAAAAAAACAAAAAAAGGAGTAAATGCGAATAGAAGTACGTGTGATCTAATTTGTTGTAAAAGTGAAACAAATCCTAAGAGTGCAATTCCCATGATCAAATCAATTTCAAAATATCCATTTGGTTTTGGGATCAAGATTAAAAGCAAAAAAACGATTGACACTGGAAGGTACGATCGTCCAACTAGAAAAAACAGGATGCCAATCAAAAATGAAAGAAAAATGAACCAGTATGTGAAGGTCTCTGGATAACCGTTGCTAAGTAGATTTCCAAAAGCTGCAGGAAGCACATTTACAAACAACCCCCGAGGAAATTCAACAGACTTGTAGGGCATTTGATCAAATTCTGAGAATCCAAGCCAGTACCCAATGAATTCTCCATAATGAAAGTTATCCAAAGACGAAACGATCGTGGAATTAATGTGAGAACCGAAACCAGCCCACAGTCCTGCAATAATGACAAGGATTCCTTGATTAAAACTATGAGAAATAATTAGATAAATGCAAATAATCAATGCTATTAGTAGACTAAATACTAAGTATTTATCATTCGCAATTGATGTCAACTGTAGATCTGGCCGCCAAGTGAGAATCTGTGTAGGACGATGCGAATAAAAAAAGACAAAAACTGATATCCCCAAAACCATTGTGATGATTAGCTGCCTTACTTTATGGTTGGTCGTATACACTGAAAAAAGTATTAGCAGAATTAGATTTAGAATAATTATAAACCAAATCAGAAATCGACCTGATGCAGTTGAGGCACTTGTGACTGCTAACAGAACCCCAGTGTTAATAATGACGGGAATAAGCCATGGAATGTAAGATAAATCAGTCAGTTTTTCTTCAATTATCTTAGTTTTAATGAATTGTACGACTGAGAATATAACTGAAATTAGAATCGCAATACCAAAAATAGCGATTCCTCTCCACGAATTTGACTCCCAAATAATTTTTGAAATACCGTCGAGTGAATAATTATTTAGTCGCAGGTCAATTTTCCCAAAAAGAAAACCAATTCCCGTGACTGTAAATAGGATGCTACTTGGAAAGAGCAATTCACCAAATATCTTCGTAACAAAGATTGTGGTTTTATTCCTGAGGGCAATAATCAGAAGTAACAAAAATAAAATTGTGAGCACAAAACACATGAAGATTACAAGACTAGATGGTTCAACGCCGAATCCCATTTGTGATTGTAAAGATAATCTGTAGGTGACGTTCTTGTTCCTGGTAATTTTTTCAAGAAAGAAAAAGATAGAAAAGATCGAAATCAAGTAAATGTATGCAAATGCAGTGAAAATTGCGAACAACTGCCTACTGTCAAAGGATTTTAACTTTTGACTAATGTCAAAATGGTTTGTTAATTTACCGGCCTGATCACTTAATGACTTAATCATTTCCTAATAGTACATTCGATAGTCAAACATTATGATTACATAATCTGGCGCTGCTGGAATTAAAATTCTGCAAAGTAGATTAGCCAAGCATGAAATTACTGACACTTATATCTGCATATGTTTGAATTAGAAACTATTTCTAGAGTTATTCGTTAGCTTGAATTGAAATGGGAAAAGTGCAAACCTGGTATTGTCCTTCATTGAGACTGCCAAGTTGAATTTTATATAAACCCGAAAGTGCAATCGGACCGATATTTATATTCATTCCCGATCTACCGAGAGCGGGATTATCGAAGGCAGCGGCAACATCTGGTCGATCAGTGTCGTACTTTGATACCCAAGTCCCAATAACATTGTTCAGACTGTCAATTAATTGCACACTTACCTCGCTCGCCACAGTTTTTTTCTGTGCATCTGCTGCCCAACCCTGTATTACCAATTCCGTACCGACTTGAGTGACCCAAGTCGACTCAACCTTGCTTGCCCCAGCGATGTTGTCAGTGCTGCAAGAGCCAAATAGCGAAACCGATGGAAAGCCTTTTCCCGAAGGCTTCAAAAGAACAAAGCCAGAAACTAAAGTCGCTGCAATAGCCAATACCGCTATGAAAAGCGTTGCTTTCTTGTTAGAGTTTTGCATTGTACGATCTTAGCGAACTGGCGTCATAAATCATTCATGAAAACTTGAGTTATTGGTCATTTTTTTCCTAATTGGTCATGAGGTAGCGAAAGGAAGAATGCAATGCAAAGCATAGTCACCCATTGAATAGAAGTGAATTTATGGCCCTCCTCTTGAACCAAGAATCTGAGACCTCAATTCTTGAAATTGGCCCTTTAAATAGACCGTTAGTGAGCACACCGAAAACTAAATATTTTGATTTGTATCCCACTGAAGAATTGAAGAAAAAGGCGATTCAAGAGGGTTTGGATCCGCATACCGTGCCCCAAATAAGCTTTTCTGACCCATATGGAAATCTTGGTGTGATTTTAGAAAAATTCTCCAATATCGTAAGTGCCCATTGCATAGAACATCAGCCAGATTTAATCGCACATTTTGTTGAGTGTTCAAAATTACTTGAAGGCCCAAGTTCACGATACTGGCTAGTTGTACCCGATAAACGCTATTGTTTTGATGCTTTAATTCCAGAATCAAGCCTAATCGACATTCTAAAGGCGCATGATGAAGGGTTAACACAACCCTCAATCTGGAAAGTCATTGAACATAGGGCACTGACAACTCATAACGACCCCGTCCTTCACTGGCAGAATAATCATGGAGTTCAAAATCTAGATATTCTCCCACGATTTAGTGCTGCTAAAGCCGAATTTGATAATTCACAGGGAAAATATATTGATGTGCATTGTTGGCAATTCACCCCCAATTCACTCTGGGGTATAGTGGATGCTCTTTTTAAATTAGGAATGCTTGATTTTGAGATTGAGGAAGTTTGGGAGACACCCGAGAATGATTTAGAATTTTGTGCTGTACTAAAAAAGCGAGAAAGAAACCTTTAGACCCACACCGAATTTCAATACTTGAAGTACATGCGTCTGGAAGAGTTTTGATACGGCGCTTTAGACTGGTCAAGCCAAGCTAAAGGAACGACATTCATAGGAATTAAACTGTGAGCCCAGTATAATTGAACTTATGCGGGGAATCATATTAGCTGGCGGATCAGGTACTCGATTATGGCCAATTACAAAAGTTACAAGTAAACAATTACTTCCACTTTACGATAAGCCTTTAATCTACTACCCAATCTCAACTCTCATGATCTTAGGTATCAAGGAAATATTGATTATCACAACACCTCATGATTCTGAACTCTTTAAGGCATTGTTGGGCGATGGATCTCAATTCGGAATCTCGATCGAGTATACAATGCAGAATAGGCCAGAAGGTTTAGCCCAAGCTTTTATAATCGGTGAGAAATTTATTGAGGGTCATTCGTGCACCTTGATTTTGGGCGATAATTTCTTCCATTGGGATGATTCAAAAGAAGCTCTATATTCGGAGCAAACTTTAGATGGAGCCAAGATTTATGGCTACAAAGTCGCAGACCCAACCCAATATGGAGTCATTGAAATAGATCCAAGCGGGAAACCCTTATCCATTGAAGAGAAGCCCGCACAACCAAAATCAAACATTGCTGTTACTGGGCTATACACATTTGATAAAAATGTTGCAGGTGTTGCAAAAAGTGTTCAGCCAAGTAAACGCGGTGAATTAGAGATAACAAGCGTAATTGACTCTTATCTCCAAAGTGGAAACCTTGTACTTGAAATGTTACCTAAAGGAACTGCATGGTTAGATACAGGAACTCCTGAGTTAATGTTAAATGCTTCGTCATATGTTCACATTATTGAAACTAGAACTGGGCAAAAAATCAGTTGTCCCGAAGAAATTGCACTAAAAAATGGCTGGCTTACTCCAGTAGAAATTGAAAAGAGTATGGGTGGTTACAAGAATAATTCTTATGCACAATACGTGTTGAGTCTTTTAGCTTAGTCCGTTATCCCGATCTCAGTTGGACCCTTAGTTACGTGGCCAAGAAGACGACTTTATTGTGCCTGCAAACCTGGTTGTATTTTGAGAACAAAATTTAAGACTTAAAGGTCTAGTGTTTTTGGGATTTTGAGCTACGACGCCTAGATAGATATTTTTGAATAGTGCGATATCTTTAGAGGATGCGATATGAACTTTCAACCAATTTAAATTTTAGTGAAGATAAGTACCTAGTCGCGAATCCTGATGTCATTGGTGGCATTCAACGAGAAGAATTCAAAAGTGGACAAGATCATTTTGAAAAAACTGGAATTCTTGAAGGGCGTTACCAAAAAATTTCATTAGAAAAAGATTCTCCACTTGCAGTGATACATGTTCCAAAGTGTTCAGGAACATCTTTGCGAATTGAGATTGATTCTATTCAATCAAATATGTACAACGGTGTTAAGTATTCAATGAGAAAATCGAAGCTTCAGTTTCTAAGAAATCCTAGAACTAGCATTCTTCAATCAAAACTCAATACAACCGCTTGGACACCAGAGGAACTTTGTGCTGCCCACGATCAATATGAATGCGTAATGGGACACATCTCCCTTAAAGATTTTCACAAAGCAGGGTTTCGAGAATTCCTTCTAATAGTTAGAGAGCCCAGAATTCGTCTCCTTTCGGAATACATGTTCCTAACATCTAGGTCGGAGTATCGACAGACGTTAGAAAAGTACAAAGTCACCGATTCAAAAACTTACTTTAGTAATTATGCTTTAAAAATATCTAGAAACGGCATAGAAAATTTAGGAGGAGGTGGATTTGTTTTTGATTGGCAACATAAGAATTTGAATTTTATTTCTTATTGGAATGACGAGATACCAAAACTCATGATGAATATGTTCGGAAGAGGAGCACAAAACTTAAGAGTTAATGAAACTCGCGCTGGGCTAACCAATGTAGACTTTAGGATTTTAGATCTAGTCCATGAATTGACAGAAAAAGACTCAGAATTTCTAAAACGCTTGATGAATTCTGGACTATTAAGTCAGCGTTCAAAAGAACAATCGGATAAAGAGTTCTCCTTATACCTGAAGAATAACTTTAATTATATTAAGAGGCTCATTTAGACATCCTAGTTTATCAAAAAAGTCACAAAATTCAATTGGTTTCTATTTGTGAATATTTCTAGAGGGGCCAACTCGTTAATCAAAGCAAACTCAGTCAAGATATAAAATATAGATCGCGACCACAACTCACAGTCTTGCAATTGCATCTGCGGACGGCTCTAGTGAAAGATTGTGGTTAATTCCGAAAGTTACTAGTAACCACTACTTCCTCTTCACGATAACCTGTTATTTACCATCCACTTTCGATTTTCATGATTCTAAGTATGAATCAAAAATTAATCACAACAACACCTCACGACTCCAGACTTATCAAGTCTTTATTGGACGAAGGATTTCAATTCTGAATCTCAATTAAGAACGTTATTCAGGATAAATTGGAAAGTCTAGCTGAAATTTTTTTCAATTGGCTAGAAATTTATTGAATGTATAACTGAATAAAATCAGATGCCCGGAAGAACTTGCGCTAAAAATGGGTTGTTTACTGGTGCTGAAATTGAAAGCAGCATGAGCAAGTATAGGAATAATTCTTATGCACAATATGTGTTAAGTCTTTTAACTTAAACTTTTATTCCGCTTAACTTTAGATTGAAGCCCCAATAATGTTTGGGGAACGTTTTTCAATTGTGCGGGATTCTTTGTCAAGAGTGTTTTCTTAACAATTCCCGAATGCGCGTACAAAGGTGCCCAAAAGTGGATAGAGGGATTCAAAGGCACACCCTGAGATATGAGGTCAACAATGTATTCATAATCTTGGCCGTATATATCCTTGTAGTTTACAAGGAATGGGTTTAATGAATCTTGGTGATACACACCCCCAATCTTTACATTTTTTGCAAGCCAGTATTGAGAAAGTCTTTTCTCACCTGCCTCCACAATAACCCGCTTCAAGTTAGAGATCCGAATTGCCTTGAAAGCTTCGGATAGTTCGGCAATATTGCCCTTTAAATGTAGCGCGTATGACTGTAAGTGAAACGAATTTTGTTCCGAACTAGTTAGTGCCGTAACATCCCAATCTTTCTGTCGGGCACTTTCCAAGAAGTTATAAACAGAATTTCCCGTCCATAAGACTGAATCATTAAAAAAGAAAAGTTCGCATGTGTTTTGAAGCTGGAGGAAATCCAAGGCGTATTTATAGGAGGCCAAATCTCGGCCAAAATTCTCTCTGCCAAAGTATAGAAAGTTGGGCTGATCAATTCTTAACTCGCTGCTCCCTGTATTCACAAGAATCAACAAGTCAAATTCACGACTCAACAACTTGAGAATTCTTTCAGCTTCAGACAATTCACTTTCTGTATTCATGTAGCCTGCATAAATAGCCACACGTTTATAACTTTTTTCAAGTATTTCACTACTGGACAAGTTGATAGACAACTTTGGTTTAAGGCCAAATACTCCAGCGCCGAAATCGACTAACAAAAGGACGTTGGTATAAACCACACCAAAATATTCCCTGACTTTCCGAAACGGGCGAGAACTGTTTGGTCTCAAGAATCCCCTCCAGGTAATTTGGTTGCGACTCTTAAAAACAACCACACACTTATATTGGTCCGCCTAATGATAGAGAATTCTAGTGTGCCTGACTAGTCTTTTGAGATCGAGAATTCCCTATTCCGATACTATTCGCCAGTATTGTCCTTAGACTTGTAATAGGAGTTAATCGTGATTGCGAGCCAACTGAGAGAGCTGTTCATAAACAGTAGTTATTTTTTGTACACCTTCAAATCTAGATGTACTAATTGGTTTAAGGTAAGAGTTCTTCACGAACACAATAAAATTGAGATTTTAGGTAGTCCATACCAAGGTCAAACACGTATTGCGATAATTGCGCTATGGGCGAGGCCCGCAATCTTGAACTCTGTCCTCAGGTTAATTGACTTTTTAATTGATGAGAAAGTGCATGTTGTTTGTGTTATCAACAAGTCCAAGATGTCCGAAGAATGGATCGCTGAAATTAATAAGCGAGACGCATCAATTCTTCTCAGGCCAAACGTTGGGCGTGACTTTGGCGCCTATCGTGCAGGTTTTCGCTTTGTTAAAGAGCGTATCGGACTAGAAAAAATCAAAAATTTGATATTTGCAAATGACAGCGTTTTCTTTTTAGATGGATCCAAAGAAGCATTGAAAAATGTTATAGATTCAAACAAGGACATAACATCTCTTTTTCTGAACTTTCAATTCCACTTGCACTCGCAGAGCTTTTTCGTAAATTACAATAGTAATGTCATTAAATCAAAAACGTTCATAGACTTTTGGAAAAGTTATTACCCCAGTCAGGAACGCAAACACGCTATCAATAACGGAGAAGTCAAGTTAAGCAAACTATTACAAAAACGTGGATACCAATTTCAGGGTTATTACTCCGCGGAGTACCTAATAAAAACGTTGAGCAACTACAAACCTAATCTTCCAGAGCTAGCTAATATATATAACATACATGGGGATGCACAATCACTTCGCAAGAAAGAGTATTTACCAGATCCCTTCCATAGTCTTTTCGCCTCTAGAACTGCGAATTCAGAGAATGTGTCACATTTGTTTGCAACTTATTTGACGCGAACAGTCGGAGCACCAATAAAATTAGACGTTCTAAAAACTGGCGCAGCAACTACCAACGAAGTAAGTGCAGCACTTCACTCAAAAGTTGATGAATCTGAGTTAGAAGATTTAGTCATCTATATGCAAAGTCAGGGAACTTGGGCTTCCAATAGAGGAATAAAGTCCTTGTGGATCAGTAGGGGGCTGATCAGCTAAACGTGCTGTAATGCGATCTCCGTTATGAACCATTTGAACCTCAATTTTTTAATGAATGGTCATTTTTCTACCATCTTTGGCAAAAATGTGTTTTTCTAAAGACCTTGTAGAAAGACAAATCCTATTGCTCTTAAGTGTAATAGGATTCGTATTCTATTTACCCTATTATCTGCTGTCCATAAGAGAAGAAAACGATCGAGGCGATTCAAGAATGAAAGTCATGATTACTGGTGCCGCCGGCTTTATCGGCTCCAACTTCGTTCGTCGTGTAAACGATGGCTCATTACAGGGCATCGCCTCTGTTATCGCTCTGGACTCCTTAACATATGCTGGCGTCGTTGAAAACTTGAATGGGGTGTCAGTAAGTGAAAGTTACACATTTGTTCACGGGGATATCCGTGATACTGATCTAGTTGCGAGATTACTGCAAGATGTAGATGCAGTCATTAATTTTGCAGCCGAGTCACATGTTGATCGATCAATTCAGAGCTCTGCGGAATTTGTATCAACCAACGTGGCCGGGGTTCAAGTTCTACTTGATGCAATCAAAACTTCAGGCCGAAAAATTCGTTTCGTACAAGTATCGACCGATGAGGTTTACGGATCAATCGATGAGGGATCATGGGACGAAAACTGTCCACTTCTACCGAACTCTCCTTACTCGGCATCAAAGGCAGGTGGTGAATTATTGGCTCGTTCATATCACCGTACCCACGGAATGGATGTAGTTATAACTCGCTGTAGCAATAACTATGGAACTCACCATTTCCCTGAGAAGTTGATTCCACTTTTTATTACAAATTTGATTGAAGGTAAGAAAGTACCTGTTTACGGTAATGGAGAGAATGTTCGTGACTGGCTACACGTTGATGATCACTGCCGTGGAATTCATGCTGCCCTTATGAAGGGCAAGTCTGGCGAGGTTTATAACATCGGTGGCGGGCGTGAACTTAATAACCTTGAGATTACTGATTTGATTTTAAAGGCGATGGGCGCAGATGAATCATCTATTGAGTATGTGGAAGATCGAAAAGGACACGATCTTCGGTATAGTGTGGATTGGGCCAAGATAAATCGTGAACTTGGCTATGAACCACAAGTAACTTTTGAAGATGGGCTGCGAGAAACCATTAAGTGGTATCGAGAAAACGAAGCGTGGTGGAAGCCACTTAAGAATCGCTAAGTTGAATATGAATTGGTTGGTGACCGGGGGCGGTGGTCAGTTAGGTATAGCAATATCTGAAGAGCTTGATTCTCGTGGAATCACTTTTACGGCTGAGGGATCCAAAGATCTAGATATAACTGACAGCAAAATCGTAAAAGATTTTATTGCCCAAAACCTTCCAAGTGTCATCGTTAACTGTGCGGCGTGGACCGATGTTGATGGTGCTGAAAGTAATGAGGAGTCTGCTTCCAAGGTAAATGGTGTTGGTCCGGAAAATTTGGCTGTTGCAGCGGCAAGCAATGGATGTCGATTGATTCATGTTTCCACTGACTATGTTTTCTCTGGTGAGAGTCAGACACCATTTGAGATAGATAGTCAGATCGATCCCCAATCAGCATATGGACGCACCAAGGTAGATGGCGAAAAGAATGTACTCACTACTTATCCCCAAAACTCTTATGTTGTTAGAACAGCTTGGCTTTATAGTGCTGAAGGCAAGAACTTCGCCAAGACAATGACGCGGCTTGCACTGAATAGCGATGGCGAGGTTCGTGTAGTCAATGATCAAATTGGGCAACCAACGTCAGCGGTGGATTTAGCGAAACAAATTGTTGATCTTGGTTTAAGTAATGCGCAAGCTGGGATTTATCACGGTACAAACGGCGGGCAAGCAAGTTGGTTCGAGTTTGCAAGGGAGATTTTCTCTTTGGCTGGTGCCGACATTAATCGGGTAACACCAGTCTCGTCTGGCGAATATCCGAGACCTGCAAAGCGGCCTTCTTATTCTGTATTGAGTCATAAAGAGTGGTCAAGGACGTCAATTGCACCGATGCGTGACTGGAAGATTGCATTAGCTGCGGTCATGCCTGCGATTGTTTTAACTGTTCAGGCGGAAGGATAGAAACATGAAACTAACATCACTGGATATCGAAGGTGTTTGGGTTGCTGAATCGCCAATTTGGAGCGATGACCGAGGTTTTTTCCGTGAGTGGTTTAAATCTGAGGATATAAAAAGTGTGACAGGCCGTGATTTTGGGATTGAACAGGCAAATATTTCTCTTTCATCGAAGGGAACCTTAAGGGGAATTCATTACAGCATCGCACCAAGAGGCCAGGCCAAATGGGTTACATGTGTATCTGGTGTGATTAAAGATGTAATCGTTGATATTCGACCAGGGTCCCCAACTTTTGGAAAATGGGTTGATGTTGAACTGCGTGGAGATTCAGGTAATGCTGTTTTGATTAGTGAAGGACTTGGGCATGGATTTATAGCCCTGGAAGACAACACTGCAGTTGCGTATTTGGTGTCTACTCCGTTTTCGCCAGGACATGAATTCGAGATTAATCCTCTAGATGAACACATTGCGATTAATTGGGGAATGCAGTTAAGCGATTTGAAGATTTCGGATAAAGATAAAAATGCCCCAACGCTTGCTGATCGATTAACAGAAGGAAAACTTCCACACTAACTATCTAAGTGGCTTGGGCCGGGATCGAACCGGCGACCTAACGATTTTCAGTC
>JBBAKX010000022.1:0-19123 GCA_040403315.1 Flavobacteriales bacterium
GAGTCTGGTCCGTGTCTCAGTACCAGTGTGGGGGATCATCCTCTCAGAACCCCTAGACATCGTAGCCTTGGTGAGCAGTTACCTCACCAACTAGCTAATGTCACGCATGCCCATCTTCAACCGCCGGAACTTTAAACTAAATAAGATGTCTTATCTAATTACTATGGGGTATTAATCCCTCTTTCGAGGGGCTATCTCCCAGTTGAAGGTAGGTTGCATACGCGTTACGCACCCGTGCGCCACTAAGTTTAGTATTGCTACTAAACCTCGTTCGACTTGCATGTATTAGGCCTGCCGCTAGCGTTCATCCTGAGCCAGGATCAAACTCTCCATTGTAAGTTTGATATTGTTTTTCCCGATTATTCATCGGGAGTATGTCTCAGATTTACTTCTCGACAAAGCATCGCTGCTTGATCGCGATACTTGTTATTTCTTTACCTTTCTCAATATTTTCAAAGAACGAAAGTCTTTCGACTTATTTCCCTGTTCGGAAACGGGCTGCAAAACTACAACCTTTTATTTAATCACCAAATGTTTTCGAAAAAATCTTTAATTATTTTTCTAATACATTTTGTCTGGTGATCGCTGCCTCAATGAACGGGGCTGCAAAAGTACAACTGTTTTTGTAACCACCAAATAAATATTAAATTATTTTTTGGTTACGTTTTTAACTGTTGTGTGTAGCAGTCGTTTAAAGAACTTGGGGCGGCAAAAGTACAACTGTTTTTGAAACTGCCAAATAAATTTTAAATTATTTTTTTGACAGACTTTCTAACTGTTGTTGTTGCTGCAGACGTTTAAAGAACTTTGGGGCGGCAAATGTACAAGCATTTATATTCAATCCAAGTACTACTGCATATATTTTTCCTTTTAACGCATAACTTCACTGATAATCAGGACTATATTTTCACGGGTTTCTCAAGGTTACTGGCATATTTTGCCCGTTAACTACCCGAAATGCCTCTAAACAGAATCTTGAAATGTAATTTGTCATCGCTCTTATATCTACTGATGACACCTCCTTCTCAAAGGCTGTTCGTAGCATTACAGTATCTACTGCCCCTAAGGACAATGCGTTGAACCTCAATGTTGTATCTCTATATTCAGCTGCCAAACCTTCCATTAAATTGGCTCCAGCGGCCTTCATAGAACCATAAATTGTAAGCCCAGGATATTTTTCGCTCCCTTGAAATCCTCCCATACTACCTATATATACTACATGCGCAGCAGGTACAGCAGTGAGCCAGGGCACCAATGATTGCGTTAACAATAACGGCGACAGGTAGTTAACGCTATAAATCGTTGCGATTTCATCGGCCGAAAAGTCTGTGAATGGCTTATTAATCAGCACTCCAGCATTGTGCACCAGGATACGTAAATCGATATCTGTTGCTAAAAATTTCTTCTCAATCTCCTGTACAATGGGCTTAGGTTCGGATATATCGGCTTTAATTGAAGTGATCAATGGACTTCTCGAAACTGACAATTCGGATCTTGAAATCGATATAACCTGGTGACCAAGTTCTGAAAAGACCTCACAAAGGTCGAATCCGATCCCTCTTCCGGCACCTGTTATGATCACTTGCGCATTTATTGACTGTTTCAAGTTGACGTTTTCTTGCATAAGCTATTATGTTTCCCTTCAATTCAATTCAAATATCTGATTAAGTGCCCTTGGTTGTCATGAAAAATGAAAGTTTGTGAAGTATTACTGAGCGACTGAGCTTAAAACCAAGTTCATTTTGACTTAAATCGCCTTCGCTGTAACTTGGCAAGTTGACACATTGGGGCTATTGGAATAACCGAACTGCAAAAATCTGTAGGATCAGCATTAGATTTCATGGCAATTGATGCTCAAGAATCTTAAAAGCAGGATGTTTTTAAGGAACAAATACTCTTTGATGATTGACTTGGAAACTGCAGCACATTGCTGAATGCAGCTAATCTACCTTTTCACATTTGCTACACATATATATGTATTACAAATATCTTCAGGAAATGGCTTGACTAGCCTTCGACCCGGTTGTGAAATTTGTTCAACGTGACCTGACGAACAGTATGGGTAGTATCAATCTTCCCCGGAGGGAAATTTAATATGCGCTTATTCATAACGGCAAGCTTGCCAAAAACGAACTTTACCAGAAGAAGACGCACAATAAAGATTGCATTATTGGATTCTATCGTTTTGATTGACTTATATTATTGCCAAACTGCCTTAAATTTACGGCTATGAAAATCTATTTCCTCAGAAGCATTTTTGCACTGCTCCTTTTGTTGCCATTGGGCACTCAAGCACAAACCGAATACGGAGAAACCCTTGTTAGCAGACTTTATGCTGGCGGTAATTTCGGACTTGGCTTTGGAACGCTAACAAGCATCGATATTTCTCCTATGATTGGTTACAATATTAATCGGCATTTTTCTGGCGGCTTAGGTGCTACATATATGTATTACTCCTATCGGAACTACACTGGCCAGTCTGAACGCGCTTCGTTTTACGGTGGAAGAATCTTCGGCCGCATTGTTCCATTGCCTGACATGCTGCCTAACATTTTTCTTCACGGTGAAATTGAGAGTATTAACAATGAGCGCTGGGTGGAAAACGAATTTGGCGCTTTCGAATTCAAGCGTGCTTGGACGCCAGCGATTCCAGTTGGAGCAGGATTCAAGCAAATGGCTGGAGAAAACTCTTTCTTTTCGATCACAGTTTTGTGGAATCTATTAGATGATGGTACACAAGCAAGTAGCGTATATGGTGGCCCTCTTCTTTACAGAGTAGGATTCATCTTTGGATTTAATTAGGCAAACGCCCCGTCGGAATCGTAGTATGTTAGAAAATTCAACGCTTTTCGCGGACATTATCCTTCCACTTGCGCTTCCCCGTTTATTTACATATCGAGTTCCCCGGCATCTTGAGAACCAAGTGGCGGAGTTACAACGCGTGATTGTTCCTTTTGGCAAGAAAAAACGCTACTCTGGTATCATTCATAAGCTTCATCAGGTGGCACCAGCCGACAGAGAAGCCCGCTATATTGAGGATATCCTCGACCATGAACCGACAATTGATTCGAAACAACTTGAATTTTGGGAGTGGCTAGCTTCATATTATATGTGCAGTTTGGGTGAGGTGATGAATGCCACGCTTCCCTCGGGGATGAAACTCTCAAGTGAAACCGTAATTAGAGCAATTGAATTGGGCGAAAATGAAGAAGAGCCCGAATTAACTGATCGCGAACAATTGATTCTTGACGCACTTAGCGTTGCTGGAGAATTGAGCTTAAAAGATGTAGCGGAAATAACAGGCATTAAAACGGTGTTTCCGATTTTGCGCACCATGATGGAAAAACGCCTTGTTGTATCTGATGAGGATATCAAGGACGTTTTTAAACGGAAAACGGAAATCTTCATTCATCTTGCAGAGCAGTTCAAGGAAGAAGGATCATTAAATGCTCTATTAAATCAATTGTCGAAAGCGCCCAAACAAGAAGAATTGTTGCTGGCATTTATGAGTTCGTCGAATGGATTCAATGAAAAAATGGAATCTGTTTCAAGGAAGGAACTCTTAAAGCGAACGGGAGCAAAGTCCACGGTTCTGCTTCAAATGGTGAAGAAGGGAATCTTTGTGGCAGAATCGAGGATGATCAGTCGACTTGGTGGAAATGCTGCAACGAGTAAGTTGGTATCGCTAAGTGATGCACAAACTCAGGCATTGGAAGAGACCCGTTTGGGTTTTTCACAAAACAAAGTGGTTTTGTTGCACGGTTTAACTGGCAGCGGGAAAACCGAAATCTACATTCAATTGATTCGTGATGCGCTTGACCGAGGAGAGCAAGTGTTGTATATGTTGCCTGAAATTGCTTTAACTTCTCAAATCATCAATCGCCTGAGAATTCAATTTGGCAGGAAGGTTCAGGTTTACCATTCTCGCTTTAGCGAAAACGAAAGGATGGAAGTTTGGCAGGCAGTTGCGCGACAGTCGAACGAAGGCTCACTCATTGTTGGTGCTCGCTCATCTTTGTTCTTGCCATTTCGAAACTTGGGGCTTATTCTGGTGGATGAAGAACATGATTCTTCTTACAAGCAAAACGATCCTGCGCCGAGGTATCAAGGTAGGGATGCTGCCATTTATATGTCGGGCCTATATGAAACCAATATTTTACTTGGTACGGCAACGCCTTCGGTGGAGAGCTACTACCATGCTATGTCGGGTAAATACCATTATGTAAGACTTTCTGAAAGATTCGGCGGCGCGGTACTTCCTGAAATCCAGATTGCCGATTTGAAAGAGGACACCCGAAAACAAAAGATGCAGGGAATATTTAGTCCGACGTTAATCAAAAATTTAGTAGAAACCACTGCCAAGCAGAAACAGAGCATCTTATTTCGAAACCGTAGAGGTTTTGCTCCTATGTTAGAATGCAACAAATGCAGGTGGATACCACATTGTGTGCAGTGCGATATCAGTTTGACTTACCACAAATCGGTGCATCAGTTAAAGTGTCATTATTGCGGATATTCGATGAATGTACCTTCAAAATGTGGAGAGTGCGAGTCGACCGACATGCGAATGAAAGGCTTTGGAACGGAAAAGATTGAAGAGGAATTGGGAAGTTTGATTCCTGAATTGAGAATTGCACGTATGGATTTGGATACAACCAGGTCGAAAAATGGGCATCACAAATTGATCGAGGATTTTCAAGAGCAGCGAATTGATGTGTTGATTGGCACCCAGATGATTTCTAAAGGGTTAGATTTTGACCACGTTCAATTGGTGGCGGTGTTGAGTGCCGATTCGATGTTGAACTATCCAGATTTCCGAGCGTTTGAAAGAAGTTTCCAATTGTTGTCGCAGGTTTCGGGTCGTGCAGGAAGGCGAAAAGAGCCAGGATTGGCGATTATTCAAACTTGGAAACCTGACCATCAAGTTTTGGAATGGGTGAAAAACCATGATTACGATGGTTTTTACGCAAATGAAATAGATGAACGTGAAAAGTTTGGGTATCCCCCATTCACTAGATTGATCAATTTAAGTTTACGGCACGAGTCGAATTTGGAGTTGGACGAAGCAGCCGATAGATTGGGCGCCTTCTTAAGAAAAACTTTTGGTGGCAGAATTTTAGGGCCTGAATACCCGCCTGTGAGTAGGATCAGAAATCAGTTTCAAAAGAATATCATGCTGAAAATTGAGCCGAAAGCTTCACTAAAAAAAGTGAAGGAAGAGTTGAATAAACAAATCAGCCGGTTCTTTTCAGAGTTTCCACTGAAAGGATACCGGCTGGTAATTGATGTAGATCCTTATAATTGATCTAATGCCTAAACAGGCAAGATGATTTACAGATTTAAAAGAACTTCCTCTCCTTTTTTCCCGCTGAAAAGCATTCTCTTAGGATTTTCGATAAGTTCCTTTACTGTGTAGAGGAATCCTACAGATTCACGGCCATCGATGATTCGGTGATCGTAACTAAGTGCCACATACATGATTGGGCGGATTTCAACTTTACCATTTACTGCCATTGGGCGTTCCACGATATTGTGCATCCCAAGAATGGCACTTTGTGGAGGATTTAGAATTGGAGTTGAAAGCATCGAACCGAATACACCACCATTGGTGATGGTGAAAGTTCCACCCGACATATCATCGACAGTGATTTTCCCATCGCGCGCTTTGGCAGCCATTGAAGCGATTCCTTTTTCGATTTCCGCAAGGCTAAGGTTTTCAGCACCGCGAATTACAGGAACCATCAAACCTTTCGGTGTGCTAACAGCGATTCCTACATCACAATAGTTGTGGTAAACAATTTCTTCGCCATCAATCATTGCATTAACTGCAGGAAATTTCTGCAAAGCAATGGTTACTGCTTTGGTAAAAAATGACATGAGGCCGAGCCCGATTCCATGAACTTCCTTGAATTTATCTTTATAATCTTTGCGCAATTGCATGACATTGCTCATGTCCACTTCGTTGAAAGTGGTGAGCATTGCTGTTTCATTTTTCACACTCACCAAGCGCTGGCTTAACTTCTTTCGAAGGGAAGTCATTTTCTCGCGCTTTTGCTCGCGAGAAGGCGATTCTGCTTGTTTACCACCGAATCCACTTGCTAGCAAAGAAGCTACATCGCCTTTTGTAATTCGACCAGCTGGACCAGATCCTTTTACATCGGAAGACTTAACGCCATTTTCTGCCATCATTTTGGCAGCAGCTGGAGAAGGTGTTCCGGTTGCATATGTAGCTGATGGGGCAGGCGTTTCGGCTTTGGGTTTTTCGGCAGTTACTGTTTTTTCTGCACTTGGCGCTGCAGGTGTTGGTGTTGCAGCTGCAATTGGAGCAACGCTAGTGTCTATTGTTGCAATGATATCTCCAACATTTACTTTCTGACCAGCTTCAACCTTGATGCTAATTTTTCCACCTTCATCGGCATTTACGGTTAAGGTTGCTTTATCGGAATCTATTTCGCAAAGTTCGTCGTCTTTCGCAACGATATCGCCTTCTTTTTTAAGCCAGTTGGCAATTTCAACCTCAGTAATGGATTCTCCTGGAGATGGTACTTTAATTTCTAACAACATGGATTTTTGCCAGTTTTATGGACAGCAAATGTAAATGAAAGCTACAAACCTTCAGTGCGCAATCTTGTTAGTTTTTTTGAAGTTCTTCGAGCAATCCGTTTCGTACCATATAAAGCACTAAACCCGTTTTCGATTTGATTCCGAATTTATCGAAGATGGATTCTCGATAGCCATCTACAGTGCGGCGGTGTACGCCCATCATGTGGGCAATTTGCTCGTAGGTATATTCTTCTTCGTGGAATACCAGTTTGAGAAATTCCTTTTCACGTTCGGTGAGCATGCGTAGAATTGAATCTTTTGGATCGGGCCGAATAGGCTTTTCGTTCGAGCGAAGCGCTTGTTCAAGGAAGTCGTTGTGGTAAAGGCCTTTCTGGAAAATTTCCTGCAGGGCTTCTTTCATCACTAAGGCTGTGCAGTTTTTATGCAAGTAACCGCGCGCGCCAAGGCGGAATAGACGAATAAGTATTTCTTCGTCAGTTCCTAGAGTTAGTATTAAAACAGGTATCGATGAACCCATTTTATTGAGTTCTCGCAATACTTCTTCCCCATTCAAGCCCGGCATTGAAACATCGAGAATAATAAGATCTACATTTCCGCCTTTTCGAATAGTGTCAAGAAGTTCATCTCCATTTCCAAAGCTTCCAGTGATTTTGAAATCCCCAAGTTTTTGGATCAATGCTGTTAATCCGTCACGTACGATTGTGTGGTCGTCGACTAGGAAAATTTGTTTTTCTATTGACATTTTCTTGGGGATTCGAGTATTATATAGTATTCAATAAATAAGAACAGCCTTGTGATGGACTGGAGTTAATTTGGCAAGTGAAGCCTGCAAGCTGCGCACGCTTAATAATATTCTTAATGCCAGAAGCAAGATTAGAACTGAGAGTTAATTCAAGATCGAAACCTTTGCCATTGTCGCTTACACCAAGAATAGTGTTATCGATGTTTAACAAAATTTCCATCTTGGTAGCTTTTGCGTGTTTGATATTGTTGGTAATAATTTCCTGAAAAATCCGGAAAGCCATTAATTCGCGGTCTTTTTGTCCACCAATTAGTTCGGTTTCACCTTCTTCGACTAGGATTTCCATGCCGGAAACTTTTTGTAAACGTTCGCATTCCATTTTAACCGCGTAGGTAAACCCAACTTGGGTTAGATAATCGGAGTTCATTGACCTACTGAGCAATCTTACTTGATCGGATGCATTGTCAAGCAAAGACTCGAGTGGTCGGAAAACCTCTTCAGTACTAGGTGAGTCGAGCTTGACATTTTCGATATGCAGCCTCATATAAGTTAAAGTGTGCCCAATGTTATCGTGTAATTCGCGGGCAAATTGACTTCTGAGAAACTCCCCAACTTCAATATCTGCTTCCCTGAGTTCTTTTTGATATGCAAGTTCAATTTGGGCAAGATCGGCCTCATGCTTGACTTTATCGCGGCTCGATTTTATCATCCCTAAAACAATTGCCATTATCAGAATTATAATCGCAATCGTAGGAAAGGCAATGAAAAAAATTAAGTCCAAATCGTTCATATAGAAGCGGCTGACATTTCAGGCTTGTTCTGTTTTCGCTTGATGATCATTAAAAATCCTACGAGGATGAGAAGAAAGCGTAAGTGGGATAATCCCATATTAATGACAAGAAACAATGTTTTTGTAAGTTCTTCTTTCTTATCGATTAAATAAATGTACATGGCAAGAAAAGGGATTGTGCCAACCTTATAAAAAATTGATCCTAATGCAAACCAATTGTCTGGACTCTTTGTCCATTTGCTTTCTGCTTGTCCGTAGATTAAGAAAAGCAGAAAGAAGAATGAAAGGATTGAGCCGTTTACAATTGAAAAAGGCAGCATCAGCGTATTTATCCCATTCAAAAAAACATATATCACAGAAAAAACAAAGTACAAAGCGCAAGAAACATTTAAGTAGTTCTTAAGCTTCTTTGACTCAAGAATCATGTTTAAGTAAACTGTTAAAAGCAGAAATTCGAGACCAATCAATATGTTGTAAATAAACCAGTTTTTCTTTCCTTCGATAGCTAAAGTCATGGACCAAACATCGAAAACAAAAATTGTAGCTACATAAAATAAAATCAGTTTTTCTCTGGTTTTCATTCTTGCTAAAAGGAAACATCCTACTAGAATTACCGCAATAATTGTAAACTCGTAAGGGAGTAATCTTTCTAAATGTAGCATCGTTTGAGAACTTGAATTATTGAATCAATCTATTCTTATAAGCAACTATTTTTTTGCACATCGTAGGACATACAAGATGAAGATCAGCGGCTTTATTTGAGAAAGGTCCATTTCCCGGATTGTTTCCTGAAGTTGTTCCTGGAATGAAAATACTCTCCGCTGAACTGTGCCTGAAAACTCCGTCGTATTCTTTTGCAATATTTAAAAAATAGAAAAAGCTTGGCTCATTGTTGCTGCTGTCTTTGTTATCGAACAATAAAGCTTGAAGGCTATCGAAGGTAACATAGGATGATGTTACATCTTCGTCTTCTATAAAATTATCGAAACTTGTTGAAGCCCCCGTTCCATCGTGTGAAATAAGGATTTCATCTTTATATCGTTGAAAATCATCGATGGCTATTTGGATGTTCGCTCCAGTGATTTTTACCAGTCTTTCGTTCTCTACCCAATAAACTGAACTATTGTCGAGCATGTCGAAAGGATTGCTTGGTGTATCGTATTCGAAAATTGTGAATCCTGAAAATTCATCGTTGAATTCGGAGATGTTAAGGCCGTAAAGAAATCGAATTGAATTATTTGAACGAAGTGTAGGCACAATGCGCATTCCTTTGATGAAAGAACTGGTAGCTGGTGTTAAATTGGTGAGCAGTGAAATGACATCTGCTTTACTGACCTTTTCAAATTGGTAGCTTGTAAAGGATGCAGAACCCGTTTTAACCAAGCGAGCAAAATCCTGACCCATTGTGTTAATCTCTGCAAGAGTTATTGCGTAGTTAGAGGGATCTAGATTAAATGACATAGCACTTTACTTAAGGTTGGTTTTTGTAAAGATGAATAATTGAGTGAAAAGAAAAAAATAATGTTAATAAATAAAAAACTCCCAGTTATTGACTGGGAGTTAGTGTTCATGCGGTATTCAGCTTTACTTGATTTTCAGCTTGGCTGCGATGTTCTGTGGGATTGCAGATTTGTGAACCATGATACAAGTTGTTTTGTATCTCAAGTATTGAGCAGAGCAATAAAAATATCCGCCACACTCGTTATTTTCGGTTCCCCATGAATTTTTTACGATATAATACTTTTGTCCGTTCTGGTCTTTTGCCATTCCGGTGATGTGCATACCATGATCGTCTTGGGTGCTTAGGTTATCGAAGCCTTTTTGACGAATTTCTTGGGTTACATTTTTTTGAGGAGTGATCTTGTTAAAGAGCGTTTCCTTGTCTTCTTTGCTGAGTTCGTCTTTGTCGGGAACTAAAGCAAGACCATTTTTATGCGAGAAAAAAGGTTCGCTTACGTCGCTTGCCCAAGCGATGGAGTAATTGTTCATGATTGCATTTTCTGCGATTTGCTCCAATTCGTCGAGTGGCACATTATAAACCATGTTCCAAGCCCAATTGTCGGGAACTTCGAGAACGAATTGTCTGTAAAAAGGATGGTGGGTGAAGGAAGAAATTTCGATATAATCGTCGGGATTGATGCCGAGTTGATTTCTCATTTCTATTGGAGAAATTTGCTTGCCATTGTGGCTGACTTTTTCGGGAAGTTTACCGAGGTAACCATCGAGAATTCCTTCGAATGCTGATTTCCATGCTGGATTTAGTTTTCCTTCGGGAAGTTTAACGAGTGTATTGAGCATTCCGATTAGAACTTCTTCAAGTTCGGAGTGGTTGTGTCGATTTTGTCCGTAAGCGAAACCACTATAATCGGCATCTGGTGCTATGCCGTATTCGCGAATTACATTCATTACATCGTGAAAAGCCCCACCTTGACCAAAATTGGTTTTGCCCATCATTCGAACAAATCGATCCGCTTTCAAGGTATAAGCACGACGGGCGATGTACATTTCGGAAAGGTTCATTTTTCCTTTGCCCATTTTTTCAAGCTCCGATTCTAGGAAAGATAAAGTGGAAAAACTCCAGCAAGTTCCAGTAGAACCTTGATTTTTAACTTCGGTATTACCGATTTCTTTGAGGATGGTGAATTGGTATTCTGAATCCTTTTTATTTGTTTTTGTTTGGGCGCTCGAGTTAAAAATGAGGAGCACGAGAGCAGCGCTGGTAAGAATTGATTTTAACATGATGGTTTTTTGGAATTTTACCCGAATTAAGCCAAACCATAGGAGGTTAGCAAACTTTGGTGATTATTTATTATTGAAATTACTCATTGAAAAAGCAATTCCAATTGTTGCAAAACACTTTACAGCATCGGCGCATTTTTGAAGACGCTCTGGAAGTGCGGCATTTTCATCGTTACTCCAAGGTGAGAGCACATAATTTATTTGATGGCCTTTGTTGAATTCGCTACCAATGCCGAATCGGAGGCGTGCATAATCGTTTCGACCGAGCGTTTCTTGGATGCTTTTTAATCCGTTGTGGCCACCATCGCTTCCTTTGCCGCGAATTCGGATTGTTCCGAAAGGAAGTGCTAGATCGTCGGTGATGACGAGTAGATTTTCGATGGGGATTTTTTCAGCTTGCAGCCAATATTGGATGGCTTTGCCGCTGAGATTCATATAGGTATTGGGTTTCAGCAGGATGATTGATCGTCCTTTGTGTTTGAGGGTTGTTGCCCAGCCGTGGCGAACGGTTTCGAATTGGAGATTTTCGTCGGTGGCAATTTTATCGAGCGCTGAGAACCCGATGTTGTGTCGTGTATTTTCATATTCAGCGCCGGGATTTCCGAGGCCTGTGATGAGGTATTTCATGCGTCAAATTTAATAGGATTGCGTTTTAGGTGGCGGGCTGTAAAAAATAAAGGGCCGAAACAACATTTGTTTCGACCCTTATAAAAAATTGGGGAAGGAGGAATTATTTCTTTCCTTCGTCTTGAGCCGCTTGACGTGAAGCACGTGTTGCAGTAACCGAAATAACAGCTACGTTTGGAGCGTCGAGTAAAGCTAAATCAGGGTGTAGTGCCTGAAGATGTTCAACTTTTACTGAATTTCCGATTTCGAGTTTAGAAATATCTACATTGATATTATCTGGAAGTTGGCTCAACAAAGCGCGGATTTTCATTTTACGCACTTTGATAATCAATTTACCCCCTTCGCGAACCCCTGGAGCGACACCGCTAACAGTAACCGGGATCGCAATAATTAAAGGCTTGGTTTCATCTACATGGAGAAAATCCACGTGGAGAACACGATCGTTGATCGCATGATACTGCACATCTTGAAGGATGGCGTTGTATTTTTTGCCAGAAATTTCGAGTTCAACAGTATGCGTTTCTGGAGTGAAAAGCAATGGTTTGAAGTCTTTTTCATTTGCAAAAAAGTGAATTTGCTCGTCACCACCGTAAAGTACACAAGGTACTAGACCTTTTACACGGAGTGCTTTAGCATCTTTTTTCCCTACGCTCTCTCTTGGAGAACCGCTCACAAAGATTGATTTCATGTTTGTATAGTTTGATTAAAATTGATTTTAACAGATAAAAGTGGAACTGATACTTTCGTAATTGTGCACTTTGCTCACTACATCGGCAAAAAGTTCAGCAATAGAAAGCACTTTAATTTTCGGTGATTCGTGTTTCAGCGGAATGGTGTTGGTAACAACCAGTTCGGTGAGTTTTGAATTCTCGACTTTTTCGAAGGCGTTTCCTGACAATACTGGGTGAGTGCAGAATGCGCGTACAGAATTGGCTCCTTTTTCCATCATCATATCGGCGGCCATGGTAATTGTGCCGGCAGTATCGATGATATCGTCGATCAAAACAACATCTTTTCCTTTAACATCTCCAATAAGTGCCATACGGTCAACTTGATTGTGCATTTTTCTCTCTTTGTGGCAGATTGCCATGTTCACTCCTAGGTATTTAGAATAGGCATTTGCTCTTTTGGAGCCGCCCATATCTGGAGCTGCGATGGTTAAATTGGCAAGATTGAGGCTTTGTATATAAGGAATAAAAATCGAGGACGAATACAAGTGATCAACTGGAACATCGAAGAAACCTTGTATTTGATCGGCATGAAGATCCATGGTCATGATTCGGGTTGCGCCAGCTGCTTGCAAAAGGTTGGCTACCAGTTTCGCTCCAATTGCAACACGCGGTTTGTCTTTTCGGTCTTGACGGGCGAAGCCCATGTAAGGAATAACCGCGATGATTTGTCGTGCTGAAGCGCGCTTAGCGGCATCGATCATCAAGAGCAATTCGAAAAGGTTTTCGGTAGGTGGGAAAGTACTTTGTACAATGAATAAGTCGCTTCCGCGGACGCTTTCTTCGTATGCTGTTTGAAACTCTCCATCACTAAAACGAACGAAGCTTACTTTACCAAGTTCTTTGCCGTATCCTTCAGCTATTTTTTCAGCAAGATAGCGTGATGCAGAACCTGAGAAAATTTTTACTGGATTGTCCATGTAGTGCCTTTTAGGAATCGAGGGCGCAAAAGTAATCATTCCAATTGATTTTTTAGATACCTATTGAGGAAAAGTGAAGTGAAAATAATGCTTGGGTTGCTGAGTTTAACCTTCTGAATATTAGATCGATGAGCAAACTTCTAATGTTTACGGGATATTGGCATGAAGAAAATGGAAGTCGGAGGTATTGAAATTGAATAAATTTCTATCTTGCGGCCTAGTTTTCATTCTACTTATAATCGCCCGGATGGCGGAATTGGTAGACGCGCTGGTCTCAAACACCTGTGGGAAACCGTGCCGGTTCGACTCCGGCTCCGGGTACGAAGCCGGAATTTTGGTTAGTTTTTCCAAAATTCCGGCTTTTTTATGCTCCAAATCCTTTGATAAATCAGCGACGTAAGAGATTACTAAATTTACTACCGGGGTTCGATATTCGTTAATTTGTGAGTCATTTACAAAACCTTTGGGAAATAGCATGTTTTGAAACTCTATCTTCTGGTAAATATCTCCCAACTCCCATGTTTTACTGAGGTTAGTGGAAAGATCACAGGCAAATTTTATCAGATTTTTAGGGTTCGATAAATTTTCTCCGAGCTGTTCAATTTCGAGCAAAATTGCTTCTTTCTGCGCTGTTAGTTCAACCGAAAATTCCTGGTAAACATCCATTGATCCTTCTCCGAATGCATGTCGCCTTCTCAGCCCATGCAACTTGTTTTCTAACTGCTTTAATCTTGCAGCGATCGACTTTTTTCGCCACACTGTTGGCACACGGAGCGGCTTTTTTATGCCCCATATTTTGCGGAACTTCCTGGTTTAAAACCATACTTTTACGCAAAAGTAATGGTGGTTTAATTGCTTTGAGCGAAAATAGTAGTCCGAAATCTGAAAAATAGAAATTGCTTTAGCAATGGTAAATGCCAATAATTTTCAATAACAATGTTGCCGAAAAACCTCCTCTTCATCTTTTTACTTTTCTTTTCGGTCGCATTACAGGCTCAGTCGGATCGAATAACGTTTCATAAAGCGTTGATAGTTTGCGATACCTTATCGCCCGAGGAGGTATTAATAAAGATGAAAAGCCATGAAAAATGGGGACTCGAAACAATCTCTGCAGCTGAGTGGGAGCAGATAAAAAACATCCTGCTTGCCAAAAATAATAAAGCTCCAACCTTGCGCGATCAATACTTTATTTGTTATGCGGATTGCAACAAGTATACGGTATTAAAACAAATTGGTAATGCATTGTATTGCGTTGATTCATTTTACAAAAAGGTAAAAGCATTAAACGACGATGAGCAATTAATGAACGTATATACGCTGTTTATTACCACCTATGAACAGTCGAATATGATCGACGATGCATTAAAATATGCACGATTGCAATATGCCTTAAAGTGCAAAAACAAATCGCATGCTGAGATCATGGAGTTAAGTAATGCCTTCGTTTGGATGTTTTATAAATACGGTCGTGAAAAAAATGATTCGGCGCTCATTCAAGAAGCTCAAATCATGGGTGAAAAGCGAATTAGCTATTTTGAAGAACACCCTTCGGATCAAGCAAACATTGGCGATGATTACAAGATTAACATTATGGCATCGCTTAGGCTGAAAAATTGGTCGAAGGCCATTGAAATTTCGAAACGTGCTTTAAAAACCTTACGATTAGATTATACAAGCACAGAAGAAGGAAATTTGAATTACAGGCGAAAATTGTTTTGCTACCAGGCAGTTGCCTACGCTCGATTGCAAAACAGAGATAGTGCGCTATACTATATCAATCATCCCTTCTTGTATCAAAATAGCGCCACCGATCGCAATGTCTTTATGCCAGACCAAAAGATGTACCTGAATGTCGATGAACTGATGGAGCGTATCACTGTATATTCTATTTTAAATGAACATAAAAAGGCCGCCGATTTGGCTTATCGTGCCGTTTATTCACCTTACAAACTCAAAACAGCAGATAACAGGGAGTTTATACATAGCTATTTTGCTAGGGTATTTCTTGCAGCAGGCATGTACAAGGAAGCCGCAGAAGGCTTTAAGTTAAAGGCGCAAAATACCGACTCTACAAGTCGAGAAGAAATTGCTTTACTCAACGAAAAACAAATCATCAGCAACCGCCTCGAAATTGCGAACATTAATGAAATTAACGAAAAGAAGGAGGAGATTGCCCAAAAGACCTTGGAGCGCCAAATTCTTGTTCGCAACGTTTTTATTGGCGGTTTTGCTTTGCTCTTGATTTTTTCGGGAGTGTTTTTCGTTCAGCGTAATAAAATTAGAAAAGGTAAAAAGTTGAGCGATGAACTGCTGCTGAATATTCTACCATATTCTATTGCCGAAGAATTAAAATCAAAGGGCAATGCCGAATCGAAACTGATTGATGAGGTAACGGTTTTGTTTACCGATTTCAAAGGTTTCACCGAATTATCGGATCAATTCACACCGCAGGAATTAGTGGCTGAAATCAACGAGTGATTTTCGGCGTTCGATCAGATTATGTTCAGGCACAATGTCGAGAAAATCAAAACAATTGGAGATGCCTACATGGCCGCCGGTGGCTTGCCTACATCCAATACAACCCATGCAGAAGATGTAATTAAAGCCGCACTCGAAATTCAGCAGTACATGGCCGATTATAAAAAAGCCCGTGAAGATGCAGGTAAATTGTTTTTTGAGATCCGCATTGGTGTGCATTCGGGCCCCGTTGTTGCCGGTATTGTAGGTATTAAGAAATTCGCCTACGACATTTGGGGCGATACCGTAAATACAGCAAGCCGAATGGAAAGTAGCGGCGAGGTGGGCAAGGTCAACGTTTCAGAATCAACATATACCTTAACCCAGAATACATTCAACTTTACCTACCGGGGGAAAATAGCCGCCAAAGGAAAGGGCGAAATCAGCATGTATTTCGTGGAGCCAAAAACGCAGTCGGAATTTGCACTTTTGTAATCAGATAAATAGGTAGGATTAAATTCATCGACTTTTACTTATAATTAACCATTCTCTTCATAGAGCGTTTACAGGGATCTTAATAATCCTTTGAATTCATTAATGGAACGCTTGGATTAAGGATTGAAGTTTGGACTGAAGCATTGATTTTTTGTTTCTACACGTAATGGAATTCGCCGAAGGCTAGGTTTATTGTTGATGATTCCGGACGGATCAAAGCATGTTGCTGGTTGGTGTTGGATTTAACATGGATGATGGTGCAGGAAAAACTATCAGCTCAACTACATACTAAGATGTGAAAGGATGCCCGCGCGAACGGGCGCGGCAAGTCAGCTCCACGAAGCTTGCGGAGTGGACTGCAGCCAAGCACGTGACCCAAAGGGGCGCGCCCAACTAAGGCATATATATGTAGTCGGAAATTAATTCAGCCAAACGATGGCAGCATTGAGTATGGAGGCAAAGCTCACCCATAATAGATAAGGGATGAGGAGCCAAGCTGCTATTTTATTGATTGGATAAAAGGCGCGAATTGTAAGGAAGATGGAAATCCACATGAAGGCGATTTCGATGAGTGCAAATGCTGGTTGATGAAGAGCGAAGAAAATAATGCTCCACCAGAAATTGAAGAAAAGTTGAATGGTGTATAGGGTTAGTGCTCTGTTTCTTTGGGCTGAAGAAGGTTTGTTCCAAATAAGAAAACAAGAAATCCCCATCATTATGTATAAGGTTGTCCATACTGGGCCGAAAAGCCAATTAGGTGGATTGAAGAAAGGCTTGTTCAGGAAACTGTACCAAGTACCTGTTTCGCTAACTGTATAGAAGCCAGCTACTGCACCTATAATTAATGGCGAAAGAATGCTGATGACGATTTTGAGGGTGCGGTTCATGAGTTTGGATAAGATTTAAGGTAGCTGATACGGCGAAGTTAACCTTGCATTTGTAAGTGAAAGTGGGTTATTGCGGGAACTTCGTTTTTTTATTTTATTGATTATCTGATATATACGACAACATGCTCGTTGCAGAGGTAAAAAAAGTGATGTAAGAATGAAACTCTTTTTACATGATTTGGGTAAACGGAGACAACTAACCTAACCAAACACATCATGCTAAAAAAACTCGCAACACTTTTGATTCTGATGATCCTTTCATTGGTAAATAACTTGGGCGCTCAACACAACCGAGTGAATGTTCGCACCGAAGAATCATCGCAGAGAACACCTGGACAAGGAAACGGCAACAATACAGTTGCAATTTGTCACCAAACAGGAAACGGTAGCTACATTACGATTTATGTAGCACCTGCAGCGGTTAATGCACACTTAGGACATGGAGATGTTCTTGGCGCTTGCACTCAGAACAACGACGATAATGATGACAGCGATAACGATGACGACGATGATGACAACGACGACAGCGATGATGATGACAATGACGACAGCGATAATGATGACAATGATGACAATGACGATAGTGATGATGATGACAACGACGATAGCGATGATGATGACAATGATGATGTAACTGACAACGACACAACTACAACTCCAGTAGATTCTTTACCTGTAACTCCTGCGGCTTGTGTTGCAACTGAAGTAATCAACTTTACTCCAGGAACTACGAACGATTTACTTACTCCAATTGATCCAGCACGTTTAATCACTGCAAATGCTTTGGGGACTCCTGAGGATAGCGATGCAACTACAAACAACTTCAACTTTTTGACACTTGGTTTTGGCGGAGAGATTACTTTGAAATTTGCTTATCCTATACACAATGGAGCTGGAGATGATCTTTATGTAGTTGAAACAACATTTGGAAACTACTCAGGAAACTGCAACCGTTACCCTGAAAAGATTCGTGCATTTGGTTCACAAGATGGTTGCAACTGGATTTGGTTGGGCGATGGATGTCAGAACACCTTCTTCGATTTCAAGACACTTGGTTGGATTCAATATGTGAAGCTTCAAGATATTTCTGATATTTCTCACCCTTTCGGCGGTGGTTTGGCTGACGGTTATGATCTTGATGGTGTTGTTTGTTTGCACGGTGAAGAATTGAACCCAGTACCAGCAGCTTTGAGTAACCAGTTTGCTACAGCAGTTGAAGATTTCATACAAGGGGATATGAAGAATGGCAATGCAGTACCAACCTCACGTAGCAATGAAGACAATGCACTTGGTGCTCCAGAAGGAACAGATGTAGTAAACTTTGTAAGCCTTGGTTTTGGTGGTCAAATTATCTTAAGCTTCGATTACCTAGTATTCGACAAAACTGGAACTGATATCACGATTGTTGAAACATCTTATGGTAACCCAACTTGCAACAATTATCCTGAAACTGCTCGTCTTGAGATTTCATTAGACAATATCAACTGGTTCGCAATTGAAGACGAAGCTTGTCTTGACGAATCGATCGATGTTTCATCTGCAGGTCTTGCTTACTTCTCTTACCTTCGTATTACTGATGCATCTGCAACAAGCAGCACAAGATTCCCAGGAAGTGCAGATGGATTCGATGTTGATGGTGTGATTGTAGATCAGCCTGGTTGTTCAGCTCCAGCAGCGCGTTTTGCAGACAACACTTCAACTCCTGATGAAGTAACTGAAATCACCATCGCTCCGAATCCTTTCAACAGCGAACTTTCGGTAAACCTTACCACTAGCAGCACAAATGAGAAGTTTGAAATCACTGTAGTAAACACAGTAGGTCAAACAGTTAGCATCGAAACAGTAACAGTAAATGCAAATAACTCTAGCCGTTACATGATCAACGGTAGCGATCTTAAAGCTGGAACTTACTTGATCAGCGTACGCTCTTCAAACAGCAATCAAACTTTAAGAGCGGTTAAACTCTAATTCTTCAACAACAACCAATGAAAATCCGGTTCCTGAAAAGTGGCCGGATTTTTTGTTTTACCTCCTTCTTATCTTAATAACCTCTCTCTTATATTCATTACCTCTCTCTTTTATCTCTCTCCACGGGAGAGAGACGATACATTGGAGGTGATTGGGAGTTTTGGGTAAGTGTGGTTGATTGATTTTCGTGGGCTTTCATTACCTCT
>JBBAKX010000023.1:0-16257 GCA_040403315.1 Flavobacteriales bacterium
ACCGCACACGCCCAGATGGAACAGATCTTAAGTGGAAGCAAATCGGCGTTAAAGAGATTACTGATTCAAGAGAGCTACCATTCTTCATCCAATGGCTAACCGAAGATCATCCATCAAAGGATGGAACAACAGTTTCAAAGATCGAAAAGATTGTTATTTCAGATAAAGATCAACTATCTGATTCTTGGTTTAAGAATGAGATCCTCAACGGTTTAGATTCAGTTGCAATTGATTGGGTGGATCCTTCAACCCAAGATGGCGAAATCGGAATAGTTTCCGTTCACTTGAGCACACCAAGTGGCTCAGTGGTGTTGGATTAAAACTAATAACTAGTAGGCGCTATATTTGTAGTTCATCTAATTCTGAAAAGTATTTGATCGACTTCTTTAAACCCTCTTCCAGTTGAATTACGGGCTCCCAGGCAAGTTTTTTCTTGGCCAGCGCGATGTCTGGCTTTCTTTGTCTTGGGTCATCCTGGGGTAAATCCTTGAATACAATTTTACTATTCGAGTTAGTAATCCTTATAACCACTTCAGCCAATTGTAAAATCGAGAATTCAACAGGGTTCCCTAAATTCATTGGCCCAGGGAAATTCTCTTCAAGCTCCATAAATTGCATTATTCCATCTATCAAATCATCGACATAACAAAAACTACGAGACTGTTCGCCATTGCCGTAAATTGTAATATCTTTACCAGATAGTGCCTGAACAATAAAATTGCTTACAACTCTTCCATCATTGGGATGCATTCGCGGTCCATACGTATTAAATATTCTGGCAACCCTTATGTCTACCTGATGTTGTCGGTGGTAATCAAAAAAAAGCGTTTCTGCACATCTTTTTCCTTCGTCATAACAAGACCGGATTCCGATTGGATTGACACGACCCCAATAATCTTCTGTTTGTGGATGTACCTCGGGATCTCCGTACACCTCTGAAGTGGAAGCTTGCAGAATCCTAGCTCCAGTTCGCTTGGCTAACCCGAGCATATTTATAGCCCCATGAACACTTGTCTTAGTGGTTTGTACTGGATCGAATTGGTAATGAATTGGGGAAGCAGGACAGGCAAGATTGTAAATTCTATCAACTTCAACGAAGTAAGGAAAAGTTACATCGTGACGCACTAACTCAAAATTGGGGTAGTCAAGTAGATGTTGAACATTTCTTCGGTTTCCTGTAAAAAAATTATCTAAACAAATAACATCGTTACCTTGTCTAACAAGTTTTTCTGTTAAGTGAGAACCCAGAAAACCCGACCCCCCGGTAACTAAAACCCGCATTTGCACTCCTTGAATTTCATTTGGAACTGCTGCAAAGTATATAGTTGAAAAGATTGTTATCTCTGGTATAGATCAACTATCTTATTCTTTGATTAAAGCTGAGATCCTTAATGGTCTCGATTCAGTTTCTATTGATTGGGTAGACCCATCAACCCAAGATGGCGAAACCGGAATAGTTTCCGTTCATTTGAGCACACCAAGTGGCTCAGTAGTCTTGGATTAAGCACTCTTAATTCCCTGTTATAATTAAGCCATCGACGCACCCTGCATCGATGTACTTCCCCCAAAGTGCGCTTTAACAGCCACTTACTTGCGAGTCTTATCACCGCCCTGGCCCATTCGAGGCCATACCCGAGACGCGCTTGTCGTCTCGATTGGTATGCATTTCTATGTCTCTACAGCCACGTACAACCGCGCCCGGAAAAGCCCGCAGAGCAGCATCTGCTAAAGCTGGCAAGCCCCGCGCCAAGAAGTTATCTGCTTCAACTCCTATTTCTAAGCCGCGCCACACAAGTGCAGAAAAAGCAGCACGCAAAGGCGCAGCAGCTAAGCCATTTAAAGCAGCTTCATCAAAGCCAGCAAGCAAGCCTTCAACAAAGCGGTATTCAGATATCGATACATCAACTCTTTCTAAGAAAGAAGCTCGATTAAACGACCGTTCCAAAATGCGCGCTAAGCGTTATCAAGAGAAAACGGCTTCTAAACCACGCGAAGTAAAAGAAGATTCTGTAAGGCCAGAATCTCGCGCCAAGAAATTTGTCTCAGATCGCAACGAGCGCACAGCTCGTCCAGAATTCAAGAAATCAGATACTCGTCCGACAACACGTCGGGACGCCGCTAAAGAACGTGTTGCCCGCACCGATGATGGCCGCCCAAACTTTATTCCTGGAAAACGCGAAAAATACAAGCCAGGTGCGCCATCTAAACAAACTTTTGCTAAACATAAAACAGCGCCTGATGTAAGCGCATCTAATTACCGCGCAGAACGTCCAGTAAAACCTGTACGCGATCGCCGCAACGATTCAACTGCCTATGCTCGCGATGACCGCAAAGCACACAAAACCCACACCAATGCAGCAGTTGATTTCGGCGCAGACGATAATTACATCTCAGCAAATCTTGCAGATGCAAACCTCATTGATGCAACACCCCTTACTGAAGTGACAACTACTTTCCGTGACTTGGGCATTGCACCAGCACTTGCCAATGCACTAAACGCACAAGGCATCACTCACCCATTCCCAATACAAATTGCGACAGTTCCAGATGCAATTGCCGGCCACGACATTCTTGGCCGTGGACAAACAGGATCAGGTAAAACACTTGCTTTTGGCCTTGCACTGCTCACAAATATCAGCGGAAAAGCGGCCAAGCCACACAAGCCTTTGGCGCTAGTTCTCACACCAACCCGCGAACTTGCTCAACAAATCGATGAAGTTCTAACGCCCCTTGCTCGCGCAATTGGACATGACTCGGTTGTTATCGCCGGAGGAATGCCTTATGCAAAGCAGATCACTGCAATGCGCAAAGCAACAGCAATCCTTGTTGCCACACCCGGTCGCTTAATTGATTTGCTAAACAAAGGCGAAGTTCAACTAGATGATCTAGAAATCACAGTTCTTGATGAAGCTGACCAAATGGCTGACATGGGTTTCTTACCTGTTGTAAAAGAGATCCTTGATCAAGCAAAACCAAATGGTCAAAGACTGCTCTTCTCCGCAACCCTCGATCGTGGTGTCGATGCTCTTGTTCGTCAATACTTAAACAACCCGAAGACACATTCACTGCAAAATGACCGTGCATCAGTTTCTACAATGGAGCATTACGTTCTTGTTATGCACCCTGGCGATAAAGATGACATTACAAACCAGATTGCTGCTCGTAACGGAAAAACCATTCTCTTTGTTAAAACACAACGAGGTGCTGACCGTTTAGCTGACAAACTTGCACACGCTGGTGTTCCAGTTGGCGCACTTCACGGTGGAAAGTCACAGGCTGTTCGTACCCGTACTCTCGCACTTTTCAAGCAACTCCCAAATGCGGCATTAGTCGCAACAGATGTTGCAGCACGCGGAATTCACGTTGACGGAATCTCACTTGTTGTTCACGTCGATGCTCCAACAGATCACAAAGATTATTTGCACCGTTCGGGACGTACAGCGCGTGCTGGCGAAGCCGGTGCTGTTGTAATTCTCTCTACAACCAAACAACAAAAATCTGTCGGGGGACTTACCTCACGCGCAGGAGTCACACCTAAGTTCGTTGGCGTAAAACCACTAGACCAAGATTTGATGCGAATTACTGGCGCTCAAGAACCTTCAGGTGTTCCGTATGTGACGCCTGTTGTTGAAAACAAGGGACCATCTCGCGGCACACGTAAGCCGCGGCCGAATTCAGATCAGCGACGTCGCAGACCGAGGTAGAAATGTTTGAGGGATTTATCCCACAATTTAAGTACTTGGTCTGCCTACAAATGTAGTTTCTGAGAGATTCTCTTAATTGGATAAACACTCCAGTCGAATAAAATTACTGGAAATCGGGGGTACCATAAAGCGTCGAGTTCGGAGCGAAAATGCCAACCAATATTGAAGAACAAAGTGACTTAAGAAATATACTTTATGTTTACAATAAGTTTTACCAAGGGAATCCTAATTTTGGAGAGACTTCTTCCTGGGAATTGATCTGGCGATCTTTTTTAACTCGCGTAAATATCAAACCACTTATTATTTTTAATCCCGATGAATACGGATTGGTTTCGACAGAAAAGAGTGATTCTGCCTTAATTAATTTGGTTGATTCCAATAGAATTTCACACATTGTAATGATTTATCACATTGGCATAGGCTGGAATAGAGATTTTATCTCTGATAAAACACTGGATTCAATTAAACGACGAGGAATAAAAATAATTGCAATTTGGGGAGACATTCAAATTCCGGCCCAACGAAAAACTGTTAGAAAATTGTCCAAGCGAGTAGATTTGAATGTCATGACTGCATCGCATGCGGCGTTTTCTCGTTTTGATAACAAGATCAAGAGATACTATTCGTGGGTGCCATTAGAAAGAGATGCCAAGCAGCAAAAAAAGTGCGAATGCTCCGCCTCGGTATCTTTTGCTGGCGCAGCAAAAAATAACAGAGTCAAATTCTTAAATGCCATCAAAGAGTCTGGAATTGATGTACATATTGGTGGAGGTGAAGGGAAAGGTACATTAACTCGAGATGATTATTTAACCTTGATAGCACATCCAATATCGATTAGCTTCTCAGGTTCAAGACTTGAACCATTGGTGAATGCACGAACTTTTGAAGTGATTTCTCAAGGGTCACTTTTGATGGAGCAATGGGGGCGTGAAACTCCGAAATTTTTGATTCCGTATGTTGATTATGTTCCATGGTTTAACAAGAGCGATCTGGTGGGAAAAGTGCGCTTTTATTCTGATAATCCCGTGGAGGCTAAAAAGATTGCATTAAACGGAAAGAAGAAATTCGAATCTCTTACTGACGATCGTCTTTGGAAAGTTTTCTGTAATTCCGAGAGAAATCAGAGCAAGCCTCGTATCGATAGCTTTACGCGCGTTGGATATGAAAAGGATCTAAATCTGGGAGCGCATAAGAATGGGCTCTTTATATTGTTTGATTTTCTCTCTTGTAGAAAAGCATTCTCTCCGATTTTCAGTTTAATCTACCAGTTAAAGAGTTTTGTCAGTTTAGTCAGCCTTTATTGGAGAATTATCCGAAGGAGAACATTGCGTTTGTTGAAGAATGGGTATTCCTATGTAGGCTTTCGCCCGTGAATGAGGCTAGGCACGAGAAAGCAATACGAGAGATGGCAAGACAAGTGGTGGTCGCCGCGCACTCTGGTGGGGAAGGCCATGTCCCAAGTGCACTTTCAATTCTAGATATTCTCTATGCACTATATTTTTGCACTGACCTAAAAATCGGTGAATCAGACGACTTCATTCTCTCTAAAGGTCACGCTTCACTTGGATACTACGCAGTGTTAAGTGTAAAAGGTTTAATACCTGCGGATTGGGTCGACTCATTTGCAAAGTTCGATAGTCCCTACGGCGGACATCCGCACAGACTCAAAATAAATGGAGTTACCGCGTCAACTGGTTCACTGGGGCACGGATTACCTATCGCGGTTGGTATGGCTTTAGCCGAAAAAAACAGAAATATTCCAGGTAGAACTTTCGTACTGCTAGGCGATGGCGAGATTAACGAAGGTACTACTTGGGAGGCATCACTTTTTGCAATACACCATTCTTTAGTTGGCTTAACCGCAATTGTCGATTACAACGGTTCAGGAAATCGCGCGATAGATTTAGAAAAATTAGAGTCTAAGTTCACTGGTATAGGTTGGAACGTCCTCACGGTAGACGGTCATAATTTAGAAGAATTGATCGAATCAATGAAAGTACAAGCTTCCGCCGAACCGACAATGATCATTGCGAACACGATAAAAGGGTTTAGAATCAAAGAAATGGAGAACAATCCAGCCTGGCACCACACTAAGGTAAACAGCCAGAACCTTAGTAAGTTTCTTGAGGAGCTGTCGTGAGAAAGACTTTCGTGGAAGTTGTTTCTAATTCCTTTTCTATCTCCGAGCAGCCGTATCTCCTTTTAGGAGATATCGGAGTTTTTGGCTTTTCAAAATTGCAGGAAGAATTTCCAAAGAGAGTTATAAACGTCGGAATTATGGAACAAGCAATGATTGGCATTGCCTCTGGTTTAGCCATGAAGGGTGAAATTCCTACTATTCATACAATTGCTCCCTTTATGGTTGAAAGAGCCCTAGAACAAATCAAGGTTGACTTTGGCTACCAAGGTCTTCCTGGGAATTTTGTTTCAGTTGGAGCAAGTTTCGATTATGCAGCGCTTGGATGTACCCACCATTGCCCAGCAGATATTTCTCTAATTTCTACAATACCGAATTCTAAAATCTATGTGCCAGGGAATGCTAAAGAGTTCGCAGCTCAGTATTTAAACCATTGGGACGATGGAAATCTAAACTACTTCAGACTCTCAGAAACTAGTCATTCCGTTGACCTACCCGATTTTAATTCCGGGATTCACAAGGTTAAATCAGGTTCACTAGCTTCAGTGTTTGTTGTTGGCCCGCTGCTAGAACAGACATATCAAGCAATAAGTGATCTCGATGTGGATTTGTATTATGTAAATGAACTTTCGAATAGTGTATTTAAAGATGTACCAGATATTGATATTAAGAGTTTGGTGATTATAGTAGAGCCATATTATTCAGGTCCACTTACTAATCTGCTAATTGAATCTCCTTATTTGAAACAAAATAAAATTAGACAAATTGGAGTTCCACGCGAGTTTTTAAATAATTATGGAACTCAATCAGACCATCTCTCGAGTTTGCGGCTAGATGTAGATGGTATCAAATCAAGAATTGAATTAATGTTAAATGAATGAACTTATGCGAAAGGAGCTATCAGAAACTCTGGCGTACCATTCCCCAGACTTTAGTGGAAAAGATGTTTTGGTTACCGGAGGAAGCGGCATAATTGGAAATTATCTAGGTTCCTATCTGTCAAACCTGCCAAAATCTTTACGGCCTAGCACAGTGACTCTAACTTCCAAAAGCGGTGTTTTCCCTTCAAGTGTTGATCCGATGATTAAAATTTTGAAAATGGACCTAACGTCTGCTTCAGAAATGAACAAACTCAATAAATATGATTCCATCTTTCATGCAGCAGGATATGGGCAACCGGGAAAGTTCTTACTCGACCCAATTAAGACTTTGTCACTAAACACTTGGGTAACTGAGTCTCTAATCACCAAGACAAACATTTCTGGAGATTTTATCTTCTTCAGCTCTTCTGAAGTTTACTCGGGGTTAGATTCTAATTCCCTCACTGAAAATGAAATTGGTTCTACAAATACTAATCACCCACGGGCTCCATATATTGAGGGGAAGAGAACCGGGGAAGCCTTAACTCATATTGCAGCAACCTCTATGGGCATAAATGCTAAATCACTCAGAATTGCATTGATTTATGGTCCAGGCGCTAAGTTAGACGACGAAAGGGTCATGTACTCTTTCATGCGTCAAGCTCTGGAAAAGAATGAAATAAACTTAAAAGATCCCGGGACTGCGATAAGAACCTACGGATATGTTTTGAATGCAATTAGTCAGATTATTGCAGTTACTAAATTTGGAGAAAATGGTATTTATAACATTGGTGGAACTTCAAAGATTACTATATTGGAATTGGCGAAACTAATAGCAACTATTACTGGTGCAAGATTAAATGTCCCCACAGAAAATACAACTTACATGTTAGGTGCGCCAACTCACGTAGAATTAAACCTCAAGAAAGTATTAAGTCTTGACCATCAACCACCAATGGTTGATTTAAAAGTAGGTTTACAAAGATCAATCGAGTGGATGAAGTCAGTATAAGGATTCAGTAACGTAATAGGGTATCCTTTTAACATGACATTATTAGTCACAGGATCCGACGGCTTAGTTGGTTCAGCGATAAGAAATTATGTCAACGATGATGTCTTTTTTGCAACCCGTGCTGATGCAGATCTAACTAACTTTGAACAAACTCTAGACTTGTTTAATCGAATCAAACCTTCAAAAGTAGTTCACCTAGCAGCAATGGTCGGTGGAATTGGAGGCAATTTAATGCACTCGGGTGATTACTTTAGGAGCAATTTGCTGATTAACACAAATGTTCTTGAGAGCGCTCGGGTCTCCGGAGTTGATCGCTTGGTTTCATTTATGTCAACTTGCGTATTCCCAAACGAAGGACCTTGGCCACTTCACCCGAAGAATCTTCACAATGGAGCGCCCCATCCTTCTAATTTTGGATACGCCTACGCAAAACGAATGCTAGAAGTGCAGAGTCGGGCATACAGATCCCAGTGGGGATTAGATTATTTCGTAGTCATTCCAACAAATATTTATGGCCCTAATGATAATTTTAATCTTCTTGAAGGCCACGTAGTGCCAGCGCTTATTCATAAGATTTATCAGGCGATGGAAGAAAAAAAAGATTTACACATCTGGGGTACAGGTAAGCCTTTACGAGAATTCGTCTACTCACACGACATCGCCAAACTTGTAATTTGGTTGTTGGACAACTACAGCGACGAGGAGCCCATCATTCTTTCATCTGGGATTGAAAACTCCATTGAAGAGTTAACATTACAAATTTGTAAAATAATGGGCTACCAGGGAGAAGTAGTCAAAGATCTTGATAAACCGGACGGACAATTCAGAAAGCCATCTGATGTAAGTAATCTTAAGAAAATTTATCCGAGATTCGAGTTCACATCGCTAGAATCTGGCTTAGTGGATACGGTTGACTGGTTCATCAATAACTACCCTAATTTAAGAAAGTAGGAATTTTGAAGAACATAGAGTTAAATGAAATTGAAAATCTCTGGCAATTTAAAGCCTCAGCCAGGTTTGCCAGTGACTTTAAAGCAACAGATTTGAGTTACTCTGAAATATCAAAATCCGCGAATAACGAGGCGATTCTACATGTGTTAAATGCGCTTAATTCGGATTTAATTCAAGTGGGAGCCCACCGTTCAGGGGACTGGGAGAAGGGTTGGCAGGAAAACTTTGAAAACTACAAACAAAGTAAGAATTTAAGTGATGTCATACCAAAATATTTTAACAAAATACCATTGATCAGGTGGAAGCAAGAATGGATTGAGCCCAATAGTCCAACCATGGAATACGACATGTTGGGACTAATTGTTAACTTCATTACCGACTCCTACCTAGAAGACTTCTCCAATGTTTATGAATTTGGTTGTGGGACAGGCCATAATTTACTAAGAATTAGAGATAGAATGCTAGACGTAAATTTAATTGGTCTAGATTGGGCCACTAGCTCTCAAGCGCTAATTCGCCAAGTTGCTGTCGATACTTCCGACCCTAAATTTACGGGAGAGAATTTCGACTATTTTAAACCAAACCGAGATCTAAAGATAAGAGATAACTCCGCTGTGATTACAGTGGCATCGCTGGAGCAGACAGGTTCAAAATTTAATGAATTTATAGATTACCTTGTTGAGCAAAAACCTTCTCTAGTGATACATATTGAACCAATGTGGGAGCCTTTAGATGAAACAAACCTTTTGGATTACCTGTCAATAAAATATTTTGAAAAGCGTAACTACTTGAATGGACTTCAAAAATATATTGAACATCTCGAGAATCGAGGCAAAGCCGAAATTGTAAAGAAAGACCGAACCTATGTTGGCTCATTCTATATCGACGGATATTCACTTTTAGTTTGGAAACCAAAGTAATTTCTGTCGCATTACTAGATAGCCAACAAATGTATCTTGAATTCGAAGACCAAATGGAGTCGTAGACCTACGTAATCGATCTGCCTTAATGTCGTAGGGCTGTATAGGAACTCTGCTGAGCGATTGGCTCAATCTAGTTGACCATAGAAATCTATTGGGCACTCCTTGACCGCCGGATGCATTAGTTTTGGCAAGGAGTTCGCCTCTAAAATTTTTATATTTCTTTCGCAGTAATCTATATTCTATCCATCCCACTTTATATTGTTGGATGACAAAATAAAACATTTCGTGGGCGTAATTTAAAAGAGAAGCAAAAGACAAATACTTGAGAAGATCTCTATCCGATTCATTTACGTGACCTTCAATGTCCTTATAAATTGCTATATAGAAAAGAAGTTGATGCAATAATAACAACTCAAGAACTTCGTCAACTGTCGGAGATCTGTCTAAAGAGAATTCTCGAGTTGGGCAGAAGAACCTTTGCTTATTTCTGTAAAAGAATAGTTCTTCATCTACGAATTTAACTCTTAGTTGCGCCATCAGAATTCTAAGTATGAACTGATTGTCAACGTTCGCTCGATAAATATCAAAAGGTCCTGCCGGGTAAAATTTGGAAAACATTGTGGTTCGGAAGAGTCCAAAGGAAATAGGAATCGGATTTCGTGAAGCTAGGTAATTTCGATAATTCTCCACAAATCCAAATGTAGAATCAAAAGACTCTTGTTCTGTAGCAACGAGTTTTTCTTGAAAATTATTAGAAACATCCAAGAATCGTCCATTCGGATAAACTAAATCATAACTTCCAGTACTTACATATGAAAAAAGCGTTTGAAGGAAAGAGGGATCCCAAATATCATCGTCATTTATAATACAACAGTATTCAGAGTTTGCTAGAGAAGCGAGATGAAAGATTGCCTCTTCTGGATTTCTATTCTTTACATCCTTAAGCAACCTAATTCTGGCGTCATTTTGCGCGAAATCATTTAGAAATTCGTAAGTACCGTCAGTAGAAATGTTATCCAAAATAATTAACTCGAAATCAAGAAAATTTTGATTCAAAATACTTTCTAAAGCTTTAGGGAGCATAAAGACTCCGTTACCTCTTGCAAAATCTGAGATTGCGTTATAGACAGGCATTAACAGAGAAACGCTAGGCACTTGAACCCCCATCTTTAAAAATCAAGATATCCTGAGATAGTGACTGACGATAGCACGAGCCCAAATTGTGCCATTACATTCATTTGTATAGCGACAAGTGGCTATATTGGATATGCAGACAGACTAATTGAATCAATACAAAAAGTAGCAGGTGACGATCAATTTGATTTTATCTTGTTAACTGATGAAGAAGACTTCGTACCCAAGGTAAAAATCTCGAATTTTAACAAAGTAATCATAAGTTCATTGGGGTGGCCGTGGGCAACACTGATGAGATATCACCTAATCGCCACACACCTATCTAGCAGTCATTCAGAGAATGTTTGTTATATAGACGCGGATAGTATCGTTCATTATCCATTTTGGAAGAACCTGGACTCAAGCAGTTTCCAAAATGGTCTTGCATTGGTTCGCCATCCAGGGTTCTATAGGTCTCAAAGAATTAAGCTCTATAGCTCAGATTATCGATTTTTACTTAGAGATTTAAAACTCATTTGCATTGAAGGAGGGCTAGGGAAATGGGAGAAAAGAAAGATATCCAGTGCACATGTTCCATTTCTGAAGCGCAGAGATTACGTCTGCGGAGGAGTTTGGCTAGGACGGAAAAAAGAGATACTGAAAATGTGTGGTGACCTACAGAAACTTGTCGATTTGGATTTGTCAAAAAATATAGTCGCACGATGGCACGATGAAAGCTATTTAAACGCTTACAAAATTAAAACAGAGACAACCATGCTGGGGCCCGAGTATTGTCATTCAATTGGTTTACAAAACTTGGTTGATTTAGACGTTTATGTTGAAGCCGTAACAAAGTAAATTACTATGAAAATATCAGTGGTTATTCCAAATTTTAACAGGACTCATCAGACTTTGAGTGCGGTAAAAAGCGCCTTAAATCAATCGTTTTCGGTTCACGAGATCATTTTGGTCGATGACGGAAGCGATGAAGAAACACGTAATTACTTACATTCGAGAGTTAAGGTACTTTCTGACAAAATTAAAGTTGTTGAAATTGAACATTCCGGTCGCCCTGCGGTGGCTAGGAATACTGGTATCACCCTTTGCGGTGGGGACTGGATCGCATTCTTAGATAGTGATGATGAATGGTGGCCCGATAAGATAGAAATTCAAGTTGGTCGGATCGTAAGTCATTCCGCCCTTGCGCTGGGTGAAAGCCCCTTTAGATCTAGGCCAAAGTCAAAAAAATGGATAATAATGCCTACCAGAAAACTATTAAAAAGAAATCCCATAATCTGTAGCTCTGTTTTAGTAAGAAAAGATTTGTTACAAAAAGTCGGAGGCTTTCCAGATTCGATCTTCGCTACAGGAAATGAAGACTATGTAACTTGGTTGAAGGTTTCTACTCTAACTAAGTGGAATGTATACAATCACCAATCTGTTTCTTATAAAGGTGATTCCGAAGATAGTTTAAGTAAATCTTATTCACTAAAAAGCCATTTTGTGAGAGAAATAGCATTACTTAATTTTGCAGATTGGAAGATAAAATCAACAAATAAACTGAGTTTACGTCTTCGCATTTGGATGAAACTTTTTGGAAATCTTTTCTGATGAGTAAGAGGAGTTTTATAGTTGAAGTTCAAGGGGGGTTGGGAAACCAGCTGTTCGGGCTCGCTTTCGCCAACTATATTTCAGAAATCCAGGACAGGAATTTCGAAATTAGTGATATCCAGATAGATCGTGGAATTACTGAGCATGGTGTTCGAATCATCGATTTTGATTTGAATATACAAATTTCTAATGAAAAATTCAATAGTAATAACTTAGACCGCGTAATAAGTTCTCTTAACCGAAGGACGCCGGAGTTGCAAAAATTTAAGGGCCTATTGGGTATCGGTACATATCATTCTTCAGTCACTGGCTACGACGCGACAGCAGAAAAGTACAGATTTAACCGGTATAAAGGATATTTCCAAAGCCATATTTATGCACTGTCATTAAAGAGAGAGCTGCCACTTGGTTTGTTAAGCCCCAAAGAACCTAGCGCATGGTTTATAGAAAAGTTAGAAGAGGCACAAGAACTTCAACCGATTATGGTGCACGTACGTCGGGGTGATTATTACAAGGTACAAAATCTGTTTGGAATATTGTCAGATTCGTTTTACAAAGATGCAATTAGCTTTATAAGAGGAACCGGAAATAGTAGGCCAATTTGGATTTTTTCGGACTCACCCGACTCACTATCTGATGGTTTCTTGAGCTCTCTAGGTGGTTCCGCAAGCGTAGTCAGGGCTTTGTCAGATTCTCCAGCTATCGAAAGTTTGTCGCTAATGCAGTTTGGATCAGCGAATATTATTTCTAATTCAACTTTCTCGTGGTGGCCGGCATATTTAAGTCAAACTTCAATTATTACGGTGTGCCCCTCTGATTGGTTTCTAAACATGGAACCGCCACTGGAACTCATTCCTGCCCACTGGATCAAGGTTAAATCAGATTGGCTCTAGTGAGAAGTATTTTTCTTTCTTCGCAAGTAGAAGATATAAATAATTGAACCATAATGCTTGTATCCAAGAGTTGGTAGTACTCTGATTAAAAGCACAAAAGTAAATTTCAATTTTCTCTCCCTCACAAAAATTTCTAAGAGTTCGATCACGTGTAGAACATAACGTAGGTGTGAAAATGGAAAATTCTTGTAAAGATCTCGCGTTTCCCGCAATTTTTGCGTTGCTAGTCTCGCGCTACCAACGAAATCCTCCTCATCCCTAATAGCATTTCTAACTTTAACTGACGTTTTCCGATTTTGTGACAGAAGTGATTGTTGCGAGACTCGATAATCGATTAAGGTTAGCGGAACTGATTCAACTTTTCCTATCTTTGAAATTCTTAACCATAAGCCAAGATCTTCAGCTAAGTACTCACTTTGCTTATACAACCCTGCTTCTATTGCCGCGCTCTTCAAGAATAGAGCCGAAGAATGTGGAGTTCTTCTATTGGAATAAAAAGATATAATCGTAGGTAAATGACTCACAGGTCCAGGCATAGTCTTGGATCGGTATTTTTCATTGAGTAGAAATTTGAAATCTGAGAACACCAGTACTGCTCCAGAATCAATGACTTGTAATTGTTTTGTGAGACGATCAACTTCATATCTATCATCAACGTCAAACCGAGCGATCCAGTCGTATCGAGACTTCTCTATTCCAAAATTTAATGCATCGACTAAACCACTTCCTATATTTCTCCATAAAGTCACTCTGGAATCGCGAGACGCCCAGGCTGTGGCAGTTTCAAAAGAGCTGTCCTCGGAACCATCATCAACTATGAGGATTTCTACGTTCGCGTAAGTCACACGCTGAAAGTAATCCTCTAAATATGGGAAAAAATCAACACCATTCTTGTTCGGAATCAAGCATGTGACTCCATTGATACTTAGTATTTCGCTAGACTGCACGGTATATTCTAACTCTAATAATTCGAAACGGGAGAGGAATCTGTAAATGTTCCTTGATGAACTGCGAAAATGCATTTCACTAATCTCCAAAGCGGAACGTAATAAGATTTCCCTGCTTATAGCCAGCCAACTCGCCTTGGCGGTATTAGATCTTTTGGGAGTTGCTCTTTTTGGAATCTTAGCTGTTATCTCCATTTCTGGAATAAAAAGTTCTTCGCTAGGTAGTGGGATTAGCCAGATTCTAGAGATCCTACAGTTGAATAATTCTTCTCTTGAATTTCAAGTTTCTGTCTTGGCTTTTGGAGCGCTAGTTCTGCTCATTGTGAAAACTGCACTTACTTATTTGATTTCTAGAAAAATTCTTATTTTTCTTAGTTTGAGGAGTGCAAAGACTTCTTCAAAGTTACTTGAACAATTACTTTCAACCCGGCTTCTAATTGAGCAAGGTAAAACGCAACAGGAAATTCTGTATTCAATAACGGGCGGCGTAAACCTAATTATTGTTGGAGTCCTTGGGAGTTTTGCATCATTCATAGCTGATGCGTTTTCACTCTTAATTCTCGCTTTAGGTCTATTCGTATATAACCCACCGATGACACTGTTCTGCGGGGTATATTTTTTCTTGATCGGCTGGATCAATTATAAGGCTTTGCATAAAAAAATAGTAAAGCAAAGCGAGATTACAACAGAACTAAGTATTCAAAGCAATGAAACAACACTGGAATTGATTAACGCCTACAGAGAACTCTTCTTAAGTGGTAATAGCGGTTATTACTTAAACAGATTCTCAATTGAGCGATCTGGAATAGCAAAAGCCAGTGCTGCGCTTGCGATTTTCCCTAACGTATCCAAATATATTGTAGAAGTCAGCATGTTAATTGGAATATTATCCATGGCTGGATTCCAGTTTCTATCTTTAGATGCGGTACAAGCAGTAGGCGCTATCTCAATCTTTCTAGCCGCAAGTACAAGAATTGCACCGGCACTCTTACGATTACAGCAAAATATTTTTTCGATGAAGGGAAATATGGCTGCCTCAAAACAAAGTTTAGATCTTGTAACTGATCTGAAAAGAGAATTTGAGAGAGAAGAGATAGCTGTTGCAGATGTAGAGATATCGGACAGCAATAGTTTAGTAGCGTTTCGTAATGTAAGTTTCGGATATAAGAAAGATCATAAATTCTCATTAAATAACTTGAATTTTTCTATTTTAAAAGGCCAAAAGGTTGCGATCGTAGGACCTTCAGGTTCTGGTAAATCTACAGTGTTGGATTTATTGCTCGCACTCCAAATCCCAGACCAGGGTTCCGTTTTCATTGAGGGTATTAATCCTCAACGTTACGTCAAGAGTAATCCAGGTAAAATAGGCTTTGTTTCTCAAAGTACGAAGATAGTCAATGATACTTTGGTTAAAAACATTGCCCTTGGGGTAAGTCCAGAATTAATTGATATGGACAGAATCTCCTATCTTGTAAAAGTTTTGGACTTGGTAGACCTTCAGGACATTGAAACTTCAACAACTCGATTGGGCGATGGCGGTGGCCGCTTGAGCGGCGGGCAGAAGCAGAGAATCGGAATTGCAAGAGCGCTGTATCCAACTCCAGAGATATTAGTCATGGATGAGGCCACGAGTGCGCTGGATTCAATATCAGAGAATAAAATAAGTGAGTTATTGAAGCGTATCTCGAGCGATGTAACAGTTATTTCTGTGGCCCATCGGCTTTCAACAGTGGTTAATTCTGATCTTGTGCTCTATTTTGATTTGGGAAACCTTGTAGCAACTGGAACGTTTAATGAGGTTCGGGTAAAAGTCCCTAACTTTGATCAGCAAGCCAAATTAATGGGGCTTTAGTTCAAGTCAAGGTAAGCAACATCCTGGCAAAAATCAACTAATCCGCGCCAAGATCGCCCCAGTTTTATCAATCTCATCATCAAGGACCTGTGTATAGATCTTCATTGTGACCTTTGGGTCAGAGTGCCCCATTAACTTCTGGGCAGTGGTCACGTGGATTCCTTGGGTTTTTAAAAGGTAGGCGTATGTGTGGCGCAGTGAGTGGATATGAACACCGTAGGGATCTAACACCTTCTTTAAAGTCTTTGGTGACT
>JBBAKX010000024.1:0-15503 GCA_040403315.1 Flavobacteriales bacterium
AAAACACAAGTTAAGCCTCGAGTGTATTGCGTGAGGGATTCGAACCTCAATAGGGGTTATGTACTCACATCGTGGACTAATCAAGGTCATTGGAATCCAGAGAAACCAATTTGGTAAGAGCACCAAAGTTTTCTTCAGGACTAGGAGTTGGATTTCGTGTCCAGTTGATTACGCCACCATGCACCTTCGAAGAGTCTGGATGCAGTAAATCCAAGAGCTAGCGACTCATTTTGCTTCTGTGCTCGCGGATAGAGAGCAACTGCGCTCAAGGTGCAGGCAATCGCATTAAATACATCCAAAAGACAGCCCTAAAGGACTGAGGTCGCAGGTCCCGTACCGGTAAGGAAATTAGACCCATGTAGTACGGAGTCCAAAAGAAAGACGGCAGGGATAGAGGTGATCAAGGTGATCAGAATGTCACATTTCGTGACATATATTTGGTATCTCTTGTGCTTTTCCTCCCAGTCAGGTACTTTTCTTTTAAATAGCAGGCTTCAATGAGTAAGGAGAAGTGAATGCAGGTTGTCGCTGGCATTGACTCGTCTACTCAATCATGCAAAGTAGAACTGCGTAATCTTGAATCTGGCGAATTAATCGGGACATCAAGCGCCTCACATCCAGCGACATTTCCGCCAAAGAGTGAACAGGATCCACAGGCCTGGTGGTCAGCTTTTGTGGATGCTTTTGAAAAAGTTTGTGATGAATCCAGAGTCAATAAAGATGAAATTGTTGGGATCGCCGTATCAGCACAATGTCACGGCTTAGTAAGTCTGGATGCAGCAAATCATCCAGTCCGTCCCGCTAAACTTTGGAACGATACTGAATCTGCCACTCAATCGAGCAATTTAGTAAAGCAATATTCGATCGAATATTGGATTAATACAATCGGATCCACACTGGGGCCCTCCTTTACCATCACCAAACTGGCTTGGTTAAAAGAGAACGAACCGGAAAATTTTGCTAAAGCAAAATTCTTTTGTCTTCCACATGATTACCTAACTTTACGTTTATCCGGTCATTTAGTCACTGATCGCGCGGGTGCCACTTGCACTGGTTACTACTCAATACACAATGCATCTTGGGATTTTTCAGTCTTGAAAACTCTAGACCCCCTGAGAGACTGGGAGTCAAGTTTACCCAAGATAAGGGAACCTGAAGCGGCAGCCGGCGTAATTCTCCGTGAGGTTGCAGAAGATCTTGGATTAAATCTGGATGTAATTGTTGGAGCCGGAACCGGTGACCAGATGGCATCGAGTTTGGGCCTTGGTGTGGAAGTTGGTGATTTTGTTTTTGCAATTGGTACATCGGGAGTAGTTTTTACAATCACAAACAACGAAGTAACAGATATTGAAGGACTAGTAAATGGAATTGCAGATGCGAGTGGGTGCTACTTACCGATCATGGTGAATCTAAATGGCACCAAAATTACAGATTGGGCCAAAAGTATTCTCGGTTGCAGTCATGAGGATTTAGCTGAAATGGCGCTTTCTATTGATATTGCCGAGAACCCATTAACTCTTTCAGCATATTTTGACGGAGAGAGGACACCTAATTTGCCTTTTGCTACTGGCACACTAGGTGGAATAACTCACCAAAGTACCCGCGAGCACTTTGCTCGGACGAGTTTTGACGGAGTGCTGATGCCACTAATTAATAATTTTAATTACCTCTCCGAACTTGTGGGAATTGAACCAAAAAAAATAATTCTTACTGGAGGAGCGGCGAGAAATAAAGCTTATGGACAATTGTTGGCCGATATGGTTGGTGGGGAAATCTATTTATTGGATGTTGATGAATCATCGGCTAGAGGAGCATGCGTTCAGGCAGCAGCGGTTGCATCCAAACGGCGAGTATCAGATGTTTCAAAAGATTGGAAACCGAAAGTGAAGAAAATATATTATCCAAGAGTTGACCGAGATTACTTAGAATATTTTAAGAGGCAAACTGCCTGTGCCACCTGGCGTGGCCTAGATCGTATCGAGCAAAGGGAGACAATATGAAAAGAAAGATTCCTGCAGAAGCAGGGATATTTTTTGTATGGATTGCCACCATAATTATATTCTCATCACTGTCACCAAACTTCTTCACCCTGACTAACGCCAGCGTACTTTTATTGAATGGTGCGATTATTGCACTCATAAGTCTTGGCCAAACTTTTGTACTACTTACGGGTGGAATTGATCTCTCTACTGGCGCAACTGTCGCGATGACAGGAATTATAGCGGCACAAATCATGAAATTTGGAGCTCCGTGGTGGCTTGCAACAATTGGAGCTATTGCTTGCGGATTCGCATTTGGTGCAATTAATGGATTTCTCGTTCATCAATTCAAAATTCCGTCGTTCATTGTAACTTTTGCGGCGATGGGTGTTGCTACATCAATCCCTATGATTATTACCAAAGCAGTTTCTATTCCCATCGAAGATCCTCGTTTCAGCACTATTGGTCAAGGTACCTTCTTTCAGATTCCTATTCCTGTCCTGATCGTTGTATTTTTCAGTTTCATAGCTAGTCAAATTCTAAGAAATCTTGTTTTGGGAACTCATATATATGCTCTGGGTGGAAATGCTTTAGCGGCTCGACTTTCGGGCATCAACGTTAGAAAAACTACAATTTTAGTATTTGCCTTCAGTGGTTTTTTAGCAGGGTTAGCGGGAGTAATTGCAACATCGAGATTGGGAGTTGGGTACCCACAGACTGGTACTGGTAATCAACTTTTCTATTCAATTGCCGCTGCTGTTGTTGGTGGAGTGAGTTTGTTCGGAGGAATTGGAACTATTCGGGGAACCATGCTTGGAGTTCTGCTGATCTCAACTATTGGAAATGGTTTGAATGTTGTCAATGTCAGTAGTTATTGGCAACCCCTAGTTATAGGAATCATTATTTTGGTAGGGGTAGGCATAGATAGTCAGCGCTTGAGAAAAGGCGAGGCTTCTAAGCGAAAAACAAAAAAACTGGATCTAGTAGACAATTTGTCTAGTAGTAATTAGGAGGAAAGAAATGCTAAGTAAAGTAATTGCAAAGCGCAGTTTCACTTGCTTTGTAGCTTTAGTAGCTACGGCATCGTTGATTGTAGTTGGAACGACTCCAGCTTCAGCTGCCACTGTTAGAAAAGGATTACCTGCGAATTGCAGCACAGCCATACCTAAGATAGGCGTCGCCCTGCCCAATTTGTCCAATCCTTACTACGTATATATGAAAAAGGGTGTTGAGCTAGCTGCTAAAGCTGCTGGTTTCGAAGCCATTATTTCGATTGCTAATGATGACATCGCAACACAACAAAGCCAGATTGACTCATTTGTCCAGGCTAAGGTTTGCGCTGTTTACTTAAATGCAATTGGCTCTGATCCAGGAACTGGCTTTGCCGCCAAAATTTCCAAGGCTGGAATACCAGTGTTCGCTGTTAACGTTTTTCTTGATGAGGCTGCAGTTAAAAAAGCCGGAGGAAAAATCATTCAAAACCTTGGAGCCGATCAGGCTGGTGGAGGAACTCTCAGTGGAGAGCAAGTCCTCAAGAATTTGGGTGCAACAGCAAAGATTGTCGCTGGAATAGCTGGAGTCCCAAGTAACGTTACAACAAATCTACGTGACTCCGCATTCACTGCAGCACTCAAGAAGAATCCAAATGCAACCGTAAAGCAGACTGTGGACACTCAGGTTAGACCTGACGTAGCTCAACAGGTTGTTGCAGAAATGTTGCAGGGTAACCCTGATATGAATGTAATTTTTGCAGATACAGGCCCTGGTGTAGTCGGTGCTCTGCTTGCAATCAAGCAGTTGAAAAAAGAAAACTCCGTTCAACTCTACGGATTCTGTGCAGACAATAAGTCTGTTACTGAAATCGTTAAGCCTTATATGGGGTGTGTCGGACAAGCTCCTCAGCTTTATGGAGAACTAACGATCAAAGAAATTAAAAAATACATTAGCGGCAAGACTGTCAAGAAGGTAGTTCTTGTTGCAACCCCAGTATTTAATGTAGGGGATAAAGTCCCAGATAACATTATTGGGTAATAGAGCAAATGATAGAGACGGAGGGCAGCCACGTGGAAACAAGTAAAGAAACGTGGTTGCTCTCCGTCAACAATTTAAGTATGAATTTTGGTCAAACCCAAGCGCTCGATCGGGTATCGATAGAATTTGAATCGGGAAGAATTCATGGCATTGTCGGGCACAATGGGGCAGGTAAGTCCACCTTGCTACAAATTTTATCTGGAGCCATTGTTCCATCCTCTGGAGTGATATCACTCCAAAATGAATTGCTCAATATTAACGAACCTGCCGATGCAATTTCTAAAGGCATTGTGTGCGTTTATCAAGAATTAGCTCTACCTGTAAACCTTAAAGTTTATCAATGTTTGTTTTTAGGAAGAGAGGTTTCCAAGCTTGGACGTCTTGATAAGAGATTTATGCACGATGCGACCAAAGCGCTATGCACGGTAGTAGGTTTAGATGTAAAACCTGATGATGTGGTCGACACACTTTCGGTGGCTCAGAGGCAACTTCTAGAAATTGCATCAGCAATTGGAAAACAAGTACAAGTTCTACTTTTAGACGAACCAACAACTGCTTTAGAGCCAAGTCAGGTAAATGTCCTTTTCTCCACAATCAAAAGACTTGCAAAAGAGAAAAATATTGTAGTTATACTTGTTGATCATCGCCTTGATGAAATATTATCTGTATGTGACAAAGTGAGTGCTTTAACCGATGGCAAACTCATTTCAAGTGAGTTAGTCAAAGATTTAAATGTCCAAAAGCTCACATCATATGTCGTTGGAAAATCGAGTCAAGTAGAGTCAGGTCATTCGAGTGATTTAATGGACCTGGGAGACCGTGAGTCATCAGATGAGCTTTTATCGGTCAGTGACTTAAAAGAAGAACGCTTAAATGATGTTTCTTTTTCCCTGTCTCGTGGAGAAGTGCTAGGAATATATGGGCTCAATGGATCTGGTCGGTCTCGGTTATTAAGAGTTCTATACGGTGATTTGCAAAAACAAAGTGGAAATATTTTCCTAGAAGGCAAGGAAGTTGATATAAAAAGTCCACAAGAGGCCATTGAATCAGGATTTGCGTTTTTATCTGAGGAGCGTAAGAGAGATGGATTCATACCTTTAATGCCAGCCAATGACAATATCGTTCTTCCAATAATTCGTAAATTTATTAAGTATTTCTTTATCGTAGAACATAAGAGGAAATCAAAATTCGGAAAAGAGCAACTGGAAAACTTGAATGTCAGAGGAAATTTATTTGGACCAATTATGCGTTTATCAGGTGGGAATCAACAAAAAGTTCTATTTGCAAAGGTGCTAGCTCAAAACCCCGAAATTTTACTATTGGACGAGCCAACTAAAGGAATCGATATAGGAACTAAGAATGAAATTTACCGTGTTATCAAGGATGCCGCACATATCAGAGGAATCGGCGTATTGGTTGTTTCTAGTGAAGAAGAGGAGATTTTAACCTTGGCAGATTCGGTAATCATTATGAAAAATGGCAAATGCGATGGTAGAAAATTTCCTACAAACCGGCATAGCGTAGCAACTTTGCGCGAATTAGCGCTTTGAAGAAAGACAAATAAGTAATGCTCATAGAAATTTTGTCACCAAACCTTGGTGGTGCAGATGGTACAGCAGTGCTTTCATCATGGTTTGTCGGCGTTGGCGATAGTGTCAGAAAGGGGCAGGTAATTGCAAACATTGAGACTAATAAGGCTTTAATCGACTTTGAATCTGAATTTGATGGGGTAATTTCTGAGATCAAAGTTTCTGAAGGAATAGAGATATCAGATCTGCAGTTAATCGCAACTATAGAAGTTAGTTAGAGGCAAAAAATCATGGTTAAGCAAATATTTGTGGATCCGCTGATCGTTCGCAAGAAGCGGTCAATTGACTTAGGAACTATTCAAATAAATAAATTTGATCAATCCATGGCAGATTCTCTTAGAAGCATTGATAATGAAGTAGCCACGAAAATATATAGAGATTTATTTCTTATCCGAAATTTCGAATTGATGCTAGAAGAGATAAAGAAATTTGGAAAATACCGAGATTTATCGTTCAAATATGCTGGACCTGCTCACCTATCGATTGGACAAGAGGCTACGGCAGTAGGTCAAGCTTTAGCTCTTGAAAAAAGTGATGTTATTTTGGGTAGTCACCGCAGCCATGGTGAAGTTCTTGCAAAGGCACTCCGAATGATTGATTTGTCGAGCTCGACCGAACTTGATTCTTTAATGGCCTTAAATGAATGTAAGCATATCGTCGACGGGTTTCAAGCAAGTACCAAAGATAAAGTGGTCACCGCGATCGAATTTTTTGTTTTTGGCTTATTGAGCGAAATTTTCGGTAAAAGCACTGGTTTTAATCGTGGACTGGGGGGGAGTATGCATTCCTTCTTTATCCCTCTGGGGATTTACCCAAATAATGCGATTGTTGGAGGATCCGCTCCAATCGCAACGGGTGTCGCCTTATTTAATCGGGTAAACGAAAAGCCCGGCATCGTCGTGGCCAATATCGGAGATGCTTCTAGCGCATGTGGCCCAGTTTGGGAAAGCATGAATTTTGCAGCAATGCAGCAGTTCAAAACTCTATTTGATGATGCCCACAAGGGCGGGTTGCCGATCATCTATTTCTTTATGAATAATTTCTATGGCATGGGAGGTCAACCCATTGGCGAAACGATGGGTTTTGAAAATCTGGCACGCATTGGATCTGGGATTAATCCAGAGAAGATGCACGCTGAAGTCGTTGATGGGAGCAATGTTTTTGCCGTATCTGATGCGGTGGATAGAGCTCGAAAGAAGTTGATACTGGGCCAAGGTCCTATTTTAATAGATTGCCAAACATATAGGTTCTCTGGTCATTCGCCCAGTGATGCCTCGTCATATCGCAACAAAGAAGAGATAGAAACATGGCGTGAGTTAGACCCTGTTAGCAATTATCGCCAATCTTTGCTTTCAGCATCAGTCATCTCCGAAGACGCATTGAGTGAATTAGAACAAGAAGTCAATGAAATACTGTTCCATTCATTCAAACTTGCTATTAATGATGAAACATCACCTCGATTACAGCTTGAGAAGTTCCCTGAGAAAATTGGGGAATATACTTTCAACAATTCCACTAAATCCTTGAATCAAGAATTGTCAAAAGACTTATTGATTGACCCGTGTGAAGTATTTCGAATCCAGTCACTTTCTAAGAAATCTAGGAGTGGATTGTCCGATTCAGGAATCCTCTCGGGCATGAAGGCAATTACCTATAGAGATGCTATCTTCGAATCTGTATTAGGCCATGCGCAATCTGATTCCACTCTCGCCATATTCGGCGAAGAGAACCGGGATTGGGGGGGTGCATTTGGTGTTTATCAAGGACTGACAGAATTACTCCCGAGACATAGACTTTTCAACACTCCGATCGCAGAGGCCGCGATTGTAGGCGCAGGCGTTGGGTACGCAATGGCCGGCGGAAGAGCATTAATTGAGCTGATGTATGCAGACTTCATCGGTCGAGCCGGTGACGAGATCTTCAATCAGATGGCTAAATGGCAAGCCATGTCTGGGGGAATGGTCAACATTCCTATGGTGCTGAGAATTTCTGTTGGTAGTAAATATGGTGCTCAACATTCACAGGACTGGTCCTCAATGCTCGCACAGATACCTGGCCTAAAGATTATTTATCCTGCCACTGCCTACGATGCAAAAGGGCTCATGGCATCTGCTTTAGAAAGCAATGATCCAGTCGTCTTTTTTGAAAATCAACGACTTTATGATGATGTGGAAGTTCGGCATCCTAATGGAGTTCCAGCCGACTATTACAAAATCCCGATTGGAATCCCATCAGTGGTCCAATCAGGTTCCGATCTAACAATCTTCACATTAGGAGCTCCATTGAGCCGGGCAATATCGGCAGCAAAAACTTTGGGGGATGAGCTCGGTATTTCTACAGAGATTATCGATGCAAGATCAATGGTTCCATTTGATCTTGAGATCCTTCTACACTCTGTTGCAAAAACAAGGAGGTTAATTTGCCTTTCTGACGGTTGTGAACGTGGAAATTGGATGCACGGAATTATAAATATTGCATATGAGAAGTCAGGCAATTCTCTCCTTCATCCGATTAGATTTCTTGCAGCACCGAATTGGATAACCCCAGCTGCAGAGCAAGAATGGAACTATTTCCCGAGCATTAATGACATTTTGAAAACTGCCAAAGAAATGGATTTTCGGTCCAGTACTTCCAAAAGCGATTCATCTGCACAACTGGCCTTAAAAATAAACAGAATGAAAAGAGGAATCTAATATGAGTAAAAATTCAGTTCGGTCTACACAGGCAATTACTGCAGAAAGATTTAATTCCGTGATTGAAGCTATTGAAAACTTAGGGAAATCCAAGAACTTAATGTTGGATGAAGTAGCGAACTTACTTAACAGGGTATCCGGAAAAATAGTTGTCACTGGCTCAGGCACCTCTGGGGCTACAGCGCGGAGATTAGCTCATCTTCTAAGTGTTACCGGTTCACCTGCCTACTACCAGCATCCAGCAGATGCACTACACGGATCTATCGCATCGGTAACAAAGGCTGATATTTTGATTGCAATTAGCAAAGGTGGCAACTCTACAGAAGTGAATAAAACAATGCTCATCGCGAAGAACAATGGAGTCAAGACGATACTTATTACCGAAACAAGTGACTCTGAAGGCTCCAAAATATGTGATTTATCTGTTGTTCTACCAGTTATAGGTGGACCCGGCGACCCAGGAAACATGATTGCAATGACATCTACCCTTGCAATTAGTGCATGGGGGGATGCCTTATGCGTTCTCTTGATGACAAGGAGCGGGTACTCATTTGATGAGGTATTAAAGTCTCATCCATCAGGGGCGGTAGGACTTCAAGGTGCCACCAGAACAAGAGATTCATGAAAGTAGTATTAGGTGTGGACTCGTCAACGCAGTCATGCACGGTAGTAGCACGAGATTTAGAAACTGGGCGTATATTGCAACGTGCATCAAGCCCACATCCTCGCACAACACCGCCTTTGAGCGAACAACATCCTGAAGATTGGTGGCTTGCGCTTAAAGAATGTTTATCCAGACTTTCGAAAGCAAATGTCGTTGGGATATCAGTTGCGGGTCAAGGTCATGGCCTAGTTGCACTTGATGAAGATATGAAAGTAATTCGAAGCGCAAAACTGTGGAACGATACTACGTCAAGCGAGCAATCCAAAAGACTAGTATCTGATCACGGCTCTGATTATTGGATTAACAAGATAGGAACTATCCCAGTAGCTAGTTTCACAATAACTAAATTGTTATGGGTTAGAGATAACGAACTTGATAATTTTAAAAAGATACGTCATGTACTTTTGCCTCATGATTATTTTAATTACCGCCTAACAGGTGTTGCAACGACTGATCGAAGCGATGCCACAGGCACAGGTTTCTTCAATATCCGTACAAATGATTGGGATGCTGACTTACTTAGTTTGATTGGGTTTGAAAGTGAAGTTTCGATCCCCAAGATCCTAAATAATGACCAAATTGCTGGAGTTATAAAACCTGAAATAGCCAAAGAACTGGGACTACCCTTAAATATAATTGTAGGAGCCGGCGCAAATGATAATCCCGGTAGTGCTTTAGCTTACGGAGCAGTCAATGAAGGCGACCTCGTCGTTTCCTTTGGTACTTCCGGCGTTGCATTCACGCCGACTCGTAGTCCGATATTTGATTTCTCGGGAACTGTCTATTGCATGGCAAATACGGTGGCAGGTTTCTTGCCATTAATTTGCACTTTAAATTCTACGAAAGTAACAGATTTATTTGCCTCAATTCTTGATGTTGATGTCCATGAATTAGGTGAATTAGCTTTGCTAGGTTCTAGCAGTGCGGATCGTGTCATCTTTAGGCCGTGGATTGATGGAGAACGCACTCCAAATCGACCAGAGGCCCGGGGAATTTTGAGCAAAATTGATAACGCTTTTTCTCGTGCAAATTTTGCGCGGGCGGCATTTGAAGGTGTGGTGCTTGGAATAGTCTGTGCTTTAGAAGTCTTGCCCAGAAATGGAATCGAAATTAAGAGAGTAATTGCCACAGGGGGTGGCTCCAAATCACCAGCGTATCTGCAGTTCCTAGCAGATATGTTACAGAGACCTGTGTATGTTTCTGACATTCTCGATGCAGCTGCAAGTGGCATTGCAGTTCAAGCAGCAGCGGCAGTCCAAGGGATTTCAGCGACGGAAATTGCTCGAAAATGGTCTCCAACACTTGTTTTAGGTGCCAGTCCAAGGTCTGATCAAAATTGTGAAATCGTGATGGATCGATTTCGAGCGCTAACTAATACTTATGATTAAGTAAATAACTAAAGAGCTTCAGATTTTGCACTGCTGTGTATTTGTATTTCCCGATTCGCTTGTATTTCATCATTTGAAATATTTAGTTTCATTCCAGTCAAGCGTTCAACGGCCGCAACCAGGGCGATAGCATCCATTTCATGTTCCCTTAATAGATATTTTTGAGATGCCCCATGAGAATAAACATCCTGCAGGCCAAGTTTTAGGAGCCTCTTGCCAATACCGTATTCAGACATAAGCTCGGCGACGCAAGTACCTAAACCTCCAATAACGCTATGGTTTTCTAAAGTGATAACCCCATGTTTACTCGAATGTAGGGCATCCACCACTTGAGGATCAGTGAAGGGTTTGATCGTGGAAATATGTAAATGATTAACTTTTAGCCCTTTTCTTTGAAGAATTGGAATAACTCTAAGGGCTTCTTCAGTTGCAATACCAGAAGTCAAAATTGTCACATCAGTTCCTTGACTTAAGACTCGCGCATGATTGAAAATCATGGGTTCAGATTGGGGAAATATTCGCAATACTTCTCCACGTAGCATTCTTATGTACACAGGGCCTTTTATTGCGTGAGCTACATCTAACATACTTTCTACTTCTGTGGCGTCGCCCATTTCCAGAATAGTCATATTAGGCACCCCACGAAGGACATTTAGGTCATCAATCGCTTGATGGCTCACCCCACCAGGTGTTGTCACGCCAGGCAAGAATCCAATTAGCCTAACTGGAAGATTTGGGTATGCCACTGAAAGCTGTAATTGATCTAGTGGTCTACGGTAGAGAAAAACAGAGAAAGTATGCAACCAGGGCTCGAAGCCTTCCCGAGCAAGCCCGGATGCAAAACTCAGCATATTCTGTTCTGCCATACCTACGGAGAAAAAGCGTTCCGGAAATTTATCTCTGAATAAATTAACCTCGCAGGAATTCGTTAAATCCGCCGACAAAACCAGCACTTCAGGCTTGTCGGTCGCCCATGTTGCAAAGTTTTCTAAATGTGGCTTTATTACGATATTGGCCTTCATAGTTTCATAGTTTCTAAGAATTCTTGATAAACTTTTCTTTCTTCTTCATTCGTAAATCGGATGTAGTGATAGAGCGGATGGCGATTGGCTAGCACACCAATTCCTTGTGAAGAGTTCGTATACGCAAGAACCATGTGTGGCTTATTGGTTCGCTTTCTTCCTATCCCAAGCAATTTTACGATGTCATGACCATTAATCACGTCTACTTCCCAACCGAACGCTTTAACTCGATCTGAAAGCGGCTCGATGGACATGATGTCTTTCATTAAGCCATCGACTTGGCCACCATTTACGTCAACGATAACTTTAATTGAGTTCAAATTATGGAAAGATATATTTGAAAGTGCCTCCCAAGTTTGTCCTTCTTGAAACTCACCATCACTCATAAATACCCATGTGAGGCCAGTGTCCCCTTTTAATCTTCTAGCCAGTGCGATCCCACCTGCTTGGGAGAGCGCTTGACCTAGAGATCCCGTTGTTGTTTCAAAGCCAGGTGAATGCTCACCACCTATCATTTCAATAGTTGATCCGTCGCGGTTAAAATTCTCAAGAGATTCTTCAGTAAGTCGTTTTACTTCTATGAGAGCGGCGTAAACGACTAATGCGTAATGTGCTGGGCTCACAACTAATCGATCAAATTTGGACCCTTTTATTCCATGAAATTCAGCACCAGTGATATATTCTGGATTTTTTGGACCCGGAACTCCGATGAAATCCCGTGATGGTAGAGGTTGGTCCAACGGCGCAAGATGAAGTAAGGAACTATACAACGAGGCAAATATTTCTGCCGACGAGCACGCCTGGCTTAGGTAACCACCATTCTTATTAATTGTATGGCTTAAGACGCGACGCCGAATTCCAAAAGCTATTTTTTCAACCAACTTAATTTCTTGATTGGAATCTAACGACTTGTTGATCACCTAGAGGCTTCCTTGAGTCGTGAACCATCAAAATTTGTTGGGAAGGTATAAACGAGTTCACAAACTAGTTTTTCTAATGCTATTAAATCATTGAGTGAACTAGTCTCGACTCCAGAATGTGTGTATCGCGCCGGCCAACCTACATCCACGCATGGAATACCTTCTCCAACCAATTGCACATAGGAACTATCGGTCAACATACCAACGGTAGCGTGCCTTTGCAGCGAAATATTTTGATTCTTCGCACTTGATTCAACCAAACGAACTAATTCAGGGTGTGGGATTAAGCCATTTAGAGTGCCACGACCATGAAATGTATAGGTGCCTAGGACGGGACCCCCATCGAGAACAATCGAATTTCGTCCCGCTAAGTCGGGTGTATCTGTAGCAACGACAAGGTCGATACTTATGGCTGCTTTCGGATTTATCTGCTGTGCAGCAACCATCGCACCACGGAGATTAAACTCCTCTTGAACACTAGCTACTAAATAAACAGTTGCATTAGGGCGTTTCTTAGCAAATTTTGCGGCCATGCTTACAAGAACGGCACAACCACCACGATCATCTAAACTTGTCGCTGAGATTCTAGAGTTCAAAATTTTTGTATATCTGGGCTCGTATGCAATCGGACTTCCGATGTTGATGCCACTATCGATAACTTCTTCATAATTGCGTGCGCCAATGTCTATGTAGCACCGTTCCATTGGTTGCACTACATATTTGTTATCCGTGGGAGTGAGATGATGTGAGGTAGTTCCGATAATTCCCGAAATCAATTCCCCTGATCTCGACTCAATTTTAACCGCAGCTCCTGCCAATATGCGTTCAGGTACACCACCCAAGCGTTCCATTCGAATGTATCCATCTTCAGTAATCGCTCTTACGATCATGCCTACTTGATCCGAATGAGCGAAGATCATAAGTGCGGGAGCGCTTGAATCTTTGCCAGTGATTACGGCGATCACGTTGCCTAAGTTGTCTACATTTACGTTATCGCAGAGTTTCATAAGATCATCAGAGAGCATTCGAATCATTCGGTCTTCATGTCCGGAGATTGCTGGAGTAAGACAATACTTTTCTAAATAATTTTCAATCTCCATAATTTCGTTCACCATATTTTCCATTAGCACTGCACCTCAGCGAACCGATTTCACTAGTTGCATAAAATCTTTAACCCTACTCGTGTCGACTGGGGCAAAGGTTTTACCTTCGAATTTCAGACTACTTCCGACAATAGCGCCATCACACATTTTTAGTGTTTCGACCACATTTGATTGATTCACACCAGTATTGGCAAAAACGGGAACGTTGCCACTGTTAGATTTTGCATCCTTTAAGTCCTGGACAGCAAATGGAATTCCAGCAATCGGACCTGATACTAAAAGTGCATCAAATCCAAAATAGGCTGCAGCTTTTGCTCGCTGCTGAACAGTTCTATCACCTTGGGCGGTAGCAAATTCCGGAACAATATTGGTAAATAAAGCAATATTTTCGGCACGTAATCTCGTGCGAGTTCTAGCAATTTCGGCTGGATCGGGTTGTAATACGCCCATTTCGCTAAAGAATGATCCACTCATTACCTCGCGTACGAAATGAGCACCAACTGCAGCAGCGGTTTCAATGGAAGCTATGGGATCCCACAGTAAATTAACACCAAAAGGTCGATCTAAATGTGGGTATATGGATCCAATTAGGAAAGCAGTCCATGCTGATACTTCGTGACCTACTTTTATCGTGTACGGCAGGTCACTTTCATTGCAAAATAGAAGTCCATCCACGCCCCCACTTTGTAGGGCATCTAGGTCTTTCTTCACTTTTGATATTAATTCCGTTAAATCCAATTGTTCTCGCGACTGGAGTTGCCCAGGAGATGGTGGGAGGTGGACCATCCCTATGATGGGTTTTGGTTGAGCAAAAATTTTACTAGTTAACATTTTTACCATTCCTGTTCTGTAGAACAAAATGTATCAGAAAAATGTTATTAAATGTGAGATTTCTTAATTATTCATTCTCCGCAACAAATATTTGAAATTTCGATCCTATTTCCCCCCTTAGGAGGCCAATACCATGGGCGCTTGTTACAAATTCGAAGTTCTTTTGCAGCGGACTTACTATGAAGTTGGCTTGGGCACCCATTTTAGTTGAGTCAGCCAGAATAAGAATTTGTTCTGACTGCTGAGTCATCAGGCTATTGATTTCAGCGATTTCAAGGCTAAGGTCGGTGATACCCAAGATTTTGCTTACTCCCCGAACACCAATCACTGCACGAGTCGCGAAATTACGCCTTATCACCTCAGAAGCGATAACTCCTGTTTGAGCTAAGTCACCGGTAACGACTAAACCACCCGTGCTAATCACACGAAAACCACGATTTGCAAGGAGTGAAGCGTGTGGCAACGATGGGGTAATTATTGTTAAATCTAGTTCAAGACTCAGATGCTGAGCAAATTGCATCGTAGTTGATCCGGTACCTAAGAAAATCACTTCGCGCGGTTCAATCAGAGAAGCTGCGTAATGGCCGATAGTTGCTTTTTCTTTTTTTTGGTCTAAGGCGCGCGGATAAGCAGGAACATCTAATGTGAATGACATCGGAGTAGATGCCCCCCCGCGAGTTAATTGCAGGTATTTTTTCTCTTGTAACTCTTTCAAATCTCGCCTTACAGTCATTATGGAAACATTTAGTTCATTCGCAAGTCTCTGAAAGTCTAAAATTTCATTTTTAGCAACAAGTTCTATGATTTTTTGGTGTCGTTCAGCCGATAAGAGTCTTTTCTTTGGCACTCGAATCTCCGTTCGCTGGCATTCATATATTTCCGACAGTCTCTAATGCTATCCCACAAGAAGAGAAAAGCCACATGAGCAACATATTCACCTGCGTGAACACATCCGAACCTATAAACAGCTTCGAGATCCTGTTCGGCACCTCGAGTCACTCTCCAGTAGTTCATTTCTAAGATTCTAACCATGACTCTCCTTAATGAATGTCATTGGGCAAAAATTGTCTACAGCAAGCCAGTCCCACCCTCCTAATCACGCATCCTGAAAAGTTGATAGGAGAGCGTTGAACGTGATGACTAGCCTTCATTTTGAGATCTAGGGCATCTCTGGCTGGTTGCTCACCATTGAAATTACTTGAACTATCTCAAACCATTCCCTGTGACCCACTATGCGGATATATCCGATCTTGAACTATCTCCCATCGAAGGGACAGCCCGGG
>JBBAKX010000025.1:0-3771 GCA_040403315.1 Flavobacteriales bacterium
GAGCGAACGACTGAAAATCGTTAGGTCGCCGGTTCGATCCCGGCCCAAGCCACCGTAGATTTAATGTGTGACTAATCAATTGCTTTATTTGGTCCCAATGATACGTAGAATCGCGGTATGAACTTTGAAGAACGCCCTTGGGGAAGTTACACAGTCCTTTATACCGATGAAACCTGCCAAGTTAAAAAACTAGTAGTCAATCAAGGCAAGCGCCTCTCTTTGCAAAGCCACAAATTTCGTACCGAACATTGGTTCATAGTTTCCGGAGAAGGAACGGCTGAATTAGATGGCAAAAAGATCGAATTAAGGCCCGGAGACTCAATTGATATTCCTATCGGCTCCAAGCATAGAATTTCATGCGGTGTATCTAGATCGCTGATTTTTATAGAAGTTCAAACCGGATCGTCCTTTGCAGAAGATGATATTGTCCGTTACGAAGATGATTTTGGAAGGATTTAATCTAAATGAAGTATTAATACCTGGGTACAACGGTATTTTCAACAACACATTCCTAGTTCCTTACCTTTAAAGACTAAAATCTACTCATGTTTTAGCAAAACGTCTTACTGATACTGATTACGGTTACATTAATCCTTTATTGATGTGCCCAATCAAAATTGAACAAGTTTTAGATCATCAAAGGACAGAACTCATCAAACAAATCATAATTATTAGGAGAGGTTTCTTTGGTGCCGAGGCTGGACATCTGCTTCGCGATCAAGTTATTGCAGATGGAGCCCCTTGCTTGCTAGTTCTTACTTGAACCTTATCTCCATTAGTCAGTAGTGAGAAACTAAACGAAATCGTACAAAATGACTTTTAGTATGCGGACGCCAATAAAATTGGTCTCCCAGTATACATAACCTCTGGTGTTGTATGCAAGTTTATTTGCATGCCATACGTACTAGTGGGCAACCACTAGCAAGGTCTTTGTTTGCTTGGTAGCTCAGTTGGTACGAGCGAACGACTGAAAATCGTTAGGTCGCCGGTTCGATCTCGGCCAAACCCACCCTGTAAATCATCGCTATCTTCTGTAAATAGGAGTACTTTTCTGATGTCATATATCGGTTCTCGAGGGTGAACCAAATCATTTATACGACTTACACTTGGATTGTAGGGACTCGGACTTCATGACGCGCGTTGTAGCAATTGTTCCCTTAAAGGAAAACTCGCAAAGATTGCCTGGAAAGAATCTAGCTCTGTTGGGTGACAAGCCACTATACAAATTAATTTTAGAGAGTTTGTCATATGTTGACGAAATTGATGAAATCTTCATTTATAGTTCATCAGAAAAATTCAAGGTACAGACCCCTAACAAATCTAATAAGATAAAATTTAGGATTCGGCCAAAAGAATTAGATGCTGATAATGTTTCTATAAATATAGTTTTACGTGAATTTTTAAGTGACTCCGATGCTGACGTCGTAGTTCTTGCCCATGCAACCTCGCCATTTCTGAAAGCTGGAACGATTTCAAATTGTATTTCTTCAGTTTTATCTGGGAGTAATGATTCAGCACTAGCTGCAATTAAACTAAATAAATTTGGGACTTTTAGGGGTGATTCTATTAATTTTGACCGAGGAGAAAACTTACCTCCACTTCAAGATATCGAGCCGATTATCATTGAACAAGGTGGTCTCTATGTTTTTAAAAAAGAACAGTTCCTAATGACCAATAGCCGCGTTGGTGTAAATCCTCATTACGAATACCTTGATCTACGTCAGAGTGTCGACATTGATACAGCAGAAGATTTCAAGCTGGCTGAAGCAATGTTAGATTTTATTGATTGAGCCTATAACTAGTAGGGGTTATAAACTCAAGCTTATAATCCTGACCGTATTTCGATTGGAATAGATCAATTATTTCTTGATTCTGAGATTGGCGCGGATCATCCTTTTCAAACCCATCAAAACCAGCGAGTTTGATACTAAAAATCTTGGCTTCAACCATAAACATTAATGCATACCCCAAGGACGATAGGTATGGAAGGGTTGCCTGATGCTGCATTGATTCAAGCGTGCCTTTCTGGGTTTTCGTTGGAAATACAATATTTGAAGATCTCACAGCATTCTGAGGTCTTAAATTAAATGGAGTCACAACCATACTGTTATGACTTTCAAGGATCTTATAGTCAATATAATACTTGACTGGGTCAACAATCAGATAAATATCAATTAACATCCGATCCAACTTTGGACGCAAAGTGAGTGATACTGCGATTTCATTTTCATTTGACTTTAAGGAATCTAATTGCAATGGTGACATTGACCTAATTGAATCCCCTGCACCCAAAATAATTGCAGAATTAATCCCATCAAATTTCATTACTTGGGTCTCAAACAACTCAACATTCTTGCTCAACTGATTCTGCAATACAAAGCTCAGGTATTCTTCAGAAAACTGAATGTGACTTCTTGTTCCGAGAAAATCAATTGCTTCTAATATTTCAGTTGAGCTGTAGTCTCCATTCTGAGTTAAGTACTGAACATAGGAAGGATGAACTAAGTTTTTTGCACCTAAATTATAATACGAGCTCTCTCCCCACTTAAATTGGTCTTTTAGTGGTTCAAATACCTTAGCTGCGTAACCTAACAAATTCCTAGAATCATAGTTTCTTGACTTATCCATGTAAGTGATTTCATCAACAATGAACTCAGTCCTTAAATTTCCCGGTCCACGCCCCATTCCGGTCAGCGTCGAATCAAGCATAGAAATTCCCGCTTCTAATCCAAGAATTGAATTTGACGTTGCCAAGCCAAGATTGTTATGCATGTGTAACCCAAGATTTATTTCACCAATTTCTTTGACTTTTGCAATCAATTGAATCAGCTCGTTCCCTCTGATAATTCCATAGGTATCTGCAAGAGTAAGGTTCTCTACTCCTAGACTGAAAATTTCTTCAATTGCATCTTCACCCAGTTTAGACAGACAATTTTCATTAAACAATGTATTGATTCGCATGAGGTTGACATGAAATTCATACCCCAACCCTTCTAAGTAGTTTTTTGTTTCCACTAACTTAGGAATGTCTTCCTTATCTGCTGCAATTCGAATAAATTTAAGCTTAGACTCTTTCGTTGGGAATGATTCTTCAATTAAACTAACATCGATTCGGGAACCATTCATATAGTCTGCGGCATTTATCATGACGCCTACATTTGTACCTAAAGGTACTTTGATCTCATTCAATCTATTTAGGTCAAGGTTCGCAAAAATACCTTCACTGGACTTTTCCTTAGATTTTGGTTTCCGAAATCCTATTTCGATATCAATTACTCCCGATGAAGCCAAGGTATTTATCGTTTCTTCAGCGAATTTTTGAGAGAAATTCCAGAGATTATGGTATCCGCCATCGCGCAGAGTGCAGTCAATTAGTTTCACCACTTTGACTTATCCTCTCTCTGAAAGCTAACAAATTTCTAAGTTACCGTAACGACCACGGCTTAGAGTAATGGTCTTAGCGCCCTGTTAAGAGTACCAAAGGCTAGCTTGTGCCATCACTTTACAACAGCCTTGGACGTTCCTTTTGAGTGCAGCCCTGCGCATAATCACTGCAAGTGCAAAGGTTTACTGAAGACTGGCAGGATGAAGTTTTTCCCGGGCTGATTCTTCAATTTAGCCATGATTAATGTGGGGGTATTTCTAACCTCGTTTAAAGCGATTCAAGCCTATCCGTATCGGTCTAGTGATTCTCCAAAATATTGAATTAGTTAGTGCATTGCTTTCTTGGGTGAGGTTATCAATCTGTTGGGTCAGCTCAACTGTTACCTG
>JBBAKX010000025.1:3871-14579 GCA_040403315.1 Flavobacteriales bacterium
ATCTGTTGGGTCAGCTCAACTGTTACCTGATCGCGGGCTTGTGAGATGTCATTGCGTTCTTGGGTGAGGTTATCAATCTGTTGGGTCAGCTCAACTGTTACCTGATCGCGGGCTTGTGAGATGTCATTGCGTTCTTGGGTGAGGTTATCAATCTGTTGGGTCAGCTCAACTGTTACCTGATCGCGGGCTTGTGAGATGTCATTGCGTTCTTGGGTGAGGTTATCAATCTGTTGGGTCAGCTCAACTGTTACCTTGGACTTATCCATTAATAGCATCGCTACATTTTCAAAGTCCTGCAAAAGTGTAAATTTTGTACCTGTGAATAAACCGTTTCGAGGGAAATCAATTGTAAAGTCTTTATAAGATTCGGTTGTAATTCCGTCAAGGCTCCGCATGAGACGGCAGTGATTATTAATAATGTCCTGGGAAAATTCCTCTTCAAAAATTTCTAAGTCCGATAAAGCTTCAGGTAGATGCACCATGGTGTCTGGCGCATACAATTTCGCAATTACATTCAGTGTCGAATCGAATCCAAAAAAATGTCCTAGTCCTACTAATTGGCCTTCAAGAAAAAGTCCTTCTGGATTTTGACAAATCTTGTCGAAAAAAGAACCCTGAAATAAATCTTCCCAATTAATTACGTCTATGCCATTTTCATTACATTCCATTAACAGTTCAGAGTAATCAAAGTCAGACCTTTTGTGTGACATTGGCGATTCTTTTACAATCACTCTCTTTAGATTTGGAACTTGTGAAATCAATCGCATTAGTATCTTGTTAGTAGTTACGCCAGATTTATAAGCATAAGGATGATCGCCCCAATAACGCAGCGCAATAAATAAATCGCTCTCATTAAATTTTGGCAATTTCTCATAATCATATTTTGCATTTATCTGTTTCCAAACACTAGAGAAATACTCCAATTCCACTATTTCTATATTCGCGTTCTTTCGATTTATTCTGCGAAGCCGATAGAAATCACCCGAAAATCCAAAGTAGATATGTTTTTCGTCTTGATCTTTCTTCAAGTCAATTGACAAAAGAGTTAGATCGTTACGAAGTCCATCGGCAAAAAGACCGATAGAATTGAAGGAAAAATTGGCTAAAAATGAAAGTGTGGAAGCATATAGGTGATTAGCGGGCAAGAGATAAAGGGTATCAAATTTAGTTCGACGACTTTCGTCAAAAGAGATAAATTCAATGTTTAGGCTTGACATAACTTCAAGCAAACCCACTTCCTGCTTTGGTAAAGAAAAATCACCAGCTTCGAAGTGCTGTGTTCTTACAAGCAATATCTTAAATTCTGTTCCCATTCCAAATTTTAGGACATAAGAGAGAGCACAAACCAGAAGGCTTTCGCTTTCTGGCATAATTATCAAGCTTGGGTGAAAACTTTTTTTTCTCACGTTCAATATTACCACGCTTGCGTTCGGCCGTTTTATTCCTCTTATTAGAATTGAATGTAAGTTCTACCAGTACCTGTGCTAACCGGATGGGCCTAATCCTCCACTTTTGCCTATTGACTAAGAATCATTCACCTTGAATTTGATATCTAGCGACAGACAATTACTGGACATAAGGATTATGCTTCTATGAAATCTTGTGCAGCGAAGATTAATACTCTTCAGCCTAATCAAATTCTTTTGACAATTTGCTGCCAGAAGTTAAACATTCGATGACCTGCAGGTACATTGAAGAAAGAATAACCAGTCATTACTTGAAAACTTCACTTATCAGTGATGCTTGGAACTACTTTGATCTATGCTTAGCGTATGAACCGCGCAACCCATCAAAGCGCGCAGACTAAACCAGTCTTATTGATTATTAAACATTTTGGAAAACTCAGAGCTGCCGAACACGAAGTTGTCGAAAGAATTGCTGCATCTACTCGTGAACTTAATTGGGAGCCAAGAATTGTGGAAGTTGATGCAGAATTTGACCCCAATACAATCGCTGATTGGGAGAATGGTGTTGATGCTGTATTAGATATTCACTATGAATATCCGAAGTTCTTTAAGCCGCAAAGCATAGGTGCAGTTTGGACGCCAACTTCCTTTATGAAGAATTGGGATCTCGCGTACGTATGGGAAAATCAATTGAGTCACGATCTTCTTCTTCACACGGATAGTGAAAAAATCTTGCGACTTCTCTCATTTTTTCGGCCCAACGAAAAATTTGGAGTGTTAAATCATTCAATGCCAGCAAGTTGGATCGCGTGGGTAAGTCAAGTTGAAAGAAATGAGGAGCCGAGAGCGTTTTATGCTGGAATTAATTGGAACAAACTCTCTGGACGACCTGGACGACATCATGAACTATTCCAGTTACTCGATGGAAAGAATGTACTCGACATCTATGGCCCTAAGAAAATTTCACACATAGTTCCTTGGGACGGATTTGAAAGTTATCGAGGTGAAATTGCGTTTGATGGCCGATCTATTCTGCAAAAAAATAGAATGAGTGGAATTTCTCTAGTTCTATCATCACCTCAGCATTTGGATGAGGATGTCATTTCGAGTCGCCTATTTGAGGGATTGGCTGCAGGAAATGTAATCATCTCTGACAAGCATCCTTTCATTCAGAAACATTTGGGGTCTTCTGCTTTTTACCTCGAATTGGAAAAAGGGGACTTATATGTAGCCTCACAAATAGAAGAGTACGTTCGAGCCTTGCGAGAAGACCCGATTCTTTTGAAGAAATTGCAAGCGAATTCGCAGGATATTTTCAAGAAGAGTTTTGATATGACAAAACAGCTGGAGCCATTTCTCAAACGAAAAAATAGGATAAAAATTGACAAGAGCATTTCTGCGCTCGTCCTGGGTGATCTGAGTGTTGAATTATTGGAAGATTTGAAAAAAGTCGGATTCGACCGAATTGAACTATCAAATACGCCAATTTTGGATCTAGAAGACGTTTTAGAGTTAGCCCGCAGTTTGGACCTTTCTAATTTCTGTGTCTTCTATGGAAAAGCTGAGTTATTGGATTCTTTTGCACATAATCTCAATTCATTGATGGCGAAAATTAAAGCTGAGGCAAATAAGTTTGGAACTCTATCGACCGTAGCCCTCACGCAAGGTGAAAAAACTTTTGCGCCAGTAATGATTGGTGCAAACAAATCGATCGCATTGAATGGGCTAGTGGTAAATCTAGATGGTACATCTTCGAAATTCGAGAATGCCTATTCTCACGTACCAGTACTGAGGGTTAGAAGATCGGATGAAATACATTTCGTTTCCACATTTCATGACACTTACTCATTCTTGATAAATGCTCGCTTTGATCTAAATGAGCAGGGCCAAACTCTATCCCTTAGACAAGCATTAAAAAGTGAAATTGAAAACAAGTACCACTTTGTACATAGAGATTTAGTTGAAGAAATACGCACGCAGCCTCGTTCGAGGCGACTCGCCCTAATGTATTCGCTAATCGCAGCCTTACCTATTCCAAAAATTTTGCTGCGTTTTGTAAAGTGGATTCTCCGTAAATACTCGTAAACTCTGCCTATGCATTTTTCAGAGATATACGATGAAGATGCTACCGAGATTTATATCGCGTCTTTCAAGAAAGACGAGGTAGAAGTAGTTTCTTTTGATTTTTTTGATACCTTGGTATTTAGAAAATCCATTTCTCATTATGGAATGTGGAAAGATCAATCACAAACTTTTTTTTGGCTGAGATCCTGCGCCGAAATCATTAGTCGTATCAAAAACAGAGTAAAAGGCATTCCAGAGGTTACCTCAGCAGAGATTTATTCAATTTTTTTGAAGGAGTTTGGGTTCACGGATGAATTTGAGTTCGAAATGGAAAAAATCAATCTCGTGGCGAATAGCGATACAGTGTCCTTTTTGAAGACACTGCTTAACAACAATGTAAGGGTTTGTATCATCTCTGACACCCACTACACCTGTTCACAAATAGAGAATTTTTTGGCATTTTTAGAGATTCCGAATGTGCCTGTCTACACAAGCGAAAAATTCTTGCTAACTAAATCGACGGGTCTCTTCGAGAAAGTCAGCGATTCTCTGAGTGTCCCCTATGTGAAATGGGTACATATTGGAGATAACCCAAAGTCGGACATCGAAAGCGCTAATAGTTTTGGTATATCAACGCTTCGATATCAGGGTCTGCGTGAACAATTAGTTGGAAACGGGGTCCTAAGCGCTAATGCTGTCAAATTTCTTATCAAGTCCGGTGCTCAAGGTCGCGCAGCTTTAAGTACTATTTTTCAGATTTATCTTGATCGGCCAGTTTCTTCAACTGACATTAGCTCGCGCGTGGCAAGACTTTATGGTTCTTTGATTGGGAATGTTGTTGGAGTCTCAATAGCAAATCAGATACATGTTGCAGTCACAACTGAGAACCACGATTTAGTTTTGTATTCAAGCCGAGATGGCTGGCTTCCTTATTTGAACCACAAAAGAGATTTTCCGAATGACCCAGTAATCTATTTTAAAACCTCTAGAGAAATGCTTCGGGATCCTAGTTACCTTAAATATGTCAAGGAATTACTAGGCTCTAAAAAGAAGATTCTAATTTATGATCTGGGGTGGAGAGGCACAACTTTAAAATATCTAGAGGACAACTTCCTAAATGTCAGTTTCATCGGTTACTACTGGCAACTTTTAGGTCGCCAAAAGAATAATCAAATTCAATTGAACCCTGGAAATCTACGAAATAGAACTCGCATGTGGAGATCAAGAGATTTAATCGAGACACTTTTCACTGATGAGTCGAATGGTTATGACTCAATTGGTCCCGACCTGGTCCCCATCGAAAGACAACTCAAGGAGGATTATTCTAAGAAGAAGGACTTCTTAGCAGGGGCGATTATGCACCTTGAACGCGTTCCTCGAAATCATTCAACAGAGATTTCTTCATTGATCATGGAAGCTCTGGTGCGTTATCCATCATCTTTAATGATCTCAATATTTTCTGATGTGACTCACACAATAAATTCAAAAAGTAGGGGACGATTGACCACCGATTCATGGCGAAGCCTGTTGAGCAGATCGCCAATTTTATGGAGCTTTGGCTCGGGGCTTGTAAAACCCTCTAGCCATCCTGAGAAATTAGTTTTTAGGGTAGTGATGTTGGCGAAAGAAATTTTCCAAAGAAGTAGGTACTTGGGGGGCCGATTGTTAAAGAGAATTTCTTCTAGCTAAGAGCCACTTTAGAAATCTCTTGCCAAAGAGCTTTTTTACTATCAACTGAGCGAGAGTAAGTTGAATGTTTATTTATTTTTTTGACATCGCACACACGATTTGAAATTCCTTGATTTATGCCTAAAAATTTCAATCCTTTTTCTATTTTGTACTCATTTACAATATGTTCGGCAATGTCCCTGATGAATAACTCCTGCCCAGAGGCAATGTTCACCACCCCCACGTTTTGATCAATTAAGTCAATAATGATTCTTGAGGCATCGATGGTCGATAAGAAATCACGTGAAGCTGTTCCATCTCCCCAGACTTCCAGCTTTGAATCGTTTTCTTTGGCTACTCTCGCCTTTTCTAGGAGTGAAACTACGACGTGACCTCGGCCAGATAAAAAACGATCCCCTTTACCAAACAAGTTAGTCGTGAGCCCATATGCGAATTTAACTCCGCTCTCTTTATTAAGTAATTCCAATGTTGTCAGTGCATGTCTCTTGGACATTGCATAACCAAATTCACTCTCATGGGGTACGCCCGCTTCCCATTCAACTTCTTTAAGAGGCATTGACTCATACGGGTAGCCGTAAGCTGCAACTGTCGAAGAATAGTAAATCCATAAAGGGGGATTTTGCATCAATCCTGTCAATACGTTTATATCTATCATTGAATTTTCAAAATAACTTGCCGCAGGATTTTGTTTGTGCCCGGCAATTCCAAATACAAGGGCTGCTAGGTGGAAGACATGCGTTGGTCTGTTTGTCTCAACGTAATTGATTACTTGATCATATCTTGCGAGATCTAATTCAGACCGGTTAGGGGCCAAAATCTCGACATCGGGGAATTTCTGCTTGAGTTCAACTACCAACTCTGAGCCGAGAGAGCCACCAGATCCAGTAATCCAAAATTTCACTTTAGGGATTTTGCCCAAACTAGATCTGACTGACACATTTCATCAACAAGTTCCTTAAATGTGATTTTTGGGGTCCAGCCTAGAAGCTCTTTGGCTTTTGTTGCATCGCCTAAAAGTGTTTCGACTTCCGATGGCCTGAAGTAGCGCTCGTCAACAGAAATCAAAATCTTTCCCGTATTTCGGTCAATACCTCTTTCCTGTATTCCCTCGCCGGTCCATTCCAAATCAAAGCCAAAATTTGGTGCGGCAGCTTCAATAAAATCACGCACGGAATATTGCTTCCCTGTCGCAATTACCAAATCTAATGACTCGGGATGTTGAAGCATTAACCACGTCGCCTCGACATAATCCTTTGCATGGCCCCAGTCACGTTTTGCATTCAGATTTCCAAGATGGACTGCCTGATCAGACCCAGTAGCTATTTGTGCAAGCCCTCTTGTGATTTTTCTTGTTACGAAGGTTTCGCCTCGTCTAGGAGATTCGTGATTAAAGAGGATTCCATTACTTGCGAACTGTCCGTAGGCTTCGCGATAGTTAATGGTGATCCAATATGCATATAGCTTTGCTGCTGCATAAGGAGATCTAGGATAAAAAGGGGTTTTCTCACTCTGTGGTGTTTCTCTGACATCTCCGTAAAGTTCAGACGTAGAGGCCTGATAAAAACGTGTAGATGTCAAACCAAGGATTCTTAGAGCCTCAAGGATTCTTAAAGTGCCGACAGCATCAGAATTTGCAGTGTACTCCGGCTCCTCGAACGATACCGCGACATGACTTTGTGCTGCTAAGTTGTAAATCTCATCTGGCTGAACTTCATTGATCACGCGAAGCAAACTTGAAGAGTCATTCATATCTGCATGATGCAAAAACAATGAGACATTTCCGATTGATGGATTATCAAACAGATGGTCAATTCGTTGTGTGTTGAAGAGAGAAGTTCGGCGTTTTATTCCGTGGACTTCATAGCCTTTATCTAGAAGGAATTCCGTAAGATATGAACCATCCTGGCCTGTTATGCCAGTTATGAGTGCCCTTTTCTTCATTTCAATTCTCTCTCTCTCTCTCTTGCGTCGTTTGTGTCTTAATTGGTTTTAGTGAGGATATTGGATTCCTCTAAACTTATTCTTCATTCTGGAGATCTCAAAATTCTTATTGCAGTCCATAAATCATTTACTTGTATTACTTCAAATTCATGTTTCGTCGTTTGTAAATTGGCTACCAACCCATTATAGTAATCTTGCTTTACAAAAATTACATCGCGAAAATTGAAGTTTGGCGCTTTCACAACAGCTATGCTTTCAATTTGAGAGTCAATAATTTTCTTTGGTGAATAGCGACCTTGGTAGGAAAAGAAATAAACTTTTGAGCCTTTTTGTAAAGTTTGAAAGACTTGTCCCCGCCAGGGGGTAGTTGTTGGGTCTTGATATCCAGGGAGGAAATAGACGTCATTGCCATCAATGTATGGGAGTCTTGTTTGTGAAGACTCGATGTTGCTCTTCACTTGAAGTCGAATATTTTCTAAAGCTGCAGAAGTATCAAATATCTGTGTAACCACAATGATGGGCAGCACCCACTGAAAGACTTTTTTGGGAGTCATTTTGTGGATATATACCAGTGAATAAATCGCTAGTAAAAACATCCCCAACCAAACGAATCTCCCAGAAGCCCTAAAGATGGAAAGCTCGAGTAACAAACTGCTAGGAAGTTTTATTGGATGAGCAACACCTGCGATTGGGATCGTAGGGCCAATGGCAAAAATTGTGAGGATAAGACTGGAAATCACTAAGCCGCGCATCCGCAATAATTTCTTGGTTCCTTGACCGAATTCTTTTGCTGGATTCTTCAAAATAGTTTTATTCAATTTTTCTCTAAACAGAATAGTCAAGGCTAAAGCGGCAGATATCAACAGGCCTAATCCGATGTATGCATGGCCTTCGTAGCTTGGTAAATGTCCTAAAGAGGGCAAAAATCTGCTCTGATCGTAGGTAATGAATAGGCCCAAAAGATCCGAAGCATAGGGTCCTACATCAGCTGCACTTGTTGTGCTTCCATCAAATCCGATATTGATTCCACCAACAAGCCATGTCCCAAAAGTGATGCCGAACAATAAAGAGCCTAAGACTCGTAACTCATCCATGTAGTTTCGGGCTAATTTGTACATTTCCAAAGACATAAAGAAAGCAACAATTATAATTGGAACTAAAAAATAGGTGTGGGTGCTCGCAGCAATTAATCCGATTGATCCCCATAAAATCATTCGTGCATTCTTGGTTTTTTCTAGTGATGATCTGTAGAGATAAATTGACATTGGTAGCAACCATGCCCACGACAAAGATGGTCCAGTCCAACTATTAAACAATTTTGGTATGAAGAAAAATGGAATTAAACCCAGAAATGCACTCCTTTTTGAAAATCCTTCAAGCACAAGAAGTTTAAAAAGAATGACACCAAGAAAGAAGTATCCAATTAGGAATGTCAAGCCAGCAGATTGCAAGGGTGCTGAAACACCAAAAATAGTTGCGAACATTTTTAGTAATGCTGCAGGTATCAATACTGTTGCTGTTTGAATTAATGATGAACCAACTGGAAATCCATAATTCTCCACTAATCCCATCGGGAATCGCCATGGTGCATTAAGAAAATCTTGTTGGGCTGCTACAGAAGTTGCCACATCCAATAATCCAGATGTGGAATTTTGAGCCCATTCCCATTTGTAGGGTGATAGATAATCCCATCCAAAAGTCCAAATGCACACTATTAATCCAAAGATTCCCGCAAAGAAAGGCCCTGGAAATGAGAATCTTGCTTTCTCTTTAAGAAGTCTTTCATGATTGTTATTGGCTAATGATAACTGACTGTTTCCAGTTATTCGGTCAAAATCTTTTTCGTGAATCTCATCCCAAGACGCTTCGGGTCTATCTTGGACTTGTAAAAATATTTTGGAAACGTATTCACCAAGTACTCCAATGGAGGCCAGTATTAAACCATTTCCAGCAAGAATCAAGCAGACTATCGATGACCAACCCGAAACCGTTGGAATAAAGAATTGAGCGAATGCAGTAAAAATTGATAAAACAATCATTAAGATTGAAACAGAACCACCGATAATGGTCAGTGATCTTAATGGTTTGCTCGAAAATGAAACAGTGCTGTCTATTGCCAGTGAAATCATCTTGCTTAATGGGTACTTTGTTGTACCAAAATTCCTTTCACCTCTTGCAAATTCTACACTTTGTATTTTGAACCCAAGAGATGGAATTAATAGCCTAAATACCTTGGACTTTTCCGGAAGGGAAAGTAGTTCATTGCAAACTTTTCTGCTGATTAAACGGAAATCGGCACCTTGATTTATGGACTTGTTTCCGAGTAAATAACGCATCCAGCGATAATACAAATCAGAAGTTATTCTCTTGAAAGCAGAATCTGTGTCTCGAGAAATTCTGACCGCTTGCACAACATCACAATCAGTTTCTTTGGCTTTTTGGATCATTGGACCGATCAACGTAGGTGGATCCTGTAAGTCTGCATCCATTGTCAAAATCCAATCGCCTTTAGCTGCCGTAAGTCCGGCAGTAATGGCGGCCATATGACCATGGTTTCCACGCATAGCTATCACTCGAATCCTTGGATTCAAAGCGCACATTGCTTTTAGCTCTAGAAGAGTTTGATCTGTTGATCCATCATCTATTACTACAATTTCAAATTTACTAGAAATTTCCTTAGGTACGTTCATTATCACTTCATTGAGTGTCTGTCTGATTCCATCTCCCTCATTGAATGCAGGAATAACAATTGACAAATAAACTGAATTTTCTTTTTGAATTTCAGACGACACTTGTAAATTCATAGGGAGATAATACTCAAATAAGCACTATTCCTATTACAATCAAGGCATGATCAATGAAGAAATTCTGAACTTGGATAAGTTGGAGTCCACACATTGGTGGTATCTCTCTAGGAAAGAAACTTTGAAAGAATGGATTTCTCAAGTTCCTCCGACCAGTCATATTTTAGATCTTGGATCTGCAACCGGTGGAAATTCAGTGCTAATGCAAAATTTGGGATTTAAAGTTTCGAGCCTTGAATATTCAGAACTTGGGTTCAATCTTCAAGTGCAAAAGGGGATAGACGTAGCCAAAGGCGATGCTCGTGACATCCCATTTTCCGAATCACATTTTGATGGCGTGATTTGTCTCGATGTACTAGAGCATATTTTGGAAGACTCGCAAGTTGTTTCTGAAATTGCACGGGTGCTAAAGCCAGGTGGATATTTCTTAATTTCTGTTCCTGAAGATCCAAGGCTGTGGTCGGATCATGACGTTGCCGTTAGTCATTTTAGGAGATATTCGCGTTCCTCAATTTTGCAATTAGTTTCAGATCAAAAGAATTTATCTATCAAGACACTTTGGAGCTCAAATTATATTATTAAGCCTTTGGTGAGGATTTTTCGTAAATTCACCACAGGGAGCAGTTTGAAGGAAAATGGCAAACTGGTGAATAATGTCTTATTCCTAATTTCTGAGCTTGAGCGACATATGAACTTGAGAGGAATTTCAGGAATGACAGCGTGGGTAAGTGGGAGAAAAGAAAAGAATTAATCCAATCGCACAACACCACTTGGTGTCATTAAATGTACTGCGACAATCCCTGA
>JBBAKX010000026.1:0-11386 GCA_040403315.1 Flavobacteriales bacterium
TTAAGCCCTCATCTTTGGCTTTCTGCACGGACTAAATGGACAGACACTAATTAGTGTGCAAAAAGTTAAAAGCTTAAAATATTTCAATCTATTTCTCTTGAAAATTAAGGTACCAATTGGTATGAAAATGTTTAAAAGTTTTTAAAAAAATCGTAGTTGGGTTCGAAATTATCTATTTTCTTCAAAATCAACAACCCTGAAGAGCTCCTTAATTGAAACCTCCAATGGTACCATGAAAACAATAACATCGGGTCTTTAAGAATTCTCCAAATAAAAAATTTTATAGTATATTTCCAGGGATCTCCATCCAATAACATAAACTTCGTATCAATTTCATACTTCCTATGAGTTAATATGAATTTGATGACTTTTTGCTTAGCTCTTCCATAAACGTCATGAAAGGCTATGTATCCTCCTGGTTTTAGGATTTTGTCAATCAGAAAAAAATCAATTAGTGTATAATCAAAGGTGTGCCATCCGTCAATAAAAGCACAGTCGAGTTTAACTCCACTCTGAATTAATTCAGGAAGTTTTAGATGAGAAGGTCCATCTAACAAATGCAAATACTTAAGATAGCCGGCGCGCTCAATCGCACAAATACCAGCAGAGTTATAATGATTAAGTTGATTTGGATCAACTGCATAATGCAAACAATCACCTTCCCCGTTTTCATTAATTGCTTGACAAAAAGCGAGACCTGAAACGCCATGTGCAAAACCTACTTCTAAGGTTGTTCTTGCTTTGCTATCCTTTACCATTCGATAAAGAGAATAAGCTTCTTTTCGGGAAACTCCGTCATCAATCATTCTGCGATTGCCAGACAGATCATGTGTTACTTTTGATGCTAATATTTCTTCAAGGACTTGATTGAGTTCCATTGTTGAAGTTTTAAAGTAGTTTTTCTATGCGTTCCAACTGTTGCGGATATTGATTGGAGTGCGCAAAATTGATTCTTTTCTCCTGCAAAGCAATCGAGTTATAGTAATCCAGTTTTTTTATGGTGTCTAGAAATAGGTCTGGTAAGTCGTGATTGTCTTTTCGGGATGCATTCATAATCACTAAATCTGGATAATCAACGTAACTTGTGACATTATTGGAAATGATTATCTTTCCAGTGCTCAAGTATTCCATTATTTTGTGATAATTCGTTCCTTTGCTAGGATCTTTTTCAATGTCATAACAAATTAAAAAAGCATCCATTTTACCTATTTCACTAGCCAAAACAGAAGGTTTTACAGGGCCATGCAAAAATACATTTTGGCTATTTTTAAGCATTTCAATAAATTGTTGGAAATCGCTGTCTCCTACTTGTACACTTAAGTTAGCATCTTTCGGTTGATAGCTTCCCCAAAATTCAAAAATACACCCAGGGTTTTCGCGAATAATCTCTAATAAAATAGCTCGATCAACATCAGGTCTGGTAAAGTTTCCCGACAATCCAACCCGAATTGGCGAATTCATCTTGCGAGTAGTATCAGAGTATTTAAAAAACTCTTCTGATACTCCATGATTGATCAAATGTTTTGGAACAGCTAGGTCTTTGTATTTATCTAAAATCTCCCTTGTTACCGAGAATATGATATTTGACCCAATAGCAGGTTCAATAACGTTATTTAATGATGGCTCATCTACAGGGTGAAATATTTTGTACGCACCATTAGGAAAGAGAACCAACGGATATAAATTTGAAAGATCAAATGACCAGACAATATCTATTTTTTTATCCAGCCACCTGATCAATCTCAGAGTGTGTATTTGCATAAGCCATTTGAAAAGCCAAGGCAAGTGAAATCTCAATATATATGGAAAAAACAACTTGTGATCCACAAGGAAAACCCCAGGGTATTGGTCGATTTTTTTAATCTTAAATAACGACCCCAAACCAAAACTGGTTTGATCTGGTGGATTGATAAAAAATACATTATTTCCCCTTTTCCCAAGTTCAACAGCATAATGATGTTTTGCGATAAACATAGTACCCCAGGATTGGGGCGATATAAGTACAATATTTTTATTTTTCAGCTCCATAGTATTGTTGAATAGCAGCAGCTACAAATTCTAGTTGATTTTCAGTTATTTCCGGGTAAATTGGTAAAGACAAAATCTGAGATTGGTTGTGCGCCACTGCCGGAAAATCACTTGTTGTACCGCCCAAATGTGCATAAGCAGGCATAAATGGCAACGGAACCGGGTAATGGATGGCTGTTTCGATGCCTTGGGTTTGCAAATATTCGGCCAGTTCATCTCTTTGTTCAGCCAAGATAACGTACAAATGCCAGGTATGCTCGGTATGTGGGCGCACCTGAGGCAGGGTAATCTGCGGGATACCCGCCAATGCCTTGTGGTAGTATGCAGCTTTTTGCTGTCGCAACTTGGTCCATTCCAGAATATGGGGCAATTTGGCGCTCAGGATTGCGGCTTGCAAGCCATCCAGGCGGCTGTTGATGCCCTGCATCAGGTGCTGGTGTTTTTTCAGGGCGCCGTGATTGGCGTACATGCGGCATTTTTCGGCCAGGGCATCATCATTGGTCAGAATGGCTCCGGCATCGCCGTAGGCCCCCAGGTTTTTGCCGGGATAAAAACTGATGGTGGCGGCCAAGCCAAAAGTGCCCGCACGCTTTCCACGATACGCAGAAAAATGTGACTGGGCACAATCTTCAATCAGGTGCAGATTGTGGCGATTGCAAAGGTCTTGCAGCGCTTCCATATCTGCCATCTGCCCATACAAATGTACCGGTAAAATGGCCTTAGTATGGGCCGTAATTTTTGATTCGATTTGAGCTACATCGATGGTGAAGTATTCGTCTACATCTACAAACACTGGAGTAGCCCCGGTTTGTCCGATGGTTTCGGAACTGGAAATCCAACTGTTGGCTACTGTAATGACTTCATCTCCAGCGCCGATACCGAGCATTTTAAACACGATGTAAATGGCATCCGTGCCATTGGCCACACTGACACAATGCTTGATGCCGTATAGTTCTGCAAATTCTTGCTCAAATTTTTGTACAAATGGCCCCCGAATAAACGCAGTGGTTTCGATCACCTGCCGGATGGCCTCATCTATATCGGCTTTGATGCTCTGGTATTGCGCTTTTAGGTCTACAAAGGGAACATTTACAGTATTCATGAGCAAGAGTTATAAGGTTTTAATCAATTTTGCCGGATTGCCCGCATATACCCCTGGCACCTCAATGTCTTTGGTCACTACCGCACCCGCACCAATCACCACTCCGTCACAAATGCGGATGGGCAAGATGGTGGCATTGCTGCCAATGGACACCCGATTTCCGATGTAGGTCGATTTCCACTTGCTTTTGTCACCCTGGGCAGGGCCTCCGTCAGAGAATACATCATTGATGAACATCACGCCGTGGCCAATGAAGCAATCTTCCCCGATCGTGACCAACTCACAAATGAAGCTGTGCGATTGCACTTTGGTACGCGCACCGATACTGACATCCTTTTGGATTTCCACAAATGGCCCAATAAAACAATCATCGCCAATCTGGCAGCCGTAGATGTTGACGGGTTCGACAACCTTTACATTGACTCCAAACTGCACTTCCTGGATTTGGGCTTTCAATAAAATGGGGTCATGCATCAGCGTACCGAACTGTAAATTTTATCAATGATTTCTACGGTTTTAAGTCCCTCAAAAGCACTGGTGCTGATGCTGGCATTATTGGTCAGCACGTCCACCAGGTTTTCGTATACTTTGTCGTGGTTGCTCATCGAGCCCTGGTAATTGCCGTAGTTGTTGGGCTTGTTGCCTTCTGCCAGGTTTTCGATGCGGTAGCCTTCGATGTTTTGGTATTCCAGCTCGTTGAGGTATTGTCCCCCGATTTTGACCGTGCCTTTTTCGGCAAAAATGGTCAGCGAACCTTCCATGTTTTTTTGGTAACTGTTTACCGTATAATTGATGGTACCAATGGCACCATTGTAAAACTGGACAATCACGGCACCCGTATCTTCAAATTCGATGATGCCCTGGTGCGCAAAATTTCCGGTAAAAGCTTGAGCAGTTTTGATGTCACCTACCAGCCAGTACAGTAGGTCGATGAAATGGCTGAACTGGGTGAAGAGGGTGCCACCGTCCATGTCTTTGGTGCCTTTCCAGGAATTGGCATAATACTCAGGGTTGCGGTTCCAAAAACAGCTGAGCTGCACACTGTAGATTTTACCCAGTTTACCACTTTCAATGGCAGCTTTGACGGCCTCTACGGGTGGATTGAAGCGGTTTTGTTTGATGGCAAACAGTCGACGGTTGGCGTGCTCAGCAGCTTTGATCATTTCGCCACAATCGGGCACCGAGATGGCCATGGGCTTTTCGCACAGGACATGGTAGCCTGCTTTGAGCGCTTTGATGCTGTGCTCAGCGTGCAGGCCATTGGGCGAACAAATTGATACCACATCCAATTGCCCCGCGTGCTGCAACAAGTCTTCGATGTGCTGGTAAGCCTGCGCCTCAAATTTGGCCGCCAGCTCGGTGGCCTTATTGAATTCGATGTCGCATACCGCAACCAGTTTTCCAACTTTAGAGATGTGTTCGGCGTGTCGTTGCGCAATGCGGCCACAACCAATAATGGCGAAATGGAGCATGTTATCGGGTTAGCAGGTTCTTAATGGGTCTGAATAGTTTCAATATCGGGTAGTCTTCGGTCAAAGCCTTGGTGCTGCCGTAATGGCTATGCGGCACTGCGGGTGCCGCCAAATAGGCGTCAAACTCCGCTTCGGTAAAGCCCAGTTTTTTGAGTACAAAGGGCTTGTCTTCGGCCAATTGTGCTGGTGGATAGATCGGCTTTTGCAATTCGGCGAGCGCTTCGGCTTTGGTCATTTGTCCGGCAAAAATCAAGTTGGACAAATGGGCTTTGCGTTTGTCCACCTTGAATTTTTCGGGCAGGATATACCCCTGATAAAAACGGGTAAACACCGATTCGTAATGCTTTCCGCCGTAATCGCGCCAGCCCAGCTCAGTGATGATCGCTTCTTTGGCCTTGGGTTTGTCGTATACCATGTAATTGAGCAAAGGCACGCTGGTGTAAGATTTATTCAATTGTTGAACCGCACGTTTTGTCCTGCTCTGCAAAGGGTAACTTTTGAGCGGAATGGTACCAAAAACCTGGTGGATATTGCGCAGGTTTCCGGGGTCTTTGTTGATCCAGGCTTTGGGCAGGGTTTCTTCCGTCCATACATTACGGCCATCCAGGATGTACTTCAGCTTGTGCTCGGCGCATATTTTGTCCAAACAGGCAAAAATGGCTACATCGGTTACCGCTTCGATGTCAATGACGTTGGCTTTGAAATAAGCCAATTGAATGTCTTTGAATTCTGGCCACTTGATCACGTAGGTATATAGGTCGAATCCGCACTTCGAAACGATGTTTTCGATGTTTTGCACAGCCAATTCTGAATTCCAACCATTGTCGAAGTGTACACATAATACCCGCAAACCAAGACGCTTGGCGCACAGGGCCAGGTAAGTACTGTCTACGCCTCCACTCACGCCCAACATACAATCGTAGGGTTTGCCTTCTCCGGCTTTTTTCAGTATCCCTACCCATTCCTGAACTTTCTGACTGGCCGCTTCTCCGCGTAGCGTATGGGTCTTTTCCGCTTCCAGGTATTCGTAGTAGTAGTTGGAAATCCCTTTTTCATCAAACGTGATATTGGGATCGGCTATGGTATCCATTACACTGAGGCTACACTGCTGGTAAGTACGTCCGCCATTGATGACAGCATCTTGTTGGAGTAAAGCTTCGTTGTAATGATTCATGGCAATGCTTAAAGTTGAGAAAACAGTTTTTCGTTCAATTCTTGTTGGCTGGGATAGCTGATCAGCACCGCACGGTGCGGTCTTTGATATACAAACATACTCCCGGCGGCTACGGCAGAAGCGCCACCGATGGACACGGCTTGCTGAAAATCCTGGACTTCTGCGGCACCACCACAAGCAATCACCGGGATGTCTATTGCCTGGGTCACCTGCTTGAGCAAATCCAGGTCGTAGCCGCCAAATATACCATCGCGGTCGATGCTGGTGAGCATGATTTCGCCCGCCCCCAATTCGGCAAGCTGCCTGGCCAATTCCACCGGGTTGATGCCTGTATTTTTGGTACCGTTGTTGCGGTACACCTTGTATTGCCCCAGCCAGTTTTTATGTACATCAATCGATACCACGATGCTCTGGCTGCCAAAGCGCTGGGCTGCGCGGGCTATCAGCTGTGGGTCGTCAAGTGCGCTGGTGTTGAGTACTACTTTTTCGGCACCTTCGTACAGAATCTCCTTGATTTCTTCCAGGCGGGTTATTCCACCGCCATAGGCCAGAGGCATAAAGGCTTCTCCAGTTATCTCGGCAATCTGCTGGATATTGGGCGCCCGTTTGGCCTGAGTAGCCGAAATGTCGAGAATCACGATCTCGTCCACCTCTTTTTCGTTGAATATTTTCACCGCATTGATGGGATCACCCACATACTGGTGTTTTTTGAACTGGATCGATTTGACCAGACCAGCATTTTGGATCAACAACACAGGGATGACTCGGATGCGGCGCAACTAGTAGTATTTTATAAAATTGGTCAACAATTGCAGGCCGTATTTGTGGCTTTTCTCCGGGTGAAATTGGACCCCGAGGATATTCCCTTTTTCTACCCCGGCTGTAAATGGGTAGCCATAGGTGCAAGATACCAACTCATCGGCGGGGTCTTCACACACCAGGTGATAGGTATGTACAAAGTAAAAACGAGGATCGGGGGGCATCGCCGCAAATAGTTTGCTCTCTTTCTGAATGGCCACATCGCCCCAACCCATGTGCGGTACTTTCAGGGCACCGGGCATGCGCGCTGGGTCAAACTTGCGCGTATAGGCATTGATCCAGCCCAAACCAGGTTCTGCTCCTTCTTCGCTGCCCTGGCTCAGCAACTGTGCCCCCAGGCAAATACCCAGTACGGGAATTTTTTCTTCCAATACCCTGCGGTTGAGGGTATCAAAAAAATCGGCCTGGCGCAGTTGCTTCATGCCATAATCAAAGTGGCCCACCCCCGGGAGAATCAACTTGTCAGCCTCAGCAATGGCTGCCTTGTCTTTGCTGATCAATGCATCCGGACAACCCGCTTTCTTGAGCATGTTGCGGATGGAAGTGAGGTTGCCGATGCCGTAGTCGATGATAAGTAACATAACTATCAATTCTCAGTATTAAAAACCTTCATTTTGGTTTGCTTACTGCTTCGGAACCTTTAAAGAATTTATGTAGAGAAAAAGCTTTCAAACGAAATTTAGACCATTCATAAGAATCCATTTCCGCATTGTGATCTCTCCAAGGAGGAGAAGTTTGTAATTGAATATATGATCTATCCCTTAAAACAGAAGTAGCAATGCTTACTAGCCTTTTAATCGAGACCTCTGCTGGTAGCATCAGATATCGAAAATGAGTATCTCCAATACTTGTAATTCTAAAAGGAAAAGTACCAGCTGAAACAGCCCACATATCACCAGGAACTATATTGATAACTCCTCCGCTCAAACAGCCAGGAAGCAGCAAAGAAGAACCGTTACATCCAATAACCAGATGGCTTTTCGAATATCTTTCAGCCTGTAATCTAGCTGTTTCGTCTTCATGCGTTGGATACCTCAAATCGATTACCCATTCAGGCAACGCAAAGCTTCTATCATCCATACCTGCAATCGCGAAATCTACTTTAGGGATTTGTTTCCTGATTTCAGAACTGAATTTCAGTATCCATTGGAACTGCAGATAATTACTGACCTTTTTCAAAACACTTGGAAATAATTTTCTAGTGAAGCGATTATCAAATACCTTGGGTAAAACTCTTTTCCAAAATCGATCTGTTCTCCACACAAATGTGATGGTAGGCTTCTCCAATAGTGTATCCCAATCTTCCAAAGGAAAAGGGTTTATTCCAATATAATCAACAATATTAAAGTCAGAATCGTCGGCTTGTACAAATGATCTACAAATGTACACTTCAGAAGCCTTTGATGTAAGTTCTTTAACACTTTTAATCAAGTAATTATACCAGAAAATTGCCTTTGAAAAGGGCATATCAACCACCCATACTTGGGCGCTTCCTTTGGGAGTTAACCACAATAAACTCTTTTGCACAATAATGACCAAGTCAAACTCAGTTTGTTTCAGATAATAACTGGCATTAAAAAGTTCATATAAGGCATGCCCATATGTAGAATCAATAGTATTAAGGATTAGTATAGGCTTTGTGCCAAGTTCTTTATTGTTGATTATTTCGATATCAACCTTTTCATCTTTCTGGTTATTGTATGCTTCCTGCAATCCAGATAAATACCAGTTGTCAAACGGCATTTTATCACAACGCATGCCTGTTTTAACATCGAGGACTCCAGGATAAAACAAGCCGGCATTAATAGGCAACTCAGATAAAAAAAGTTTCCCACAATTCTTACAATCACATTTTGTCATTACATGCATTCCTGTAAACATCCAATCAGAAGCCTGAACCTCGTGGTCACAAGAAGGACAAGTGATATTTAGATTAATTTCTGGTACTAGTTTAATCATAATTTGCTAGTTTGCTTCAGACCAAACAACTCTTTTAATGTAGTCTGTATAGGATAGGATAATTTTGACTACTTTATCTGATACATTCGGGATGGCATAATCAGCAACTACTCTATTAGGAGTGGTTGATTGTCGTATGTTGTCTAAAAATGAAACGCATTGTAGTACTCTTTCAGGATTTAAACCACTCATCATCACTGCTGCTTCTTCCATTGCCTCTGGTCTTTCGTGGGTTTCTCGAATATTAATTGCTGGAAAATTAAGAATTGAAGATTCCTCGGAGATTGTTCCACTATCAGATAATACAACTTTAGCATTGAGCTGTAACTTGTTGTAGTCGTTAAATCCAAATGGCTTTAAAAATTGCACCAAATCAGGAAGTACAATATTTTTTTCATGAAGAACTTTGGCTGTTCTTGGGTGAGTTGATACAATAATTGGTAGGGAATACTCATCACACAATGCTTGAATGATAGAGATTAGTCTATTGAAGTTTTTTTCATTATTGATATTCTCTTCTCTATGGCTACTGATCAAAAAATATCCTTTAGGGCTTAATTGAAGTTTTTCCAATATTGTACTGGCATAAATGTTTTCTTTAGAGTGGACTAGTACTTCAAACATTGGACTTCCCGTCTTGATAACTCGATCAGGAGGTAATCCTTCTTTAAGCAAGTATTCTCTGGCGATACTTGAATAAGTAAGATTTATATCACTGATGTGATCAACTATTTTTCGGTTGGTCTCTTCGGGTACTCTTTGGTCAAAGCACCTATTTCCAGCTTCCATGTGAAAGATAGGGATATGTCTTTTTTTCGCAGGAATTGCACATAAGCAGCTGTTTGTGTCTCCTAATACCAAAAAAGCATCCGGCTGCTCTTTTTCTAGTATAGGATCAATAGACCCGATGATATTACCAATAGTGACTGCAGCATTACTTCCAGCAGCATTCAAAAAATAATCTGGTTTTCTCAATTCTAAGTCTTCAAAAAAAACTTCATTTAGCTCATAATCATAATTTTGTCCGGTATGAATAAGAATATGATGGATAACCGGAGAATTTTCAAGAGCTGCAATCACTCTAGAAAGTCTGATAATTTCAGGTCTAGTCCCAACAACAGTAATGATTTTAAATTTCAATGCCATGGTATGTTTATCAAACATTTACAAAATACGTATCGGGATCTTCCGGGCTAAATGGTTCATTAATCCAGAAAAGAGTAATCAATTCCTCTTCCCCCACGTTGGTAATGTTATGCACATGCCAAATGGGCATATCTACATATGCAGGTTCTGAACCATCAATTAAATATTCTACCACCATATCCGCATCAATTTTTCTCAATTGAATGGATGCTTTTCCTTTTATTACCGCAAAACGCTCTGCCTTTCTAGTATGAAAATGATTACCTCGCGTAATTCCAGGTTTTGTTGTAGAAAATGAAAACTGCCCAGAAGTGTTAGCTCTAACAATTTCTACAAATATGCCTCTATCATCGGTATGCTTGATAAAGGGTTTTGGATAAAAATCATGTGCAATATAACATCTAAAAGTATTAAACAAATCCAAGTCAAAAGGTTCTGCAATCGATGGAAACTCACCATTTTTAAGATATTTTGAGTAAAAATCTTGTAATTTTTTGAAAAGCTCAGAAACCTTGAGTTCGTATTGATGTTCAATTTCAATTTTACCTGTTTGTTGGGTTTTTATGATTTGAATAATTTTATTGACCAAATGATTAACATAAATCAGTTTGAGATTTCCATCATTGATTATTTCTGGCATTTGGTGATTAGCGAACTGATTACAAAAAGTTGAAACAACAGAATTATAAAATGGTCTTCCAAAAGGCCCAAAAACATTAGGAATGACCAATGAAGAAACTTTTGCGCCAGTTTTAATTGACCAATCATTTAATAACTCACTTGCTCTCTTTTTTGAATTTCCATATGCAGTACCATTTTCCTCTTGAATGGATGAAGCAAACAATATATGTGGTGTTTTCTTGCATGCATCACATGATGCTATGATTTTCTGTGTTAATTCTATGTTGGTATCATAAATTACATCAGGATTGGGATGACGATTCAATCCTGCTAAATGAATAATTACATCACATTCTGAAATGAAATCAATTAATTTTTGATCTATGTCAAAAAAAGATTTATGAAAACTAACCACAGAAAAATCATTAGTCAACTTCAAACTATTATACAAATGAGAACCTATAAAACCGCTTTGGCCAGTGATTCCTACTCGGATCAAATTTCCATTGCTCATGAGATCTTACTTATTTTTTTATTGCTAAAAAGTCCCCACCAGCTAAAAACAGTTGGTAGTGTAATTTTTCCAATAACTGCATCGTATTATTTTGATCCGCTTCTGATAAACAGCCCCACTCGTATAAAATAAATTTCGGCAAAAATGTCAAGTCTGAAATTTGCTTCAATATCACGTATTCATAACCTTCAACATCAACTACCAATAAATCAATTTTTTTGATTTTATTTTTTTCTATCAATTCTGTAATTGAATTTGTTGGAATTTTTTTTTCTGCTATTTTATCTATAAAATCAGGTAGAACTTCCAGGTTATACTCTATTGCTTTTCTATCAAAAGTTCCAATCTGTTGAAGCCAAGTAGGATCGTTATACTCCGAAGGTAAATAATAAAATGTTAAATCAGATGCTTGGTCAGAAATTCCTACGTTTTCAAATTTCAAATTCTGCTCGAATCCAGCATAATTTTTCTTAAGTTGTTCAAAATAACTTGGAAGGGGTGTAATTCAAATTGTCGCACCCTCACATTAGGCTGCAGATTTCCTGAAAATA
>JBBAKX010000027.1:0-10623 GCA_040403315.1 Flavobacteriales bacterium
CTGACTGAAAATCCACCAGGACATTGTCCATATCTATGTACAAAATCTTCATAGCGCTCTCCTTTGCTTATTAGTCGATTTAGTCATCAAATGACATCCAAACGAAACTCTCTCGTTCGATCTCAGTGTCCTCGAGACACAGATCAAAGAATTTTCCGCGGACGCTGGCGTCACTTCGCGCAATAGTATCCAGCCAATTTTCATCATTGTTGAGTTCTAAGAGAGTCTTAATCTTCAAAACAGATACCTCAAGGACTGTTACGATTTTCTCTGAATTCAAGTTAGACAATGCACCGCCATCACGAGAAGCATAAAACTCCTGGTCCATTCTTAAGTTGCCACTTGGCAGAATCTCAACATTCCAATCGGACAAATCAGGGTTATGTACTTTTACTGACACTTATGTTCTCTCCTTCTTTTTCGTCTCGCCCTTGTGAGCGGAATTCTCTATTCGGATCAAGTCGATCCACAAATGCGCCATGCAAAGAGGCAGCAAAAGCATCAATGGCTTCGTCATCATCCCAATCCAGGTCTTCAAACTTCAAGTAAATCCGATCAGCTTTACCCATCGGTTTCTCCTAACTCGCTTTCCTGCGAGAACTTCCCGCAAGCAGCTCTTCCTCCGGGGCCACCGTTACATCGAGCTGGCGGTTGGCAGATAGTCAGCCGGAGGGCTATCGACTATCTTCTTGAGCACTTTCAGTATGGCATTGGGGTCTGACAGTTTTAGGAGGCTACAAAAACTGATTCCTGGTGATAACTCAGATACTCGCCTTGCTCAGTCGAGAAAGACCCAACGTTTAGAACCTGGGGAATACTCCACTTATTTAAAACATCGACATTTAGGCTTGGCGAGATAACCATCTCCCCCATTTTTTCAAAAGTTATGTAGCCCTTATCAAACAAGTGATCCACATGTGGAGCTAACAACAGTCCATTGAACCCATCAATTTTTTCCTGATCATCAGAAACACTCCAAGGCTTTACGTGGCTGGCCCGCAGCATTGAGATTTGATTCACTCCCGTTACCCGGCACGCAGACTCGACTAATCGAACATTTGCCTTAAATAGTCCCTGTCCTCGTCTGGATTTAACTAACTGCAGTTTCTCGGTCTCTGAAATCTCCATCCGCATTCGAAGCGACGCTTCAACCGAATCAAAGACCGTTTCATCAAGTAGCAAATTGACGGGCTGCGAGGTGATCGCTGAAAATTCGGATCCGATCACTACTGCCAATGCATTGGCCATCTCGCCAGGCACATTAAATAAATAAGCCTGGTTGGCATTTCCATTTGCTTGAAGTGGACTGTATTTATCAGGCAGTGCTGGACCAACAAGTTCCATGTAATCTCGGATTCGAACCGGCCTAGTAAGTTCATTGAACTGGACCTCGACTAGCCAGCCCTCGTTATCCCAATAGGTGCCCTTTTGCCCAAAGTCAGGTTTAGGTGAGGCTTGTGCTGGCGATACTGCGATACCAATTGCCTTTATCTGTGAATCATGGAAAGCAAGAATTGCATCGCCTGGTTTAATAAGTAACATGTTGGCGTAATAATGCGATCGACCCCGGGCAGGCATTTGCGGAGACCACATAAAACCCTTTACTTCATCCTTATAGGTTGATCCGAGGTTCACCCACCAGTAGTTCATAAACGTAGCTTGTCACAGCCACATGCAGACATAACTCGCTTCCGAGAAATTCAAGCCGCCTCGTCACCAAAGAGACTTAATAGAGGCACTTTTGCCCGACGCGTCCTGATAATCCGTGGGTCGTCGGTTCGAGCCCGACCCGCCCCACCAAGAATTCTCATATTTATATGGGTTTTTGTGTAACGCATCCTGAGTGATCCCGTAGCATCTGACTCAATGTCAACAAAATGTCAACACTGAATTTTGAGCTCATTTCTTAAACCAGTCCGGTCCTTCATTTTCACGCGCAAGGATTTCATTTACTTCTGGGAATTCAACAAACTCTGAGATTCCAATAACGGGTATTTCATACGATCTCGCCTTTTTGGCTTTTCCAGACATTGACATGGGGTCTGCAGCAACAACAAGGTCACACCCCTTCTTCGTAACGGAGCTGACTGGTTGAAAGCCTGCTATTGCCGCTACCCCTTCAAGTCGCTCCCGAGGAAGTTCCATCCCATTAATAGAGGCTGACCCGGTGAAGCAAATTGTTGCTCCAACAGGAAGTTCTCTAGTCTTGAGGGGCACAGATACATTAGTAAGTTTGAATTCAGTCAACTCAAAAGCCCTAACAAGTTCATTTATTAAAATTAGCTCCTGCTCAGTGAGTACTCCATCTCTCATTGCAGCTGCATACAACGACAGTAAATAACCAAAATGTAACTCAGTCACTCGCGATCCATCAAGGTGCGATTCGAGTGCTAAGGAACTGAGGTCGGAAAGCTCTTCACTAGTGATCTTGGAGTCTTCAAAGAAAAAGTCAAGTAAGTCTAAATATGCAACTTCCTGCTCATTCGAAGTTGGAAAAAATAACTTTCTTTTTGCGCGAACGGTTGTTCCTAACTCCTCAGGTGAAAAATGTTCTCGTCGCAGCGTACGGGGATTCCACTGGCCTTCGAGTCCTACGAAGCTCATTGGTACAACATTTATGTCAGAGATATCAAAATGGCTTAGCAAACTTGCAGTTGCACGAGCATCGCTTAGTGATCTATGTGCTTGATCAATATTTATATCGAAACGCCTGCAGGCTTCGACAAGTTTAGAATTCGTCAAATTTAATGTGCAAATACCGGATCCAACATTAAATTGTGCAGAGGCTCTTGCGAACTCCTGGGAAATCATTCGGCTATCAAATGAAAGGTTGTGAGCAACCAAAATATTTCCGTGAAGGATATTCCCTAAAGCAATAGATATTTCATTAAAATCTGGAGCGGCAGAAACCATTGACGCCGTGATTCCATGGATGTTTGAGTTTGAGATGTCTCTCAGTGGATTAATCAGTGTGTCAAATTCATCGATAATCTCACCTGTCGATGCTGACACAGTGATAGCTGAAATTTCCAAAACTTTGTCGTATTTACCAAAGCCCGTTGTTTCAGTATCGATAACGACTAAATTTTTACTGACCATAATTACTAGCTCCTTTGTTATACGACTAACTGTATTGATAGGCTGCGACAAAACAACGAGTTAGATAATTGCAATCTAGGCTCTGCGCATTAAAAGGTTGAGAAATAAGCATTCGCTCGTCTATTTTTCGAGCAAGAAGCTCTTGGTCGGAATTGTGATTCTTCAACTTTTCTTTTTGCCTGAACAGTATGGATACTTAGAGCAGCCCATAAACGAGCCATAGCGGCCCTTTCTTCGAACCATGTAAGCGCCACAACTAGGACATGTATTGCTTTTGGGTGCAGAACTTGCTCGCTTAGCGCTTGAAGTGCGAGTCTTTGAAGTCTTTTTGCAGTTTTGGCAAAATCTTCCCATACCTGAGGGCAATGCCGAGTCACGAAACTCATCCAGCATTCTAAGTTCCTTACACTTAGGGCATTCCTTCATCTCTCCAGTACTGAGATTTGAGAGAGTTTCATGGAGGCGCTTGAAAACAACGTTCGACTCGGTGCGTGGTTTTGTCATCTCACGGAGGCACAAATCTAATGTTTCAACTGGATTATCGCCTGTGTTGAATTTATTTATCCTCAGAAACTTATAGCCGTAGCTCTCCAGTACCTTTTCTCGATAAACATCGCCCTCATTCATGTAGGTTTCAAAATTTCCCTTTGTAACCAATTCTGAATTATCAAAATGCTCAGCAAAACCGTCGTACTCTATTACCACTTTAGATTCTTCACCAAATGCATCGCAGTAAACCAGCAAGAAATCTACCTTGTAATTCGGGTGTTGATAAGTTCTATCAAGTTGCTTTAGGTAGGCACCAATTTCAAACTGTGGAATAAATGTAATTCTGTCTTTATTCGATAGCCAAAAAGGAGTCTGGTAAAACCAGCTCAAAACTTTAGGCTCCATCATTGAGCGGCTGTCTGTATCTGATGGCAGCTTTTCCTTCTGCGCTTCGTCAAGTTGAAAATTGTAGTGACGTAAGGCTTCACCGATTGAGCCTGAAAATTCTTCAATCGGTTTGCTTAATACAAAGTGAACCCGTTCCTTTGCCCGACTGAACCCAACATTTAATCTCTGAGCCTTTATTTGGCCCTCTTCTTCAATGTCAACATTTGATAAGTCCTTAATGAATACGCCCCAAAGTTTGTCCTCTGACGAAGATGCAACCATTGAGTAATAAATGATGTCACGCTCCTCCCCTTGACAGGTATCAAAAGTCATTATCTTCAATCCGAATTCATCTTTAAAAAAGCCAAACTCTTGCATCTTAGAAATTTCCTCAACCAACTTCTTCTGCTGATTTGTGTGAGGAGTGATAATTCCAACCGACATTTTTGAGCCTTCACCCTTTAATCGCAAGAGCTCAGACTTGAGAAAATCGATCTCTGCCTGGTTCACTTTGGTGTTACTTACTTCATCTGGCGTCGGTTCGATAAAATTGAATCTAATCACTTCATCAATGTTCTTAGCCCGAATTTTCATAACTTCCAAGGTGTCTCTATAGAAGAACCTGTTGCTGTAGGAAATTATCTCTTTGTAGCCGCGAAAATGCTTCTTTAACTGCATGCTGTAATTACTAATGAACTCGAAAAACTCTAAAACGGACGTCTTAATGTTGAATTTATTTAAGCGAATTAGCTGGGTTGCGTCGGTTGACACAGTCCTCCTAAATGAATCATTTAGTGTGGCCAAATATTCGCGGTTTGTTTCAGATTTTGCTTGAGCAGACTTGACATTGCTAAATTGCTTTCTATCACCCAGAATTATGACCTTTTTGGCTCGCATTAACGCTGGAAAAGCCTGAGCCAAACTAACTTGCGAGGCTTCATCAATAATAAGTAGGTCAAACATTTCGTGTTGCAAAGGTACGTACTCAGCGAAGTCTCGTATGCTCGCCAGGATGCATGGAAATGCATTACTTAGTGTTTCAAAACGCGCCTTTGGAAACTTTTGCTTAGATTTAATAATTTCTCTCAGAGCCTCTGCGTCATTCTTATAGTTCTCGTAAAAATCAAGTACGCGTTCATCTAAAGAATGGGTTACTTTAGCTGCAACTAGATTCTCAATGGAGTTTTTCTTAGTTAGGTAATCCGTCTGCGGAATTGCGGCAAATCCATCCTTCAGTTTTTTGTGTAATTCAATTAAGCGAATTTGCTTTTTGAATTCATTTTCATCTAGAAGGATTAATGCGTTAGATTTAAAGGATTCTAGGGAATCAATTGAAATACCAAACTTTGACATTGACTTTGGATAATCGGTTTCAAACACCATAAATTGCTCAAAGAAGTCCTCGAACGGATTTGCTTTTGCTACCCAGGTTCGCAAATCTGGATTTTTCTGCATTTCTAGAATAGTTGAGAACTTCTCATTGTTTTTTTCAGAAAATGGAATCCATCTATCTGTAATTTTTTTAATGTTGGAATATGTATTAAATGCAGACTGCATATCTTTAAGCTTCTCAAAAGGCTCCAAAGAGACAAAGTCAAGTTCATCATTCACGCGTCGGTTGATTTGTTCAATTTTCTTCTTTGCAAATGCATATCCAAACAATGCATTTCGTGCATTTTTATATTCGGAGATAATGTCTCGCAATACTAGATGGCGTACTGCAGAATACCGAGGGAAGAGTTCAAGGCAATCTAAGTTACTTTGAATCAGCTCATCCACTTGAACAAGAATCTCTTCAGCTGCAATAAATCCTTTAACAAGTCGGCCTAAGTCACTATTGGTGTCAACTTCTATCCCAAGCGATAGTTGTAGGTTCCTAAATTCAGGTGCCGAGTAGAACTTTGAAAAATGTTGCAAAATTTCTCGAAATTCATTTAGCTCATAGAATCCAAACTCATTCGCACTAATCTCAGCTTCGTCAAAAAGCAAACTTGTGCTCTTGCTATAGAGCTCTTCAAGACCTTCATACTCTGCAACATCATGCAAATCAATTTCTTGAGTTGCTATTTCCTCTAAATCAATGCTTTCCATTAGCGAATTGATGGTGAGCTCGATGGTCTCATCAATTGATTCCAGGTCGCTTTTCACCGCTCTATGGTGAAGCTTTATGTCACCGATTGAGGCCTTGGAAAGAATCTGACTGTACGTACTTCCAGACTTACCTAAACGTAAGATTGGATTCTGGAAGTGCTTATCTAGCCGAACTTTGTTCATGGCCTTAGTGATATTACTTTCGACGACATCGAGTGCTTCTTTTTTATCCGAAAGCACCAATACTGATTTTGACCTCATTATCGCGTCGAATATAACTGCAGTAATAGTGTGGCTCTTGCCTGTGCCTGGAGGGCCTTCGACAATCAAATACTTACAATCGTCTCTGCGCGCTGCAGACAGAATTTGCATTTGCTCACTGTTGAGAGGGATAGGGCTGTTTGCCACTAACTTTGATGAATTATCAAGCTCATCCCATTCATTTTCCACTTGACGTGTAATCATTACGGGATTCTTGGTTAAAAAGTCCTCCAGGAGGGCCTCGAAAGCCCCTGATAACTCCCCGCCGCCAAGGGCAATTTCACCTAATATCTCTTCGTAGTCATTAACCAATGCCTCATCAGACTTATCAAACAAGGCAAAATAAAAGGCATTTTCAATAGTCACTTCTGGCGAACGAGAACGTTCAAAGTTTGGCTCGACGAGCGATGTATGCCCCGAAAGCTCAAAGAACGTCTCCAGCTCGCTTATCACTTCTTCGAGAAATTGCACGAAGTCTTTGCGATGTTCAGCAAGGTAGATAATTCTTTCACCAATTGTCTTTAACGAACCTTTGGATTTTCTTGATGCACTGTATTCCTGTACTACGTATTCCAACGCCTTCTTATTTATGTAGGCCTGTGAATCAAAATTGATTTGATAAGAATCTGATAACCGTTCAACATCAAATGGCACATAGAAAAGAGGGTACTTAGTTCCCTTAAATGAGATTTCACCGAAATAGAGGTAAAGCTCCTGCTTTTCTAAGATAGCGCGATTGTTATCTAAGTCTTTAATCGAATCAAATAAATCTGCCACCTCTAGTGTGTCGAAATATTCAACTAAAATTAGTCTTAAATCAGAGAGCTGGAAGTGGCTTTTAAGTTCATTTACTAAATTCACTTTGTCTTTAGTTAAGATTCGCCTCAGAAGTTCCGATACCTTTTCCGCCAATGCAGCTGAAATAAGTTCCACAATTTCTTGTTCAATCATGTAAATATCTGCAGTATCACCCAGTTCATTATTTGTGAGTGGCTTTGCTACAGATTCGATGAAGACATTTACAAGTTCATCAAAAATAATATTGCTTGATGAGTTTTTGATACTACCTATGGCAAATTCAAAATCATCAAAGTTAAGAGCTGCTTGTTGCTCAATACAGTCAGCAATCTTTTCCAATGACGACCATAATTGCACATCGGTAAGACGTTCAATTTGTAGTTTTACAAGATTTTGTACATTTGGTTGCAGCCGAGTCTTGTATTGACCTTTGGTTACGATGAAGGGCTTGTCTTGTGCAAAACTGTTCGTGACGACCTTAGTTAGCGAAGGAACGAAGGATTCAAACTTACGCAGACTTATTCCAACAAGCAGATTTGAAGAATTCTTGAACTTAATCGAACGCGAAGGAAGCCTGCGTTTATGAAAATCTGTTTCTAAAAAATCACGAAAATATTTTGTTACTTCTGAAAAGAAATCCAGATATTGCGGAGTTTTTTCTGTGAAGATAGCCACAGTCTCCTCCTCCCCATCCGTTTAATGTCTCTACTTTACATGCGGTGTCAGACACATATTTAGGCTGATTTTGTTACAAATATACTTTTTATTAAGTGGTTAAAGTTAAGTTCTGTGCGGCATCCCAGGAAGCGGCATGTGCCGAACAAAACACGTTCAACATGCTCAGAAATAAACAACACAAACGAGCAAGAGACTACATCAAAGCCTTTCTATAACTGCTTAAACCGACATCGAACGATGTAGACCTACATGCACAGTCCCAACTAAAAACTCATGGGTCATTAGTTGGGCCGCGACCCTAACAATCAGTGGGTACTTGGCTAACTGTGGCCTAGAAGTGACTTCAACGCATCCAAGACTTCAGCATCCGTCACTTTGCATCCCGTTTGCTTAGCAAGAGATAGCCTAACTTCTTTAACTACACTCGAGGTCAAAAGCGCCTTAATAACCTTTGGCTCACTTGTCGCCTCTACGCGCTTCCAAACGTCAAGAATTACTTTCTTCTTCATTGCTACTAAGTGCAGATTAAAGAGTGCGGATTCAATTTCTTTAGGTGATGACTCGATTAAATCAATGTCAATAACTAGATCAGTCTGGATTGGTAACCCTTCAGCTTTAAGGTGATAGACCTGCCATTGCTTGGCATTCGTCAGAATCAACCAATCAACGCCTTCATTCACGGCATATGTCTGCACCTGCTTTAAGTGCTTATCACTTAGCTTTTGACCGATTCGCTTAGCCTCAATAAAAGCGATGAGGTTTCCGTCGATCTTTACTCCGTAGTCAGCCCAATCACCACTTACTGCATACTCTGCTGTCAAATTCGAGTACTTGTCATAACCCAGCACTCGTTCCATAAAATCTGTTATGTATAGACGAGTGTCTGCTTCAACTGCGTCTTTTGCGATTAGATCAGCCAATGGCTTCTTTAGTGCCTTAAGACCAGATTTGATCTGTAATCTCGTATCTACTTCCCATTTGGGGTCAGATTTCTCTTTTGCAACCGCCTTTGCCGAGCCTTCAAAACTAGATTCAGTCATGGTCAGATCCTACCAATCGAGTGTGACAAATAACTGGATCGAGTAAAACCAACAAAAACCTCCTGGTTTCCTAGGAGGCCCTTGTTGTTAGTGCTTGGTTTGTTGCTTATTTGCTCTTAGCTGCAGCCGCTTGTGCTTCCGCAACCTTCACATACGTAGCAGGAACTTGCTGGGCGCATCTTGATGCCACAGGTCATGCATAGGGGTGCATGTGAGGTTATCGGGGTCAATAAAGCCTGCGCATTCCTGGTGTAAATTCTGGCGAAAAAATCTATTCACCCGTGTTTGATTCGCAAAATTCTTGCTGATAGCAGTTTCCGTAATTCTGGATCGCACACGAAAATAAATGTGCCCTTGATCCCCCGAGTAAGCAAAACGCGATAAATGTTTACTATGTATTGCAGAATATCTTCGTCTGTGTAAATGATGCCTTGAACAAGATTATTTAGCGTTCCTTTAGAATCAAAGTAGTTATCTCGGCGGAAGCCGATTCGTTTAGAGACTGGATCAATGCCAATGTCATTGCCAATAACTACCCCTGCATAATTCAAGTCATAGCCCTGAATTGTGTGGATGCTGCCTACTTCTAACTCAGAATTCTTTGAATTGATCCAATCCTTGTCGGTTTGATTCCAAAAAAGCTTGAGGCCTTCTATCTCAATATCGGGTTGCGTCGAATCCTTCTTGCTAACCCATTTCCATGCGTATCCAGCGAGAATTCTGGAAAGTCCAAATTCTTCGTTTTTCTTTAGAATTTCATCTCTCATCTCTGTGAATGAATCAAAGAATCGAAGGTCATAGTTACCAAACCCAGGATTTGGCATTGGGTTATCAGTAAGTATTCTTTGGATAAATTCCACATAATCTTGTCCAGCACTTACTCGGAGCTGTGAATGCAGCTTGAAATAAGTTCGAGTCGACCTAGCCTCGTCGATTGCGTCGTCAATGACGCTTCTCGGCAGATCAAGCGGCTTGATGGTCTGGTCGGGGTCGAGCAACAATACTTGTGCGTCGCTTTGTGCAACCATCCAATCCAATTGCGTGTATTTCAAATCATCCTTACCAAATAGCATCTTATTGATTTCCACATAACGAGTATTTAGTGTTGGGAATGCTTGATTTGCTCGCATGCTAAGTCGATGCGCTTCATCAACAATCAATAAATCCCACTTTTTATCGCTGCCACCGACCGAGAATGGCTTAACGATCATCTTCTTGGTCAGCCCTGGAGTTTTTGAAAAGACGTTTGCCAAGGTTGTTCTAAGCGCTTGTTGCGGAATAACTAAGCCAACTTTGTAGTCATTTAGTAATTCGCTATTTTCATGAGTCATGTATTCGGCGAAAATTGAATCTTCATCAAGAATGGCATCATCAACAAGGTTTGCAATGTCCTGAATGAGCTTCATTAAGTAGATTGCAATAATCGTCTTTCCGGTGCCAGGGTCCCCTTCAACAACTATTTTGGCTGTCTTGCCTTTTCTTTTCCCTTTCAGGATTTCATCAAGTATTCCTTTAACCGCAATCGCTTGATCGGAAGTTAACGACTTAAATGGTGAATATTTGAAAAGATTCGAATTGATTATTTCTGGAATCGGACGAGATAAGAGCCCATTCTCAACTAATCGGTCGAATAATTCCTGGAAAGTTGCTCTATATTCTTCTCGATCGAAGTAGTTGCCATCGACAATTCCAGCATTCGCATTTAGTACTCGATGGGCACCATCTGCAGCTAGGTACTGGATTAGTTGTGACTCGAGATCTAGGCAAGCAGATTTATTAA
>JBBAKX010000028.1:0-10325 GCA_040403315.1 Flavobacteriales bacterium
TAATTACCACATTATTTTAAATGGCTTGTAAGGCTGGTCGTCAATCAAGTGTTTGACCAATTTGTAGCATTCCAAACGGATCAGGTGTTTGTAACTGACCTTGCGTTTGAGGCTACGGTGCTCAATGGTTTCGTTGAGGCGTTCATCCCAGGCTTTGGCAAAGGTTTTGGCGCCGCTCTCTTTGAGTAAACAACGGTTGAGGTCCCAGCGAAAATCACTCTCCTTGAGGGTTCGTTTGTTGAGGAGTGAAAAAATCAAGCGGTCAACCAGTACAGGTTTGAATACTTCAGCCAAGTCCAGGGCAAGTGAATAACGCCGGGCCCCCGGTTCGTGCAAAAAACTAATGGTAGGATTGAGTTGAGTATGGTAAATCTGCTTAAGGCATTGGGCATAACACAACATGTTGCCATAAGAAATCAAGGCATTGACTTCATTTTGAGGAGGTTGCTTGCTGCGCCCATTCATCTCAAAATCTTTGATCATGACGTCAAAGGCTGTATAATACACCTTGCGCATGTTGCCTTCTATGCCCATCAGCTCGGGCACGTTTCTACAGTCCTCGGTACTGCTGCGCAGCGTTTCTATTTGGGCAATGGGGGCGTTGAGCTCCAAGCCTCGATTGAGGTAATAACGCAATACTTTGAGTATGTTGAAGCTGCCTCCTTCCAACACTCCTTTGGCCAGAGCCAATCTGCGCTTTTTATCGAGGTAATGTTGGGTTTGCAGCACTTGTATCCGACCAGCCAAAAGGTAATCCCGAGGCATAAACGAGCCAGTGTAATATTCGTGGTAGTTGAAAAAATGGACTGGAATACCTGACTGTCCCAAAAAATTGTACAAAGCACTGTTGGCATCCAGATCGCCAAAAATGTACAATTCCTCCACTCCCTCTACAGGCAAGTATCGGGGTGTACCTGTGGTGCCTTCTGCATTATGGGGCGTAAACTTCAGAGTGTTGTCCTTCCGCTCTAACGTGCCGGGATTAAAGAGGTAAAATGGTTTTTTCATCTTCAGTTGGGTTCAATTTCATCAGCATAACAAAATTCATAATAGGCGCATTGCTTGCAAATGGGTTTGTAGATCAGTGCCGGACATTTTTCACTGTCAAGTATATCGCGAATTTCACTGATCCAGCGCTCCATTTCGGCGTGATCAACTGCCGTAAAAGCTACGGCGGTGCGTTCGCGCAATTTGGGGTATTCAACAATCCCGGTAGCACCCTCAATCCCACTTTTACCCAGCAAGTACAGGTAAAATTTCACTTGCGCGATGTGCGCATGCTCCATTTTGTCCGACTTTTTGGTTTCGTGTACGGTTTTAGTTTTTGCATCGTAATAGTCAATCTTCGCCGTGCCAGTCCAAACTTCATCCAGTGGTACAGTCAATTCCAACTGAGTACCTTTGTTGGCGCGATCCGGATAACTTGTCTCACCAATCAGTTTGCCTTCGTACACCACATCCGAGTTGTGCTCCATCGTGATGCTGTTGGCATGCAGCCAAAGTTTGCGCTGGCAGGTATGGTAGTAGGAGAGGAGGGTGGCGGTGATGGTGGTCATGTGACTGCTGGTTTAGGATGTACTTAAAAAAGCAGTCGGAGGTGGAGAACTTCCGACTGCTGGCGATATTACTTATAGCTTAACCTTGATTTTCGTAGTCAAAAGAAAGCATATGTTCAATTAGCTTTTCTTCAGCTTTTTCTAGGGCGTCTGCCGATCCAACTGTTCCTTGAATGTATCCAGAACACGAAGGCGTAACGAAAATACTGGCTCGGGCAGTTTCGTCAAGCCTTGGAATCGCCGCTTGTTTATCTGTATCTTCTCTTAGTTCTCCACGTATGGCGTAGGCAATTTGATTGGCATTGTCACTGATGGCCACAGCCAGGGTTTCCATCAGACTGAACGTGCGGGATTGATTGCTGGTAATGCGCCAATTTATCAAGGCATGTGCCAGTGCTGGAATTATTTTTTCACGTTCTTCCTTTGGCAGGATCAAACATTTTCCAAACACATTCTTTCCTTCTACCCAGCCCAATTCTTTGAGCTTTTTTTCAATGTCCGGCGCAAGCTCAGGTTCTAGCTTGTTGGTCGATACACAAAAGAGGGTGCGGAGGTCGATGGCGATATCGTAAACGAAGAGGCCAGTAGCACGGGTTAAATCTTGAATGAATGCTCGATTGGGCAAAGAGCGCTTTTTAGTAGTAAGCCAATCTTCTAACTCATGTTCACTTAGTTTTTCTCCCCGTTTACCGCCTTCCAGCCAAAAGACATTTACCTTATGGTGATCGGGATGAGAGGTACGGTCGAAAGTGATGTTTTCTTTTTCTCGTTCCAAACCTCCCAACAGTGGATGTAAAGGGCGCATTGCAGATATTGACAAAGGGCTGCGTCGTTTTAGGGTCAAGCTTTCGCTTTCCGCTTTCATGTAACCTCCCAATAATTGATCAGGGAAAGATGGATCACAGGGGGAATGTGGCTCTTTTTGTTTGGCCTTGTTTTCTTTTTTGTCAATTTCCCAGTTAAAGGTGATGGCAGCAAAAGGAATGTTCATCAAAGTGGTCATCGATTCAATCACTGAACGTTTGACTTGCTGGCCGCTGGAATAGGCCATCTGACGGCCAAATTGTGGGTCATAATAATATTTTTGACCATCCTGTACTCCAAAAACGGTATGTTCAGCATGACGTAGCCCACGCAAATAGATAAATGGTTTCATGTCTTGCATTTTTTAGGATTTAATTGATTTTTGAAATTGATATTCGAAGCGGATTAGCGTGAGGAAAAGTGGGAAAAGATCTGTCGGCAATTGGATCACCGAATCTTTCACTTGCTTAAAGACCAATGCTGTGCTTTCGTCTTTGGCCATCACTTTAATCAGGTTTTCAATAAACTCTCGCTGAGTTCTTACAGACATAGTCTCAGTCGTAAGTTGTTTATTGACATTGGTTCGAGCCTCTTTGGACTCAAACGCGATCAGTGCTTGAGCAACTTGGGCTGCTAAGGCATCTAGTTCTGTTTTGCTAATCAACATGGCGATTATCCAAGTTTTATAAATTTGATATTGAAAGTACTCATCCTCCGTTTTGATCTTTAAATCTTTGCCACTGGCAAAAGGCACGGCCCCACCGGGCATAAACTGCCGCAACTTGTCGGGTTCAAGTGCCCTAAGCCCAATGGCTCCAAATTTGCATGCGTTCTTGAAATTGTAGAATGTCTCGTACAAGGCCTCGATTGACTTTGAACTAATGCCTTCCTGCTCTGGATAAAGTTTCTCTTTGAGTTGAAGTAGATTCTTTACCTGTGGCAAAAAAAGATTGATGAATCCAAGCGTGGTGTTGGTTTGAGAAAGACTATAAGCATAAGCCATTACGGATTCATCGGGGTATTTTCGAGTTAAAGCGAAAATGACTTGCACCCAATCTTGAGTGGGGATGACCAATTTACCCATCACATCTTGTGTCTTAAAGTTAAAACCTGCTGTAGGAACTGTCTCAAGGTAGTCTTTGCTCAATGCGTGGCACAACCAATGGCCATTCCAGGTTTCAATCTGTTTATCTTTCAAATTGGGCGTTTGACTTAGATACTTGCGGTACTGTGTCCAGCCCTCAAAAAGCGCCCAGAGAATGGGTTCTTTGTCGATCAGCAAAACAAATCCTCCACTGACTCCAATGGCCAACGCTTGCCCAATCCAGGAGGCATACATATCTTCTGAACTGGTGCCAAAGTCAATACTGGTCAATTGTCCGGAAGAAGTGGCTAATGAATCCTCCGCTGCAAAGCCTACATAAATTGCACCACTCGGCTGACCTTCAGCAATTTTTGTTTGTAGGTTTTTTAGTTGAGCCTTTGATCTAGAGCCACTTTCATTGATCGCTTCTTGCGTGGGTTTTTGAAAAAAAGGCGAATTGCCTACATGCATCAAATGCTGTGCATGATCAAAAAAAAGTGGAAAGAATTCCTCTTCAAAAAACTGTTGTGCAGTATAATCAACCGAGAGGCTTTTTCTTTTTTTGAAAATGTCCAGGAATTTTTTTCCAATATAACTTGTGTACATGGTTACATGAAATTTTCTGATTCAGTTAATTCTAACCCATAAAGCAGGTGTTCTGATTCTGGTTGACGCACTACAAAAGGGTAAGCGCCGACTTCGAGCTGTTCGTATTGGTCTTTGAACTTGGCAATAGTTTTGAAATTCACCGGAATCTCTAGGTGAATGCGTTTTTCCCAATTCCCGTAGAGGTATTTTTCACGATCGCACTCCAAAATGCAAGTAGCCGACTCTATTTCCAGCGCTTCAATCAGTACCGATTGTGGCTTATTACACAGCTCTTTGATCAGGTAATGACCATTGTGATAAATGAGATGTACATCAATTGCACGCGTATCCAGAGTTGGGTAAACCACGTCAATCTTTTCTTGTAAGTAGCGTTCTTTCAGCAGTTTTCCATCTTCCAATTGATCAAAACTGGCTTTCAGCGTTTCCATCTTGTAAGGCAGAGCACTGCCTGTGGGCTTGATGACATGCACCGGTTTATACTTCCCAATTGTAGTCACTGAGCGCTTGCGGTTGACCCGTCCAAAGCGCTGAATGAGGGCATCCAAAGGAGCTGCTTGCGTGATCATACGATCAAAACTAATATCCAGGCTTACCTCCACAACTTGAGTCGAGATCACAAAACAAGGTTTAAAGCCAGGTCCACTGCGCTCAGACCCATTAAATTCCTCCTTCAATCGCTCTTCCAACTTTACGCGATCTCCCCGACGAAAACGACTGTGGATAAGCATTGCTGGAATGTCAGGAAACTTGCTTATAAGCCGTTTATACTCTGCTTGAGCTTTTTTAACCGTATTAAAAATAACCAACACTTTTTCATCTTGTTGAAAGGCTTCGTCAAGTACCACATCGATTTCCTCTTCTGTCTCCATCTTGTAGGTTACATGTCGGTCAAATCCATCCAAAACGGTATCCTCAAGTTTAACTTCGTATACATCTCCCTGAGCCTTGAGTAGTTTCAGCACTTCATGGTAAAGCAAAGAAGGCATCGTTGCCGTACCAATATGGATTCGGCAGTTCAGTCGCAATAAGGTTCTGACAATTTCCAACACCATCGAACGGGTGACATCCGTGTAGGTATGAATCTCATCCAGGATGACATCCGTACCTTGTAAATCCAGCATGATCCCTTCGTAACCACTGGTACCAAAAATAATGGCGGCCATTTGGTGTGGTGTCAGCACTTTGACAGAAGCCCCGGCAAATGATTGGAGGGTTTGTTCTTCACGGTTGTTTTTTACCAATAGCGCAGAAGTGGCATGCAAGACCCTTACCCCTTTATTATTGGGAACCGCACTTTTGATGCGCTCATACATGGCATTAATGGAGGCTTGGAAAGGCAAAGTATAAAATACCCGGCCTCGGCATCGGCGCAATAAAAAATCTGTTTTCCCTGCACCCGTAGGAGCGACTACCATGGTATGAGGTCGAACATCTTCGGTATCAATTAAAGACAAAGCATACAACTCACTTTTTCGATTGGGATCATGGTAAAATCCCAAATCTGGAACCTCAAAAAGCTCCGCAATTTTTTCTTCCGTCGCCTCAATAAATGCTGATGCAAAATGATCAGCAGACATCAATAAGCCCCGCAAAGGTGACCAGCCCCATCTTTTTTCTTCGCAATACTCAACCGTATAATCTAGAGCGGCTTGTGCTTCTTGTTTTGAAATAGGGCGAACGGCATAACCAAAAGTGCTTAAAATCTCTAATCCGTAAGGAGACCAATCCTCCCAATCACACAAATGATTCCGTTTCCAGTGTTTGTCCATTTCATTTTCCAAATCTAGTATGCCACGCTTTCGTTTGTCATCTTTGATTGCCTTATGGTGCGCGACCACCATATCGATGATCGCATCCCATTCTTCTTTAGGGAAAATGGGTAAAAAACCCAATGAAGAAAGTTCATGACGGTGAATAATGTCCTGTTCATTTTTTTCTTTCAACGTTTGTGCGGAAATGCCTTTAATCTTATTTTGAAAATGATGATGAGCCTTCCCTAAATCGTGTAATGCAGCGGCTTTTTCAGCTAGTTTTTCATCAAAATCAAACTGGTATTTTGTTGCAAAGACACGGATTGCCGCAGCAACTTGCTGGGTATGAGCCAATAAAGTGGTGCCTCCTTTGTCTTCACTTTTTGCAAGGATTGTAGTCAAATTACTCATACTAAGTATATTATTGAGCTGTTGTCTCAAATTTTAAAAAGTCCCTTCACGAATAGGGTTTCCAAAGATTTTGAGTGCTCCAAACATTTCGGAAGCATCATCGAAACGATTGTGTCCTACTTTGAATCTCGACGATTCTTCGGCGGCAAAAAGCATTTCAAATCCTTCGATTTCATCAAAGGCTGCGGGGGACAAGACTTGTTGTGTAGCATCTGGCAACAAAATATCTTCATTGCGACAGAGGCAAATGTGCTGACTCATAGCAATATTGGCATCCGCTTCGGTCTCAAAAGCCAGATAGAGATTCGGCTCCATCATCACGCCTCGGTTGATAATGGCGAGGTTAGTTTTGTACTGATTTTTGTTTTTTGATGCCAAAAAACCTCCTTTTGACCAGGTTCTTTCTTGTTGTACATCAATGCCTGCATAATTGAGACGATGGCGCTTGATTTTGTGGATGCCTTTCATTTCCAATAATGCTGGAAATAACTTCTTCTCCATGCCCTCCACAATGGAAGGCGTTAAAAACTGTTGTGAAAAAGTTTCACTGTCTCGCACTGCCGTCCAGGGTTTGATAAAACCGAACTGACCAGTGTATTTGACCACATAATAATTGTTCATGGCAATCTATTTTAATGACCCAAACCCAATCCCCGTGCTATTTCCCACTCCAACTTCCCATGCAAATGCCAGTGCTTCAGAATCACCGGTAATGGTAATTGGGCAGTAAGTCGCGCGGTTTAATGTTCCTTTGTAATCCACCAGTTTGGTCTTGATATTCTGGTAGGTTCGATCAAAAGCCACTTGGACTTCGAGATCGCCCATTCCGGCTTTATGTAATTTGTGTTGCAGCGTTTCGGTCAAGAATTGGTCTGATTCAGCGTCATCAGGTAGGTAGTATTTGATTTGCCTATCAGCTGTACTGCGCTTGATCAGCACTGGACTTTGGAGGGAAAAGGTGTATTGTTCTCCAAAATCTGGTGTTTCCTGAATGTGTACATCGGTTACTTGCATACCGTAGCGTATTTGGGGGTCATCCAAAACACCACGCATAACTTGCTGAATAAACTCCTGCGTGGGGCAGCTGATAAAAAAACTGCTGCCTTGAGGGAAATCCAGCCCTCCTTTCACTGACTTACTACCCACCAACCAAGATAGCGAATACAAAGAAATGGAATGGTGTAGCTCATTTTGCCCCAGCCACTTGTGCAAAGCCCCCACCAACGCAGTAGGGTACGTGAAGGGTACTTTTTCGGTGTTACTGCTTGTTTTTAAATGTATTCTCATGTCTAGTTCAACTTATTGATGTTAAAACAGAAAGGAAATCAAGTTTGGACCTTGAATCATAGGCTCCACTCAATCAACAGAAATGGTTGGAATATCTCCGCGAAAGAAAAAGCAAGAGCTTATTTTGACCTTTCGATGCAAAATTATGCTCTTGTTTATTCTAAAGCAAGCCAAAGTGATAGAATTTTCTAATTTAATTTTTCCATTCAATTTTTCGTTGTATTTTTGGGTTACAATTACCAACTAGGAATTGAAATAAGTGATAGAATTTTCTTACTTAATCGCATCCAGTTGGAATCATTTATGGGCAGCTACATAGGTAGTTGCCTTTTTTCATTACCAAGGTATTTTATCAGTATGCAACAATATTCGGTAATCACCTCAAAAGTCTATCTGGCTCAAATACCTAATGCAAAGATTGGAACCGAGCTATGGAACTCTCCTCCCCACCCCCTCCAATGTTTATAAAAAATGCATTTTTTTTACCTCGTCCCGCAAATGCTGGATTAGTAATTCCGGTTCGATGATTTCTACCAATTGGTGATGATGCCCAAGAATGAAATTGGTCAAGCCCAAAAATCGATGATTTACCATGCATTGAAAGTCGAAGACTTCTGGAATTTGTGTCGGTTCGATGTAGGCGCGGGTCAAGGGGAATCGCTCTACCAATTCATTCTTTGCCCCAATTTTTATCCGCAAGGATACCATGATTTGGTTTTTATCTACAATCCGAAAGGGATCAGTTGGCATGATGTTGTGTTTTCCTTCGTGTTGCCAGGGCATATCTGTTAATTCAACCCTTGTAATCCTAGAAATGCGAAAATGCCGCAGGTCTTGTTTCTCGACATCAAATGCCTGGAGGGTATCATCTGGAGGGCTAGGGTGGAAAGGCTCTACCAGTCGATTACTCACCACATTGCTGTGTGAAGAACTGTATCCATGCAAAATAATTTGCCTTTTCTCATTTTTGGCCTGTAAGAGCAAATCCACTTTGGTTAGATAGGGTTTGCGTAGGTAAGCGTGACCTAAACGGTGGTAATCGTACAGAGAAGCTAGTTTTTTCTTTAAATTTTGGGCTCGTTCATTGTTTACTGCAACTTGATCAATTGCGCTGTACAATAATGCTTGATCCTCTTCGGTAAAATGTAATAAGTCCTTGAGGTGTTTGAAGGGTTTTTCCCGCACAAATCCATAGCGGTACTTGTCATCGGTCGTAATTACGAATCCGGCGTTGCTGAGTGCCGTGAGGTCATCAGTAATGGTATCTGCATGGACACCATAATTTTCAGCTAATTGCCTTTTGGTGTAAGCAAAGGGTCTTTCAACAAACGCCTTGATCAATAGGGCAATTCTTGTTCTTGGCGTGTATTCGTGTTCCATAGTTTTGTATTAACACTTCATTTATCAAAAAAAAAGTAAAAATCGCTAAAAGATAATTAGTTACGCGGGTAGTTAAATTCCATCATTTTGCATTGCAATCTAAGAGACATTGTTGTTATCCAATTTGATAAGGTCATTGCCATAAAGTACGAGTATTGCTTTGGAAAGCTCTCCTATCTCCATGACAGCTACTGTCACTGTTCTTCTTTTACGAAAAAAATAAAGCAAGGTTACAATCTACAAGTATTTTGTTTTTAATCATATATGTATTTCTAATTATTTTTCGACCCTGAAACTTTTATACTGCCCTTCGCCAAGTATTGTGCATGAGGATTGAGGCAACTCCCTTAAAACACAGGGAAATCTTACATAATCTATGCACAAAACTTGGCGGAGGGCAGTATAATTGGAATTAATACCAAAAAATGGGACCAACTCAATTGTCGTGCCAGTGGCACGACAATTTCAAAATCGTCAAACTGGATCATAACATTAGTCGAAGCTTGGAATCTCTCGATTGGATAATCTTTGTTCTCTGACCAGATTGGCCAGGTTGTCTTCGGTATCACTCCATGTCCCAAAGAGTTTTTTCCAGGAATCATCTTTTCCAGGGATGGTTTCTAAATAGTCTTTTCTGATGCTATCTGTCAATTTAGCAATCAGTTTTAGCTTTAAATCAGCACTCAAGTGATTCAACAACGCCATGTAATCCAAAATAATTCGATCCTCACTGGCCATAACCTTAGAATTTGCTGTACAAACATAGAGATTAGCAGCCAATTAGTCAAATGGTTTACTTTTGGTGGGCAAGTACAATACAGCGAAATCTTCTCACTTCAACTAACCCTAAAACCCCATCCTCCAATGCTCTCGCTTCCCGAATAAGCTGCGTACGAATCTCGTGATCATTTTCCTCTTTGAGTTTTTTGTGAATGTCGATGTACTGGTTGATCGATCTGGATGTAAGGGCCGGGAGGCGCGTAGCGTTGGCCGCGGCTATCATCGTAAGCGCCGTATTTGCGCTTTTCGGCGGAGAGGGTAGCGCGGATGGACTTGATTTTGGTCTGGATGCGTTCGATTTGTTTGGGTGTCATGGATGGGGTGGGTTGATCTTCATCATGGACCGCAATTAATGTGGAGAGGCCACATATTTTCACATGAGTCTATTTTAAGCAAAAGAAAGCCTTTTCTCGTAGCTATTAAGATGATGAATAGCAATGCTGATGTACTGGTCTTTAAACAAATTCCGTTTTCGGTCACTCCAGTTATGGATCATCTGAATAATTCCCAATTGATCGATTCCTGGGTTATTTTTTTTGATAAAATCAACCGTAGCCAACACTTCCAGAGACAATGCGGACTGGAAACCATCGATCAATTCAATAAGATTTTTCATTCTTTGGCGTTGGTCGGCAGAAAGTTCATTTTTGAGGTAAGTACTGA
>JBBAKX010000029.1:0-159 GCA_040403315.1 Flavobacteriales bacterium
CGACAAACTAATTGTTTATCTTGAGTAAATGTGACATCGCATTCAAAAATACCAGCCCCCATAAGTGCAGCAGCTTTATTGGACTGCACGGTATGCTCAGGAAACTCTAAGGGTGCTCCACGATGGGCTATAGAAAATGATGTGCGTTGGGGAGTATTA
>JBBAKX010000029.1:169-9041 GCA_040403315.1 Flavobacteriales bacterium
CTCTTTCATTGCGTCAATTAAATAAAAGGGTCTTACTCCGTATTGAATATTTTGAGCAGATACAGGGAGGTTTATTAAAAATACCAGTGCGGAAATGAAATGAAGGGATTTAATATGAAATTGCATTTTTTTGATAACCAATCAGTGGTGTAATTTTTAAACTAGGCAAAAAAATCAACATCACACATTGATGATGACGGCATCCCTTGATTTGATAACTTGCTCAAGCTCATGACTGGTAAGGTAGCAAATCCGTGCTTTGGATTTGACAACCTCATATTGCTCATCTTCAATCGCCTTGATTGGGTATCGACCCGCCTTTAATGGGGTAAGTCCAATCACATCATCATCTAGAACTGTTTTAGCTAAGAAGCTGTTAATTACTTTTAATTGCATGACTCACATTCTAAAAAAGAAATATGACAGTCTCTTTAGATAAATTAATTATTAAGCATTGGGAACTTATGCCTTGTAAATTATTACTCACCCACCAAGCCAATAAACTGGTAACAATTATGGCGTTGCAGCAAATTTAACCGAATGCGCGTCACTAAAGTGCCATTGAGAATTCACGTGGCAGCTGTTAAATGATCATCCAAGGACAGTTTCCTTGGAATGGAATTTTCAAATTCACTAAGGAGATTGGCTATGGAAGCACTTGAAGACAATACAGAACCATATGAGCTCAAAAGTTTCAGTAGAAAACTCAACTCTGATGATCACATCAAAGATCGAATGATCATGAGACATCTTAAGCGACGTAAAAATAATTCTTTATTGGATGTTGATGAGCCCACTAAAGACCAAAAAAATATTGGGGCACGCCATGAATAAAGATATATTACTTTCTTCGCCTGGCGTAGGTACTTACCTGATTCTTTCATTCGTTGCTATATTGGCTGCCAGCATCATCATTTACCTAAATACGTGAATCGAGATATTTCCTTGCAAAGCCATCCAAGCGATGGCTTTTTCTTTGCGACGGAATGGCAGAATCACGTTGTACGGGACTGAAAATCTCAAAACCAAGCTCGACTCTAGGTTTCCGTCTCCCGCACTCTTTTTTTACTACTCTTTATGTTTCTTACCCAACTTCTCGGGCTTACCATTTCCGTAAAGGCACCAATATTTTATTTCCTCAAAAAGGGCCTCTTGCTCTTTTAATTTCAGGGCCTTTACGTCGGAAAGACTGATCGTTCCAGATTTCCGCATGGTCTCGATCGCTTCTTTTAGTGCGCTCATCTTGATGCCTTTTTGATTGGAATGAATTATTTGGTTGAAATTGAAGGTGTTTTACACCGCGCTAACCTAGTTTTTTGACTTATTCGAGTATTTTAAGATTTAACGACCAATTGGCTCTACATAAGCCTTTTAGTCATGAACTTAAGACCTTTTAATCATAAAAGTTATTTTGCTGTCATGCAACATACTTATTGGGCTGTTACATTAATTACGTGTAAACCCTAATACTTTACCAATTTTCAGGTTCACAGGTGCCATAAATCATGAAAACAATTTTGAATGTAATTCGGGATTTATTTAATGCCTGGATGGAAGCTAGATCCGAGGAAGCCAAGTATTACAGCAAACACAGTCATATTGAGAAATAAAGCATGCTGACTACTGAATTTCTGCCTAGAGATCAGTTTTCAAAATACGGGTCTTGGTTAAAAGCCCAAGATACACAGACACTACACGACTATTTTGGTTACACATTGGGTCAACAGGCTATTGATCAGTTAGTTGGTCGGCTTATAAGTAACTCAAACCATAATTATTTCCTTGTTGCCAAGCTTAATGGTCAGTGGGCCGGCACGATGCATATTGCCACTCATGAACAAGAGGTAGAGTTTGGCGTCATCGTAGCCCTCCAATATCGCAAACAAGGCATTGCCAATGTGTTGATCGATGAAGCCATTACATGGGCTCGTAATCGCTACTATCAAGATCTTTTCATGCATTGCATCAGCTGGAATAGACCCATTAAGCATCTATGCCAAAAGCATGGCTTAGTGCCTCGTAACATGATGGGCGATTCAGAAGCAAACTTAAAACTAGATCCGCCAAATTGGGCCACTTATTTCAAGGAGCAAATGACTATTACTAAACGCAATTGGCTGACGATGTCTCCATTTTTGCAGTTTGCTTTAGCTTTGAGAAGATAGTGGCATGGACTACAGCAATTACTTGATGAGGACGTTCCTTGCCCTTGCGGGACGATGTGCAAATCACTGTGTTAGATCATTAACTTAATTGAGGAAAACAATAAATGAAGTTAACTGTCTTTCGTTACAAAGTCTGGGATCATCAAGATGATGATCATGTTCATATCGCCCCTTATTACGCTATTCGGGAATTTATTGAGAGCCTAGAAGGTGCAAGCGTAATTGAAGATGATTATTTAGAAGTGGATGAGTCTGATCTTGATGCGCATGGACGGATTGCCGTAAGAGATGAAGCTTAGGCTGTACCGCTCCTTCTAAGGACGAAAACTGTCCTAGTAACGTTTAAATTTGATTAGCATCTTTATAAATCTGCTGATGCCCTTTATCCATTAGCTGAAAGTAGCTATCAATGAATTCATGGTGTTGCTCAACCATTGCGTTATATATCATCAAATTAGCTTGTCCTATGGCTTGACTACTAACAATAATGGCGCCCATAAATTCTTTAGGCTTATTATGATCAACTGCATTCACTACCCTATCTGTAGCCTGCTCATTGGCGTCTTGCATTAACTCAACTAATTCTTCGTGTAATTTTTTATGATTTTCAAAGAAATTACTCGTCACAGCCCAAATTGGCATCATCAAACCATAAAAACCTTCAAGGGTTTTAATGGGAGTCATTTGACCTAATGATTGCTCAGTTCCGCTAAAGTGGTTTAAGGTCATAATTTTTCTCCTGATGTAGTTACTGGGGAAGATGACACTGTCACTTCATGGTGCTTTTCAGCATCTTGAATAAATTGGGAAATCATGGGAGCAATAGTGCGACGAAAAACGGCGCCATTAAAGGTTCCGTAGTGTCCCACGCCTTTAATCAATTCATACCGCTTATGTCTTTCGGGTAGATTAGGGGTGATGTCCAGCGCTGCTTTTGTTTGACCAACTCCACAGATATCATCGTCTTCACCCTCAATGACCATCAAATAGCTCTTACGAATATGTTTGGTATCTACCTGATGCCAACGGCTCATCAACTTTCCTTGTGGCAAGGAGTGGTCTTGAAATACTTCTTTAATGGTTTGGAGGTAAAACTCTTCGGTTAAATCCATCACTGAAAGGTATTCATCGTAGAAAGCTTTACGACGATGAGCCTCTTCTTCATTCCCCCGAACCAACGCTTCATGCATCGCATCAATGGACATGGCATGACGATCAGAATTCATGGCCATAAAACTATTAAGCTGTAAAAAGCCTGGATAAACTCTTCTGCCCATACCTAAAAATGGTGGTGGCACCGGTTGAATCAAATTTTTCTCAAACCACTCTAAATCGTGCGATTTTGCAAACTCATTAACCTTCGTTGGATTTACCCTGGTATCAATAGGTCCAGCAATGAGCGTTAATGAGCATGGCTGACAGCGATCACCCCAGTCGGACATGATGGCAGTGGTTGCAAGGGCGGCAACGGTAGGCTGACACACAGCTAACACGTGGGTCTTAGGACCCAAGAAATGCAAGAAATCAATCAAGTAGTCTATGAAATCATTGAGATTAAAGCGATCTTGATTGATGGGAATATTCTTGCAATCCGTCCAATCCGTAATGTAAACATCATGCTCTGGTAGCATCGCCTCTACTGTACCACGCAATAAGGTTGCGAAGTGTCCCGAATAAGGGGCAATAATAAGCAATTTTGGTTGATGTAATTTTGTGGCTACTTTTTTGAAATGCACTAACTGACAATAAGTTCGCTTTAGAACTATTTCGTCTTCAATCTCAACAGTCCCTCTATTAACCTCAGTCTTGTGAATACCCCACTCCGGTTTGAGATGTGCGCCAGATAGTTGCTCTATGACATCAAGCCAAGCTAGATTAGATTTATGGATCTCAGTATTAATAAATGGGTTTGCCGCACTATTTAAAGTGGCTCGAACAATTCTGAGGGATTGCCGCATTGGCCGAATACTGGAAGCAATCGTGTTTTGCAAAAGGTATAGCATCCCCATCCCTTAGAGAAGAGTTTGACCCTATAGTGATCCAGAGATATGACAACTTGATTACAAGTTGTTTAATGTCGCTTTAAATGCCATTGCAAGCACTAATGATGGGTAAGTGTTGCTTAAATCGATACTTGGCCTCAACAAGGATGACGAACTCTTTGTACAAATCATTCTTTGTATAAGTATCTATGCAATCGAATATCTTCGCTACAAAAATTATCATTTACGGATAAAAAATACTATTCGTTTAGATATAGAAAAAGTTTTATATCGATTATTTTTAAAGAAAATTTTTACTTAGAAAATTGTCGTTTTTAATCATCAATTTTTAAGTCATACATAGACATGTCATCACAAACACATCAGAATTCGCACAAGCAATCGATCTGAAGAGTAAACCATAATCTATCAAAATTAGTTATCAAATTACTCTTTAGTTTTTTGGGTCAAAAACCTGACATAGTACTGGGGGTCATGATGAAGAAGTACTACTTCCTAAATAAAGATGATGATTACTTTAATGAGTATGCAGATACGGTCAAATATGATCTATTAAAAGATCGACTATATTGGCAACATGAAGTACGTAAAGCAATTTATTTGGAATATCATTTTTCAGACGATGAATGTGATTTTGATTAAAGATAATCTCCAAATTTGACGACATAGCCAACTACAGAGCCGCCTGACCGATATTTGAAGCTGATATATCAAGCCCAAATATGACAATTTCACCTCTCAAAATTTATTCATAAAAATTTCTTTTTATGATGGACATGTCATATTTAATCGCCAAAAATGCAATTAAATTATGGGAGTTTACGGATCAATATTAATTGCTATTAATTGTGATTGGTTTTGTCAAACAACCCATAGGTAAGCAAACTCTTAATTTAGGGAGAGTGTCCATGACTACCTTTACTACTGAAGATCGCGAGCAAGCTGAAAAAGAGCCAATTCCTTTTTACGGCTTATATGACTTAAGAGATTCATCTCCTAAAGACAATGTTCTTTTGCATCCAGTCTTGAGGAAAATTAAAGTGGAATATCGGGTGGATGACAGCAGCGAGGATTTGGAGGATTAGGCTTAAGTGGTCTTTATCCTTTTAGATCATGCACTTATTTAATTTAGTACGTTACTAAATGGATCAGTTCTAATGGGTATTTCCAGATTTCTTGGTGGTCCTAGGAAAATCAATCCTTAGGCTTTATATTACCAAATGCTTTTTTTAATTGATCCCCATTCGAACAACTCAATCTGCCATTAATCCTGGCATTAGTGTCCACATGCAAACGCTCAGATTCAATATCACCACTAATAGTCGCACCAGAACAAACCTCCACTGTTCCGCTAGCCACCACATTGCCTTCTACCTTGCCAGCGATAACTATATTACTGCACGTAATATTACCCCTCACGGTAGCATGCTTATTAATCCATAAAATCCCGTTATCGTTTTCAAGCTCAACAATATCGCCCAAGACTTGCCCCACTACATGGTAGTTTGCCTTCGTCTCTAACTTTCCATGAATCACGCATCCAGAACCCAAAATACTATTAAAAGAAAATTTTTGAGATTGCAGTAATGGGGGTATTTTTTTGCTCATGCACCTAATATGCCAAAGTCTTAATTAACTATTTACTCAGTGTATTTTAGATATTGGTCTTGAGATAAGCCTAAATGCTGACCAACTCTTTTTGCCGCCTGTATCTTAATGGCCATGCTGTAGAAGGTCAAAAAAGTATCTGCTTCTTCAAGCTCCTTGATATGCCACTTACTCAAACAAACAATTTTGGCAAGCGCTTCATGGCTCAAACCCCGCTCCTGGCGAGCGACACGCAATACCTCACTTAGGATACGTAGGTCAGTTTTCTTTTTTTTATTGAGCATCATTTGAAGCAAAAAATGTAATTTTCCTATGGTATCTTGTGTTTGTGTATCTTTTATTACTTGGGGGTCAAGTTCATGTTTTTTAAAAGCTCCTCACCCGATCAAACAAGCAAGACAGAAGCAGATCAATTACAAAATACCCCTATGGCTACTATTCCAACCCCCCAAAACAACAATTACTTTAATGCCGGAGAATTAATCGTTGGAGAGGGGGTGGTCCTAAACGGCACTCTGGAAGTGCCAAATAAAGCAATAGTCTCAGGTGCAATTAATGGCTACTTAAAAGTCCATTCATTATCTGTAGGGATAACAGGCAAAATTGAGGGCAAGGTAATTTGCCAAGTAGCGGATATCGCAGGGCATGTGAAAGATGATCTGCGGGTGAATGAATTACTAATTATTAGAGCAGGCTCAATCATCTCCGGAAATATTTACTACAAAGAGATCGAAATTGAAAAAGGTGCCAAGATTGCTGGCCAATTATCAATGTTATAGGAATTGTGATTTATAAAGGCATACAAGTGCCGACCATCAAAGTGAGCTAATCAGTAGTTTAGTCAACGACTAAAACGTTGCAGAATAATTGATTACCCTATTAAGGTGCCAGTATGAGTACATGGTTCAATTCTGTAGATATCTATTGTGAGCGCTTGGATGCGAGTTTTTGGGCCGAGCCCATTAATGCCATTAGCAATCTGTCCTTCATCGTTGCAGGTTTATTCATTTGGCGCCTAAGAACACCCCACTCTACCCTCATGGCTGTTTTAGTTATCCTGATTGGCTTAGGTAGTTTTAGCTTTCATACTTTTGCTAATCGCCTTACTGGCCTTCTGGATGTCTTGGCCATCGCTCTGTATTTGGTAGCCTTTGCATTTTTGATCCCCAAACAATGGTCAAGAAACTCGCTATTGATTCAGTTGGGGTCCGTTTTAATGCTCATTGTCAGCATTGTTTTGACTCAATTGCTAATGAGTTACTTAAAACCTGCTCTACCATGGCTGCCATCCGGGATGTACCTAGGCGCTTGGTTAGCGCTGATTATGTTTGCTTTGGTAACCCAATATTCAAATAAGGCAGCGGCTCGATTCTTATGGCTGGCGGTCATTGTTTTTCCGGCCTCCCTTCTGAGCCGTCAATTGGATATGCCCTTGTGTGACTCCATCGGCGGTTCGCATTGGTTATGGCACCTATTCAATGGGCTAACCTTGTTTTTGAGTAGTTATGGCCTATGCCTAAAACGTTCTAAATTAATAAGCTTACGTTAAGATCGCTTAATTACCTTTTTTTATATTTTTAGATATGCTAATTAATTGCGCCTCCTACCAAAATGGAAAAAAAATAGCCGATATTGAGATTGAGCATATTAGTGAGCATATCGCTGATAAAGATTCTTTTGTTTGGGTGGCACTACTAGACCCAACCGTTGATGAGATCACCAAGATGAAGGAAGAGTTTGACCTTCATCCTTTGGCTGTAGAAGATGCGCTACTAGGCCATCAAAGACCCAAGATTGAAGAGTATGGCAATAGCCTATTCGCAGTAATTCAGGTTCTTAAGTATGACGATGATATTTTGGTTGGTGAGTTAGATATTTTTGCGGCATCTGACTATGTTCTATCAGTTCGCAACCGTTCTGATGTAACGTTTTTGGGGGTTAGGGAACGCTGTGAGCAAGAGCCCGACTTATTAAGTCAAGGCTCAGGTTTTGTTCTGTACGCCCTAATTGACGCAGTTGTAGATCGCTATTTTCCTATTGTTGAAAAACTGGAGGATGAGCTTGATGATATTGAAGAATCCCTCTTTGATCAGCAATCTACTAAATCCAATATAGAGCGGTTATTTGAACTAAAAAGAAAAGTAATGGTTGTAAAACATGCCGTCTCTCCATTAATGGAAGCGATTGGTAAGTTATCGAGCGGTCGGGTACCTCCGGTTTGTGCCAACAGCACGGAATATTTTCGTGACATCTTAGATCACTTAACGCGCATTAACGCGGTTATTGAGAGTATTCGAGATGCCATCGGGACAGCAATTCAGGTGAGCTTATCTGCCATTGCTCTTGAGCAAAATAATATTCAAAAACGCCTGGCAGCATGGGCAGCTATATTCGGTGTGGCAACCGCCTTTGCTGGAATTTGGGGCATGAACTTTGAACAAATGCCAGAATTGAAGTGGGATTTGGGTTATCCACTGGCGGTGGGCATTATCGTGTCTGCTTGTTCATTCTTGTATTGGCGCTTCAAGCGATCGGGCTGGCTGTAAGTTTATCGTTTTAAACGACATCGACTGATTCAGGGATGCCAGTCTCTAAACTTAGACTGTCGTTTAAAACTAAAATGGGATTCAGTCTGTAATTACACAGTGTGAGATGGCTACTTACAAGCTATTGTCTCAGCAGTTTTATACTGAGATGCTCTTTGAGCCATTAACTCAAATCGACTGCGTGTACTATTTTTCATAAAATATTCAATCACTGCAGATGGAATAATTGAGTCGGACTCCATCCATGCCTCATACTTAAAGCTAGTTTTGCCTTTGTCTGACGTCAATCTCCAATTACCTTTATAAGACTTCATGTCGCCATTAATTTGCTCAAAAACTAATGATCTATTTGGGGTTTCAACATATTCTGTGACTGACCGCATCTCTATTGGGAATAAGAGGGTCTGCTCTTCAATCACCCGATAAACCCGAACTTTATTGCCCACCCTTGACATGATCTTCACTTCCAAAATACCTGGAATATTTTTTGCCCCCTCATGAACTGCTGTCAATTTAGGCCCACGACCAAAGAGAGCTTTTCTATAGTAAA
>JBBAKX010000030.1:0-8913 GCA_040403315.1 Flavobacteriales bacterium
CCCAGCATTCGAGGTAGGTATTCCAACTGACCGATGGGCCCCAGTGGAATTGCCCCCGAGGCGAAGAAGCTGGGCCACCGCCATCCCCAAATGGGATTTGCAAACTTGCAATCGGCGCGCCAATTCCGTTGTAAGGGCGGGTAAAGGCTTTGCCATCCCAGCGTTTGGCCTTGCCTACGGGGTTGTCCAAATCACTCAAACGGATGCGGGCGATGCTGATGCACTGGCCACTCCATTCTTTGGCTGGATCGTATTTAAGTGAGTCATAGACCCCAGGATAACCGTATTCGCCATAAAACAAGTACAAGTACTCGCCACTGGCCACCGCGGATGGATCCCCTACTCCACCGGCAAAGGTATTGGAGGTGTTGTTGGGTTTCAGGATCATGCGGGGCTGGAGGTCTTCGAGGAATAGCCCGCGATTGTCCCAACTGCGCCCACCATCGGTGGATTTCATGATGCCGATGCGGCATACCGCTGCCGGGGAGGTCACTCCGGTCAGGCCTTGTGGCCACCTGACATTGATGTAGCCTTCGCCCGTACTGGAATCATACGGAAGGGTCTGAGGGTAGTTTTCGTTGTGGTAAACGGCATACAGCGTACGCCCCGAAGCAACTTTGGCGTCTTGGTACACGGTTTCAAACCATACCGCGCCGTGCAGGCCAGGTTTTCCAATTGGCGCATTGGCAGGCATGCGCGGCTCGGTGAAGGCTTCTTTCTTGCTGCTGAAGGCCTCATCGGCATTTTTGCCGTTGGCAAACTTGAGGTCGCGGGCATTGCCCCAGAGGGGATCTTCGCCGTACTTGCCCGGAAAAATCCGAAAGGTATCGCCAATCCAGGCTTCGGCCATGTTGCAGTCCACAAAGGAGTTGAAGTAGAAGGTGTCCGTGGCGATCAGCTTGAATTTTGGGGTATCCTCGGCGGGGGCTTCTGGCTCACAGCCATTGCTCAAGATTGCGCCGATGCAGAGCAGCGGCCAAAGGAAATATGCAGATTTGAGTTTGATCATGTGCGTTGGTATCTGATGTTGGTGAATGGATGGAAAACTAACAAAAGTGAGAGGGATTGGCAAATTGTGCGGGGGATTTTTTCATTTATTGTCTTCCTTTTCTTGGTTGCCTTCACTTTCCAAAAGTCCTTCGATCTTCAAATCTTCGCCCAATAACTCGGACAGAAACCTTCCAAAATGTCGAAGTTTTTCTTCTCTCGCAGTATTTTTTTGGCTGCCCAATCGAACCGGATGTGCTTCTTGGCCATTAGGAATATCTTTTCAAGAAAAATAAGATGTTTTAGGAAATGGAAGTGGAATTTTTTTTGTGTTGAGATTTGGGTTTTGGTGAACATTTTTGCGACGCTTAGGAGCAGTTTTCGAAAAACGATTGTTAGAAGGTTTTACATATTGATGAGATTATATTTTTAATTTTTACTTCTGAATCTATATTATTATTATTTATACTGAATTCTAGTTCATCTTTGTAGGCATACGATTCTCCTCTTATTTCATCAATTGATTCTTGCACTCGTATTTTTGTCACTGAAGAATCAAACCCGCTTTTTTCATACTCATTTATTAGCCTATTTAATTCATATCCACACCCTATAATAAATGAAATAAAGGGAATCCCAGCCTTATTGTATTCTACTCTTATTTCTTCATCCATGTATTCTATTACAGCATTTGGAACTTTATGAATTTTTTTAGGTTCTATTGGATTACACCATACCTTTAAGTGCTTGGGATCATGATTATCTATTGCCTTCTTTTTACCTTCTATTTTGGGTTTATAGTCAGTATACGGAATATCCTTTTGGCCTAACACCGGAGTTGAGATGGTAGTTGATTCATAAATTGTCTTTTCCTCGTACGAATAGAGAGCATCATACTCAACAGTTGTTACGCTCGGTATCATAAATTCTTCAAGTAGATTATCTGCTGCATGTTTTAATTCAGATAAATTATTTGATTTGTAAAATATTTCATCGAGCATTTTTTTTGTTATAAATTCATCTATATCTGGACTAATTCTTTCGATAGAATCCGATTTTTTCTTAACAATTGGAATGCGAATAGTTTTTGGAATAACAACTTTTTTTATTTCCTCTTTTGCAATCTCTAAAAATATAGATTGAATATGGTCAAAAAAATGTTTATGTTTTTCGCCTTCGTAATTAACCAAAAAATGTTTTGCTAATTCAATTATTGCAATTATTGATGATTCAAAAACTGAAGTATTCTTATTGCTTTCATAAGGATGAAATTTTGATAGTTTAGAAGCAATTTTTATGTTATTATCATGATATTTTGAAGCAAGATGTTTTTTTACTTCTTCCTTAAAATCCTGGTGAAACAATTCCTTGATTTGTCCTATTGTTTCAGAAGGTAATATCTCACATAAATATTTAATAAAATCAAGAAAGCCTTCACCAGTAAGTGCATTAACTGAAAATATCATTGGGCTTTGAGGTGATTCCTCTGTGAACACCATTGAGTAACAAGATTCTATTCCTCTCCTAAACAACTGATAGATTTCTTCTTTGGTTTCTCCTAAATCATTGAACAGGAATATTATTTTATCGCTTTTCTGCTTATATTTTAATAATTCAATGAGTTCGCAAATGAATTCTAAATCATAATTTGTAAGCAACTGCCCTTTTCCAATTCCTATTACATAAATAATTACATCTGGTGAGATCTTTTCTTTTTCTGTAAACGTACTCCATTCAAATAACTTAAACTCACGTTCCTCAACAATGCCCTTGGGTGACCATTTTGAGTACAAAAATTTTTCAGAGTTAGGTTTTCCAAAGTTAAATTTATTATGCTGTTCGATAATGGGCAGTCCTAATGCAACTCGACTTACATTTTCAAAAAATGGCTCTCCATTTTGCCCAGGCAAATCAAAGACAGAAAGACCTGTTGTAAACCCGCTATGAGTTATCTGTTTAGTAGTATCAAAATAACCAACTTTGTTTATATTGAGAAATTTATTACATGAGGTAGATTTTCCTGCGCCTATCCTACCTGCAAAATATAAAGCAATTGGTTTTAAAAATTGCTCCTCAGTGCTTAACTCTTTGATTATCGAAATAGAGTTGTCCACATTTGCGTCTAAATCAAGTTCATTACCGAAAATATTTCTTAATTCATCAAGTGAATTATTTTTTAATTCAGATGGTTCAATTTCTAATACATAATTCTCGTTTTGGTCTTTAAAATAGTCCTCTAATCTACGTAACCATTGAATTAAATGGTAGGTTATTTGATTCTCTGTACGCCGTTCATCATCGGTTTCAAGTATACCTATGAGGCTTTTCTTGCATAAATTGCTATGCCGTGCTCTAAGTGATATATACTCCTCTTCATAATTTTTTACGCCACTATCTTGATTTACACGAAAAAAAATTTCCATGTGTTCAAAAACGGCCTGAACATTTGATTCCTTTACCAAATATTTGAGCAATGTAAAGTCTGGTTTCATATATGAATATTTTTTACTTTTAATTATCTTTGCTTTCCGCTAACTATTGAACGTACGAATGTGAGTCGCTTAGGTAGCATTTTCGTATATCCTTTGTTCTCGATTTTGACTATTTCGATAGTTGATGTTCTCTACCTATAGTATTATGATTCATCGTATTCAAATTGTAAATTGGAAAGCAAGTTATTGAATTCAAGTGGATCGCCTTTCCGTGTCGTTCGCCCACCTTCCATTATCAAATGTAAGTTGTTCTTAGCTCTTGAACAAATAACATAAAGCAATTTACGAGAAACATCATTTTCGTCAATAGATTTATCAATTATATCATTCCAATGTGGTAAAAAACCTTTTAATAGGCCAAATGCAATAATTGTTTCATATTCTTCACCTTTTGCCCCATGCACAGTACTGATGACAACCCCTGTTGCCTCCCGATAGAAATTTCTGAACGATTCGATGTCTTCCGGCAAAGGGTTGCCTTCTTTTTTGGCACGTTCGATACGCCGTTGGATGCCTCTGAAATAGGACTCAAAACTGATTGAAAGAGCAGGGAAATCTGATATTTTGACATGAAAAGTAAAGAGAAAATTAGTTAAACACTCCCGTAAATAAGGATCGGCTTGAGTTTCCCTAGATTGGATGCTATTAACAATTTTTAAAACCTGACGTGCCGAAAACTGCGGATTTTCCTGATTGCAGCTAATAGAAAGCGCCAATTCTAGACCTATTTCTGTCGCCCATCGCTGCCGAACTTTGTACAAACGCTGAGAAGGTTCAGTTAAAAAAAGCCGAGCAATTTTGTAAAAAAGGTTGTCTCGGCTATCAGACATAGGGGCGATACCTGAAGCGTCGAATGAAACTCCGGGGAGTAAATGTTTTAATTTTCGAGCGAGTGGCAATATCAAAAGCCATTGTGGTACTAAAATTCCGATTTCTTCCTCTACGATGCCTTGGTTGAGGCTTTGTTGAATTAGTTTGGCTATCTCGTCTGCTAAATCTTCTCTTTTCAAGGTTTTGTTTAACGTGATTTTCCCCGGGTTATCTCTTATCTGACTACATGCAGTGATTTCAATGGGTGTTGTCTGGAAATTTCGATAATAATTTATCACGCGCTGGTTGCTTCGGTAATTTCCACTAAGGTCAAGGGATTCAACTTTTGCCTTGATGCCCGCTTCAATTTCTTCTTTGGACTTTGCAACGCCCCCGAGAGAGCTAAAAATTGCTTGATCGCAGTCGCCGACAAAAGAAACCTTTGTTCGACCGCGGCCGGCGGTAACGATTTCAAAAATGATTTGATATTGAAGTTCTTGCGTGTCCTGAAATTCATCAATAAGAATATTTTGAAAAACTCCAGAAAGTGTCACAGCTATTTTCGGGCAACTACGTAACAATTCGAGCGAGTAAAACAGAAGATGTTCAAAATCCACAAAACGATTGATTTCCAACTCTGTTCGATAAGCTTCGAAAAGCGGCGTGTGGGTTGGTTTCTTGACTATAAACGAGCCGTTGGGCTGTATCTTCACAATAGGGCTATTGAATTTGAAATCTTCTCGGATTATAGAATAATCATCTTTCTGCAACAACACCTCCAAGATTTCATTGGTTTTCACGGCATCAATAATTGCAAATCCACGTTGAGTTCTCTGATGAAAACAAGCATAAGGTCTTAATATCCAGTTCAAACAAAATGCGTGGATATTTCCCGACCAAAGCCTAGATGTTTCTATATCCATTAGGTGTAGTCTTCGTTCGATTTCTTCCGCTGCCCGAATCGTGAAAGTGAGTGCAACAATGCGACGGTTTAGGGAATTGAGTCTACCAAGTTCATATGCTATTTTATGGGTTATGACTCGCGTCTTTCCGCTACCTGGACAAGCTGTTAGCAGTAAATGGTCATCAAAACAAACTGCTTTTTTCTGTTCATCATTGAGGTCTTCTAAGATCATTTTTGGACTGTGATAAATTGAGTGAGTTGATCGTCGGGAAAAGCGGACTTAAAAGTTTTGATAAAGTCTTCAGCATTTTCGTCCGTCAAATTCTGTGGAAAACTTCGGAGCAAATCATTGGCGATAGTGCTGGTTGCATTCATTTTTTCCAGTCGAAATTGGGCAATCGTCGCTAGCATTCGCCAATGCACAGGAAATGGGGCTGCAAACGCCACAGCTTGCAAAATGTAATCTGGGATGAGTGTTTCGTGAGTCAAATGCTTGGAGAGAAGGATTGCAAACCAGCCTTTACCTTCTTTTTCAGCAAGGCGAAGGATTTCCAGGTTGGAAACCGAAGTATCGCCCGAGCGAATTTTTGCAAGAGATCTTACAACGTCTGCTCTTCTTGTATAAATCGCCTTCACGACTTCAACAATTGTTTCTTGATTACCTGCGCGTAAAAAATCTACTTCAAATGTGTTTTGAGCAAAAAACAGTTCGATCCAAGAATTACTGTTACTGAAATCTTCAAGGTGCACTTTCCGCTCTGCCCCCTTTGCCTTTGAATTTTGGAAATCTTTCCATTTTTCAGCATTGGCAACAATGACTTCAGTCGCAGGTGAATCATCCAAATCCGTAACAATCGCACACCGCCGACGCACTCGCTCGTCATGGAAAAGCACCGCGAGATTTTTAAATCCTGTGCTTCCAATGTTAACCAAACTCACGCCTATTTCGTCGAGGCTCACGCCAAAAACTTTCAAAAAAAGTTCTGGAATCACGATTTGTTCTGCATCGCCTTCGACCATAACAACACCTTTTGCAAAAAGTAGCGTACTGCGGACTGCATCGAGATATCGTTCTATGGAATCAATTTGACCTTCTTCCAAATCTTTTCCTGGATAAAAAACCTCGGCAAACTGCCCACGCCGAGAGAGTAAATTAACCGAGCGAATGCGACTTGCCGAAGAAATATGAGTTGAATGGGTCGAAACAATAACCTGCGTCCGAATTTTTTCGGGCGACATATTTTTAAAGATAGATTTTTGAATATGTGTATGTATATGTGCTTCTGGTTCTTCAATCATCAAAAAATGCGCTGCTTTTTCATGTCTGGAAAGTATACGTTCATATTCGAGCAACCGTAAAGAAAGATAGATAAGATTTGCCCCACCAAGGCTTAATCGGTCGAGTCGCCCTAAGTGCCCAAGGTCATCGGGATCCCCAACTTGTAATTTTAAAGATTGAAAGAGCCGCTCAATGTCATTTGGTACGTCCGAACTGATTTTTACATTGGGGGCATAAGTATACCCGACAGCAGTATTGATGCTTGTTGAGATACCAGTAGTCAAATTTTTTACTTCAGTAAGGTTATTTATATCGTCATTAAGGCCTCGGATTTTATCTAGGATACTTTCGCTATCGATTTTGCTTTTGTCTTCTTTGCGAAGTAAATGAAGAAGCGGGCTTGTCTTTGGGTTTTTTAAATCTTCCACCACATCACGCATTGCTTTAACAAAAGTGCATGAAAAATCTTTGAGCAGCTCTGAGTGGTTGACAGGTGTACCTAACACTGCTACATCATCATCATTTGGGTCAGGGAAAACTCGGTTTTCAAAATCGCCGGCGCAGATTTTATAAAGAGCATCATCAGAGAAATCGCCAGTTCCACTCCCCCTTACAATAGATTCGTAACTGCCTATGGTAATGCCCTCAAGTATTTTTTGATATGTTTCGTCGGTTTTTTCAGATGTATCTTTGGAAGAAAAATCAAAAAGTTGCTTCCTCGTATTAAAGTTAGGCCTGAAAAACAAAGTGAGCCGTCCTCCCTGCCCGCTGGCATCACCTGTCGCGTGTACTGAAAGTACTTGACAATCTTCGCTATTATCAAGTTCTCCAAATTCGATAGAAATCACCAACCAATGACCTCGCCAATTGCCAATAACACGATTGAAATCTGTGTCTGTGAGGTCAATTTTGCGTGGCATCCGATCATCAAGTAGTAGACGCAAAGCAAGAAAAACATTTGTCTTGCCAGAGCCATTTTCGCCGATTAAGGTATTGATCCCTTTTTGAAAATGGAATTTTGCTTTTTTGAAATTCCGAAAATTACGAAGCGAGAGAGATGTTATGTGCATTATCTACTTTAGTTTTTTTAGAGGCATTCAATTACCAGTGTTGAAACCATATACAGTTTATCTTTTATCCTATAACTTAAGCACTACCGCAATAGACGACTAAGCAAAACCCGCATTACATCTTTTACTTAGTCCTCTATTTCGGGTATATTTACTTCATATACATATCGTTCACTCATCTAAGCCATCAATCCAGGCAGCACCACAACTCCCACTTCAACAAATATAACAAATGATTGTCACTTATACAAAGTTTTTGAAATAACTTAAGTTACCGCTAGCCCAAGTCTTCCAACCACTGGGATTGTATCATTGATCTCCGCGTCTCCAAGACCTGTCAAGTTTTTTGTTAAAACAATACTTTAACCATTTCTTTTACGTCTTAGTAGTGGGGCAAAAATAAGTGATCATTTTTCTTGAGCCAGAGGATTAGATAAGACACTTGAAATGAAACGTTTACTTATCTAATCCTCTGGCAAAATGATCACTTATTTTTTTTCGCCCCTTATTGCTGAACTCAACACAGTAAGACCATGAAAATTTGCCGACTACTCGCCTTCGTTATTTGTTTTTTACCCACCTGGATTGTTGCTCAAAATCGAACCGCATTGGATCTACAATTTGGAGCTCATCAGTCGGGAATCATCCTGAAAAACTCGCTACTCAGCAACCATTACAACGAAAACATCGGTTATCGTGCCGGATTACATTTTCAATACCAATTGGGAAAAAGAATCTGGTTACGCAGTGGATTGCGTTATGCAGCGCTGAGTTACGAAACCCAAGAAGAAGAACTCTATTGGCCAACTCAATACAATCCAGATACTGGCATGCCGAGAGAAAGTGAAGTTCCAACCAGGTTTAAGTTTATATTCAATCATCGGTTTTTGGAAATTCCGCTTTCAGCTCGTTATTTCATCACCATGAACAAACTTGGCCTATATACCGAAATTGGAGGTTCTGCGAATTTTTATCAGAACACAGAAGTAGTCAATGTTGAAAATGGCGTTCAAACGCGCACAACTCGAAAAGATCGGGAGGCGAACCCTAGTAATTTTGCTTTATATGCTGCTTTAGGTCTAAACTATCAAATAGGAGATCAATGGAGTTTATTTTTACAGCCCAGTGTCCGACGAGACATCAGCTCAGCAGAAAAAGGGCAAAACAACTACGCCAGTTTTTTCTACAGCTACGGCCTTGACCTTGGCACTCGTTTCTTTTTGAATTAAATGACTAAATTCTGGCGTTCACTTGTTTTCCAACCCCAGCGAATTAAAAAACTTTGTGAAATCACAGCAAATACGTAAGCATCCGTCGGGTGTAATTCAAATTGTCGCACCCTCACATTAGGCTGCAGATTTCCTGAAAATA
>JBBAKX010000031.1:0-8842 GCA_040403315.1 Flavobacteriales bacterium
TTCGTATCAACATTTGTGGTGAAAATCCGCCACTACGCCAAGCCGCAAAACGTTACCTGCAACCCGTGACGACATTGCTAACAACCAAGTTACTGGATAAACCGAAAAGATGTAAATTCACCCGACGAACAAAATAATTATCTTTACAAAATGAAATTATCAAAAGTAACTATCCATAAATACAAGTGCGTTGAGACCGAACAATCGTTTAATGTTGAAAACGACATAACCATTCTTGTTGGAATGAATGAATCAGGCAAAACTTCTGTTTTGGAAGCGTTAGCTAAGTCCAACTATTTCCAGAAAGACAACACTTTCAAGTTTAATACAACTCATGATTATCCAAGAAAGGAAAAAAAGGCAATTGATAAAAGTGGAGTTGACCCAATTGCAATTACATCTGAGTATACAATCTCAGAAAAACTTTTGGCTACAATTGCTGCAGACCTTGGTAACGATGTATTCACACAGAAGACAATTTCTGTTTCAAACAAATTCTCCAATGGTAGAATTTGGAATGATATAAACCCAAATTTCGCAAAGTTTATAGAGAACAAAACAGCCGAGTTAAAAATTTCCAGTAAAACCCTTAATGAAAAACTTACTGCTGTAAAAAATACAATTGAACTTGATGCCCTCATTGCTGAATATAAAGACGAAACACTTTTAAAAGCATTAGAAAATTTCCAAAAGTATTTCACAAATGAATTAAAGTTTAAAGAGAATGTTTTCAACGAGTATATTATAAGAGTTTATTTGATTCCCAATCTTCCAAAGTTTCTTTACTATGACGAGTATTATGCACTTCCTTCACGTATAAGTATTGAAAGATTAAATGAGGATAATTTAGGAGCAGAAGAATTGAAAACAGCAAAAGCATTGTTTGAACTTGCTGACATTAATACAGACGAAATAATTAATGCTGAAAATTATGAGGATTTTAAGGCTGAACTTGAGGCCACTCAAGCTACAATTACCACAGAACTTTTTAAATATTGGGAGACAAATCGTAATCTTGAAATTGCATTTGACATTGACAAAGTTGAAAGTACAGAGGAAAGAACGGTAAGAAATCCGCACAACGGACAACAAGAAAAGATAACGGATGTAAAAGTTGTTGAGCATGTTTTAGACATTCGTGTTAAAAATAGGCGATCAGGTGTTTCACTTCCATTAAAAAATCGCAGTAAAGGATTCAATTGGTTTTTCTCTTTTTTGGTTTGGTTCAAAAAAATTCAAGAGGACAAAAACAGCAATTATATTTTACTTCTAGACGAGCCAGGACTAAATCTTCATGCTGCTGCACAAGATAATTTACTTCATTTTCTAAATGACTTATCAGTAGATTATCAAATTGTCTATTCAACTCATTCACCCTTTATGATTGAATCGGACAAATTGCAAAAAGTAAGAACTGTTTTAGAAACCGATAATGGTTCAGTTATTTCAGACAGCATTCAAGAGAAGGATCCAAACACTTTATTTCCATTGCAAGCTGCGTTAGGTTATGACATTGCACAAAACCTTTTCATTTCAAAGCACAACCTTTTAGTAGAAGGCGCAAGTGATTTACTTTACTTAACTGTTATGTCTTCAATTCTGCAAGCAGCAGGCAAGACAGGACTTGACAATAAGATTACAATTGTTCCGACAGGCGGACTTGATAAAGTTTCTACTTTCATTTCTCTACTTCGGGGTAGCAGTTTAAATGTTGTTTGTTTGCTTGATACCTTCAGAGACATTAAAGGGAAAGCGAAACTTGACGACATGATTGAACAGAAAATAATTACAAGTAAGAAAATAAAATTCTTTCATGAGTTTCTAGCTGACTACACAACTGCAGACATTGAAGATTTATTTACAAAAGAAGATTATTTAAAAATCTATAACGAAGCATTCACAGACAAACAAGTAAAACTTGCTGATTTAAATAATAAAATCATACCGATTCTAATTCAACTTAGTGAATTCTTAAAGATTGACGGCTTCAATCATTACAGACCTGCAAATAAACTAGCATCAAAAGGAGTTGACACAAAGTTTTTTGAAACAGCGACACATGAAAACTTTGAAAAAGTATTCATTGAAGTTAACAAGCTTTTTTCATGATTGATAAAAAAGAAATACGTACTCAAAACTTGACGAAATGACCGTTGAAATAAACCGGGCAGCAGGTAACAGCACCTACCCAAAAGGCGGGGTTTCGTGTTCCATTGAAAGTTTTTTGTTTAATCAAACATTAGTTTTTCAAATCAAGTTTTGTGGTAAAAGTCCCGCCCTTCGGGTAGCTGCGGAACGTTATCAGCAACCCTAACAACCCGACCGTGCGACCATTAACCGACCGACATAACCCGACCGACAATGCAATTTTCGGCAAAGCCGTTTGGCTATCCCTTCGCAAAATTAAAAGAGCTGCAAGCCGACACACAAGCCAACGCTTTTGCAGCACATTTAATTTTGCCCAACCGCACCGCACCACCGACAACATTATGCCTAACCGACAATTTTTTACCGTATATTTAACCCTTTGAAAAAAATAATCGCAATATCATTTCTCTTTGTTTTTCTGGGTGCTAACACAGAACTGCATCAGTTATTGAGATTGCCAGTCTTAATTCATCACTTTCTTGAGCATCACGACCAAGAACCTGATGAAACCTTTGCTGACTTTTTAAACGAACACTATTCCGACCACCAAAACCATTCGGACAACGACCACCACGACCACGACAATTTACCTTTCAAGACAACGGATTGTGCAACGGCTCACGTTTCATTAGCTTTTGTAAACCATATCCAATTTTCTATTCCACGACCAATCGCTTTTTACGACAAAATTTCTCCAATCTACAACGGAGCATTTTATTCTTCCTCTGTCGTCAGTAAAATTTGGCAACCGCCAAAAATCAGTTAATGAATTTATGAAGTGTCCGCTTTGCGGACACAAACAAAACTGTTTACGGTGCTGACGCACCGCAAACTTTCATTCATTTCATTAATTGTAAAATTATGCTCAATAAAATAATTGCGTTCTCCATAAAGAACAAACTCATCATAGGGCTTTTCATTTTGACCCTAATTGGTTACGGCAGTTACCAACTTACACGACTGCCAATTGATGCCGTGCCTGACATCACCGACAATCAGGTGCAAGTAATAACCGTTACTCCTTCGTTGGGTGCTCCCGATGTGGAACGGCTCATTACTTTTCCCATTGAACAAGCCAACAGCAATATTCCTGGGCTAAAAGAAATCCGCAGTTTTTCACGGTTCGGACTTTCATTAATCACCATCGTTTTTGAGGATGATGTAGATATTTATTGGGCAAGACAACAAGTAACGGAAAGATTAAAAATAGCGGAAGACCAAATTCCAAAAGGTATTGGAACTCCCGAATTAGCACCTGTTACAACTGGTTTAGGAGAAATTTACCAATATGTTTTGAAACCAAAACACGGTTACGAAGCCAAGTATAATGCAACCGAATTGCGAACAATTCAAGATTGGATTGTAAAACGACAATTGAAAAGTGTAAAAGGTGTTGCCGATGTAAGCAGTTTTGGCGGACGAGTGAAGCAGTATGAAATAGCTATCAATCCAAACAATCTAAAATCTTATGGCATAACTATAAACGATGTGTTTACAGCGTTGGAGAAAAATAATGAAAATACAGGCGGTGCATACATTGAAAAAGCATCAACCGTTTTGTATATCCGTGCCGAAGGTTTGATTGGAAACATTGACGACATAAAAAATATTGTGGTGAAAAACACCGCCAACGGAACACCACTTTTAATAAACGATGTAGCCGAAGTTCGTATTGGAAACGCCACCAGATACGGTGCTATAACTTACAACGATGAAGGCGAAGTAGCTGGAGCAGTAGTAATGATGTTGAAAGGCGACAACAGTAGCAGAGTAATAAAAGATGTAAAAGAAAAAATCACACAAATTCAAAAAACTTTGCCCGAAGGAGTAGAATTAGAACCATTCCTTGACAGAACAAAAATGGTGAATAGTGCCATAGGAACAGTTACAAAAAACTTATTGGAAGGTGCTTTAATCGTAATCCTAATATTGGTTTTGTTTCTTGGAAATTTGAGAGCAGGTATAATCGTTTCCTCTGTAATTCCCTTGTCAATGCTATTTGCCATAATAATGATGAATATGTTTGGCGTAAGTGGAAACCTTATGAGTTTAGGTGCTTTGGACTTTGGTTTAATTGTGGACGGAGCAGTAATTATTGTAGAAGCCTGTATGTTTCAGTTGCACATTTCCAACCAAAAGAAAGTTTCTCAACTTCAAATGGATGACATTGTTTACAGCACTTCCACAAGAATGAGAAACGCTGCGGTATTTGGTGAGTTGATAATTCTTGCGGTGTATTTACCGATTTTTACACTTGAAGGAATTGAAGGGAAAATGTTTAAGCCAATGGCTCAAACTGTTGCCTTTGCTTTGCTTGGTGCGTTTATTCTTTCCCTTACATACATACCAATGATGACAGCTTTGTTCCTTAACAAAAATATTTCACACAAAAAGAACATTTCAGATAGAATGATGGAGTTTTTTGAACGAATACATCAAAAATATTTAATCAAAGTTTTAGCAATTCCTAAAATAGTTATCGGTTTTGTGGCGGCACTTTTTGCCGTTTCATTATTTATACTTTCCACACTTGGAGGCGAATTTATTCCTGAATTACCCGAAGGAGATTTTGCAGTAGAAACAAGAGTTTTAACAGGCAGTAACCTTACCACATCATCTGAAGCGATAATGAAAGCAGCACATATTTTATTAGCAAAATTTCCCGAAGTAGAAAAAATTGTAGGCAAAACAGGAAGCGGAGAAATCCCAACCGACCCAATGCCAATGGAAGCATCAGATATGATGATTATTTTGAAAGACAAAAGCGAATGGACTTCTGCCGAAACGTGGAATGAACTTTCCGAAAAAATGAGTGAAGCATTAAAAGATGTTCCCGGAGTTACATACAGTTTTCAATATCCAGTTGCTATGCGATTTAACGAACTAATGACAGGGGCAAAGCAAGATGTAGTATGTAAAATATTTGGCGAAAATTTAGATACACTTTCAAAATACTCAAAACTATTGGGCGATGTTGCCAATAAAATTGATGGGGCAGAAAATATATATGTTGAACCTATTGACGGACTTCCGCAACTCATCATCACATACAAACGCAATCAAATTGCTCAATACGGTTTAAATATTCAAGATATAAACAAAGTAGTGAACACAGCATTTGCAGGGCAGAGTAGCGGATTGGTTTATGAAGATGAAAAACGTTTTGAATTGGTGGTTCGCCTTGCGGGTGAAAACCGACAAGAATTAGAAGATGTGCAAAATCTCTTAATCCCAACATCGCAAGGAACACAAATTCCATTGTATCAGGTTGCCGATGTTTCCATTCAAGAAAGTGTAAATCAAATTCAAAGAGATGATGCCAAACGTAGAATTATTGTAGGTTTCAACGTTGGAAATAGAGATGTGCAAAGCATTGTAAACGATTTGCAAACACAAATTGAAAAGCAAATAAAATTTCCAAGTGGCTATTATGTTACTTACGGTGGTGCTTTTGAAAATTTAGTTGCAGCAAAAAAACGTTTGTCGCTTGCCGTTCCAATTTCCTTACTCCTCATTTTTCTGTTACTCTATTTCGCTTTCAATTCAGTGAAACACGGTTTGCTTATTTATTCAGCAATTCCACTTTCGGCAATTGGAGGAATTTTATTTTTAGCACTTCGTGGTATGCCTTTCAGCATTAGTGCTGGTATAGGTTTTATAGCTTTGTTTGGAGTAGCAGTCCTCAACGGAATTGTTTTGGTATCGGAATACAACCGAATTAAAAAAGATGGAGAAACCGACTTGAAACGAATTGTTTTAGAAGGAACAAAACACCGTTTGCGACCTGTTTTAATGACTGCATTTGTTGCCTCGCTTGGATTTTTGCCAATGGCATTAAGCAACGGCGCAGGTGCAGAAGTGCAACGACCTTTGGCAACTGTTGTAATTGGTGGTTTATTGATTGCAACTTTACTTACTCTTTTTGTTTTGCCAGTTCTCTATATTTTGTTTGAGAAAGGTTTTAAAAGCAAGCCAACCATCACAGCAACAACCATTTTGCTGTTTACAGTTTTCTCTTTTCAAAATGCAAATGCACAAACCCCAATTAATTTGCAAGGAGCTATTGACACAGCTTTAAAAAACAATTTGCAAGTGAAGAATGAAAAACTAAATGCAGAATATCAACATAAACTCAAAGCAGCAGCCGTTGATATTCCACAAACAAATCTCACAGGCGAATACGGACAAATCAATTCGTTTTACAAAGACACTAAGTTTGGAATTTCTCAATCAATAAGTTTCCCTACTGTTTATGCCAAACAAAAATCACTGCAAAACGAAACTCACAAAAACAGTATGCTGAACATTGCAGTAAAAGAAGTAGAGTTGAAAAAGCAAGTCAGTGAAATTTTTTACTTGCTGGTTTACTTACAGCAAAAACAAAAAATTCTTTTGCAAAATGATAGTGTGTATGCTTTATTTCTTGAAAAAGCAAACTTGCGTTTCACCAAAGGTGAAACCAATATCTTAGAAAAAACCACGGCAGAAACTCAACGGGGACAAATTACTATTCAGTTAAACCAGTTGAAGAATGATATTGATATTTTGCAACTCCAATTTCAATTATTGCTCAATACATCAATCGTTTTAACACCGTCAGCAGACAACCCGAAAATGGTTTTCACTGCATCGCTTGACACTTCAGCAATAAACAAACATCCAACTTTGCAAGTTTTGCATCAGCAAAAACAAATTTCTTTAGTCAACACACAGTTGCAAAAATCTAAACTTTTGCCCAATCTGAATATTGGTTACTACAACCAAAACTTACAAGGCATAGGAGCAGATAATATTTTATATCCAAAATCAGCACGGTTTAATTTAGTGCAGTTTGGTGTTGGTGTGCCGTTGTTTTTCGGTTCGCAAAAGGCAAAAATCAATTCGAGTAAAACCTTTGAATTGATAAGCGAAAATAATTATCAAATTGGTTTACAAACGTTGAATGCTGAATATCAAACAGCATTTAAACAGTATCAAACTCAATTGCAAACAGTAAAGTATTTTGAGGAAACCGCTTTGCAAAATGCAAACACTATAACCAAAACAGCCAACCAACAATTTGCAAATGGAGGCATAAATTATTTGGAATGGACTATGCTAATTAACAACGCTGTCAGTATTCAGAGCAATTACACTGATGCAATAAAAGACCTTAACCAATCCATTATTCAACTCAATTATTTAACTTCTAAATAAATCACAATGAAAAATATATTCATCATATCAATAGCATTTGCAATCCTCACATCTTGCGGAAACAAGCAAACCGAAAATGAAGCAACGGCAGAAACACCAACTGAAAACGCAGTTGAACTTACCGAAGCTCAATTGAAAAACTCTAAAATTGAAACAGGCAAAATTGAACAAAAAGCAATTTCATCATTATTGAAAGTTAATGGTAAAATTGATGTGCCACCACAAAATATGGTATCTGTTAGCGTTCCGCTTGGTGGCTATCTTAAATCTACTAAACTTTTAGAAGGTATGCACATCAGCAAAGGCGAAGTAATTGCGGTAATGGAAGACCAGCAATACATACAGTTGCAACAAGATTACCTCACAGCCAAAGCACATTTCAGTTCTTTGGAAAAAGAATTTCAGCGACAAAAAGAATTAAACGAAAGCAAAGCAAGTAGCGACAAGGTTTTTGAGAATGCACAAGCCGAGTATCTTTCGCAAAAAGTGTTGATTAAATCTTTGTCGGAGAAACTAAAACTCATAAGCATAAATCCCGACAACTTAAACGAAAACACAATTTCACGAAGCATAAATATTTATTCGCCGATAGACGGTTTTGTTTCCACCATCAAAATGAACATTGGTAAATACGCCAGCCCGACCGATGTTTTGTTTGAATTGGTAAACCCTGCCGACATTCATTTGGCATTAACTGTATTTGAAAAAGATTTAGACAAACTTTTTATCGGGCAAAAAATTGTTGCCTACAACAATAACAAATCAAGCAAAAAATACAATTGCGAAATTATTCTTATTGGCAAAGACATTTCACCCGAAAGAGCCGTAATTGTTCATTGCCATTTTGAGCAATACGACAAAACGCTAATCCCTGGAATGTATATGAATGCAGAAGTAGAAGTTTCAACCAATAACGCTTTTGTAATTCCTAATGACGGCTTAGTTCGCTTTGAAGGAAAGCAATATGTTTTTATACAAACCGACAAAAATAAATATGCGATGCAAGAAGTAACAACACAAAACACCGAAAACGGTTTTACACAAATCACCTTCACCGACAATGCAGATATGACCAACAAAACATTTGTAACAAAAGGAGCTTACACATTGCTAATGACAATGAAAAACACAGAGGAATAATATTGTGCTAACTCAAAAGACATCGCTACGAATGCCAACGCTTTTGCACTCACATTTGCTTTTTTGCCATCGCACCGACCAACAAAAAAAAGCAAAAGAGAGTGCAAGCCAATGCACGGGGACAGAGCAACAGTTCAGTGCAAACTTGCCACGACAGCACTTAGGACGGACAGAAGGGCAGCTGATAACAGCGGTTTGGCAAAAGTGGCGGTTCAGTGCTTCGTATGACAGTTTTTCGTAAATTTGAAGTGTGTGCTTCGTATGAACATTTGTGTTAAGATCGCCACCTTCGCCAAGCCGCAAACCGTTATGCACAATATGGGACATTGAGTCCGATAAAATTTATTCTGAACTTGGG
>JBBAKX010000032.1:0-7949 GCA_040403315.1 Flavobacteriales bacterium
ATGCACCGGATTGCAAATCCGTTTAGCCCAGTTCGACTCTGGGTCGCGCCTCCAGTAATATAGGGCTTAGCACAGGAAAACGTGCTAAGCCTTTCCGTAGCACGAACGTCGCACGGTTTGGATATTGAATAAGAAAGAAAACGTGTGGTTTTCTTTAGTGCTTAGTTAAGCACTCACTCCAACACATGCTTTTGTATAGCCGCTATACAAGCAGTCTGCGCTAGCAAGCCAGCTACAGCGCACACGCACAGCAAACCCTACAGCGCACGTAAACGCAAAGCCGCTACTCACACGTGCAACCCATTCTGTTGTGCGCTTGTACGGCGGTTTAATGCGTTGTGCGGCACTAGCAGTAGGCGTACAAAGCTACAGCGCACAGCAAGCGCACTCGTTACAAGCGCAAGCAACCTACAAAAACACAACAACAGCAGAAATCCATCGCACGTTATTCAATTTGACAATACACTTTGATAAGTTGGAATTGCAAAAAATTCATTTGCAACTTTGAGTTAAAAAATGTGAGGTAAGAATGTCAATCTTTGAATTAGAACTCAAATACGCAGTTTGGATAGCAATGCTAGTTACAGCATTCATACTTGTTACTTGGAGAAAAGACAACACACAAGGTGACTTAACTGCAACATTACTAACAGTAATTGCTTCTTTACTAGTTGGCGTTGTTGTCATACTTTATTTCGTAGCTGTAAAACTAGGCGCAACAACAGTTTAGTAATAGTTAAACAATTGGTGAAAAAGTGAAAGTTTCAGTCACACTTGTTAACGAAGATTTAGCACATGCACGTGGCGGCGAAGTAGTGCTGTACAAGCGCGGAGACAGTAAGCGTTGGCAAGCACGTTACAAGTTAAAAGATTTGAAGTGGCACAGAGTTGCTACTAAGCACGTTAACTTGCAGTACGCCGCAGAAACAGCATGTGAAGCCTACGATAGGGCACGTTTCTTATTTGATGAAAACATTCCTGTAAGTAGCAAACGCTTTGACGTTGCCGCAAACATTGCAATTGAAGAAATGCGTAAGCAAATTGCCGCAGGTGTTGGCAAAAGTGTGTACAACGACTACATATCTGCCATTAACAAATATCTAATTCCATACTTTGGCAAGTACAACATAAACACAATTGGCTACGAAGAGTTACAAGCGTTTGGCACATATCGCGAAAAGGAAATGGGACGAAAGCCTGTAGCAAGCACAGTAACAACACACATAAGTGCAATGAATCGTGTGTATGACATTGCAATTGAACGCGGTTGGATAGCGCAACAACAAGTACCAAAAATTAAAAACAACGGCGCTAAAGGCACAGCACGTGAAGCATTTAGTAAAAGTGAATACGCAAGCCTAACTAGCTTTATGGTTAAGTGGAGTGAAAACGGACTTACGGACAGGGCTACACGTATACGCACTCTATTACGTGATTACATTTTGATACTTGCAAACACAGGCATGCGACATGGCACAGAAGCATTGGGCTTAAAGTGGAATGACATTGCATACATTACCAAAGACAATGAAAAGTACTTGCAGTTAACAGTTACAGGCAAGCGCGGAAGACGTACGCTAATTGCACGACACAACACAGAAAACTATTTGGAACGCTTAGCCAAGCGACAGCCTCACTTAAGCAAGTACACATTAGACGCGGTGATTAAGAAAAAGATTAATGAACGTGTGTTCAAGACGGAGGAGGGTGAGGAAAGCAAGTACTTGGCTAGTACGTTTAAGCAACTAATGAAAGATAGCGGCTTAGACAAAGACAGAACGCTAAAGCTGAAAAGAACTCTGTACTCGCTACGACACACATATGCACACGAAGTATTGCTAAAAGACAGAATGGACGTGTACACGCTTGCTAAGCAAATGGGTACAAGTGTAAAAATGATTGAAATGCACTATGGACATTTGAATCCTGCACAGAAAGCGGACGTAATTGCAGGCAAGCGTTACACGAAAAAAGAAACTGTAAAAAAAGAAGAAGCTATTGAAGAAACAAATCTAGTTAAACCAAAACTAAAGGTAGTTAAATGATTGATTACAAGCACTTCCCAAAAGATGCAATTGCATTAAAAGAAATTTCAAAGAAAATTACTGATACCAAAGTCAAACATTGTTTAACACGCTACACGTACAGATACAGACTTGCAGTTGCATTTGAAGGTTTACAGGCAAGTTCAGTAGATAAACGTACGCTTGCAGGTTACTCTTGTGTAACTAAATTATTTTTAGCTTACACCGCATATGATGAAATAAGAGAAGCAGAAAAAATATTACGTGACAACAAGAAAGTAATTTTTCATAAAATATTTGACTTTCACACAGCCAACAAATTACGTAGAAATACACAATTACGTGACTTGCTTAAAAATTCAGTAGCTGTTTCAGATAAAACTTTATTGAAGTCATTGAATAACTTTTACGATAACAACAACAACGAAGTAATGTGCATTGCTACAGCAATTAGAAATTGCTATGCACATGGCGACTTTACAGCTTCAGGTGCTAACTTGAGAACTGTAAGAGAACGTGCGTCAATTGAAAAGTTGACAGAAGTTTTGCTGATGAAAAGCAACGAAATATTTTCTGAAATTTTGGAGTGAAAAATGAAATCCAAGCAAGCACTAGTCAAAGAGTTAGAAAAAATCGTTGAACACACAACGGAACAAAATATTTGGCACAAACGAAGCAAACATTATTTGTATAGCGGACTTGCTTGGGTTTACTTGTGGTGGCGTGAGGCTAAGCAAGTAGACGGACTGTTAGACGAGTTGTATGAAAAAAATAACATACGTGGACAAGAAAGTGAAGACGAGAAATTCACACGCTTAATTCGTTTAACTTGGCGACTAGATTGGGCTGACGAATCTAAAGCAACACTACAGCAGTGGAGTTTGGCACTACGCGAAATTCACAAAGAATTTGAGACTAACAAAACCGCATACAAAACTGACGCACAGAAGAAGTTAACGTTGTACATAGATAACATTGGCGGCATACGTAAGCTAATTGGCGCTGACAAGTACTACAAAGACGTAGACGCTACAACGGAGAAGAAGCCTAAGACTAAGGCAGCACTTAGCGCAGAAGACGAAGCACTAGTAGAGGCGCGACATGTGGAGTTGGGGGAGACGCACTTTGCAACAGCACGTTCTATATCAACTATACAAAGCACTAAACCCATTGTTGCCAATAGAAAAGGCTATGCAATTGCGCTAATACGAATGAAGAAAGGCAACACGTTTGACGTGCTTGCAACCATTAGTGACGACACGCAAATCCGTAAAGCCATTATTGCTAGCTACAAACGACAAAACGCAGTAGCGCCAACCATTCTGCGTTTGCTTGCTGAAGTTATCCAAACGCAGTCGTTGCCGCTTGCATTGGAGAAGCACAGGTATAGGCTTGTGGACTCTAAAAACGTAACGTTGGCTGACGGACGTGTTTTCAAAAGTTCACAAAACAAGCGTGTGCTATTCCGTAAGAAGGAAGGCGACATTGTTTTTAGTGAAAACAGGACAGGCTGTAGCGTTGTAACAATTGCAACGCCTAACAATGTGCCACTTGCAAGTAGCAAGGACGTATTCTTAAACGTAAACGATAGACGCTACATTGAACAAGCACTTGTACAGCGCAACGAGTTGAGTTTGTACACAAGCAACGACAAAGACAAAGTGCCTGTACTACGTGACGCAGACGTAAAGGCAAGCCACAAGCTAGTTTTAGAAAACAAGCTACTGAATAAAAAGCGTAGCGTGTACTTTTACACGTTAGACACAATTGGGAAGCACAGCCGTCCGCAAGCATGTGTGACAAGCGACACAACAAGTGCAACTTGGACTACAAAGGTAGACAAGCTATGGTTTGAAAACCTAAATGCCGTATTTGTCAGTCAATGGTTAGGTGAGTACGGCGAACACATTACACGTGCAAAGCACAAAACAATGCGCTTTGAGTTCAGTGCAAAGCAATTGCTGATTAAGCACTACGGCGAAAAAGAGAACCTTTCAACAGCAAGCAAGCCAATTGACTTCACTAGTGCAGTTAAGGGTAAAGCCATTAAGTTGCTAATGCTTAGCAAAGACGTAATGCCTGTACTTGAAGCACTTTCCAACACAGACATTTACGGCAACATAACACTAAGCGCCAATGAGGACGCACTAACTATTGCGTATCAAACAGACATTGCCAAATACAAAATTGCAATCCCTACTTGCAATGCAAATGGCAAGCGTATTGGCAAAACTTTTGTAGCTTACGGAGAATAGTATGTATTTTAATGACGATAGAAAATTACTTGAATCAGCAACACAGATTATTGATGAAGTTGTAGCTAATTTGCCAAAAGCTGAACAAAGTGAATATCACTTGAGGTTGAGAACTTATCAGAATTGTTTTCCTAAAAAGACCAATTTAATAAAAGATAAAAATTGGCTATATGAAAATTATCAAAAGAGATTAAAACAAAATAAAAAAGAGCATTTAATCGTTGCCTGTATGTTTATCGCATATCTAGTTGCGAATTGGTTGTTTAATTTTGTAACTGAAGAAAAAATGGGCGTATTTGTTGCGTTTGCTATTGCATATGCCGCCTACTTAGTTCTTGCTGAAAAAATTTACGAATCAGAATACACTTTAAAAATGAAATTGTATGATTTTGAAATTGAGGGGTATGAGCTTGAGATTTCAAAAATTGGTGTATTTTCATCTATGTACAGATACACTAGTATGGAAAACTTTGAATCTTATAGTGAAGCAATACAAAGAAAAATGCTTTTTGATAATGAGTGTTACCACGTTAATTGCCACATTGAAATTCTAAAGGCTATGTGTGTAATAGATGACATATCAGAAGAAGCACGTTTAAGAGTAACGGAGTAAGTTATGGCTATTGACTTAACTCCACGTTGGGACAAGTTTGCTGTGTACTTGCCTGCAATGCAGTACCACTATGCAAGTGCGCTTGTAGACAACAAGCTAATTAAGGGGCGCGTGTTCCCAAGTGGCATTAAATTAACTGACTTGGATTTTCTCAATCCAACAAGTAAGTTGTGGCACTATGGCTATGCGCTTTATTCCGCAGGACAGTTTTCAGACGCACGTCCTAAAGCATGTGCTATATCAAACAGAGATAGAAAACATACAACCGTTTTAGGTGACAGCGGCGGCTTCCAAATTGGACAAGGTACGTTGAAAGGTACGGAACATTACAAGAAGGCAAAAACGAGTGCAGAAATTTGCCAAATGTGGAGAGACAGCGGCGACATACGCAAACGCACGCTTTTATGGTTAGACATGCATAGCGACTATGCAATGACAATTGATATGCCGTTATGGGCACGTTTGCCACAATTTAAACATACGCCATTCCATAAATGTAGTGTGCAAGAACTTATTGACTTAAGTTTAGAAAACTTAAAGTACATAAAAGCAAACACAAACGCAACGACTAAATGGTTGAATGTGTTGCAAGGAACAGAAGAAAAAGATAGTAAGTTGTGGTGGGACGCTGTTAAGAAATACAGAATGGGTGGGTGGGCTTTGGCAGGTGGCGTAGGTTGGCGCGGCGGTTTGGGAAATGTTTTGTACTACACGTTGCTAATGCGTGACGACAATGCATTTGCAAAAGGACAAGATTGGATGCATGTGTTGGGCGTTAGCCAACCTACGTGGGCTGTATTGCTTACCGCCATACAACGTGCAATTAGAAAGCACTGTGACAACAATGAGTTCCGCATTAGTTACGACAGTGCAAGTCCATTTCAAGCTGGTGGACGTTATCAAAAGGTTGTGCGTTATCCAAAATTCACAAAAGATGTTGCTAGTTGGGCAATGACAATGCACGAAGCACCAGTCAATCCAATCTATGCAGATAGTGGCAGTGACTATCACTTTCCATACTCAAGTCCAATTGGTGACTTGCTAACATTGAATCACTTAAACATACGTGGTGGTGAATTTCAACGCGGTACTTATGACACTGTGTCAAATCACTTGCTAACCAATCACAACGTGTGGGTTTATGTGCGTAGCTTTTTAGAAGCAAATGAGTTGGCGTTTATGCAAGCAAGTGAAGCTGACAAAGCTGTGCCTCAAAAGTTAATAGATATGTGTGCATTCATTGAAGACATACTTGGCGAAGAACGTTGGCAAGCAAAGCTAAAGAAAGAAAAGCTACTACTTGCTGATGTTTTTAGCAAAAAGACATTGAAAGATGTTGTCGAAGAAGACGAATTACGGTAAAGATCAGCCTATCAACTTTTATCTAAAGGAAAATAATGAGCAAACTTGAACAACTTTTGGCACAACGTGCAGCAATGGACGAAGCGATTGCTGTTGAAAAGAACAAAGGCAGAGATGAAGCACTAGCTACTGTTCGTGCATTGTGCAAGCAATACGGGATAACAATGCGTGAAGTTAAAGCGTATGTGCTTGAACGCAAACCACGTGCTGGTAAAGATGGTGAAGCTGTTGCAAAGAAACGTGTTGTGCGTAAGACAGCTGTTAAACGTGCACGTGTTGCAAAGAAATGAAAAAATATTTCACAGCTTTAATTTTTTCAATTCTGTCAACGGTAGTTGCTGCTGACAGTAATTTAAAATATATTGATGAGAATTGCAAAAGAGCGTATTCAACTTTTGAAGAACTTTTGCAATTTTTATATAAATTTGAGGGCAACCTTCCAGAAATCAAAGAATCTAAAATTAAAAGTTTAAAGTTTTTAGATTCAAGATGGAAAGATGAAAGCATTTCTATTTCGTTAAGAAAGCAAACCTTTAAAGAATTATGGGAAGATTCAGATTATCATCAGTTACAGCTTCAAGAAACATCGTATAAGTTAATAAAAGAATTAGAAGAAATTAAGAAAAACTCTAATCCAGTAAAAGATAAGAATTTAATTAATTCACTTCCTAACGTTTCAAGTTTTGGTGATTACCAAAATCCATATAAAAAATTAAAAGAATTTACTAGAATTCAAAACAATGTTAGAGACTTCTTTGAAGAACTTGAAAAAAGAAAATCAAAAATTGAGATGCTAGGACAACAAGAACGTCTTAACAAATCACTTGATAATAATGCACAAAACTTTGCATATAGAGTTGCCTTTTACAAAATAACAATTCCTTCAATTATTGACTGCAACTTAGAATATTTAGAAGCTAAACGCACTTCTAAATAAGCTCAACTGCAGCTTTCATAACTGTTGGATTAAGTTCAATGTAGCGTTGTGTTGTGGCAATTGACTTGTGCCCCGCAAGTGCCATCAACACACGCACACCAACTCCTTTGTCTGCAAGTTTGGTAATAAATGTGCGTCTTCCACTGTGACTAGTTGCACCAGTCATACGTGCTTCTTTGTAGATTTTGTGAAAAAGTTGGCACAGTGTGTTTGCAGTAAATCCACGTTTGGGATTCTTCTGTGTTGGAAACAATGTACGTTGCGTGTCTGTTTGTGTAACTGCAAGCAAGTTTGCAAGTGCAAAGCGTTGCTGCAAGTAATCTGTTAACTCGTCTTGTAACTTTTTTGGCACTAATACAGTGCGACTGTGGTTGCCTTTTGTTTGGCTAGCTGCGAGTGCTATTTCTTCCATAACAGTGCCATCTGCTGCAAGCACATCACAAATACGTAATGCAGCAACTTCCCCTACCCTCAGACCTGCCATATGTGTGCAAAGCAGCATTGCACGATTGCGTGATGCGTGTGGTTGAGTGCTGCAATAGTTCAAAACTTTACGCAGTTCTCGTTCTGTTAATACACGTGCTTGTGACATAGCGTTTACTCCAAATGTTGTGTTTGCTTGTGTAAAAGTATGTTTTCTTTGTTTTGTTTGGGCAACCTCTTTTTGTCGCTGCAAAATGTTGTTCAAATTCAATGAGATACGCTGTAACCAAAGCATTTATGTATTTCCTTTGTTTTGCGTGTGGCTCTTTTGCTAC
>JBBAKX010000033.1:0-7941 GCA_040403315.1 Flavobacteriales bacterium
ATGTACTTGGTCAAGCCAAAGTAATGCATGAAATGCGATTGGAACTTCTAGAGAAGTTTGGACCAGACAATGTCGAATAATGTTGTTAAAGACAAAATGTTGGGCTTGAATAGCTTTCCAGTTCTGACGCTGAAAGACTCACTCAAGAAAACACTCGACCAGATGACCTCCTTCCGTATTGGAATAGCTTGTTTCGTCGATGACGAAGGGATCTTAATTGGCATTCTTACTGATGGAGACTTGCGGCGCTTGCTATTGAACAAACAGGACCCATTACCATCCTTACTAGTTTCTCCTGGCATCTCATTCGGGAACATCAAATCAACAACAGTAAAACCCGAAACTCCTTGTGATGACGCATTGGCAATTATGAAAAGATTAAGGGTTTGGGACTTACCTGTTGTTGACAATGACTTAAAATTGTTGGGTATTTATCATTTAGAAATTGGTTAGCATGTCTAGCTCATCGTTCAAGGCCGGAATATTGATCCCTGCTCGAATGGGATCATCACGTTTACATGGAAAGCCATTAATAGAATTTAATGGTCTTCCAATGATTGAACATGTTAGAAGACGAGCGCTGCTGAATACGCATGATTTAGATGTAATTGTAGTGAGTCCCGATCAAGAAATTTTAAACCTAGTGGACTCAAACGGTGGTAATGTTTTTGAATCAAAAATTGAACATGCAAATGGCTTAAGCAGAGCCGGAGAAGCTTTGCAAGAACTAGACTGGACTCATTTTATTTTAGTTCAGGGAGATGAAATCTTGGTTCTTCCTAGTGAAATCGATCAGCTTGCTTCTTTAATCAAGCAAAATCCAAATTGTGAATTTATAAATTGCATAGCACCATTAAACCACTATGAAGATCTGGCTGACATAAGCATTGTAAAAGGGATCGTAAACTCAAGAAATAACATTCCATTCATGTTTCGAGCTAATCCCTTTACTGGTCCTGAAGAACTGCAATTAGAAGCGTCCGTAAAGATTCTTGGCCTGTTTGGAATGCAAACCTCAGTTGCTATCGGGTACAGCGAGTTCAGTTCATCACTTCTTGAAGAACTCGAGTCAATTGAGCAGCTAAGGCTCATTCAAAATGCGGCTAAAATAACTGCCTTGAGATTGCCCAAGGCGCAGCCCTCCGTAAATGTTGCAACAGATATCGAGAAGGTTTCAAAAATTCTTAATGTTGATTTTGAGCAAAGCGAAATTCTAAAGAGAATCCTAACTTCTTAGGAATGGCAATGGACTACCGATCCCTCCCAGGAGACTTAGAAAAATTGTCTGTGCATTTACAGAATTCCGAGTGGAGTGCGAATTCACTATTAAACCTCTCAAAGCCAACTCAGGAGAATCTTCTTAGGTACCCGAATGCCTCCAAGAAAATTTCCCGTGGAACATTAATTATCCAGAGCCTCTCACTTTTGCCAGGAATTACATTAAGAATTTTTGCAGGCCTCCTACTTTCTGTTGTAACACCTTGGGAATGGTGGAAGAGTCCCAGAAAACAAACTTCAAAATTTGATTGGTTGATCGTCTCAAACACATCAAACTTAAGGTCTGACAACTCCGTTGATTCAGTTATGGATCCTTTTGGAAATGTAATCGAGGCTAAAATCGCATATCTATATTTAAACGCAGAATTAACTTTAACTCGAGGAAAAGAGAAATTTCCCGACTTCGATTCATGTGAGAATTTGTTTATCTGTCCAAAAACTGAAAACCCAATCAGTACAATAAGACACTCGGTAAAAAGTATCCTGGTTACTTATAAGGCTATTTCGCTTATGGCTAAAACTAATAAAATGACATTGCAGCAGAAATGCCTCTTGATGGATGTGGTACTTGCACAGTTCTCGAGGCAAACAATGAACAACCTACTCATTGGAAAAGAAGTATCTCGAATTACTAAAAAAGTCGGCGCTCGTTATTTGATTTACTCTTACGAAGGGAATGCTCACGAATTCAGCATTCTTTCGCGTCTCAAGTCAGACTCAAGCAATATACAAATTTTTCCCTACCAACACGCACCTATTGTTAGTGCACAATTTGGTTTACAACGCGAAATGCAAAGATTTAATGACGACACAATTATTTTAACTAGCGGTACAATTACAAAAGAATACTTTCAGATGCTTCAAGAAAATTCTGGCTTGCAACTGACTATTCTGGAGGCTGGGTCTTACAAGTTCAATCTCAAAACTCTAAACTTGAAAAGAGCGGACCTTGGAAGCGAAAGATGCATATTGTTTCTCCCCGAAGCTGACATTAATTCATTTCTAGAGTCTCTTCAGATTATGAAAAAGTTAGCTAGTGATTACAAAGATCTAACATTCACATTAAGAAAACACCCATCACTGAAATTAACTAAGAGATCGGCTAGGAAAATATCTTCAAGCTTACCTAACAATTGTTCTTTCTCCACTTTATCTTTGGATGAAGACTTTAAAAGATCGGCAATCTGTGTCTTCAGGAGTTCTGCTGCTGCAATAGAAGCAGTAAGGTTTGGGGTTTATCCGGTTCATATTGACTTTAGAGGTGACTTCAATATGAACCCATTTGATAAAAAGTTTTTCAAAGGCGTGATTCAAAAGGCAACCACTTACGTAGAGTTAAGTGAACTAATTGGGCTTGTATTTTCGAAACCATTATATATGCCTGGTGAAAACAAAGATCGGTTGCGGGATTTTGCAGAGAAATATTTTTCGAATCCTTTGAATTCTGACTTTCGAAAGTATCTAAAGAATAGACAATAAAGATTCGTAAATAGAACTACCGGCGAGCCAATTCCTCTAATAGTAATTCGCTTGGTTTACGCTCAATATATGACCGAAGAATAGGAAACTGCATTCTGATCAGTTTTAGGAACATTGAAACTCTTCCATTTCTCTTTTTCGCAACTGCGAATAAAATACGTCCTAATTGACTATAAAAAAAAGCAATTCTCGATAGTCCATTTTGACACACAAAATAATATCGCCAATAACTTGCGGATTCGAAAATAGTTAAGCCATTAAAATCACTCAATTCGTAATCTTGAAACGCAAGTTTTGCCTGGGGTACAAATATTAATTGACCAATTTTATGCAAGGGATAAGAAAAAATTAAGTCTTCACAGGCTGCGTATCTCGTCGAAGGAACACCTTGGCCATAGCTTTTGAGGACTGATTTTTGCCACATGGAAGCACCGTTGAGCCACTCTGTGTTTATCACTTCTTCCATCTGTAAGTAGCTTGTTGCGTGCCCATTTCGTAACACTTTACCTGGACTATTTGTATGGATTCCAAACAGATTGCCTACTCTTAAGGTAAATCCACTTGCAGATTGTGCGCGCGAAGTCATTGGTAAGGAAAATCCCACACCTAATACTCCTCCCCGCACTCTGAAATTGACTTCCTCAAGGGCACGCTCAATTGCCATGGGATCAACTACTAAGTCGTCATCTAAAAATAGGCACCAGTCGTTCTTCTCATTTAGTAAAGTTATGCCAATCTTTTTCTGTGCAATTTGTCCAGATATCTGAGTATGTTTGTAAGTGATTTCGAAGGACTCTTCAAATCGTCTAATGTAATGTTTAATGTCTTCTCCAGAAGCGACAATGATGATCTGACTTGGTTTTATACTTGAACTCATTAAGGAATCAAGCAATTTCACCACTTTTTCAGGCCTATTGCGTGTTGGGATTAATATTGCTACCTCAGACACACTCGCCTCCTCGTAAATCAGCAATCAATCTAGTCTTCTACTATCCTATCGGGATGATGCCCAGCCAGGCTTTAGGCCTAATACCTCTAGAAAAAGTTTTGGTCCTAGGAGCTTCTGGACTCCTAGGGTCGCATGTTTTTGACACATTCTCAAAAAGAGTAGAGACAATAGGCACCTATCTCAAATCTACAGAACATTTAAACAAGAAATTGTATATGTTGAATGCCAGCAATCACGGAGACTTGGATACATTTATCCTTGAAACGGCGCCGACGGTTGTGATTAACTGCCTCGGATTAACAGACGTCGAGGCCTGCGAAATGCGACCTGAAGCAAACTGGATGTTAAATGCGGCCGTCCCTATTCGTATAGCCAAATTATCAAAAAATAAAAATATAAAATTTATTCACATTAGTACTGACCACTTCTATTCAGATCTGAATTTACCTAGAACCGAAACTGATCACATGACCCCAATTAACCAATACGGTTACGCTAAATTTTTTGCCGAAAAGTCCATTCTCTCTAGCAACCCTAATTCTCTAGTACTTAGGACAAACTTCTTCGGACATTCCAATAGTGGAAAAAAGTCAATTCTCGACTTTGCTATTGCGGCATTCTTGAAAGATCAAGTAATCTATGGTTTTGAGGATGTAGTTTTTTCACCGGTAGGAATTCATGAAATCTCTAGATTCCTGACTTCTCAAAATGCAGAGCGAGCGACGGGTATTCTAAACTTTTCAAGCTCAAGACCGCTCTCCAAATATGAGTTCATGGTGCTGGTTGCTAGGGCTATGGGAATTAGCGAGTCGCAGGTCCGTAGATCCCAGATTAGCTCCTCTAATCTAAAGGTTCGACGACCTTCGTATTTGGCTCTCAATCCAGGGCGGCTAACCCATGAATTTAGTCATTCAATGCCAACAATAGAGACCATGATCAAAGAGGAACTCTCTGCGATCCTCTAGAGTATCCTTGGGAACTGGAAACAATACTGACGGAAGAGGAACAGATGACATTTCTACAGGGAAAAACAGTTTTGGTAACTGGCGGAACTGGCTCATTTGGAAAAGCTTTCGTAACTAAAGTCCTTCAAGACGACGAAGTTTCTAAGTTAATTGTGCTTAGCCGTGATGAATTGAAACAGTTTGAAATGGCTGAAAAGATTAACTCCCCAAAACTACGTTATTTCTTGGGAGATGTCAGAGATTATCAAAGACTGCTCCGTGCCACTGATGGCGTCGACTTAATAGTTCATGCAGCGGCTATGAAGCAAATTCCTGCTTCTGAATACAACCCTATGGAAGCAATCAAGACGAATGTCATGGGTGCAGAAAATATTGTAAATGCCTCTATAGAGAATGGGATTCAACGAGTTGTTGCTCTAAGCACCGATAAGGCCGCAAATCCTGCGAATCTTTATGGCGCGACAAAACTTTGCTCAGATAAATTAATGATCGCTGGCAACGTTCTCGCTGGGTCACGTGACACAAGATTTTCAGCTGTACGGTATGGGAATGTTCTAGGATCTCGCGGGAGTGTGATTCCATTTTTCTTAGATAGGGCTAAGTTAGGATCAATCCCAATCACTGATGATCGAATGACCCGATTTTGGCTCACAATTCAAGAAGGAGTGAATTTTGTCTTGGATAGCTTCGAGCGTATGCATGGTGGAGAGATATTTGTTCCCAAAATTCCAAGCTTCAAGGTAACAGATGTGGCAAGAGTGGTGTGCCCAGGTATTCCCACGGAAGTGATTGGTATACGCCCTGGGGAAAAATTGCATGAAGTTATGATCACTGAAGATGATTCACATAACACTTATGAGTTTGACGATTACTTTGCAATAATTTCACCTGCACTCAAGGCATCAGGAATCTATGACAAGATCGGTAAGAAAGTTGAGGAGGGCTTTAGATTCTCGAGCGACAATAATGAAGTTTGGCATACGGATGAAAGTTTTCTAAAAGTCTTAACTGATAACGGGATTATTAATTGATCCCATACGGAAAGCACAATGTAACCTGGGGTGATGCCTTGAAGGTTCTTTGGCAGATTCGATTTCGATCACTTACTCAAGGGCCACAAATTGAAAAATTTGAAGTAGAAATTGCCAAGGCAGTTGGTGCAAAGTATGCCGTTGCTGTTTCAAGTGCCACTGCTGGGCTTCACCTAGCAGCTCTTGCCATAAAACTGCCCCAAGGTGCGAAGGTTATAACTTCACCCATCTCATTTGTTGCATCTTCAAATTCGCTAATATACGCAGGATACAAACCTGAATTTCTTGATATTGACCCGAATACTTTGAACCTAGATTTAGAGCTAATTAAGTCGCGAATAGAACAAAATAATGAAATTAAAGCCATTCTTCCTGTGCATTTTGCTGGACTTCCCTGTGATATGAAAAGAATTAGTGAAATTGCCCGTGAACATGACTTAAGGGTCATTGAAGATGCGGCACATGCACTAGGTGCTGAGTATCCAAACGGGGCCAAGGTCGGTTCTTGCGCTTACTCAGACATGACAGTCTTGTCTTTTCACCCGGTTAAATCAATTACAACAGGGGAAGGGGGCATGGTCACCACAAATAATTACGATCTTTACAAGTCTTTGCTCCGGCTTAGAAGTCATGGAATAAATAAGCTGGATGATGAATTTCAGGATCAAATTTTGTCAAGAACTGCAGGAGCAACGAACCCCTGGTACTACGAAATGATTGAGCTCGGATACAACTATAGAATGACCGAAATTCAGGCCGTCCTAGGAATCAGTCAGCTGAAGCGGCTTGAAAAATTTATGACCAAAAGATTTAAAAAAGTATCGGCGTATTCTGCCATATTTCAAGAAACTAATGCAGTGAGATTAGCTCAAAACTGCGACCTGGAAAAGAGTGCGAACCATATCCTACCTGTAAGAATTGACTTTGCGAATCTGAATATTTCAAGGGCGGCTTTAATGAATTCATTGCGTTCGGTCGGAGTTGGTTCTCAAGTTCATTACATTCCAATTCCGATGCAACCATATTACAAATCGCTAGGATACGATTTTGCAAATATTCCTGAAGCTGTTGCTTACTATGAACAATGTTTGAGTTTGCCCCTTTTCCCAGACTTGAGTAAATCTGAACAGAAGAAAGTAGCAAGGGAATTGGCCAAGTTGCTGGCTAAATGAGAAAAATAAATGAATTCATGGGGTCTTTTGATCTCATTATTTTTGACCTAGACGGAACTTTGATCGATTCGCATAACCAAATTGAATCTGCGATGAATGAGGCACGGATGCAGCTAGGTTATGGAAAATCTCCATCTGGACAGATTTTTCAAAAACTAGGTCAGCCTGTTTATGAATTATTTATTGACTTACAGATAAGTCCAACCCTACAAGAACAACTTGTTTCTACATTTAGAAGTTATCTGAATAGAGAAATTGAAGTTAGTAATCATTGCTTTCCAAAGGTAGCTGAATTGATATCATTAATCCGTGCAAATGACATCAAAATTGCAATAGCTACCAGCAAGCAAACCTTGATGGCTGAAGATGTAGTTCTTCATTCTCTTTTAAAGGGAAATTTTGACCATATCCAGGGAACAGATGGGTTTGTCCCAAAACCTGATCCAGAAGTTATCCAAATGTGCCTAAATAAGTTTCCTGATTATAACGCGATTATGATTGGCGATCGAACTGAGGACATATTTGCAGCCAAGAACGCTGGCATTCCCTCTATCGGAATCGCTCAGTCGGCACACTCTACTTCAGATCTGAAAGATGCCGGAGCTATCTACTCTTTTCAAAAAATCACAGATTTTTATCAATGGGCTAAAGCATAAAATTCAGCACTTTTTTCAAGATGATTTTAGAATTCTTAAAATTAAAAATGCTATGCGGATTTGACTTGTGGGTGTAAGCCAGAAAATCTGCATTGGCGAGAAATTTCTCTTCTGCGATGGTCTGCAGGGCATCTGGGGAATTATACTTAACCCTTACCCTATTGAGATCTAGATGTGAGTTACTGAGTTAAGTCAGTTGAATTCTGTTCAAAGAGACAAATAAAAAGTAAGCTATGAACATGAGCGTATCGTTGTGACTCACGATTGGTCCCCTGAACCTTGTGGTCCACGAATTTGCGAGACAGGCTCTACGACTCTGAGGCACTTGAATTAGCTTCAAGGTCGAAGGCCTAACTTTTGTTGAGTGGGCCCAGACGGGCTCGAACCGTCGACCCACGGATTAAAAGTCCG
>JBBAKX010000034.1:0-6939 GCA_040403315.1 Flavobacteriales bacterium
CCGCATCAACATTTGTGGTGAAAATCGCCACCTTCGCCAAGCCCGAAACCGTTATCGGTAACTCTATTGGCGACCGTGCAGACACTATCGGACGGACTTTAAACAATCAGCTTTCGGATAAAAAGGGCAACAACCGACAAAACTTCTAATGCCAACGCTTCAAAAAATAAATTTCTTTTTTTAAAGCCAACCTACAAAAATTTTAGCCATCGCACAAAACACACTTTCATTTTTTTTGCTCACACACAAGACCAACCATAAAAAAAAATGAAAGAGTGTTTTCTCCAACGCTTTGTTCTGCTTCGTAGCAAAATTGTTGTTCATAAATTGTTCAATATATTGCACCACGAACAAAACTTAATATTATATTTGCAGCAACATTTAAAAGCGGGGGCAACGCTTTAAACACTGCACAAATATTATGAAACCTACTAAAGTCGGACAAGTGGCAAAGTTCCACACTCCAAATTCAGACGAAGACCCAAACCAACTCTATGTTGTTTTGGAAATCAAAGGAGACGATGCTTCAGCAAGAGTTGACATCAAAGCATTAAACACAGGACTTTCATTTCCACCAATCAACACTGTAAAATTATCTGACTTGGAAGTTGTTCCGGTTAATACAGCAGACCTCATTGGACATACTGTAATAATCAACAAGGTTGATTACTCACAAGTGTCAGGGAAAGTAATTGCAGTCAGTGAGCAGGAAATTATGCTTGACCTCACCAAAGGAGTTAAGGGCGTAGAAACAAATGTTTGGATTACAATTCAGGACGAAAACGGTAAAAAACACAAAAGGACTTTGTTTGTAAACTAAATTTTTATGGCAAGCAACAAGCCCAAACCGAACCTGGACTTCTTTCAAAAATATCGTGAACAAATAGGCGACAGCATTCGTGTATTCAGAGAACAGAAAGAATACAGTCAAGATGAATTAGCGGGCATCATGGAAGTAAGCCGTTCAACTATTTCAAAAATTGAAAACGGAAAATTTGCAATCACGATTGATTACATAATGAAATTCGGTTGGTATCTTGATTTTGATTTTGCCTTATTGAAAAAAAACATCAGCAAAAACTCTTAAACAAAAAAGCAACAACAAAAGATGTTGTTGCTTTTGCGAATGAGAAATTAGACAGCAGAAATATTTGCTGAAATTTTTTGTAGTTCGTTCTTGAAAAAAGAACGGTCATAATATGAAATCGGTTTTACTCCACCGATTTGGTTAATGTGTTTTGTAACGAATCTTGTTTTCTTTTCAAATCCAGTTGAAAAAAGTTTTTCATTCTCTTTTATAAATTCCAAAATTCCAATCACAGCTTCTTTGTGACGTCCTAACTTGTAAGTTCCTAAAGTTCTTGTTGGAAAATCTAATTGACGGAAAAGAATTTCCGTCAATTCGTATTTCTTTTCTCCCCTGCTTTCATCCACCGACAAATAAACAGCCCACCATAATCCGGCTAAAGCATGCCGGAGCAAGCCACTTTGAGCTGTTGAACTTAAAAACCAATGTTCAATAATGTAATCCTTGACATCTTTTGCAGTTCCCTTGTATGCAGCATCCCAACGCTTAATCATGTATGGATACAAGTCCACATGCGACAGGTAAGCCCACAATCTTTCATCTGATGCTTGAATAGGTTCTAACTTCTTAAATGCTTCAAAAATCTGCACAGCAGATTCAAAATCATTTTGATGATTCAACCTTGACAAAAGCCCTTCGGGCTTTGTAATGTTGGGCATCATAAAAGTTTGCTTCTTATCAAAAACAAATTCATTGCTTCTGTATTTATCAGAATCAATTTCATCTTTCATTTTCAGCAGATACTTCTCCTTAAATATTTGTTGCTTTTCCATTTTAATAATCCTCTGTTTCGTTAGGTGAATCAACTATGACTTGCAGTTCAGAAATTAAACGCCTAAAAGGATTTCCTAAAAGACGTTGAGCAATTTCCGGAATGTTTTCTTTTTCCTCTATTGAGATATTTGCAAACTGCTTTTCATTTTTCAATCTGTAATCAATCACTTTTGCCCAAAGCAATTCTTTGTGAGTTTCAAAACTGTATAAAGCCATAAGCAAAGCATTCAGCACAATTGATGAATGAAACACAGGAGCAAATTTTGGCTCTTTAGAAATGCTATCATTTGCAAACACCTTGTAATCTTCTGAAGGAAGCTGAACTTCAATTTTGCTTTTGTTCAAATCAACATGAGTGAATTCTGCTTTCTCATCTTTGTTTTCTACAACTTCCATGAATGACGAAACGGCTTTCAGCTTTTCGTAATTTATATCAGCATTAAAACTAAACTCACCGAAGAACGCAAGAATATCTCCTTCGTCTAATTCAAAATTGTAACCAGCGTAATCAGCATGTGCTTTACTGTTTTGATAATTTGCAAGCGGAATTTTAGCTGCTAATGCACAAGTGAAAAAAACTTTCCCCTTCAAATCTTTTTTAGCAATCGTGAATTTTATTTCTCCGTTTTCACTTTTGAAAATTTGCCGGAACAAAGTATTTGAACAAGTTGCTTCACAGAAATATTCCGCTTGACCGTCACTAACTAATTCAGAAATATCAGCATTATCATGCAGACAGTTTACAGTAATTGAATACGAATCAATCTCTGAAAGAATTTCAGGTTCGGGCAAACTAATTTTACTCCGGACGGCATCACCTACACCCAAAACAGGGTGAGGAAAAGACACATCATTGAACTTCATACGCTTTAATTTTTATGGAATGTTTTAGGTTATCTGCAAATCGAACTTTGATTTGATTTCTTCCGACTGACAAAGACAAGCCCTTTAATTTGTTGCCTTCTATTTTTCCGTTATCGCTTGAAATAATTGCAATGCCATCATCTTTATCATTATCACCGCTGACAAGCAACTCTAATTCTGCATTTGAAATTGCATCATCAGAACTGATAATGAGATTGTGATAAAAAATATCTTGTTCCTTTTGTGCAGCAACTTTCAATTTTACTTTGACAAGTATCTTACTACTTTTTTCTTCATCATCTGTTTTTGTTCCGGCATCTTCTTTATCTCCATCATCAGAACCGACTTCATTACCACCACCACTTTCATTTTCACCACCGACAGTAATTTTTGTTTCTCCGTCTTCTGATAATTCAGCGTCTTCTTCTTCTTTTATTTCTGATTGTGTTTTTATAGTCGGCTTAATTGTAACAGGTTCATCACTGCTTGTTGTTTGCATTCCGGTTTCATCTTCCGTCAAATCTTTTGTAGGCATTCCGGAATTTGGGTTTGTGTTTTCTCCCGACAAATCTGAATCATCATCTTTCTCTAAAAGGTCTTGCGGAATGGAGAGGTAATCTTCCAATCCTAAGAACGCAACTTTCTTACTTGTATTTATTTTAGAAAGTGATTCCAGTTTTAAGTTTACATAGTCGCTGAATTCATTTTCTGCTTTTCTTGCAACCTTATCAACCTTTCCTTCCTCTTTTGGAAAATTATCTTTACTCCAAACATTATGTGCAGGGTTTTCCATCATGCGAAGTATTTCATTTCCTTTCTCACTATCACAAATAAACACAGCAGCGTAGCCGTTAATTTTTCGGTTTGTTCTTTTGAACACAACCATTTTTGGCGACCTGAAAAAAGAAGTTCTATTCGGCAAACCTCTTTCTAAATACACATACAGTTTTACTTTTCCGAGTGTGGGAAGTTCATCAGTGAAAAATTTAAATTGGTCATTTGCATCAGCATACTTCACAGCTTTGTAATAAGGTTTCGGATTCCACGATTCTATTTCAGTTGCATTACCGCTTTCAAATTCAGTAGGGAAATATTCATCAATAACTTGTTCAAGGTTTTCTTTGCTAATCGTTACATCGTTTATTGTAACAACAAGTTTGTGTTCGTGAATTGACAGCCAAAAATTATTGAGCACAGATTTTATCATCAATCTATCTCTATCAACTTCACCCCAAAGACCAATGATATTTATATCCGTTCCCGTTTCTTTTCTCCGAAAAATTTCCGGAACATTTTCATCATCGCTAATTGGTTCACCATTGTTACTATCATAGAAACCGTAAGCCGTTAATTTTTTACCACTATCATTTTTATGTGTTGTCAATCGTGTAGCACCTTCAAAGTATACATTGCCTTCAGAATCTTTTGACGACACAACCAAAGTTTTAATTGGCGATAAAGCGAAATATGCACCTTTGCCAAATCCGAATGAGCCACCAGAACCACCAATCATTTTTGAACTTACACCGGCAGCTCTTAGGAAAGCATAAAAAGGCGACTCTGTATTTCCTTCAACATAGTGCATTCCTTTTGTGTTGGAATCAGAAATTTTCAAACAGGAAACATGCAATTTCTTTTTTCCCTTTTCATTTCCATTCAAGTATTGCAGCATATCACCGAACAATCTTTTTGCATCGTTATTATTTTTGAAATACTCTTGAGATTGTTTTATATGTTCTTCTAATTGAAAGAACGAAGGATATTCCAACCTATCCAAATTAAAATATTGAAACGAAATGTTTACAGGAAAACGATTATCGTTTACAGCATCCAAAGAATTTTGAATTGCTTCTCTTACGATTGAGTAGTAAGGATTGCCTTTGAATGTTTGATGTATTGGGTCATTTGGACCAATATCAATTCCACCCTCATTACCGAAATACCATGTGCAATTTTTTTCCATGCTCTATTTTAATTTTGAAATTTGAATCCGGTTTTTGTTTTATTCAGTTCCTTCTCATACATAACCCTTGCTTCTTTAACAGCACGGTTAATTTCCTTAAACATAAGTTCAACGTCTTTTTCAGAGTATTCATAATTGTTTTTGTTGGCACAGTTTCCAATCAGTCCTAAAAAGTCAATGACTTTTTGGACACGATTTGATGCCACCTTTTCAAATCTTTCTCTTCTTTTAGACCGCATTTTTTTACTTTTGAGAATTATTATGGCAGCAAATATATGGAACATGTTTGTAAAATATGCAAATATTTAAACTATATTTTTTAAATGTAGTGTATAAAATGGATAGATTGACCAAAGAACAGAGGCGAAAAAACATGCAAGCGGTGAAGAACAAGGGTTCAAAAATTGAAACCTTGTTGGGAAAATCTTTGTGGTCAGCAGGTTTGCGTTACAGAAAAAATGATAAGTCAGTTTTCGGAAAACCGGATTTCGTTTTCAAAAAGTTTAAGGTTGCTGTTTTTTGCGACAGTGAGTTTTGGCATGGAAAGGATTGGAGGAAAAAGAAACACCAACACAAAGCAAACGTTGAGTTTTGGCACAAGAAAATTTCAAGAAATATTCAGCGTGATAAAGAGGTAAATAAAAAACTAACAAGTGACGGTTGGTTAGTTTTTCGCTTTTGGGGTAATGAAATAAAAGAAAATCCCTTAATTTGCACCAATAATATTGAACAAGCTATTCAATGCCAAATAAAGAAATTAAAGCAGTAGATTTTTTTTGTTCCGGAGGTGGAATGACCAACGGAATGATAAAGGCAGGCATAAAAGTTATTGCTGGAATTGACTTTGATAAAGATTGCAAAGAAACTTATGAGGCAAATAACAAGGGGGCGAAATTTATTCTTGCTGATGTTTTCAAACTCAAAGAAGCAGATTTAGAAAAAGATTTGTCGCTGAAAAGAAACGACAAAAATTTGTTGCTCATAGGTTGCAGTCCTTGTCAATTTTGGTCAATCATTCGGACAGACAAAAAGAAATCAGAACAATCAAAAGATTTACTTGGTGAGTTTCACCGCTTCGTAAAATATTTTAACCCCGGTTATGTTGTTGTTGAAAATGTTCCCGGTATTGCAACGAGAAAAGATGAAAGCGGCTTAACCGCTTTTGCAAACGATTTAGAAAAGAGAGGTTACAAAGTGAAATTCAAAGTTGTAAACTTGAATGATTACGGAGTGCCTCAAACAAGAAGAAGATTTTCACTTGTTGCATCACGAGTAACAACAGAAGAAGTTTTTCCTTCGCCATCTAAAGCAGACAAACCAACTGTAAGAGATTTTCTTGGTAAGCAAAACGGTTTTCCAAAAATAACAGCCGGACACAGAGATGAAAGTATCTTCAATCATTCAGTTGCCAAGTTGAGTGAGAAAAATTTAGAACGCTTAATCGGCACACCTACAAATGGCGGTAACGCTATGTGGTGGCGGACAGACAAAAAATTAGGCAGAGCGAAATATAAAGGTGACGGTTTCAAAGACAGTTACAGCCGTATGTGTTGGGACAAAGCAGCACCGACAATCACAACAAAGTTTTTCAGTATTTCAAACGGAAGGTTTGCACATCCAGAAGAACACAGAGCAATTTCAATTAGAGAAGGTGCAACCTTGCAGACATTTCCCAAGAGTTATATTTTTCATGCAACAAGTATGCACAGTGCGGCAAGAATGATTGGCAATGCAGTTCCACCGGAATACGCAAGACGAATTGGTAAAGCTATTATCAATTCAAAATAAAAAGCCACCCACAAAAAATACACTCTTAAAAAAACGCACAAGCCAACGCTGCAAGCAATTTTTTTTTAAGAGAGTATTTTTTCTCCCACCCAAAGAAAAATTTTTGCCAATGCTTCTTTAAAAAAGAAATTTATTTTCCGCACCCGCACTGGCTGACTACAAACTTGAACCGGAAGTGCTTTGAATGTAAATCGCTTCTAATTACCTTCGTGCAAGAATGGAAACGAAACGACTTAGGACGGACAGAAGAGCAACCGATAACAACGGGTTTAAGAAATTGGCGGTTCAGTGGTTAATTGAACATTCTACCTCGCATCAACATTTGTGGTGTCTTGACAGTTTTGTGCTCCGAAATCGCCAACTTCTTAAACCCGCGAAACGTTATAGCCAATGGTAGGACGACCAAATTAACAATTGAAACAAAAAAATGAAATTAATACTTCAAATAATATTATTCTGTTTG
>JBBAKX010000035.1:0-6825 GCA_040403315.1 Flavobacteriales bacterium
ATAAACCTCTTTTTTTATGAAAAACTTAGTTTTTTCACAACCTGACGTTTTGCGGGTTTAAGAAGTTGGCGATTTCGGAGCACAAAACTGTCAAGCCACCACAAATGTTGATGCGAGATAGAATGTTCAATTAACCACTGAACCGCCAATTTCTTAAACCCGCTGTTACCTGCTGGCGTTCTGTCGTCAGTGTCGGTGAAGTGCTTGTCTGCCGTGAGTTTCGCTGTCATTGTCGGGTTGTGCGGTTGCGTATTTTTTATTTTCAGAAGGGAAGGATTTTTTTTAATTCAATTTTTTCTGGGTGGGAAACTTGTAAGCTCTTTTGCAATTTTTGGTCTGTGGGTTGGCTTGTGTGAATTGCAAATGTGCTTGCAAGTGTGTGATGGCTGTCATAGTGTGTGATGGCTGTCATTGGGTATTTACAGTTACATCATAACTATTTTCTCTAAAACGTTTGGTAATTGTTACTATCGTTTTACCTGAAACCTGTCCGCCTTTTTGTTGGCTGTAACCTTTACCATAAATTGTATAAATGTCGGGTTGCAAGTTGTCAAAGTATGCCTGTCCGATTGCATCTCCGCCTGTTTGCTTGTCAAAAGTTGACGGGGGGATTGCAGTTGTTGTGTCGTTGCCTCGCTTTAAATAAATGCTTGCCTGTTCTACTGCCTTGCCATTATATTTGACTGTCACCAATACGCTGCCGTTGCCTTCTTCTTTTTCACAAGATGAAAGAACAACAATAAAAAGCAGTATGAATAATTTATATACTTTCATTTTTTGGTTGATTAGTTCCGTTTTTGTTTGTCCACCAATACAAAGGTGGAATTAGTATTGGTGCAAAAATCAAAGTACTTGTTAGTCCGCCAATGATAACAGTTGCCAATGGTCGCTGAACGTCTGAACCAATACCGCTTGAAATTGCAGCAGGGATTAGTCCCAAGATTGCTAAAACAAGAATAGAAAGAATTGCTCTCAACTGTTCTTTAGCAGTTGCGTTAATTATTGATGATGATATTGAATTATAATTTGTCGCCCTTTTAAGTGCTGAAACCAAAAGCACACCAGCCATAACTGAAATTCCGAAAATAGAAACAAAACCAACACCTGCCGAAACATTGAAGTAATAACCACGAATAAGTAAAGCAATTATTCCACCTGCCAAAGCAAACAAGATACAACTTGCATTTATTAATGTTTGTTTAATGTTTTTATAAAGCATAAATAGAAAAACAAATACCATAATCAAAGTCAATGGAATAGTCAGTAATAATTGCTTGCCAGCTCTTTCAAGGTTTTCATATTGTCCGCCAAATACTAATTCGTAGCCCTTTGGTATTTTCACTTCCTTTTCAATTCGTTGGTTTAGTTCCTTTACAAAACCACCTTGGTCTCTGCCTCTGATATTTGTCCGAACGGTTATCATTCGCTTGTTATTGTAGCGGTAGATATTGGTTTGTCCCTCTACAAAATTAATGTCTGCCAACTGGCTCATCGGAATAAGTGAACCGTTTGCGGAAGGGACAAGAAGTTTTTTTATTTCATCAATATTGTTACGAAACTGTGGCAAATAACGAATTACAATATCATATCGTTTTGTGCCATCATACAAAACAGAAATTGATTTTCCACCTATTGCTGCTTCAATCATATTTTGAATGTCAGAAACATTAATGCCGTAACGGGCTGCAAATTCACGATTTATTTTTATGGCAAGTTGTTCTTGCGTACCTTCTTGTTCAATGTTTACACTTTCGCTTCCTTGCATTGATTTGATGATGGTTGCAATGCTATCGGCTTTATTTCGCATCATCTTTAAATCATCGCCAACTATTGAAACAGCAAGGTCGGCAGCACTTCCTGTTACAATTTCCATAACCTGGTCAATGATGGGTTGCCCCGATGAAAAACGAACACTTGGTAATTCTCTTTCTAAATCAGTTCTTATTTGTTTTATCAATTCCTTTTTTGAAATGGTCTTGCTCCACAAATTATAATCTTTTAAACCAATTAAAATTTCATTTCTGTTTGCAGGAAAAGGGTCTGTGCCGTCATCATTCCGCCCTGTTTGAGTAATGACAAAAGCAATTTGTGGATATTTAGAAATAATGGCTCTAATCTTTGGTGCATACTTGGCGTTTTCCTGAATTGTAATTCCAGAAGGAAAATTGCCACGAAGAAAAATTGAACCTTCATCTAATTCGGGTAAAAACTCCGTCCCTAAAAATGAGCCGAATGAAATTAGAATTAACACAACGGAAAAACCTATTAACACTGTTTTTTTATAGTGCTTCATAAACTTTGCAAGTGCTTTTGAGTATTGCTTTTCAGCAAATGAAAGAATGAAATTCTTATGTTCTTTTATTGGTTTATCAGGGTTTGAAATTGCCTTGTAGTAAACAAATGAAATCAGTACAGGAATAATAGTTAGTGCAGCCAACATTGAACCGATAACGGCAAATGCAAGGGTTAAAGCCATTGGCGAAAACAATTTGCCCTCAACTCTTGTCATTAGCAGGATAGGCATATAAGCTAAAATGATAATGGTTACAGAAAAGAAAATTTCTCTGCCTACTTCTTGTGCGGATAAAAGCGTAATGCGAATAATACCATTTTGCTTTTCTTCGGGTGTTGCCGTTCGGTATTTCCTAATAAGATGCTCAACCATTATACAAGCACCATCCACAATAATTCCAAAATCAATTGCACCCAATGAAAGTAAGTTTGCAGGAATTCCCGTTAATCGCATTAAGATAAAAGCAAATAATAATGAAAATGGAATTGTCAAGGCAACAACTAAAGCACTTCTTATACTTCCCAAAAAGAAAATTAGTATAATGATAACAATACTAATGCCTTCAAACAATGTTCTGCCAACTGTTTCAAGCGAATGATTGATTAAAAAACTACGGTCATAAAGCGTTCTTATTTTTATTCCTTCGGGTAATTCGTGTTCTTCTAAATCTGTAATACGTTGTTTGAGGTCTGCTAAAACTTCACTTGGATTTTCATATCTGCGTAACAAAATAATTCCTTCAACGCCATTGTTTACATTCACACTATCATCTGCAACGGTATAGCCCAACACACCGCTTGGCGGTGGTGGTGCTATTTCCACACTTGCTACATTACGAACAAAAACAGGAACTCCGTTTACAGATTTCAACACAATGTTTTCAATATCTGTTTCGCTTTTTATTGCACCCAAACCACGCACGGCAAAACCTTGTCCGCCTCTTGAAATAACTCCTCCGCCTGTATTCTGATTGTTTGATGTAACCGCAGTTTCCAAATCGGAAACTGTGAGATTGTATTTGCGAAGTTTGTCGGGATAAGTAAGAATATGATATTGTTTCAAAGGTCCGCCAAAGGTTACCACATCGGCAACACCAGCGGTTTGCAGTAAATAAGGTTTGATTACCCAATCCTGTAAATCTCTTAATTGCGTTGGCGAAAAGTTAGGCGGTGCTTCCACCACATAACGAAAAATTTCGCCTACCGCTGTTGAAAGTGGTGCTAATTCAGGCGAAACTCCATCAGGCAGTTGTGCTGTATTTAATCTTTCAATTACTTGTTGCCTTGCAAAATAATCGTCTGTGCCGTCTTTGAACGTGAGTTGCACAACTGATAAACCAAAAATTGTTCTGCTTCTGCGGTCTAACACATTGGGCGTATTTTGTAATGCTCTTTCAATTGGCACGGTAACTTGTTGCTCCACTTCTTCGGCTGCTCTGCCCTCGTATTGGGCAACTACAATTACATTGGTGTCTGCAATGTCGGGATAAGCCTCAATTTTTAATTGGGTAAAACAAAAATATCCCACAGCCATTAGCACCAAGCTAACTGCCACAACCGCCCAACGGTTTTTTAAAGAGAATACGAGTAAATTCTTAATCATTTAATTCCATTCTTCTACTTGATGTGTGATAACTAATCCACCTTTCCAAACTTTTCTTAATGCGGTTAAAGTGGATTTAATTTTTTCATCTTCGTCTATAAACATTATCATCAAAGGTGTTTCATCAAAACTAAAAAGTTCGTTTGGTCTTTTCAATTGCTGATTTTTTCCAAACCCAAATCGTCCACGAAAAACAGTAGCTCCTTGAATTTTCTCTTTTATCAGAAATTGCAAAATGAAGTCCTGCAAAGGTTTTGTGCCTTTCAGTTCGTCTGCGTCAATATAGATTTGTGCTTGTATCATAGTTAGTTTTTTAGTATCCAAAACTTAAACCTTTGAGTTGCATTACACCTTCAATTGCAATTTCATCTTCATTATTCAATCCGCTAAATACAATTATTCTGTCGCCAATTTGTTGCCCTGCCTGAATTTCCTTGCGTTCAAATTCGTTGTTTGCCTTTTTTACAAATACATAATTTTTGCCTTGCACCGTTATAATAGAATTTTTATCAATACTGATAAAATTTCCTTCACTCAATCCGAAAGAAACATTGGCAAACATTCCAGCTTTCAACTTACTGCTGCTGTTGTTAACGCTTATGCGAAGTTTTATCATTCGTGTTGCATTGTCCACAACATCAGCAACAGCATCAATTTTTCCTGTGTATTTTTCATCGGGGAAAGCGGTAAATTGAATGTTGCAAATACTTTCGTTTTTTATTTTGCTAATTTGATTTTCGGGAATATCACAAATAATATATGCAGTTCCCGATTTTGCATTTCTCAAATTTTCGGGATTAAAACCACCCGATTTTAGTTTGGCTTCGTGTTCTATCAATGCTGCTTTTTCGTTAGCTAAATTAGTTTGTTCCATACTTAAATTGGTTTGAGCATCTAATAAATCTTTGCCTGTGGCTGCACCGTGAAGTTGTAAATCTTTTATTCTGTCTAATTCAATTTGTTTTTGCTTGATGTTGATGTTTTGAATTTGACTGATGTTGATTTGATGTTGTATGAGTTGCGTATAACTGCTTGCTAAATCGGGGTTTTCAAATAGGATAATGTTTTGCGATGCCCCTTCGCCCGATGCTAAAATAGTAGCAGCAATTTTTGCTGGGGCTGTAATTTCAGCAGTTATATTATTGCTTCTTATTTTTTCGGTCTTGAAAAACGAAATACTCTCCATATCTGTGAACAAAATGTTTTTTCCGTTATTACTAATGGTTGGAGTAGTGTTTTTTTCTGTTTGCTTTTTATCACTTCCACCACAAGACGAAAGAAATAATATAGTCAATATGTAAATTAAATTTTTCATCATTGTGCCAATTGATTGATTAAACCTGTTGCGTAAAGCAGTTGAACATAACTTTGTCGGTATGATTGCATAGCATTATAATATTGTTGCTGTGTTTCTAACCAACTGCGTTGTGCTTCCAAAAAATCTATAATGGTTGTTCCGCCTTTCAAGTAAGCATATTTCACATTATCTAATATTGTTTGCGATTGCTCTAATACAGATTTGAAATTTTGAATATTTTGTTGTTGCAATTGATAGCTTGCATAAGCCGTTGTTATTTCGGTTTGCAGTTTACTTTTAATAGTTGTAAGTTGTTGCTCAGCTTGGTCTTTCAATAACAACGATTTTTTTATTTCTCCTTGATTGCGGTTAAAAAAGGGCAAGCCAACTGTTGCAAAAATTCCAAAGTAAGGAATTGTATTTTGGGGGTTCCAAATAAAACCTAATTCGGGTTGTGGATATGCTAAACTTTTTTGCAATTTTATATTACTGTTTGAAACATCAATCAATGATTTGCTTGCCTGTATGTCGCTGCGATTTTGTAACGATTGATTAAGCAAACTGTCAATATTTGCAGGAGCAGTAAAAAGGAAGTTGTCTGTATTATCAATGCTTACGCTGTCTTGCACTCCCAATAAAAATTGTAATTCTTTTTTACGGTTTACAAGGTCTTGTTTTGCTGTCTTGTATTGAATGGCATATTGCTTTGCCAGCAGTTCAGTTCTGAATAAATCAGTTTGAGTAATTACTTGATTTTTTAAGCGAAGTTGATTGATACTAACCAAACTGTCAATGTTGGTTTTAGCCGTTTGAATTATCTCTAATTGTCTTTGTGTTGTCCACACTTCAAGCCACTTGTTGGCTACTTCCGAAAATAGATTACGTTCCGTTTCAATGTAATTTTTTTCAGCAAATACCACATTTTTGTTGGCAACATCAATCTTGTATGTCCGCTGCCCTGAAAACTGAAATGGTTTTGTAAGTTGCCACCAAACTTGTCGGTTTTGTCCGTTATACCAATTTGTATTTGCAGGAAAATACGAAGGCTGCATCAACTGCAAACTTTGGTTGTTGAGTGAGGGGTTTGGGCGAAGTTTAGCGGTAATGATGTCGGCTTGGGAAATGCCGATATTAAATTGTTCCGTTTTTAGTATGGGGTTGTTTGTCCTTGCCGTTTGCAGGGCTTTTTGAAGGGTGTAATTAGTCTGTGCCGACAAAGGCAAAGTAGCCACTGTCAGCCAGATTAAAGCTGCATATTTTCTTAAACTTGGGACAATCATCACTTTGCATTGATGTTTAATTTTTCGTTTGCGAATGTAGTCATAAATACCGAAATACTTGTCCTGTGGGCGGGAAAATTTGGCTCTTTTGGCTTTGTCCGTGTGTCGGCTTGTGGGTGGCGGCAAAGCCAAATGTGCGTGAGCCATAAAATTGAATTAAAAAAATGTGCGGTTGGGAAAATAAAAAATACAGAAGCGTTGGTTTGAGTATCGGCATATTGGGTTTGTCAGGTCGCCCGAAAGTTGGTCGTTTAGATGTCAGCCCGATGGTTGCACGGTCGCTCTTTACGCTTGCAGGTAACGTCAGAGTGTGAAAAAACTATTCACGTTCAGGATGTAAACATGCGGATAAA
>JBBAKX010000036.1:0-6615 GCA_040403315.1 Flavobacteriales bacterium
CCCCAAAACCCCAAAACCCCGATCGTCTCATCACAAGATTTCATTTTATAAACAATCACTCTTATTCCACATTCGTGCTACTCACAGGGGGTGTTGCAGGTGGCAGCTGGAAGCTCACTGCCTTCTTGTTTTATTTATTGAAAAATACACTTGTATGTTCTTTGGCAAAGGCACCTCTGGAAGTTGGTATAAGAACCTATTGCTTAGGGTCATTCAGCATGTTTAATCGGTAATTCATATTTATGATATCAGTCTCACAACTGAAGTTCATCAGTTCGGTGAAGCGCTTTTTACGATCACCAAACATATTATTCTTGCCTTGGTGTATCTGTGCTGAGGGAGTCTATGGCATAGAATTAAGCTTGTGGGGTTTCGGATATTCTGAAAGTGCTTTTTGTTCGAAATTTGACACTTCTACGAAATGGTTGTGGCACTCTGAAGGAGTGGAAGTTGCTGCAGTGAAATCAGTCTTTTCCATGTATTGGCCTCTCGCTCGATTTGGTTGATTCGCTGTTTTAACAAAGGAATTCAGTCTTGAGGTTGGCATTGAGGAGGGTTCCTTCAAAGGTATTTTACTATCCTTGATTATTGACATTTCATTAAAAGTGTTCCTTGGTGAGGGATAGAATGGTTAATATGTCAGGTCTGGCCTCTTGGAGTATTGAGGTTAGATTTTTCTCTATACGACTACGATGTTGCTCTCAATTTGTGCCTTTTGTGGCTTCAGGAATTAGCCGCTCATCTCTGGCATAGTCGAACTCATCTACTTATCTTGACTCAAAGGGATCCCATCGACAATGATGTTTGCATACTTTGTCTGACTCATGAGCCTCTCACCCCTTTTCTATGAGAGCTTTCGTGTTTTGGATAGATAAACAGGTGTTGCTGTCAGGTTTTCGAATGTTCCACGTTATTAAGGTCCCATAGTAGAGCTCATTTCTTAGTCAACGTTTTATTATGATGCGAAGAAGTCTTTTCTTGCATGCCTAGATTATTATTACATCCCCTGACCTTATGTCGGTTATTGATGCGACTCTAATGTTCCGGAAGATGACAGTTTATGCTAAAGATCTTTTTCAATCAGGTCTTGTTTCCTTGTACGTGTGGGAACCATTGAACTCATGGGAGGGGTTGGGGATTGGGCTTTGCTCATAAATCGAGGACCAGCAACTGCAAGGGGTCCCGCTGTACCGTACTACTTCTCAAAGAACTTGATGAAGTCGAAGCGCCTGTTTGTATAAAACTTCTTCATTGAATACAGGTTCGTAATCGTATCCTCGTCTTGGTCGTTAGAGGCGAGAATTGGATGCTCGATCAACATGTCCTCTTGTTGCTGCGTTTAAAATGTGTCATTGTGTTTGTTATTCCTGGCACCCATTACCCCTTTGGCCTTAACTTAACTCTGTTACGGAGGAGTTTTATTCGATTGATCCCTGTTCGTGTATGACTGAATTCCAACCTATTCATAAATCTACCTTTAATCTTCACTGATACCCTAGGGTCCCCCCTTATATTGTTACTTTTCACTCCTCCCAGATTCTTGCTTAAGCCTTGCATTAAACCTGTTCCTGATTTCCTAATGTTGCAGTTTTTACAAAGGTGAGTGTTTTTCATAATGCCTCTAAGCCTACTGCGCGAAGGGATGCTACAAGTTAAAAGAGGGTGGTGGGGACTGCCTTTTGGGTAAATGTATTTGCTGTTGTGGGCGTTGCAACAATTAGTGGAAGTCCAGCTCTCTAATATCGAACTGCAGCGGATTATAGAAGGAATCGTTCATTTTAAGTTATTTTTAATTTATAGACTTATTAAGCAGGGAAAGCTTTTACTCGTGCAGTTTTTACCAATTTCTAGAAGACCCTTCCAGCACAACGTCTCTCTCAATTTTGACCAGACCGAATTCCTGGTCGCTGATAACAAACGAGCCTGCTTTATGCGTGTAATGATTCTTAAGAGTTTTCTGGGAAGGCTCTTGTATAATAGAATTTCTAGCCCGCAAAAGCCTCTTTTACTCAACAATTTTGATTCGTGGTGTTCTGTGTTTGGGTAGATCATCTTCTTTTAAATGAATTTTGTAGGGATTGATAGGTGAGTGATGGGGGACCGATCCAATGTGGGGGATGGAGGTTGATTATTAGAGAATAGAAGAATTATCGTAGGTGTTATTAGACATTAAATATAGTGGATGATAATGGGGAGCGTTGTTCATTTAATAAGTTTATTATAAATTATATTCACTCGCAAAATATATATGAAGCCGCGGCGTCTTCTCTCATCTCTAAAAAAGGGAGAGAGACTCGTGGAGAGGTGTGACTCAATGTGCTTATATAGTAGTTAACTAGTTAACTTAAATCATTGTATGCGCTCAGCATGCAAGCAAGAGGCTTGCACTATATTATCACAACGAAGTATTTTACTTTAGGGTTTATAGTCAATGGTGATCCCACTCTTACTTTCATGGACGGCTGCATTCAGCGTAATTGGTTGAAGAGGCCTTCGTGGTCCCTCTCAAACTCGCTGTGGCAGGGCAATTGCTGGCCGAATGGGCTTATCTTGTCAAATATGACGGAGTTGCGCGCCGCACCGCCGATAATGTTTACTGAAGGCAACGTACTTTCGTACTGCTCCTAGTCGTCAGTTGGTGGTGGAGGCTCAATATTTATTTAGTATTAAACGTATTCCTCCCGGTTACCCTTTGAATAAGTCCCGCTGTATGTGTTGCTAATAATACTCTCACCGTTCGGGCGGACCTGGTACCTCGAGGCGTTGTGGGACATTGGCGTGAGATTATTCTCGCTTGAGTTGGGTTTCATGGTCTGCGCTAAATAGTTTTGAGATGATTGCATATGAGAGTGAAACACATAGGGGTCGAAACCACCAGTCTCCGAATGAGTCCTGGACGCCTCCGGCGAGTTCGAGAAGATCTTGTTTAAAAATTTCTTACTAATAACGGGCTTCCTTTAGCGGATCTCCTGAGTCTGAATGCGCTTGCCGGGAGGCTTGGGAGGTGGCATGGACTTTTATAAGGGCGTCCCGTTCAACGATGACGGCATAGACTCTTGGTTATTCACTTTAAGGTTGTAGTCTTCATTGTTTGTGAATGGGCTCTGGTGACTGGTTCCCTCTTTTCTTTATTATAATTATCTAAGATCCATTGAGCTCACCATTTAACCATTATATAGGCTCTCACTGTCCTCCGATAGCATCTGGTTTTTCAAGTTCAATGCTTGACCCAACGGGTTATTCGAAGTCATCGATGAGCCTTTTCCAAGACCAAGTTGACCCTATGAAAAAACCTGTCTGTTAAGAGAGGCGAGGTGATGTTGGAAATTCCCGGTGGCGTTTCCCCAGTTAGGTTAGCTCTCGACTCTCATCATATGGCCTCCTTCTGAGAAAGCGGGTCTATTAATTATACATTCCGCTAAAGAAAGGTGGCGTTTTTGCAATGTTAGACTTTCAAGGGGATGAGGGAACGGACTTGCCGAATGCTCGAATCCGCCCTGTTTGCTCTGGGTCGAAAATAACTCGGGATGCAATTAGCCAGGGAAGTTATGGTTCTTCTTATACTTTTCAAGAAACACCTATGGGAGGCCGGAGTGCTTTGATATGAGGCTCGACGGGGGTCGCATGTTGTTTTTGAAGATATCCTGTTGTGGGCTCAATGAATTAGCAAAATTAGTGCCGAATTTGGTTTGAGCGTAGTTTACAGAAAACGCACGTTTTTAATTCAAATTATTAAGGGTAGTAATATTGTCGGTAAGCCCGGCTTAGTTCTTTATCCGAGGAAGCGAAGTATAAGAAGCCTGCTAGAATAGATTCTAAGTTATCGAGGAACTCAATTCAAGGGTCGCATATTTATTTTGATTCTGCAGACTCCTAAAATTTGGATCCGATTGCACACCACCATCTCTCTCTTCGGAGTCATGAGCGTTGATGGGGAATTTTGAGAATGTTTGCAGCATAAGCTGGCTGTATGTAATTTTAGACTATGGCAATTATTGTGACTTCTCGATAACACCATCACAATAGTCCTTCATCGCAGAGGGATTGCTAAGGGCACTTGCATCATGTGTGCCGCGGGTACCCTGGCGATTAGAGGACAAGGTGTTTAGTATGATATCACTTGTGGAGGGTGTGTGGATGCGGAAACGTGGAGATGAGATTCTTAGCTCGCAATATTTATTGTACAAGCTTTTGAACTTTTTCTCGGTCGGGCTCCCACCGTTCTCCTTTTCTTTTTCTTCCTACATTTTTGCACAAGCTGCCTAATAAAGATTTGCGCCTCCATTAATTTATAGCGCCTCTATATTTTTAGACGCAGAGAGGCCAAACGTTTCTTCATGGAGCGCGCGAACTATACTTTAGTTTTCGGAGAAGATACTTTTCTTTTTCTAGGGCTGGGTATTTGTAGCTTACGAAAATGAATGGCCCATTGTAGTGGCCCCAGACGAAGATGTCGGGGTGTGGTGGTATCCATTTTGTTGATTCACGACAGCTCGTTTGAAGGCCTCCTCATCGTTGTTGCTGAAGGTGAACATATACATCGACGATTGGGATTTGGTCTTTGGAGCAGTTTTTCCAGGATTCCCACTTATGGGAGCGGTAGGTGGATGCAGAGGGGGAATGTGCGCAAGGGGTTTGGAGTTATTAGTTTTGGTAGAAGCCTAAGGCTTCTTATTAACCTGTTTTTTAGAGAAAAAGAAGTCTTGCGTGCTTTTAGCGCTATCCGATGTATCACTTTTGCCACTTTTGCTCGAGACGCTCCGTTGAGTGTTTTTATGTTGCTCCTACGCCTCATTAAGTGACATTTCATTCAAATCCTTATCATTGAGATAGAAATCTTCTTCCTCATTCACAGATGAATAGGAAGGAGCTGCCAATTAAATATCTCGTTTCATGGGCGAGGTGATGACCACATTGCTGCTGCTTATTTTTTCTTTAACAAAATTTTGTGTGGTGCTGCTGCTTTTGCTAATTTCTTTAGCAGCCTCGCTATTTATAATTAAATCGGGTTTATTTTATTTCTATTGAATACACTCGATAGCATTTTACTGAGCTTGCTGGCTTGAGGATGTTTTCAACTTGGATTGTACAATCGCGTTTTGCTAAATATTTTTTTCCGCAAGCACGAATTTAGTTTTAGATTTGTTCTTTTTGGCATATTTGTTGTCGGTCGTAGTTTATACCTATTATGATTAATTGGCCCCGCCCGCCTTATTTAAAGGTTTACTATCCCCGATAACCTTCATCTATGTTTCATGTTTGTTAGCCGCCGCAGCTGCTGCAGGGGAGGGAATAGGTTAAGTACTTGTGGAGTCGATTGTGGTCGGGTGATATATCGTGAAACGGTACATGGTATCGCGGAGCTTCTATACACTCGACGACCGTGACATGCTCTTGTTCAAACCACCTGCACTCCTGTGGGATCCGATCGAAACTCCACCCTCTTTGAATAGTTGTGGTTACTACTCAGAGCACAATTAGATGATTTAATTGTTTTGCGCGGATGACTAGTTAGTAATGGATGAAGATGAAACACTGGAAGACTATCCCGTCACATGTAAGATCTTCTTCTTTATCGCAGCGCCCAGAAACTTCACAGAATTGGTGGCAGCGTACACGGAAGCTGAATCGTTGCTGCCGCACCTCGGTTTTCCAAAAATGGATCCGGTCTTCAGATGCACTTGGTGGAACGGGTTCTGCTGCGAGCCGATCGAGGAAGCAGTCAAATTGAACAATTTCTCATTGTCTTGTTGCAAGCCCGAACCGCTGAGCTGACCGACTTAAATATTATTATGGGACTAATATTGTGCGGTAGAAGTAGTGACAATTGGAGCGATGATTATAGAAGCGGTTGCTTGGCCTGTAATTGAGAGTGGTGGGTGTGGGGTTTGCTAGACTAATACTGTGGCTGCGGCCCCATAAATTTAGGCCTCTCTGTTCTATCCATTAGGATTAATGATAGCCTATGAGGTAGCCATCTACTATTTACCTTGTAAACTAGTAGCTCGGTTCTGCATTATCTTCTCAAGAATCGCCTTGGTTTGGGGCTTGTGAGCATTCTTGAGCAGTGACTGTTTGATCAGCTGCTTATGCTAATCATTGACCACCAATGTAGACTTTTGGTTATTAACGAACTTACTGCTGCTGTTTGCAATACCACCTGCTGTTGAAGTTGATGTTGTATTGTTTTGATGGGCAGCAGCTTGCGAATTTAAGCCGACGGCGCCGAATGAAAAGTTTTTTAATGTCGAATTCATGAGGTATGCAGATTTCGGAGTCTCCTTCTCGCTTGCTGCGCTCGCACTCCCATTTGTGGAAATGGTGATGCCTCCCGATTTTTAGGTCTAATAAGCAGAGGAATTCGCTGAGGTAATGATCAGAGAGGGCTGTTGTTTTGAGGTGGCTATGGAATTTGCTGATGATTATGTGGAGCCGCCACCGTTAGCACCCACTGAAGCTGAAGTCGCTAACGATTTATAAGTAGTTTTCTCTGGCTTTTACATTTAATATATTTAATTCTTAAATATTTTCTTATATTTGCATGCCAATCTTAACTAAAGTCGCCTGAATATTTCTGGTTCTTTCAATCGTCATGGGGTTTTGGGGTTTTGGGGG
>JBBAKX010000037.1:0-6278 GCA_040403315.1 Flavobacteriales bacterium
AACGATAATTTGCTGGATATCTTTTCTTTAGAACTCTATGGACAGACACTATTTACTTTTAATTCTATAAAACTATAAGTCATTTTACCTTATTCAATGAGAGTATGCATTGCAATCTATAGTCACCCAGAACTTTTTCCTCCTACGCTCAACGCAATTGATTTTCTTTCAAATCAAGGCTGGGAGGTCGATTTGGTGTACAATAATCAGTTTCCTTCTACTTGGAATTATCACAAAAATGTGCGTTTATTTCCAGTTGGCAAAATGATTCCCCAAAAAGAACTGGAATCAGACAATGTTGTAAAAAAAGTATTGCGATGGTTGCGTTTCGTCTTCAAGCTTAGTTCTCTCATCAATCAATGTGATGTTTGTATTGTATACGATCCAATTCCATTGTTATCTTATCATATTTCTACTTTTTTCAAACGAAAAAAGAAAAAACTACTTTGGTACCACAATCATGACATCTACGAATTGTCTCGATCGCGTAAATACTCTATTCAATGGCTGGCAGTTATGGCCGAGCAGCATTGGTTCAACAAGATTGATGTTTTTTCGCTCCCAGCGGCAGAACGTAAAGAGTTTTTCCCTCTGAAGTATTTTCCGGGTAAATATTTTTTTATTCCCAATTACCCATCTCTTACTTTCTATGGGAAATTTGAAAAATCAACAAAAATAACCGATAAACTAAGAGTATTGTTTCAAGGTAACATCAGTCCAAATCACGGAATTGAAGAAATGATTAATTTGTTGCCTTGTAAAATTGCGGCACAGGATATTGAATTGGTGTTAAAAGGTCCAATTTCACCAGAATACAAGGAACAGTTACTTGCTTTGGCTAAAAGCAGAAATGCGATCCAGTATATACATTTTGTAGGCCTCACCCCTTATCATCAGGTTGCCGAAACTACGCTTAGCTGCACTTTGGGCTTAGCTGTATTTTCAGCAAACGATGTTATGAATTCAACATTAGGCACTGCTTCCAACAAAATTTATGAATATGCAGCTTGCGGCTTACCCGTTATTTACTATAACCACGTGCATTATAAGCATCATTTAGGGAAGTATAGCTGGGCGTTTGATACAGATTTGTCGAGAGAGTCACTACTTGAGGTCTTGAATTACATAGTTTTACATCACAATGAACTATCTCTTCAGGCTAGGCATGATTTTCGAGAAGCTTTAAATTTTGAACACTATTTTCAAGCTCCATTCGAAACCATGGAGTCAATGCTGAACCAATCAACTCATGAATAACCTGAAACTCAATCTGGGGTGTGGCCAAGTACGGCCAGAGGGCTGGATCAATACCGATTCTTCCCTGAATAGTTTGATTCAACAGCTTCCCTTGGGCAAAAGAATGGCCAGAATGCTTGGTGCCAACCAGGAATACCAATCTGGCAACGCCAAATACATGAATCTGAACCAAAAATGGGCGCAGATTCAGAATTCCAGTGTGGAGGTCGTATATGCCTCCCATTTGTTTGAACATTTGTCCTCCCACAGTGCCAGTTTGTTTCTTTCCGAGGCATATCGCGTACTAGCGCCCAGCGGAACGATTCGCTTGGTAGTACCGAATCTGTCTGCGCACGCTACATTGTACGTAGAGGAGTTTAATAATGGGAACAAGGATGCCTACAAGCAGTTTATGTGGGCTTTGAATATGCACTTGGAAGGGCAATATCCTCCAAATAAAATGCTGCACAATCTGATCGGTTTTTTTCAGGGGTACCCACACCAACACAAGTACATGTATGATTTTTTTGCTTTGGCGTCCAAGCTTGGTGATCATGGATTTGTGGATGTTGTTGAATCTGCACATGGGATTAGCCAAAACATCAAGTCTATTGGAGATGTAGAAAATGAAACGATTAAAGGTTATGGTCTCTCATTGTACATTGAAGGTAAAAAACCTGCACTCTAATGAAAATTTCCATTTGCATCCCACAGTACAACCGGATTGAGTACTTGCTAAAAAGTTTAAGAATAATTGAAGCACAGACTTATCCCAATATTGAAATCGTGATCAGTGACGATTGCTCGACGGACGCTACAGCAGAAAAGATCAAGGCTTTAATCCCGCATTATAAATTTCCGATCATCTTTAGCATCAATGCGGTAAACGAAGGCTTTGATAGGAATTACCGCAAGTGTATTGAATTATCAACGGGTGATTATGCCCTGGTAATTGGAAACGACGACTCCATAAATGGAGAGGAGAGTATAGCTTTTTTAGCTGATTTTTTGACATCCAACAACCTCCCAGAAATAGGATTTTGCAATTGCATCGAAGAAAGATTGGACAATCAATTGATGGAACGTGCGCATTCCACGGGGGTGCTGGGTACTGGAACGGAGATTGCCTTGAAACATTATTCCTGCTTTAGTTTTGTGGGTGGCCTCATTTATAAAAAGTCGGCTTTTGACCAATACAATACGGCCAAACACGATGGCAGCATATATGCCCAAATGTATTTGGGCTGCCTGATGGTGGCCAATGGTTGCCGATTGTTCAGCATTCAGGAGCCTCTGGTGATTAAGGATATGTTGTTTGAAGGAGAATTTCGAAATTCTTACCGAGACAGAATTGCCAAATCCTGGAAGAACTTTAAAGTGGTGACGGGTGGATTGCCTTCAGTGATCAATGTATTGGTCTCTAGTTTTATTGATGCAGGTAAAGCGAATCAAAGCATTATTTTTCGAATCCACCAGCGCATTTATTCCGTTACTTATCCATTCTGGATACAGGATTACAAAAGCAACGGTGCCTTGCCGGAAGCTGCGGGGTTGATCATAGGTCTGAATCCAAGCAAACTGCCAACGTACGAGCATCTGGTATTCCTGAATCGGATCAGAATCTGGGCTTTGTATTTGATTTTTTCCACGGGTTCTTTGCTGTTTCCCAGCTTTCTGTTTCAAAAAGTAAAAACTCAACTGTACAAACACTACAAGAAATGAGGCTTTTGATAGCAGGATCGGCCTTGCCCGGAGCCTTAGAGTTGTTCTATATGCACTATCTGGAACAATCTGGAAAGATTGAACAGATCAAACTGTTCGATATCCACGGAAAGTTTCATAAGTATTACACACAAAGTGTTTTTCATAAAATTCTGTTTCGCCTGAAGTTGTCGGGTATTTATCAGCAACTGAACAAGGAACTTTTGGATGTAGTGGAAGCTTTTCACCCCAGTCATCTTTGGGTGTTCAAAGGGATGGAAATATTTCCAGAGACCTTGCAAAAAATTCAAACCAAAGGAATCAAACTGATCAACTACAACCCAGACAATCCGTTTTTCTTTTCAGGAAGAGGAAGTGGCAACAAAAACATCACCAATTCGATTGGTCTCTATGATTTACATCTGACCTACAATCTATCCGTTTTGGATGAACTTACTGCACGAGGTCAAAAGGCGGCCTGGCTACCGTTTGGATTTGAAAGCAATGCGGCAATTTTTAAGGAATGTCAGAAAGAAGAAGAGATCGTCAAGGTATGTTTTGTTGGTAATCCAGATCAATTTCGCGAAGATTTTTTGTGTACCCTCTCAGATCAGCGCATTGGTATTGATGTTTATGGCAAGGGTTGGAAAATTAAACATCCTTTGATCCAATTGCACGATTCGGTATATGGCACTGATTTTTGGAAAACCTTGCGCAAATATCGGGTTCAGCTCAATCCATTGCGTCCACACAATCCAACTTCTCACGGCATGCGTTCGTTTGAGGTTCCTGGAATTGGTGGTATATTGTTAACACCTAATACACTTGAGCATACCCAGTTTTTTCAGGAGGATGAAGAGGCTTTTTTTTACACAGATATGTCTACTTGTGTAGAAAAAATAAATTACCTATTGGGACTTTCCAAGACCGATGCAGGTCATATTCGATACAAAGCAAGAAATCGAAGTTTGGCAAGCGGCTATGATTATCAAAGCAGGGCGATGGAAGCCTTACAATACATCAGTAAAGCATAAACTCAATGGTACTTATAAATTCATGGAGAAAATTACCTCCCTTTAAAGGTAAGAAGAGGCTCATTAGGCTATTGTATGCAAAATACATCAGGAATTGCAGCGAGGTTACTTTTAGCATAGGTGGTCATGCATCGTTTACGGTGCCAAATTTGCAGGATAATGTGGCATTTAATTTATTTTTTGAAGGGATTTATGAAGAGGAACTGGTATCCTACATTGCCAAAACCTTACCTGAGAATGCTGTATTCATAGATGTGGGAGCCAATATTGGGGCTATATCCATTATGGTTGCATTGCGCAGACCAGATGTAACCATTCATGCTTTTGAAGCATCGCCCAGAATTTTTCATTATTTGGCGCGGAATATTCAACAAAACGAGCTGAAAAACATTCACGCAATCAATTTGGCCATCCATGCTGAAGACAACCAGGAATTGGCCTTTTTTGCACCAGAAGATAAATTTGGTAAAGGCTCTTTTTCCAATGTTTTTAATTGTACGCCAGAGTTGGTGAAAACCATCCGATTGGAGAGTTATTTTGATCAACACCACCTGAAACCTGATTTGATTAAAGTGGATGTAGAAGGATTTGAAGCCATGGTCTTTGAAAGCATGGGGCATTTTTTGCAAATCAATCCGAGACCGATTATTGTTTTTGAATTTGTGGACTGGGCTGAAAAGAATAGTAAACTGTTCCAACCAGGAGATGCCCAGCGAATTTTGTTGCATAATCAATTCAAGCTTTATTCTTTAAATGGATGGGGGGAAAAAGAAAAATACACCATTACCGAAGCCTACGAAATAGGATCCTGCGAAATTATTGCAATTCCAGAATGAGATTGTTTACAATTCAAACAATGCAACGTTGATTAATAAACTTTCAAATAATTTTATATTCATTCAATTGTGTTTATTGGTACTTACTGCAATTGTAATCGACTATGCCGCATTAGTTGTTCTTGAATTTATTTTGGTATTGATTTTGGCTTTAAATAAACTAGGAAATGGTATAATTTTAAGAGAACTAATTTCATTCCATGCTACTTTAGTATTGTTATTTGTACCACTTATGGGGTATAAATTCTACACAATTAATAACCCTCTATCTAAAGTATGGGTTAAATACATGCCCATCGACGAAGTAAGTTATTTTCAATTTGTCTTGCCTGCAATCATTATTTTTAACTTATTATTGTGTTGGCCTATTTCATCGAAACAATGTCAAGATGAGGGGATTTTTTTTCAACTTCGACTCAAGAAATCTTTAGAAATTTTAAATTCGTCTAAAATAAATCCAAAGTTATTTATCATTTTAGGCACTTTAATGTATTTTTTGCAAAGTTATCTCCCAGTAGATTTTCAATATATAGGGTATCTCTTTTTTACTTCTTCTTTTGTTGGGTTTTTGATGTTGTATTTAAATTCTTTGGAAAAATACAGACTTATTTTTATCACATACTTTATTTTGTTCTTGATTTATGTTTCGATTTTGAGCTCAATGTTTACGATTGTTGTTTATATGGGAATGACTATTTCTTCTTTTATTTTTATTGGATCGAAGATTTCTTTTTGGCGTAAAATATTAATGATAATAATGGTAAGTTCTTTTTTATTCACGCTCCAAAATTTGAAAATTGTTTTGAGAAGTTCCTCATCAAGTAATATCAATGGTCTAACATCAGCTTTGTATCTTAACCAAATGTTTACTCAGGGATCAGGTAGGGAGATTAATTTTTTTGAATCAAATTATTTTTTTACATCATACGTGAGGTCGAATCAAGGATTTTTAGTTGCAAAAGTGATTAAGTATTTTCCGGTTGCAAAAGAATTTGACAATGGAGCCTATTTGGGACAAGCAATATTTTCTTCCTTAATTCCTCGGGTTTTCTGGCCAGATAAACCAAAAGCTGGAGGGCGGTTTACCTTTGAGTATTTTACAGGAGACAAGCTAGTCGGGAATACCTCCATGAATGTTAGCCCGTTAGGTGAGGCATACGGTAGCTTTGGGCCAGGATTGGGCATCTTGTATATGGCTCTTTTGGCCTTATTTATCCGAGGAGTCTACCTATGGTTTATTTCACTAACCTACACAATCCCTTTTTTAATTTTTTGGTTTCCCGTAGTATTTTATCAATTGACTTACAGCATGGAAACTGACTCCTTACAAATCTTCAACTCCCTATTCAAGTCGGGTACATTTGTATTCATCTTATACGTCATGTCTCCGAGTCTTTTTGGGATTAAACGGAAAAGTTTTTTATCGTTAAATAATTAAAATTCAATATGAAATTACTTCTTATTAATGTAT
>JBBAKX010000038.1:0-6076 GCA_040403315.1 Flavobacteriales bacterium
TGGTAATTTCATATTTTGAAAATAATATTTGTTTGAAATAATTTATTCTTCCTCTGCTGCGTTTTTCATTTTCATTAGCAAAGTATAAGCACCTTGTATTACGAAAGTTTTATTTCTCATATCTGTGCTATCGGCAAAGGTTATTTGTGTAAAACCGTTTTCGTTGTTGGCGGTTGTTACTTCTTGCATTTCATATTTATTTTTTTCGGTTTCAATAAAAACAAATTGCTTGCCTTCAAAGCGGACAATTCCATCATTATGAATTACAAAAGCATTGTTGGTTGAAACTTCTACTTCTGCATTCATATACATTCCTGGGATTAGCGATTTATCGTATTGCTCAAAGTGGCATTGCACCTGAATGGTTCTTTCGGGGGTTACATCTTTGCCAATCAAAATAATTTCACAAATATATTTTTTGCTTGGGTTGGTGTTGTTGTATGCAAATATTTTTTGTCCGATTGAAATTTTATACAAATCTTTTTCAAAAATGGTAAGCGTTAAATGAATGTCGGCAGGGTTTACCAATTCAAACAATACATCTGTTGGCGTTGCATATTTTCCAATGTTCATTTTTACCTGTGATACAAAGCCGTCAATAGGTGAAGTAATGCTGATGCTTTTTGAAATGGTGTTTTCGTTTAAGTTGTCAGGATTAACTCCAATCAATTTTAATTTCTCTCCTAAAGATTTTATAAGAATTTTTTGTGAGAGATATTCGGTTTGTGCGTTTTGAAAAACTTTGTCGCTGCTGGCTTTGCTTTGGTTCAATTCTTTTTGGCGGTTGTATTCTGCTTCAATGGAAGTGTAGTGTGCCTTTGCTGTGAGGTAATCTTGTTGGAGTTGAATGTATTGTTGGTCTTCCATTGTGGCGATTATTTCTCCTTTGCTTATGTGCATTCCTGCCAACAGTTTTGTTGAACGTAAATAGCCACCCATCGGCACACTTACTGAAACCATATTTTGAGGCGGCACTTCAATTTTTCCGTTCACTTTTAAGAGTGATGAAATGTTGCGTTGCTCAATTTTTCCTGTTTTGATTTCAGAATTTTTGAGTTGTGCATCGGTGAGTTCAACGGTGGTTTCGTTTGGCGTTTCTTCCGTTGCCTCTGTTTTTGTTTGCTTACTTCCGCACGATGTGAGGATTGCAAACGCTATTGATATAATGATATATTTTGTCATGATTGAAATTTATTTAGATGTTAAGAAATTGAGTTTAATGATTGATTGATTAAGGTCTTTTACCGCATCGGTATAATTGCTTTGAATTGAAATTGCGTTGTTGATTAGCATTGTCCATTCCAAATAATTGATGTCGCCATTTGCAAATTGGTCGTTGGCGGTTTTGGTAATGGTGCTTGCATTTTGCAAAGCGTTGTCCTCAAAATACTTTACGGCTTGCAATTGTGTTTGATATCGTTTGTATGCTGATTGGTATTCTGTTTTCATTGCTTGTAAACCGATTTGATAATTGTTTTCGGTAATCAATTCAAGTGTTTTGCTTGAATTTATTTTTGCCTTTTGAGAACCAAAAAACAAAGGAACTCCAACACCAAACTGAACCGATTGGAAACGGTAAGAGGGTAAGTAAAATTTATTGTCGTTGCCGTTGCCCTGTATGCTTTGGTTACTGTAACCTAAATTTAAGTTGGGCAACAACTTTGATTTTTCCAATTGTGTATTTACCATTGAAATATTTTTTTGCTGCTGCAAAACTTTTATTTGTGGATGGTTACCGATTAAGGAAGTGTCAAGGGTTGCAGTGAAAATCATTTTCGGGTTTTCTGCCTGCGGTGTGTAAACGGTTGTTGTATTTAAGAGTAATTGAAATTGCAGTTGCAAAATTTCAATATCGTTTTTCAATTGGTTTAACTGAATGGCAATTTGTCCCCGTTGTGTTTCGGCTGTGGTTTTTTCCAAAATATTGCTTTCGCCTTTGGCGAAACGCAAGTTGGCTTTTTCTAAAAACGTAGCATACAAACTGTCATTTTGTAAAAGAATATTTTGTTTTTGTTGCAAGTAAATTAGCAAGTAAAAAATATCGCTGACTTGTTTTTTCAACTCGGCTTCTTTTACTGCAATGTTCAACACACTGCTTTTATAGTTTTCGCTTTGCAGTGATTTTTGTTTAGCATAAACTGTCGGAAAACTGATGCCCTGCGAAATGCCAAACTTGGTGTCTTTATAAAATGAATTGAATTGTCCGTATTCGCCTATTAAATTGGTTTGTGGAATGTCAATGGCTGCGGCTTTTAGTTTCTTTTGATATTCTGCATTTAGCTTTTCATTCTTTACTGTCAAGTTATTTTTCAAAGCGGTGTCAATTGCAGTTTGCAAATTGATTGGTGTTTGAGCATTTGTATTTTGAAAAGAAAAGAACATCAACAATAAAATTGTAGTTGCTGTGATTGTGGTTTTCTTTTTCCGCTTTAACGAATAACCTTTTTCAAAAAGAATATAGAGAACTGGCAAAACAAAAAGTGTGAGAAAGGTAGCAAGTAAAAGTCCACCGATTACAACGGTTGCTAATGGTCGCTGCACTTCTGCACCCGAACCGTTACTGATTGCCATAGGTAAAAAACCAAGAGAAGCAACAAAGGCAGTCATTAATACAGGTCGTAAACGCAATTTTGTTCCCTGCAAAACAATTTGTTTGAGGTCTGTTTCTCCTGCGTTTTTTATTCGGTTAAATTCGGCAATCAATACAATGCCGTTTAATACTGCTACCCCAAACAAAGCAATGAACCCAACTCCTGCACTGATGCTAAAAGGCATTCCTCGTAATGCTAAAAATAAAATTCCACCGATTGCAGAAAGTGGAATTGCAGAATAGATTAGCAAACCTTGTTTGATAGAACCAAAAGCAAAATACAGAAAGAGAAAAATCAATAACAATGAAAGCGGAACTGCAATTGATAAGCGTTTTTTTGCTGCTACTAAATTTTCAAATGTTCCACCGTATTTAATGTAATAGCCCGTTGGTAGTTTAAGTTGCATCTCAACTTTCTGTTGTAATTCTTTAACAAGGCTCTGCACATCTCTACCACGAACATTGAAACCTACAATAATTCTACGCTTTGCATCATCTCTTTGAATTTGATTAACGCTTTCCTGAATGGAGACATCCGCTACCTGATACAATGGAATTTGTGTTCCTTGTGGTGTTGGGATTAAAAGGTTCTGAACATCTTCTAACTCTTTACGGTTTTCACCTGCAAGGCGAACCACCAAATCAAAACGCTTTTCATCTTCAAAAACAAGTCCGCTGCTTTGCCCTGCAAATGCTGTATTTACTACTTTGTTTATATCCTCAATGTTCAAACCATATTGAGCAATGATATTGCGTTTGTAATGGACAATTACTTGCGGTAAACCTGTGATGCTTTCTACATAAATATCTTTTGCCCCATCTATATGTCCCGAAATATCTCCGAGTATTTGAGAATACTTTGCAAGTGTATCTAAGTTCTCCCCGTAAATTTTGCAGGATACATCTTGCTTTGCACCTGTCATTAATTCATTGAAACGCATTTGAACTGGATATTGAAAACCGTAAGTAACGCCTGGCACATCTTGTAATGCCTCACTCATTTTTTCTGAAAGTTCGTTGAATGTTTTTGCAGATGTCCACTCGCTTTTATCTTTCAAAATAATCATCAAGTCCGCTGCCTCCATTGGCATTGGGTCGGTTGGGATTTCACCGCTACCTACTTTTCCAATAACTTTAATTACTTCAGGGAATTTCTTTTTTAAGATGTGTGCTGCTTTCAAACAAGCGTCAACGGTTGTGTTGATGTTGCTTCCCGAAAGCACCCTTGTTTCTACTGCAAAGTCGCCTTCCTCTAATGCAGGAATAAATTCGCCTCCCATTTTAGAGAAAACGAAAAATGAAATAAGTAATAAACCAACTGAAATTCCAATTATTGTTTTTGGGAAATTCAAAACTCTGCTTAGATATTTTTGATGAATGTTTATGAAAAAATCCATCATCCTATCAGAGAAATTTTTCTTGTGTGAAATATTTTTATTCAAGAACACTGCACTCATCATAGGAATGTATGTGAGTGAAAGGATGAAAGCACCTAATAGGGCAAAGGCAACGGTTTGAGCCATTGGCTTAAACATTTTGCCCTCAATGCCTTCAAGTGTGAAAATTGGTAAATAAACAATTAGAATAATTATTTGCCCGAATACTGCACTGTTCATCATTCGGCTTGCCGAATGGGTTACTTCGGTGTCCATTTCAGTTTGATTTATTCTTCCAATACTTCCTAATTTTTTGCTGTGTGTTAAGCTGTGCATTACTGCTTCTACAATAATTACTGCACCGTCCACAATCAACCCAAAATCCAATGCTCCTAAACTCATTAGGTTTCCGCTAACTCCGAAAAGGTTCATCATTATTACTGCAAACAGCATTGCTAAAGGAATAACAGAGGCAACTAAAATTCCTGCTCTGAAATTTCCTAAGAATAAAACCAATACAAAAATTACTATTAACGCACCTTCCATTAAATTTTTTGAAACTGTGCCAATAGCGTTGTTTACCATTTTTGTTCTGTCAAGGAATGGTTCAATTTCCACACCTTCGGGCAAAGTTTTTTCTATTTGTGCAATGCGTTCTTTTACATTCTTGATTACTTCATTGCTATTGCCGCCTTTTAGCATCATTACTACTGCCCCTGCTGCTTCGCCTTCATCGTTGTATGACATTGCACCGTAACGGGTGGCACTGCCTATTCTCACTTCGGCTACATCGTTTATTAAAAGCGGTGTGCCGTTGGTTATATTTTTTACTACGATACTTTTTATATCGTCAATGTTTCCTATTAAACCTTCGCTTCGGATATACAACACGGTTGATTTCTTTTCAATGTATGCTCCGCCTGTATTTCCATTGTTCTTTTCTAAAGCTGTAAACACATCTTTTATAGTGATGCTTAATGATTTCAGTTTGTTGGCATCAATAGCTATTTCGTATTGTTTCAACTTCCCACCAAAACTGCTTACATCAGCTACACCTTTCACACCTAACAATTGTCTGCGAACAATCCAATCTTGAATTGTCCGTAATTCGGTTGCATCATATTTTGTTTCGTAACCTTGTTTGGCTCTGATTACATATTGGTAGATTTCCCCCAAACCTGTTGTAACTGGGGCTAATTCTGGCGAACCAAGCCCTTTAGGAATTTGTTCTTGTGCCAATTTTAAACGTTCGGTTACTTGTTGTCTTGCCCAATAAACATCTACATCATCATCAAAAACGATTGTGATTAATGAAAGTCCGAACCGTGAGAAACTTCGGATTTCTTTCAGCCCAGGGATATTGCTGTTGGCTTGTTCTATTGGGAAAGTTATGAGCCGTTCTACATCAGGAGCACCCAATGAAGGAGTAACAGTAATTACTTGCACCTGATTGTCTGTTATATCAGGCACGGCATCAATTGGCAGTTTTGTGAATTGGTAACTGCCGTAACCAATGAGGGCTAAAATGAAAAGCCCTATTATGAGTTTGTTCTTTATAGAGAACGCAATTATTTTATTGAGCATGATTTATCAGTTAATGAAATGAATGAAAATTTGCGGTGCGTCAGCACCGTAAACAGTTTTTTTGTGTCCGCTTGCGGACACTCATAAATTCATTAACTAATTTTTGGCGGTTGCCAAATGGAAAAGGATACTTCCGAAGAGAAGGTTGCTTTATAAACAGAAACCTTTTGTGCTACTGTCGGGAAATTTAGTGATAAGTCAGCTTGAAAGTGTGTAAAACTGCAAGATTGTCCGCAACAGGCGCACATACAAAAAGGTGAGCAATTCTCGGTGTCGCTGTCGTGGTCGGAATGGTCGGTTGTTGCAAATGTGGTTTGTTCTGCACTCGGATATTTACAGTCGTCTTTGTCGCTACATGGCTTAACCGCTAAAGCTAAAAGGTAAAAAGCGAATATGAGTGTCAAAACTTGTTTCACGGGGCAAATGTAGGGAAAAATACTGTCGGTTGTGCTGAATGTTGTCGGGTGGTGGTGGTGCGGTTGGGCAAAATAAAATGTGCTGCAAAGGTGGGTCGGCTTGTGGGTGG
>JBBAKX010000039.1:0-5753 GCA_040403315.1 Flavobacteriales bacterium
AATTGTAAACATAGGACGGGTTTGGCAAAAGTGGCGGTTCAGTGCTCCGCAGACATATTTGTGGTTAATCAAAGTTTGGTTCTCCGCATCAACATTTGTGGTTAAAATCGCCACCTTCGCCAAGCCCGAAAACGTTATAAGCAAGCCTAAAAGACGACAGTGCAACCATAAACAGACGACTAAAAATTAAACGAATTAACAAAGACAAACCATTTTGACAGGTGACCAACATACAGACCATATTTCAAATGGAAAGCAATTAAGCCGACACTCATTGCCGTCCCTTCTGTATTTTTTATTTTCCCCACCGCACATTTTTTTTAATTCAATTTTAGCCAGCCGCACATTGGCACATTTGCAAGCCGCACAAGCCGACTCACAAACCCAAGCTTGCAAAAGAGCCAATTTTGCCAACGCACCGACAACATTACGTTACTTAAATATTAACTTTACGAGCTATATTGTTTAGCGAAAAGACATAAATAAATAAATAATGAACATAGCCCAGATAGAAAATAACTTACAACAACTCATAAAGACTTTTAAAAAAGAGAGTTTCATTTATGATTTGTTATTGGCTTACGGACAACCGAAAGCAACTATAAAACGCATCAAAGACGGTGGACTTAATCTCTCTAAAGTGGACGGTGAAATTGCGTGGAAAAAGAAATTGTTTTTTAAAGCCGTTAAAGGCGTTGACTTGCATGAACTCATTGCCGACCTAACCGAAGACAACAAAGCAGTAAAACATGACCCTCGATTTGTTGTAGTGACTGATTACAAAAATCTTTTGGCAGTTGACACTAAAACGCAAGACACCTTAGACATTGCCATCACTGATATTGCCAAACACTTTGATTTCTTTTTGCCTTGGGCAGGCATGGAAAAAGCACAACACCAAAACGAAAACCCTGCTGATGTAAGAGCTGCCGAAAAAATGGCAAAACTCTATGACGACATCAAGAAAGATAACCCAATAAAAACACAAGCAGAAGTTCATAATCTGAATGTGTTTCTTTCTCGTTTGTTGTTTTGCTTTTTTGCAGAAGACACAGGCATTTTAGATAAAGGACAATTTACTGTTGCTGTTAGCCTTACCCAACAAGACGGTAGCGATTTAAATACTCATCTCGATAAGTTGTTTGAGGTAATGAATACCGAACAAACCAAACGAAAAAATTTACCTCATTATTTAACTGCTTTTCCTTATGTAAACGGTGGACTTTTTAGAAATAAACACACTGCACCAAAATTTACTCGTAAAAGCCGACAGTCTGTAATTGACAGTGGCGAATTGGATTGGAGTGCTATTAATCCTGATATTTTTGGTTCAATGATTCAGGCAGTAATTACGCCTGAACATCGTGGCGGTTTGGGAATGCACTATACAAGTGTGCCCAACATTATGAAAGTAATTGAGCCACTTTTTTTGAACGAACTCTACGAAGAATTTGAAGCAGCCAATGCTTCGACAGGCTCTGCAAGACAAAAGAAATTAAACGTATTACTGCACCGCTTATGGAACATTAAAATATTTGACCCTGCCTGCGGCAGTGGCAATTTTTTAATTATTGCTTACAAAGAATTGCGAAAGTTAGAAATGAAAATTTTTAAAGCAATGGGCAGTTTGGCTTTTAGTAATATTAGTTTGGGCAATTTTTATGGAATAGAGTTAGACGACTTTGCTCATGAAGTAGCCATACTTTCTTTATGGTTGGCAGAACACCAAATGAACCAAGTTTTTTTTAAAGAATTTGGACGCACCAAACCTGCTTTGCCTTTAACCGAAACAGGAAAAATTGTATATGGAAATGCAACCCGTTTGGATTGGGAAAAGGTTTGTCCAAAAGAAAAAGGTGATGAAGTTTATGTATTGGGTAATCCGCCTTATTTAGGTGCTAGAATTCTGGATGATATTCAAAAAGCGGATATGAAGTTTGTCTTTAATGGAAAAGTTGAAGGATTTAATGATTTAGATTATATCGCACCTTGGTTTTTCAAAGGTGGGAAATACATTGAAAAAGCTAATGCTAAATGTGCTTTTGTTTCGACTAACTCCATTTGTCAAGGTTCTCAAGTAGCTTCACTTTGGCCAAGTATATTGACTGATAAATTGGAAATAGATTTTGTTCATCAATCTTTCAAATGGAGTAATAACGCAAAAGCAAAAGCAGCTGTAATTGTTATTATTCTTGGTATTAGAAATATTTCAACTAAACCTAAATTTATTTTCAATAAAACACTAAAAACAGTTGTAAGAAACATCTCGCCATATTTGGTTGAAGGTGATAATGTTTATGTTTATGGTAGAAGAAACCAACTCTCAAATGTGCCTTCAATGAATTTTGGAAGTATGCCAAACGATGGTGGTTACTTAACACTTTCACCTGAAGAATACAAACAATTGACTGAACAAGATTCAAGAGCTAAGACATATATAAAGAAATTTGCAGGCTCAAAAGAATTTATAAATGACATATCGAGATGGTGTATTTGGATTGAAGATGGTGAAGTAAATGAAGCATCAAAAATCAAATTTATTAAAGACAGAATTGAAAAGGTAAAAGCCCACCGAAAACAAAGCGACAGAGGTGCAACTAATACTTTAGCCGCGATACCTCACAGATTTGCGGAAGTTCGATATAAAAAAACTAATTCAATTATTGTTCCAAGAGTTTCATCAGAAAGAAGAGAATATATGCCAATCGGATTTTTAAATTCCGATTATGTTGTTTCTGATTCAGCACAGGCAATTTATAATGCAAGAGAATGGGTTTTTGCAATGATAACGTCAAGAATGCACATGACTTGGTTAAGAGCAGTTGCAGGAAGGTTGAAATCAGATTATCGTTATTCAACAGCACTTTGCTATAACACTTTTCCTTTCCCAGACATCACCGAAGCCAAAAAAAAAGAATTAGAAAACCACGTTTACAAAGTTTTAGCAGAGAGAGAAGCCCATTCCGAAAAAACATTAGCACAACTATACGACCCTGAAAAAATGCCTGATGGTTTGCGTGAAGCTCATCATCAATTAGACCTTGCAGTAGAACGCTGCTATCGAGCCAAACCTTTTGAAACAGATGAAGAACGCTTGGAGTATTTATTTAAACTATACGAGCAAATGATAGAAGACGAAAAGAGCAAAGGCACTTTGTTTGAAATTGAAGCTAAACACAAAAAGAAAAAGAAATAAATATGCCTGACATAGTAAAAATAGAATATCACCAAACAGGCGACAGTGTAAAAAACACAGCCAACGGAATGCGACCAATGGCAGCCCGTGTTTACGAAGAACGCAAAAGTCAATACTTATTGATTAAAGCTCCGCCAGCATCGGGTAAATCAAGAGCATTGATGTTTTTAGCTTTGGATAAAATACGCAAACAAGGTTTGAAAAAAATAATTGTTGCCGTTCCCGAAAGGTCCATTGCTGGTTCGTTTGCAAAAGCAGATTTAAAAAAGGAAAACAGTTTTTTTGCCAATTGGAAACCCAATGACGATTACAACCTTTGCACCCCCGGAATGGACGGAAGTAAAAGCAAGGTAGCAGCTTTCAAAAACTTCATGGACAACAAAGAAGAAATTTTGATTTGCACCCATGCTACACTTCGCTTTGCATTTGAAGAGTTGGACGAAAGCAAATTCAATAATGTGCTTTTAGCCATAGATGAATTTCACCACGTTTCGGCAGACAACGACAGCCGTTTAGGTGAATTGCTGCGTAGCATAATGGAAAAGTCAACGGCTCATATTGTAGCCATGACAGGTTCCTATTTCAGAGGCGACAGCGTTCCAGTTTTGTTGCCATCAGATGAAGCCAAGTTTACCAAAGTAACTTACAACTATTACGAGCAGCTAAACGGCTACAACTATTTAAAATCATTAGGCATTGGCTACCATTTTTATCAGGGCAAATACACTTCTGCCATTCTTGATATTTTAGACACCAAGAAAAAAACTATACTTCATATTCCCAATGTGAATTCAGGTGAATCCACCAAAGACAAACACAATGAAGTGGACACTATTTTGGATGCAATTGGAGAAGTAAAAAAAGTAGATAGTGAAACAGGCATTATTTTTCTGAAACGCCACAGAGATAAAAAAATCATCAAAGTTGCTGACTTAGTAAATGATAACCCGAAAGACAGAGAGAAAGTAATTACCTATTTGCGAAACATCAAAACCTTGGAGGACATGGATTTGATTATTGCTTTAGGAATGGCGAAAGAAGGTTTTGATTGGCCTTTTTGCGAGCATGCTTTAACAGTAGGTTACAGAGGCTCATTGACTGAAGTAATTCAAATTATTGGTCGTTGCACCCGTGACAGCAACAATAAAACCCACGCACAGTTTACCAACTTAATTGCTCAACCCGATGCATCAGACGATTTGGTAAAACTTTCGGTAAACAATATGCTGAAAGCAATTACCGCTTCGCTATTAATGGAACAAGTGCTTGCACCAAATTTCAAATTCAAAACAAAACTTTCGGATGACGACAAAGCAGGTGCAGGAGAAGTAAAAATCAGAGGTTTTAAATTACCAAGTTCAAAACGAGTAAAAGACATTATTGAATCGGACTTGAACGATTTGAAAGCAACCATTTTACAAGACGATACCGTATTGAAAGCCATTCCGGGTAATCTTGACCCCGAAGTGATAAACAAAGTATTGATACCGAAAATTATTCAAATAAAATATCCTGAATTATCAGCCGAAGAAGTAGAAGAAGTTCGTCAGCATGTAGTGGTTGATTCTATTATGAAAAGCGGAGAATTAAAAGAAGTTGGCGACAAACGATTTATCCGCATGGCAGACAAGTTTGTAAACATTGATGATTTGCATATTGATTTGATTGACCGCATAAATCCTTTCCAAAAAGCATTTGAAATAATTTCAAAAGATGTTACAACGAAAGTTTTGAAAGTGATTCAAGACGTAATTGCATCAACAAGAATTCAAATGACTTTAGATGAAGCATTGCTTTTATATCCTGATAAAGTAAAAGCTTTTATGGATAAAGAAAAAAGAGAACCAAGTGTAACATCATCTGACCCATTGGAGAAAAGAATGGCAGAAGCCATAATTTATTTAAAAGATTTAAAACGCAAAAAACAAAGTGGACAAGGATAAAAAGCTACAAGAATTATTGGACAACGACCCTTTGGGTTTGTTGAACGTAAAGCCTTCAAATTCTCCTGCAAGGAATGAAGATGAAAGGCTTGTGGCTTCTTTCCAAGAGATAAATGATTTTTTTGAACAGCACAAAAGAGAACCAAAAGCCGACAATGGCATTCAAGAACATCAATTGTGTTCACGTTTAAATTCTATTCGTGTAAACGCCACAAAATCGGAAATGGTAAAAGACCATGACATTCATGGACTATTAAGCATAGAACCAAAAGAACCGCTTTCCATTGACGACATCATGGACAATGACCCTTTGGGTTTATTGAATGATGAAACAGAAGGTTTGTTTGAACTGAAAAATATAAAACTAACGGACAAAAGCAGAGCAGAAACAGATTTTGTTGCAAGACGAAAACCTTGCAAAGATTTTGGAAAATACGAAAAGATTTTCAAAGCAGTTCAAAAAGACCTGAAAGAAGCCAAACGAAAACTGATTGAATTTAAACTTGGCAACCTTAGACAAGGAGCATATTACGTTCACAATGGAATTTTATTTTTTGTTGAGAAAATTGAAATCACAAAAAAGGAACATTACAAACCAGACGGAACAAGAGTAA
>JBBAKX010000040.1:0-5611 GCA_040403315.1 Flavobacteriales bacterium
GATTTACTATAGAAAAGCTCTCTTTGGTCGTGGGCCTAAATTGACAGCAGTTCACGCTCTACTAACTAAGAACAGTTCTTTTTCGCGCAACACAACGGTTGTTTGGGCTTTTTTAGACATTAGTTTTAACAGCAATTTAACTAGTCTTTATTGTACAGCCTACCAATTAAACTGTGCAATGACTGTGCAATGGACTTTTGCACCCCAGCGGTTGAACTAAGTTATTGTTTTATATAGAATTTTTGGCCTGCCCAGCACGATTCGAACGTGCGACCTACGCCTTAGAAGAATTCGTGGCTGCTGGAATTTCTATATATTTCAATGACTTATACGATTATATTGGGACTGTGTAATAAACTGTGCGATGCAGTTTTGTCAAGAAAAAAATCTTCAAGCGTCCTTTTAAGGGGCGCTTGAAATAAATTAAATTCAGGATTTTAACTAGATACATCAGTCAATGCTAACACCAACTTCTTTATTAATTTGTGTCCAACGGTTAATCTCAGACCGTACAAAATCCTTTAATTGATCTAAAGGTATTGCTGGCGCCTCTGCACCTTGAACCCTCCAAATCTCTTTAATTTGCGGAGCTTGTAATGCTATTGCTAGCTCTTTATTCATACGCAAAATAATTTCATTAGGCATATTTGCGGGAGCAAACCATCCGTACCAAGTCCCAACATCCATACTTGGACCACCGGACTCTTTCATAGTTGGAATATTTGGAAAGTATGGTGAACGTTTTGATGTTGTTACAGCGAGAGCCCGGATCTTTCCTGCATTAATTAGTGCTGCAGAGGTACCCATTCCATCAAACATCATGTCACAATTTCCCGACAAAAAAGTTGTCATAGCAGCAGCAGTTCCCTTATGCGGAATATGTAAAATTGTTATTTTTAAATTATTTTTAAATAACTCAGCAATAACATGCTGTGAAGTTCCATTTCCTGATGAACAATAAGTTAATTTGTCAGGGTTTTCTCTTGCAAAGCTAATAAGCTCACCAGCATTTTTGAAAGGAAACTTAGGATTAATAACAAGCACATTAGGAACAATAGCAGTTAAACCAACAGGAATAAAATCTTTATCAAAATCATATCCTCTTTTAGGATAAAGACTTTCAGACATTGTTTGATGAATTGCTCCCGCAAGAAAAGTATATCCATCAGGCGCCGATTTTGCTGCAAAAAGAACGCCAATAGTCCCGCCAGCGCCTGCCTTGTTGTCAATTACAAACGGAGTACCTAATTGTTCTCCCATTTTTACTGAAAGTGGCCTTGCAAAAGTATCAACACCTCCTCCTGGTCCATATGGAACTACAATTTTAACTGGTTTATCCGGCCAAGCCGCATAAGCTGATGGTAATAATGCAAAATATATGACACTTATATATTTCAAAAAATTATTCATTTTTAATCTCCCATTTTATTTTCAATAATCTTCCAAGTTGAACTTGCAACCGCACAAAGCTCCCCATCCTGATCAAAAAGTTCAGAAGCCATAAAAGCAACGCTTCTTCCCATTTTTAAAATTTTTCCAATGCACTTACACTTACCATTTTTTATTGATTTTATAAATTGAACCTTAATTTCTAATGTCACTCCAACGCCTTGCTTTTTCTTGAGAAGATGTCCCATAGAAATATCCATAATGGTAGTAATAATGCCACCATGGAGTGAGCCCTGAGGATTAAAGGAAAATCCTTTAGGCTCAAAAGTAATTTCGCACGTCTTATCGGTGTATGAATAACTCAACCCATATAACTTTGAGAGAAAAAATAACTCGAATTCCTGGCTATGCTCAGTTGCTGCAGCCTCAAATGCCTTTCTCGCCTCTTCCAGATTTATTTTCTTTTCACTCATATATTGGCGCACTTAATTGCACCTTTTTTTTCTAGCAATAAAATTTCATCTAGACTAATTTTTAATACGTTACTCAAAATTTCATGCGTATGTTGGCCTAATATTGGTGGTGCAACATGGACTTCATCATTTCGATCATCAAACCTGAGCGGAGAATCAATATTTTTCACGATGCCAGCAGTTGGATGTGGCATATTTAAAATCATACCTCTACTTATAAGTTGCTCCGAATCACATACCTCACCAACATTTTTAATCATTCCACTAGGGATGCCAGCTTTTTCTAAAAGGTCAATCCAATGAGATTTTTTATTTCCTTTAATAATCTCTCTTATTGTAGGTAGTAGCTCTAAACGATTTTTAACCCTATCTGATGCCATTTCAAACTTTGGATCATTTTGCAAATCCAAGCGATCAATAATTTTGCAAAAAGAATTCCAGAATTTATCATTTGCTACACCAATATTGATCCAACCATCCAATGTCTCAAAAGTTTCATAAGGAACAATCGAGGGATGCGAATTTCCCTTTCTTTTAGGAGTATTACCTGTAGCAAAATAACCGCCTGCATTAAAAGTAAGTAGAGATGCCAAACAATCATACATAGCGACCTCAACACGCCTACCCTCCCCAGTTCTAGACCTCTCAACTAGCGCAGCCAAAACACCCTGGCTGGCATATTGCCCCGTTAATAAATCTGCTATTGAAGTTCCTACCTTTGTAGGCGGCCCATCCGGATCGCCAGTAATATCCATAACACCAGATTCACCTTGGATAATTAAGTCATAACCTGGTCTGTGTGAATCGGGACCAGTTTGACCAAAACCAGTTATTGCGCAATAGATTAAACCTGGATTTTGTTTTTTAAGCTCCTCATAATTTAGTCCAAATTTTTTCAAAGTTCCCGGTCTAAAATTTTCTATCAACACGTCGCTTTTAAGGGCTAATTCCCGAATTAGCGCAATTCCTTCGGGTGTTTTCAAATTGATTGCACAACTTTTTTTATTACGATTTATAGAAAGGAAATAAGCACTCTCGCCATTAACAAATGGGGGCCCATATGTTCTGCTCTCGTCTCCAGATACTGGCTCCTCGATCTTAATAATTTCTGCGCCAAGATCGCCCAAAAGCATAGTTGCAAAAGGACCCGACACTATCCGTGTAAGGTCTAGTACTTTAACTCCGCTTAAAGGTTGCATCTCACACCATTGCGTCGGCGAGAGACTTCATATCATCAGCCCAAATATCAGGCTGATGAGGAGTATTGCCAAATGGGCGCTTCCGACGATCAATAAAAGCAGAATTCATTCCAGCTGATTTGGCACCAATGCAGTCAAATACGTGGTTGGCAACAAACAGGACTTCATCCATTTTTACACCCATAATTTCGGCTGCTTTTTTATAGGTATTAATATGCGGCTTGAAAGAATTTGCTTCTGCTACCGAAATTACATTATCAAATGGTACTTGGTGATACTGCCTGGCAGTCTCAAGCATATCTCTATCGCCATTAGATAAAACGACTATCTTGTACTTTGACTGTAATCTCTTGAGCGCCTCGGGTACATCAGGAAAACATCTCAATTTTTCAATACATGAAACAAGGTACTCGACTTCATCTCGGGTAAAATGAACATCAGCACGTTCAAGAGTTTTGGTAACTGCTCTATGACCAATTTCGCGGTACGGTGTATGTTCTCGGTGCAAAAGTGCATCAATCATTGAGTCTTCAAAGTGAGTTCTCCTCCACCAAGTCACAAATGAATTCGGATTACCCTTCCAGCCCTTGGCTTCCAAAAAAGGGGTTGCAATCTCTACCAAGCCGCCCTGCATATCCACCACAGTTCCGTATTGATCAAACATGACCACCTTGATCTTCTTTTTTAACTCCTCGACGCTCGCCATATAACAGCTCCATTCAGATAACTATTAAACAAATTAAATTTACTAATTCAATTTTGTATTTCAGAATATAATCAGTCAAATCAATAATTAAGATAGTGATATTGATTTTATAAATAATGGTATAGCTAATGAAAAAGCCTATTAACTTAAGATCCATCGACCTAAATTTACTCGTCTTCTTTGATGCCTTAATGTCTGAGCGACATGTCACTCGTGCGGCCAATAAAGTATCTATCAGCCAATCTGCAATGAGCAACGCATTATCTCGCCTAAGGCATGTTTTTAAGGATGATTTATTTATTAGGACCTCCAAAGGTATGGAGCCAACCTTAAGGGCATTAGAACTTGGGCAATCTATTGGGCAAATACTGCAGCAGACCTCTCGCTTAATGTCTAGCGATATTCATTTTGACCCATTAATATCAAATAGAAGTTACTCAATAAGAATGTCTGACCTAATTGGTGCGCTAGTTCTGCCAGTATTAGTCAACAATCTTAGCTCTTCCGCGCCAAATATATCTTTGGATATTTTACATATATCCCCTGAAAAAACAGTGGAATTACTAGAATCAGATCAATTAGATATTGCGCTGAGTACAGATCTTGAACACAACAATAGTATTCGATCGCAAGCACTAATCTCTGATCGAATGGTGTGCATTCTAAGAATGGGGCATCCACTATCAAGCGGCAAGCTAACATTAAAGAAATTTTTAGATGGAAAGCATTTACGGGTCTCAATGAGCCCTACTGATATTCGATTTGTAGATAACGTACTTGCAGGCCAGGGACATAAACGTGATGTAGTTCTCAATGTTCCGCACTGGCTTCTAATACCTGAGATACTTAAAAAAACTGATTTAATAGCCGTGATTTCAGAGCGCCTTGCATCTAATTTTACTAATGAAGACCTTGTATTGCGACCGCTCCCATTTATGGCAAATTATTTTCATTGGACTATGTATTGGCATAAGCGCAATGAACACAGCCAATCACACCAATGGCTTCGAGGATTGATTGTCTCCAGCTCTTTAATCTATAAATAGATTAATGGAAAGCCGTTTAAACCAAGATGTGCTCTTTGAATTACCGTTAATTTAGGTCCACTACCTAAGAGAGTTCTTCTATAGTAAATCATTGCAGCATTCAATCAATAGACCCCACCATCAACCAGCCTACTTTTATATGAACCGATATGAAATTTGGCCTACCCAGCACGATTCGAACGTGCGACCTACGCCTTAGAAGAATTCGTGTCTGCTAGAATATCACTATAATTCAATGACTTAGACGCATAAATCGGGACTGTGTAATAAACTATGCGATGGGGTTTTAACAGATAGAAATAATTTAAATTACAAAAAAAATCTAGTTTAAGGAAGTATTAATTCAAATTTATAAGCCAATTAAATAGTTATAACAAAATTAGTCGACTAAAGCGAATCTTAAATACCTGATTACTTCATTTTTTTACTTAAGGATATTGGCTTCAATTATTTTTGTAATTTGGTTTTCGTCGATACCAATACCTTTGAGTATTTCATAGGTATGTTCTCCAAGTTTTGGGCTTCGCTTGTTTGTTGATTGCGAAGCTTTATCTAGGCTGAATCCTATGCCAGTGGTTTTTATCACTTTGTCATCTTGCTCATAACTAGCGAATGGAATCGTGACATTCTTTCCGTCAGAAAGCTCTTCTAGAAACTCCATCAGAGTCCTTACCTTAGCTGCAGGCACCCCATTTACATTTAGTTGATCTTCTAATTCAATTGCTGACCTTGATCGTAAAGCGTTTTCTATTTTTTCTTTTACTAAATCAGGTTTTCTAGCCTTAACAAAACCTTGAT
>JBBAKX010000041.1:0-5357 GCA_040403315.1 Flavobacteriales bacterium
CCAAAATTGAATCTTGATTAAATGCGTTACTTGAAATGATCTGACAATACTTAAGGTTTTTCATTTCTTTAAGTTTATGGCAAACAAATTCTGTATTTCCGCTTGACTGTTGGATGCTTACAAATTTCACTTTTTTTAATTCAGTCCCATCTAAACGATCAATTTTATTTATATTCATGGATTTGGGTTTTACTAATATCAAACGTACCTTATGGTCAAAATTTTTTCTTTGACCATAAGATACAATAGGAAATAACATTGAAATCAATAATATCAGAATACTAATTCTTACCAATTTTTGTAAAGTTATTTTCTTTAATGATTTGTTGGTTCTGGGTGTCATAGCGATTGACTGTTTCATATTTCAATACTGTTTGATTTTCTGAGCTGACCATTGTTATTTTGGTGCTTCTCAGGATTTTACCATCCTTATCGACTGCATCACGATAGACTACATAACTTCCATTTACTGTTCCTGCAATGTCATTTTTGTATGTCCATCCAATTTTTCTGGTATCATTGGCCATAGCCATCTCATGGGCTTTATCATAATTAGGCCTAGTGCCAGATCCAGTAAATATCGCAGGGTTATCCCCAACAGCTTGTTCATACAACATGTGAACAAGGGATCTACCTACATCTTGCCCCATTTTTGATAAATCTCCTACGTCCATAACCCCAAGTGCGTAATCATCTCCAAAGATGGTTTTACCAGAAATCTCATCAGATTGACTCCATGAAGTGTTTTCATCAACTAAATCAAATCGAACTTCAAAATTAGCATTCGCTAGTCCTCTAATTTCATTGTAAGCACTTAATTGATCCTTGGACAGTTTTTTCTTTTGTTCTTCAGAAAGGTTATTTACACTTAATTGCCCATAGTCATCAATCTGGAAGACTCCCTCAACTCCAAAATATTGATTCATAGAATTTTGCAACTGACTTTTTTGCTTGTCATTGCCCTTAAAAATTACAATTCTACCATCAGGGTCAATTAAAAGAACTGGGTTGTTAATGGTGTAGTTGTAAGGACTAAAGCCATAATGTCTCGTCCTGAAATAGCTTTACAAAAGTAAGAGGGAAAAGGCGACAAATTGTGAAAAAAGTAAAAAGCCAAAAAAAGTACAGCGATAGCCTAAAAAGAGAAGTAGGACGTCGTTACCTTCGGCAAGAATTCAGTTATGCAGTGGCTGCGGAAGAGTATGGGCTGAAAGACAAACTGGTGGCGAAAGAATTCGTAAAGTGGTATCGAATGCAACTAGAAAAAGAAAATAAGGATGGTCAAGAAGAGGAGGCCTCAAGCGAATCAAAAGCAGAAGCCACCGCAGGTAATCTAGAGGAAGCACTGGCACGAATTAAGGAGTTAGAGCGCGCCTTGTATATGGCTGAACTCAAGGGTGACGCCTTGGAGACGATGCTAGATATAGCGAAGCGGGACTTGGGGATTGATGTTCGAAAAAAGTATGGGGCCAAACAGTGAAAGAAGTACGGGAATTGAAAAATGGAGCGAGTTTAAAAGACTTGTGTTCAGTGTTTGGCCATAGTCGGCAAGCCTACTATGAATGGGGAAATCGGGAACAAGAAGCGGCCCTGGAGCAGGCCATTATCATTGATTTGGTACCCATATTCGGCAAGAAATCCCACGAATCGGTTCTCGAGCGTTGCACCATCTGTTACATCAGCAGTGGGAAAAACAAGGGATTAAATGTGGACGAGATCGGCTTAATGAAATCCTTCGGCAAGCTCAAATGTTGATTTATCCTAAGCGAAAATACACTCAAACGACGGATAGTCGGCATCATTTCCACAAATACCCTAACTTAATTAAGGACCTGGAAATCAATAAGCCAGAACAGCTATGGGTCAGTGATTTAACCTATATACGGGTACAAGAGGAGTGGAATTATGTCATTTTTATCACCGATGCGTACTCGCACAAAATCATGGGTTTTAGGGTCGATGACAATATGAAAACACCAATGTGTGCCCAAGCCTTGGATCTGGCGTTAGCCGCCCGAACCAAGCAAGAACAGCCTTTGATTCATCACTCGGATAGAGGCGTTCAGTACTGTTCCAAGTGCTATGTCCAACGGCTCCTGGATCAACCAAATATGCACATTAGTATGACCCAAAATGGTGACCCCTTAGAAAATGCACTGGCCGAAAGGGTCAACGGTATTTTTAAGAACACCTACAACATGGATCAACGATTTGAATCACTCATTGCGGCTCAAGAAGCAATCGCCAAAATGGTGTATTCCTACAACAACGTTCGGCCTCATAGCTCGTGTGATATGATGACACCCAATGAGGCCCATCAAGGTACCGGAGCGCTCAAGCGAAGATGGAAGGCTTACTATAAGAAAGCTTCGGTAATGGCCGAAGAATTGGTGTGTGCGACGAGTAGCTAAATGGTGCAAAAGTTGTTTTCCCACAATTCCAACACCCTTAGCAGCAAAAAAATGAAATGGATTTTTTTGCCACTGGGTATTGAAATGTGGAAAACCGATTGGAGCCCTGAAGTTAACCAACTACATTTGTACGATGATTTTTACGTGTAATGCTATTTTAGGACGTATTTGTGAATGTAAACCTATTTTAGGACAAGCCTTTTACGTGTAAAGTAATTTTAGGACGAGACAATAATAAACATAGGCCATAGGATCCACCCCATTCCATCTCCCAATCCCCGCATCATACCACCGCGCCCCATAATCATTCCACCCCAATCCAAAGTCACTATTCAATTCCTTCCCATTGTACTGGTAAGCATTATCCCTGGCAGTCGCATCATTCTGCAACCAAGCCCCCTCAAACGCCAGACCAAACGCATAATAATGGTTTTCCTGAAGTACATCCGAAGTACTCACCGTCCCCGTAATGTCAACGATACCATTGGGCGTACTGCCTCTGTCGGTAAACACCAGTCGAGTATTCCCCAAGTGGTCTTTCATGTTGTACTCCTTGCGCCATGCCAGGGTACTCGAAACATCTACATTGGTATTGTAGTAGCGGCCTTCGGCGTGGAAAACACTTTCTACTCGCTTCACACCCGTACCTGTTTGGCGGTATTCAATGCCGCCGGGCAGGTAGTCCTGGATGTATTGCACCGTAGCCCCTACTTTTACGGTTTTGCGCAGCTTGGTACCCGCAGCGTCGTACAAAAACTCAATGGTATTGCCCGTAGTGAACGTGATCACTGTGGGCAAATTTAAGTGATTGTAGGTTATGGTGCTGACATTTTTGTGTAAGTTTTTGTTCAAGTTGCCGTTGCGGTCGTAGGTCATCGAGTTATCTACCGTAGAGAGCAGGCCGTTGAAACCGCGGGACTTGGCATCGCCAGCGGTGAGCGTGCCATCCAGTACTTTGTGCAGGCGGTTGGTATTGGCGGTGTAGCTGTAGGTCAGGTTGTCGATCTGGCCGTAGGTACAGCTGCTGCCATTGGTGTAGTAGCCCGTGCGTTGCAGGGTTTGGATGTTACCCCGCAGGTCGTAAGTGAGGTTTTCGTTGTAGTTGTTGGTGCCAGAGATCACACCCGCATCCGAGTAGTTGTGAAAGGTGGAACTGCTCAGGCGACTGAGGTAGTCGTAGCTGTACGATAGGATCTGGGCTTCACGGCCACGTACGCGCGAGGCGATCTGGCTGATGTTGCCTGCTTTTTGGGCGGGGGCTGCGGTCAGGCCTGAGATGCCGGTGAAGGGCTGGTCGTAGCGGAGTAACCAAATAATACGCTCATTTTCTTTTAGTTACACACGTCTGAAGACGTGCAGATAATAGTACGGGTTGTGAGACCCGTACCAGCGGTAGCGCTATGTTTTACGTTGATTTTGAAAGACTTGGACTAGCGGTCACTATCTACATCTAATTTTCTTTGATTTAGTATACTTATATTCTGTAAGTAAAGCATTATTGCCTGGTACAAGTGAATAAGCCCATTTCACTTTAGGGTCTTTTGAGTAAGGCTCCTCTGCTTTTAAAGGGGGATAATCAATATAGACATTCCACAAATGCCCTCCCTTGTGAACCTGTAAATTTAAATTTTTGAAAACCAACCGTGTCTTTCCGAATAGGATGACTATGTCTCCTCTTTTGACAAAAGAAGTGTCGGGGACAAAATATCCGTCTACAGATTTCTTTTCTACGCTGGAGTCTGGGGTTACAAATACAATTGAATATTCCATATTTGAACACTGTTCTCCGTCGATTGATAAGGTAACTTTTATCGGTCTTTGTGCAAAGACACCAATTGTAGTTAATAAAACTACCATAAGTACAATAATTATCTTATTTTTTTTCATTGCCAATGTTTATAAACTTATTTAGAGGGAAAGTAGCCACTATTCCTTTTCCATTAATAATTGAGACGGTGCCTTTTGCTCCAAGAACATATGAATAACCTCGATAATTACTGGCTTCTGTAAAATCAATAGGATTTGTTGGATCTTGATTAAATGACCGAGTCTCACCACCAAGAGTATTGGAGCCAGGTGATCTAGTACCCCTTGGATGGACATGGAATGAGCCTTCGGGGACAATCATCGGGGCATTTTTTGGATTTGCAGGATCATTTGGTTTAACAGTCGCCATAATACCTGCGTCTGGTTCAGTTTTTGCACCTGGTTTTGCATTAATTACTTGGTAATTCTTATTAATGTCCTTTCCATAGACTCCTCCTTCTTCATGAAATCCGCCTTCATCATCGTCCCCCTTAAATTCATCTTGCCTATTCGTATTCTTAGCATTAGATCGTTCAACTGCCTTACCCATTTCTGACCTTACATAAGCGTTAGGCAATTCTATTGCAGATTTTACTTCACTTGCATCTTTTACAGAACCCTCTGCTTTTTCCAGGTTTTTTGCTTCTTTATTATCCGCTACGACATAGACTTTGCCATCCTCTTTACCGTCTGTTGCCACTTTTTTGCCGTTCTGATTATAAAAGTCCCCAAAAGGCTTCATCCCATCAGGATCAATAAACCGCATCGGATTATCAAAGGCATAATTATATGGAGACCACCGCCGCATGTTTCCAGCCATTGGATCAACGCTATTCCACCTAGCAATTGATCCATCATACCACCTTGCCCCATAATCATTCCACCCCAAACCAAAGTCGCTATTCAGCTCCTTCCCGTTGTACTGGTAAGCATTATCCCTGGCAGTTGCATCATTCTGCAACCAAGCCCCTTCAAACGCCAATCCAAACGCATAATAATGATTCTCTTGAAGTACATCCGAAGTACTCGCCGTCCCCGTAATATCAACGATACCATTGGCGTTTCGATCCGTGAACACCAGTCGAGTATTCCCCAAATGATCCTTGAAGTTGTATTCCTTGCGCCAGGAGATGGTACTGC
>JBBAKX010000042.1:0-5305 GCA_040403315.1 Flavobacteriales bacterium
TTGTGTGATACATTCGAATCACCAAACCCGCGCAGCGCAAAGCCGCGGACCGTTAGTTGCGATTCCCTTTTCTATCTGAGGCTTAACTGCTGAGTATATCAGTCATTCAGTTTTTCAATCTCTTATTTCATGTAAGATTCTTTCGAAAGAATTAATGAAAAGTTAGAACGATTTGATTCTGTAAACAAGGCCAAAACCAGCGTACAAATTACTATTTCGATTAAATGAAGCTATAGCTCTAAACAACAATTTGTTTTTAAATAAAATGGGGAATTCAAAAGAAGAATAAAGAAATGAAAGATTACTAGGCCTTGATTCAAAACCTCTTTCAATCAGACCATCTGAATAAATTACTTCAAATTTATTTTTCTGATACAAATTAATATTACCACCAAATGTGAATCTGATTTTATGATAAAAATAATTAAGTGCAAAAAGGCTAGAAAAGCTATTTGAATTAAATGTCCCAAATTCGCGTGGAGAACCATTGCTATTAACCTGAGATGTTGAATAATAGGTAGTTTCACTTTTTGTAGACTGGTACCATAACCCAAAGGTTACCGAAAAACTCTTCAAAATTCCAGTTCTAGATAATGGCAAATCGTAATCAAGACCATATCTTAAGCCCCGATCATACTCAAATAACGCTGCAGTGTCTCCAGTAAAACCAGAATTCGGCGACCCTCCATAGTTGGAAAATACTCTTCTGACCGTGTTTTGAACAGTGAATTTTCTAATATAATTTATATTGAATTTTAAACCATTTACATTAATTATTGAATCAGTTTGAGCAAGAGATTGGGATTGATTTAGAAACAAAAAAGAAAGTACTAAAGCACACAAAGTTTTTGAAAACACCATGATTTATTTTTTGAGATTATTTTTACAAAGTAGATACCTTTTGCTGCATCAATTGTGACAGGGGATTGAATGTTATTATATATACCTATTAAGCTGTAATTTGCATTTAACACCTCAATCCTATCAACGTCTTCTGCCAAATATAATTGCTCGCCCGACTTTATTGGATTTGGGTAAATCGCTGCATTATTATAATATGCTGAATCTTCGGAATAAATGTTCTTTTTATCTTCATTGAAATAAATATTACGATCGCTTGATGAATATCTGAAAGCGTAAAGTTCACATTCTCCTATTGTTGCAGTAAAATTCGGACCTGAGACGAACCCAAAATCTAGAAAAATATTCGGTGCGATATACTCTACAGTTGGCGAGTAGCTTGGTATATTTACAAAAGTAACATTTCCTTGCAGTGCAGTTGGGTCAGGATCAACATCAAATCCGGCTGAAATTGAAGTAGCTGCTTTAACAGTCTCTGGACTAAAATATAACTTATTCTGTATATAAAGCCTATCTGGGCAGCAATTATGATCATCAACTTCACCTACTCGTGGTTTAGTTGGGATTCCATCAGGGACTCCAACATAAATAAGATAATCATAATAAACTTCAGCATCTTCGCAGTTCCAAGCCTCGATGGTAAAGGTATAACTATCAAAAGAGATCATTTGCAAAATAGGATCATCCCCCTTCCATTGAATCCAATAATCATCTTCCCCTGGATCACGCAAACCATTTACATCATACTCCTGTCTCTCATAGATTATTTCACTCTCTCTAGAAAATACTGTGAATCTATACCCAATTGCATTTTTTATACTTACTCCAAAAGCTACTTCGGGATAACTTGCTGAACCATTAACAAAATCAGCAAGAAAATCATTGATGGCATCGAAAAAACCTCCCTCACTAGTTGATTCAAATTCTATCTCACCTCCTTGACAAATATTACGACTTATCATATTTATCTCAATATCATTTAGTGGTTCTCTGCATTCTATTTCGCAACCGTCTGCCTTGTGCATAGAGAGTCTATCGATGAACAGATAACCGTCCTGACAATCAGAATCACCTAAATACTCTTTTGATTCTAATGCCAATACAAACCAATTATAACCGCAATTAGGTTGAATTGGCTCTTGAATACAACCTTCGGGATAAGGTATTTCTATTATTTTTGAAAATTTTATCCAATTCTTGGTATTGTCGTAGGTTCCTCCTTGTATGAGTGTAAAATAATCAGGTTCATTAATTATCTCAATCGTTTCAGGCTCACCACCTAGTGGAGACTTATAAGAGATGTAATCTTCTGTACAATAATCTTCAGGAGATTGCACTTGAAAATTAATTAAACCTTCATTTTTGTACTTCATTCTATTCTTTGATAAATAAACTTTAAGAACTGTATTTGAAAAGTCATAATCAGAAAAGACGCCAGATTGTCCAAGATAGTAATAAAATGATATTTGGTACTTTTTACCAAATTCAATTTGATTTCCAATATTTTGTTGAATAAGTTCATGCTCGTACATAGCTATCATCCCGTTACCAAATTTTGGTGGCAGTGAAACTCCTTGATTAGGCGAAGACCCACGATTGTTGTAAATCCAATCTGGTGAATGAAAGAATTCTTCCAAAATTGGATCAGGATTTAAGTCATCACTTGTTCTTGACTCCCAAAACTGCAATCTGTCCAATAAAGCAAAATCATCTCCTTGAGGATATGACTCTCCACTTCTAATCATTTCAAAATCGCCATTTTTAATGAGATTCTGACTAGATATTTTTAATGTGGAAGAAATAAAAAAGAAAATTAATAATTTTAATTTCATTTTTGAGAGTTTTAAATTACAAAAATATTATTTCATTTTCGATTCAAGTTCCAAAATTCGATCATTGAGTTGGAAAATTATCAAATATAGCTCTTCAATTTTTTGGAGACTTTGAATTGAAAGTTCACCTAATTCAAAACCATTCATGGCTTTGACCTCCGCTTCACTCATAACTCCTGGAAGATGTTTATGCTTTAAAACATAAGATTGAATATTCTCAATACTTGGTTTAGGGTATTGAGAGTTGAATACGTAATCGGGAAAGACACCCTCTGTAACCCTTACACCTCGGGATGATATGAGGCCATAAACTTTAAGTTTCGAATTAGCAGTATTTATTGGTTCACTCTCATATCCAACCACAGTGGTTCCATCTCCTAAAACATAAAACTTTGGAATGTTAGTATCCGCAGACTTTACCTGAAGTGCATAAGTTTTATCTCTATTAACTGCGATTTTCACCGCAGTTTGCCCATCCGAATTAAATGAGTTTAGAATAGATAGGCTAGTTTCATTAACAGATTGAATCAAAGTTGATCGATTTAATTGGATACCTGCGTCCCAGTTTTCAGGTAGCGAGAAGGAAGAACCGCCAACTTGCAATCCTCCCCTGATAAATAAATTTCCATTAACATCAAATCTAGTTTGAGGAGAAATAGTGCCGATGCCTACAAAAGGTCTGCAGTCTTCTGTGCCTATTGTGGCTAACGAAGGTGACCCTGTAACATATGCCCATTGGGCAAGATATTCATTTTGTTGAGTTAATTTGCAACGTTGCTCTTGGGGCAATAAACCTTGAACTGGAAAATTATTGCCAAGTCTAGAAATATTGCCATTTTCATCAATTGCTATTAACCTGAAATTTTGCAATGAAGATGAAGCTGTATCATTGTAGGTATTCAAAAATGGTAGTTTTAATCCTGCATTAACCAAAACATCGCCATTAATGCTTAGTTTAGCTGTAGTAGGTTCTATTCCTACACCTAGATTTCCTTCTCCATTTATTTTTAAGGCTAAAGCAGAATTTGTTTTTATAACAAAGCTACTTGAATCATTCGTGCCTAAATATTGAACATTGGGGTCAACTTCGGTATTCCCATTTAGTTGCCATCCTTTTGTTTTAGGTTCTGTTAGCTCAACATAATTGCGTGTACTACAGCCATTTGAATCTTCAATTGAATAATGATAAAATTTACCCCCGAGATTGTTTCTCAGGAAGGGGTTGGCCACATAATTAGTATCAGACCAAATTACAGAGTAAGGCACTGTTCCACCAGAAATTTGTAGCTCTATACTTCCATTAAAGCAGTCAGCGCAGCTTACATTATAATTTCCCGGATACTGGGACACTATAGCAATATCCTTAAGAGGTTCAGGTGTTACTATATCTAGGTTCTTAATAATTTCTGCGTCTTGTGAATCTATAACCCTTACGTATGACCTTTCTCCTGCTAACCTTGTTGCAATAATGTCTGTTTCTCCAGAGCTCCATTGAATTTTATAAGGAGGCGCACCTCCAGTAATTTGAATGCTTGCAGACCCATCTGATGAATTTGAGCATTTAAGGGGATTAACTATTGTGATCTCTATTTCTAATGGGGACGGCTCAGTTAAACTAGTTGCTTTAGCCACAATACAATTGTTCGCATCCTTTACGATGTAGTTATAAGTATCAGCAGCTAAATTCAATTTTATATTCCCTACTGTAGAGTCTGCCCAATACACTTGGTAGGGAGCAATACCGCCTTGAGCACTTACCGAAATTTGCCCACTATTTTCTCCTGCTCTATTAATATTATAACCACCTGCATAGCTCAATTTTTGATCTTGGACTGTTATAATGGGCGGTTCAAGAAGTGTTATAGTATCAGATGCCACATTTCCTAATGAGTCAATAGCTCGAACCCAATAGGTCCCCGCAAATAAGTTAGCTCTTTGCTGAGTTGTATTGCCATCGCTCCATAGCAATGAAACAATACTACCTAAATTGTTACTCGTAACCGAAATTTCACCATCTGAACTACCATTACAACTAACATTTACACCCCCTGTGTATATTTTTGACTGAAGTTTTACTATAAATGTTTGCGAAAAGAGTGAATTGAAAGAGAATACCAGAATGATTAAACAGAATCTTTGAAAACGCATAATTGTATTATTAAAAGGTAAATACTTGAGGGTTAACATTTATTAGAACAAATATAAAGTAACATTATTCAATTTTCAAAGATGTTAATGAGATTATTATATTTATTAATACATGTACATACATTATTTGTCTATTTTCATAAAACCACGGTAAAGATAGCATGTAAAATAAGTACAAGCCCCCATCATTGAAAAAATCAACCACAAGCCTTTTGAGATAATATGCTTTATTGCCAAAAACTTACAAACATTGTTCTTGATCTGAAAAGTGGACTAGGGCTGGAACCGCAACTAACAGCGGCTAGCCAAAATTTGGGCTTTTCGGAAGGTTGAAATTTTCGATTTCTTTGTAACTTCGTTTTCAAGTGAAGGATCTCGTTCACCAATCCCAAACTTCGGCTAAGCCGCGAAACGTTAGCTTCGATCGGTTGTCTGTGCTGGAAAGTAACTTGGCGCGAACAAAT
>JBBAKX010000043.1:0-5108 GCA_040403315.1 Flavobacteriales bacterium
CAAATCAATGGTGCGCCCGCAGGGATTCGAACCCCGAACCTTCTGATCCGAAGTTCGCTAATACCTTGCTCTAGGCGTATCAGATAGTTTCTAGTGATTCATAAAATTCGGACTTTAAGCGTAAATTGCACCTTATTGGTTCAGGTGGTTTCTCTACGACTAGACCACTTTTAGACCACTTTTTTAATCTTAAATTATTTTGGCTTCTTATATTTATTTACAAAGTCGCTTATAGGTTCTGAAATCCAATTTAGAAGGTGAGTGGAAAACATAGCAAGAAGTGGGGCAAAAACTAACGCAGATAAAATTCCTGCTTGTAAATAGCAGACAACACTCCAACCACCCCAAAGAACTAAAAAATGATCTCTATTCATTCCCCATTGACTCACACCTAAAGCCTACGCCCATTTTTTGCCATGCGTGGAAACCATTGACTCCCATTTCCAATTATCTAACCGCCAAAATTAAAAAGTGCGATCAAACAATTAAGTTCAACCGCACTCGCATGCTTCTCTGAGATGAGCAGACTTACTATGGCTAAGATCAGCTAAATTTCCTAGTGTGCTAACACTCATTGGCTTAAATCCGCCTGCATTGGTTCGTATCGGCTCTTTTGGGGGCAGAGAAAGGTAAACGGATACATTGGGGGTGTCCCACGCTAAAAAAACTGCATTTAATAAGAGCGCTTAACCCACTCCTGCACCCATTCATCATCTAATTCAAAAGCCTGCGGATAAATAGTTGAGGTTTGACTACCTATTTTCTTAGATATCCAACCTTCTCCGTAGGTAATTATTGGTTCGTTAATAGTAGATACCTTCATTCGTGTAATAGATTTTCGGCTTAACCTTCTTCTTTACTTGTGGTCTGCCACGCTTCCGAGAGAAGTTGCCCACGCAAAAGGCAGACTTCCTACCGTGAGCAGGTCTGAGATTCTCTATGGAATTAGAACCACCATGAGAAACCATTACTAAGTGATCTATTGTGTCTGCACCTTCATTCCCACATAACCAACAAATATCACCATAAGTTAAAAACACTCTTTTCCTTAAAGTCTGAAGTGCCCTGCCACGAATGCGCTTACTCATGCACACCCGTAGCAAGCGAATCAGCCGAAACAAAGGAAACAAAGTTAAGTTCAGGCGTTGGTTCAGTTTCGGGTGTTTCGGTAGTTTCGCTATTAGCGGGTATAGACGGGTCAAGGTATCGCCTTACCGCAGATTCAATTTCTGAACGGTGGTATCCCTTAGCACCCACACCATTTTCGAATCTGATTTGAGAAGGCTTGATCCCGTAGGTTCGAAGTTTCTTAGCGAGCGCCCGTTCATTTATTGGCTTCCCGAAATTGTAAGTTTCCCATTCTGAATCAGGCATTTCAATAAGTTCAAGAATGATTACCGAAGACCTGATTTTATCTTTTTCCTGCGCTTGAAATATCTTCCAAATATCTGAAAGTAGTTGGCGTTCTCTTGGCAGGGTGTTATCTGATTTCGCTTCTTCGATATTAGCAAGTGCCAGTTCAGCTCTTTTTATCCATTCAGAATCGGCTAGGTGTGCCACCATAAAAAGCGGTAGCCAAACTTCCCTATCTCGATCCCTTACGGGTAGTTCAGGATTTAGAGTGGCAATATCTTGGGCGCAATTATCAGACCAACCTAACAATTCTTCCCGTAATTCTTCGGCTTCGAATGCGACTAGGTCAGTAAGGAAGTCTTCAATAAATTCATTTCCCATTCTGCGCTGAAGTCTGATAATTACTGCTCTAGTCATTACCGATTCGGGCAGAACTTCACCTTTACCTGCGAGCGCCATTGGTGCGAAGGTTCTGAATTTGGTTGGTGTCTTCTTGGAATCACCTTCAGTTATGCCATAAAAGCCCGTTGCACGGTATCCAGTATTAGCGAATGCCCGTGTTGCTTCACCTTCTTCACTCTTGGCTCTGAAAACGGAATCTATTTCATCTATAAGAAGCGTGGGTGGTCTAGTAAATTCTTCCCTGATTAAATCTACGGTGCGCATTAGATACGATCTAGTGTGATGATCTAACTTTTCACCCTTAAAGGTAAGCGATTCCAGAACTTCAAGCACTCTTGATTTACCGCACCCATACTCAGGTGAAATGATTGCAAGGCGTGGGGTGGTCTTTATTTTATGGGTGAAGTAGGTGTGTGCGATCCAAAGTGAAACTATTGAATAATCACTTTCATTTGGCAGAACCAAAAATCGCCTGATGAAATGATTTATGCGATCTAGTGGGTGATCATTACTCATTACGCACCCTTCTTAATCGCTTCAAATTCAAGAGCAGGCAAAATCGGGTTCAATTTTTCTTGGTTGAAGTGATCTACCGTTAAGCGAGCAGATTTGATCAGCGCTCGCATTTTTCGAATCTCTTTTGATTCATATTGGCTCGCAGGATTACTCAGGACATAATCAAGCAAAAATAAATCTAGCGTGGTCAATTCCTTATTGTCGGAATAAACCTTTATAGTTGGGGTAGGTGGAAGTGCCCTGCTAAACGGCAGGGTATTTCTTTTTTCCATACTAAATTTTTTGAGTTTCGCTAAGTGAAGATAAGTAGCGATCTAATTCTTCCGAACTAATACGAACGCTCTTACCGATTTTTATTGCCTGAAGATTTCCACGCTTGATTTCTCTACGAATGGAAGATTTGCTCATATTTAGCTGATCTTCCAAATCATTTATTTTTAGCAGTTGGGTCATTTATTGCCGTTTCTCTAGTGTGCCTAAGACTTCCAAAGGAAGCCCATTGGTGCTAGTCTGCTCTCATGTTTAGGTAGTTATCTACCGCAACGGTCAGGTTTTAGTTTGGGGTGAAAATGGCAATTTTGAAGATCGTGCAAGCGAGTGCCACCTTGCCTTATCCGTATCCCGATCCAGTAGCAGTTTTTGATCGCTTACTTCCTGCTCATTTTGAAACGGCATTCCTAGTTAAATCACCTAATAACGAAAAGTGTTGGCTCATTGAATTAGTAATTAAATTTGGTGAAGCGGGCACGCCATACGCAGAAAAAATTACCTTTCAGGGATTAACTTCAGATACCGCATTTAGGTTTTATGGTGGTCAATTACTGCCCTTCCGAGATTTAGAAGGAATCCAAAGGTGGCAGAGTGAAGAAGTGTTTAAGAATCAAACCGAGTTAGTTTATGAATCGGTGGTCTGCGCCATTGAAGTTCTTAAGTATGAAGGCACTCTTGATAATTGGGGCATACCTATGAGAATCCAAAAGGAAGAACTGCAATTATTTCAGCGAGAAGAATTAAACAGTAATAAGAGGAAGGAATTAAGAAGGCAGGTGCAGGCGCTCACCGATAGACGAGCGATACCACTTGAAGAGTTAAAAGAAACTGCACGCATTTACAAATCAGAATTGAAGAATGCAAAATCAGCTACAAGAAGACCACGAATGGTTTTAGCAGTATCAGATCATTTTGGAATAACACACGATTCCGCAGAAAACAGAATTAAAAGAGCAAGAGAAGAAAAGTTCTTAGAACCCGTGAAAAAGGTTTCTGCCAAATCGGCAGGAAGTAAGACGAAAGGAAAAAGTAATGCCAAAAGAAAAAAGAAATAACTTGGCGATCTATACCCTAGCAGGGTCTATTTTGATCTCTAGTGTGTTGGTTTCTATGAATCAGGCTAATGGTGTGCCTTCAGATAGAGATATGAGCGTGCTTCAAATGGAGGTAAGAAACTTAAAGTCAGAACTTTCAAGTTTTAAAAGTTGTATGAATAAAAATATGACTTCACTACAATTTGAAAAACCTAAATTCGTAATCTCTTGTCGCTAATGCCTAAACAATTAGCAGGTGAATCTAAGAACGGGTTTCAAAAGCGGGGTAATAAGTGGTCATACCGATATTCCGTGAAAGACCCGATAACTAAAAATATGAAGCAGGTTCGTGTTAGCGGATTCCAGAGTAAGGAAGAAGCAAAAGCGGATCGCACTCGCAGAGAACTAGAAGCGCAAGAGGGCAAGTATGTTTCTAAATCACTAGAAACTATTTCTACCTTCTTTCCTTTATGGTTCAAAAATAAGGTGGCTAAGAAGCAATTAAAAATCTCCACCATTGAGCAAAATAGGCAGACACTAGATACCTACATCTATCCAAAGATTGGGCATTTAGCACTCCAGGATTTAACTTTCGAAATCTTGGAGAACTTCCTTATTTCGCTACTTCAGAACGGGCGGAAGAATGGGCATGGGCTATCTCATTCATCTATGAGAAAGGTATCTCTAGTCTTATCTGAAGGCTTAAATTATGCGGTCAAGTGCAAGAAGATCGCACTTAATCCCATGAATGAAGTAGATACTCCTAGAGGTTTAACTAAAACGGTAGAAACCTTTAGCGCTGAAGAGATCAAATTGCTATTAGGTAGAGCAAAAGATCACCGACTATTCGCATTCTTTCATCTTGCCTGCCATACGGGGGCAAGGCGTGGAGAAATAGTGGCACTAAGGTGGTCTGATTTCGATTCTGCTAATCAAACGATCTCTATTTCTAAAACTAGAGGAATGGCAGGTGGGCAGATATTTGAGAATGCACCTAAAACTAAGAGAGGAAATCGGAAAGTAGAAATTACTCCCGACACCATTTCAGCTCTTTTTGCACATAAGGAAAAGCAAGATATGGAAAAAAGTTGGTTAGGTAATGCGTGGCAGGAAACCGGGTATATCTTTACTCAGGCAGACGGCACGCCTATTTATCCGACTACACCTTCTCAGATATTTGAGAAATTCGTAAAGGAATTGGGATTACCTAAACGCCCATTCCACGCCTTACGCCATACCCACGCCACCGAACTTCTAAGAATGGGTAATCCTTCTTATCAGGTGGCAAAAAGGCTCGGAGATGAAGTGGGCACGGTATTAAGCAATTACGCCCACCCTAAATCCGAAGATGATCGTAAGTTAGCGAATGATTATGCAGAAAGGATTAAAAGCGCCTAGTTAAAACTACTAGACCACTTTTAGACCACTTTATGAAATCACTAGAGATTATGGCAACGAAGACAGAAATTCGTGCGTGTATTGGTGCGCCCGCAGGGATTCGAACCCCGAACCTTCTGATCCGAAGTCAGATGC
>JBBAKX010000044.1:0-4791 GCA_040403315.1 Flavobacteriales bacterium
TGTTCTCAAGATAAGCCTTTTTCAAATTGTCTTGCGACAATTTGAATTACACCCCTTGGAAGAGGCTCAACTAAAACACCTTTCCAATGATATGATTTTACTAGATCATGAATTGGATCATTTGTAACTCCATCATTGGCTCCAATTTGAATAAAATGCAAATCTTTATACTTTCTTGCTAATAAAGATAAGAAGAAATGTGAATCAATACATTTTAGACCAAATTTCTTATCTTGAGGTAAAACGTTTAAATAATTTATGTATAAATTCAGTGGCAAAATTTCCGAAGCTATTAACTTGGCATAATGCTTTATACTTCTAAATGATTTGAGAACAAAGGATCGGATTGACATCTTTGTTGAGGAGTTGATGATGATGAATTAAAATAGAATAGTTACCGCAATTATTTTAATTCTTCTTGTACGTAATCTAGCTTAAGTAGCAACGCTTTAGTTTCTTCTAAGTTTAATCTATGCGTATTATTTGAATTATAATCATCTACTGAAGCAATTTTTTCTTCCCCTTCCGAAAAATATTTGGAATAGTTTAAATCACGTCCATCAGCAGGAATTCGATAGTAGTTCCCAAGATCAATTGCTTTTGCCATTTCTTCTTTAGAACACAGGGTTTCAAAAATTTTTTCCCCATGCCTTATCCCAATTATTTTAATTTCATTATTAGCATTAAAGATATCCTTAAGAGCTAAAGCAATGTCCAATACTGTACTCGCTGGAGATTTTTGAACAAAAATATCTCCAGGTTTAGCATTTGCAAATGCAAACTCGACCAATTCTACTGATTGGTCGAGAGACATCATAAATCTAGTCATTGACGGCTCCGTGATGGTAATGACTTTTCCTTCTTTGATCTGTTTGATAAACAATGGAATGACTGATCCTCTTGATGCCATTACATTTCCATACCTAGTTCCACAGAATACATTGGTATCATTTTTCAACAATCGAGACTTAGCAACCATGAGTTTCTCCATCATTGCCTTGGATAATCCCATCACATTAATGGGATAAACGGCCTTGTCTGTACTCAATACGACAACTTTCTTAACTTTATTCTGCAAAGCAGCTTGAAGCATGTTTTCCGCACCAAGTATATTAGTTCGAATAGCCTCCATGGGATAGAACTCACAAGAAGGTACTTGCTTTAGAGCCGCCGCATGGAACACATAGTCTACATCAATGGTAGCATTTTGTATGCTTGAAAAATCTCTGACGTCTCCTATGTAGTACTTTATCCTGTCATCGCGATATTCGCCCCGCATGTCATCTTGCTTTTTTTCATCTCTACTAAAAATTCTTATCTCCTTCAAGTCTAATTGAAGAAATTTTCTTAGTACAGCATTACCAAAAGAACCAGTACCGCCCGAAATTAGTAATGTTTTATCTCTAAACATTTGAAGTGGTTTTTAGTAATTAGAGTAATTATATTAGCAATATCCTGTGATTGTGAACATATCTGAAAACTAATCAATTTAGTTTTAAGAAGAAACTAAACCTAACTGGTTCTCTTTTCATAGAGAGCAATTATCCAATATCCTGGAATTTCAACTTTTGGCCAAATTGATTTTATTGCTTTCTTAATTAAACTTCTACCTAGTCGATTTTGACTCATATTTGCACTATGCGTTTCTGATTTAAATAAGTCATTCTTAAAGCCACAAATAGGACATACCGGTGAATCAAATGTCTTAGGCTGGGGTTTAATTAGTGACTTAAACTTTGCATACAATTCTACTCCAGCAAAATTAGTTGTTTTGACAAGATTAACACTTTTAATCAAAACATAATCATGCTGAATAAATAAGTTCTCTATTGTTTGCAATTGGTAACTTCTTAGGTGCAAATCAGCATTGAATTCTGCAAGACATTTGGGACACTGTGTAAAGTTTTTTTTCACATTTTCATTAAATGGTACACTTACAATAATGTATTTATTAGAAACTCTTGCTAATTCTTTCAACCCTTGCTCATAAACTCCGATAGGAAGATGTTCAATCACTTGTAAGCAGGTAACGCAATCATATTTACCATCTTCTACAGGAATATCTGAAATATCTGATGCAAACTTCTCTGTTAATACATACTTTAAGGCTTCATTACTTCGGTCTGTAGCCGTTATTTTTAGATTCAATTTTTCACCACTAAGCTTATTTGGAAAAACTCCATTCCCGCATCCTACATCAAGTAAGGTATTAACGGTAATTGGTATCATAGCAATAGTTTCAGAGATCCTAGCTAGGTTTGCAGCATCTGTAATCGTACCATTCTCCCAAAATTTAGGCGATTCGTAATACTCTTTTTCAAATGACATAAGTTGAAATTATTTTATCACTCCCATTGAAATTTGGTATGAGCGAATTAGGTAAACAACATAGATGAGACTATACAGTATTGAAAAAATAATCAATGAATAGTAGGTGGATTTAAATAGTTCATATCCGACATAAAAAGAAAGAAAACCAAGCACTAAAAATAAAGTATGCAAGTAGAAATCCTCTTTCAATCTATTGCCAATGGTATAAACATAAGTTAAGGGGCTAACAATAAATCTAAATAAAAACATTACTCCCATTATTTGGGCATATACACCTGCTTCTCTCCATCTTTCCCCTAACACAATGGCGAATATATCTTCGCCAAAAAATATGATAACAAAAAATGGGACAACAGAAAGAACCGCTAATGTTTTTAGTGTTTTAGTGAATATATACTTGCAGTTACCAAAAGTATTATAATCTTGTGCTGCCCTTTGCCTAAACACTTCACCTATTGAATTAGACAAAAATCCAATAGGCAATCCTAATAATCTATTACTCATATTGTACGAACCAACAGCATTGATGGTTCCATAGCCGTTAAGCATAAATATAGGTAGTTGATTTGTAAAATTATTTACAAAATCAGCAAACAAGCTGTACTTTGGGAAATTAATATATTTTTTAAGGATGCCTGCTATATCCGATTCTAATATCACAACTAACCTATCTTTTGATTTATTCAAAGAACCAATAGCCAAAAACAATCCACTTGAAAATTGTCCAACTAACAACCCCGCAAATAAACCAATTACATTATGAGTTAAATACCCTAAAATAAGAGAAAACAGCGTACTAAAAACTGAAGAAAACACTCTATTTGACGCCAAAAGAGAATAATACTTGCACCGTATAGCATAGTTGCTGAATATTGTTGACAAACCTGTCATAAATATTGAAATCGGCATTAGCCATAACCAAGAAGACAAAGAAGAGGTATTCAAATAATTGGCAACCGCATAACGAAAAAAAAATATTAAAACTAAAGAACCAGCAGAAAAGACAGTTAATATATTCAAGCATAATTTTACTACTTTTTTCGTTTCTTCATCATCCTTAGCGATTACAATAGCGCTGGCATACTGCAATGTTGCCAACATGCTAACCATTCCCGTGACACTCATATATAGACCTAGAAGGCCATAATCACTTGGCAAATATATTCTTGAAAGAATCGGAGCCACGAGTAGAGGAAGAATTTGTGAAAGAACGGTACCAGTCATTAACTTGGATACATTTTTCAGAAAATCAGACTGGGCCGCATTATAGAAACTAGAAATAAGTATTTTGAATTTTTTCAATTTATTATCCTTTAGCATTTAAGCTTAGCATAATTCACGTTGCGGGCCAGTACATCGCGCAGGGCGGTATAGCGTTCGCGTTCGCTTTGGTGGCCGATCAGGTATTTTTTGCCAAGCCCTTCGGCTTTGATCACTACGTCAGACATTGGTACATTTGAAGGAGCCTTGTTTTAAAGTTCTTGGTGAAGTATGCTTATTCTGGGCGATTCCTGCAAGCGTTTTTTCACCCAATCCACATCCCGGATATAGATTGTATTGTGATCACCATAGGTTTGCAATGCAAGCAGTTGGCGTTTAAACGCATTGTAGCCATGAGGCACAAAGCCCAATTCGATCAATTTTTTATGGATAGATTCATCTGTATATCCATATCGCTTACCAGAACCATTTAATTCAATAATAATCGCTTTGAGCGCATCATTTTTCAAAAGTTGTTCTGCTCCGGCAAGAGCTGCTGTTTCAAAGCCTTCTACATCTATTTTCAGCAAAGTAATGTTCTGTGTAATTGCATCATCCAGCTTAACCATTGGAATCGAAATTGCATTTTGTTCACTTGCAGTCGCTACATGATTGGTAGTATCTTCCTGGTCTGTAAACAGAATTTCCCCGGCTTCACTGCCTATAGCGGCTTGAATGGGAGTAGTTAAATGCTGAATGTTGTTGAGCTTTATGTTTTCCAGCAACCGTCCGAAGGTAATAGGAACAGGTTCGAAGCAATATGTGTGGGCTTTGCATACTCCTGATGCTAATACAGTATAGCTGCCCATATTGGCACCTACATCTGCAAAATGATCTCCAGGCCTGAGCAAATGTAACAAGAAAGCCATGTCCTGAAATTCGTGTAGTCCAGTATAATAATTGCCGGTCACTCCTGTCCAGCCTTTCCCCATCCAAAATCGAGTACCCTCAATCCAATTCACTACAACAGGGGTAGTACTTATTCGGGAGCGCAATTGCCAACTGCCAAAACGCCAAAGAGCAGGCAGTGGTTGCTTTTGGGCAAGTGGATGTTGCAGTAAGAATTTTATAGTGGAACCTAGCGACATTCAATTTAAATTTTAGGATATGCTTTTCCTCTTCTAATACAAACTGTCGTATCTGTATTTAAATCAAATCTGCAAAACTCTTCTCCATGCGTCGAAACAGGGCAATGCCCCA
>JBBAKX010000045.1:0-4764 GCA_040403315.1 Flavobacteriales bacterium
CTGATTTAATACATTCAACTAATGAAGTCTTGTAGTGACAATCCTCTAGTACAATCTCATTATCAGATAAATTATTGCAGATGCTACTTTGCTTGTACATACTTCCTTCAACCAGTGGGTCATAAAGAGCATGAATTAATAAATACCTAGAATCGTCAGTACTGCAACTATCACTTCCTTGTTGTACTTGAATACATAGATTTGGAATTTGCACCTCTAACCCGATTCTTGAAATCGCTTGTTCCACATCTTCAATCTTTCTCTCCCTTTCAGGTACACTACCAAACTCTGCGTGAAACACACTGTCTTTTGAAGAGAGTGGATAGAAAGAATACAATTCCAAACGCTCTCCAACGAAAAAGTGATACAGAGACCTATAAAGAAGCGACGTAGACATCTTTTCATGTTTATTGATAATCATATCTCTCGCAACTGGACAACTCTTTATTGCTTGGATGACTGCATTTAACCAACACACAGTTCCGCATGTGTTGTCGAGCCCAGCAGTAACTTTAACGACATTCATAATAAATGCCATCACTTATATTGAAACAATAAATACTACAACTCAAACATTCCTTTGCATTATGTAACAAGGAAAAAACCCACTTGGATGAACCTTAATCAAATATTTCTTCGCCAACAGTTGGCACGAAAACGATGCCGTTATACAAAAATTATGGAGAATAATAAAAACACATTTTAAACCTCTTACACCATCAAATGTTCTATTGTACAAATTTAAATTTCTATAAATACAATATACAAGGAAAAAAATAAAATTGATCAAATAAATTGAAATAGATACCAACAAATCTTGAAATGTTTTTGGCCCAAACCACGCAAGAGGCGTTTTTCTAATTTTTTCAAAAACAGATTTCAAGCGTGAATAAACATCAAAATTAATCAATACTGGTTCAAAAAATAATTGTATCAAGATACGCCGTCGACAATGTCGCAGACCAAGAAAACCCCAAACAAAGAAAGAGGTCTCATGTTACAACACAAAGAATATGATACATATTAATTTACTAAGTACGTGTAACATACAAGAATTACATCAACTAGGTTCAACTACACATACACACGCTTCAAAGAAATCAGAAGGAAAATCGGAAATTGAATTAACTCCCCAAGAAAATAATCGTAATGAAGAGGGGGATGAAGAACCTCATGACTTGGATTTAAAAACAAGTGGTGAACAACACAAAAGAGGTATTACCAACCCATCAAAAGGAAATTCAGCAAAAAAGGTAAAAATTTGAAATATATATAAAGGTTAAATTAACAGCAGTAATTCTTTTAACTATTTAATTTGGTGTATATAATGCATGTTAACAACAACAGATTAAACTAGTTGCAGGAAATATTGCTTCGGCTGGGGGAACCTCTAGCAATGGTTCTACACCCCGACAATCACAAGCACAAGAACGTTTGTCTGAAAATTCGAGATCAAGATCTGATGGTGAAAGCTTCTCTATCAAACCGCAAAGCGGAAGAACAAGATCCAGCGTTTCTACTGGCAAAAAAATCAGTGGTGCACAATCAAAGGAAAAAGATGTTATGTCAAAAACTATAAAAGCACGCGTAGGAGAAACGAGGATTGTGACTTCTAGCACGACAAAAACGTTTACATTGAATCAATTACCAGAGCACGCTGAAATACAAACTGTTTTTGATAAATCAAATAAGATGACAAACGTTGCTTTGTTTACAAATTTCATGAAGATATTAAACAATCATTACTCTAAATTAGTAACTCCGATGCGCAATCAATCAGAATACAAAATCCCAGACATTGCAAACAACGACAGTATCAAATACTATTTTGGAGAACATCAAGGATGCCAAACGGTGAATACCGTAAGAACCATCATTATAAGATTGCTTCCGAACATCACAGGTAAAGGAAACATGTATTACATTCATGGACTACATAACCAATACGCAAACATCATAATTAAATGATGATTAACACTATAATTACATATTAATAGGGGAAGTTGATATAAATGATCACAAGGCAATATTTGAATGGATTGCAGGTCACTTCACAACCACGTTTAATGACTGCTGTGCAACAATTTTTACTGTAGAAGGAAATACAGCTACTCCGCAAAATTTGGTCAATTTGTCAAGGAATACAACTGCAAGCCTAGCATTCACCATAGTACTACGGGTAATGATACTGAAGGTGTTGTTGTTGACTGTGCGCTTAGGTAAAAAAGTGAAATAAAATATACAAACATCAAACATATCGTCATACAATACCAAATATTACTCTATGCATAAAAATAGCAATAGCTAAACAATAATTAACATAATAGATTTGATTGAGGGGCCTAAAACAGCACAAAAACGACAGTTCAATGGGAGACCGAAACAGGAAGCAGTTGAGGAAACTTTTTTTGCTAAAATTATTCACGCTCTCAGAATGCACAACACAAGAACTGTGAAATTTATCACTGAGGCTCATTTTGAACTAAAGAGAAGTGTTATTGGAGGAGCAAATGTTGGAAATCAGTTATCACTGCAACAAGAGATTTATAAAGAAGATAAGCAATACACGCAGGCTGACTTCAATCGAAGTAAGTTCTTAACGACGGTACCAGGAAATAAATTTGTAAAGCCTTTTTTAAAACAACCAGACAACAACAGCAGAGTGGTTATCGATAATGGCAGGTTTGCCTGGGACAATTGCCATGGTATACCATGTGAGCTTCCTCCTTATGGTAGAATAGAATACAAACAACGATCACGTCAAGATACGTCCATCATTGCTACTTGGAAAGATGACATAAGCATCGTTAAAAAATTGATACTAGATGTTCAGGCCATTATGGAAATTTGCCTGAGGGAAGCAATTAAATTGAAACAAGTTATGCATAAAGTTTTTTTTCCGGACGTTTTAGAAAGATTAGAGGAATTAAGTAAGGAAGGAACTAATGAGAATGATTTGGCTGAATACTTTCAAGAATATGAGTCCTTCTGTGAAAGCAATGAACTAACAAAAAGATTGCCTGCAATACCTAAATCAACAGAAACCTCTCATTACTTTAATAGAGATTACTCGTTTGACTTTTACACTCAGTCAATTACTTTAAGCCAAGACGGACGATGCAAATCGTTGAGCGAGGTGTTGGAGACCTTTGCAGAAGCATGTAGGGACCTGGCAATAAAAATGGTAATACTTTATACTTATAACAATGACATAATAGAACAAAACTTAATGATTATTACAATAAAGTACAATAAATTACAAATAAATACACATATATGAAATAAAAGTTGGTTCAAATCAATGTGAACAAGACGAAAGAGACTAAAGACAAAAGTTACGTTTCAGAACAGGTAAACTCTTAAAAATAATATAAAATAAAATAAAAAGTTAATTGTGCGACCATCAAAAATAAAATCTTTATTTTGAATACATGATGGCTAACTTCTTTTAAAGATATTCATATCTCTAAAATGTTTTAACATCAAAAAATAGGAAGGCTTTGCTGCATCAGTTTCAGCAACCATGAGAACTATTATGGCCAACATACAAGAGATACCCAATATAGTAGATATGAGCGATTTGAACTTATGGATTGCTTGTCTTTTGACACATCAAGGGTTCCTTTATGATCATCCAGTGATGTCGACCAAGATAGGTAGTGATGTTTTAGAAGTGAGAGGTAAAAAAGAATTAATTGAACACATGTCGACCGCTATGTTCGCTCGCATTTTAGTTTGGGGTCACCAAACGTACACTCTTCATAACGCCAAATACTTTCCACCAGATTTTCATTACAAACAAGACTTGACAGGATCCACTGAAGGTATGCTATCAGTTAAATCTTCAAAAAACAAGAAATCAAGTAATGCATTCGTATCAACTAGTAAGACTAACAACTTGCCTGAGATATTTACAATTCAGCAACTTCTGAAGCAAAGCATACTAGACTTGACTGCAGTTGAGTTCTCAATGCTACAATGTTGTATGATGGATTTACACTGCCTTCAACCATGGACTCAGCCTTTTTCAAAGAGAACCAAATCTATATATAATGGAGAAGTCAATAATGAAGATACACATATGCAAGATAATGAAACGGAGACGACACCAAATAATGCTACAGAAAACGCAGCATGGAGGCATTACAAAGCGATTAAAGCCTCAAATACGAAATCATCTCAAGAACGGGCAAAAGAGAATCCAAATGATTCCACCTCATCAAGTGATGATGATATGGACAATACGGAACAAGGGACATATGTGTACAAACATTCGTCTTCTCATAAGAACTATAACAGGTATGATTATTCAATATTATCTATTAAAAATACATACAAACAGATAAAAATAACTATAAAATAACATATAAAAACTTCAAATTTTCAGGGAAGTAAAACATAAAGACCGAACCGGCGGGAATTAAAAAAAAAAACCATTACATAAACATAAAACAATCCTTTGACTTACAAACCCATACTTAATTTTATCTGTCGCACTAAAAATACAACCATATTCATGTTATTTGCTACTTAATTAAAGGGATAGTGCAGATGAGCAAAGTAACCAGGAAAATGAAAATGGGGATAGCATGGATGAGGGTTCTGATGAGAATGGAAATGATCATAGTGAATAACAACATCCAACCATCAAGACAGGTAAAAGATGAAGACATTTAAAAAAACCTACAACATTAATGTATAACCTGCTACACAAACATAAATTAGGATTGAGTAAGGAGATTAAAGCAATTCAGCACGCTTTTG
>JBBAKX010000046.1:0-4698 GCA_040403315.1 Flavobacteriales bacterium
CAAATGTACATTTGAGACAACTTGTCCCAAACGCCGCCAAGCGCCGGACCGTTAGCCTCGAGCGGAAATTTGATCTCGAGTAATTGTGTTTCGCGAACAATTTTTCTATAAACGGCTTCAGCGTTTCTTCAATGAATAAAGAAACTCAAGAATCTATTCCGAAAATTGTTCGCTTAAAATCCGTGAAAAGCCTTTACAAGCTGTCTCAAATTCTAAAAAAAGCCATTTTAACCAGTTTTCAAATTCGCTAAACAAAGCCTTCTGAACGATTCAAATTACCAAAAGCCAATTCCATACTGAATCTCATCAAAACGTCTTCAGAATCCACCAGGCTTTGTTTGCTCTACACTCTCAACAGAACTTGCTTTCAGATATTCTTGTTGTTGGTCAATCTTAGAAATGAATCGCAAACCCAGCTTAGATTCCATTTGATGGTTTTCTGTAAAATGATAGTCTGTAGGTTATCTTAGAATGCAAAGTTCAATGGTTTGCTTTTGAATTACTTTCTCTGAAAATCTTCAGAAAAGCCTCTCTCCTATTCTATCTGAAAGCAATTCACTGAAAATTATTTTCACTTAAAATCAGCTCATGAAGCATTGGTTAAAATGGCTTTTGATCTTAGATCATAATTGAATCAGATTGGTTTCAATCAGAATCAATAGAAAAAAGCTTGTAAAGGCTTCTACTCAAATCACACAATCTTCATAGAAAATCCGCCCAGAGGCTAACAGCGGTTTTTCGCAACGCGGGGATTTGTGGTCCTAAAAGTCATCAAGTTGTTTGGAGTTTTGTGTGATACATTCGAGTCACCAAACCCGCGCAGCGCAGAGCCGCGGACCGTTAGCTTTGATCGGATTTTAATCATGAGAGGTAAGTCAAATCTACTCTTTTACAATTCAAATTGTTATTAAAATTAGTTGAGGAATACGTTTGAAGTCAATTCAGTTGTAATCTTTGTGAAACAAAACCAGCAGATTGAAGAATATACAAACCAGACGGGAGACTTTTCATCTCAAATTCCGCATTTTGAGTATCAAGTAATTTAACTCTAATCTTATCAACCCTAAAACCCTGCGCATTATAAACTGAGATAAAAGCAGGTAAAACTGCTCCTTGTAGTTTCACAACGCCATCGCTTGGATTTGGAAATATTTTGAAAGCATACAAACTTTTTTGGTAACAATTAAGTTGAGATTTTACACTCTCAGAAAGAGAAAATCGACCTCCGTGTTGACTGGTAAACGAAGTAAGCTCAGTTGGTCGTTGCCAAGCATTAACTTGAGAAATTGGGATCTTTTTTACTTGTCCAATAGCAGCATAGGAAAGTAAAATCAAACAAGAAAGAAAAGAATATTTCATAGTTTTTAGTTTTTAACGAACTTTTTCGTTTGAATGCCATGCTTTCCTTGAACAGAAATTAAATAAATACCTGTTCTAAGATTATCAATTGGCAATAGTATTTTACTTTGATGTTTACTTTCTTGTGAGAATAACACTCTTCCTTGCAAATCGAGAACATGTATTTGCAGTGTTTGGATGGGTAAATTTGAAAGCGTGATATGGTTTAAAACAGGATTAGGCGACAGTGTGAATTCTGGAATGATAGAATTACCTGGATGTAGATTGGTGGGGAAGCCTAATTTTCCGAAACAATAACCATTAAGACCCACGCCTGGAGAGATATTATCAATTCCAATTACATAGTAATCATTCCCGATAGCATCGATTTGAAAATAATCACATCTTGAAAAAATACTATCTGAAGGAAAAATAATTCTATCAAAACTTGCCATTTTCTCTAGTAGACTTATGGTATTAATGTAAGGTAAACCATTATCATAGCTAAATCCATAAATAAGAATCTCTCCATTATATTCATTAATGAAAAACTTCTCTATGATACCAGCGTTGAAATCCAAAGGAAATGGGCAAATTGTATCATGAATGACTGACCTATTAATTAGGTCTATTTCAATTATTCGGTATTCGGGTGGATTAGCTCCACCAGGTGTTAAAACTATATAGGCTGAACTTGAACCTAATATTTGAATAAATGGAGATCCAATAACTTCACTGCCATGAAGATAAATCAAAGTATCAACATTTAAATCTTCACCTAAAAATTCAATACTATATCCTTCCGTCAACGAATTAAATCTATATAAAACTAAAAGAGAATCTGAATCATAGATATAATCATTAACTATAACTGATCCAGGACTATTTTGAAACTCCTCAACTAAAGTTGAAGAAATCAAATCTCCTCCTGTTGAAAAGGAATCAATTGAAAAGTAAACAGATCCATTTATCCCCACGGATCGCCGTTCTAAAAGTATCGAAGCTTCATTTACATTATAAAAAGAAGTGACTGTAGAATTTACAGCATCAGAAATTGGATGTACTTCAATTTCAGGATCCTTTAAATTGCATTTAATCAAGTTTACTTCATTTGGCAGGCCAAATTCTTGCGGCAAATTGCTTAAATAATAAACAAAATCGTTGTTAATAACTTTATAATTTATCCTGTCGCCAATAAATTCACCGTCAAATAGAGGCATAAAATTAGAACGATTTAGTGTGTCGGAAAAAATTAATTCCCCTTGTGAAGTAAAGCATGAAAAAACATTTAAATTACAAGTCGAATCATTGATATCACAAGCACGAAAATAATCCATCACATAAACACTATCATTTATCGAAAACAAATCTTCACCCTCTCCAAATGTATAATTATCGTAAACAATTCCTTGAGCAATGGTAGTATCATATTCCATAGAAGAGTTAAAAAAGTGCAGCTCCTTCCAAAGCCTCTGATCCCAAAAGCTTTGCCAACGTTTTGATGAAATCACAAACCCGTTCTCATTAGCTTCCAAACGTGGAAAATCTCCATCAGGTAAAGGGTATGTCGAAGACTGCTCAGAAAATGCAGAATCCCACTGGAAAGTTTGGAATTGACTCAATTGCACCTGAGAAATAGCTTGAACAGTAATTAAAAGAAAATAGAGTGTTAGTGTTTTCATAATTATGAATATTATTCAAATGAATAAATCTTAATCGAATAGTTCGCGCTATTGGGAGAATAATTACTTATTCTGCCCGTAGGTAAAACCGAAATAAGGCTCAATACCTCCCCTTCTCCGACAAACATATAAGAAAAACATTCATTTATAGCAAAACCACTCTCAAAGCTAGCAGATACTTCTATATTCAATGGTACATTTAGAGGTATTTGCAAATTATCTTTGTAGAATCTAAATTTATTTTCTGGGGTGCTATTTAATTCACATATCAGTTGCTGGTTATTTGAAGAAATACAAGGCCCTAATGTGTTATCCATTAATGAAATTAAATTTTCTGGATTTGCTATTTCAACAATTCCTCCGCTCAAAGCTATCAATAAATTATCAGTTTCCCAAAACTCTCGCAGAACAGAGAAATCTGTATTTATAATGTGGGTTTTCAAGTAAGCATTAAGAGACTGACCAAAAAGAGAAGCCACTTCTGGACCTACATTAGATGCTCTTGATAATGATGTTTTTTGAACAATTTGCCCAAATTCTGACAATGCACAAATATTCTCAATTCCTCTTTCTAATTTAAAATCAATAGAGAAATCTGGACCATCATAAAACATAATTGAGCCTATCATAGGCTGCGCAAAGTAAATTGGTGGTGTATTTGAAAAAATTGCGCTCATTTTGAATAAGCCACCTGAAGCTAACTTTAAATCTTCATTACCTACTTCACCAATAACATTAAACTCATTTATAGGATTGCACAATGTTAGAGAAGAAACATTTTCGAAGTAATCTTCATTATTAAATTGGTTATTTCCATAATAATTTGCATATGCTATACCATAGCAAATCGGTTCAAACCATCCATTTCCAAAAGACCTATATTTTCTATTATTTCCTACGGTCTCCAATAAATAAGTATCTTTAATTAATTGTGTAGCAGTTTGAGTTTGATGAGACCAAAAAGAATTACTGTTATAGTAATCAGTTTCAGCTGAGAGGTCTCTCTTCAGTATAAAACAATCCATAATTGGAGGTTCTTCTGTAAATGCATCTGGAAGATTAATTCCAATCTCATATAAAAAAGCATGTCCAAGAATAACATCTAATTCTTCATTTTGCTCATTACATCCTAAACAATTATTGTAACCACCATCCTCAATTTCATAAATACATCGTATCAAATTTCTTGGTGGGCATGCGGCTTGATCGGCAGTCAATAATGTAGCATTGCTCTCCAAGTTAACAACAATAACATTTGGATTATACGGCACTAGCGTAATTGGTCCGTCACATAAAACACAAGGTAATGCGTCATCAATTGTTGGCGGCCAATCACGGGAATATGCATATATAGTACTTCGTCCTTCTACAAATTCGGATTCTTGAAGATAATCGAAAAACGGCATGTGAATAAAAGGAATTTGCATCTGCCCTTTTAAGTTAGCCAAAATTAATTCAACTGTCTTGCTGTTTCTATCTAATTTAAATTCTCTATTTATTTTTGCATTCATCAGCCTATAAAAATCATAGCCTTTGGATCTAAAAAATATTTGGATAGAAGTAAATGATAATGTTCGTCTGAAAGGATACTGCCGAGAAAATTTATCCCAAACTAATCTCTTCAATTGGAAATCATCTTGAATCAACGAAAGCCCACTTGCCAACATTTCCATATGTA
>JBBAKX010000047.1:0-4689 GCA_040403315.1 Flavobacteriales bacterium
GGTGATTAAGAGTTAACGGAAGTAAGGTCTTACGCACTACTACTCACGCACACTACCGCATGTAATAAGCCTAGTAAACGCTCGTTTATCGAATTAGGCATCTAAACTACCATCCGCGTTGCTACCTCGTTGCTACCCGGGGTATTACTTTTGTCAGGCTTGCCAGCTAACGTTTGACCATGGCCAAGAGTCGATTAGCTGCATTCCTCAAAAGTGAGAAGAAGACCTTTGGCCAAGTCGATAAATCTGTTACGGAGGCAACAAAAAAGATCAGCACAAAACTGGAACCGAAAAAAGAACAGTTGCCCGCGAGAGAAAAAATAGAAGTACTCCCTGAGTATCTCGAGGTTAAAGAGTTACTCAGTGAGTCTTTTCCGATGATCTTAGTTACTGGGGGAGCTGGAACCGGAAAAAGCACTTTCATCCGATGGCTAGACAGTGAATACAAGGGCCAAACCTTGATCTGCGCACCAACCGGAATTGCGGCGCTGACGGTTCAGGGCAGCACCATTCACCGGCTTTGTAACTTTCCACCGAGCTGGATTGTCGGTGGTGATATTAAGCGGGATTCAAAATCCCTTGCCAAGCACGCCAAAATCCTAGTAATCGATGAAATCTCAATGGTTAATGCAAATCTTTTAGACTCGGTAAACAAATTCTTTCAACTGAATCGAGAGAATAAGAAACCTTTCGGCGGAATTAGCGTTGTAATGGTCGGCGACCTTTTCCAGTTGCCGCCGATTGTTACTGAAGCAACACGTGATTTATTTGAGTCATTTTATGAGACTCCAAAATTCTTTTCAGCAGACGCACTTACACAATCTGAGTTTTATGCAGTCGAACTTACAAAGGCTTTCCGCCAGGTTGATCAAGAATTTGTAGACCTTCTCGCTAATATACGAGAGGGGAGGAATTTAACCACTGCAATTAATAAGCTCAATAGCAATTGCAAAATCACCGATAACCCTTCTCTCGGCACAATCACCCTATCTCCCAGGCATTCAGATATTGACCGTGTAAACAATGAGCGACTTAAGCAACTTTCAGGAGATATTAAAGTTTTTAATGGAGTATTCACTGGGAAATTCAGTGAGAAACAAGTTCCCGTGCCCAACAAAATTGAGCTGAAAGTAGGCGCTCAAGTAATGATTGCGAAGAATGGCAATAAGTACGTAAATGGAGATGTCGGTACAGTTATTGAAATTCTTGCAGATCGCGTAAAAGTCATACTTACTGATAGAGAAGAAGTGGTCGAGGTACCCATTTCAGGGTGGCAACAGTTTGAATATAAGTTTAATGAAATGACTAAAGAGATTGAGCGCGAAGTAACTGGTAGTTACTCACAATTGCCAGTTGTGCTTGCTTGGGCCATGACTATCCATAAGAGCCAGGGTTTAACGCTATCGAGTGTCCATTTGGATCTTGGCAAAGGTGCGTTTGAAACCGGACAGACTTATGTAGCACTCTCCCGTTGTCGATCTTTAAAGAATCTTTCTATGGCTAGACCTATTCGCAGTGAAGATATTTTAGTCGACCCTCAAGCAGTTGCCTTTTATAAGGAGATTCGAGAGTGAGCTTTTATGTAATTGATGATCTTGAACAAGGGTCGAGCGAATGGCACACCTGGCGCAAGGGTGTAGTTGGCGCATCTGATGCCCCAAAAATCATGGGTGAGAATCCCTGGGGAAGCAGATCTAGTTTGATGGATGAAAAATTGGGATTAACAAAAGAATTCAAAGGTAACGCTAAGACGCGTGAAGGGAACAGTCTCGAAGGCGATGCTCGAAAATCTCTTGCCAATAATTTTAAATTGAAACTTAAACCGATGATTGTTCAAGATTCTAAGGAACCTTTTCTAGCCGCTAGCCTGGATGCAATCTGCAATAGCTATAAGAGTATTTTTGAAATCAAAGCAGGAGCGAAAGCCTACGAGCACACAAAAACAACTAGAGGCGTTCCTATTTACTATTTTGGTCAGTTGCAACATATGTTGATGGTAACCGAATTAGATTCATTAACTTATGCGGTATACAGACCTGGACTTCCGCTGCTAACATTGGAAGTGGATAGAGACGATAGGTATATAAAAATATTGCGTAATAAAGAAAGAGAATTTATGCAGGAACTTGCAAACCGAGGCCATGATATCCAGGATGAATTTGTTGGAAGATTGATCAATTAGGAAAATGACTATTTGGACAAAAACAGACTCGATTTATAACCTCTTGGGAAGTAGAGAGTATTTTTTAAGTATTCGCTAACAATTTCACTAAAGACTCACCCAGGTACGCCTATTGATTCTTGTGTCGGGTTGCTGCCAATTAACTGTGTTTACAGGTGTGAGTGGCTTGAGGAGCTCCCTTGTTTAGCCTCTGCTAGACCTTGGAACCATGCAGCTTGTCGGTGATAATCGTTATCCTAATGCTTATCCAATACATAGGGGTTCAAAAATGGGAAAACTGATAAAGCGTTCAAGGTCCCTATCGGCCGATGATCTTTCCGACATCATTTTCCCAAATAGTCAATTTGAGTACGTCGCATTTGACGTAGAAACAACAGGATTCGGTAAGAACGATCGGATTGCAGAGATTGGCTTCGTCGCATTCAAAGAAGGCAAGATACTTGAGGAGTGGTCAACTTTAATAAACCCACTTAGAGATATTGGTAAAACTAATATTCATGGGATAACCCCTTCCATGGTTTCCGCCGCTCCACTTTTTGTAGATATCGTTAATGATATTTTTAGAATGATCAATGGCCGGGTAATAGTTGCACACCAGTTAAGTTTTGATGCAAGAATGCTGCTGCAAGAATTTGATCGATCAAATGTAGAAGGTGACCTTGGAAAAGGTTTTTGCACAATGATCGCATCCCGCAGGCTGCTTGCAGGGACAGGGGACTCTTTATTTTCGACATGTGGGGAACTTAGGGTCGAAAGTATCAAGGCTCATAGCGCAATTGGTGATGCTCGAATGACTATGCAAATATTCCAACACTTGATGGAAGATGAACAAGCTGTCCATCCAGCTTCTGTTGAATATCAGAAGAGCCTAAATCCCGCACGAGTATTGGTAAGACAGGCATATGTGATGGAGCCAGATGATGCTCTAGATCGAATCAGAGCATTTACGCAGAAAATTCCGTTTCCAACTTCCGATGAAAAATTTGTAGCCTACCTACTTTTGTTGAACATGGCTATGCAGGATCTTGTTATAAGCAAGAGTGAGCAGATGGAACTCGATCATTGGGCTAGCGGTTTAGGTCTTACAAAGGTAGAAGTTGCGGATCTCCATCGAGGGTATCTTGAATCATTTATTCAGGCAGCCCTTCGTGATGGAGTGATAACAATCCAGGAACGAGAAATGATTGAATTAGTCAGCAAAGCATTGAATCTTCCCGTATTGATTCCTGATGTTCCCCAACCGATTCAGGCGAACGAGGATAATCTCAGCGTTGGGAAGAGAGTTTGCTTTACTGGCGAAGCCTCTGGATATAGTGGTAGTGCAATTAGCCGCGGTGATTTGGAAGCATTGGCCGCAAAGGTGGGACTCTACCCAGTAAGAGACGTGACAAAAAAAGGTTGTGACTTCCTGGTAGCGGCGGATACGAACACGATGTCTGGCAAAGCGAAAAGAGCCAAAGATTGGGGAATCCCAGTGATTTCGGTCGAAAAATTCATTACATACTGCACCTTTGGGAAGTAGAGTTTTCCTATGTCTTTAGAGAATTATTACGCCAGTATTGCTGTTGTCGAGATTCATCCTGGTGAAAAAGTCACTATTGAATCAATTTCGGTCTTAAAAGGCGAGTGTGTTCTTTCAGGAGCATGGGAATTTTCAACCAATGAAAAGCAAAACATTTCAAATGTGATCTCAGGCAAACTAATTATTGCCTTGGGGGATGAATCGAAAGTTCAGGATTTATTGTCAAATCCAGAACTGAGATATCTAGAGGCTAAGCCATTTCTACAAGAGTCTAAGAAAGCCGCAGATGATGCAATTACCGCCTATGAAACGTTCAAATCAGAAGATGTTAAGAAGCGTAAGAAAATGGTTGAACCAACTTTCTTCAATTGGCCAGCAGATTTGGACTTCAATTTGTCCACTGAATATTTAGAGTCTATTGGGAAAATGGCAGTACCAACTTCGACACCTAGAGACATGAAGAAGACTTTGGCGGCTGCACGACTTGTTAAATTTTTAATCGATATGTGGCAACTTGATGAGCAGGAGCGTGGAAATCGGACGTATGTCGATGGAGCCGATGCTGAGATTACGATTTTACCTGAATCTTGGCTAAAGGAATTTTCACCGCTCTAAGAACTGAACTTTGGGGAAGGCGATTCTGAAAGCTACTGCCTCTTTTGGTTACCCTGTATGCGCGAGAATAACCCCCTTTCCATGCATCAAATTTCCTTCCTAAAATTTAGGATTGAACGGATGTAAGGTCTTACGAACTACGCTCACTACCCCATGCAATATGCTCACTCAACGCTCAATTATCTAATTAGGCATCCAAATGACTATCCGCGTTACTACCTCGTTGCTACTTAATCTTTTTTAGTGATGTCTACCAGGACTATTACATGCACTTTCCCGTTCAAAAGTTGAACTTTTCAGTACTTAGCTAACAGCCCTTCAGCCACCTCTTGCGGATTAAGAGTTAACGGAAGTAAGGCAAAACAGATAT
>JBBAKX010000048.1:0-4560 GCA_040403315.1 Flavobacteriales bacterium
ACGTTAGGTGCAAGCGTAAAGGACGACACACAACAACCATTAAACAGACAGACATCGAAATGACAGGAACAAATATTATAAATCAAGCTACCGTTTGCCGACACGACAGACCGACCCTTCTGTATTTTTTATTTTTTCCCACCGCACATTTTTTAAAAGCAATTTTCAGGCTGACCCACATTGCACACATTTGCAAGCCACACAAGCCGACACACAACCAAAGCTTGCAAAAGAATGCAATTTCCCACCGCACTATTAGCATTGTGGTTCTATTCAAATTGTTAAATTTGAGACTGAGTTAGTAATGAAAAAGGACAAATACTTACAAATATTCAATTACCTGCTTGAGTTTTCAAAACTCAGAAGCAATCCTGTGAGAGATATTGAGAGTTCTGATGCTCAATACCCAGACAAGGTTTGGCTTGCCGACATTCCACAATACGAAATTTTTGACTGTATTACTTTTCCTTCTTACAACGAGGACGCTGACTATTGGTTAAAGGTTACTAAACCTAAAGACGAGCCACAACAACCGACTTTCAGAAAGTTAAGCGAAACGCTTAATGACTGGATTGTAAAAGACAGTTTAACCGATGAAGATGGAACGCCAAGTTTGAAAGAAACAATAGTAAAAAACGGAAAAACTATTGCCTTAGAAGACCAGCAAGAACTTCGACAGGAATTTGACAAATATCTAAATGAAAAATGGCTTAATGATTTAGAACAGTATAAGTCGGCAATTAGAACCTATGAAATCCAATTTGAAGAATACGAACGAAAAGCAAAAACCTACAAGCATCTATTTAGCATTTATAACAAAGCACAACAGTTCGGAGAAGAATTTGAATTAATTTTTGGAGTTGGGTTGCTTTATTTTAAAGAAGATTCAAATACACCGCAAATTTGCCGACACATCCTAACATCAAAAGCGGAAATTTCTTTTGAGTTTTCACAAAGGGAATCTTTTGTAAAAGTTTCGCCAAGCATTGACAATGAAATTCAAATTGAAACGGATGCAATTCTTGACTTGTTTGAGCAATTTGATTCGGCAGACGTAATTGAAGCCGAAAAATTAGTAGCCTCATTTCTCAAAGAAAAGGGCATCTCTGACAATCTGTTTGACCCACAAATTAAAGATGCTATTCAAATTTTTGCGGACAGAATAAGACCAGACGGGCAATCAAGAGAAGATTTAGCAAAACCAAAAGAAGTGGCAAATAAACCTACGGTTTATTTTGCCCCTGCTTTGCTATTGAGAAAGAGGAATACAAGGAGCTTTACAGCACTTTATGAAAAAATTATTTCTGAAATAACTATTTCACCCGATTCAATAGACATTCCTTCTATCAATGATATTATTGGAGTTTTACAGCCTGATGAGGATTCTGATTTATCCGAAAACGAAACATCAAATTCCTTTAGTGATGAAACTATTTACTTTCCGAAAAAATATAATGATGAACAAATTGAAATTATTGAGAAAGCGAGAAGAAATAATAAAGTATTAGTTCAAGGTCCTCCAGGAACAGGTAAATCACATACGATTGCCAACTTAATTTGTCATTTATTGGCAAATGGTAAAAAGGTTTTAGTTACAGCCTATACAAAAAGAGCATTAGAAGTTTTAAAAAATCAACTACCAAAAGACTTTCAAAACTTAACCGTGAACCTTTTGAGTGGCGACTCTACTTCTATTCAAGACCTTGATTCAAGCGTAAATGCAATCAACGACAAACTTGCAAGCATTACAGACCTTACTCGTTACGCAAAAGAGATTGAAGAACGAGAAGCAAAATTGTCAAGAGTAAAAGCAGAAAATGCACATACAAAAAATGAATGGTTAAAAGTCAAGGAAAAATCTACACGCAGACAAAATATTAACCGAAACTATACAGGAACACTTTCAGAGATTGCTGAAAAAATTGAAAAAGAATTTTCTGCCTTTAGTTGGTATAAAGATGATTTTGCCGACATCAACAAAATTGAATTAGTTAGTGATATTGAAATTTTTATCACGCTTACAAGGAAATATCAAAAAATAGATTGCAATGTTTTCAACTTTATAATTCCGCAAAAAGAAAAGCTTCTTTCACTTTCAGAACTTCGAGAATATCGAAAAATTGCAAATGACTTGCTTCAAAAATATACCTCGAAGGAGGAACATATTTTAATTGCTTCTAAAAATTATCAAGAATTAAGAAATCTATTAGAAGAAATTCATAAACTATTTTTAGTAATAGAAAACAATTCTTTGCCCTTTAAAGCAAGTGTAATAAGTGATTTCCCTAACAACCAATATCTTTGGTCAGACAAAATTTCAAGAACAAATAAATTGCTTTCCGAATTAAATGAAGAACAGTTAAAGCAATTTGATAGAAGTGTTGAAATTAAATACCCTAATGATAAAAGTTGGATTCAGTTAAATGGCGATGCTAAAACTTTACTGACTTATTTAAAAGAAGGAAATAGTTTATCGGGGATGCTTTTTGCCATTAAGAAACCTCTTTTGCCAAAAAACATTAAGGAAAAATTATACTTCATTGATTCCGTAAAAGTAAACGGAAGCCCTTGCGATACCCAGTCAGAGTTTGCAACAGTTCTAACAGACATCAAAATAAAACAGGACTTTGAAGAACTTGAAAGGATTTGGGAAATGCAACCGAACGGAAATGCCAAGTCTTATTTTGACAAGTTAGTTTATTACAAGAAATTGAAAGACGATACCGAAATGTTCATCGGTATTATCGGAGATGTAAACAAATTGAAATCGAAAATTGAATCAACATCATCCATAAAAATAGCTGATTACAATAGTCTTTCTATCAAGGAGCTAATTGATGAAACTGATTATAATTATTTACTTGCCCAAACAAAAGCATATAAGGAAAAGTTGACCGATGTAAAAAACCATCTTTCAATTCAAAATATTCATCCGCTTGCAAACAGCATCCTAAAAACACTTGCGAACATTGATACTGAAAAATACGAGCAAGAACTTTCTGAAATTGACACGCTTAATTCCGAAAAGGATAAATACATCGAATACAAAAACCTCAAAGAAAGTCTGCAAAGGAATTTCCCAACATTAGTAGATGAAATTTTACAAGACACATTTGATTCCTCAAATTTCAGACATCTTGAAAATGCAATTCATTATAAACACGCCTATTCAGAAATAACGAAACTATTAGAAGAAGATTACGAAACAAAACTGGAATACAAATTATCAGACTTTGAACGACAAGAGGAGAAACTTATTTCCGAGATTGCTTCTAAGAAAGCGTGGTTAAGCGTATTAGGCGGTTTGAGTAAAAACTTTTTATTGCGTCAGCATTTACAAGCGTGGGTTCAAGCAGTCAAGAAAATTGGAAAAACAGGAACAGGAAAAAGAGCTTTGAAATTCCGAAAAGAAGCTCAACATCAAATGGAGAAATGTAAAGATTCCGTTCCTTGTTGGATTATGCCTTTATATAAAGTTGCAGAAACAATAAATCCCGAACAGGGAATGTATGATTATGTGATAATTGATGAGGCAAGTCAATTAGGGGCTGATGCAATTTTTCTACTCTACATTTCTAAAAACATAATCATTGTTGGTGACGACAAACAAACTTCACCTGAATATGTAGGCGTTGATGCAAACACAATGACACCGCATATTAACCGTCATTTACAAAACATACCATTTGCAAATTATTACGGCACAGAGTTTAGCTTTTTTGACCACGCAAAAAGATTCTGCAATGGAATGACCGTTTTGCGAGAACATTTTAGATGTATGCCAGAAATAATTGAATTCTGCAATAAACATTTTTATGCTCCCGATGGAAAAGGATTATATCCGTTAAAACAGTATTCCGAAAACAGAATCGAACCTTTGAAAACAGAATATTGCCAAAGTGGCTTTGTTGATGGGACATATCAGAATATCACAAATAAAGTTGAAGCGGAAGGTATCGCAAATAAAATAGCAGAACTTGTCAATGATGAAAATTACAAAGGGAAATCTTTCGGAGTAATTGCATTGCAAGGAAATAAACAAGCAACAATAATTGACAATCTGATTTTAAAGAAAATTGGAGAAGTTGAATATAAAAACAGAAATATTGTTTGCGGAAATTCCGCAAGTTTCCAAGGAGACGAAAGAGATATTATGTTTTTGAGTTTAATTACTGCTCATAATCATAACAGGAGTGCATTGACAAAGCCAGAAGATGAAAGAAGATTTAATGTTGCAGTAAGTAGAGCAAAAGAGCAGATTTGGCTTTACCATTCTGTGCAATTAGATGATATGAGTAATCAGAATGATTTGCGTTACAAACTTCTTGACCATTTCCTTAACCATAAACAACAACCAATTCCACCGCAGAAATTTATTGAACGGAGTATGGGAACTCAACCAGAACCATTTGAAAGTTGGTTTGAAGTTGATGTATTCAATGACATTGTTTCAAATAATTATAGTGTGATTCCGCAATACGAAGTTGCAAAAGGAAGATACAGAATTGATTTAGTAACACTTTTAGGAAACGGAATAAAAATAGCAATTGAATGTGATGG
>JBBAKX010000049.1:0-4319 GCA_040403315.1 Flavobacteriales bacterium
CCCCAAAACCCCAAAACCCCTGAACTGATGGGTCAATGAAGGGCGTATATATATATGTAATAGTATGCATGGCCATCGAGTCAAGAGAACATCTTCAAAACTGGTCTGGTACCCTTTGATGCAAATCTCTGTGAAGATAACTTGTATTCCCTGAAGTGTTGATCTCCGAATTTCCCCCTCTTGGATTTTTGAGCGCGCTCGAGTTTGAGCCCTGTGTTCTCAGCAAATATTGTTGTTATATTTGTTGAATAGAGCTGTGCCGGAACAAGTCATCAGTTTGATTGCTGTTTCTGCTAGGAAAATTGTTAGACTGTTTTTGGTTGCTGACCTAGAACGGGGACGATGATGTCCCGCCGAAGTGCGGCTTCATCATATTTTGGTTCGTGTTCACGCGCTTTAACTAAAGGTGCATGTGTCTCGAGAGGTGACTAGAGTTACCACCGTTGCTTGGGCCCAGTAAGCTTGATGTTGCCGCCGAAGGTGATGCCAAGTTACTATCAATCTTAACCATGCTTGGCTTGTGGACATAAATGTTCCCTTTTGGTTCGATTTGGCGTCTTAGTTCGGTTTCGTTGGAGCTTCTAGCATTGGAAGTCATGATCAATCCATTCCTACTGAGGAGGCTTGATTTGTTGAGAGAGAGGCGTTTGTCATATTTTGGTTGCAAGGTTTGACCGAACTCTTGCGATTTTTATTCATTCTTTATTTGTGACAATGATGGCTGGAGTATGATCGAACGATTAATAGGCGTGCGCGGGAGCTTACTATCTGCCTCCGGGTCAAACTTTATATCGAGCAGAATTTTTGCGGCCTCCTGTCCTTGGTTGAGCAAAGGAAACCATCTTGTATTATTATTTGAGATGCATATGGTTTTCAGCGGAATTATGGCCTCACCTATTTTGTCATTAACGAAAAGGTCCTCATCAAAACATTCGAGTTTAAGGGTTCCATTTAAAATGTCGTGTTAATAAAGGTTGAACTTGAAAATTTGGTTCCATTGTGGAATTTCACCTTTTCCCCCAAGCACGGTCTATGTTCTATACTGAATACCTTGCGCTTCTAACACAACAAAGGGGTCTCGCCTCATACTCATATGCGGAAGATTGTTTAAACGCCCGTGCATTACATTAATACTTAATAACCCTGAAGACGTCACGTTGGGCAACATTTTGCTCTCTTTGGTGGCAGATGACTCCTCAACTTTTCGAGAGATTCCGCTCCCTCCCACCTTATTAGATAGCTAGAGATCCTCGATGAAAGAGACGCGCTTTTTGCTTGCACTAAGTATTTTCTTTTGATTGGAAGGGTTTTTCAGCTCTGGGAAGGAACCCGTCCTTGTCAGCGGGTCGGGAAGATTGGCTGGAGATATCGGCGAAGTGACTACGGTAGGCGTGATTCGCTACACAATAGGTTATAGTTGTGGAGATTCTCTCTGATAATTCTGTAGTGACCTCATTTGGTCTCTAACCATGATATTGGAGCTCTAGCCCCGGTCTTGGCTATCATCGAGGAAAGATTCCTCGATTCGGATGTCTTTATCTTTTTAGAAGGTAATCTACCGAGAGTATACTGGCGCGTCGGTGTTATTTTAGGGTATAAGCGAGAGATTCGCATTGTCTGCGGCTGTTGTCAGCTGCCATTAATTGTTAATGTCGATTGAGTGAGTAGAATACATCTTTGCAGTTATTTTTCTCTATAAGCCCTCATTTTCAGAATTTTCCATCCTGCTTAGCTTTTTCTCTCCATTTCTCAGCATTGAAGACTTAATTAATCTAGCCTCAATTAAAATTTCCCCTGCTCTCTTTCCCTTGTAGCATATTTCAATCCACTGCCTCTCCTCCACTCTGAGAAGCTCGCTTATCTTCATTTACGCGTCGCCGACCATATCATCGATCCAGAGATCTTCGTCCATGCATGTCAATTTTATTTCATCGTGATTCAACTTGTCTAAATTGGAGAACATTGGGACATCTATCGTTTGATTCCACTTTGGTGCTTTGCCACCTTTCTTAATGACTTTAGTCTTATACTATTGATTCCCAAATTCTTTGGTGAATATATCAATCTTGACGAAGGGGTCCATCTCTCCAAATATTTCAGTATCATGCACCAACCTGGCCTCTAATATTTTCACGTTTAAAATTGCCGCTGGTTGTGGTGTAAAGGAGTCATTTTATTTTTATGGAGATTGTTTCGATTTGAAGAGCATGCTTGCGTGGACGGTGCAATGAACCTGAAAAAATTATTTATATATAATTAATATAAACTAATTATATCGGTGTAGTAACTTAACGGGACTGATTCGTAACCAAAATATTATTAATATCGATGATAGGTAGTGAATAAGTTATATAGTCAATTTATATCGCAAATTCAGAATTTATCTGGAACATGCATCCAAAGTTCTTTATTCTTATCTGTACTTCTTTAATATGTAATCCTTTGCGGCACAGGAGATAGATAATAATTATTCGCCGTTTGTGTTGGAGGCCCATTCATGAAATTAAAAGCATTCCTGCTCACCAAATAAGAAGAATTCGCGATTGTCATTGATAATGGATATTACATAGCTTGACCATGAAACCCTGACGCTAGGTCACTTGTCGCCCATTTCGAGCGATTTAAAGAGCCAAAAGTCACTTTATTAAAGTTTCTTTAAGGACCCTATAAACTGATTCCTTGCTACTATTGAGATTTTTAAGCTTGCATCAGAGTGGTCTGCTGCTGTCCTTAATAATGTTCCAATCTCTAATGGTCTCTTAAGTCGAAGAACACGGGATTAGTGACATTTACAGTGGAGGTAAAGCTATTAGTTTCACTCTCTTTTGGAACAAATTATGTTTCCAGTAGGATCATGGCAGACTTTTTGTTATCATACTTTAGCGGCAACCATTTTCTGATTTTGGCTTCCTCACATATGACGCCGACTTTCATCGTAATTTCGCCCACAATATCGTTTGATAAGTAATCTTCATCTAAGCAAGTGAACTTAATCTAATCTTCGAAGGAGCTCACAGTCAATTTAAAGCTGTCATTCCACACGGGTCGCTACCCTGCTTCGTGTTGGACTCGAGTTTTATAGCTTATGCCATTGAATTCGAATGAGAGAAAGGGGTCCATTTTTCCAATAAACTCGGTATTCCTCAGAAGTTTGCCTGCTACCACTTTCATTTTCAAAATGCCGTTTTATTGCGATTTAGGGTTTCTTGAAGATTCGATTATTGAGGGCTTGTCCTACTCTGTGATTTTGATTTTATTCGAATCAAGGTGCGGGAGGCAGAGGGATGTGAATTTTCTAGTTTTTATTTAGGGCGAGGGACTTTGTAAAAGATTTTAGGCTTTTTAACTATCGAGAGATTTTATATTCTGCCCGTTCTGTGGATACGAGAGTAATTCATTTTTATTTATTTCTTATTGCTTTTAAGAGGAACCCTAATCGTCTAACATTGAAAACTCCTCCTTCATAAGCTTATCTCGCTCTATGTCATAAGAACTCAAAATATTTTTCATTCCAAATCGGAGTTCTTCTTTCGATGATGTCTAAGTCTTAAGGTTAGAAGAGGCACGCTCAATTTAGTCTGACCGTTCCTACACTGTCATATGAGGGCTCTGAATTAAACTTCCTACACCGAAATTTGGCAAGACACTTTTCCTTTGAGGCAACAATCTGCCAGTTTCGGTTTGAGGTTAGGGGGAATTTTGTTACTGCTTAGCGCTTGCCAAAGAGGTATTTGCGTTCATTATGGATAAGCTGGCGGTTTGTATTGGAGAAAAAATGCTATTTGCCGTCTTCTAGGTCCCAACTTACGAGGCTTTGGTTGATAATGTCGTTCACTAAATGAAAACGCCAAAAAGTAAACTGTTGATGAATATGATCAATTATAGAAGCTTCAACCAGTATTTCGACAGCTTTATTCTGTTTATACTATAGCTAGAGCCACTATTTCTTCGGACTACCACCGACCATATCTACAAGCTAACTCACTTTAAAAGAGCTCGACCCGACTAAATCGTCAGCGAGCAGGTCCTCATCGAAACAAGCAATCTTCACCGTCTGCTAATCGAGAGGCGCACCGTTTGTCAATGGTATGCGTAGGGTTTCATTCCATCTTGGGTTTTTGCCACCTTCCTCTATGGTCGTCGTTTTGTAAACAGAGGAATTATACTCCACTTGCACGAAAGGGTCCATCTGTCCGAAAAATTCGGTACTCCTCAGAAGTTTGCCTTAAATAAAGGTGAGAGATAGCAGCATTAATTAATTAAGAGTAATTTTATATCAGTTTGCTTCACAGAATGGTAGGGGTTTTGGGGTTTTGGGG
>JBBAKX010000050.1:0-4265 GCA_040403315.1 Flavobacteriales bacterium
CCAAAGCTGGTGCTGCCAAGTAGTGTGAAGGAGATTGAGGGGTAGGGCTCCACGAAATTGTCAGTTTGTAGCCCTATTGTTCTCAACATGTCATTCACTTTTATCGACTTGTTTGCAGGTATCGGAGGGTTCCACGGTGCACTAACAGCTCTCGGAGGTGAATGTGTTTTTGCTTCAGAAATTGATTCGGATGCTGCGCGAGTATATCTAAGAAATTGGGGCATCAAGCCGGAAGGTGACATAACAAATATAGCAAATGAATCAATTATGAAAGTTCCGCCTCATGATGTATTAGTTGGAGGTTTTCCATGTCAACCATTTAGTAAATCTGGGAAACAACTTGGAATGGATGAAACTCGGGGAACACTTTTTTGGAATATTGCTCAAATAATTAAAATAAGAAAACCAAAGTTAGTACTTTTGGAAAATGTCCGAAATATTGCGGGTCCTAGACATAAACATGAATGGGAGGTAATAATTAATACGCTTCGCGATCTTGGTTACAGAGTTTCTATGAATCCATTTGTTGTATCTCCACACCGACTGCACCCATTAAAAGGAGGTACTCCGCAAAGTCGTGAACGAGTTTTTATCTGTGCAACGTTAGAGCCAAAAACTGCAACTAAATTTGCAATAGAACCAGGAATTCCAGATATCGAGTCAGTGACTTCAAATTGGGATATAAAGAAATGGAAGCTACAGAGAGATTTACCTTTAGAATCAATTAGATCCAAAAAATTAAAAGAAAGTTATCAGCTGTCTAGCCAAGAAAATTTATGGCTTGATGCTTGGGATGACTTTGTCGTGAGTTTCCGCAAGACTTTTCCAACTGAGAAGCTTCCAGGATTTCCGATCTGGGTTGATTCATGGGTTCCTAGAAAAAATCTTGTTTTGGATCCTAAGCTTCCAGATTGGAAGCGAACATTTCTTACTAAGAATTCAGATTTTTTTGATTCCCATAAAAAGTTTTTAAAGTCTTGGCTGAATACTTGGAATAATTTAGAAGGTTTTCCTCAAAGTCGTAGAAAATTTGAGTGGCAAGCACAAGATTTGCCAAGTATTGCAGAAACGATAGTTCACCTTCGCCCCTCAGGAATTCGTTGCAAACCGGCAAACTATGCACCTGCATTGGTAGCAATAACTCAAACTTCAATTCTAGGTAAATCTCGCAGAAAATTAACTGTGCGCGAAGCCGCTCGGCTACAAGGATTTCCAGATTGGTTTGATTTTCTCGATCAAGCCAGCGGCCAAAGTTACAAGCAACTTGGAAACGCAGTAAATATCGGTGTCGTTTATAACGTAATTAAAGCTCAGGTTTTAAGAGACATTGCATTACTTGAGAAACATGATCAATTGATCCAAAGTATTTTGACTTCTCCTTTAAGTCCAACAGATCACTTAAAATCATTCACAAACAACAGTTCTAGTGCGCAAATAACTCCTAAGACTATACTTACAGTATTAAAAAACCTCGGCTAAGAATTAGGGTGTAGTAAAAATGGAATCTTCAGACTTTGCTCCAATTTGGGAGCTTGGACAAATTCCCCTTCGAACTGCAGCAGCGTTTTCGCCTGAATCTCAACCATGTCCTACGCCACTTCTTGGTGCCTCTTCGGATCTCGTTCGTTTTGAAATTCCTAAATATCAGAGGGGTTTGGTTTGGAATAAGAAAAAAAAGAAGGAGTTATTGCAATCCCTTTTGCAAGGATGGCCAACCGGTGCAATTGTATTAACTAAAATTGACTCAAAAGAAATTAATGATGGTCGAAGAGAATTAACTTGGCAAGTTATCGATGGCCAGCAGAGATTAAGCACATTTCTAAGTTTCCAGAAAAGTTTTTGGAATGAACCCTGGTATGTGATCACAGAGCCAATGCGTGATGCTTTCGTGGACTTAGCTGAAACTTTAGCAGTTGAAAAAATAGAAGATTTATCTGTTGCCTTAACTCTTTTGACGCAAGGAGATACTTCCAATCCTTGGTCAGAAACATTTTTAGATGAATCTTCAACTTTTTTATCAAAAATTTGTCGTGTGCTTGGAGTTGAAAGTCCTATGCCTATTCAGGGCCCTCGATATGACAAAGCTATACAGGCTTGCAAAGTTGTTAGACATGCACTTCAGTTTCAAAGATCAGCACTAGATGAAATTCCTATTGCCGTGATAACTATTTCCCCGAAGCAAGGTGTTTTGACGCGTGAAGCAAGAAATATAAGCTCTCAAATATTTGAGAAATTAAATAGTGGAGTGCCTTTGAGCAAATACGATTTATTGGCCGCAAAATGGATTAGCGTAATTGTTGAGTGGAAAAAATTTGTGCTAAGTAACGATTCTAGAATTGATTCCACGCTAACTTTAAATCCCGTGCAAAAGAAATTTATGCTCGAACAAATGAGAAGCCGAATTGAAATTTCCTATAAATCATACTTAGAAGATGTGGAGCAAGAAGATGCCTCCATTGAAGAATTTGGAGAAGACGACGTCTCAATTTTTGATTATTTATTTGCTTTAAGTAAGTCGACTAGCTTGCATGCCATACGTGAATCAAGGGGAACAATTCAAGCGGCCGAAAGATTAAGTTTCCCAACAGGCGCTTCTTCCGGGACTCAGGCATTCGATACCCTTGCATTGTTGTTTTCGGGTTCACTTAGCCCTGCTGGAATTGATAATTTAACTAAAACTTTTCCTACATTTGAAGGCGAGTACGATATTGCCCTAGTCGCAGAGTGTTATTTAGATGCAGCGAAAGAAATTGATGCAAAGTTAGCCCAATTTACACAACATGCAACCAAAAATAAAAAACGTGCTTCACTCGGGTCTATACAGGCTTCAGTGTATTTAGCTTCCTATTTAAACTCAGTTTTTGATACCAGTCCTGGAGAAGACGATAGGTTGACAACTAAGTTGAGGGCTGGGTCTCGAGTCCGAACAATTTCTGGTAATGCAAATCTTAGTCAAGCGCAGAGGAAAAAGAATTTTAGAGAAAACTTACCGAGTTGGTGGTTGCTTCAAACTATTTCGGACGTTTTTCAGGGTAGCGATGCATATAAGCAAGCTCTTGAAAGCGTATGGAAGAGATATGACACAATTGAAAGTAACGGTAAAATTAAGATCACCCAAGTTATTGAGAATGAATTTATGCTGTCTCAACCCGAATTAAATGACATGCTTACAGCTTTTAAAAATTTATTTGTGAAGGAATTTAGAGTTTCTCAAGCCCCATTTAATAAAGCGCCGTCTCAATCTGCGCTTGCAATTTTTGCTACAATTTACAAAGATAAAAACGTAGATTTGAAGGATTATGATATGGACCACGTAATAGCATATAGAAGTGAACGTAACTCAACGATTAATCGGTTAGAACAACCAATTCCACTAAATCATGTGGCAAATTTTATGCCCCTACTTTCCAGCCTAAATAGAAGTAGAGGTAATACAGCTTGGAATCAGTTTTTCTTAACTCTGGAGGGTTCAATTAAAGAGACGGTGAGAAAAGATCTTTTAATTGATCCGGCAAAACTAAAAGAGGGTATTCTCTCTGATCTAGATAATTTTGGCAGAACCCTTATTTCGCGCTACTTAATGATGATTCATATTGCGATTTCTAATGTAGGCCTTAAGGATTACTTAGTTTTAGAAAAAGATAAAAAAATTAAGCACCTTCTAGATACTGGTAAGGATATTGCAGGAATTCTAAATTTAGATTTAGATTTAGATGAACTACGATCAAATATTATTCTTTGATTTCTTGCGCCAATGCCTTTTTTGTAGCTGCCAAAAGATGAAGTAGTCCTTGTTTTGTAACGGTACCTCCGCCTCCAGAAGGTGATTCAGAAGAATCACAATCAGCGGTCCACTCAATTCCGTAATAACTACAAATCATGGCCGCCTTAGAGTCCATGTTTTTCGATATTGGAATTCCAAATCTTCTTTCTAGGTCAGCAAAAAATCTTTTTGGAATAGAACTTCCATTGGAAAGCTCATATATTTTGTTCGAAAGCGCCATGGACGAAATTAAATTCACAATCTCTTGTTTTTGTAGGTGCTGCTCAATTCTAGAAATTTCCACACCTAATTGTAATATCAAATTATAAAATGGGGGGTAAAAGCATAAGTATTTCTTTTTCAATCGACTAAAAATAGCCTCTTTAACAATTTTAAAATTACAACTGGACTAATTGATTGTTGTGCTGTCCACCCCTATCCACCACCAACACACTCCCATTAGGGATCTCTTCCCATCCGTCTTGATTCCAGCCGGATGAGG
>JBBAKX010000051.1:0-4204 GCA_040403315.1 Flavobacteriales bacterium
CCCAAAACCCCAAAACCCCAAAACCCCACGTTGAGAAGGAAGAGAGTGGATTATAAAAGTTAAAGACATTTGTGTGAAACAAAATAGTGGCTTGCCCTACTTCTCTTGATAAATTATTGAAAATAGGGTCCAACTAGCGTTGCCTAGGAAATCTGGATGGCTATATCGAGTGATATTGCGACATTATAGTAATATTGGGTCATGCATAGTGGTTTTACCATCTTATATGCTGAGCATCAGTTAATTTGGTGTAACCTAACTAAAAAGTATTTGGGTAACCTCATATTGCATGTCAGCTCTTATTTTTGTGTCATTTTTTTGTTTATGTCAAAAAATATGGCGGGCGGGTGACCGCGCACCGTAACCTGTCTCAAGGTAAAAATAGACGTGCGTAAACTTATAAAAATAGAGTTATATACGAATAATATAATATATATGAGTGATTAAGTGTTAATTAAAGTGAAGGAAGAATGTGATCACATGGATTTCAGCAACTATCATAAATGACACAGTATTGCTTATTGCGATTCAGGTATAAAAGCCTCAAATATGGGTCTCATTAATTTATTAAAACTTCCTCCATTTATAATAAATCACCAAAAGTACGCACTCTTGGGAGTTAGGCACAAAGAAAGTCGTTTAATAACATAATTGCCAGTTTACTAAACTTTCTTTCAAGGGTGGGTTGTCTCTCTGTCTCTTTATTATATGAGCGCACGTGAGCCAGAATTTTAGACAACCACTATAGTCACCTTCTACTTCGGCTGTCATTCGATAAATAAACTTTGACATGTTGGGAAAATATTCATAGAGATGCGCTCTTTTGCTAGTTGTCCTGCACAAGGCTATGCCTGAAATCTATCTGGATGGCTGCCGGGGAACAATATTATTCTCATAAAGATTTTTCTAATGAAAAATATGGAAAGATTCGAAGAATAAGAGTCTTTAATGGCAGTTTTATATATAACTTCACATCTGCAAGCGCAAACCCTAAATTGCTTGCCCATATGAGATAACTGACCATATTTAGAATTGAAATAATCACGCAATGTTTAATGCCAAACATGCTTAACTAAAATAATTAAAGCAGCGGGGAAATCGCCTTTAATATATTATCCAGAAATAAAATCGATAGCCGTATAAATTAAATTCTTAATGATTAACTGCAAATCTGAAGTAGTTAGAGATAATTACATCGCTGACAATTCCATAAAGGTAGCCCATGTAAACCAAAGGGTTTCCAATTATTTATAAGGTCCCCCTATAAATGATTCTTTGCACTCCAAGAAGCACTAACCCATGCATTCATTTTGGTCAAGAAATTTCTTAGTTTCCCCTTTGAGAAACTTTTTCAATTCCAATTTTCCTTAAAAATTAAACAGATCCTAAGGATGCCCGGTAGAATCCGACAACAAAGATCAGGAAGACACCGCCAAATTAGGTTACTAGGAGGAGTTGAAGGAGCAAGCTATTTAAAGAGCGGATACTTCACTAGTGGATCATCAATTTGCGATGCATGATTAATATTTAATGCAGGCGACACAAAATACATCTTTGCGCGATTATTAAAATCTCATGAACAAAGAAGCATTGGAAAACGGCTCAGCGACACAAACAGAATCTGATGATAATTTATTATAAGATTCTTCCCTAGACTATGGCTCTGAAAGTTCGGAAGCAGAACTAGATGGATAAGATGAAAAAACGATCTTGAGCCAAATGAATTATTAAGATCATAACAGCACGCAATTAGGAATCTTTAATCCAGTATTTTCTTACCCTAAAAATGAGTTCAATACATCTCAAAACCTACATTTGCTTGATATAAATGGGCAGGCTAGCTAAGCAGGAATTTTAAATTTCATCAAAGAAATCGGCACGATCGCAAACGATGATCATGATCATTTTTTCTTAAAGCCAAAAAACACTGATTAAGATCGCGATAAAAATGATGATGATGATGATCACAACAAAAAGAACATCGATAGGCGAAATTTGGAAATATAGTTTCAAATGGCCGTTGCGCAAAGCTCAAAAAAGATTGGGAAACACCTGTCTTGCATAGGCTCCGCACAAATTTACCAAGGTAGCAAGACTAGGTACATGTGCAATCAGTCTGATTGTAATAAAAGCTTCTCTCGCAAGAGCCGCCTGAAAGCGCACATGCATTTGCATCAAGGGACGCAACCCTTAAAGTGCCCGTACGCGAACTGCAACAAGGCTTTCTCTGAGCGGCCGAATCTGGTCATCCACATTAGGATACACACGAAGGAGAAGCCCTTCGTCTGCAAACTCTGCAACAAAGCGTTCACGACCAAGGGCAACATGAAGGACCACGAGCGCCGACATTTTAAATAAAAGTAAGTTTATTCCCTGTCACCTTCAACCCACCGCAAAAATAATATACACATATTAACTACATTTTCTGGCGAGCGGAATAAATTTCTTGAGAACAAATGATTAATGATTATTTCTAGGCCTTATTGCTGTCGGATGTGCAAGGTGACCTTTTACCGCAAAAATATCCTATCTCGCCACTAATACAAATGCACAGGCGAGCGACCCTTCGAGGGGGACGCAGAGGTGGGGGGAATGCTCTACTCGAGTGACGCCAATACCAGGGACGAGGCACCCCAGAGGATCAAAACACTTGCTGCCTAAGAGAACGCGACCTAGTTTAGATATCCTGCCGAAAAGGAAATCAAAAATTAATCAATTACTGCACTAGGAAATAATGGTCTAGATAACAAACTTTAATTGATGAGTCTGCCCGGGACGTTAGAATCCTAAAACGGATTTATCAAGCACTCCAAATTTCTGCCGTCTCAGAGTGTCAACCAGCTAGTTAATCCTATTTTTTCTTCAGAACAGTTGGCTGGCCAGCCTAAATCTGGGTAACCATTTTATGGGAGCGGCTCCACTTTCATCCCTCAAAATTACTTAGGCACACCATAAAATTTATCTTTTAGCTCTACTATGCCAAATTAATATGGTATACAAACCTACGGAGGGGGGGGACATTATATAAAACCGCCCGCTCAATAATTCATGCATCCTGACCCTAATTAATTCAAAGGAATCACTCCTTATCCAAGTCAAGTCAATTAACAAGCTGCACCGTATTATTAAAGCCAGCCACTCGCTCAGTCTTACCAAAATTAAGGATTATACTTATTGAATAGAGGAGTGCCATATTCTTCCACACAAGACCCCCATGGATAAATGATTCTCACAAACTCTCAGTACCGTACTCCTTCTGTGATGCTTGGAATTATGAATCCACCCGCCCATTATCAGCAGTAGTCCGGAGTAGTAGCACTAGATAGAGATGCTGGATTGAATCAATCAGGAATTACCATGATAAATAACGCAACTACAGTTTATCCTACATCTCAATTATTTGAGAGTGGATTAAAGATCATGCCTGCTGGATCAAAAAAGACTACGTCGATCGTGACATCTTCAGATCATACAACACATCTCTCAAATCCCAGACATGATTATGCATACAAATCGCACATTCAAAATTTAAGGGATTGTCATAATGGCTACTCATACGTTGCACCAAACTAAATCGGGTTCGCCGCTAGAAGATAGTATGACCAATTCTAACAAAATACTCACCATCTTCGGGTAATCGAAAACCATAATCATCATCAGTCTTAAGGCATGATCATGATGCCCATGCAGACACCAAATCCTCCCAACATTTACATCTCATATGGAGCTTCATAGTACTCACCACTTTCATCAAATGGATATTTGCAAATTGGGGAGCCACCAACTACAAATTTGAATGCAATTCCAATGAAGTTTATAAATGGCTTCGAAATCGATCATTCTGGCCAAAATAGACATCCTTCGTCCTCGTCCACCATTCTACCGCCCACGAACTATGCAGTCCCCCAGTCGGCCGCAGCCTCCTCTTCCTCACAGTGCATCATACTGAAGCCGACGATAAATGCAACTTCTCAACATTAAAACAGACTAAGTAATCCGCATTTAGCAAAAAACTAATTAGAGTCATAATATTTGTGACCAGACAGGCAGATTTGGGCTCTGCTCGATAATATTGAATTTACTTCAAATGGATTTTTGTCTGTTTGTCAAACTATATATTATAGGATTTATTGACACATCCTTTTGATATTATCCTCTCATTCACTCATTTTCATATCACATATGGGGTTTTGGGGTTTTGGGG
>JBBAKX010000052.1:0-4166 GCA_040403315.1 Flavobacteriales bacterium
CTCTCCTGTTGGCTCTGCTGTCTGCTCTTCTGGCACTGAACTCGAATCGACTCAATTATGCAGTCGGCTTTCCTATCTGCTCTTCTCTGCTTTCGACTCTTCTCTCTCCTCTGCTCTTGGCTGTACAATCGAATTGACTCTCGCCTCTACTTCGCCTCTGTGTTTCGAATTTCTCTCGACTCTGAACTCGAATTTACACTTGGCTCTCCTTAAGGCTCTGCGGTCGGCACTGCTCTCGGTTGTTCAATCTACTCTGATCTCGGCTCGACTCTACAGCGACCCTGGGCCGCATCTAGAGTCATCGCGACTGATCGAGGGCATGTTAGGGATCCGATTCTAAGAAATATACTCTCGCCTCTGATTACACGGCGACTTTTAGCTGATCTGATTTGCAGCCGTTTTTTTTTAAATTTCAAATTGCATGATGCCTTATTTTACATTCAATTCATGTTATGCTGATATATTTATAATTTACAATCGTTAAACACAGTTCATGACACGGTTTTTCTCAATTAATATTTTAACTATAATAGTCTGTTCAGGCAATCTTGAGAGGGTAATTGAGGTTACCTCGTAGAATGTCATTGACAATCTTCACTCTAAAAAACGACATATTGGTGTGGTCATACGATTCCTCGATGACAGGTAAATCATCTGATATGAAGTCAGCTGCCATGATGGTAAACACACCACAGTCGGTGCCATTGTGTTGCAGAGGAGCAGTTTCAACAGATTGAAAATTCCAATTCGATAAGTCAAGGTCGATACTCTTCTTCTTGGCTTCATCCACCAACCAACGTCGTAATGCATCCAGATATTTCTCTCCATTTCCATGCATTGAATCATAAAAGTGAACTTCTTTCCGCTGTGGAAACACAACCGCGAGAACCCAATGAGCATTAGAAATATTAATTGGGATGTACAACTTCTCTACATCAAAGACATCGAATTTCTTTGTCCACTTCTTGACATTGTTGAAGTTGTAGCCACCAGAGTCTACGATTAGCTTATCCATGAAGAATGAGTTGAACGCCTGGGACTTGCGGCGCTCCGGGAACTTATTGCACAACGCTTTGTCCCGCTGGAGAATCATCTGTATATAGAAGTTAATGATTTCATCATTCAGCCAAGTACCAGGCTGCATACACCGGATTTTCGATTTGTCGATGACAATGTCAAATTTCTTGGCGATAACTTCGGTGGAACTTTCACTATACCGCGTTAGATCCGCCATCAACTTTTCTTCAGATGTTAATGGTTTTAAACGAGCTTCGATTAGTTCGTCCTTCACTGTCCCATCCACCTGATAAGACAACTTGAAGAAGATATCAGTAGTATAGGACAGTTAAGTAAAGTACAAATAATTAAAGAACGGTTAATGTCATACTACAAACTGTCAGTTGTAGTATGACATAAAAACGATAAGACTCGTTTCATACCTTTTCCGATTGTGTCATCTCAGGCTCCTCATCATTCACCTCCATATCCTCATTCATCACTTCCTCCTCATCCATCACCACCCCCTCCACCTGGTAAGACAAGAAGATATCAGTAGTATAGGACAGTTAAGTAAAGTACAAATAATTAAAGAACGGTTAAGGACAGTACAAATAATGTCATACCTTATCCTCCTCATCTTTAGCTTGCATGGATATTTCTGTAAATTCCATAAGCACTTCTTCGCAGCTATCGACAGAATGATACGCTTCACTTTGGATATTAGCCGGTGGCAAGATATGATTTTGAATTGCAGTCAATCCATCAGGCTATTACACAAAGATTAATTAAAATAAACGATCAAGATCAATAACAAAACTAATAGATATTCGTCATTTATTACCACCACAATTTCACTGTCATCATTCAGATTGGCATCAATGAAGCCACGTGTCTTCTTTAAGACATCAAGAGCCTCTAAAGTGAGATGTAGATATCCGCGGAAATCTCCCTTCTGGCTATCTTCGAGAAGAGTTTTAAAAACAAACTCCGCGAGCACCAAAGCCCACCTGTCGTCAGTTATTTTTGATACAACCTTCGAGATTCTTTTCACTTCTCTTTGAATGCATTTCAAATTTTGAAATAATTCCCTGTTGTGCAAGTTGCGAAAAAAATTGAAAATACTGATTGCAACCACAACCAGATGGATTCCGTTCGATTTTCTTTCGCCGACGGTGAGAGAAGAAATATTTTTGTCTATAAATTTGTTTTGATTGATAATGCTGTTGGCCCGTGATTTCGCATTTCCTTGCACAGTCTCAATGATCAGCATTCGATGAGTTTTTGTTGATGATTTCTTTCCCGTTGAATGATTCTTGTAAATAAGAATCAGAGAATAAAGGGTTGTATCATGATTTTTACATGCCATCAGATGAAAATCAGATATGCTGTCTATCCTTTCGGCCACCTCGGAAAAGAAAATCGGATGAAGTTTGAATTCATCCACTGAAGAAATATATGAAGCGTAGATAATAACGCAATCAAATATTGTTTCCGCAACCAAATTTGATGATACCAGTTGCTTAAAATCCTTGTTTCTGACAAAGGTTCTAGCATCTTCTTCAACTTGAACCTCGGGCTCTTCTTTGAACTGTAGCATTGAATCAGTTTTACTAGTAGCGTACTGAATTAAGCCTTCCAAGTTAGCAGATGGTTTCTTCAGAAAATGTGATAAATCCAGATTTGAATGATCAGTCACTGTCTCAGCAACGTCATCTGGTTTTATCAGCCCACAATCGAAAGAGGATGGAATTGGGTATCGATTGCATAGATAGAATGGGTTGCTGCATTCCAAAATTGCTAACTTTGTGGTCATTTCATTAATGAAACTAAGTGTCAATGATGGAACTGCGTTTCGGAGACACTGACCAAAAGAGAATAACCTGGTACGAATCACTTCCGTAAGACCAACAACTATGTCTTTCGTAGCCCGATCATGATGCTGCTCCCGTATTTTACCCTTAGATACGTTCCCACGTGACCGCGACTCAGGCTGTTGAATAACAATCTGAGGTCGTCGGGCAGCCATATTGCTCTGGCTGCTCTGGCTGCTCTGGCTGCTCTGGCTGCTCTGGCTGCTCAGGCTGTTCCATTTTATCCTATTGTCAGGATTTGCCCTAAATATCGATAATTGACAAAATTAATGAATAAATTTCATATCATACAATGAGCAACAAGAACAACGAACTTATCGTAAAGATGCTGATAAGTTGTCAACTGCTCAGGGTCATTGAGGTCAAGGTTGTTAAAAAACACCGCCTTCAAGTTATACAGACCCAGTAGGTCTGTTTCACCATGAAAGCGAGGTAACAACTCCTGCTTTCTGGATCGAGGGATTTGCGTATATTCATTTTGAAAACTTGAATATCTTTCCATAGATTTAATGAAAGATTCCATCTCAGTATCAGTTACGAACTGAGAATAAGAGGTCTTCATTAATTCTGTATTCAACAGCCTGTCTTTCCAGCCTTGGACCGGGTATAAACAATCGCCCAATTCTCCGCGTTCAAATATGGCCGAGAATTTTCTCTCAATGGTAGCATTGCTATTCCGATAGAAAATATTCAAAGTGAGATAATCACTTAGAATGATATATACTGTACATATATTCACTGAAATACACACCTTTTAACGTCAATTTCGGAATACGTATCTAAAAACTGGAACATTGCTGATTCGTGACCAGTAGCAGTAATCAATGACGAATTTGTCCTAGAATGACGACAAAATTGGGATTGGACCGAGGCAGGAGGAGAAAATTTTAAAAACAGGTGTCCTTGGCTACTGCTGGGATTTTGCCGACAGATTTCTTCAAATCGGGCTGTCGGATCAGTCGTCATTCCCACCTTGACATGGTGTGTGAGTCCAGAAACGTCACCACCGATATAGAAATAGATCGATTCACTGGAATCTAATATTGGAGACGCTTGGTCAACAAGTTGAACTGGAATAATGTTGCTGAACTTATTCTCATCACCATCATCATCATCATCATCATCATCATCATCCTTGCCACTAGTATCCTTGCTATCTTCTCCTCTCCTATCATCATATCCTCTAGTGGTATCGCAGAAAAGAGGAAAGGATGCCATCGGTTGCTGAAACTCGATTGCATTTTCATGACAAATCGCTGGCATGCTTGAGCTATATAAATTGTCAAATAGATTTGA
>JBBAKX010000053.1:0-4027 GCA_040403315.1 Flavobacteriales bacterium
CTGCTGCTGCTGCTGCCGCTGCTACTGCTGCTGCTGCTACTGCTGCTGCTGCTGCCGCTGCTACTGCTGCTACTGCTGCTACTGCTGCTGCTACTGCCGCTGCTACTACTGCTACTGCTACTACTACTGCTGCTGCTGCTACTACTACTACTGCTGCTGCTACTGCCGCTACTACTGCTGCTGCTACTGCTGCCGCTGCTGCTACTGCTGCTGCTACTGCTGCTGCTGCTGCTGCTGACAATAACAATAACAAAAATAATATTACATGATATATATCTGCATATTATATATATGAATTAAATAATTACAACATATAGTAACATTTACCGACTTTCATCCAAACGATATACAAAGACAACTCCTGTGCTTGGAATGTTCTTCGAAACAGAACTCCATTGAAGTGGACTTACACCGGTACATGATGGTACATTTATAAACTCTTCCTCCTTCTTCCAACGAAACCAAATCTTTTGAACATTATTTGAACCTTGTCGCGACTTATTGGTATATTGTTGTAAAATTGCCATCAGAAAGTAATCTGGATAAGTATTTTCCACGTAATTGTATTTTCTGTCTTTACCGCTCCTGTTCACAATTTCAACGAATATTTGTGGTGTATCTAAAGTATTAGCAATCAGAGAGTCCGGTGTGGGGTCCTTCACAACGATGCCTCTATCATCTAAGACAACGGTTACAAGATTTGCAGTAGTAAAGGGACGGGTACCAGGAAATCTCTTGACAATGGGATCGAAGTCTTGTGTTATGTATGTGACAGAATTTTCCAAGGATGACATTTTGATTTGATCGTTACAACTTTCAGCAATGTACATCCATACGTAACACTTAGATTCAACGGAGGGAGCATGTGGAAGAGTTGTGTACGGTGATATGTGGTGGTCTTTGGACTCAAACTTTAGATTGTTCTTGTCGAACCTAACATAATGTGTAGCGTCACCAGTACCAGTTGTATCGATAGATACATATGCCATTAAATGATAAATTTCGTCTGCATATTTAAAACTCGATGGCGATTCTGTATCTTTAAAACATAAAGGCATAAATGCTTCTTTACTCTTACAATAAAACACTATTACGGCTTCATTGGACGACGCAATCAACTTTTCCTCTTCCAAAACCTTAAAATGAGGCACAGACTTTTCCCTCTTCCCAGAGTGCACGTGGTGCAGGTTTTTTCGTGCCACTGTGGCCGTCATGGGATCTAAATTGAAGAAGTCACACAAAGATAAAATGTTCTTGGTTAGAATTCGATGATCGATGATTTCTTGAATTTTTCCAGACACTTTACTGAGACAATCATTTTTTATATGCAAAGTATAATTTTTTGACATATATTTTGCTTCAATATTGACATTATGATCAACTTGAGGAAGTTTCCTACCGATCTTCCAAAACCGACTGTCTATGTCTCTAATGTAAATGTCCTCTGCTGAATTTTTCCACATGGCAATCAAGGTAAAATAAAGAGGAATCTCTTGATCTCTGTTGGAACCCGGTTGTGTAAACAAATAATCACTGTGATTAATATCTGCAAATAAAGTGGGAGCAATGCTGAACAACAAATTTAGTTCTTTTTCTTCTTTTGCATCTTTTCTTTTCTCTTCTTTTTCAAGCATAAGATTTTGCACTCGAGAAATTACATCATCAGCCACTGAGTCGCTGACATAACACAACGATTTGATGACTACACATTTTCGGCTCGTTATGTCTTTCAAGCTCACCGTTTTAGTCTCACGACCATTTATGAGTACATACTTTCCATCTTTCGTCTTGCACCAAATGTTCGGGCACTCCTTTTTTTCCGTCACTAAGACGATTAAAGTAAAGCCATGAATATTCTCTTGGACCGGGATTGTATTTTCTTTGATCTCCTTGCCTTTTTTATTCTTCTGAGACTTATTTTTGGTTTGTGCGTCACGTGCAACGTTGTTAAATACAAATACAGATTTTTTTATTGTTATTTGAACCCATTTCTTTTCAATTTCAGGAGAGTGATGAACACTAACCCATTTCGAGAGAACCAATTCATTGACTTCAGAACCTACGTCGACAATTTCAGGAGAGTGATGAACGACAAAGAAACCATCAGAGCACGACGATACTTCAGTTAAATTCAATTCAACAAGAGTCCGAGCACACAAAATTTTGACACTATTCGTGGATGATGTGAGTATATGTCTATAAGCTTTGAAGTGATCAACCGTGATTAAGAGAGGAGTAGGCACTTGTGTCTCACATTCATCTAGGTCATCAATCTGTAGGCATGATAGTGGTTCTTCTGGAATATTTTTTACCAAGTGGCTTTTTCTCACGTAAAATGCTAATACAGCATGTTGTGCAAATTTCTTTTGGATAACCGGTAAATCGATTATTCGCGTCGAATTATCGTCGACTTCGAACCAAGAGCTCTCAAGTTTCACAAAACCAATCACATGTCTATTCTTAAAGACCATAAAACCAGCTAAATCGTAGTCATCTCCTAAACCCAAAAATTTCTGTGTTGGCTTGAACTCCATTTCATACTTTGAATCTACTTCTTCTGTGTTACTACTACCAACCCTACGACTTATCGAAATCACAATAAGTTCTATATTGTCAGAAAATGTCGTTTCTCTCGTCGTTTTCACACTCTTGTCCTTCCCTACACATTCCGTCTGTTCGCATTCTGCCAGTGGTTCGTCTTGTGTTTCTCCGTAAGATGCGTGCCAATGGGTATCGAAAACGAACGAAGTACCTATAACTACACCTTCAGGAAGTGTAAACGATTCATCAGGAACTTCTAACATTGGAATAAATAGACATGTACAAATTTCAAACTCGGTCGTGGTATGTTTACAACTATTACATTTGCGGGTGGTCGTTCTTGTTGCACTACCAAAGATAGCAGTAACATCTTTGTCTGGAGCAGCTGTTGTAATTGAGGCAACGAGCCATCCTAATAAATCCACAGGACAGGCAAACCCGTTTTCCTCTATCGTTGCATTTGGAAGTGCAGCTTTGTAAAGTTCTAAAACTTTGTGCAAAATGGGAATATAGATTTCTTTCTCAAAGTTCTTATTCTGTATATACTCTGCTAGATAGTATCCGCAAAATAAGGTTCGCAGCAAGGGTCTGAACCAATGATAAGAAACATTTTCTCTGAAAGCATATTTAAGAAAAGCTCGTTGTTTCAAGAATATCTGGATCATTGAGTTGTAATAACACGTATTTCCGTCAATGTTATTGGTCGTTATCAAACGGCGAAGTAAATTAAACATTTGATAAACTTCCTCAAAGTCGTTAGTTTGAAGCAGTACTAGGTCGTCTTCTTCACCTCCTTTCACAATAAAATCGTACGATATAACATTTGTGTCTGAGGGCGTTGATACTGATGACGAGGAGATGGACGACCCATTCCTACCATTGCATTTAATAACACTGTCAACATTCATGCCAACAACAGCAGATGAATCTGAAGGACCCGTATCCATTTCCATCTTTTGAAATAATAATAATGATAATAATAATAATAGTATTAATAATAATAATAATAATAATAATACTTACATTTACATCTGCATCACTACTACTGGCAGCATCCATCGTTGTCTGAAACAGCACTTGGTCGTCTTCTTCATCTCCTTTCACAATAAAATCGTACGATATAACATTTGTGTCTGAGGGCGTTGATACTGATGACGAGGAGATGGACGACCCATTCCTACCATTGCATTTAATACCATTGTCGACATTCATGCCAATAACAGGAGATGAATCTGAAAGATCCGTATCTATTTCCATCTTTCGAAATAATAATAATAATAATAATAATAATAATAATATTAATAATAATAATAATAATAATAATAATATTAAAAATAATAATAATAATACTTACATTTACATCTGCATCACTACCATCTTTGTCTGGGGCGATCTCTGAGAGGGGAGTCATTTCTCCTGCTTCTCCCTCACTGCACTTAACAGCCACTTCCATCCGACTATCTTCAGGTTCATTTTCTGGGGTCGA
>JBBAKX010000054.1:0-4027 GCA_040403315.1 Flavobacteriales bacterium
CCCCCAAAACCCCAAAACCCCAAAACCCCGAGCGAGTTGATGAAAGACGTAGAATTAGTAATAAAAATTTTATAGGATATTCAATAGGATAGGGAACTTATAATACGAACCGAGCCCCTTTATATATAAGACGGGTTTCTTGAGAGCTTCGAAAGCAGCTTTAAGCATGTTTTCTCTGATATTAAGTACCCTTGTCTTGATCTCATCATATTTAATAACACAGCGATATCACTTCAGTGTCCGAGCTGCTGGTGAATGCGAAGCGGCCATCGCTTCTTTCATTCACCAAGTTTCTTATCTGTGGCTAGGGTTCCCTATTTAATGTTTAATTATAACTTGCTCAATCATTTGCTTAATAAGAATCCACGCAGTGACGGCCGCCGGTTTGCTCGGCTCAAAATTCTTACCCTCACTATTTGATGTCTAAAAAGACTCTCCTCAGGGCAACATTGTTTTTGGTCGACATTTTCATGGAGTGGGGTATCACACCGGTCGTTAACTCGAAGTAGGAAGCGTTTACAGCTTATGGTGCAGGGAAGTGTATCGAGTGAAGTTCCACGCTCTCTACGAAAGAGCCTTCGTTGACAACTTTCCTCTCCTCATTCTAAGGTCCCTCGGAGAAATCGTTTTTATGTGAATCTGATGACCATCGCATCAAATTTTGATTCAAATTTGGCCTAGGATGAGCAAGGTTTTGCAATAAATTAGGCTCACGCTTTTGGATCTCTATAATTATTTTTTCCTCCTCTTTGGGAGGAACTGTCGATGGAACTTACACGGAGGCCGCTAAGGCGTGAACCTCTGGCCCATTTGAAATGTCACCAACTTGATGGTGAGGATTGATCTGCACCCGGTTAACTGCGAACTTGGATTGAGCGCGTTTCACCTGATTTCTTTCTTGCAGAGGCGAGGCGAGGTAGGAGTTATTGCTCCTAAGTGCTGGGCTGAATCTTTTTTAGACTTATTATAATTACGAGGGAATATTAAAGGGCTGCTATTTAGTTTGAGGAGTCCCGCTGGCTGCCGCTACCTACTATTAATCTTACTCGAAGTTTGATTTGTTATAGCTCGCCATAAGGCTATAGTCTGCACGGGCATCAGGACCCTGTTACTTTACAGTGAATTATTTTGCTAAATTCTGCTACACAGATCCCTACCCAAGCGAGGTCTCCTAGTTTACAGTCGGCTTCAAGATTGTCACAAATCGATTGGGTTTGTCGGGCTGGTCACCCTCCCCCTTCTTTTTATTGATATTTAGTATATTGCCGCCGATAAAATGTGAGGTGTTTGCGCGGCCAGTTTTTGGGTTTTTCGAATTTTGTGGCGTATTGCTTCTATTGTTTATACTGTTTGACTCGCGAATGGCTTTGAAGTAACTGACTCGAACGCTCGAAGAGGAGACGCTCCTGTTGTGGTTCTCATCTTTCTGAGAAATTCCTACTTCAGAGTGAAGTTTTTGATTATCGATATGGGTATTGGGACCAGGAACTAACAAGAATGACGAATGCCCGCTGATTCTTCCATTATTGACGTCTTTGAGGGCAGGCCCAAACTATTTATTTTGATCATGGGGGTTATTTCCGCCGACAGATATCGCCGACGCGTTCCTTTAATTGAATGCTTGCTTTGTCTGACCTCCATTTTTCCCAAAGTGCATCATAGTACCCATTTAGAAGGATGCAATGAACGAAAGGTACGAACCACCTGACTTGTTATCACTTAATTGTGACATATCACCCAGAATCTACTATTGGCTACAAATCATGTTATTGACGTTGAGCAAGTCATTGATGATATTTTTGTCATTTTTAAACCAGTCATGCTGCAACGCCTCGGCGGCGGTCGGACGCTTCTCCGGATCGCTGTTTAACAACCAGAACAACAGGTCTTGACCCAAGGTTGATACAGTCTCAAGGTATTTTCGGATGTGGTCAATTTGGCACCGAGCATTTCTTCGTAAGACTTCCTCGGCGGTGGTACCTGAGAAGAGGTACCTCCGAGAGAGCAGATTGAAGAAGACGGAGCCTGCTCCGAAAATATCCGCTTTATAATTGTAAGGACGCCCTTTGAGGACTTCGGGGCCCACATAACCTGGCGAGCCACACCGATGTGTGATGTACTCATCCTTGAGCGTAAAAGCAGCTAAGCCAAAGTCCGCAATTCGGATTTCGTAATGTATTTGATCCTGAATCTGGTTTATCAAAACGTTGTCTAATTTAATATCACGATGGATGATTTTCTTTTTATGGAAAAAATCAAGGGCAAGAAGTAACTGTGTCATGATCAGGCGGGTCGTATTTTCTGGTATTAATTTACTGTCTTCAATCATATCGAGCAGAGTCCCTTTAGGTTGATACTCTAACACCAGGTAAATGTAGGTGGCGTCTTCAAAAAGTTAAAGCAGACGAAGAACGTTCTCACAAGCATCGAGCGCCCAGTGAACCTTGATCTCATTGATAAGATTTCGGAGCCCAGTCTGCTGCTTGACAATTTTTGACTTATTAAGGATCTTGATAGCAACCTTGCTCTGTTATTTATCTTGCTCATTGTTTCCACCGGGTCCAAAACCGATTGGCTCGGAGATCTTCATTTCGTCACCCTCTTTAGAAAAGGGAACCATTTATTTAAGAGTTCCGAGCATGACTTGCCCAAAGGTACCCTCACCAAGGACTTCTTTGATATGGTAAACGTTGCTGATGCGGGTGGTCTATACGACCGAGTTTTCCAATGCGCACTTCCACTCTAGGTATTCATTCAGCGAATCAGCCAAGAAATATACCACAGTCCCACTAGCTGATGTGTTTTGATTGCCGGTGCATGTCACGGCCTAACTGTTCTACCTCTAATCGTTTGAAATTTATCCATTGATCCCAACTATGGGGCCGGTTATCGTCCTATTATTTCGTAAGCTGTTATGAATTGCCAAAGCATTACTAGTATTGACCTTCTAGAATCCCTTTCGTGCAACAATTCCCGGCTCGTTATTCAACTGTGTCGCGTGCTATTCATCCAAAAATTGACGACTTAGTTTAAAGCCGTACTTCAAATTGGTTGTTTCTGTTTGGGCCGGTGGGAGAGCCAATCCTCCCAAAAATTGCGGTTACTAGGATAGGCTTCCCACATTCTCTTGGCTCATCATAGCGGCACCAGGAGGGCTCTAGGTCTGGCACTTGACAGTGACGGGAGTAAATTGACATAGACCGATTTCCATCCTACCTAAGCATTGAAGCGAGCTATCATCTTTCATGTGATACAGTCCGGTGGATGCACATGCAAAGTACCCATTTATTACTGAGAAAGCGTGCTTCGTCAAATCATCCACCTAGTATTACTGAAATTACATTACCGAAGAACGTCTCTCATTTTGATTTCTGACACCAATTGGCTATACCAAATTATCTTTCTCAAACATATAAGCAGTCAATTTACCGCGGAGTTTGCTCTGCGCTATATCATTTTCTCTATCCTTGATAGCAGCGGATCCACTACTCCGGACGATTCTGGGTGCTGCATCCTATGCCGAAATCATTGCTATCTCTGGCTCTTCAGGATCATTATTATGATTGATTCCGGTGGGTACAGCTTCGAATCGCAGCTCACACAGCGCATTAGCAACATTGGCGTCGTCAATTTTTACGGGATCATTAGTGACAACGATTCCACTGAGCTCGAAGGTGCGACTGCCACGGATTTGGCGCTGCTGGATTGAGTTTATCCCGCCGATACCTGCTGAAGGGTCTTTATATGACATTTAATTAATATAATAGGTGCTTTTCGATATGTTAATATATATTATAATGGCGGACTCAACTCCATATAAATTAATCTAAATTTTAACGCTTGCATCAATAATATATCGATCAAATTACTAAAAACTCTAATCTTTATTAAATCAATTGTTTTAATGAATGTATGAAACGTGATCGATGCATAATTCTTTGAGTCCTTTAAATTGAGTTCTCAATTATTTCATCTATCAGCATTACTTCATTCATTTCATGTCAAAAGGGGTTTTGGGGTTTTGGGG
>JBBAKX010000055.1:0-3997 GCA_040403315.1 Flavobacteriales bacterium
CCCCCAAAACCCCAAAACCCCAAAACCCCTTGATGTTTCACCAAATTGGGAGAGGGAAATAATCATGCAGAGGTATTAGCCATACTAGTAAATATAATGTTTGATTGTAGTCGACGTAAACCCTGATATCTGCACCTGAGGTCACTTTTTCAAAATGATAACTAACATTGAAATTACAGGCATGCGTCTCAAGAAGAAACGAATGTTTTTCTGTTTTTATTTAATTTTTACAATGTATTTGAAGTCTGTTTTGTTGCAAAGGTATGATAGGGTCGTATTCTTAGGGAATTATAACAATAGGTGAGGTACCGATCGATCTAGATTGAAGATGGAATCATGCACACTGATCGTCTGAATTGTCTTGAAATTAGATGTTATTAATTAATCAGTGACCGATTTAAATATATAGAAAGAGTCTCATTGTTGTTAGAAACACGAATTAGCATTATTGCAAGCATTCTTTTTGCATTGCTACTATTCAACATTTCTAGAGAGACGTGAATTGTAGCAAAATTAATGATCATCGTGTAATTGGAGAGATCCATTTTGATTAGATTCAGTACCCATGTCCATAATTGACAGTAAAATTCGTATACTGACTCATTAAAAGATTAGGGCCATTTTCTAACATCAATAAATCGAGAGAATTTATTAACTAGGTGATATAGAATGCGCTTATATATTTTATAATAAGTATAATTCAACCTCAATAGACAAGCAGCTGAGAAAACCTCCATCCATTTGACAATGCATGGCGAACATATATTAATAAGGACATATATGCAGAGATGGCTTGCTTTCTGGAGGCGCACATATCTTGCTTGAATCCACAGACGATTGCCTTCAAATTTGTGTTGCCTAATGTCTACTGATCGTTCACGGACTCATTTGGTAGAATATTAATGTAATTTGGCCTCGTTCAAGTCTTCCCCTCGCTGTTGATTGACTAAACACTGTTGTCTATGCTTTTGGCATACTCTTTAAACTAAAAACTTGGCAAATAGGGCTGCTGTTGGTGCTCCCTCTACCCCGCGACCACCCTTGGGAGAGAATTCGCTTAGTTTTCGTCAGCTTGACTCTTGTGAGCCAGTGCTGTTCCCTGCAATATTTATAAGATTTATTGCTGTCTGGACGCGGCAGCGTCCGGTACAGAGTTTTACGACTGAATGGGGGCGGCGTCGATCGATCCCTCTATGGTGCAGATATTAGGATGATTGCGTGAGGGCGCAAAAGTACGTCGAATAAGCTCCCTTGATACAGCTTACTGCAGATCTACCAGTTACTCGTTCTATACAATATTAATAAGAAAATTCCTGAGACTTACAGAAAGTGTGCTTAGTTTCAGGGGCGGATTTAGAGCGATGTTTTAGGCGTCAGAGTTTTTAAGTCCATATTAGGAGGTGCTCTATTAATATATTGAGGCATTGGGCTTATCCAATTAATAATGGGGTATACTTATTTAACTGATGGTTGTATCGACTTGTTGATCTGCAAAGATTCTGTTCCTTTATTGATCCGACCCGTCATTTAACGCTTTCTTCATATCCCCATTTTCTTGGAGAATATGCTGCTTATAGGTGTATGTATTTTTATCAAACTAATCTTTGGTGCCTTAGACATCATCATTTTTTATTGTATGGGAGATGCTCTGAGACAAATCTCTCTGTTATAAATCAATGGGATAACAATTGTCATGCACTTGACTAAGAAATTGTATACTTTGTAACTTAGAATATTCTACTTCTCCAGTATTATTGATACCACATCCGCTATTCTCGGTCGATTTTCTCTCAGCGTGCTGTGAATTGTGTTTTTGATACAAAGGAAAGGTGATAGAGTTTTACTCACTGCCGATTTATTTTTTGGGAAAATTGATCGCCATTTGATCTACTTCCATCTTCCCTTCGTTTTAGGGCTATCTCTTGTATAAATCAATCTCTGCTCCTTCATGGATTTGTGGCGACTTGTACATTTAATAATTATGCTTTTGCCTCATGCCAATGTGAGTTTCATGTATTTTTTCTCTGCTCTCTTCTGCAGCAGCAGCAGTTGGAGCAACCGTCGATTGTAAGTATTAATTTGCCTGTTGATGTGCAGCCAGAATTTATGCATCTTTGCAATCACCATCAACACTAGATAAAGGATTTAACTCCATCGGTTTGCAAGATTCAACCATCTCTGTCTCCAACACTTAACATGTCGGATTTACCTAACCTGAGCTTTACTTCAGGTCTCCATAAATATTTGGGTCACCAAGAGTCAAAATATTTTAGCTGCGGTTCTGCTCTTCGTGATCATGCTTTACAATTTTGCTGGGACCATTTAGAGTAAAACAGGGATAATTTTTTGCTTAAATCTTCTGCTTGTTATGCTAGTTTTGATTGATAAGAATATTGACATCCGCACTTTAAAGTTATTGAATCATTGATGTAGGTGCGCATTTGGTATCAGATTCACCAAAGTGACTTTAATCTGAAGATCTTTGAAACACTGTATAAACTTGAACACTTTGATATTTATGTGACATTAAGCCGGATGCTTGATTGTCATTTCCTAACTTGCTCTCCTCCCTCAAAAGTTACTGCTAATCTTTTGGAGTAAATTAGTCATCGTGTTCGGTCTAAGTTTGAGAGCCGTCGATCACCTCGTTAGGATGATCTTTCTTTTTATTCGGGTAGGATCTATCGTTGACATCAATTTGAGATACGCCCCCATTTTCATCGTCGTTGGCATATTTGAGGATACGGTTGCTGCGCTGGATCTTGCCGGTTGCGCGGAACCTTCTGATAATACTTTTGGCTGTCTGATAGTTGATGTTCAGGACGACAGCAGCATCCTTAATTCTCAGATTCTCCTCGTCCATCAGGCGCAACAACTCCAAACGCTTCTCGGTTGTAATCGCATGATACTATAGATGGCTATTGGCGCAAAATTATACTCCATTTGCGGGACGAGAGAGCATAACTGAGGGTTTTGTTATCTAATGAGAATTTTGGGATATTCTAGCCTGATGAGCTTGCATAGAGGATGTATCGTTCTTATACAAGTCTTAAGATAATCTCATTTGACAGAGTTGTTGTTCTTCATGAGTCCTGTTATTGAATGGAGGGAGAACTTGCTCCTGATTTCTCATAAGTTACCGATAACCGAACCTCTCCGGCAATTGACTGATACCCCATTCGTTCTAGGGGGCCCCTTGAATCTTGAATTCTTATCGCTGCTCAAAATTAATGTTTGGTAAAATGTCGTTGAAGGTTGGTGCACGGTGGGGAGGGAGCATTTGCTTCATATAGTGCGACATTACTGGCAAAACAGTGGTATGGTTTGGTTACCACTATTATTTGATAAGTTGCTCACTGCTCTACAATGGCTATGACTACTATCCAATATTAGGTTGCAATAGCTAGATAGTCATCTATCTTGGCTCGGTTGGCTGAAAATTTGGAACAGTGTTATTACTGGCGTTTTGAGTCTGGAATTATTGCGCATTCTTGAAGGAAATCTCGTAAGAGGGCGCTCCCACTAAGAACGATTGGCTCTGCTGCTAATCAAAGTTTCTGCTACTCGAAAGCTCGAATTATGGTAGTAATGGTCTGTTGATGATATTGAATGGGGTGAGGCACTTTTTTTATTATTGACCTGAAATTATGGGTAGAAGTGGTGTCTTCACTGGGAACTGAGTGTAGTACTACTACTGGTTGCTATCTCGGGGATTGTATTGTGAGATCATTGAGTGGAGGGTGCAAGAGAATGAATGATATTGAGTGAAACCTAATTTTAAAGAAAATAATTAATAACTTTTTTTAAAAATTAGCTCTTATAAATTATACGCAGTTTATTATCAAAAAGGAACTTATAAGTAGAAATTATTCCACGTAAATGAAAAGCGAATGGCATATAATCATCATGATTCTTAACAGGTGGTTGTCAAAAAATGAGTTTTATTTATATCTCTTTCTCAATGAATGAGGGGTTTTGGGGTTTTGGGGTTTTGGGG
>JBBAKX010000056.1:0-3975 GCA_040403315.1 Flavobacteriales bacterium
CCCCAAAACCCCAAAACCCCTACATGTATCACCACAATGGTAGATGAATGAGTTAATAGGAAGCATACATATTATTTGAATAATAGATAAGAAATATAAGGTTTACTTATGAACTATTTAATTGTATCAAATTTCTTCTCTTTCTTAATACATCGGCTATAAGACCTATTACTCACTGTTAATCTACTCAGTCACAAATTGTTTGCTACTCGGCAAGCCTGCACTCATGTGCAGTGCCGGCGTTAATTATTAGGTCGCTTGTTTGAGGGAGGACCTCCGATCGGGGCCCCCGATCACCCCAAATGTGCCTTTGGATTGTTACGGAAAGTATGCCGATTGTTTCCCGAACGTGTCACCACCTCCCTGATACCGCATCGAACCGTGCCCGGGGGCGCTACCCTGGATCTGTTACGATGGCTAAGAGGTTGAGGGCTTCTTCTAAGAGTCAAAAACATCTTCATCATCCTTTTCTTCATCAATTACGTTAAGTGCGTTATTGTCGAGCTGACGTGTCCATTTTTGTTACAACCCCTATCTATTATTAATTATGTTCTAATTAAATACGGCCGTTTATTAGCCCACTCCCGATGAGCCGATGCCGCCAATCATTTATGGACCGGACGGACCTGATCCGGCCCCGCTGACCGACACAAGCTGGACCAGACCGACACCGGAATGTCCCATCTGGTTAGAAAGTGGTAAGGAGCTATTTGGCTACCCAATTTATTCGAGGTATCCGACGGAGCCGGCCGGCTGAAGGGTGTTTGCCTGACCGAAATTTTGCTGGCTTGGCATATTGAACAAATAAGATTGCTCACGATTGAGCGAATAGTATCCTGCGACTCCATTTTAAGTATTCTATAGGGCATGCGGGCTCTCATTGCCGAGACCATTACCGCCCATGACCACGCTATTTTCAAAGTTAAATCTCATGATCTCCTCGTTTGTCTTATTCAGGTTGGCGCCAACCAGGTGCTACGTTGACTTCTTCAACTTGCTAAATGTGGAAGGGGCAGGATTGTTAGCTCTTTGCATTTGCATGGATCCGAATCCTGGGAACTATTACTGTGATGCCTGGACCTATAATTATTGTTGTTAATGCTAGATCGGGTTTGAGTTCTATGCAACCATGATCAGAGGGGCCATGTTCAAGAAGCTTTCGCTCTCCTTTAAATTTTTGTTAGTGCTCAGCTAGTAATTCATGCCGAACATAGACGAGACGCGTGACTGAGCGGCATTTTCATTGATCTGCTGGCCTTGGTTACTATTGATCATAATGTTCATAGCGGTCCCTATGTTTGATGTGTTGTTCGTTTTCTTGATGTGCTCGAAAGATGACATGACGCGGTCGGCAAGTTTTTGGTCATCCCTCAGAGGCTCTTTCTCTGGATTGACCCCCTCCTCTTCAGGAAGGTTGATATTCGAGCTGCACTCAGCAATTAGATTGATTTTGATACCTTGGAAATTTTCGTCCTCAGCCTCTCCGCTTCCATGGAGCAGAGCTGGATTTTGCACTTTATTAAACTGATGATTGTTTAGCTCAAGCATCTGAAAAGTCACATCATTGTTTTGTTAATTGGCGATACAAAATTGCCCAACATGAGAACTATTCACTGTCTAATTATTATACGTATGGTTCCCATGCATAAGTATAGGTTTATTTTTTGATGCGGTGACCATCATGGCGCCCTCGCTATTCACTGTTTTGTGAAAGCCTAGAGGACTATTGCTCGTGCCCAGCCCCGAACTTAGTCGTTTACCCTTCAAACTCAGTTTCTGATAGTTGCTTGATGGCTCTTTAAGTATCGATATTTTTTTCCTCGCGAGCGGTGTCACTTCCTCATCAATATCATCGATGTAGCTACTGTCCGAAAACACCATTACCTGCATGAATTACGAGTCCTCTCCCCCATTGCCACCTCCGCCGCCTATTTAAACTTGGACCTATTTCTGTATGAAGTTGTCGGAATTTAACATCACCTGGGAGCTACTCTTCATCATATAACCCTAATTGCGCAGTCTAATTTCCCTATCCTGCAACCGCTGCTCGTACTTTTCAGGATCATTCTCGCTGATCATGATCAAATGCGAATTTTGACAATTCATGATAAATTCGCTCAGCTAGTGGGCGGCGATGCTACGATTGTGATTGATCGTGGCGCCTGGTCGACTGTTGAGATTGTTAGGCGGACCACCTATACAGCGCAGAGGGGGTTCACGGTGTGCTTGTCCAGGGGTAGATGGAAGTGGTGGATTATTGCTCATCTGCAAAAGCCTATTTTGCCGCTGCTTGACATTGGGACTCGCGTTTAATTGATGTGGCGGAGGCCCAAAAATTACTGAATCTTTTTGAATCGATGATTTCAGAGTCCTATTGAATCTGCGGGCCCCACCCCAAGGGGAGGCAGGCACATTTGATTGATTGCCAATTTCTTGCATTTGGCAGGTGCCATCTTCGAAGCTGACTGCAAAACTTATTTTCTGAAGCACTTTGTAGTAGGACTTGTTGCTGAAAAAGGGATGCGCCTAGATAGCGGCCCAGTCAAGCCGTTTAGCTGGGTCGTATTATAGGCATTTGTTAATAAAATCCAAGCATATTGGGGTGATGGTCAACTAGCGATTTAGCTGATAGAGGCCTCGATCGATGTTTGATAGGAGTTACTATTTGGATTTTGCGAAGAAGGGGTACACACCGGTAATGAGCAAGAATAATAATACGCCGACACTCCATATGTCTGCCTTGTAATTATAGACCCTTCGATTCATGATCTCAGGGGCCATATTTAACGGTGTGCCGCAGTAGGTTCGCATCTCCTCATCTATCGTGTTCAGTTACTTCGAGAAGCCTAAATCCGCTATTTTAATGATAAATTTCTGCTTAACGACCAGCTCCATAATCCTCTTTTTCCGTTGGGTACTAGACATAACTGGATTAAAATTTAGGTCATCCTGAAGGTCGGGAAAGTGAAGCATAATATTTTCAGCTTTGATATCGCGGTGCACGATTTTCAGACTGTGCAAATATTTGATCCCACTTAGGAGCTACAATCCGATGGACCTGACTATTGCTTCATTTAGAGTTTCGCTAATTAGCCTCAAATCCGAAAGGGCCCCCCCATTGCAGTACTCAAAAAAGAGCATGTAGTGGTCATTGGTCTTGCGCTCGTCGACAAGCTTGACCACGTTCGGGTGCCCTCCAGCTATCTTGAGGTGCCTAATTTCGTTTTGTAGATCCTCGAGACCGCCTTTTTCGCGGATCACCCTCATGTTCATTTTTTTGCATGCGAAAATTTCCTGAGTCTGCATTAAGACAGCTCTGTAAACCACCCCGTATTGTCCTTTACCGATTTCTTGAATGAGGTGGTAATCATTGTTGTTTTGGTTCGACTGTGATGAGCCGCCGTTGATCGCACCGGCCGCTGCTATGGAATTGCGCCGATTGACCAGCCGCTGCTATAGGGTGTAAGAAGCCCAATATTATTATTCTTGCAGATGCTGCTGTTACTGGTGGATTGTTGAATCGTCCATTTTTGTAATTGACTACTATCGGTAATATATTTTCTTTATTCTACTTTTTATTATTATAGTGCGCAAGGGTCGTTTTGCTATTAAAGTATGTCTGATAGAGAGTGTTCGACTAACTTTTCTTCGAGAGAGTATTGAATCAAAAAGCTTTTATATAATTCAATTTTTGTATAGATTTATTATTAATTAAATACCTATAACTAATATAATAATCAATCGTTAATTTAATATGCACTAGTTTTGACAAAAGAAGGTGATCGGACACAGTATTACCAACGAGAGGTGTGCATCATCGACAGTTGATATTTTTGGTAACCGATTTAATTAAACATAAAAACTCTGCCACGAATTAATGACTATATATCGAGATGGCATGCTCCCAATGAATTTATTAGATTCATATATTTTGACTCATCATCATGAATCTTTTGGGGTTTTGGGGTTTTGGGG
>JBBAKX010000057.1:0-3759 GCA_040403315.1 Flavobacteriales bacterium
TTTTCTATTTTTTCTTTTACTAAATCAGGTTTTCTAGCCTTAACAAAACCTTGATTTGTGGCGTTAAATGCATCGAGATCAATGAGGGTGGCGTCTCTACAAATTGCATCTAGATCTAATAGATGCATCATTTTCTTAAATTGAGCAGGAGTATTTGCAGCGATTGATAACCATCCATCTTTACATTGAAAGACATCGGAGCCGGGGCTACCAGTAAATCCCTTATTTCCTTGACGTTTAATTACTTTTCCATCCGTTAGGTAATCAGTTACATAGGGATACATCAACATAAGCGATGCTTGTATCAGTGATGTTTCTATATATTGACCTCTACCATCTGTTGCTTGACGGTAGATTGCAGATGTTATGGAAAGAGCACCAAGCATCCCTGTAGCAATATCAATTACCGGGAATCCAACTTTTGTTGGATTAATTTCGTTTTCCGGGCCCGACATCATCATCATGCCTGTCAGTGCCTGTATGACTTGATCATAACCTCCCCGATTTGACCATTTTCCCTCTTGGCCATATCCTGATATTGAGCAATAAATTATTTTTGGATTAATTTTTTTTATAGACTCGTAATCTAGACCATATTTTTTTACAGTTCCCGGACGAAAGTTTTCAATAAAAACATTTGCATCTTTAGCAAGTTCGCGAATGGCATCAGCACCATCTTGAGTATGAAAATCGATTGCCAGTGATTTTTTTCCAAGATTAAAGCTAGCAAATCCAGTTGGGATATCGGTTTTTATGGGCTCATTATTTGCTCGCAAAACGTCACCAGATATTGGCTTTTCTATCTTAAGCACTTCTGCTCCGAGTTGGGCAAGAAAATAAGAGGTGAGAGGTCCTGCAATGACATGAGACATGTCAATGACCCGAATCCCATCTAGAGAAGCTGACATATATGGCTACTCTAAAGTAATGTCAGTTAAGCAAATAATTTCAGCCCATTTCTTATTCTCATTCACCATAAAAGCATTAAAGCGCCTTGGGCTTTGCCTTGATGATGCATAAGAATATTTCTTGAATTTTCCTATACAGATTTTCATTTACTCGGGAACCCACCCACTATCACGAACAACCGTACGCCAACGAGAATGCTCTGACTTAAGAAATTTATCGAATTCCTGTACGGAGCCAGAGCGTGGAATTGCGCCAATAGAAATCAACTTTGCCACTACGTCCTCCCTCGAAATAACTGCACGAACTTCTGCATTTAACTTCTCTCGAATTGGATATGGTGTTCCGGTAGGAGCGCTCATTCCAAGCCATGCTACAGCTTCAAAACCGGGAAAACCTGACTCTGATAGTGTGGGGACTTGCGGAAATGCCGCGAGGCGCGAAGAGGTTCCAACCGCAAGTAATTTCAAACGACCGCCCCGAATTAATGGCATTGCCGCCCCCAATGTTTCCAAGGCAACGTGTACGTTTCCAGCAGCGACGTCAGTGAGGGCGCGAACGCTTCCTTGATAAGGAACATGTGTCATTTGAACCCCAGCTCGTTTTTTAAAATCCTCCATCATAAAGTGCGATAGAGTTCCGGTACCAGATGATGAGTGTGAATACTTGCCTGGATTTTTACTGAGCTGCAATACAAGCTCTTGTACTGTTGACACAGTATTTGAAGGATTAATAACAAGGACGAAGGGTAAATCCGCCACAATCCCAACCGGCTCAAAATCGCGTAATGTATCGTAGGATATGGAACTATAGATCCAAGGGTTGATGGCGTAGGCGGCAACCGCACCTAGCGCAACCACACTCCCATCACGTGGCGAGCGCGCTACCGCTCCTAGTGCAAGGCTTCCGCCTTGTCCTGGCTTATTTTCTACTATCCAAGAACGTCCCGTTACAGAAAGACTGTCCGCCAGTACTCGCGCCACTTGGTCAGTTGCCTGCCCGGGTGGAAAGCCTACGACGATGCGCACAGTCTTACCACCCTCTCCTTGGGCAGCAGCTGGAATGCATACTGCAGCCGAGGAAATCAAAAAAATTCCAACACGTAAAATTCTAATAAATATTTTCCTACATTTACTAATTGAAATATCTGAGTAAGCTCCATGTCGTTTCATATTAATTCCCATTTCAGTTAGTCAAGGTAATTGATAGTACACAGTAAGATAAATACAGTTGTGATAGTTAAAGCAGGGTCATCTATATTAAAAATTTATGAAAAAATATGAACAGCGCCAACTTTTTATCCAAAATCCACAGTAATTATATAAATAAAAAAATAATTATTAAGTGAATTTAATCATTGATATATTTCTTTCTAATTTACTTTATCGTTGGGGCATTGCACTTAGCGGCAATCCGACACTCATATTGACACTATAGTCAACTTGAGGAATTGTTTTATTCCAATTGACCCAAGCTTCTTTCATGGAATTGAATTTAATTAAATCTTTATCTTTTAAATTAGCTCTCTCGCGCTCATCTACAGATAAATTAAATAAATATTCATCATCGTCAATTTTTAAATACTTCCAAGAATCTAGACGATATGCCCTTTGGTTTCTAAAACTCATCCGCCAAAAAAGAGGTCTACTAAAAATTGATTTCGGATCTTTCAAAATGGAAAGTAATGAGATTCCATCTATTGAATAGTCTGAAACATCTTTTATGCCAGCGGCATCAAGGATCGTTGCGGTCCAATCCATCGACATGCATAATTGCTTACTAATAGACCCTGGTTTAATTACTGAGGGCCAATGTGCAACCCAAGGCACTCGAATACCACCTTCGGTTAAATCCATTTTTCCACCAACCAGTGGCCAATTATCAGAGAATCTCTCACCACCATTGTCGCTAGTAAAAATAATCAAAGTATTTTCAAGTTGCCCTGTTTTTTTAAGCGCATCAACTATCCAACCAATTCCCTCATCCATATGATGAATCATGCGTTTATATGTATTAATATCTCCGCCATGCAGGTGAAATAGATTATCCTTTACATCGTCCGATAATCTTTTATCGTCTCTTGTTTCCCATGGCCAATGTGGGGCAGTATAGTGGACGCTCAATAGAAATGGATCGCCAGATACTGACATGCGGTTAATAAAATCAACCGAATGCTTGGATATTAAGTCTGTTAAATATCCCTCTTCAGATTTTTCGTGGTCTTCAAAAAATAAATCCGGCCTTCCATTGACGTCACAGTGAGTAAAGTAGTCAACTCCACCAGCCATTGGGCCAAAAAATTCATCATATCCTGATTTTAATGGGCCAAAAGTGGGCGGATAACCCAAATGCCATTTACCCATTAATGCTGACGTATACCCCGCCCCCTTTAAGATTGAAGGTAGTGTTGGATGATCAACTGGAAAACCTAATGTTTGACTTTCTCTAGTCTTGCTTCCAAGAGGCTCTTCTGCCGCTCCTCGAAAGTGATACTGGTACCTTCCTGATAGCAATGCGAATCGCGTGGGCGAGCAAACAGGAGAGTTAGAATATCCTTGCGTAAATTTAATTCCAGCCTCAGCTAATCGATCTATATTTGGCGAAACTTTACCAAAATCCGCATCTCTTCCACCATAGCAACCTAAATCTGCGTAACCTAAATCATCAGCAACAATGAATATGAAATTTGGCATTTTATGATGGGGCTTAGTAATCATATCTTTGGGGAATTAAAATTTAACGTTTAATGTACTCTTATCAAATCTTGAATTCATTAATAGTTACCCTTAGTTTTTTATGAGTTATTGACATCTAAGTGTTGACTAATATGCCTACTTTTATATGAACTGATAT
>JBBAKX010000058.1:0-3690 GCA_040403315.1 Flavobacteriales bacterium
AATTTCCTTCTACTAGCTGTGTCTGCTTGAAGAGGGAGTCATCTCCTTAGTACAATGACGTCCTTTGCCATTTGATCTTGAGGCAATCCTTGCCGAGGGGTCTCTCCCACCATGAAACCCGACATATGCATCATTCGGTCCCTCTAGTCACTCTCGTTTTGCTAAATCAAACTTTCGAAGCTTAATTGAGAGAGCATGTTGTTCTTAAGGTGTACGTGTCGGTAACTGGAGAGCGGTGCAGCCACGATGGAGTCTTTTTACCTTTGGTTATTTGTTAGAGGGGTCGGTTGGGAGGCGGCGGCATGATTGGAAGAGGCTGTGTTAATAAGATTATCCATATGACCACTTACTCTAACTCCCTGATAAATTTTATTTGGCATCTACTATCCAGAAACCTGCTGGGCGGAAGATTCATGTGCGTAATCGGTAAAGCTGTGGGCGGGTAATTTCGATGGTTTGCGAATCTGAGGGGTATCATAGCAATACGAAGCTAAATTATACCCTTAGATGGTTGGTGTGGTTTGTTTGTAATTTAAATCGATCCACTCCGACTGTTTGTCACTTCCTCCAATCTTACCAATGGGTGAGAAACTATCAAAATTTCTGTTAACGACCGAAGGATACCCAATGTGGTGCTCTAGAGTATTGCTGAATTTATAAATTGAGCTGGGAATATTTGAAGGGAGATGATTGAAGGTTTCGTGAGTGCTGTTTTGACGCGTGGATTGTTCGCAAGTCTAATTTATTGTGTATTTGCGGCTAGAAGTGATACTGCCGATCTTTCCAAAGTCTTCAGAAGATATCTTTTGTAGGTAGGGGCTGTCTTTAATCTAATTAGAAATGTCTCTGTTGTCCTAATTATTGTGTTTTCCCTCGTTAAATTTATCTTGTTTGCATTATTCCACTGCCAGAAGTTCCTTATCATTTTAAATCAGCCGATCAATGGAATTACCCGCCATTTTTGATTTAATTGATGTATAATTCATCATTTTAGCGTCATTAAAAGATGTAGATTAGTTTTACGCTCCCTATATCATCTTGTTGATTGAGCTCTCAAAGCTATCGATTCGCACTTATGAATCGTTACAGGTCGACAGCAAAGCGTGCGCGAATCCAGGGAGCGTATATTTTTTATCAACGAATTGCTAGGTGCAGTGAGGATTATTTTATAAACTCCTTAAAATAAGTTTGTCCGCCCTGCCCGAAACTGCATCATTTTAATGACGATCTTGAATTTCTGCCAAAAATTGATTTTGGATCGAATTGTCCTCTGATTAGTGAGTCGCATTCGAATTCAAGTTACTCGGGCATGCTCCAGTCTTGCTGTCGGCGGAATTTTTCGGATAATCCAAGTTTACCTGAATTTGTGCACCGTTTGAGGTGAGGTCTCTCTCCTCAAGTTTACAAACGGCGGTTGGTGTAATATTCCATTCGTTTTTTGAAGCGGAAAATTTTGACCGCACAAATTTGATATTTGTGAGGTGGATATTTGACAACCCCGACTTCCCGCACGAAATAAATGGATTTCCCGAGTTAGATATCTCATTGTCGGCCAGCTGCCCGAAACCAGCCGCGAATTACTAATTCTTGCATCTGTCATCGATATCTTGGTTGATAATCTCGTTGAAGCACCCGCTTTAAGCTTTAATATGTAGCTTTTAGTAGGCTTGAACAATTGCCAGGGTAGAATCCCTCCTGCAAATGAAGTGATTATTTTCAAGCACGTTCTTTTCCTAATTCTATTAACCACCAACAGTGTCATGCTACAACTGGCGCCCAATATTTCCTTGGGGCGCTGACCTAAGAGCATGGCTCTCGGAGGCAGTAGGAGGAGAGGAGGGCAGGAGAGCGGGTGCGGGATCTTACCGTGCCGAAACGACGTATTTTTCTGTTTTCAGAGCAGGTTATGACACTGCAAGTTTAGCTGAGGGTAGGTTGGTACTTTCATAGACCGATTCGGAGTGTCTCGTCCTTATATGATTGGTGAGCAAGTACCTCCTGAAATATTCTTTGTCGCACTCTTTGCATTTGTACGGTCTAAAGAAGAAAGATATTTAAATGGAATTCACAGGGAAATAAATTGGCTCGGAAGTGAGAATCGGAGAGGTAAACTGAACTTACTTATCGTGCAAATGTCGCCTCTCGTGGTCGCGCTTGTTTCCAACGGATGTAAATCGTTTTTGACAATACTAGCATTCAAAGGGTTTCTCCCCCTTATGTGTGCGCATGTGGACCCGCAAGTTACCTTTTTCGGAAAATGTTCTGTTGCATTGCGCACAGGGAAACTTTTGCCTGGGGACGCCGCTGTGGAGCGTCTGCATGTGAATCCTCAACCTGTTCTGACGAGTGAAAGCCTGGCCACAACTCTCACATTTATGAAGAGCAAATCCTTGTAGGTCTACCGCGGTGTTAGTTTCTCTGGAATGCTGAATTCTAGCCCGATCATTTTTAGTGGAAATTTGGGAAGACTGAGACCCAACTTATTGTGAGATATTAGGTAGCATGCCTGGTTTGAATTTCTTCTGTCCAACTGGTCCTACTGCAAATGATGGCACTAAAAGATTTTTAATTAGCAAATTTATTAACCCGAGTTATATAAAGCATTTCTTAAGAATATCTGACATTTAATAAACTTACCTTTGATGTTAAGGTCCTAGTGGAGGGTATCATTGAAATTCTTGTCAGCTTGGATTGAGTGCTGCTAGTGATCAGTAATTGGATAGTTTTTCGGATCGAAACGCTGTACCGCGGTCCCTCCTGGATAGAAACCACCGACTGCCGTTTTGGAAGGTGATTGTTATGAGGGAATGTTCACATCCAACATCAAAGAATCATCTTCCTGGCTGATTTTCATGGGCAGCCAGAGCTCGAGGGTGTCCTCTCCAAATTTATTTGATTAATCGGCTGATTTTGTTTCCTCAGGCTCGGGGCGAATATTGCGCTTGCTTGGTTTGGGTATGATCTTCATCTGTTAAATATTATTGTTTGTTTGGTGAAATTATTAATTATTGAGTGTGATTATAAGTCGTATATTTATTTGTATTATTTTTGGTCTAATTATTAACTTAAAATTTAATGTATAAACACGTACTCAAATAAAATTAATGATATATAATTTTTCACGGCCTATTGATAACCACACTTGCCTGCAATTATTTTCATTACTTGTAAGCCAAGGGTTACCCCTTGCAGCATGCTTGAAGGTGGTATCACATGATCTCGTACCAAGTAAAAATTATATAAATTTATTTGATCCTTTTGAGCCTCTAGTTTTGACATGCATTTATAATAGAGACAAGAGGACTTTATTTAGTAGGCAATATACTCGATGATAATTCTTATTGAAAAATGGGATATAAATATTATAATTTTGAAGTTATTCATGCGCTAAAATAATTTTTCATTGAAGTTATATCCTCCCAAACATACACTGCACGTTAAAAAATGATGATATTATTTAGTTATCCTAAATAAATTATTGGTACATTTTCAAAGATAGGCTGTTAACCTGCTACTAGTTGGATTACAATTCAAAGTTTGCAATTTTACGTATTTATTTAGTCATGTAGACGCTATATATCTATTTATATTAAGGTAGTAATCTTCTATCGTCAAAAGAGTTACGTATTTTCTCAGATATTCATTCCAAATGTTGCAGTGAGGGGTTTTGGGGTTTTGGGGTTTTGGGGG
>JBBAKX010000059.1:0-3686 GCA_040403315.1 Flavobacteriales bacterium
CCCCAAAACCCCAAAACCCCATGACATCTATTGCAACTAACCTCAATTAGATATGTATTATTGGAATACTATTAGTTAACAGCAGTCACTAAATATGAATGTATATATATACCTATGTGTGTTTTACTCACTTCACTTTCTGAGTTTGTTGCCACCCTTGGCGGTGATATAATCGTCGATACTCATTCGGTTGCTCAACCTCGCCTACAAACCACTAATAAGGTTGTTGCTACTGGGCGATTATTGCCCGAGGCAGCTCAATTTTTTTACGCGTGAATATTAAGCATGGTCCACGAGCTCTGTAGGCGCTTGCACGGACTACTACTTTATTAAGCAGCCAATTCGAGTTACCTGCTTTAGGTTTTCAGGGTTTTTGTGCTCCTCTGGTAAATGGAATTGCAGGCTGTCCTCACCCATTTCTTCAGGGATAACGGCCCTTATGAGAGGCTACAAATCTAAATCTTCAGACTCTTCACCCAATTAAGATTAAAATTCATCCGCTTCCTACCGAAGGAGGCTCTCCCTCATAGCGCTTCTGTTAATATGCGAAGCAAACTTGACCGCGCGCTGAGGTATATGCGTGCTGTGCATGGTTTAGTTCTAATTTACTTATTCGCATTAGTTAATATTATATTCATCGCCACTATCCAGAGGATCTGGATCCTCTTCTTGACCCGACTCCTCGCTCTCTCCTTCTAATTCATCCTGATCGACAAATTTAAATCCGAACATATTTTCTCGGCTGCCTCCATCTCTTCTTTCAAAGCCCAGGCATTCGCTTTATTGCACGGATTTATCAAGACGATGATTATTTTATTCCTCGCAAATTTCGTCCTCAATGTGTTATTCAGGGTAGCTGACGGCGATGCGCTCCGTCCCCGCTTGGTTATCCCTCTCCCTGTATAATTAGGTTTGTTTCCCAAGTGAAGTGGAATCTTTATTTGATTCATCGTTATTGCGCAGACGCGATAGGTATCGTTGCGCGGCGGCCGAGTTTCGGTGCAAGGTTATCATCCTGTAATCCTCTGATGATTCATCCTCTTCCTCGTGCTCGGAGAGTATGACATTAAGATTCAATTTTGTGTAAAAAAAGCGTTTCCCCAAGTTCTGTGAGGAGGTCTGTCCTGCACTATTTACCCTGGCGATGGTCTGATCCTCGGAGTTGAATTTTAATATACCTCCGTCGCTTCCGGTGACCGCCTTTGCCAATGATGATGAGTTGTTTTACACCTGCTGCTTGAAATTAGCATCAGACAACCGCTGGTCGGTCAGGCCCTTGTTTTGCGGCCTGTTTACATCAATGAGGCCCATAAAACCATATTCTTGAGGAGGTGGTCCACCCAAATTTTGGTTCTCTTGGAAGTGATCAAGTTCGAAGCCCTAGCCCGGTTTGCTATTATCCTCGTCTCTACTCCGGGAAAATTCAAGATACTTGCTTTTTTAGGAGGACTTTTCTTGACAGTTGATTATACCTCCCGATTCTACGGCCTCCTCTTCGCCACTGGCACCCCACATTGATCTGAAAATATTCTTTTGCTAGGTCGGTACATTATGTTTATTCTGTAATACGAAACACCCCCCCATCGCAAGCTCCTCACATAATTTTACTGGTTGCCGCACATATGGCTGGTCCGCCCCCTTTTTCTCTTCGAGGAGGAGTGTTTTGAGATTCTTAGAGTATTGATAATTTTTCAGGTTATTTTGTTCTTCTTTCATCGAATTCTATATATTTTGGGCAGTTTAATGTTATTAAATCCCAAATGATTTCACTTAACAGGGATGATTTTATCAAATCGAAGGCTTGCTGCTGCTGGAATTTTTAAAGCAATATTAGCTCGCGGTCTGCTTTATTTCAGCGCCACTAATATCATTGACCTTAGTGCCGCTAACATTTTGGTAGCGCATTATGTTCATAAAAGCCTTCTGTTGCGATTCCGCAAGCTCTTGATTGTTTAATTCTTTCCCACCCACTTTAACTACAGACACCTTTAGGTGCGAGGACCCAACGCCTTAAATTGCCTGAGCATTCTGAGGATTTAATGTTGATGATATAGGCATTGTTTCACGAGATTTATTGTCCTCCATAGTTTATTTTATCAGGTCCGTGCCCGTCTAAAATTTATTGTTTGCGGGTGGGCGCTCTTAACACGAAGCGAATTATTAATGAAGAGACTGAGCTATGTTGACATTTTGTCTCCCACTGTTCTCGAGAACCTCCTTTAAGTGAGCTAAATGTGCGGACATCTGCAACTGTTGCCCGGTACTGGTCTTGGTGGACCACCTGATTTTGAGAGCGCCGTCTGATGAATTCAATTCTGAGTTAAGTTGGGTCGTCGTGTCAAGTGTAGTAGTCGGTTTCTTGAAAGATAGCAACTGAGTTTTTCCATCGTCTTATTATCTTCGCATCATCGATTTATCAGTATATAGATTATTATCTGCGGCCTGATAAAATTATGCTTAACTTTTAATTTATTTAATATTTTAAGTTTTCTGCTCCTTTATATATTATTTGTGGCTGAGTTAAAATATGACCTATTTATCCTAATTTTATTTGCCGGCAAATTATTCACAAAGGCTCTCGTTTGAAAACCGAGAATTATGAGCGTCGACGAAAATTTTTTTCTCAAACATTGACGATTTCTGCTGTGCGATAGACGATGAGAATCGGGATTAACTATTCCGTTTATCCTTATATTTACCATTTTGTCTGTTCGGTACATTTGTTTCATGTTGAAAATTTGAGTTAGTATTCCTATCTGGTTTCTATAAAAATGAGGCACCTATGAGTTCCTTGGTGAAAACTCGAGAGCCGAACTCGGGCAACTCACCACTTGATTGCTTAGTTAAATCTCGTTCGTAGTTATTTGAGAAGTAAGTTGCGCCCGGGTTTATCGATTGCTGGGATGTACACATATTATTTGGAATTAACGCATTATTAGTGACTTTGCCTCTTTAGGATTGTCCTCCTTCCCCATCTGCATGGCGTCCCGCTGACTATCTCGCAAATCTTTGGTCCGCAGCGTTTTGCGCACTTGAAGAGTGATGCATAACATTTAGAAGTGAGTCTCTTGTGTGAGGAGTTGGTTGCTCTACTTGATCAGTAAATCCCTCTAAACTTCCGGCCACGTATCTCGTTGGGTGTATGGAGGATTGCTTGTTATTTTCTCCGCTTTTAGTAACTACGACCAGGCCATACTCGTTCTGCATGGAGTTCATGTTTTTACCAGGTTGGGTCTACTTGCTGATAGGTTTAGCGTCATACTTTCCATTGAAGCTGAAGATTTCTTAGCTATTCTGAAGGAGGGGTGGCTCAAATTCTGTGTTAGAGCATTACTCATTAAAATCATCGACAACCTCTTGTTCGAATTTGAACGTCATTTAAATTACGTTCTCGCACAAAGCAGCTGGAAGAGGATTTGTGATATCATTTCTCAAAGGGCGGTGATTTAGTGATAGACAATCAAAAAACTTAGATTTCTGTGAAAAGTTTTCCCGAATATTTTTACTTTGTTAATCCATAGGGATATTCGAAGGTTTGTTGATGTGAGTGTAGTTGGTTGACATTGTATTGATTAAATTTGAATATTATATTTGTGTATATATACGTCTCTTAAAATAGATTTCGTATGTTTTTATTATTGATTACTTCCCTTCTGGATAGAGCAAGGGGTTTTGGGGTTTTGGGG
>JBBAKX010000060.1:0-3607 GCA_040403315.1 Flavobacteriales bacterium
ACCGTTACCTGCAATTGAAAGTACCATTCGTAACAGAGTTAGGACCTAAAAACCGAACAGAGTTCGTAAAAGAAAAAAAATAAAACCATATGAAAATAATTTCTTCCATTTCACTTGTTTGTTCATTGATAGTAATAAGTGCGACACAAAAGTTGCAGGCCCAATGCGAGCCGGGCTATTCCGAAATCATTGTCATCATTATTGCGGATACATACCCGAATGAAACAAGTTGGAACATCACTGATTCGGAAAGTACTACTATTGCGAGTGGCACCATTAACAGCGACACCATTTGCTTCCCCACCGGCAATCTTTTGAATTTTACCATCTTTGACAGTTATGGAGATGGTATGTGCTGCGGCTATGGGGATGGGTCGTACACGATTTATGTTGATGGCATCATGGTGGCAACAGGTGGTAATTTTGCTTTTTCTGAAACTATACCTTTTAATTATCCTCCCGGCGAAATCAGCGCCATTCTTCTCGACACCTACCAGCAACTGCTGAATCATTGCAACAACATCACGACACTTACGCCCTCTGAAATAAACGCATTAACCGACATCGTACAGCAATTCCATTTTTATGTGGCTGAATCCCTTCCCGCTATTTCGGCAGCCTTTGATCTCATTGATTGCTATGACGACAATATGGGTCCACTTTTCCTGAATGCGACCACAGTAAATGGTTTAGCGTATGCCCCGGGCGCTCTGGATGGTTTGGAATATCACAGGGCTATATTCACTATACAACAAGAGTTATTTGATCACCTGTATACCAAAGAAAGCATAGCACAGTACAGCGACTTTATCAATCATCGGAAATATTTGACATCAGACCATTTTCCGGGATCATGTCCCTTGCCTGTTGACTCCACTCAAACCTATTCGGCAACAATTAATGCGTCCATGCCGACCGATTGGGGAGAGCGCACTGCCTATTCCACCTCTCCCAGCAGAAAGCCAACTGGCTATTACCTCTCGCCGGGTGAGATTGGAAAAGTAAAGGTTTCGGAAAGTATGGTGAACGCTGGCTTCAAAGTACTCATAGGCGCACATCCATTCTCAAATACCTCTATCGATAACCTTCTAAGGTTTTTTAGAATTTCCAATGCGATTGAAATAACCGACACGGTAACTGTGATTGCCAATCCTTTCGGTGGAGGAATATATATCATCACACCCTACCAGGCCACTGCCGGTTTGCAGGAGATAGAATTAACCAACGTAGTTCCGGCACCTTTCTTTTCAGCTAAAAGCTGGCACAGCACCACCCTGGACGAATGGCAAAATGTTCAGCGCCTACATCCTGCTCCATGGGCCGATTTTGAATCAGAAAAATTCATGATGCAAGTGCCAACGAGTTTTATTTACAACTACAACGACCCTATCACTCTGATGGCCGATTGGGATGCACGCATGAATGTGGTATCAAACCTGTTGGGGTATCCGCTAATTCGCAACAATCATGTGCTCTATGTCATGCAAGACGTACGCATTTTACATCCAGGCTATTTTGGGATTGGCTACCCGCAAATCAACACGTTTTATGACCCTGCAGCTGTTCAGAACGGGAATAGTAACCATTGGTTTTTAACAACAGGAGCCACCAATATGGACTATACTGAGTTCCACGAACTTGGCCACGCGCAGTTAATGACAAATTTTCCCGGAGAAGCAGAGGCCCTTTGTAATTTGCTTTCTGCAACCATCTTTAATCAATTATATAATGTTGACATCGACAGCGCATTTGGCAAGTCGTTTGGAAACCAGCATTGGCTAGGTCGCGATCAGGCAGCGACGAACTGGATGGTGACTCACAATTTCCGGATCGGAAATCCCATGGATATCTCCAATACCACTCTTGATGAGGTTCGTTACCAGCATCGTGGTTATGGCAAATATGTGGAGATAGCTGCCTTATTTGGATGGGAAGCCTTGTCGGATTATTATCATCAACTGAACATCGAATTCAATGACGGAATAACGCCTGCTCCTGAGAGTGACGTGGATGATCGCATAGTGCGGCTGTCACAGGCAGCCGGAGTGGATTTAACTCCACTCATTCATTTCTGGGGAGTGCATCCGCAGGATCCCCCAGCACTTGCAATGACCATCGCTGACAATAATTTGCCTCCATCGTCTTTGATTTGTGAACGTCTGTTGCACTATAAGTCTATCATCCCGATGGGTAACGAGCAGTTTAACGAGCATGCCATAGACTTCTTCAACGGTCCTGTTCCGCCCGGTGGCGACCCGGATTATGGCAATGGATGGTATAACGTGTGGCTTCCTCTTTACAATACCTCTCATGGAGATTCAGCGGTAATCGCCATGCAGAACATTATTGACTTATATTTTCCCGATGGTTGCGCAGTCACGAATGTTCCGGAAGTCATCATCGATGAAAATTACGTTTCCGTTTTTCCTAATCCGAACAGTGGACAATTTACAATTTCAATTCCGGATGGCAATGCTGAAATAATTGTTACGGACATACTTGGGCAACAAATACTAAAAACAACAGCAACACAAAAAACAATAAACCTGCAACTGAACAAAAACGGAGTTTACAATATTTATGTGAAGACAATGCAAGTAACAACAACAAAAAGAGTAATCGTGAACCACTAGAAGAAAGAGCAACAGCAGGTAACAGCGGGTTTAAGAAATTGGCGGTTCAGTGGTTAAATGAAGCTTTGTGCTTCAAATCAAGTTCAGTGGTGGCAGACAGTTTTGTGCTTCGAAATCGCCAACTTCTTAAACTCGCAAACCGTTAGGCCACATTGCAAATAGGCTTTTGAGTAAATTTCATTATAACATTAGCTATTCGAAACTATTTACTTATCTTTGACGTTAGCAAACTAGTTAGAGAATGATTCTGTCTTTTGGAAACAAAGAAACTATTAAAATTTGGTCTGGAGAAAGAATCAAAGGACTTCCCCTTGAAATTCAAGAGATTGGAAGAAGAAAACTTAGAATGCTTAATAACTCACAAGATTTAAATGATCTCAAAATACCACCTTCAAACAGACTTGAAAAACTAAAAGGTAATTTAAAGGAATTCTATTCCATAAGAATCAATGACCAATACAGAATAACTTTCAAATGGAAGAATTCAAATGCTGAAGAAGTTCAAATTATAGATTACCACAAATAAAAAAAGACATGGAAAATCTTAAAAACATTCACCCAGGCGAAATACTTATAGAAGAGTTTCTTAAACCACTTGAAATAAGTGCTTACAGACTCTCTAAGGAGATTTCTATACCACAAACTAGAATATCTCAGATAATCAAAGGAAATCGCAGGATAACTGCCGATACAGCTCTAAGACTTTCTAAATTCTTTGGAACAAGCGCAAAATTTTGGCTAGGATTACAAGACGATTATGATATTGAACAAGAAACTAATCAGAGAAAAACTGAAATAGAATCTATAAAACAATATCACAGTACTGCGGCTTAAAATGCAACTAGGCCTAACAACGGCTAGCCAAAATTTGGGCATTTCGGAAGTTTGAAAATTTCGATTCCTTTTTAATTTTGTAGTGAAGTGAAGGATCTCGTTCACCAATCCCAAACTTCGGCTAAGCCGCGAAACGTTAG
>JBBAKX010000061.1:0-3597 GCA_040403315.1 Flavobacteriales bacterium
TGGCAATGTCGAGTTTCAAACGTTCTCCGTGCAAAGCGTGACGACGACGTTTGTACACCACTTCACGTTGCGCATTCATTACGTCATCGTATTCTAGCAAACGCTTTCGAACCCCAAAATTGTTTTCTTCAACTTTTTTCTGAGCTCTTTCAATAGATTTTGTCATCATCGAATGTTGGATGACTTCACCTTCTTCTAATCCCATTCTATCCATTACTTTTGCGACTCTTTCTGAACCAAATAAACGCATCAAGTTGTCTTCCAATGAAACATAAAATTGTGAACTGCCAGGATCTCCTTGACGACCTGCACGACCACGCAACTGACGATCCACACGACGTGAATCGTGACGTTCTGTTCCAACGATTGCTAAACCTCCGGCAGCTTTTACTTCCGCTGAAAGTTTGATATCTGTTCCACGACCTGCCATGTTAGTAGCGATAGTTACAACACCTGATTTTCCTGCTTCTTCTACAATTTGCGCTTCTTGTTTGTGCATTTTTGCATTCAAGACATTGTGGTTGATGCCACGCATTTTTAGCATTCGGCTCAATAATTCTGAAATCTCTACTGAAGTTGTTCCAATTAAAACCGGTCTTCCCGCTTTCGATAATTCGGTTACGTCGTCAATTACGGCATTAAATTTTTCACGTGTAGTTTTATAAATGTAATCTTCTTTATCCTGTCTTGACATTGGACGATTGGTAGGAATTTCTACAACATCTAATTTGTAAATTTCCCAAAGTTCTCCCGCTTCTGTTACAGCAGTTCCAGTCATACCAGCGAGTTTGCTATACATTCTGAAATAGTTTTGTAGTGTTACGGTTGCAAAAGTTTGAGTCGCATCTTCGATTTTTACGTTTTCCTTCGCTTCAATGGCTTGGTGTAAACCGTCAGAATAACGACGACCATCCATGATACGACCAGTTTGCTCATCGACAATCATAATTTTGTTGTCCATAATTACGTATTCTACATCTTTTTCGAAAAGGGAATAGGCTTTTAGTAATTGGGTTAAAGTATGAATTCGCTCACTTTTCACACCGAAATCTTGGAATAATTTTTCTTTTTCCTCGGCTTCTTTGTCTTTCTCTAAGTTTTGTTTTTCGATAATTGCTATTTCGGTTCCAATGTCTGGTAAAACAAAGAAATTGCTATCGGTATCACCGGAAAGGAATTTAATTCCGTTATCCGTCAATTCTACCTGATTATTTTTTTCTTCAATCACAAAATACAATGCTTCATCAACCTTTGGCATTTCGCGGTTGTTATCTTGCATGTATTGGTTTTCGGTTTTTTGAAGCAATTGTTTAATTCCTTCTTCACTCAAAAACTTGATTAATGCTTTATTTTTCGGCAAACTTCTGTGTGCTCTTAATAATAAAAAACCACCATCTTTTGTATTTCCTTCCTTGATTAATTTCTTAGCTTCCGATAAAAAGCCATTGGCCAATTGACGTTGAAGGTTTACCAAGTTTTCGATTTTTGGTTTCAACTCATTAAATTCGTGACGATCACCTTCAGGAACTGGACCAGAAATAATCAAAGGTGTTCGTGCATCATCAATCAAAACCGAATCGACTTCATCGACAATGGCATAATTGTGCTTGCGTTGCACCAAATCTTCTGGCGAATGCGCCATATTATCTCTCAAATAATCAAAACCAAATTCGTTATTTGTTCCATAGGTAATGTCAGCATTATAGGCTTTTTTTCGTCCTTCTGAATTGGGTTGGTGATTGTCGATACAGTCCACAGTTAAACCATGAAATTCGAAAAGTGGAGCTTTCCAAGTGCTATCACGTTTTGCTAAATAATCATTTACGGTAACCAAATGCACGCCGTTTCCAGTCAAAGCATTTAGGTAAATTGGTAAAGTGGCTACCAATGTTTTTCCTTCTCCAGTTTGCATTTCGGCAATTTTACCTTCGTGTAATACCATTCCACCAATCAACTGGACGTCATAGTGAATCATATCCCAAGTAATTTGCTTTCCAGCAGCATTCCAAGAATTAGACCATGTCGCACTGTAGTCATCAAGGGTTATATAGCTTTTCGTTGCCGAAAGTTCTCTGTCTAGCGGCGAGGCAGTAACTTGTATTTGTGTATTTTCTTTGAATCGTTTGGCAGTTTCTTTGACTACAGCAAAAGCTTCAGGAAGAATTTCCATTAGGCTCTTTTCGGAAATTTCGTAGGCTTCTTTTTCCAAAGCATCGATAGAAAGATATAGATCTTCGCGTTTGTCAATATCTTCGGTATTTTCAGCTTCTTGTTTAAGTGCAACTATTTTAGCATCTTTTTCAGCGCGATCTTGTTTTATTTTTTCTTTAAAAAAAGTGGTTCGAGCTCTTAACTCATCGTTAGATAGTGCAGCTAAAACACTTTCGAATGTTTTAATTTTAGCTAAATAAGGTTGTAAACCTTTGACATCTTTTTCCGACTTATCGCCAACAAAGGCTTTAATAATGCTATTTATGAAACTCATTTCTGTTTACGAATTATAAACTACGAATCACAACTTGAAACTATTTCAAATAGGAATTGTAATTGTTATTTTTAATTGATTTTATTATAATGCTAACTAATTATGTACGCAAATTTAGCAAAAAAAAAAGCCTCTTTTGAGACTTTTTTCTTGATGTTTTTTTAATATTCATCCTCGTTCCAAAGATAATCTTCGTCAGTTGGATAATCCGGCCAAATTTCTTCCATTGATTCATATATCTCACCTTCATCTTCAATAGATTGAAGATTTTCCACAACTTCGAGTGGAGCTCCTGCTCTAATAGCGTAGTCGATAAGTTCGTCTTTGTTAGCAGGCCACGGCGCATCACTTAAATAGGATGCTAGTTCTAATGTCCAATACATTTTTAAGTCTGTTTAGTTTTGTGCAAAAATAAATTTTTTACCGAAAAATACAAGTAAAAAATCATTTATTTTTTGTTAAAGTTAAGAACGTTTTTTGCAGATAGCAGATTTCAGTTAACAGATTTCAGATTGGCAGCAGGAATGTCTGTTTGAATTACTACAAATCTTTTGTCTAAAATAGTAGGACGCTACCTTCTGCAACCTGAAATCTGCTATCTGATTACTTCCTCGGTATCCATTTTACTTCCTCTGCGTCCATATCAAAAGACAACTTTCGTGCCAAGACAAAAAGGTAGTCAGATAGTCGGTTTAAGTACTTGATGACGATTTCGGCAACGGGTTCGTTATGGTCTAAATGCACGGCAAGTCTTTCGGCCCTGCGGCAAATACACCTCGCAATATGACAATGTGACACCGTAGGATGTCCGCCAGGCAAAACAAAATGTGTCATTGGCGGAAGCGCTACTTCCATCGCGTCAATCTCGTTCTCGAGTAATTCGATATCGCTTTCTGCTATGCCCAAATTTTGCAAGCGCAATTCTCCGTTTTTTTTCACTTCTTTTTCGGGTGGTGTGGCAAGAATAGCGCCGACAGTAAACAAGCGATCTTGAATTTCTATCAAGATATTTTTATATTGTTGATTCATTTCTTGGTCGCGAATTAATCCGATGTAGGAATTCAATTCGTCCACTGTGCCGTAACTTTCTATTCGATTGTGGTCTTTGGGAA
>JBBAKX010000062.1:0-3575 GCA_040403315.1 Flavobacteriales bacterium
ATGACTCAACGATAATACGACCCCATGAACCCCAAAACCGCAAAACCCCAAAACCCCAATTGCATTACCAAATGGGAGGTAAATAATTATTCTTTAAACATGAATGTGCAATATATAAACAAATACATGAAGAATTAACTCAAACGCTCTCAGGGATGCCTGCTGGTCCATTTCGCTCAGTCTTGATTTCCTGATGCTCCGGGTTTTACATCTCCTCGTCCATGACCGCGTTGCTTTTCTCTTCCCCTCTCGGTGAGATCTGGATATCATCACTAGATATTATACTCTTATCATTTAGAATAGCCGCGGTGTCTCGGAGCTTGGTTATCCGCTTTTGCGCACTTTTTACCTTGAGCTGATCTGGTGATTCATTCGCATTGTTGGAGTCATGTTCGTTTACTGCGCTCGCAATCTTTTTCCTTTTTTCATACTTCATCATGGGAGAACTTTGCGTATATGAAGTCGCATTTTCTGAGCCTTGCAAATCATTGTTCGTTTGATCGATATTATTCTCCATCGCCTCCTCCTCATTCATTTTAACCTCATTAGTCTCATCCTGAAGTCCCCGCTGGTCGTCAGTTGTGTCTAAGTTGATAGAGCAAAGAACTGAGAATATGGTCAATATGCTTGTCTGAATGAGAGTATTACACAGCTTAGAGTACCAAAAGATGTACATGAAGGCAACATTGATGAATAAACTGATAAAGTTGAGCATGAATGATATGGTATGGAGTCTTTATGCAGGGCTGAAGCTTTTCCATAATAACCTATGATTTATTGGTGGAAGAAAGCGATATGACCCTTATGTATTGGAAGTTTATTGAGCGACAACATGCTTGGCGCCATGTCCATTTGCCTTTGTTTTAGTCCTTCCACTCATCGAGCTTGCCCTTGAATGTTTTAATTTGCAAGCCTTCGATTTTTTGACCTCTCTCCTCCACTTTAGAGCTTTCTTATTCCTTCGATTGAATCTAAATTTGCCTCATTGCATAGTTATTAACACAAAATTATAGGAAAAATTTGACCGCGTCGAATAGTAGCGCCCAAGCAACGTTACCCACACCTTCGTAGTAATAAGTTCCAAGGAATCCAATCTGAAGAAGGTTTCCCAGCCACTCAGTTAACAGACAATAAGGGAAGAGTGCGCGAATGAATTTGATTTCAATTTAAGATGTTTGATCCTTATAGAATGTGATCACAAAGAAGATACCCCACAAAATTAGGCATATGAAATAGCTCTGTATCGTAATAAAGTAACTTTGCGATTCGAAGTTAACAATTTGTGGGTTACCTTTTGGATCTTTTATGATTTTTTGATCTTGATCATCTATAATGCATATTTAGTCGATCGTCTCATTAAAGTCGGGGCATTTTTGTCTGCAAATGTTGTTATAAGGATAATAGCCATGCAAGCATTCGTTACACGTTCCAGAACCTGAGCATTTGACGCAATTTACATCGCATGGTTAGCAAGTCATGTTCTCCGTTTCTGTGTAAAACATTTTTGGACATGATTGACTGCATCTGCCTTGGTATTATATCAACTCTGGTTTGCAAATGGCGCAGTAAGTTGTGTTGGAACAAACTGTACAGTTGATGGGGCAATTTTGGCAGACCTAACCGGAAGCTATATATCCTTGGTTGCATTTAAATTAGCAGAAGTCGTTCTGTAGCACAAATGGTGTGATGCACGAAGTGCATTTTTATTTACTGCCTGGTTTGCAAGATTGGCAATTAAGATCGCAGTCTAACCCTGGTTATAAATAACCTTGAATTTTAAGCATCATGGCCGTCATGTTAACGTCTTCATAACCATAAAAGTTAAAGTATTTGTTTTTTTGAAAGCATTAACCTGGAGGAGGACTGTTAATAATATTAGTTATGATCACTCTATTCGAATTATTAAACATAAAAGCGAAGTTTTTCTTTGTTAATTTTAGTGGTGTTGCTGAGTAATTCCCCTGCTACAATTATTCTAATTAAATTGTAATTTATGATATTTCTATCAAAAAACAATCTGGTACTTCAAATTTCATGATGATTGGAGTATTTTTAAAAAGTTTTGAGAGCTAGTTGAATTAAAAGATGTATGTTGATGGTGATAAATACGAGCTATTTGTAGATGTCATTGATATCTGATTTAATTCGTAGATATTTGAGCATTAGAGACTCTAACTAACATAATGAATAGTATTGTTTTTATCATCTCGTAAGGTAATGTCTATTCCATCGACAGATTTGTTGCTTTATTAACTTATAAATCCAGTTATTTGTATTGTGGCATTTGACTGTTAGTCAAATTAATCCATTGTGATTAGGAGTTATTGTTGGATAAATGAGCATCGCAGTACTTTAAAAACAGGATAAGTTGCTAAGCAAGATAATTTTGTATTATAGTCTCTCGGGATTGAATCAGGTATATAGATATTCAATGTATCGTTAAGTTGTAATTTTATGAATTTGTATGTTTCAAACATTATGATAATATCTGTGGGTGTGTTAGTCGTTGGGTTCTAATATTTTATACTGCTGCTGGGGAATTCTAAAGCATTAAGTTGAAGCATAGAAGAATCGCATTGTTGAGTGATAACATTACTAACCGGGTTATTCATATTTATTCTAAATGTTGTGTTCATGGCCGCGCTTCTTGGCGAGATTATAGATCCCCTCAGGATTATGTTTATCACAGTACCCGCTGTCAGATTTCGACCGAAATATACCAAAAATTCGCAATGTGTGGCGTTCCAAGAAATGAGCGTGGAATTCTACGCAAAATTGAGTGAAAGGGAGGGAGGCGCATCCTAAAAGCCATCGGACGGTAATCTGATCTAGATGCGCGTCACATTTTAGGCGAGATAGGAAGTGATGAACGAGAAACTTATCATCGAATACTGTTAGCCGGTTTTGAGGGAGGTTATCTGCTGTTAGGCGCTGCTGAAGAACGCAATGCTAGAAAAGTTCATAGTCAGTGGTTCTATTGGGTCTGGGTTAAAAAAGGCGCCGCTGATCGTATAGAAGTAATCTTCAAAAAATTCAATATTGATTTCTCCGATCGGTCCATTCATTTCATTGATCACCGCGATATTTTCCAAGCTGAATGTGATGATGCCGTCTTGCGCGGGAATGTACTCATTCTTGGTGAATAATTTTGAGATCATGACAGAATTGCCTTGCGGAGAGAAGACGCAAATGGGAGTTGTCGATAAAAAGTTGGTGTTTATGTTTTCGAATTAACATTGGTTTTTTCGATTCAAACCAAGAGTTGGTGGGAAAGTTATTTAGATTTAGGCAGTTCCAGAGACCTTGCTCTTATTCGGCAGAATCTTGAAGGTAGCATTCGTGACCTGATTGATGACTGTTGTTGTGAGGGTTATGTTCAAGTAGCTGATGCCAGCCGTAATTGGCTGTGGATCTGACTGTTATACTTGGCAGGTGGAGATTAACAGCCCTGCAAAAACTAGTAGAGCAATTAATTTTATCATATGATTATAATTCTCAAATGTGCTCAGCTATTTATAGTTTTATAATCCTCGTTTCTGGAATGTTCTGGGGTTTTGGGGTTTTGGGGTTTTGGG
>JBBAKX010000063.1:0-3567 GCA_040403315.1 Flavobacteriales bacterium
CCCCAAAACCCCAAAACCCCAAAACCCCTTCTTGTTCGCTAAACGGATGAAAATATTTAATATAATAATCATAATATCGTGTTCACAGTCCATTGAGCATGCTGTTCTCACAAAGCAACGTAGTAGAGTCACCCCTGAACCTAAATAATTAGCAAAATATGAGCAATCATCCTACCAAACTTCCAACTTAGAATAAGCCCTAAGAGAGTCACAAGCCATCTCAGCACAATCAGAAGAATAAAGCTCCCATTAAGAAGAACTATATTCTTGAAATGTAGGAGGTAAAGAAATTTGACTTTAGAGTGCCGACATAAAAAGAATTATTTGCCATCCAAGGTAAAATTGTTGACGGATTTATCGTTTCGTCGGCCCTAATGAGTTGGGTCGACGACGACCAGAACGGTACTCCTAATCATTCACAAATCATAGTGAACGGAAACTAAAGCTCCATGGGGTAATTCAAAGGATATATTTCAGAGCACTTATAAGTGAGGGACTCCAGTGGCAACATGAAGTAGCAAGCCCAAAAACAGCAATAACTGGTAGCATTATCGTCTATAAAAGCGCCAAGGGATTAAAGTCGAAGATTGTCGTTTGTTAACGGCGGTGGGGCCGTTGCTGGTAGTGGCATGGGAAATATAATAACCCAGAAAATTAGTGGCATCCCTATCCCAGCAGGAGGTGGCGTGAACAATAAACACAATCAATCAGAATGGCAAATGGTGTTGCTTCTTTTGTAGGATAATAAAATCTGCATATTAGACCGGGTCGCTTACGAATCCGAACAAAATGAGGATTATATAGAGACCGTGCTAGATATCGACTTCTGTGTAATTCAAGAAGTTAAAGTCCACATTAAGCATAATCCCACGAGTTCAATATTGAGCAATGGTCCAGCGGAGGTTCTAAGGAATATTTAGGGACAACTGTAGTTAAGTACCATTAATCAAACAAATCAGTTATAGAACGCAATTGCTCCCTCCAGCAATTTAATAGGTCTCAGTACCATTGGAGGTGGAGCCTAAGTAATGACTCAGTATATGAGTAGGTTTTAGAACAATAATGGAGGCACTTAATAGCTTCAGATTACCCCGACTCAAATTTAATCATCCAAGTAACGCGCACTTTCACTCAGGCGCGGTAACCGGACCCTCTAAATAGTACTGACAGAGAACGACGACTATGACCTATGGTTGTCAAAAGTTTAGGCCTATGTGATACAAACGTCTATATGGGATCACTATTAGTTTAGTCGAATCCTCGGCGAAGGGACCTTCGGCAAGGTCTTCCAAGCGAACCGCAAGCAAACGCCCGGAATGCGGGCCAAATAAGCGCAGCCCGTTGCTATAAAGATTCTCGACATCAAAAGGATCATGGAGCGACCGATCGGGTTGGAGCAGATCGTCTCTGAGATCCGCGTACATTGGATACTCGAACAATGTGATGGTATGCTCGGGCTATAAGGCATATATGAGGACGACGACTTCATATTTTTAGTCTTAGATTTTCAAGAGAGCGGGACATTGCTTAATAGAATATTCGATACAGGGCGGTTCACTGAGGCGAATGCCAAGACTGTGATGGAGCAGTTACTGCTCGCCGTGGATTTTTTGCACTAAAACAGGATCATTCATCGCGACATAAAACTTGACAACATCCTAATTAACAAGATTGACGAGGGAGAGCTCAAGGTCAAAATTGCCGATTTCGGGCTAGCTTTGATCATCCCTGACATTAAAGACTTCAAGTTCTATGAGAAAAGTGGGACCCCTTGCTATATAGCGCCTGAAATACTAAATGGGTCAGGCTATAACGAGTTGTGCGACATATTCTCCCTGGGGTCAGTATTTTTCAACCTCTTGACCGGACATTATTTGTTCAATGGTGAGGATACGCGAGAAATATTAGTTAAAAACTCGATCTGCGACTTGTCCAAAATAGGGCAGTACTTGATCCACTGCTCTGAACAATGCAAGGATCTTTTATTCAAAATGCTTCAGGTTGAGCCAGCCAAAAGACCGACATCCTGTGATGCTCTTTAGCATCCATGGTTATAGTCGGATTAAGTCATTATCAACAACCTTCTTGTCTATAACAGGAGAAAAACGCACGGTGAGCAAGAGTTTCAAGCCATGTTACAAACGATTAGGTCGGGTCGCAAAAATATGGTCGACATCAGCGACCTAGATGATAGTTTCAGTGACTACAGCCAAAAGGAGGTATAAAATGACAATGATGGGTTCGAGATGGTCAAACCTCAATTATCAGCTATGGAAAAAAATAACATGGAAATGAATGCATTCTGGAATATGGTTTCTGGGGAGGCGAGAAATCAATCAGATGCTATGCTCATAAACAGTGGAATGGCGAACTCAGACGAATCGCTCTCCCACCCCTACTCTCAATCTTGCTCGCCTTGTGGGAGAGACTTGTCGGCAGGGAGAAGGAATCTATCTGATAACCGACGAGGGAGTTTTATGGTTACCAAATCGCCATTGGTCCTCCGATAATCTAAGAACATTTTCAAATAGTAACTGCGGTCCCCTACCTCTAGCTAAAAATTGTCTTATTTTGACGCCATAAAGTAGGCAAGGTCGGTCAGCAAAAACGGGGATAGCGAAATGGGGTCGGTAAAGGTCAACGCTTTCAATTCCGTTCACAACCGAAACATGCTCACGACCCCTATGTAATTGATTGATGATAGAAAGAAATCTGTCGTCACTAAGAGAGTGAGACCTAAATCCAAGTTCTTTGAGAAATAAAGACAAAACTCGATGCATCCTAAAATTAATCCAAATAAGTTCAGCGAGATGCGAGCTGGAAATATCGAGCCCTCCTTCCATCTCATTAATTAGAATTAATCAAACCAGAAAAAAGTATAATATTAACATTCCGAAAAATAGGGGTACGGAAGTCGTGCAAATAATAAAACAGTCGACATCCACAACAAGTAGCAGTCCCACCCCTCTAGAGGTGGTTAGCTGCCTCATGAGGCCAACAGGTTGAATGTTGATAGGTCTATCTCTAAAAATGATAATGCAAGCGGATCCAATTAACAGTTCTATTCACATTAATAGACAACCTAGAACATGGAGTCGAAATAAAGACAATAATAATAATAGCAGAAAATAACTTTGTTCACGCGCCTTTAGCAGCCAACGGCTTAGAATATAGTGCGCAATCAGTCTCCTAACTTGTTCGCTAACAATCAGCGCTAGGAATCCTCCCAAGAGCCGAGTGAAGTACCCCTCTTCCACAAATCGAAAGCGCCGATGTGTGAGCGCCGGAAGGAATCGTTACCTATTGAAAACGATTCCTCCCTTGAGCTGGCTCTGCAAAAGCCCTCGGTCGTGCAGGTGTGGGAGGGCCGACATTAGGTAAATGCGACGCGTACAGTGCCCAGCATGAAGTAACTCAGCATTCGCAATCAACCTGCTGAAAGTAGACAACTGATTTCTAGGAATGGTAATAAATGAGTTATTATTAATAATGCATAATACTATTTAATATACAAATCTATTACCTTTCTTATTAGGAGTGGGGTTTTGGGGTTTTGGGGTTTTGGGG
>JBBAKX010000064.1:0-3540 GCA_040403315.1 Flavobacteriales bacterium
CCCCAAAACCCCAAAACCCCATTAATCTTATCGAATGTAGTGGCATGAGTATTAAAACATGAACGCAATACATTTAGTTTATATATATGGATATCATATACATTTAAGCTATTTGCAGCGCTGCTAGCAGTGTAATCAGGCCATGTGCACTGTTGTCAATCGCTCTCTTGAGCATCGCGCTTTGTACCAATTAGCAGCTGCGAAGTGAGAGAGGATGAGCTCGAAGAGTTTTGATTTGATTGATTAAGCACAGCTTTAGATTTAGAAGTCTTTGTCGGCTTGTGATCGTTGGTGAAGTGGTCGAGAATCTAAGCTTTCGAATACTCGGTGCCACAGATTTTGCATGGGAGTGGGGCTTATCCCTTGTGAGTGTTAAGGTGTTTGAGTTAGTTTGAGTATTGCTTAAACGAATCAGTGCAGCCTCGAATAGGGCATACGAACGGGCGCTCCCCCGTGTGTGTCCTCAGATGGTCAAAAAGATTGTGCCATTTCCTGAACACCTTCCCACAGGTACCGTCCTGCATGTTGATCTAAGGCTGGTGAGTGCTTGATGCAGCAGTGACTCCTGATTATGCAAGTAGCTGTGAACTGGCTCCGAGCGGATATGGAACCGCATGTGCCTGCTCGTGGCATATGAATACACAGAGCATCCGGTCCGTTTGTTCGTTGCGATATTTTATGCGAGTGAAGTTTCTTGAGCATGGCACTTTTTTCTAACATTTATGTCGTGATAGGTCGATCTAAGAGCCGTGACGACCTCTTAAATTGAGGGAATCGGGTAAACCAAGGGGTGGTCTTAATAATTAATACATTCGTTCCATCTAATTGTCGGGGGGTCCGAAAATGTTCAAAAGCGTGATTCGCTGGTCTAGGAAATTTTCAGAATCAGAATCACACCTGTGTATGAAATTTTTGCCCTTTTATTATTGTGTGGAAATCATGTAACCCCTCTTGCAATTGTTATTATTTTTTTCCTCTTCCTTCTCTTTCGAATTTTCCATCTGATTTTATCCTACCTTAATATTGAAAATGGGCAGCGCCAGGTTTCTTGGGTCATGACAGACGCCCTATGTTATTTAACCCTGGTAGCACTTGTGACGTTGTCTGATTTGGGCAAGATTCACTGATTAGAGCTAATTTTCAAAAAATTTATTCGGAATCGGCAGGGTATGCTACTTGTCAATTAGGCAAGTTACGAGGTCTTTCTGAGGCACCTCCGTTATAAAAACATGTGATTCTTTCCCGGATTAAAATCCTTCAGGCACTTTAAATGATAATGCTTGCCTTATTAACTCTTGTCCTAATTGATCAAGAGCCTATAATCTTTGAGAATCATCGAATATTGGGAAAGTCGTATATTTAGGTTGATGTATTTATTATGCGTGATCATTTGGATGATTGTCTTTGATTTAAAGATCAAATCGATCTTTATCACAATTGACGTTGATCTATTTCCGGAAAATGGGGCGGAACACATTCGACACTTTTTCGCCTTAATCACATAATAGGTCATCTGGAAATTAGTTTTCGGATACTCATTCATTGAGATGTGCAGGCAACTGCTCTTGTCCATTCCAATTTTTATTTGGTATAATTTCTTGAAATTTGTCATATTTTTCATCAAATTATTGGGCACCCTTTTTAGTTGGGATAATCTATTACCCAATAATTTATTGACAAATTGAGTTTTATTCTCGGGCTCCTTTGAACGAATTTGGATCAAAATTAATTGCAAAAACTGAGGGGAGGACTTGGAGGCTCGCATGTTGGTGATTAATTTGGTTAAAGACTGCAGCATAAGCTTGGGGGGTGCCTTACTCCAAAGATCCCTTTTCTATCTTCCATACCATCGTCGTTTGTCCATTAGCCTATTCATCGTCTGAATTTTTCAAGTGATTTAATTAGGATTGGAAGGAATTAAATCCTTATTTGCTGAAAATATTTTCGGCTTGCTGATTCTTGAAATTTCGCATGTTTTTTTGATTTATTGGTGCACACGCGCTTATTCTGGTCTGATCGATGTGTTCGTTTTATGCAAATCTGATACTCTAGTTAACAGATGTCGAGTAATGCAAATCTTCCTAAATTTTCTCATTCCAATGGGTCGGCACCGAACATCCTTCTTTTGGAAATGAGTTTTGCATAAATCCTAAATTCGCACGACAATTTGGTTTGAGTGGAATTTATTCGTCAGTAAAGGCAAATTATCATTTATTTAGAGATTCTTGTTCGGTTTGCACGCACCTATCCTAATTTTATTAGGATTCCTATTTAAATTCTCCGAATAGTGCCAGAGGAGCGACTGAGGATTTTTGCTGTAAATTAAATTCTCTCGACGCCGCAGATAGACGATGTGAATTATATTATCCGATTTAGGCCTAGAATCCAAGCACGAGGAGTTGTCCAAGTATGCTTAAAACTAAAGAAAATGTGGATTGCTACCAATGATTACAGCCTACTAATTGCCAAAGATTTAGGCATGACCATCGCCTTATATATTTAATGAGTGGTTGAAGCGAGAATGTTCTTACTCGGCGACCCGTCTCACAAATGTGATAGGAGGGAGGAAGTGAGTTGTGGCAGTGCAGGGTGGTTTCGCAAGTTGATTTCCCAGATTCACTGCGAAGGGAACACGGGCACCCTGTTGGTAAAAGATTCCAAGTCTATTCGGTTACGTCGGCGCTGCCTAATTGAGACACTTTTCGATGGGAACGGGAGCAAGGTTGTGGGTGATCTAACTATGGTAAGATCGTGAGGTCTATTGATCATTCTGACGATCATAGTGATTATGACTTGAGGTCTAACTTAATAAATGTACTTCATTTGCAAATGACCTCGGATTTGTTGCGTTTTAAATTGAAGATTGATTGAAAGTGGACGGAATAGGGTTTAAGCCGAAAAGTTAGGTTTGGGTTTGCTGGTAGTTGTGAATTTAATGATCATGATTTTAGGCGCGCTAGGCTTCCATGACATGTGGATCAGGATTGTTGGGGACAGAGTGGATTGTATTTTTACTATTTCCTATCTCAAATCCGTTCACTTAGTAATTACTTGATATTGGTAAAGCTGCTATTTAAGCGTGGAATATACTTTACTGAGTAGGCTCTCCTTGATGTGAGAATATCACCGCAGGCGACGCTTGCTGCTTCGCACCACCGACGATCATTCGGTTATTTTATATATTCTATAGGGCGAGTCCCCCACTGCCTCCAATCTTAGGATAATCATATTGATTCAAGCATTGTTACCAAGCAGCTACCTCTCCACTATAATTATTGAGAGGGATATTAAAGCTTGTTGAAGGTGTAACTGCATTGGTAGCATGACAATACTAACCATTGTATTGCTGTTGATAGAAAAACTCTCTATTATTATGTTGCATCTGTCTTTAACGGAGGGAAGTTCTCAAAAACTCAATTATTTATAATCACAAGAAGCAGTGCTGATTATATATTTAATAAGACAGTATAGTCAATAATAATTGTCAATAAATATGATCCAATAGGTAATATAATCTCAATAATTATGGACACTATTTTA
>JBBAKX010000065.1:0-3517 GCA_040403315.1 Flavobacteriales bacterium
CCCCAAAACCCCAAAACCCCATCTTCTCTCAAATTGTATGCAAGTATAAACGATAATGTATTAAACTATAGATCATAGAAATACTCTCCTAGTTCTCGTCACGTTAATAGTTGACATTTTAGCGCTCTGATTGCCAAGCTCGGCCTGGACTGTTTCAAAATTGACATTTTTAATGTTGTCCTTTCTCGACCATGGCATGCGCTTGCACACATAGCCCTGGCCGCCGCTCTCCCTTGGGTACAGGCAGGACTCTAAATCCATGCTCTCTGGCTCGACACCCATCAGCTGAGCCTCTTTTATCTGTTAATGTTGACTTTCATGCACATTTTGTGGAGTCAATAGAGTTTTCTTGTGCTTCAACTGTTGATTCACTAGTTGCTTTCTAAAAGATGAAAACCCTATTTTGTTGTTAGTTTTTACATCTGTTGGAGGAGTAGGGGCAACCGAAATTGGCATTAATGTCTTGCCGTCTTTGTGCGCTGAATTGCCACGCGAGATACAGTCGAAGACTCGCTCATTGCTTCCGTTGTTGTTGAGACCACCGCAAGCTCCGGTATTCCTGCCAAAGCCCAAAATGTTAGTGTTTGAATACTATGTGTCTTGGAAGGTCTTTAGAAGCAATTTCTGATTCTTATCTAGAGAAGGCTGTTCAGAAGAGATCTTTTAGTTGACAAACTGACATTGATTCTTCGGTGCCTATGTACGGACAATGCCAGGGGACATGTCTACAATTCCTTCATATTCTCTCTTGGCGCATTCAATGTTGTACTTTATAGATGCAAGTTATGACGTGGGTAGCACAACATCAAGGATGTTCCTCTAAACGCTACCATTACATCTATTCTAATTTTAGTTTATTCCCATGTTTTCAATGTGGTTACGCGTGCTAGAATAGTTTTTGACACCACCGCCCGGAGCCTGGGACGAACACCGGCTGTGATTGTAATCCGATATTATTCTAAAATAGTTAAATGGCGACTGCTAATCAACTTTGAGCTAACTCCTACTCCGACTCTGCTAATCAACCATTAAAGAATGAGCCTCCATAAATTGCATCATCTAAAGGGGAATACCTTGCTCGCCACCACTTCCACTTTTCATGTCTTGTTAGTTGTTTTGAGTGGATGCGTTCGGTAAAGCACACTGATATTTGCTCCTTTTCATCTGGAAGGTCTATGGTCGACAATTAGTATTTATATCAGGATTTTGGGCGTTCATTTGTGAGGAATAAGCGGCCAGGAGCTCATTGCTCATGAAGTCGGCTTTACGATTGGGGCTTGGGTTTTGACAAATTTTATTAAATTAATCAAAGTTTCCCGTGGGGTTGAGTGCTATCTCTGGGTTCTGGAATTAATTTGTTTTGCAATTATGGCTCGTAGCTCGTTCCCGTCGGTTCACACATTCCTGCACGAATTACCAATTTTCGTTCGCAGAGCCCCCATTAATTTTGGCGAGAACTTTATTCATACTGATAGAGCTCATAACTGGGACCGACTCACACTAAAACCAAGGATGTTTTAATGCTTCGAGAGCGCTCGGTCGCTTGGTAGGGTTCGGATTTAGCAACCACAGCACAAGGTGGCAGGCATCATTAGAGCTTTTCGATTTGCTAAGTATAACTTCAGCCTGAGTAAGGTCGCAAACTTTATTTTATTTCATGATTGTGTCGTGGTCCTTGCCGGGGAACAGGTTTCTCAGGGTGAGAATACTATAGAATATAGATCCTATACTAAATATGTCGCTCTTCAGCGAGTATCCCCGTCCAAGGGCCGCCTCAGGAGCCATGTATCCAGGAGTACCGCAGATGTAGGTTTGACTGTTAGCGCACTCGGTCGGCTTCGAGAGATCAAGCGCGAAACCAAAGTCTGCAATTCTGATGTCGAAGTTGCCCTTCGATCTGGAATGTAGAAGTATATTTTCCGGTTTGAGGTCCCTATGTATTAAAGACTTTCTCGCCATGAAGTCAATAGAGAGCAGTGTCTGCGCAATTATTATGCGAATAATTTCCTCCTTTAATTATATTTGTTTGACAAGAAGATCCCCTAGGGACCCACCTGCTTGATACTCCATCATCAAATTTAGGTATTTGTCGGTCTCATAAACTCGGAAAAGTTTTATCGAATTTCCGCACATACGCATCTCGCGTTGTACCTATATTTCTTTCATCATTTGGCGCTAGTGGTAAAGGCTTTTGTCCTGCAAAGACGATTTCCGGACCACCTTAATCGCAAAAATCTTGGCCGAGCTAATTTCACCGCCGCCCTCAGCAATTTTTTTCTATATTTTGTAGACTCGGCCCTGTCCACCCTCTCCCAATTCTTGGACAATTTCATATCTTTTTAGAGTTTCAGTTCGCAAGACGTAATTATTTAAGGCGCTTATCCACTAATTGAGGATTTGTGTGTTATTTGCCATTGAATTTTCTTGATGGCACAACTTTACTCGACTTTCTATCTACAACTAATCCTAGGTTTATACCTTTTTTAACGATTAAGCTCGGATAGGATTTGCATCGTTTGATGATAAGTAAGGCCAATTTCTTATAATAAATTCATGTGCATGACCTCGGGATGCAAGTGTGAATGATTGGTGGGAGCCAGCCTTTTTAAGGTGCAACTACGAAAATTCGACATTTAACATTAAAACGGGCGGCTTAGAAAATAATTCTGCATTAGCGGGGACTGGTTGTTAGGTAATCGACCCAGTTTTCTAGTGATCCACAATTGTTTGTTGAGAGCCCACCTCAAAGAGCAGGATGTGCTTGCTTAACAAGACTGCGAGGAATAAAGCGCTACTGGTGGAATTTGAAGGATCAACTTAAGGGGTGGGTGGTAACCGATCATGTTTCGATAATTAATTTGGCACTTGCTATTAAAAATAACCGATTCGGTCAGACCCATTGTTGACTGAGTGGGGTCGAATATTTTATTAAGTAAAAGTGGTCTATTTTTGGAATTCTCCCTGAGCGAGTACACCAGCTTCGCCTCCCAATTTCTATCTCTTAATTATTGCCTCTATGTTATCGACGCCTTATGTACTCCTTAATTCGACGATACTTATCATTTCGAATGTGCTGAACGTGTCGGCTTGCAAATATTCATTAAGTTTTTGCAAAATCTCAGTATCCGGGTGTCCGAAAACAAACTGCTGCGATTTCGGCTGGAATTAATCGAAAAAGCTTGGCTTGCTCTTCACCACCAGCATCGGGTCCAATGGGACGGCACTCCTCCGAGGTGCTGCAACTTTGTTTGTAAGAGGCTTGAAAGATGTGAAGTTGTAGTAAAAGGCTTTATTTTGCGCATTAAGGGTAGTGATGATAGGCATGTCTTAATGGATGCAAGCAGCCCCTGCTTTCTATTCTTAACAATTCTTTGCAGCCGTAGTAGGGGCTCCAGTGTGATGATTATAAATTGGAGGTTATAGCATATAATATGTTTTATAAATCTAAATTGTATAAAAATTAACATCCACCTTGAATATTGTTGTTCGGGGTTTTGGGGTTTTGGGGTTTTGGGGG
>JBBAKX010000066.1:0-3489 GCA_040403315.1 Flavobacteriales bacterium
CGTTATCTACTCCAGCATCTGCAGTAAAAGTATACGAACCTGCTTTCAAATCTGTTTCAGCACCCGTTTTACTGTCTAACAAATACACATCTTGTCCTGTGGCAAATACTCCATCAAAATGATCTAAAGCAATGGTGTAATCTCCTGCTAAATCAGTTTTGAAGTTTAAGGCTACTACGTCGCTAGCATCAAATGCTGGACGACCTTGAATAGTATAATCTTCGTTATTGATGCTCGATGTCAATGCTACTTCACTATCATTGATGTATTTTCCATCAAAAATATCTAATCCTAAAGTGGCATCAGCTGTATACCCTACCAAGGCTTGGCTAAAAACTCCTGAGGCGTTAGTCAAGTTCAACCATACACGGTCTTTTTGAGTCGCTCTGGTTTTGAAGAATTGGTTTCCATTGTTTACTCGCATCGCATTAGTAAAAGTCAAGTTAGAAGCACTTTTAGCTTTCACGAAGAACCCTTGACCCACTTGGATTGTTCCGTTTGGCAACGCACTACTTGGTGTAGCAGTTGTTGCACCTAATGGGTTGTACACTGCATAAGCAGAACCTGTGGCGCCATTTACTTTTCTCCAGAAATACAAACTACTCTCTATGTTTGCCGTATTTGCTGCAATTAATTCTTGAGCATCAATTGTTGATGGATATGGATTTCCAACCATATTGTACCCGAATGCAGCACCATTATATGTCATAGGTACTGTAACTGTACCATTGTTAGGTATACCTGTAAACGCAGCTGCAAAAGTTTGTGTTGCAGGAGCTGCTACGGCTGTGTCTGGCATACGAATTAAATACCCTGAACCAGCTGCAAATGATGTTCCAGATGGAAATGGTACAACATTATATTGATTGGTAACCTGATTGTAGTTATAAAATCGATTTGTCAATGTTGCTGGTGAGAAAAGTAATAAATCCTGACTTGCTACTGGCGAAGACCAAATTGTATAATCAAAACGGCTTAACGCATTACTATTTCTGTTTACAGTAATATTTGTTGTATTGGTAACATTATTTACTTGAATCAAGTCAGCGTTGCTGGCAACAGTTAATGTTCCATTGTTTGTAATTGCATCCGTGACTGCTAAAAAACCAGCATTCACTACCAAACTAGCTGTTGCAGCTATAGTCAAGGAGTAAATATAGACATTAGACCCAATTACTGGTTGATTAGCAGCTGCTGCAATCGTAACATCACTCGAAACAGAAGGCACTCCAGCGCTCCAGTTTCCTGCATCTGTCCAAACTGAACTGTTAGTTCCAGTCCAGGTTGTAGCTGTGGTAGTTCCTGAAGTATATACTAAATTTACTACTGTTGATGATGAATAATCTAATGCCCAACCAGCTTTTAGACCCGTTACATTAGCAAAATTACCTACAATACTGCTGCCTAGTCCACTTACATTAACAATAGGAACTGATAAGCTACTTACAGGGGTCTGTAAAAATGCTATATTCAAATCTAAGCTGGAAAGCGTAAGTGTATTTCCAGTAAATGAATTTGTTAGTTGGTCGTAATCAACTCCAGCTGCTGAGTTCCCTGCTACCTGTATTTTGAGTATACCATCAGGTGTTGCGCTTACTTTATTTAATTCAGCTATACCATATTCTGTTCCACCTGGAGCAATTGTTCCAATTGAAGCATCGGTAACACCAGAGATCGTACTTAAACTGCGTAATGCTCCTTTACCAGTATTTATAATACCTGAGTTTGTAGTAGGTGAAGTCATTGCGTTTGTTGTAACTGTAACTGCAGTATACGCTATAGTTGCGTCGCCTGTACCACTTACGAAGGTTAATGTTCCTGATGGAGGAACCGTGTTTAATTGGTTAAAAGAAGTCCCTAAACTTGTTCCTGTACCTGTAACTTTTGTAGTACCTACAGTAAAACTGTTTGAATTAGCGTCTGTATAAATAGACCCTGCAGTTGCGGCAGCGGCTAAATCAACAATAAAAGCAGCAGGTATGTTAACTGCTTTTGAAAAAGTAATACTTCCAGTACTACTATTGCTTATGGCAGCAAAACTATTAAAGCTACTAGTTGAATTAACGGTTGCATTGTTGGTAAATGTGATACTTTGACCAACAGTATTGGTTGTACCATCAATATTTAAAATGCTATTGTTTACAAAAGTAGTTTTCGTGCGTTCACCAGCACCTGTAACCCATATTGCAAAACCATTCCCTGCTGCCGTTGAGGTGTTTTTTAAGTTAATTGTACCGTTATTGGTTAAAGTAAGCAAAGCGTTTGTATTAGTAGTACCAAATCCATTTGGAATTTGAAAAGCCGCTGGGGTAGAATTAGAAGTTGGTGCTAAGGTTGCATTTATATTAACATCAATTACGCCATTATTCACAAAAGTGAGACCTACTATTGGGTTACCTGCGGCAGAAAATGTTGCTACTCTAATTCCATTCGCGCTTGTATTACCTCTAATATTTATTGTTCCGTTGTTAGTAAACCTTGTTCTGTTTGTGCCTGTTTCAGCATCACCCGTACCAGCAATAGAATTAGACATCTCTATACCACTGTTAAGGTTTGCAGTAGCACTATTCAAAGTTAGCACTGTACCGGGATCAACAGTAAGATTAGTTGCATTACCTACACCTATTAAACTTCCGATTGAAGGTGTACCTACAGTTCCTAAAGTTAATCCTGTACCACTTATAATTAATTTAGGAGAGTATACATTTGCACCCGTTGCAGGAATTGTTCTAATTGCTCCAATGGCAAGTGCAGTTGATTGGTTCAGTGTAATGCTAGGGTTATTTAAAACTAATTTATACGTAGTATTTGCTAAAAGAGCGTTAGCACTATTACCAGAAGTAGCAAATGCAGCAGCATTGGCAAAATTAGCTGCACTAAGCGTAATGCTCAAGCTACCACTTCCTGAATAGGTATATTCCCTCGCAATTGTAGGTAAAACAGAAGGGTTAGAACAATTGATTCCAAAAGCAGGAAAACTTGCAAACCCTACACCAGTTGTGGTAATAATTAAAGCTCCATTATTAACAAGATTACCTCCAGCTAACACAAGATTGTTAGATCCATTACTAGATACTGTAAGAGTCGCACCATTATTGATTGTCATAATTGATCCCGACTCTGTTCCAAATTGATTCGAAATTGTTAATCTGAATACAGTACGTGTTTGACTCGCTAATATAAGCGCATTAGGTGTATCATTTTTATTAACAAAAACAATGTCACCTATAGCATCACCAGCAGTTTGTCCGGGATAGGTATCCGTTCCCGGTGTTGACGTTGCTCTTAAAATAGTCCAGTTAGTAGGCACCTCCCAAGCCGCAGAGGTAGCTCCGTTCCATATAAAGGTGTCTTGATTTGCTGATGCAGATTGCCCCATTGCCGTGTTGGCAAATAAGCCGCAAAACAGCATCATTAGGACAACCCAGCCCTTATTTTGTTTATTAATCAAATAATTGTTTTTCATAATGTTTGGTTTAGAATTTAATT
>JBBAKX010000067.1:0-3468 GCA_040403315.1 Flavobacteriales bacterium
TCCCCAAAACCCCAAAACCCCAAAACCCCGCACTTTGAGACGGAATTGTGATGATTGGTGGATAATAGATAAACGCCTATTTATAAATTGAAATGATTTTGATCGGTCAGAGCAGATCCCAAATATTATGCCAAACTTGATATATTACTCTGAGGGTCTTGTGCGGCCTCTTGGGAGATAAAGGGGCTAATTGCATCCGCCTTGGTTTCTAAAAAGTTGTGTTGTTTTGTGGTAGCGACCAAGCCGTCGCTCGATATGGCTGTGATACTCATCACTCCTCTCGCTAATGACCTCAAATGGTTTCTCTCTGAGTATCATGATCCATTACTGAATTGATAACTTACCTTGCCCTTGCTTACCATTTAGATCACCCTTCCATTTATGGGAGAACTGGTAACTAGAATTATAATGTGTCATCCTTGGGTCTAGGCATGAAACTTAAATTGATTATTCTATTGCAATTTGACATAGATTGAAAAGGGTCACATCGATTTAAGTGAGGGCATGTTGGCTGTGATTATATATTAGTGTAACGATCTCTTTTTGAATTTACAGGATTCAATATTTCATTAATTTTATATAAGAGGTTTCTATCTACGTTGCATGAGTCTTTGTTTGCAAGATTTGAGCATCATCATATTAATATACCGCTTATATTCTGGGCATATCCCATGATCACTAAAAAAGCCATTTTTAATAGTGGATGAATTTCCATTATCATCGACAATATTCCCTGTCATCGTTTTAGTAATTTTGCTCTTATATATATTAAAAATCGGTCATTCATCTTTTCCCACTTTGCTTTCTTATATACCATGCTTAAGATAGGTAGAGTGATTTAACCTTTTGAATTAGATCGGTGTCTGAAAGCGTAATTATTTTAGAGAATGATAATGATTAGTGACATTAACAATCAGATTTATAAATTATTTTTAAATGCGACGATATAACTCATAATTTCACTCATTGCTCACTCACTCCTTGCAGAAAGACTTCTCCAGTCTAATTGGAAGAGGCCCTCAGCGTCTGAATAGAAGATATTGCATTTTATAATCTGTGGATTCTTATATACCATCGGTGATGCGACTTATTCGTGCCGATAAAATCAGCGAAGTCGGGCACCATTTAGGCCCTCTATTTAATACTATGGTTTGATCATTTGGCCGAGTTACTTCCGCGTCGCTCACTAATATTGATTGCCGACCATGCTTTGTGCATTTTTGTCAATTATCTTCTGGAATAAAACATCCTTCAGGTGTAGGGCAGCGGGCATCTGTGATTTAACGAGTTGCATGCTTGGGTTGTTCAAGGCGCCATCCCTCTGGCAGGCTCGAGAAAATTTCCCCTATTGAGACAAATTTGTCATATTAAATTCAATGTTGCCTTGGTGTTTTTCAGTATTATTATATTGGACAGGCTCGCAAAACATTGACTGGTTCTGCAAAATCTAGTGAGGCTCAGCCATTGCAATTTAGTAAGCGTATTTTTGCAATCCGCCGCTCCTATCCCTCATGTTCTTAGAGGTCGCATTGCCCATTAACAAGTTATTGAGGGAAATATTGGATCCACTTTCCAGGTTGTGGCCGAAAAGTTCCGTCGTGCCCGTGGTAGCCGTCTTGGCATGATTTTTGAAAGGGACGAGATTTGTCGCAGAAATGCCAGCGCGAGGAATTCTAAAATTTCTCGAGCTTAATCCGCCGAGAACATTCGTGGCACTCATCTGTTTTTGAGGGAGGAAATGGCTATTGCTAGTGTTTAAATTATTGCCCTTGATATGCTAATTAGAATTATTAGGGTTGGATTATGAAGCAATCTGCAAAGAGAAACCATTGCCAGTTCCACCTGCCGAGGCTGTGAAGAAACGATCGGGGACGACACCGACGGACGAGACAGACTGGCATTACTTGTTAGTGACTTGTTGCATTTGTTACTGCGAAAATCCAGCTTGTAAATGATGCTGTTGGCCAAAGTTCAACAGGCTTGTGCTGCTCACTCCACCCATCATGTTAGAGAGGTCGCAGGTGCTGTTCATGCGGAGGCCGCCGCGGGCAGGGGTGTTATAGTCGAACAGGTTTGAGAGTGAGGTACTTGATACTGCGGGCAATATTTTCCACTGGTCGCCGGAGCTGCCGCCTCCGGTTGCTACCACCTTATTATTTAATAGGAACTAGCTATTGCCATTCGTCTCACTATTAAATAACGGACGGGTGCCGCCGCCGATCATCTCAAGGCTCTACCCACCGTTGAACAGGCTCCCCTGTTGATGTTAGAATTGCTGCTACTGATTGTTGAAATTAGAATATGAGGCGGCGGTTGGGTGGACAATAGATGGGGGCTTGGCGGTGGTTGTATACTGCACTTGCGCTGGAATGGAGTGATTCGCTACGAAAGAATTGTTTCCCATCATCATTCCACCATTCACTCCAAACTGTGAGTTCTTGGAGGCCTCTATCATCACATGCTCGCGCATTAAGCGCGTCGGACACTTTTGCAAGTGGTTTATGAGCACGCATTTGCGGTAAAACTTTTTCCCGCAGTCTAGGCATGAATAAGATCTATAGAAAATAATAATTAGTGTCTATATATATCCATATGGTTTCTTATCAAATAAAGTAATCGTATTTTGCCGTATAATCGTGCACATGACTGCCCCTTAAATCTCCCGAACATAGGAAATAATCACTTACTTCAATTTCAGGTGACGTCTCTCATGGTCATTTCTGTTTCCACTTGTGGAAAATTGGGCTCCGCAATATTTGCAAGAGTAAGGTTTTTCACCTGTATGTCGGCGAATATGGACCTTGAGGTTTCCCTTTTCCAGAAACTTGAGTCCACAGAACTGGCATCGGTAGTATGATACCTGGTTGAGGTGGGCGTTCCTCTGGTGGAAGCGGAGACGTGAATTGCGCGTATATGATTTGTTACAGCCGGGGTGTGGGCACACGAATCTCTTCTCCTCCTCGCCTCCGTTTCCGGGCGCGGAATCCTGGGAGTCCTCGAATTAATTGACGACCTAAGGCAGGGGAACTTGCTATTGGAGTGCCGCCGAGAATTGCTGTTGATTTTGTGTCATAAGTGGATTGAATACTAGGGATGTCATTGATTGTGGTTTCTTGGGTGAGAAATTGACTGTTTGTGATGTATGGTAGTAGTAAAAGTGGTTTCCGAAATTGGACGACTTAATCTCTGGGATATTAAGCTAATGATTATAAAATTAAGGCATGATAATTTTAAGATCTGTCACTAGAAACGATCAATCGATAATTATTACGTGCAGCGAGCGACTCATTAATTTAACTCGCTTTTAATTGGGTCTTTTGATAAAATACGGTTTTAAAAAGTGGACCATCTCGCATTTGTGAGGTATCCCAAACTTTGCCAGCAGGCATCTCAGGCACCTATTTGACTTATCTGACTTATCTAATCTGGTTAGATGGTTCTTTGGCTGGGGTTTTTGGGGTTTTGGGG
>JBBAKX010000068.1:0-3458 GCA_040403315.1 Flavobacteriales bacterium
GTTTGTAGTCCCAGACTAGATGGTTGCATCCTTTGGTTGCATTTGCATGTCTCGGGGGAATATTGCTTGCGTACCCTTTACCACTGGTGGACTGTTCCCACGCTACATTCTCTGTATTGAAACCTGGATGGCCTCTGTACTTACAGGTCGCTTTGCTTCCACATCGACCATCAGAATATCCACATCCTCCGCACTTTGTTCGCTGTTCTTCGTCCTGCATATTTGCCAAGACTTCGTCATTACTGGTATGACGTCCTTTCTTGTTATCATTGCCTCCATTGCCGTTATCGTTGCCTCGTTTCGTGCCTGTTCCTTCCAAACCCAAGGCAAACTTCCGCACGCCAGCTGCAATTTGGATCCGCTCCCTAAATACATCTGTTGTTTGATTAAGAAAAGAAGAAATCGTGCCAAATTTTCCATCTGAATTGGCTGATCCCACTCGAATGACATCTTTGAATGCCTTTTCCATGTCATTACTGACAGGAAGGTTGTCGAACAGCGCATTGGCGATCACTGCTTGTTCACTGCCTGACAAGGCTGCTGAGTTGATTGATTCTGAGTCTTTCGCCATGACTGATTTGTCACGCAAGACTTTAAGAATTTCCTTCTTGTATCTTAAAAAGGTTGTGTGATCACTCCAATTCGAAGAAGTAGATGTAAGAATACAGTTCTTTAAGCTGCTTTTGATGGCAGTGACATTTGTTGCCGCTGTTAAAGATTGTATAGACTTTTTGAGAAGCTCTGTGAGCTTGTCAGGACTCCATAAGAGCCATTTGTTCTCGTCCCATTCTGAAGTGATAAGGTCAGGTACAACACTGGTATCGACGATTTGGAATAAGGCATTCACATCATCTTTAACATCGTGCATAGTTGTAGACAATGGTGGCACCTCGTGACCATGTGGTAACATCCTATAGTAGGATGCTAGTTGTTCGATCGAATCGATCGTCACTTCAGCGATTCTAATCGGTTTTTCTCCGGATTGGGCAAATACTTTAATGTGGTTTTGACTTACCACAGATGCGTTAGGTGAAGAGCCCAAAGTACTCAAATGTAAGGAGTTGTCCAAGACATTATCTTGATTGTCTTTGTTGCTTTGCGCCATGGCTTGTATTGTACGGATGAAGTTCATTTCTTCTACCGTAATATACCCGTAAGTCTGGTGCAACACCATATATGTCCCAATTGGCATGTGTCTCGGATACGGAATAGTTGAACCATTTGAAAGTTTATATTCAAATGTTTGATCGATCCCTACTTTGGAGAAATCTGCATCTTCTGAGATTTTCCAATAAAACCCATAAAGCCATTCTTTAGGTGTATAGTCTTCACCTAACTTTTCGGCCGAGAGTAATTCGGAATATTCCTCAAGTGTGACAAACAGACAGTTGCCGCCATCGTAATCGACCATCTGCTTGTTATAATATTCGAACGAATAAGTTCGGTCGAAATTGGTGACAAGTTCTCCTTTGCTCACCACCAAGACTTGGGTGATGAGTGGAATGCCAGCTCGTTGGAGTAGCTCTGTACTTGTGAGTTTGACATCATCTTTTGTTTCCATTATAGATTTTTCGTTTACTAAGTCTTTATTTCAACGTAAACTAGTTTCGAAACTGTAGTCTAAATGAAGACGAAGAAGAAGATATCGGATAAGTTCACAATAGAGACGAAGGCCTCTGATGTTAGTTATTGGATTAGATTGTTTTATATTTGTGGTTGTGAAGAGATGAGATACGCACGAGTGCACGAGGTGCGCTGTAGGGCGTATTTTATATGAATTAAGGTAAACTGTTATTATTGTCCTATGGGACTACAGTCCCCCTCCTCTCACTTAAATTTGTGTATAACAGAAATTTATAATATATATTCTGCCTACATATCTCCAATTGTGAAAAAGAAAAAAAACTCAAAAAAAATATGTTCAAAAAAAAAGAAAAAAAAAAATATATAACTTAAAAAAAATAAAATAAAATTTCATTTCCCAAAAAAATAAAAAAAATAATATATTTTGCTTGTTGCAAAGAAGTGTCGTTACTTCGTATACAAAATTGTCGTATTGCGTATGTACAATATTATTGTAGCTTTGCCATATTATTTTATTGCATTATGTGCTAATGTATATAGCGATGAGACATATATCATAGATACCATTATGATATATATTCCATTTATGTTTGCTAATTGTATCATATTTCGCTTGAGTTATGATGTAGGATGATAGGATTCGTCAGACTCTCCTCCTTTCCCCCCTAGCTAGTTAAGCGAATGTTTTTAAGATATTTTGTTTTTAAATATCAACATAAGTTATTAACTTGCTACCACAACTTTGTCTATCATCATACAAAAAAAATAAATTATTCTGATAGACTGTTTCTCATGCTATATGATGCGATGAGCTTCTTTGTCTGCAAGAAAAAGCGGAAAAAAAACTGCGACAAAGGAAGAAATGACTCATAGCGTCTCTACCGAAGTAAAGGGGTCGTAATATCAAAGGAGAATCATATTTCAGACTGTTATTACTACTATCTCATTTCTACTAATCAGTTAATGTGTGCATAGCTTAAGATGCATTGTATGGACTACATATCCATTTCTCACTGATTAGGCCATATTGTGTTATAAGTGTAGCTACATTTTGTAGCATAGTATGCATATTATCCCCATGCTATATGCAAGAATGCATATACATGAAGTAATTAGTAGGTATCACTATTTATCCAGCTGCTCTCAGTGGAGTCTTCTGACCATATTATGTATCTCTCCATAATACCTCCGAGTTCGAATTTCATGTTGATATCTCCATTATACAACAATCTTTTCTCGCAGTATTCCTTCTACTAATTTGTCCTTTCCACAAGGGGTTCGTATGAAAGTGGGTTCGTTCTTCCAACAAAAGCGTGCACTCAATTGTTGAAAGCCACAGTCAAGCCTTCGTAATCGTAGAATTAATAGCTTAGTTTCAAGAAGTTGCTTGTGAGAGCGAGTTCTGCCTCTACCTCTATATCTAAGATGGAATATTTCCCATACATTTTGTGAAATCAATACTATGTGTTGAGACTGAATGAAGTATATTCTTATTTATGGATTATAATATGTTTCATTTATTTTCAGTGCAATAAGCAACTATAGTTCACAAAGCACATTGTTAGAATATGTATGCTTCAGAGATGCTATGCATATTAAACGATTATAATTTTATTATAATATATCTCAAAATTGATCTCAGTATGAACGGATTGGATGTATCCGAGTCATTGAGAGTAATGACTTTTGGAAGTCAGTATGCTGACTTAATTATTCCTTTTCTTTCCTTTGAATGAAGTGGATTTGTTATAGTTATTTGAATTGACTATAGGACGAGGCAATCCATTCAAGTCAGTTTGACTGACTTTGGAGCCGTCTGGTTTGTAGTCCCAGACTAGATGGTTGCATCCTTTGGTTGCATTTGCATGTCTCGG
>JBBAKX010000069.1:0-3419 GCA_040403315.1 Flavobacteriales bacterium
CCCCCAAAACCCCAAAACCCCAAAACCCCTCATGATGATTAATAGTGGGTGGTCAGATTAATAACGTGGACGTTGAATACCATGTAGCGAAGATATATCTATGATGTTGACGTAAAGGGTATTTTTTCGGAGATACTACTTATATAATTATAGGGTAACGAACACATATAAATATACTCAATCGCTGAGCTCCTTGAGTTGGTCGATCAGCAGTTTAATTTAGACCTTCTTGAAAACGCGGTCCTGGTAGCAGGCAAAGTCGAACGAGAGGCGGCGGTCGTCGGGGTTCGCATCGAACAGTTTCTCGATAACGCTCGCCTGGGGAATCAATCGCGACATTGAAGGACCTCCACTGCTGCAGTTACTATTGTCTTTAGAGTGCTCGAGGGAGCCCCCGCAACACTGCTCCTCACAGTCGCAGTGGTCTTCGCATTTGACGGTCGAAAAGGCATGTGTGGAACGGTTTTGCTGATCGAGCTCGCTCAGTCGGATGAAGAAATTTGAATCGCGCTCGTGAAGGGGGGCGGCGTCTGGGGAAGTTTTGCCCCCTCGGAGAGATACATTTTCCATCATGTGAAGTATCTGTCGTTGCAGAGAGATTAGGTGGTTCAACTATAAATGATATTAATTTTCGATTCCAAAACTTAAATAATAAATAACCTCCGTCGGCGGTCAGGGGTATGTTTACGAAAGATATTTTTTTAGAACAAATATTTTCGTCCACGGGAACGCACGCCCCAAGACCGCCGTTTGTACGAGTTTTTAATATAGAAAAATACTTACCTCTAAATCCGAAGTCCTAATCGCAGTTTGAATCTGGTCAAAGCTTACCTTGCCATCAAACGCCAGATTAGCATCAAACTTGGTGTTATTATTTTAGCATAACATCATCGAAGAATTTTCGGGCGCGTTCCAAGAGACCTTCATCATCGACGATTCCTCGAACATTTTGCTGTTTTAAAATTCAGCCATTTTTCCGTCTTGTAATCCACCCCTCAGCAGCACCATACTGTTGGTGTTGGAATGTTAGATTTATTTAATTTGGGGCGATGGGACATTAATTCCAATTTGGAGGGGTATACGAGAACCTTTATATAGTTTGGAGCTATTGTTTTCAATGGTCAACTGGGCCACCGATCGAGATAAAGTGAGGGGAAATTTTTCAGGGAGCACAGTTTTAAATGGGGTAGCTTCCGGAATTAAATGGCTCAGCAATTCCTCGTGCACGAAGATCAATGAGCCCGAGCACTAACTACACTGATATATAATCTGATCCTCTTAGGAGCTGTCGGTGTTGTAGTTGTTTGATTATTATCTAGCGACGTTACCACAATTTGCAGTCGAGCATATCGCGGTTTCAACAAATTGGAGCCTTTTTTGGCATGATTCGTTGTTTATGGCTAGGTCAGAAATCTAGTCTTTTTCTGAATTCGAGGACGATTCCGTGGATATTTATGCGAGCGCTTGCTGTTCGCTTTTTCTCTCGGCCGAAAGTAGCAGGTCCACATACTCAAGCTTCGCCTCGAGGGTCATATTTGGAGCGAGCTTGGGCTTAGGTTTTGGGAGGGCTATGTCAGGTATGTGGGGTACATGTATGATGGAAGGTTTCAAAATTTTGTTACAACGATTGATCTTTCCGGTCTTCATGTAGCGGCGCATAATACTCTTGGCAGTCTGGTACTTTATTCCGAGCAAGCGACTGGCTTCCTTGACGTTCATCAATTCCTCGTGGGCCACCCATTTGATGAGCTTCTCTCGCATTTCTGATGAAATACTTGCGTACTGCCCGTCGGCTGTTTGCCTTCGGGTCCTGCGTTACTTAGCATTCTCTTGTTATTTAATATAAGCGGCTTGAGCCTTGCTGGTGGACTTCTCCTCTCGCCTCCGGGGAAGGCCCTTAACCTTCGGGTGAGAGCATTTGCTTTGCATCGCGAGCTTCACAATTATGGAATTGTCGGAGCCACAGTCGCTATCTTAATCAGAGGAGGAGTGCTCTGATTAGGAGTCTTCGCTCGCGGGCTGGAAGTTATGGAGAGAGATTGGCTTCGCGCCATTGACTTCAGCAAGTGTTAAAAATTCTTATGACTGGATTGAAGTCTCGGTCAGCTTGCCTTATTAGATAAGACCGCTTTAAATGCAGTGTCTCTTGTAAGGAATAATTTCGCATGATTTCGACCCGAGTCCTCCCACAAGTGGATTCTCAAGTAATCCGGAGTCCGTGCCCTATAAGTTTAAGGAAGAACAATCTTCTCGGTTGAGATATTTAATTTCGGACTTAAATTAATCAAGATCTCTCTTTTTCTCATGCATCTGATTTTTTCCGCACGGATCTTTTTTTTCCATCGCAGCAGGGGAGAGATGGTGGGTGGCAACACCTGTAGTAGATAATATTTTCTGTCCCAGGACTATATTATTGATGTTGTTGCCTTAATAGTGATTGCTGACTATCTATGGATTTACAGAGGTAGCATAATCCACAGGGTTTCTGTTGATAACAGGGGAGGCGCCTTAATCCGAACAATTTTAATTCGTGCTGCTCTAGTTAAAGTTTTAAGAAATTTAGACCGGGTATCCCAACTTTTGTGCTCGCTCTAATTTTGACTCGGCCTAACTATCCCCGAATCCTAATTTTTCCGAGCCTGCAGGTGCCGGGCCGGTGGCCACCTTTGGGAAGGAAGGCTCGAAATTGTTTTAGAATGCGACCCTAGAGTCCTGTAGTGACGTCTTTTGTGCGCCACTGGCTTGCATGTATTTGCGGGGGCTAAGATTTATGAGAATCTTTGAGGTCTGCGCGAAGTTGTTCTCCTCGGCACGTTGGAAATATAAACTTCTGCTCTGTTGTTGCTGCTGCATGACTATTAAATGTTTGTGATTTGTTTTATAATATCTTTATTTAAGTCTATATTTATTCACTAAAATCAAGCCGAGAACATAATTTAAATTTCAGAAAATTAAAGTGCTACCAAATTATTTTAATAATAAATATCCAAGCGCTTTTTAACAATAATATTTCGTCTAAAGCGAATCCCAAATTTGCAAGGGTCATAAATCTCATTTGGTTAAACAAATAGGGAGACATACATAGACGGTGGACGACATCGGATGAATGATGTATTAACTTGATTTTATATAGAAATTAACACCTGACCTTAACAAAAATATGTGCTGGCGGCCTCAAACACAGCTTCAATAAATGATGGCATTTAAATCTTATCTATGAAAGTTCAAGATGTAGGGTATGATCCATTTAGCAGCATGGCAGCAGATGTAGGAGCAATATATTTGCGCGGTTTACTGATTCACCAAATACAGGTTTATTAATATTCCAGAAATTAACTCAATTTAATGTAATTTTATATGTTAAATTACCCTCCATGATCCAAATCCAATGGGGTTTTGGGGTTTTGGGGTTTTGGGGG
>JBBAKX010000070.1:0-3369 GCA_040403315.1 Flavobacteriales bacterium
CCCCAAAACCCCAAAACCCCAGGAGGTCAGGAAGAGAGAGATGTAGGAAAAAGTATATATAGGAATAATGTAGTGAACAATGGAAATGAAATACAAAAGTTAGGTTAAAAAAACTTAAATCCATTTATGTCTGATCCCAAGAGGCGAGAAATTAGTTTGGACACGTATTGTGAGCTTGAAAAGGGTTAAGTAGTAAAGTTATTAATAGATATTTGTTATGTGGGCGAAGTGGTGCTGATCATCATCAGATCTGGAAAGCAATGATATTTTGACACGATCTTTAGTGGGCCTCCTTCCTCATGATAAGTGATCATGTTGCTTGATATTTAATAGAGTGGAGCCAATCTGTCTGACGATTAATTACTGATGGCCGGGGAGATTAATCTCATTAAAATTGATTTCCACTAAATGGTACCTAAAATTAAATTAAATATAGGATGATTCTTAATAAATTACCTATTATTGTGTGAAGGGGCTCGCATAAATCCAACTGTTAGTCATCATGCCATTTTGGTGTTGTTGGATATCATTTCTCACGACACGCTTGCCCAATAAATTTGATAAGTCCCCTGGTGCCTGAGATAACTGGGGTTGTCCAAAATGATTAAGTTTTTAAAATGGATAGCCGGTTTACTTTCTGGTCTGATAAGTGTGAAGATTCGAGAGCGATACTCTTGCTGCTGCTCCACGTTGTTGGAAATCGTAGTTAAAATAAAACATAGGAGCAGGTTGTTCAAATTCGGTCTCTATTTGTTTATCTTAAATTGGATAATGATTCTTACCGGAAGGGAGAGGATTGACTTGAGCTTCTGCTTTTTTAACATGCTGTTCATGATTAATCCTACTGATCACTTCTTAAAAACGTGGCAATGTTGCCACGCAGACTCTCTCATGCAATCCTGCGATATTGTTGTGATTAATTTGATCTTTATTGAAATAATTGGATAAACTTTGCTGCAAAGGCCCAGTTGCTGCTGCTGCTGTACCTGGAATATTATTTTGAGGAGTATACCTCTCATTATCCAAAAAGGGTCTTTTGAGAAGATGGGTATGATCTTGATTGATCTCACGAACATGATCATGATCTCCACCCATCACTTAATGAACTCTCTGTTTTACATCATTGGGCTGTAATTTAAGGTTTATGATAGTATTGAGAGAGGGAAGCGTTGTTGAGTGGTTGAGAGCGACCGCATGACCGGCGCTGTTCGAGCTGTTAAAGGTTGGCAACTTAATTTGCTCTAAGGGTGGGCCACCTAATCTGGGAAAATTTGGACCATGTTCCCCCTCTGCAGTAGGCTGGCTCGGTTACTGCATAGTGGCGAGCCCTGCTTCCTTAGCGGTCTGCAGGACTATTGGCATACCAAGAGAGGTAGCACCCGTGGCTCCCTGTCCGCGGAGAAACTCGAGCAGCTGCTGCTGGTTGGTCGTGTTTTGAATGTGTATCGATTTGTATTGGCGGGTGATCTCCCCAGTCAGGTGGTACCTTCGCAGTATGCTCTTAGCAGTCTGATAATTTATACCAAGCGCGATCGCCGCATCTTTCACCCTCACGTTTTCGAAGATCACGAACTTGATGAGCTGGTATCTTCGCTCATCTGGTATGACCATGTAGCTGCTAAGGAGTGGTCTGTTCTTCTTCTTTGGAACGATTGGGGGAGGTCCAAGTTTGGGAAGAAGCACTTACGACTCATCATCTTCATGATGGTCATCAATACTTTCGACTTGCTGCTCTTTGCTCTCCTCGAGCTCGCTGCCAGGTAAGGGTTACCTGTGTGCTATTGTCTGATCATCACTTTTCATAGCATAATTGCTGTTGATCAACTCATTCGGAATAAAATTCCCAATTTACAAGTTCGTAATCGCAAACTCTTTGGCGTTAGTTTAATCGCTGAGAGTATAAGTGCTAGGATTGAATTGATGATTTTATTAACCATTAGGAGTAGATCGATGATCTTTCATCTCAGTGGGTCGACCTCCGCCTCCGCAAATAGCTGCGATTGTTTCGGTTTTATGCATATCAAGGGAGGCACCGGTGGTCAAAGTGGTCTCTATGACAATAATGGGGGGCAAATGAATGTTGATACGGCAGCTCTCGTTGGCGGCAAGAAGCTGCTGCTGCTGCTCGGATAATCCGGAGTTAAAGTTGCTCATTTGGGCAGGTAGTGGCTTGGGGGTTAGGTATTTAATATTTAATTATTTAATTCGTAATCGTGTCTAATTTAAATAGCAGAGAGATTGATTAATAATATTTTGCGTATGTTTAATTAATTGAGAACATTTTCGAAGACTGCTAAATCATGATCTTCCGTTAGTAAGAACGAAACATTTAAGGGTTTGTTCGCTAAAAATCAAATACTTTATTGGCTAATCTGTGGCTGTCAAAAAGATTAAAGTCATTGATCCTCAATGATTTTAAAGTAAAATTATCGAGTCAAATTCCACTGAAGGTAGCAATTCATAAATTTTTGAAGAATACTCTCATGTGTTTTGACTTTTTACTTTAGAGCTTAATATAATCTGACAGGAAATTTATTGCGATTGAATTAAATGCAGGGGATCTCTTCAATATTGATATTTCTAAAACCTAAACTCAAATATCCTCTTCCTTAAGAGTATTAGCCAATATCCTAACTAGAAGGAGAGAGGAAGGATTGAGAGTTTGGAGGAGAAGATCAAATTATTAACTGAATGGGGCCAAGAAAAAGGGAGGTATTTATTTCACATACCAAATAGAATTCGGTTTTTAGACAATTAAAAATATGTAGTCCGAGAGTGATTAATTTTCTCAGGATATATTCAGCTAAGAAATGGTGAGATTATAAAAAAGGATCAAATATAAATTTCCAGAACATTTATAAGTATTGCTAAATAATCCGTGTGACCATAATGAATTACACTGATTAAATAATTATGCTTAATTATTCGACAGTCGACTCTAGATGGTAATTCATGATCAATATACACAAATCATGGATCATGAGTCTGATCCAATTTACAATACTTGACATTAATAATTTAATACAAAACTTATAAGCCAAAGAGTTTTATCTTCTGATTAAATGCAGCGGACATCAACCATTATTTTGTATGCAAAGAGAAATAATCTTTTCGCCTGCATTTAATACATCGCATTCCTGTCTTTAAAAATGGCAGAGACGAGCGTTAATAATTATTGCAAATATTGACAAATTCGTCCAGACTATTATTAATATTTAGGGATGACATCGTATTTCAAATTTCACGCCTTTAATCTTATTAATAAACGTGACAATTAATATTTGACGTTTTTATATATTTATATATTATCCGCTCTTTTTATCATCCACACATCCACACAATCACTCATGGGGTTTTGGGGTTTTGGGG
>JBBAKX010000071.1:0-3363 GCA_040403315.1 Flavobacteriales bacterium
TAGCAGTGATATTTCTTTTTACAATATCAATATTAACCTTCATTTCATATTTTTCTGCTTTAATTGATTGTGCATTTGCTACTGTATTTTGCAGTGCAAATACAATTAAAAGCAGGTAGAAAAGTTTATTTTTCTTCATTGTTTAAAACTGATTTAACTGGATTACTCCCAATGGCAATTCCAAGGATGAGCTAAGATAAACACATCAGTGTACAAATTCAAGGGTGTTTTTTGGGTATGGTTAAAAAATATCAACTTCGCTGCTTGGAAGAATCACTACAGGAGTACAAATAGCCAAGCACACCACACTAATCTGCTCGAAAATCCCATAATAAATAGGTAATCTTCTCCCGGAATCGCAACCAAAGGTTCCGTTCAACATTGCCTTCATTCTTGGCGTTGAATGCCGAACGAAGGCAGTGTTGTTGATGGCAGGCAGATTTTCGTCGTTAGTCCTAAGTGCACCGTCCCGATAGACAAGAAGTGTGCGAACTTACTCTAACCCATTTGTCTTTCAGTCTTATGTAAGTGTCCGTGTATTGTTCGACTGCTTCCTCAACTTCTCCATTTTTATTCTTCCAACGATATTTCGCTTTTCCTATTACAATTGCTGTCTTCTGATAAATGGTTACTTTTTGGTCGGTTAGGTCAATTGTCAAAGGTCGCCACCAATTGGCAATGTCTGAAATATACTGATTTTTTGAAATTATTTTTCCGTCTGGTAAGGTATAAGTGTAGTCTGTTGAGAGGTAAGCAGAAACTACCACAGTGTCAGTCTTAATAACCGCATCAACAATTTTCCTTTCAGTTTGAAGGATAATGTTTTTTGCTGTTGAGTATTTGTCCTGAGAATAACAAAATCCCAACGTCTGCAAAAAAATAATTGTCGTAATAATTGTTGTTTTCAAAGTCATAATTTTATAAGCTGTAAGTTTGTAATTGGGTTGGTCGTTCAACAGCTAACTGCTTGCCACCAACGTGCTGCGGCTTGGCGAAGTTCCGAAAAAGAATTGAGCGAAGCGAGGATTTTTTTTCGGAATTTTGCAAAACCGAAGGTAGCGGTAGTTCTTCATCTCCGTCCGAAGGTCTGCGGTGTCGAGTTGGCACTGTCTCTTTGCGTTGGCTTGCAAGCTCTTTTTATTTTTTCGTGTGTTTGTATTGTGCGTTGCGAAAAATAAAATGTGCTTGCACATGAGGAGGTATTAGTTAAATGAACTTCTAAATTCCAAAGGAGAAAGATTTGTCTTGCTCTTAAATAGTTTGTTGAATGATTGTGGATGTTCAAAGCCTAAACTATACGCTATTTCGTTTACCGACAAAGTTGTCGTGGTTAAAGTTTCTTTTGCCTTTTCAATCAACTTGTTGTGAATGTGTTGCTGTGTACTTTGTCCTGTCAATGTTTTAAGCACCCCACTTAAATAATTCGGTGACACATTTAATGAGGCAGCAACGAATTGAACAGTTGGCAAACCGTCCTTTAATAAAGTATCGTCACTGAAATATTTATTCAGCAAGTCTTCCAAAAGATTAAGAATGGAATGGTTGACTATTTTTCTTGTCAAGAATTGACGATGGTAAAATCGGTCGCAATAGTTGAGCAACAATTCCAATTGTGCAATAATTATATCCTGACTAAACTTGTCCATGTTAGCATGATATTCTTGCTGAATATTTTTTGAAATATTTTCAATGGTTTTTTCTTCTTTGTCTGAAAGAAACAGGGCTTCGTTTACTGAATAATCAAAATAGGAGTATTGCTTTATTTTTTTTGCTAAAGGCGTGTTCCATAAAAAATCGGGATGGATAAGAATCATCCATCCCGTTTGTTTTGATTTCTCGTTTTTCTCGTATTCAATTTGAAATACTTGCCCTGGCGACATAAAGGACATAACACCTTCGTCAAAATCGTATTGCTGCTGTCCGTATTTTACTTTGAAATTAATGTCTCGTTTAAGAGCAACACAATAAAAATCATACAGCAAATTCATAGGCTCATCCATTGGCACTTGCTGAAATGATTTTAAATCAATAACACTTATCAACGTATGTTCAGGTTTGGGAAGTCCAAGAATCTGATGATACTGGGCGATTGTTTTAATTTGGAATAATGGAGTGTTTGCCATTTTGGTATCTAATTATTTTTGTTGTAAGCTACGGCAAATTCCTTTGCAAAATCTTTTAGTTTTACTTTGCCTAATGTCGGTCTGTTGCGGTAATAATCCTCATACAATTTACCGCTGTGCATACTTGCATTCATTTCGGTTACGTCATTTGACAAACTGTCTGATGCACCAAAGTTCTTCATACCGCTTAGCAATTGCTTATCGCTAATTAATTCCCACTTTAGATAGGGTTTGCCAATTGCTTCCCCTAAAATACTGGCTACTTCATAACCTGTAAGTTCCTCACTTGCTACATAACGAACCTTTCTGCCAACTGGTGGTGCTAATATTTCTTCGGCAATGGCGGTTGCAATATCAAACGGAGAAACCCAAGGTATTTTATCCTTTCCCCCATAGTTAGATAACATGATTCCTTTCTTGCCCTTCAATAAACTTATCAAACCATAATAGCGAAGGGTCAATATCTTTCCAACAAATCCCTCTAAAAAACCTTTGCCCTTTATCATATCCATAAAGTCAAATAAATTATAGTAGAAGCTAACAGGTCGCATGTGAGTAATTGCTACATCAGTCGACAGTTGTTGCAATGTTTTCTCTACAATATTATGGAAAATAAGAATACCATTTCCTTTGTCTAAATGTGCACCAATGCTGCTAAGGTGAACAATTCGTTTTACGCCTGATTGCTCAATAGCCTGTTTGTAATTGTTAGCAATTCTTAGAGCCTCCTTTCTTACGTCAATATTCGGATTTTCTAAGAATTTGAAAGGGGGTAACATACAATAAACTACATCGGCACAATTGAAAGTGTTGGTCAAAAATTCAACATCTTCAATTGTGCCGATTGCTGCCATTGCTCCAATTGCTTCAATTTCTTTTTGTTTTTCGGGTTTACTGCTGATTACGGTAACATTATGCCCTTTTTGCACTAACTCTTTGGTTAGTGGCTTGCTGATGTTCCCTAAAGAACCAGTTATAATGATTTTCATTTTTGCTGTCTTCTTATTTTTTTATGAAAAATTTCATGATGCAAAGGTGAGCCTTAAAAAAGTAACAGAAGTAGCCGAATCTACTTTTATTGTAGCCAAAACTGTGTAGATGAAAGTTTATTATGGTGGTGGGTGGGCTTGTTATGGGTAGGTTTGTGTAACTAAGATAATTAAAAATTTATTACTTTTCTCCTTCTTTTAGATTCCAACCATCAGTTATGGCATAGCTGAAGGCGATTCCAAATAATAAA
>JBBAKX010000072.1:0-3291 GCA_040403315.1 Flavobacteriales bacterium
CACCTCAACCAACTAAAACACCAAAACCAACTAAAACACCGACACCAACACTATACCCAACACCAACCCCTACTTTTGACCCTTGTGCCACCCCAACTCCAACCCCAACACCAACTCGTACACCAAGACCATCACCAACATTAACCCGTACCCCTTGTGTAACACCAACAATTGGTTTATAACATTAAATTTAAGAATAAAATAAAAGATATTTATTAAATAAAAAAACTATGTCAACATCAAGACCATTCGCATATGACCCATCATTATCATCAATTACTGGCGCTATCCGAGTCTTTAATAGCGAGTTATCAATAGGGGTTACAGACCAAGACTATTCATTAATGCCAGGAGGAGTTCAGTGGTGGAACGGACCCGATGAAGACCTCGGGTATGTAATAACACACTCAGTTCCAACAGGAACACAACCAAATCCGTTAGAGATTTCTGCGTATGTAGGATTTTGGAGGTCGTCGGTGTTAACTGAATCTTCATTTATTCAGAAGGCGGAATATGTTAGTAGTAAAGATTACACAACAGGTGACGAGGCATATATTTGGATGAACGGTTTTGGTTATTGGTCTTCTTGGGAAGTGAATCCAGGTTCGTTATTATTTCCAAATACTGTTAGTACTGCGAGAATTCCGTCTAACATTATTGGTACTTTAGGTAATACCTTTACAATTGAATTTTGGTATTATGGAGTACCAACATCAACAGGTATCCCCCAATACATATTTGGTCAAAGTAATACAACTAATAGTGGTGATTTAAATTTATGGATTGAACCAGGAGATAGTTGTCTTCACGGATTAAGTACAAATGGTCCAATATCTACACAATTGACACCAAATGTTTGGCAACACGTTGCGATTACATGTGACAGTGGTATAGTTAAAGTCTATTTTGATAGTGTTGACAAAACTGCAGTTGGAATACCTGAACCTGCAATTACTAACACTATTAATAATATTTATTTTGGTTCTCGTGTAGGAGGAAGTAATTCTTTTTTAAATGGTAACCTTACTGATGTACGAATATGTAAAATAGTTGTATACCAATCAAGTGGGTTTAATGTCCCCCAAAGTTCATTATTACCAATGCAAGGTAATAATCCTTATGGTGGAATAGGTACTAATGAAATTCATGATGGGGATTGTATTCTTTTAATTGACTCATTAAACCCAAACTCTTTTCAACAAGACCTTAGTAATTTAGGTAATACGGTTATTGTTGGGGCAATAACATATGGTGCTAATAGTCCTTATTAATTAAAATAAAAACATAATTAAAATCCTCCAAAACTTTGGGGGATTTTTTGTTTTACAATAAAGTTAAAGTAAATAACGACTATTTATTCAATATGACACAAATTGAGATTACTGGAGTTTCTGGAGTTACATTGCCGTATGATTTATATGCGTGTGATGTCTATGGTAATCAATGTGTTTTATTAGCAAGCGTTAACGTTTCTGTACCACCTGCAATATCGATTGTACTACCAACAGAATTTAATTCAGCTCCAGCCGTTGGAATCAAAATTATTGATTCCTTGGGGTGTGAGAAGTTCGGAATAATTTATTGTGATGCAAAAGGTAAGATTTATCAAGACGGAGAAATCTTTATTTTCATGGATGCCAATATTTATATATTCGAGAACCAATAAAAACAAAATTATGAAAATATTCATATTTATACATATAGACTAATAATATGCCGAATTATCAAAGACTGACCGACAGAACCCAAGCAGTAACAGTATTACCAGATGACATTGTACACATTGTTATTACGGGAGATACATCACAAAATCCCGCAGGCTCATCATATAAAGCAAGTATTCAACAAATTGCGAATGCGTTATCTCTTGGGGGTACTTCAGGTACCGCAGGAACAAGTGGAGTAAATGGTTCTTCAGGAACAAGTGGTGTTAACGGTTCTTCAGGTACGAGTGGTCAAAACGGTACTTCAGGTACTTCAGGTGTAAACGGAACATCAGGAACTTCTGGTAGTAGTGGGACTTCAGGTACTAATGGAACTTCGGGTAGTAATGGAACATCAGGTTCTTCAGGAACAAGCGGAACCAATGGTACTTCAGGGTCTTCAGGTAGTAGTGGAGTAAATGGAACAAGTGGAACTTCAGGTTCAAGTGGAACTTCAGGAACAAATGGAACTTCAGGTTCATCAGGAACAAGCGGTACAAATGGTTCATCAGGAACAAGTGGAACTAATGGTTCATCAGGAACAAGTGGTACAAATGGTTCATCAGGAACTAGCGGAACAGACGGTTCTTCAGGAACAAGTGGTACAGACGGTTCATCAGGAACTAGCGGTAGTTCAGGAACAGATGGAAGTAGTGGTACTTCAGGAACATCAGGCACTGACGGTTCTTCAGGAACTTCAGGTGCGAACGGTTCTTCTGGTACAAGTGGTACCAACGGTTCCTCAGGAACATCAGGGTCAAGTGGTATTAGTGGGGTAAACGGTTCTTCAGGAACATCAGGTATTAGTGGAACGGACGGCTCTTCAGGGACTTCAGGTACAGACGGCTCTTCAGGGACTTCAGGTACAGACGGTTCTTCAGGAAGTAGTGGTACATCAGGTACTGATGGTTCATCGGGAACATCGGGTTCAAGCGGATTAAGTGGTGTTGATGGTAGTTCGGGTACAAGTGGTACTGACGGAAGTTCAGGTACAAGCGGAACAGATGGTTCTTCAGGAACAAGCGGAACTGACGGTTCAAGTGGTTCTAGCGGAACAGATGGTTCTTCAGGAACAAGCGGAACTGACGGTTCTTCGGGTACATCAGGTTCAAGTGGATTAAGTGGTGTTGATGGTTCTTCAGGTACAAGCGGTACTGATGGTTCTTCAGGAACTAGCGGTAGTTCAGGAACGTCAGGTACTGACGGTTCATCAGGAACGTCAGGTACTAATGGTACTTCGGGAACGAGCGGTTCTGCAGGTACAAGTGGTACAAACGGAACGTCAGGTTCAAGCGGAAGTAGTGGTTCTTCAGGAACTAGTGGTAGTAGTGGTACTTCAGGTACTAATGGGACTTCAGGTTCATCAGGAACAAGTGGTACTAATGGAACTTCGGGGTCAAGCGGATTAAGTGGTGTTGACGGTTCTTCAGGAACAAGTGGTACAGATGGTAGTTCAGGTACAAGCGGAACTGATGGTAGTTCAGGTACGAGTGGTAGTTCAGGTACGGACGGTTCTTCAGGAACTAGCGGTACGGATGGTAGTTCAGGTTCAAGTGGTACTTCAGGTACTGATGGTAGTTCAGGTTCA
>JBBAKX010000073.1:0-3255 GCA_040403315.1 Flavobacteriales bacterium
CCCAAAACCCCAAAACCCCAAAACCCCTAAAGCACCGATAAATAGAAAAACATACATTATATAATCATAATTCATCAGAGAAAGCACGACTAACTTGCACAACGTTGAGCCCGCTCATGAACTTTTTGTGGTTGTTAAAGAAGCACATGTTGGTTGAGTTAGCTTAATCTTACATTTTTACTTAAATTGGTGGATGAAGCACCTCTATTTAGTTTGGCAAGTGATTTGAAGCAAACTTAGGTCTTCCTTCAGCATTATTTGGTTCCATGCTAAACTATAGACAAGACTTATCAAGTTGGAGGCCTAATAAATCCTTAGGTGTAGTCGTCTGCACTTCTTTAGGTTTTCTATTCAGGGGGGTCGAATCTTTAGCGGCTGCGCGCTTGAAGGTGGATTAGGGCAAGATATTTGTGCGAGCGCCTGCCGCTTATTAGTTTGGACTAAATTAGCTATCAAGCACCTTGCTGCTTTCCCTTTTTTCGAAAGATTGCTCGAGGATTATCTTATGGGAATTTTATTGATTAAGAGGTAAAATACGTTGGGAATTCTGCCCCTTGTATTGCTTATTAAGGATGGCATATTAGTTGTTTTGAAGCCTGTAGCTTGCAGAAGAGCCATCAACTCGCTATTGAATTGACTTACCGTGCTGACTGCTGTTTAATTTCTTCATCGTTTCACCTCGTTGAATTGATAAGATCTTTTTCATGGATTTTTGGCTCCTAAGACGATTTTGTTAACTATTATCTATGCTATGATGTTGTGCACCAAGAGTGTACCCTCGCTCAAATTTCTTGATTCCACTTAGGATCGTGTCTTACTTTTTAAACTTGGACTGAACATGTTCAAGAGCAGCCCTTTCATTTTTATTTAGGAATAATATTTCCTTGACGTGTGACGATTGATTGAGCCTTTATGGGTCAAGACCACCAGTGCCTCCTCCGCTCGCAATTAAATTATATTTGCTGTTTCTGGTGCCGCCCACACCATTATTAAGGAAGTTAAAGCTATCCCTTTCTACCGTATTCTTGCGTGCAATAACTTTGGGTGTGACTGTCGCTTTTTTCAGGGGTGGGATAGCGAAGGGAGAGTTGGTCTCGAGTTTATGCTTCAAAAGTTGGTATTCTTTGGAATTGCGATGATCTCTGCTTAAATGGTAAAAGGTGAATTGGATGATTCTTTTCTACTAACAATCAGAATTTTTAACCTGATTCTCCATTTATTTTCCATTCAATTTTCTCTGTGCATCCTCATTCTCGCAAGCACCATTTTCAATTTGGAAATTATCAATTTTCGCGAGATCGGCCGTACTTGGCTTTGACTTCTCTGCAAGTATTTAATTAACTATAATCGATTTTTATATTGGCGTCTGGTCTAAGGCGAACCAGGGATGCTTCAACGCCTCCAGGGCTGTGGGCCTAACCAGAGGGTTTTTACTCAATAATTACAGGATTAAATCTCTGCAGTCTGGAGTGCAGTGCTTCAGCTTGGATTCTATCTTCGCATGGTTGCACTCCCTGTTTTTCCGGATGATTGTTTTCAGGTCAGGTCCCTTGAAAAGGTTGCGCATCGTCACTATCTTGTACAGAATAGCCCCAATACTAAATATATCAGTCTTTAGTGTTGGCTTTTGACCCATTAACAGCTCGGGCGCGATATACCCTGGAGTGCCATGGTATGGTTTAGACAGGGAAAACGGCACTTGTTCACAGTCAGCAATGAAGGCAGCGTCACCGAAATCGCCAATTTGAATATTAAACATGTCTGCATGTGATTTCGGGAATAGCAAGTTATGGGTGTGGATATCTCGATGTGTGATCCCTTTGAGCCCCATGAAATCCACAGAGAGCAATAATTACTCCATTATTAATCAGGCATTTTCTTCAGAAATGTATAAACCCTGCTCGATGAGGTCGCCGATTGATCCCCCGCCCTCGTAATTTAAAAATAGATAAATATTGCTCATAGACTCGTGCAGTCTTAATAGCTTGACAGTATTGCCACAGAGTTTTAAAGTTCTTTGAATGCGAATTTCATAAATAATGTCATCTATTTCTTCTCGATTTGGCTGAGATTCATCTAAATTTTCTTTGCTAATTACTCGCATGGCATATTATTTTTTAAAGTTGTCTGCGTTGCCTTCTTGCTATTAATCTATTATTAATTTACTGCCCTCTGCTCCCCCTGCACCTTCGTCCGCTGCAGAGCCGCCTCCAGTCCTATAAATTCGCTTGACACTTTTGTCGGACTCCTTTTTCATTTATTTTTTCGTCACTAAATATACTGCCTCCTACATTTTGCTGTGCATCTCATATTTGCTCCCTCCCGTAGGTATCTGTTTCGACATCTGGTATTGAGCGAGCTGACCTGTGAGCACGACATATTAATTTAATGCACGCAACCACACTTTTAATTATTATTCGACCTACGAGTGATGGGATCCAAGTACAACGGTCGAGTCGAGGCCGGTGTATTAATCCGACTGTAAGTGCTTTTTAGAATTAGCAGTTTCAACTTTGTTCACTGGGATTAAACGATTCTGTTCAAGATGTGATTTGCACTGACTTGAAGAGGATGAAGGGGACCAGAGGATGAATTAATGCAGAATATTCTTTAAGAAAGAGAGAAGCCTATTTTCTAATGTTGGCTCGCTCCATAGATAATTTTTAATTGTGCAAACTCTATATTCAGTGTCATATCAGGGATGCTCTTGATGTTTTCAACCTTGATCATCTCAGGTGCGGTGTTAGCTTGTGTTAGTTCATTGGCGTACCTCTCGAACATAAAAAGGGTATCAAAGCATAATACACAGAGGAATGTGACTGCTGTAGCGTCTTCTTTATTTGCGCCCGAGGCAATTTTACCGCTGCCGATTTATTGCTATATTTCGCTTTCCTGTCTGGAGTTAAAACTACCCTTCTAATTTTTGCCGAAGGTTGTCACCCTCATTAAACCGATTGTATCCACTTGGTCCTTTATACTATTCCATCGATTAAGCTGTGAGGAAGTCAGTCGTTAGAAATTGAAATTTGCCCTCCCAGTAGCTTCCTCGAATACACTTATAAATTTTTCATATTCTCCCGACCCTTTGCTTTTGTCTATACTCTTATGCATCTGATTCCGAGTATTACCATTAACAGTGAGGAACGTGCTCTTTTTGTGATTGCTTGTCTATTGCATGCAGTTCGTCGTTATGGTATTTATTTTTATTTATTAAATCCATTTTCATCATACAATCGGGGTTTTGGGGTTTTGGGG
>JBBAKX010000074.1:0-3244 GCA_040403315.1 Flavobacteriales bacterium
GGAGTTTCCAGGCTTTCTGAATATTTTCTTTTTGCCTTTGACTTTCAAATTATTTACAAGCGTTTTACAGCTTTGTTTTGCGATTTCTTGCAAACAGGTTAAATGGCTTTTATTTTTAGAAATTGTGATAGCTTGTAAAGGCTTTTCACGGATTTAAGCGAACAAATTTCCAATTGAATTTTCTATTTCTTTATTTATTGAAGAAATTTCGAGAAACTGACTAACGAAATTTGTTCGCGTCAAGTTACTTTTCAGCACAGACAACCGATCGAAGCTAACGGTTTCGGGCTTGGCGAAGGTGGCGAATTTCACCACAAATGTTGATGCGGAGAACCAATGTTTGATTAACTACAAATGTGTCTGCGGAGCACTGAACCGGCACTTTTGCCAAACCCGTGTTACCGGGTCGTTGTTCTTCTTTCAAGTTCGTTAAATTCATTTGTCAGTAGTCGCTTTGCTTCATTGATACTGTCTTTTTTTAATGGAATTCCCATTACTAAAACCGTGTTTGTTACTTCGTTAATTCCATTCTTGTATTTTATTGTCTTCAATTCTAATTGGTCTGATGGATAACAAAGGAATCCATATTTAAAGTCTGTCTTACTAAAAGAAGTATATGCCATAATTTGATGTAAATCGTGTCTGTGGTCGTCTTTCAGGGTTTCGCTATTGTCGAACTTGTTGTAAAGGTTTGATTTGTATTTGGCGTCTATGAATACCAATAAGTTTTCCTTTTGATAAATAGCGTCTGGTTCAATATGTTTTAGTTCCCAAGAATAATGTTTTGAAGTTCTCGAGTGGAATTTGAAATTTGCAAATAGTTTTCCTCCAGTCTCTTTAGCAACTGCTTTGAAAATGTATTGAACAAATTTTTCAAAAACATCTGAGAAGTCTACTCTCCAAGCTGTGCTGTCAACCAAATTAAAGTTCAGAATTTTATTAGCTTGTTCTTTACACGTTTTTACTGTTGGGCTGTCAGATGATTTGGTAACAATATTATTTGTGGCTTTAGGTTTATGATAATATAACTTTTCTTCAATGAAACTAAGCTTTACCCGAATAGTGTTTTTTATTCTTTGTGGTGTGTTGGAAGAAAGTAACTCGTTCTTACAAATGTCAAATACATATCGTACTTCCGCATATTCGCTATGAAACTTACTTAAAATGTTTTTTTGGGTTGGAAACTTTAAACGATTTTCAATTTTATATTCGTTGTTGATGTATTTGTTCCAATTGATTTGGCCAGCAGGTTGGCTGGATATTTTTTCGATATTGTCAAACTTACGCCAAGGTCTTGTAAGCAATGCTTCAAGAGAAGCAATGAATTTCACTGCTTCTAAATATAAGGGTGGTCGGAAGTTTTTACCAGAAGCAAGAGGTAAGCTGTCAATAACTTCCGGGCTTATTTCTGTTCCAAGTAAATTCAGAATTTCAATGTAATCTTCAAAACGGTCACGACCAGTAAACCTTGGCATTACAACAAAATCACCTATTTGCTTTCCTGTGTCAGATGCTCTTAGAGGAATAGTGCCAATGAAGCTGGAAGAACGAAATGTCAATGAGGTATTTTGGTCAGAGCCAATAATAAATGGCTGAACGCCTATGAACTTGAATTGCGATGAGTTGTAGTCTATAAACTTTTGAAGGTACTGGCCTATAATTCTTTTGTCAGCCGATTTAAACCATTTTTTTTGCAAAGCAATTCCACTTAACTGTCTTGATTGTTCAGTTAAGCAAGGCACTTCACAAAAAACATCTAATGGCTTACTCATTCAAAAAGAGATTTGTTTATTCGAATGGCGAAATAATTATTGAATTCTTCTTTAGCATTTCTAATCAACCCTTCTTGTAAATATTCTTTTATCAATGGGAATATTTCGTACTTGATACGATTTGTCATTTCTTCTTCGCTGTCTGCAATAAAATAGCCTTGTCCAGGTTGCAGCGATAATTCATTGCTTGAGGCGTACCAATCAAATATTTCTTGAATTCTTGCAAAATCCTCTTTGAAAAACTGGTTCGATTTAATTGCCTTTGGTTTTAATGTATACCAAGCAAATCGTCTACGCAATGCAAAGTCCACTACCGCCAAGCTTCTGTCAGCTGTATTCATAGTTGCGATTACAGAAAAATTATTTGGGAGTTTGTTAATCTTGAAACCAGGAGAAATTTCAATTTCAACATTCGATTTATCCATCTTGTGTTCAAACAAATAGAAAATGGGGCCTAAAACATTCGAAAGATTTGCTCTGTTTATTTCGTCAATTATCAAAAGGACTTTTTCATTCTCGTGGTCTTTCGCATACTTCAAAGCCTCGGTAAAACTCCCCAAGTTTTCTTTGTAGCTAAGTTCTTTATTGTTTAAGTCTGGGCGAATACCAAAAATAAAATCTGAAAAACTTGTCTCTGCGTGGAACTGGGTAAAAAATGTTTTGGCTTTAATTTTTTCTGCAACTTCTTTTGCTGTTCTTGTTTTCCCAGTACCCGGAGGTCCTTGAAGTACAATATATTTTCTTTCCTTCAAAAGATTTTTTATTTCTTCTGCTTCATCAATTGTCTCTGCCTTAAGGAAAGGTTCTAAAGCTTCTGAAATAGCTTTGCGGTGGTCTTTGTTTGAAGGCCAGTCTCTAAGTTTTGCATAACCTGCTATAAATGCAGCAATTGTTTTCTTTCCTTCTTCACTTTCCGGGTCATCAACAATTTGACAAGCTGGTAAAACTTTTGTGTAAGTCTTTATTGTGTTTTTTATGTGTTGTAAATCAAGGCTGCCAGTGATGGACTTTGGCAAACTTGTTTCTATGTCAGAAAAGTCCGATTTGCAAAATCCTTTTTCATTAATCAGTTTAGAAAATAGTCGTCTTAGTCCAGGATAAGTAGCAAGTTCATAGTCATTTTTAAAACCACTAGAACCAATACCCAAACAAACTAACCAAGGTTGGTTTTGGTCGTTTGGAAATATAGTTAATGAAAAGTCGTGGAATGGTCCCGAAGCTTCTTCTTCTGGATGAATAAAACCAAAATATGCTCCGTTGTCTTTTAAAGCCTCTTGTCCAGTGTTGTTTCTTTCAACATAAGGTTTATTAAATTCGTTGTCAGTCTTGGCACCGAATTGTTCCGCTTTCTCTTTAATGAACTGTCTGATATTTTCTATGTTCATATTGTCTGTTTGAGTGTCGTTTTACAATGCCCGGTAACGGTCCGCGGCTTTGCGCTGCGCGGGTTTGGTGATTCGAATGTATCACAC
>JBBAKX010000075.1:0-3242 GCA_040403315.1 Flavobacteriales bacterium
TTTTTTTTTTTTTTTTTTTTTTCCTCCCAACCACTCTCTAACTCTATCCATAACCCTAACCCATTCCCCAGGTCGTCCAACTTTGGTTCTGGATGGAGGCCCTAGCAAAAATGGATTGGTTTTCTCTTCCATCCACCATCTTAGCAACAATTTTTTCACAATGGTTGTCTTTAAGGGACATCAGTTCATTGGATATTGCCACGAGTGAAACAGAAAAGAGAACTACATTGCTTGCATTGTTTGCGTCGGCAGAATTTGTGCTTGAAGGTCGTAAGGAATTTTTTCAAGGTCGTAGGGAATTTTTTCCAACTTACTCCAAAATAGAGTTATTCAATGACGATCGTTTTTACAAAGAACACAAGGAACGGTGGAAGACGTATCCACAAAGTTTTGTTCCGTGGATATTCAGACGAAAAATCTCCATCAGAAATTTAAAGACATCGACTCTGCAATTCAAGAGGCTACATACAGAGGTTAAACTCGACAAATTGCAGAGCTTGCGTCTTATACAAAACAATGACATTTCAGGGATAGAGGATATTTATCTCTTGTGCTCAAATTTGCAGAGCTTCACCATATCTGAATCATCAAGCAATCTCACATCAGAGAAATACATGTACCACCTTTCAAAACTCACGAATTTGCGGAGCCTGAAACTCCAAGTGTCCCATGTTATCTCAGATGTCGATATAAGATTTCTGTCTATGGGCTGCAGACTGTTAGAGAACTTGGACCTCTTCTTATTTACAAAGATTACTGTTCGAACGATAAAGCACTTGGCCATAAATTGTAGACAATTGAAGAGCTTATATCTTACAAGCTGTTTCAAGAAATTTGAATACTCTTGTCTTAAAGAAGTGATTGAATTCTGCCACTTCCCCAAAGATGCCGGTTTCCCTATGCTAACTGACTTGGATCTTAGTAGTAGCCATTTGCATGACGTATGGCTAACAATTCCCGTAACTAGGAATTACTATCCTAGTTTGACTTCGTTGAATCTCGATAGATGCATAGGCCTCAAAGATTCAAGTCTCGCAGAGTTGTCCTCTCACTGCCCTATGCTGAAAATATTGTATCTCCGACGATTCGAATTCATGGGCAATGGTCTCGAATACATCTCAGGTTGCCGAGAATTGCAAGAATTGTATCTTCAAGATTGCCTCCACTTACCATTATGGGCAAACCAAAATCCACACCACAACCCAAGACTACACCTTCTATACCAAGGTTGTACAAAATTGACTACTTTGAGTCTTCAATACTCCAACCGCGAAAAGATATTCCATAGATTTCTATGCTACAACCACCAATTCGTAACAGATGAAAGTCTACAAGTCTTATCAGATAACTGCACACAGTTAACTGCTTTGGATCTCTCTGGCTGTCAAAGGATAACCGATGCAGGTCTGCACTCCCTATCGAAGTGTCAAATGTTGCGACGGTTAAATCTCGACGGTTGTAATGAAATCACAGGAAATGGTCTCTTTTTTCTTTCACTGGGCTGTAAGAATTTGGAGATCCTGTCTCTTGCTTCTTGTGCCATAGACGACGGAGCCCTAAAATATCTGGTTTACCCAGATACTGGAAATGGTAGTACGTTGCAGAAATTGGATCTTCATGATTCCTATGTCTCTGCAGAAGGGATCCTTGCTTTAGCACGATGCACTCAATTGCAAACCTTGAACCTTTCAGACAGTCCAAACATTGATAATAATTGTCTCCAATGCTTATCAGAACACTGCTCTATGTTAGAGCATTTGAATTTGAATAACTGTGAACTGGTTACCAACAAAGGCATAAAAAAATTGTCAGAAGGTTGTCATCAATTGAAGAGTATTCAACTTCAAAAGTGTAATATTACCATAATAAGTATACAGCACTTATCTACGGGCTGCAGGTTATTGGAAAACTTGGATATAAGTAATAGTGGGAAAATAACAATAGATCAAATTCGAAAAAGCAACTTGTTGATAAAAGGCCTTACGATTACTTTTAAGGGAGTAAATACATGAACATTTTGAGTACTTATTATCGGTTAGGGTTGGAATATTTGTAAGAAGTTTTTGTGGGAACACAATTAACGAAGGATTTCTAAAGAAAAACAAAATGTTTAAAAAGCGGTGACATAATATAATTTCTTTTTATTAATAATGATAAATGAATACATTAGGGTATGGTTAGTAAATCATAGCTGACATATAATTAATAGTAAAAGCTCTCCAATTGACACTAACCCTTTTCATATCATGATTTTTTTTCTTTTTGTTTTGTTATTGCATTAACTAATACACACTCGCTCATCAGTAAAAGGTACATTCAACCTTTATATCAAAAAGGTATATTTTGACTTTACTTTATATGTATTGCATGAAATGATTACGCATAACAACATTACTCAAATTAGATGATACATCGTACATTGAATTACAATACATTAATCATTTTTGGGTGTTTTTTCAATTTTTATGATCGGTTTCCTTTGCAAAAGAATAAAATCCTTATCAGATGCATTTTCTTGAAAGTGTATAAAGATACGAGGATCATCAGCGCTGTGTATACCTCCTCCGTGAAGGAACTGTTCGCTTTTAAACATGACACAAAAATATTTCAAAAATTCCAATTTTGAGAACTCTATGGTATTCTCTGATTTATTATAGGAATTAGGGTCATAGTTCAAAATGTACAAATTTTCGGAATAGTCCTTAATGGAGAATAAGAAACTCACTCCGGGTTTGGATCCATCATGATGCGGTTCCTGGAAAGAATTTCCACCGTATATTATCGTGTACGTAACACTTGTACACTGTGGCGGTATTAAGTTCCCACACACAGTTTTAATGCGGGGTATCAACGTTTCATCGATCCACTTGTGATGCAATCCATGCAGGTAGAACCGTCTATTAGCACCTTTCGCATCGCCAGGAATGTATTTTATCTCCCCAGTTAACGTAGCAATGCTCTCAAACTCTTTGAACACCTTCTCATCGTCTTTCATGAATAGTTCTACTTCGAGAGCATCCAGAACAACATAATTGTTTTGTTCAAATGATGACGAAATGCCCTCTGCTAACAATGGATTGCCCGACGATATTGAAGAGTTCCTTGTACTGCTCCTCGTATTCCTTTTATTGTAATAATATTATTAATATAAATAATAATAATAATAATAGCTAATAATAATAATAATAATAATAATAATAATAATAGAATGTACCTACCTGCTGATTCCATCACTAACCCCA
>JBBAKX010000076.1:0-3234 GCA_040403315.1 Flavobacteriales bacterium
CCCCAAAACCCCAAAACCCCAAAACCCCGCCAGAAAGATAAGAGAAGAGAATAATATCATTAAAGAACTGTAGCATGTGGTTATACAATAAATATTATATTAAAGATATGCGTGTATAATAATATTGTTATAAAGGTGCTCTATACGAATTTAATCTCAATGAAAAGCGAGGGTATGCTACCAATCTCCTTGTTTGTTTATCAGTGATAAATATTTGTTTGAGTTAGTTTAACATAAGTAAGCAGGCGCTACCCAAGCATTTCATATGTTATGCTTTAAAAAAACACAAATTTCTCATCGTTACCACAGAGCTTATGCTTTTGCATCATTGTAATTATTTGCCAAAGAAAGTCTGGCTTGGGGCCTCCCTAACGAGATGATTCGGGCTTCCAGCTTTGGTTGAGAAGCTTAACTTTCTCTAGCCAATAAGATCGTCAATGTTAACTCTCTTTGCAAAATCGGCCGCAACAATACTCTCCCTTTTCGCAAATCCACTCGCGCTTTGAAGGGGAACGGGCTCCAACTGCATGGGATTCTTTGATGGGAATTGATAAGAGGCGAGAGACTTAAATGCTCCCATTAGTTGGGAAATTTAACTATTATTATTGGTCTCTGGCTTATTGCCAGCAGGTCGTTCCGCATCACTCATTCGATTCGCCTTAGTTAGACCCATTTTATCAGTAGTGCTTGAAAGTGGCAATCGGATGTCTTCATTGATGCACTCATCCATCAAAGTTACCCCAAGGCCAACTCCGATTGTTAAAAACTCATCGATTTCATCTGTTTAGCACAGGTCGCTATGTATGGGCATATTAATCCTCCTAAAGCTTTCAGGGCCTCCATCCTCAGGAACTTCTTCAATCACCTAAACTCGTGCGGCGGCCCCGTGAACCTAATTGTGCCGGACCAAATGGGCTTTAATCGATACCAGGTTCCTCTCTTCCAGGCACTATTGGTGCAGATATGACTGCTGAGAGGTATTATTAAGGAAGGGGTCATTGTTTTATGTATTGCTGCCAAACAGTTTGTTTTGTTTAATGGACTGCTAAAGGGACTCTTCTTCGTTGTCGGCGGCCTCTGCGACAAAACCTAGTTGGATGATGTTGAATTTGAAAGAAGGCGCTCTTTTGAAGTCGAGACCACTCTGTTTCATAATTGGTGGGGATAACGAGCGCTGCAAGCGACGCGCCATTTGATTTGAAGTGGCGCTAAGTTAGATGAGCCCGCCCTCATCGATTTGGCGTTTGGCGGAGAAGTTGAACCCAGATAACTCTTATTGCTGCTCTGAGAGGTATTTAGTTAGGTTTAGCATTGGCTTCAAGTCTAACTTTTCAGGGAGGCTAAGACGGAAGGAGGTTCTTATTATTGCGGCATCGCTTTACTTATGTTCCGGCTCATTAAAGTACATGAGATCATCATCATCAGGGATAGACAAACGTGGATCTTTTTGACCGATAGAATTGACGTGGTTTTCTGCGGACTCTTTTTGAACATTGTAGAAGGTCATAATCTTATCGTATATCTTGCAAAGTGGCTGACTATGTGAATCTTTTTAATCGTCATGCTATTCTCTATCTTGTTCCTCGAGGAAGTCATCAAGATTCATGTGGATGGGCTTGGCGTCCTTGGCATATTCAAAGTTAGGTATGATCTAGAGGCCACTATTTAAGTGCTGGTTGTCACTAAAATCAGAGAGAGGCCCTAAGTTACTTGGGTTTACCGAAATATTGTTGGAATCGATTTTGTTCTTGCTCGGAATCGTAGGAAAGGTATCACAGCCAGTTAGCGTGTTTGCGGCCTGCACATTATTATTGTTGTCAATGACACTTGGTAGCCGGCAGTAATTTTTCTCATATAACATGATGGACTTTTTCTTTATAAACCCGCTCTCAAGAGATGAGTTTACCTTGCTAGCATCACTTTGAACTCGATTGCGAATACGGTTTGTGTTGATGATCGGTTCTTGTTCCTCAACTACACGGAGTGGACTGTGGTATTGACGTAATTTCGGCAATTTGAAAGAACTGTAGGCTGGCTGACTTTCAAACTGAGACACTGGAGGGGATGGTAACTGCATCTTTTTCTAACAGTGGAAATTAACATCAAACTATACCCCTCCGAAAGAACCTTTGCCTGCCAATTATGCCTTTAGAGAGGTGTTCAAGGTGGATTCTAGAGGATTCTCACGATTGTTTAGTTTTCTTTGCCTAAATTGTGGTGGGAAATTCATTGGTAACTTGTTAGAGGGAATTTGTTAGCTAAACTAGTTTGGTAAGTTTGTAAAGTCATTTCGGTTTATGCTACTATTATTATTGGAAATGGTAGCACGGCAGGAGGCTCCAGAGTCTGTTTTGATATTTTATCCCTGGGAAACGCCTTCTCTCTGTGAATTATGTTTGCTGTCACTACTTTTGCGGGAAAAACATGGATTATCTTCTTCCTCGTTTTCGCTACCCCTCACAGATTTATTGTCGTCCTGGAATGTGAAACGTATCGATTTAATGCTCTTTGTGAAGACCCTCATTCTTTGGTGCGATGCATCGGAACCTTTTCTGCTGAATATTGGCATTTATTCCTCATCACCGTCACTGCCACTGTCGTTTGAGTGATTATAGTTCAGTTTATTGTCTAGTGAAGCACTGGGATGTTGTACCATAATGGGGTCTTCATTATCCTATTGCCTAATTCTGCCGTTGTCTTTGACGATCATTATCTCACCACACCCTTTATGCTTAATATTATTGTGGTTATTTTTGACACTAGATTAAAAATTTTCCTATTCACAATTGGCTCCTGGAGGAAAATTTCCAAAAGTGAGATGCGAGGGGCCTCCATCTTCTTAAAGGATGGAGTCTGGAGATAATTAATTTGCAAAGAAGGTTAGTGCTGTACCCTAAAGTTGGGAGACAGAATAGAACTAATCCATTTGGATTTTTTAGGAATCTTAATAAATATTATATTTAAAAATCATTGATTAATCTTGTATTTGAGGCAGAAAGTACAAATTATAATATAAAAAAAAGTAATCAAATTTTTCCCAATAATATTCCACTTTATAAGCTTTTAAAAAAGAATACTTCTACTGTAAACGCCAAGCACATATTTAAGCAAAAGAATATAAAAAGACATCATAGCTTGAAATGTAGAAAGAAATTGTCACAAAAACGCTCCCATTTATTTGATACGTTCATTCTCACTTCTATCACATGTGGTTGGGGTTTTGGGGTTTTGGGG
>JBBAKX010000077.1:0-3141 GCA_040403315.1 Flavobacteriales bacterium
TGAAAAAATCTGCGCCACATCTGCGTGAAATAAAAATGTCTAGTCTGAAATTTTTAATAGACTTGTTGAACCGAAAGCGCCTCAGGCAGAACAAACGGATAATCCGTATAGCCTTTGGCGTCTGAACTATAAAACAAGTCCATATTTAGATCATGTGCCAAGGGTAAATTGTGCTTAAACCGCTGCACCAAATCTGGATTGTTGATAAAAGGCCTTCCAAAAGCAATGAGATCGGCGAGACCACTCTGAATTTCAGCCTCTGCACTGTCCATGTTGTAATTACCACAAAAAATCATGGTGTTTTTAAAATTATTGCGCAGGTGCTGCTTAATGGTCAGCGGCACTTCTGGAGCGCCCATTGCAGAATGGTCTACCAGATGCAAGTAAGCAATATCGAGGAGGTTAAATTGTTCAGATAAATAAGCGTAGGTCGCGTCAACTTCGGGATAATAAGGCATATCACTTGCCGTGCCATAAGGAGACAAGCGAATGCCCGTTTTTTCCTTTCCGATGGCAGCTGTCACCGCTTCAACTACCTCGAGTACAAACCGACATCGATTTTCAATGTTTCCACCATATTTGTCGGTTCGGATATTGCTGATCGGCGAAAGGAACTGTTCCAATAGGTAACCATTGGCGCCATGCAGCTCAACTCCATCAAAACCCGCTTCAATGGCATTTTTTGCAGCTTGAACGAATTCTGCCTGGGTATGCACGATGTCTTCATCGGTCATGGCCTGAGGGGTAGGATAATCCTGGAGCATTTTTGCGTCTGTCCACATTTGCCCGGCTGCCTTCACTGCCGAAGGGGCAATGATTCGGGCGCCTTCAGGCATATTGAGCGGGTGACTAATTCTACCAGTGTGCATCAGTTGTACGAAAATTTTTCCACCAGCTTTGTGAACTGCCCAGGTTATTTTTTTCCAACCCATCACCTGCTTTTCACTGAAAATACCAGGGATGCGGGCATAGCCAAGTCCATTGGGGGAAGGAGAAGTACCTTCGGTAATGATCAGGCCAGCAGTGGCGCGTTGCTCGTAATAGGTTTTCATCAAGTCATTGGGAAGATTGCCGATAGCGCGACACCGAGTCATCGGTGCCATCACCACCCCATTCTCCAGGTCGATTAGACCCATTTTTTGGTGATCCAGTAATTTATGAGTTTGCATGGTATTGGGTTTGAGTTTGAGTTTGGATTTTTGAAAAATAAATCAGCCTTTGTCTTCTTCCAGATCGTTGTGTAGGTCACTGCCCAGGCTGTAGCCGTTGTTTTCTTCGTCTTCGCTGCCAATCTGTTCCATTTGGTCATCCAATTCGGAGCCAGGTATGTCCAAATCGCTGCCTGAAATGGCATCGCCAAAGCCCTCCTCATTTCTTTTTTCAAATTTGTCAGTTTTGGATCCCTCCTTAAATTTGGTAATATCTTCAGGATCAATACTTTCTTCCTCAATTGACTGACTGTAGATGTCATCGTTGGGAGGATAAATCGGGTATCCAGGGAGAACTATTTTTTCAGCCTGGGAAAATCCTATCTTAGATTTCATACGCTTTCTTTTTTCCATTTTTATGCTCAAATTTTGGTTTTGTTTCACTGCAAGTTGAGTACATTCAGGTGGAAATGTTTTATATAATTTTTGAATAGATTTACATTATTCACAGATTCAATCTATTTTAGTGCTTATAGACCGAACTCCGGACACATTTCAGGAATTTTCTAGTTCATTAGAATCTTCATTGCTTTTTTCTCAATGGTAGGATCGGTAACCATAAACAATTCCGATTCCGGAATTGAGCCATTTTTGCTCAAAGTTTTGTCAGGGGGTATCGGTTCAGAATCAAGCGTTGTATGGTGCAGCAGGGGTAGCTTTTCACTTTTGCCCTTTATCTTTTTTTTTGAACTTTCATGGTTTCTCATAACATGACTTATTATTATTTGTAACTTTACAAATATGGTCAGTTTATGTCTTGAAAATGTTACACAATTTTGAGAAAAAGTTGTAAAATTCACAGGTTGAGGCGATACACAGCAACAAACTTTTAGCCACAAAACAAAAAAGGCGGCACCCAACCTTGTGTTGAATGCCGCCTTTGCATCGTACTGTATCGTTCGTTAGACCATCTCGCGAGAGAACTTCTTCTTACCGCCTGGCTTTTTTCCGCCAAAGCTTTCTCCTTTGTTATATGATCCGTATTCTTTTTTTCTTGGTGGGCCAGATTTGTTGTAACCACCGCCATTGCCACCACGTGGACCGTTGAAGTTGCCGCCATTGCCGCGCGGTTCGCGTTCACCGTCCTTCACGAATGGTCGTCTTTCGCGCTCTGCGTTCAGGTTTGGAATTTCTTCCGCGTTTACATCGGGCATCGCCATTTTCACTAAGGCAACTGCCAATTGGCGGCTATCGAGTCCATTGGCTTTGCAAAAATCGCGTGCCAGGATTTCGTAAGGCTCCAATTCACCTTCGGCCAAAGTTTCAGTAACTTTTTCCCAAAGCTTGGCTTGTTGTTGTGTGGCCAGGTCTTGTACGGTAGGCACAGTGCGCTTTTCAATGCGCACTTTGCTAAAGTCTTCGATGTCGCGCAGGCGGTAACGGTCGTTGCGTCCGGTTACAAAGCTGAACGATTTACCCAATTTGCCGGCACGACCCGTGCGACCAATCCGGTGTACATAATACTCCGCATCATAAGGCAAGTCGTAATTGAAAACCCCGTCTACTGAACTAACATCGATACCGCGAGCAGCCACATCTGTAGCTACCAGGACATTTACCGAACCAGCACGGAAAGCAGTCAGTACTGAATTGCGCTGGTTTTGGTTCAAGTCGCCGTGGATGGCTTTGGCACTAATGCCCAGTATATTGAGGCCTTCAGTCAGGTCATCAACGGTTTTTTTCATGTTGGCAAATATGATTACCCGTTGCAGATCATAATATTCGATCAAACGTGCGATCACCGCTTCCTTTGCCTGTACTGGAATATCGTAGAAATACTGATCGATCGAGGCGTTGGTCAGTTCTTCTTTGACTACTTTAACGTGAATTGGATTGTTCTGGAAACGCTTGGCAATGTCAAGAATTGGTCTTGGCATAGTAGCGGAGAACAAAACCGTTTGGCGAGAAACCGGCATTTGCGCCAAAATGCTCT
>JBBAKX010000078.1:0-3085 GCA_040403315.1 Flavobacteriales bacterium
CCCCCAAAACCCCAAAACCCCAAAACCCCATGCATTGGACCTATGGGAGGCAATAATATAATTAATTTTATATGACGTGTCCCTTATAAAGCTGGGTTGTGCGGGTTGGAGTATTTATGTATTTTTATTAAGAACTTAAAAGTTATTAATATTTGATGAGGGGTTGTTAATTAAGGCAAAGACCGCAATTTTGAAAAGAAGTTAGATTGGTTGAAAGTGTCTTTATTGTATAAAATTAATGATGCTAGTTTATCCATGAATGATTTAATTTGAACAATTTTTGATGCAAAGCTAAATCGGTATTACATCTGAAATATGATAGTTACTTTTCTCTCTCAAGCCTCTCGTGAGATTGACTGACTCAATCCATGGAGTCTTCAAATAATATATACCTTATTTTGTGATGATATTTAATTAAACAAGTGATGCTGGTTATGATTTAGTGGAAAGTTTGAATGCAAATAATGATACCGATCATTAATAATTTACATCGGTAGGTTTTTAATATAATAAAGCTAATCACTGACATTATCTCGTCGACTGTCCTACTTATAACTTAATAATACACGCCAACCCCCCACAGTATATTTAATAGCAAAAGTTTCTTATCTCTTAAATTATTGCTACTTTGTTTAAAATTCTCAAAACATTTCTTATTAAGCATTGAATTTAATCAATTAAAAAAAGTTTTGCTCAGCAATAAAAACAACAGGCGTTCTTTCGTACCTTTGACAATTAAATCCGAAAACACTCACATGGTCAAGAAATACCTACTCCTATCAAACGATCAAAGGGAGAACCTATGTAGGTTGATCCACAGAGATGGCCTCACCATCAAAGAGGCCGCAAAGAGGACTGGCATTCCCTATCCTAATGCCAAGGCTGTCAATAAAACTTTCGAGCGTGAAAACCGCACAGAGAAGCGCCATGTCAAACTCAAGTCGCACAGCCCTAGCCCCTAAAACCACAGTGGCGGCGGCAGTAGAGACTATATTATAGACGCTCCCTTGTAGAGTCCGCAATAAAATTATTTAGGTAATGGGACTGCCTTTAATTTCAACGGGAGGAGTCAAATATAGGGAGGGCTCTCGAATGCAACAATCCAACAAACTTAGCTGTTCTTCCCCTAATTTAACTTCAATGGGGTAACTTAGGTTTCCGGGTAACAATAGTATTTTCCATACCACAATTCCGGAAGTGGCATGACCACGAATGGCTCAACCAGTAGTCTGCCCTATTAAATAGGCGGCGGCTCGGCGGGAACACCTTTCACTGGACAGGCGATCAAAAGTGGTGCTTACTACCTCCAGACTTAAAGTGCCGCAAGCCAGCATTAAATTGGCAGCGCTGCCCCTCTAACAGTCAAATAAGATATCAAATCATCTTCCACTTTTGTCTTTCCTATGAATGTGGGAATTGAAAGTGAGAAAGTGAATGTTTACTCAGGTTAACCCCCTAACTAAGAAGTCCATTTGTAGGGACTGTATGGACCCAACTTTCGTAGTTCGGCCGCCTTTCAAATTCAGTAGAGGCCGCTTTAGTGGCCTTCACAACTATCTTTCGGCTAAATCGGTGCAATTAAACCAACTTCAGGAATACATACCAATGACATTCCAAACTAGTCTTTCATATAGGTAAGAAAGGTTTTTCAAATTAGCGTCCTTTAAAAATTGCACTCAGAAGCTAAACTTTATTTTAGTTACCCGCAGGGATCGCGTAAAACACAGAGCCAAGTTAAGTCCCTAAAAACAAATCGTCATGCAGCCTTCTCTCTAATTCATCCCACGATTAGCTCGTTGAAAAACACCTCTAAATGCACTCAATTGATGCAAATAAAACATTCGCAAAGAACCACTCTGTAATGTTTGAGAACCAGCAGTAGGCTTATCAATATAAAGTGAGTCCAATCAACCAGGAGGATAGTGGTCATGTGAAGTTTGGAGCTAACCAAAAAAGGGGTGCCGGTTCTTCTATGGCCAATAGCACCAAACGAAATGATTTTGAAAGGGCGATATCCAGAACCTAGGTGATTCAGTTGTCAGCTTCCAGTGATGATTAAGAAGGGGACATTATCCGAGCATCTTATTAGTAATCTCCTAGAGATCGTGGGATACATGAGGTTGTGGGAGCAGCAACAGCGATCAAAGAAAAACCACGGGATGTCAGATTCAATTAGCCACGTCATCTCTTGGTTTCATCTGCTATCCCGACTGCTACTAACTAATTTGGTGATCTGAGTCAATCACAACAATTATAAGGGAATAACGGAGTGGGTGACATTAGACCTAATAAAGGACTGAGAGTAGATGGATATTCTTCTTATAACCTCCAGCCGAACGCCCATTCATCCTCAACACTTTTGGAATTTTCCTCTCCCATGAAACCCAATGCCAAAAATCAAGAAGTTATCAATATAGCCACAATTGAATAATTTTTATTCTGAAGGACACTAGAATAATTAAATATTCACGGTAGTAAATTGATAGAACATCGGAGGAGATAGACAAAAATATAATTTCATCTTAGGCGATGTCCATTGGCCGGAGTGAGAGGGACTGCGCTTAAAAATGACCGGCTCCTATACAAGTCCTCGCCTGCATTTTGATTTTAGCAAGTACGTTGTACCTATCAAAACAAAGATAGATCGGAGAAAATCATCATCGACTACTTAAATTCAAGAAACGAAGTGAGGGTCAGATAGATTCAATGATTAAGTACTGACAATCATATTTTCCACAGATTAAATATTGTGCTTTGTGAAGCATGGGCCTGACTACCAGCTTATCACACATCGAACACCTAGAAAATCACGACCTTGACTATAAACGACAGTACATTAGACACTCTGTCGTTTAATAAGCTAAGGAGTGATGTGGTATATTCAATTAATGGCCGACCATGCTCTTTAGTGAATGTTAATAATATTAATACTAATCTACCACATAGTCTATCCCTTCACTCTCTCTCTCTCTCTATGCCAGTACCCCTCTTTCATACTGCGAGGTAAACAGTGCTGCGTGTGTTTGAATAACACAGGCTGGCATATAGTGCTAGTGTACTACATAGGTGTTTACAGATATATAAC
>JBBAKX010000079.1:0-3039 GCA_040403315.1 Flavobacteriales bacterium
CCCCCAAAACCCCAAAACCCCAAAACCCCTTTCAGTGTCAATCAGCAAATGAATTAGGATCTCATTATCATTTATTTAATGTTATAAAGAAACTCAGCTTTGGTCTCCCAGGACCCCTTTAAATACCAAAATGAGAAGAACTCCTACATCAAAACGCTCTAAGAGCTCAATTATTCACACAAATTTAGCTATTAACAATGGAAAGTGCAAAAGAGCGCAGTTGGTGAGAGGAGAAAATCACTGAGCAAATCGAGGAATTAAATCTTGGTCGAGTCTGTTTCTGTGAAAGTCGACAAAATAGTATTGAAGTATGAGGGTGGCGACTCCTCTGGTCCCCCGGGAGAGGAGTTAAAAATAGAATCTTCATGCACTGCGGTCATTAATAATTAGGGTTTCCTCAAGATTAAGGTTGACACAGCGAAGAGACAGAAAGTGGATAATTAAGTTCCAATTCAAGTGAGCGATTAGTAATACACAGAGGATGAGATTGTAGAGTGCATTCGACTGAGCAATGCATCACTTACTTATATGGAGAACAAGGAAGCTGAGAAACAGAGAGATCACCAAATATGTGATCTCACCCATCACTTTCAAAAAATTAACAATGAACAAGGCACTCAGGGAATTCTAAAGATCAACTTCAAAAAGAATGTTGTTCCAGAAAACTCAAATGTACATGTAATAATTATTGAAATAAATCTAAGAAGTAACCCGTTGAATCATTTAAATGGCTTTATTCAATAAATAAGACAAAACTGTTTGTTATAAGGTCCAAATACAACACTTCAGCATGAGTTTGAATTTGTCAATTTTCTCAAACAGGGAGCTCAAGCCCAGGTCGCCGTTTACAAAGTCAAAAGGAATCAGTTTGTGCCCAAGTTGCGGGACGAGAAAGATCACTAGAGGCAGTTAGTCGTGGTGAAGACCTATACATTCCCGACCGAGCCAACCAGCCTTGAAATAATCACATCCAATCTATACGAAGGCAAATCAGAAGAGGAGGCCTCGGCGCTGAGAGAAATCAGTGCGTTGATCGAATTAAGGCAGTGTGAGAATGTGCTTTACCTTTAATAGGTATACAGATGTGCGTAGCAATACCAGATCGTGACCGAGTACCTACCGCAGCAATGTCTCATGACCTTCTTACAGCGGACACCCTAGCTGGCCGAAAATGTCATTAAATAGGTGGTAATGCAGCTGTTGCTGGCGGCTGATGCAATGGAAAGATGCCAAATAATTCACAGAGATATCAAACTTGAGAACATACTAGTTATAAATCCGGATATTTCAGCCATCAAGGTATGTCTCGCAGATTTTGGATTTTCATGCAAAATAAATGAAGACGAAGAAATATTAAAATAATAATGTGGGACACCAAACTATATTGACCCAGAAGTACTAAATGGAGGGAAATATAGTCACAAATCAGACATATTCAGCATTGGTAGCATATTTTTCTCGCTAATCAAAGGAACACGACTCTTCCCAGGTAATTCTCTGCCAGAGATCCTCGAGAATAATCAGTTTCTTGACCCAGTATCACAAATCGATTCGAGATTTAAATCCAGGGTGAGCGATGAATGCATAGACCTTTTGAGCAAAATGATATTAAAAAACCAGAAACTCAGACCAAATGTGTCAGTCTGCCTCACTCATCCCTGGTTCGCCTCACTGAGGACGGTGATCACTCAAAAAATGACTGTGAATAAAATTCAAAATGATCTCGATAAAGCCGGCTCCGTCCACGCCGAAAATCAGCTTTACTTCAAAAGTTAGCGTGCAGAGTACCAGCAGTCACCATCCAGAGGCAATTGTTCGTATAAAAATTATGCGAAAATTTCCCTACAAGGAAAATTAACTCCAGAAGACTTGGGCGTAGAGTTCGCCAGTGGACCTCAGGAAAAGACATATAATTCGATGTATAAATCACAGTCAAAATTCATCCCAGCGCTTTAGACCGTAATTGGAAAATAATAATACATGGCCCACATAAAGAGTAGCTCTAAAATGCTTTACCATAGTATTGAGCCATAGAAGAAGCGGGACTCAACCCCTCAAAGAAAATCCTAACATTTCATGTACAGACCACTTAATGATGTGGCAACTTACTAACCTATTTTGACGAAGCATGACAGAGCCGGTGCAGCATCGCCTGAATGTGACAACCATTAAAGCGATATGAATTTCATGAAAGAATACTCCGACCCCCTGTTCGCAATGATAAAAAGAGTGCCGGGGAAATCTCCAGAGCCAGCGAGGAAGTCGATCAATTTATTACCTTGCCAATTGCAAAATAATGATGGCAGCAACTCTCGTCAAATCGTTATATCAAATAATAACGTAGTGATGGAGGCTTTTTCTCAGAATTAAAACTCCCAATTCAATATGGCTTAGTTCCGTTTGCATAAAGTGCAGACTTAAAACTAAACGATGCCGACCCTGCAACAACAATAATTCGCCATAAATAATTAGGTTTGCATCAATGCCTAGATTATTAAGTCACGTGAACATGAGAAGCAATCACAGGTCAAAATCATTAAGTTAGGTGGTGTAGCAGAGCTAAACATGTTTAATGATAAGAGAAAATGTGATCAGATAAAGCGGCAATTAGTTAATGGACCCATCGAAGAGGAAGAAGACATTAGCGAATAGTAATAGCTCGAGATACCTTCAGAGTTAGATGAATTCTACAAATCACCCAATTAAAGACTGCATTTGTACCAGTCACTAGACTCGATACAACTGCGATTGCCTAGCTAGCAGCAGGTGGAAGACCCTCAGTCACTCCTATTTGCCTCCAGCGTGAGCGAATCTCCTCAGGTTTTGTAGAAAATTGAAAAAACTGTGAGCATTGACATATTAATGGAACGCAAGACAATGCAGGCCCTCAATAACAGAAGATGAATTAATCATATCAAGGCCCTTGCATGCACGAGTGTATAGTTAATAAAGAGATAGAAGAAATAGAGTACATTTGTATATATATTATTCCCTGCAATCTCAAAAAGATCTGCAAAAAGGGGTTTTGGGGTTTTGGGG
>JBBAKX010000080.1:0-3038 GCA_040403315.1 Flavobacteriales bacterium
CCCCCAAAACCCCAAAACCCCAAAACCCCAATAGGTAATATTTGGAATTAACTTTGTTAATAATTATATACTCAATATATATTTATCATGAATTTATTGCCTCAATGGGACACAGCAAAGGTAGAACGTACTAACAGCGGCAACCTACAGAAACCTCAAGAAGTTCAGAGGAAACCAAGCCTATTAAATGTCGCAGCTGACTTCAAATGTACTTTAAAAGCGTACATTGAATAGAAAACACAAAAATTGCACATTCCTTCGAATCAAAACTAACTTATGGTGCCTAAGAGACGGAACCAATCGCATGCAGGTCAAGAATTATTGATGTTCAATCGGTAAATTAAACTGGCACCTAACAATATGACTATGGCGGGTGTCAAGTCTACTACTGGCATCATTAAAATTGATCCGACAAATCCTTCCCTAGGGCCCTCATTCCAAAATGGCTTTAACATTGGTAGCACGACTCAGTAACTTGATAACAATCGCGGCGATTATCAGCTTGTATCCCAAATAAGGTTGACTGTGACCAAGCGTGTCATAGACGAGACAGAGTAAAACGGCTTTAAGCTAGTTATAGAGGAGCACGAGAACGCACAAATAGGCATTTTTGATAAATATTTGATCATCAAATTGCCCTCCCTTGTTAATGAGTCCGAATGCGACGCGCAACTGCAAATCACGAAAAAATTGCATGTGTAATTTGTTTCAAGGGGGAAAATTGCTTAGTAGATGGGTCTGGAGCAAACAGATTAACGAATTGAGGACTAACAAATGATGTGGATCAACCTTGACAATTTCTAACTAATATTAGGAGAAAATGAAAAAAGACCACATATTGCCGAGGATCGATCGGATAAGTTGTGCAAAATGCAATCATTCGTAAATAATGGTGTAGCCGCAGATTAATATTCGAGTAACAAATAGGGAATGGTATCTCGAGCAGCGCTCCAGACTACAAATGGCAAAAAATTATACCTATATGAAAAATAATCTCATACAACCACGTCGAATGGTTTTTTCCTGATTGGAATCCAACACAAAACTCAAAGTGAGGATTGTGAATAATTCACTTAGCTGATAAATGACATCAAATAATTGTGCACGATAAATGGTGAAATTTCACCGATGGATTACAATTACGTAAAATTTCTGGGCACTACGGGTATTTAACAAGCGAAAATTGAATTATACTAGGATGGCGAGGGATAACAACATGAGGAATAAAAGGGAACCGAGTAACAGAACTCACAAGGGATTAATATTGACGACATGCATCCTTGTTAAGAAGAAAGCAAAAACGTGGTCGTTTCCGCACTGAGAGGACCAAGAGAAGCTACTCAAGGTCTCGATAATGTTTAAATAAATTTAAATAATGCCAATCCTCAAAGGACACAATCTAAAAGGCTTGCTGTCAAAACTTACCCGCCTGATATATTACAAACTCCCATCATCGGATAACTGATCCGTAACGAGATTGACAACTTGCGCTCTTTAAAAAACTCCCCTCACATCGTCCATCTGAAAGAGGTCTACGAAAGTGACAACGGCATTTAGATTGTGACCAGCTTCGCGGGAGATTAAGATCTTTCCACTTTCGTGAACAAGAGCGGTGGCGGCGCCTTGAAAAAAGAAATGCACCTAAAAATAATGTATCAACTTTTGCAGGCTGTGGCCAAAATGCACTCACTAAATATTGTCCATCGCGACATCACGCCCGACAATATAGTAGTGGATGAATCAAAAGATTATTCCACATTGGGCGATTTGGGTATCTCTGTCTGCCTCGACAATCCAAATTACAGAGAGCCCATTAATGCATTGATTGGTACACCTGGGTACATTGACCCATTCTTAATAAAATGCGTGAGACAAGGGGCATAAATTAGTGATTCTCTTGCCCCACAGGAATTATTGGGCAGCGACATATTTTCTCTCGGTTGCACGTTTTTTTATATGATAACAGGGGGTCAGAAGTATATAACAGGGGAGGATAACTCAGAGATATTGACGAAGTGCGAATCATATTATCTTGATTCCAATTCTTTGAAAGCTTAAATTGCTCAAGCGGACGCAAACTGGACAGAAGAATGTTTCCAATTACTAAGCTCCATGCTAGCAGATTAGCCATCCGACAGAATCACTGCAGAATAAGCCATGGCATTGCCTCTGTTCGCAGGGTTCTTTTCCGATCCAATCGAGGGAAGCTTCGAGCAATCCATGAGTCGCTATTTTCCAGACTATGGAACCATGAATTAGTACGAGGCCTTTGCCTTGAATTGCAAACCGGTAATCCCTCAGTTCGAGGGCTGTATTCTAAACAAACCGCAGGCTGCCACCGTGAAGAACACTCGGCATAACTATTTGCATCGAAATTAACTCAAGCTTGTGAGTTTCGGCACGGGAAGCTAGATCAGCGCCTGCTCTCAGGAGGCTAAGTACCAAGCGGCAGTCGAGGCGCAGAAGTAACTATTTTCCAAAGGTACCAGCCGAAGACACTAGATAGTCCATACAGTTGTACCAATTGATGAACGGGTCAACAACAATCTGGGTGGTGGCCTCCCTGTGTCAAAGGCGACTCAATACGTACAGAACTACTATCCCTCTTTTGCAATGGTAGTTTCTCCTATAGTAAAGAACCCAGATCTCTCATAGGTCGCTAGAAGTGCACACTAAGATTCATAATAGTTTCAAATCTTAGAAATGATCACGCCCGAGCGCCTCGAAGGTTCGATCGCCGCTAAAGAACTGTAGATAGTGAGAAACTTTGTTATACCTAACAATGTTGCCCAAGCGCCATTAATGAATGACTTGATTGACGATTATGACTTTTTCTATGAAAAAGTGGAAGAGGACCTCATTCCGGATGAGGTGGTGCAAGATGTTATCGAACCTGTGAGACACTTGGATGGCGATGTGTTATGCAATGTAGTTTTGAGCGCTATAAACATGAGGGTCTTTAAGGGTCCATAGTGTATCAATTGAATGGTTTTTGTTTTTATCGGATGAGTATGAGGTGGGGTTTTGGGGTTTTGGGG
>JBBAKX010000081.1:0-3035 GCA_040403315.1 Flavobacteriales bacterium
CAGCCTTTGGATCAGCCAACCAATCCAAAACAAAATTGCCACCAATAAATCCAGCACCGCCGGTTACTATAATCACTTGCGCTCCCATTGAACAATTAATACCCAACAATAGATATTGTTAGTGCCCATTCATACTGTTACATATAATCCAATTATATTCATATGGAACCATATAGCTATGGTCAACTAAATTGGAAATCGTTTACCTATCACCAGCAATCAATATCCCAATTGGCGGAATTAAGGTTTTTTACCGTCACTGTGAAATGCTTAACAAAGCGGGAATTAGAAGCTCAGTATTCCATCCCGAAGATCCAAATTTTGCTTGTAGCTGGTTTGAAAACCACGCCCCCATAAGAGCTGGCAAACGAAAGCTCTTCCGCAAAAAGCATGAGATGTATGAAGATATACCTTTTGAGCGAGAAAATGACTTTTTAGTCATCCCTGAAGTATGGGCAAATCAAATTGGTTCTCAATGTATTGAACGTAAACTGAAATACGCAATCTTTGTTCAAAACGGCTACATGATTTATGAGGGAGGCAAGAAAGACCTAGCCCTTCTAAAAAAAGTTTATGAGCAAGCCACTTTGATTCTATCAATTTCGGAAGATACATCCAAAGTCATTCGTATGACCTTCCCGGAAATTGATGAGCAAAAAATTATCAGGCTATTACCAGATGTGCCAAACCCCTTTAGAGCGACGAAAACTCAAAAGAAAAAAGTCATCACCTATATGCCAAGGAAATTGGCAAAACATGCCCAGCTAGTCAATTTTTTCCTCACAAATCATCTGCCATCAGACTGGTCAATTACACCAATTCAAAATAAAAATGAATCGGAGGTAATTGCGGCACTTAAAGAAAGTGCGATATTTTTATCTTTTTGTGAATCTGAAGGCTGTCCATTGCCCCCCTTAGAAGCGGCACTCTCAGGTAATCTTGTAGTTGGTTATACAGGTGAAGGTGCTAAGGGGTATTTTCACCATCCAATTTATAGAGAAGTTCATAACGGCGACTACATCAATTTTGTTGCCTGCGCAAAAGAGGCGATATCTCAATTTGAGGAAGGCATTACATCAACAGATGCTTATAAAAAAGAATTAGCGGCATTATCAGAAAAATACTCCATCGAAAATGAATCTGCACTGGTTGTAGAATTTGGCAATGCAGTACAGAGCCTGCTTAGTAATGCTGCGACGCCACCCTCTCAATGATCCCCGGCTTCATTCCTAGCTGCACATAGAGAAAGGCCAGCAAGAAGACTGCAAAGGTAAAACAATATTTCTATTCCGTGTTGAAATGCATATTCACCAACGGTATAAAGAATGAGCGTAGCCAAAGTTAAGGTGATGATTGTTGCCTTATAGCGACCAGCCCCCTCAGTGATTGCCCTGCCAAATATCACAATTAAAGCAAGTGGGATTATTAAAAGCCCCGGCAAACCAAAAACTAAGCCAAAATCTATCCAAGCAGAATGGGTGTATGTGGCGCCATTAAATTCAGGTACAAGTACTTTTACCTGCTCGGGGAAAGAGCGAAAAACGCCATTACCCAATGGCTCCATTGCAATTAATCTTAGCCCTACCATTGCCCACGAAACACGTTCATAAGTATTTCCAGCAACGGTCGTCCCATCATCGCGCTTGGGGTAACCAAATTGAGCTGGGGCTTGCCAATTTGGATATTTATCAATTTGTGCTGATATAGCAATATCCGTGAATAAACTCTCCCATCCAGGATTATTTTTCACGTGCTTGTAGGATAAAAAACTGACTAATACTGTAAATATAAGAAATAAGCTGCTCAACTTAATATAAGCATTAATGTAGTTTTTTTGCTGTCTATTTTTTAAAATTTTCGTAGCTAAAAAGATGGATCCAATAAATATCCAAAATCCAATCAAAATTACAGATAAACCAACACCGGCCTTAGCATCAAATATGAATACAAAAGAATAGGTTGCCAAGAAAATTCCCAATAAAGCATATAGTGGAGTAATGTAAGTTGCTTTTAAATATTTAGGGCCCTCATCATCAACTCCTGGTTGCGCCATATTGATTCGAAAGCAATCAATTAATAGGCCTAGCAGCCCAGCTACCAAAATTACCCCGGCCAATACGCCATTAAATTTTGCCCAGTAAATGTAATCAGCAAAAAAATCCATTCCGAAGAGACTGTTACGTTGTATGGCTTTGGGAATATATTGAGCCATTAAGATCACAAAACTGATGACTAGGCCGAGCCAAAGCAATGGTGCTTTTACCCTGCCCTGATTCAAAGCCAAACCTGTTGCCGAGCCTATTAAAGTTGCCAGAAATGCCCTCATCCAAGTGCTGCCAAGTTCATCTAATTGGCGCTGCGGGTTAGCCGAAAAATAAGCGAGGTGAATAACAACCCATAAGAACATTAAAGCAACCAAACCTAAAGGGATCCAGGCTGCAAAAGATGGCCATAATTTAGTATGGCCCTTAGCGTCACTCAGCCACCTTAGCCAATACAAAATTGCAATCAAACTGCCAAATCCAAGAAGAATATTCCTCAGAGCAATCGTATGCATAGTTGCCCAAATACCCAATAAAGCTGAGCTTATCAAGATCAAACTCAGGCCTAGCTTGTCAGATTTCGAATTGGGAATCAATGTTTGCACTAATTATTTCGGGAACGTACCGTCCAGATAAAGGGATGCGCCTATTCTACTAAAGATACTTACAGCATGGCACTCTTTTGGGGCATCTTGGGTGCTAGAAGTGCTGAATAAGGATTTCAGACTGCTAATCACCCAATGAATTTAGCCCTCAAATACTTTTTACGCATTTTCCACTTGAACTGTATTTTTGAAATTATCTTTTTAGCCAATTCAAATTTTCTACTAGCCATCAGTCCATCTATTAGGTCATAGGCATCGACGCCGGACAAATAACTAGATGGCAGCATTTCAAGAAAATCCGATAATTCTTGATCACTTAATACGTGACCAAAATTAAAGAATCCATGAAATCCAAATGCGTCATGCCACTCTGAACGCTCAACTGCAA
>JBBAKX010000082.1:0-2997 GCA_040403315.1 Flavobacteriales bacterium
CCCCAAAACCCCAAAACCCCGCCTCTCACACACAGAAGCATCTTTGAGAAATATGGAAAATAATTATATTAGGATTTGTGGGGATTCCAATTTATTATTAAAGTTATCTAAATATATATTACCGATGAACGAACAGCAGCATTAATACCATGTCCCATAATAACTGGCAACTCAAAATCACTAACCTCTGCGGATTCGTATTTATTCATGCGATGAAGACATTTAAGAAAGCCCCCCGCTGCGGTTTAAATAGAGCTATAATGATAATTAATTATAGTTTGGATTCAACGATTAATTAGTAGGGCGAGACTACGGAGGCACTCCGAACAAGGTAATTAATTCCACTTTGTTCATTTATGTAGATCTCCTTTATTTACCATGGACCGTAAGGTTCTATGCTCTGTAATTAATTGCTCAAGGATAAACTGGGGACAAGTGCCGCCACATTAAATACAATTGAAAATGTTTCACTCGAGAATTTAGCCGAATTCTAAGCTCATCTTAATAAGGAGGTCAGGGGAAATATATTGTCTCGATTCGAGGATGAGATGGGACAATTCAACAATGGACAGCTGAAGATATATTTTTACAGTAAATCGGGCCTGCCTCTCACGATTGAGGATCTCTACATTCTCATGCAAGAGCAAAGAAATAATTTTTACTTTTACGTCTCGCTATAAAGTAACTTAATATTAAATTACATTTCATAGATGCTTTTAACTTCGAGCGGTACATCAAGGAATTCATTAATATTAAAACCCTCGGCCGAGGTGGCTTCGGGGAGGTCCTCCTGGCGCGTCATTCAGCTACGAATGAATTAGTGGCGATCAAAAAATTAAGGTTGACAAATTAATTCCCAGCCTATAAGATATAGGAGCTTTTCTACGAGAGCCGAAATTTATAACGCCTGAAACACCCGCATATTATAGAGCTGCTCAATGTTTTTACTGTCAAACACTACCTGCTTTTGATGTTGGAATACATGCCGGGGGGCGACCTTCAAAAATATTTGGATAAATTCAAGGGGGTGGGGCTACCAGTAAGTGAGATCAAATCCATACTCTAACAAGTATGCAAGACTATAAATTTCTGTCATGGAAATTCGATCGTGCACCGCGACATTAAGCCGCAAAACATACTCCTTTCTTAACCAGACTCGATTGAGGGACTTAAATTAATTGACTTTGGCCTGTCCGTTCAAATATAGAGCTACACCTCGAAGAAAGGGGAGAAAAATTAAAGCGGCACTTTGGCTTATTTACCCCCAGAGGTACTCTCGGGCGCGGATAAACGGACAACGCCTGCAATCGATGTGTGGAGCATTGGAGTGCTCGCTTACCAGATGATCCATGGTGCTTTGCCATTCGACAGTGAGGACCTCTCTTAAATTACTCGATTAATCATTACTGACGAAGTCGAGGTTACAGAATAGAATATTCCATATTAACTGAGGGAATTAGTAATGCGAATGCTGGATAAAAACCCTAATTCAAGGATCAAGATGCACGAAATCATGCAGAACAAGTGGTTATTCCCCCAGAGAGCGATTTTCCAGGATTCTTCATTGATATCTAAAAATGATCTAAACAACGAAGACTTGCTCGCAACCATCTTTAAACAATACGACCTCGAATACAAATCGTCCTTCCTACCTCTGCTTCAATCTTACGCCGACAAACTGACAGACATACAAAATGACATGATCGAACTGGATGGATTAATGAAGTGCATCAAGAAATCACTAGAGCTCATCTCTCGTATCAATTAGGCATCGACAGCAACGGCAACCGCTGCATCGTAAATAAATAGATAACCGACACCCCGAAAATATCTTAGTCCCTTGAAATTAATACCCGCCGTCCAAGAGAAACCCTAGCCATAACCGGAAGATCAAGACAGCTTTGATCAGCTGCTTAAATAGCAAACTTATTATCACCGATGCAGAATGGTGATCAATGCAAAACCCCTGAACAAATCTCTACAAGGAGGTGGATCCTTCAAGAAAGCGAACAGAATTGTGAAACTTCAGGAGAATTTGAATACTTCAAGGGAGTCTTTGGCCCCAGTGCGAAGTTTCAGCCCTTAAAAGCAGTTAGTAAAGGACTAACAAGGCCCACCATTACAGCCGCACAGGAAGTTAGTAAAGCCCTTAGTAATAAATCTCAAGAAACTCGGCGATGCGAACATTTCCGAGGAGGATTATTCCCCTGTGAGAGCCACCTTGAAGTATAGAGGTCGCTCGATTAAACCGATCGTGCAAACTTCTTTCAAACAGTTAGATGAGAGCTGTTCTCAGAGCTCTGACAACCCTGTCTCAAACTACGAAGTTTACTTGCAGCGTTCGAGATAGTCCGGCGTCTATCAAAACTTGTCTGGACTCGGTCAATCACGGGGGTCCTCCTTCAAGTATGATAGGAATGAATTCTTCAAACAGCAGCAAGGGTGTGCATTCAGACACAAAGCCTCGCAGTACATGACTATCAACGATGAAGACGCGGTTGGGAACGTGAAAACGAGACGCTGCTCTCCCGATCCTCCAATACAGAAGAAGAAGCGCATATCCAACCCTGCGGTCGGTGAGAGGCATAATTTGGAAGATCAGCTGAAGCTTATCGCCCAAGAGTAGGGTCATCGCAAGCAGCGCAAATCGGTATAAAAGATAAAAAAAGTGAATTTATGAATGTTTGTTTTATCAATAATATTAATAAAATGCGATGGCTTTTATATTACCTGCAGAGCATGACTTAATTCAGGCAACTCTGGCGTCAGTCCCACGACCTACCATTTTTAACACAATTCCTTGAGCACAACCCCTTGTTTCGGTTCTTCGCGAGCCACGCGCACAAGCAGTAAAGCAAGACGAAGTAGAAAATAGGGAAGGTGCCAACTTTCAAGGAGATAATAGAGAAAATAGATAAGAAACTGGAAGATGAGTTGATCCATAAAAAAAAATGATTTCTCACACACTGTGGATAATGGGGTTTTGGGGTTTTGGGG
>JBBAKX010000083.1:0-2989 GCA_040403315.1 Flavobacteriales bacterium
CTTCTTCCTCCGTACAGTACTGCTTCAGGAATTCAAAGAGGGTAGGGGTTGAAACAGTGTCCAAACCCGTTACAATCATTTGCGATGGATCGGTTACCGCGATGCCCGTGCGCTTCGTTCCATAATCAATAGCCATGATTCTTGCCAAGAGAAATAGTTTTAGCGCGCAGAAAAATTAACTTCCCGATTTTGGGTTTTGAATAGGAAGCCGAACGGTTCAATTCAAGTGAGCTTCCTATTCAAAACCCTCTCAAAAAATCGGGAAGTAATTTTTTGCGTCAGACTTAAAGCGCAAAGATAGGCAGGATTTAACAAATAAAAAAGCTGGTGGTAGGAAGCTCATCCACGGGCACTTATTCCTGACAAGTATTCTTCTCTGTTTACCCATTCCTTAGTACCTTTACCAAACATCTGTATCTTATTCATCATGTTTGAATTTCACCAGGACAAAAAAACGTATTTCGATTACCAATATCGAACTGCCAAAGAATACATTTTGCCATTTGTGCGGCTTCATCGCCCCTTGCCTGCTGGTTCCAGGGTTTTAGAAATCGGTTGTGGAGAAGCTGGAGTATTGAAGGCTTTTTTGGAAGAAGAGTGTCAGTGTGTGGGCATAGAATTGCATGAAAGCCGCATCGAAACTGCCAAATCCTTTATGCCCGAGCCAGTTGCTGCCGGGCAGTTGCAACTGATTGCTCGCAATATTTACGATATTGATCCGGCGAAAGAAATCGGCTTTAAGTTTGATTTGATCATCCTCAAAGACGTCATCGAGCACATCCCGGATCAAGATCGATTCATGACCATTTTGCGCCAATTTTTGGCCCCGAATGGCGTGGTTTTCTTCGCTTTTCCGCCCTGGTACATGCCCTTTGGCGGCCATCAACAAATTTGTCGGGGAAAATGGCTTTCAAAATTGCCCTATTACCATTTGTTGCCGCGCAGCATTTACCAACAGGTGTTGAGATGGGGAGGAGAGTCTGCGCAGACCATTCAGGAATTGTTGGAAATCAAGGACACGGGAATTTCCATCGAGCGTTTTGAAAGTATTTTGCGCAAGAGAGGCTATCTGGCTTTGCAACGCAAGATCTTTTTGATCAATCCCATTTATCAGTATAAATTTGGATGGGCGCCTCGTACTCAAAATCCACTACTGAGTAGTTTTCCTTATTTGCGCGATTTTTTGTCAACGGCAGTCTATTTTTTGGTTAGTGAAAAATAAAACCCAAGCTATCTATGACAACGCTCACCACACCTTACTTGCTTGAAGGCGTAATCCAGCCCTACGCCTGGGGCGGTTTTGATTATATCCCCAACCTTTTGAACCGGGACAACTCAGCGCACGAACCATGCGCCGAATTGTGGCTTGGTGCTCACCCCCGAGGCATGGCGAATGTGCATCAGCCCGGAGAATTTCCAATGGCGCTTAGTGAAGTCATCTCCAGTTCTCCAGTTGAAATATTAGGGAGTGACACGGCGAAGCGTTTTGACAACCAAATTCCTTTTTTGCTGAAAATCTTGGATGTGGACAAAATGCTCTCCATCCAGGCGCACCCGAATAAGCGGGAGGCGGAGGTAGGTTTCGCTGCTGAGAATGCAGCAGGTATTCCACTTAATGAGTACAACCGCAACTTTAAAGACGACAACCACAAGCCAGAGATGATGGCTGCTTTGACCGATTTCTGGTTGTTGCACGGTTTTGCTACTTTGGACAAGATTCAAGCTAGTCTGCAAAATACTCCTGAACTAGAAGGACTCTTGGCGTTTTTCTCTCCAGTCTCGATTCAGCCCTTGTATGCTCAGGTTATGAATATGCCTCAGGCAGAAATGAATGATTTATTGGCGCCCTTGGCCGCTCGGTTGTTGCCTTTGCTAGCCGAAGAAAAACTGCAGAAAGATCAGCAAGACTATTGGGCCGCAAGGGCTTTGCGCGATTTTCGTTTGCCTGATGGCGGATATGATCGAGGGGTGGTTTCCATTTATTTGATGAATGTGGTCAATATTCAACCCGGTCAGGGCATTTTTCAGGATGCTGGAGTATTGCATGCCTATCTAGAAGGCGTCAATGTGGAGTTAATGGCCAATTCGGACAACGTATTCAGAGGTGGCCTTACCGATAAATATGTGGATGCGAATACCCTGATTCAACACCTTTCCTTCGAACCCATTGTGCCGAATGTATTTTCGGGAGAAGTCATAAGCGATACCATGACGGTGTTCAAAACACCTGCTCCAGATTTTGAATTAAGCCTGATCAGGTTAAGCCCTTCAAAAAAACACGAGCAACATGCCACCAAAGGCCCCGAAATATTGTTGCTTATAGAAGGAGAAGCCTTGGTTAATGAATCTCTTCCCTTGCAGAAAGGCCAAAGCCTGTTTTTTCCAGCTGGAAGCCGTTATGTTCTGACTGGAAATGCAGAAATTTACAAGGCAGGAATGCCCTGAAAATTTGAATCATGAAGAAACTATTTCTGTTGGTCTTATTGGTTGTTGCTGGCTATGGATTACGTGCACAGCAAATTGTGGAGTCGTTTGACGATTTTGCACCCTTGATGAAGCAAACCAAAACGGACACCACCTACGTGATCAATTTTTGGGCCACCTGGTGCCCACCTTGTGTCAGAGAACTGCCTTATTTTGAGCAATTGCAAAAATCCACTCCGCAACAAAAAATCAAAATCATTTTAGTGAGTCTAGATTTTCGTAAAGATCTGGAAACCAAGTTGAAACCTTTTTTAAAACAAAAGCAATTTTCCGCTTTGATTGTTGCGTTATTGGATAGTAAACAGCAGCAATGGATCGAAAAGGTAGACTCCACTTGGAGTGGTGCTTTGCCTGCTACACTGGTGTATCGGGGTAGTGAAAGAGAATTCAAAGAAGGAGAATTTGAAAATTTCGACGAATTGCACAATTTTGTACAGGAGTTTTTAGATCCTAAAAATGGAAATCTGCGTCACAATAAGTGAGTTGTAATCACCTAACGTTCATT
>JBBAKX010000084.1:0-2981 GCA_040403315.1 Flavobacteriales bacterium
CCCCAAAACCCCAAAACCCCAACATGTATGAAGTGAGGATAGGTAGTATTATTAATCGCGTCGTTTAAAATTCATTGACAATAATTTTATTTCACTATCGCACGTTCATGAACCCCTAATTTGGATCAAGACTGCCCGAGGAGCAACAAATAGACTCATAAGTAACAATTGGTCGTGACAACATTGCCGCCGCCGCCCGGAAATCTTTCCATAAAAAATCAATTTCAATCACTGCTAAGAATTAAAATGATAAATTGCCTGGTTGTATCATAATCGATAGCAAGAACGAAGTTCACCTCGTAGCGAAGCGGATGCAGCAACTGTGAAGAGAAAATTTTAATTCAACAACAAGACGCCTTGAGCCGCTTAGTAACTAATGCCGGAACTAATTTACGGATTAAAGACGCGGCGCAGTAGATTTTAGCCATACGACTTATTTTCAAAGCAGCTAAATTAGCTTGTCTCTAGAAAAGAGAGATGCGGAAGATTTGGAGTTACCAATGAATAATATTGGTGGGCTCGAGCAATTTAAGGTACATCGCAAAGTGCTGTAATAGATCATATCCATGTAGAGAGATGATGGAGATGGTGCGGGCATTGATGGGGGTACCAGGCGATCAAGGGTCGAACAGAGCGGCCGTATATATTTCGGCAATAAATACCAACTTAATATAGCTGATTAAAAATAGATTGTCACCGCAGGTTGCCTCATGGATAATAGCGCGGCACAACAAATTTTTGAGGTCGGCAACTAACTTAGGGAGCCTGCAAAGCGATTTTAAAAGAAAAATTAGCACATGTATTAGAGAAATGGAGAAATAATGTCTTTAAAATTCCGATTATAATGCGAATAAGAAGTCAAAATTGGCAGTCCGCAATCTCAGAGCCATCTTGCGAAACCCATTTAAATCACGCTAAAGACTGCAAAATTAAACCATATTAAAAAATAAATTTACCCATAATAGTTCGGCTAATTCCACCCGACAGTGGCTTAATCCAAAAGTAGTCCGAGCATCGTAAAAATCGGCGAGCAAATATAGCTGGCTGAGTAGAATTTGCTTCGACGCCGAATGACAATGAAGAAGAAAGAGGAAGGCGACAAGCTGCATAAGATATTGGGAAGCGCAAGGGATGGTCCAGAGGCCCCTAGCTAGAAATAAGACCTACAACTTAGAAAAATTGGGGATGATCCTTGTGAAACTACTTCTGCTAATAGCCATGCAAATATAGATAAACTGATTTAAATCTGTCAAACCAAAGAGGATCAATAAAATACATCCGCCACTCTATTGTAAACATCATCCAATTTAGTGCAAACAGACTAATAATTTGAAGGTAATCATGACCGCCCTCATCATCCTAACATTCCTCTCAAAAATCTTTCATCCAAGCGTGCCATCTATGTTCCCAAAAATAAAATCAGTTTTGCGAGGATGAGTCCACGCTCGAATAAATCCGTGTCAGCCACTGTTATTAACTCATTTCGCCAATGCTATGAGGGAGTTTCGGCACAAAACAAAAATAATTCAGAAAATGCGTGCGATTACAGTTCGATCACTCGGGGAAACGGGTCGTCATAATAAGGTATTAATGGGGGAGGGACCAAATCTCCAGATTACACACCATCAAGCAGTAGCCACAGTCGAAGTGGCAGCCAGACTTCATCTCTCTCGGATTAATCAATAATCCAACGTACTCTTGAGGAAGTGGTTGCTTAGGATGTGCTCGCTTAGAGTCTGGTTATGCTTCATTCAGAAAGTGAAATCTAGCACAGTTAATTAAGCGCCAGGTTAAATACGGACAACACGAATATAATTGATGATGAAACACTTTAGTTCCATTAAATGGAGGGAGACAACAGAGTCAAATTATTTGACTGGGTACTCCAGGTGTTCCGTGCCTTCAAAGTGAGCACACACCAGACCTTCGCGCTTTCCCTTTCCCTCATAGACCGATTCATGTCAGCGAAACGCCTTTAAGGAGTTCTGATCCCGAAAGATAGGTTCTGTCTCGTGGGCATGGCGGCTGTATTAATTAGCTCAAAGTACGAGGATGTTATCACCATCACTGCGTCAAAACTTATGGCTAAAGCCTCCCATGGCAGATATACACTCCAGTAACTTTTCTCGATGGAGCAGGACATACTTCAGTCGCTGTCCTTCAAAATCTAACTTGACGACGCAACAATTTTTCATCAGTCATAACTTTTGCTTATGTTGCTTTAGTTGGATTCGCGATAATAGGATAATATATAGCGACAACATCCCTACGCACAATTTACCTAATAAATAATATTTAACGAGGCCCTGCACTTTATCGTGTTTTTAGGCTACCTGAGCTACTTTTCCCTCGCTCTCTAGAAAAGGCACGGATAGTCCCGGCATTTGCTATCTTTTGCCCTAGTGGAAGCGACTCTCGCCTATTTGGAGCATTAACTTAAAAATATTTCGGAGGATTCACTTCTCCTAAATGTACAAAACAGGACGCAGACAGATGGAAAGGTTTGCAAGGCAAAACACCTGCTCGAGGCCTATGAGGTTATGAAACAAAAAAACTTCATAGGCGCTCTCCGGAAGCAGCTTCGCGTCCAAGCGGTTAATATGGACGTCAGCTTGACCGCGATCGCCAGGACGGTGAAGTTCCTGCATGATGAGGCTCGCACAATCGTCGTTAGAATTCTCGAATCTAATGGCATTGTGTTACAGAGGCCAACCACCGCTTCACCACCCCCTCCTGTGATGAAGACCCTTATTAAAAACTTTCCAGGCTATTTGTGCGCTAAATTCTACACAAATTATCTGGAGAAAATCCCCCATCATGGTTCCTACAGGATTGGGACACCTAAAGTGCGCAACTCCTCGGGGGCGAACAGCAGCCGAACGACTTCGAGCACGGGTCGTAGGAAACGTGAATGAGCCTTTTCTAATGAGTCATACTACCAATAATTATTAACTGTTTCCTCATATATAAATCGTTCAATA
>JBBAKX010000085.1:0-2971 GCA_040403315.1 Flavobacteriales bacterium
CCCCAAAACCCCAAAACCCCAAAACCCCAGACGCGAATATTGAGAATAGATGTGCATTAATTGATAACTTTCATATCTTTGCAGAGACATATTGTGCAGGCAGGCGACAAGCAGATGTGAGATAAATTCGCCAATTTTTCCTACATCGAAGCAGTTACGCACTTCTGGCAAAACTCTCAATGGAAGATGAGGTGCGCGTCGTTCAGGTGTTCTTAGAATTCTTGATACTTGCGCCGCCGCTTCAATTGTCTGATTTCAACAACTCGAACGGATTCTGGCATGATCATGTGGATGTGATCGTTTTTCAATTTAATTTGTCATTCACTGAGCAGCCTGCCGATTCTCTCATCCACATTCGAGATCAATAACCATCTGTTTAGTGGTGATGATGATTTCACAAGTTGGATTGATTTAAATGTTGATTTGCATTAATCTGGTTCCTCCTCCAAGATCGTTGATCATTTTACATGATCATTTTATGATCCAAGTTTCTGACAAATCCATCTTCCATTTTTGTAGATGCAGAAGAGTGGTACATCGGTTAGCAAGGCAGGTAGCCGAACTATTAGGTTTCTCGTTATTTCTTCATCATGGGATCACTACGGATGCCTACCGCTGCCGCTGTCGGTGCTTGATATTAATTAATCATGCGATCCCTGCTGCCAACATGCATTTGTGATTTGTGCAAGCTATTTTCGATTGGCACTGACATTCCTTAGTTATTGTAAAACGTGGGAGAGGGAAATGTTTGTTTAAGAGCGAGTGGATTCGTGAGTAGTTAAGCATTAATTTAATGAAGGTGATTCGTTGTCTGATATAAAGGTATGCTTTATCCGATAGTTTATTTGTAATTTTATGAATGGCGAGATTCGGACAATTAATTATTGAATTATTACTGAACGCTTCCGTACCTGGGATCGTAGAAATATGGTACTGGTGAAGTCAGCAATTGGTATGGTTAATATGGTACTAAATATTAAGGTGGTGGTTGTGGAGCCTGTATCATAATCATGGAATTGTATGGCACCCCTGGTGCATATGGGTTCAGATAATATGGGTGGATCAATTGAGGCTAGACAGTGAGTGGTAGTGGAGGTAGGGTAGGTAACGGAAATGAGCGCGCAACTACTGAATTCAGCTCCCACATCATGCCCTTTGATTATTTCTCAGCGTTTTCATTAATACTTAGGCTGCTTGGAAATTTTATTGATGGCTTGTGCAAAGGCTAGCCATTAATCCTCGAAGTTTTGTTTTAAAATCCACTTCCCATCTCTAATATTTTTAAATCACTGCTTCCTGAGAGTTTGGACCTATGAGAATCTATTTCCTATGCTTTGGGCTACATTCTACTAAACTAAGCAGTAGTCTATTGGTAATATTCTGGAATATTGGGGAGAGTTATTTTCAGAGGGTCACTTCGATCAGAAAATTATTTAACTTGGTTAGCCGATTGAGATATGGCTTCTTTCGATAGTTTGATCAATGAAGAGCGTGCATCGTGATTATCACTTTGCCTCCCACCTAGAATCTGTAATTCCACTTTGTCAGTTTATTGTCTATCATCAGATAAATTTTGGCTATAACCCTATTGAGTTTAATGATTTTAAGCCTCTCCTCTTACTGTGTCCAATATCGATTTACCGATTTTCTGCATCTGATCGTCTTCCTAGACATTGATCATCATCTACTAATGTTCATCGAGTAAGGGGTTTTAAATCCACTCGACTCTTTTGGCCGATGGAGTCGAATTTTTGGATTTATAATTAGCTAGATTTAAGTTATGACTGACATTACTCTATTTCCTTAATTCATTAGGCACACCTCGACATTCATTCATTGCATTCATTTATTAGGTAACCAAATGTTGGGCCCGCTTCCCTGATGCTATAGGATGGCAAATTTGGATCACATGGCTCAGCGCAACATCATCGCATTCCATGTGCTTTGTCTCTTCTAATGAATGATCATCATTGAAAGATTCACTCACAGTCTCATCTAGGCTTAAATCCTCTTGATGTTTTGCGACAATTACCTACTTCATGTGCCTGCCCTTGTTTGGCGTGATGAGCTCCCCCAATTATATTTTCCGAGTTTTGCAACGTTTCAAATGCCTGTCTAAAAGATACCTCCTATAATATTGCTTTGGGCAATCAGAGCATTTGTAAGGCCTAGAGAAAACATTGAAACATTTTAAATATACTAACTTTATTTAAGCATGTCTCCGCATGTGGTCCTTGAGGTTACCCAAAATGGAAAAGGCTTGCCTGCATATTTCGCACGAGTACGGCCTGTCGCCCGAATGCACACGCTTGTGCACAACTAAATTGTACTTTTCTGAAAAGGTCCGATTGCATTGATCACACTTAAATCCAAGAAGGTCATCCTCTCTGAAGATGCAGCGCGAACTATTTATCTTCATCTACAAAGCATACCAGTTAAAATAATTAAAATATTACCCTTGCGAGCTGGGCTCGAGAATCCAAAACTTCATTGCCTTGGAGAAGGTTCCTCTAATTAGGAGAATTCACTAATACGGTCAAACTCGTCGTATTCTCTGGATTGTGAGGAGGCACATATTGAACTCCTGCGATTTCTGTATATTGACAATTTTGATCGTTTTACGCAAGACCATTAAATCTAGTCAATAGATGACCTCGGGCATCATCTTCATTCAACTGTGAAAAATGGCTTCGAAAACAATGGACTATCAATCTTTTCTTTCTGGAATAGCTTTTGACGCAGCCCTCAAAAGTGCAGGGGAAGCGAGCCGCCGCAGTCTTTGTCTTTTTGATTCCCCGGGATTTTGGATCGAGCGCCAGAGATGGCTTCCAAGGTTGGTTTAGATCCATATGGTATGTGTCACTATTATATAATTAATTAAGCGTGATCGGAAGAATCTTTCGAAGTAACACTCTTACCACCCTTATTCCATTCTCTGCCGACAGATTGTAGGGGTTTTGGGGTTTTGGGG
>JBBAKX010000086.1:0-2959 GCA_040403315.1 Flavobacteriales bacterium
CCCCAAAACCCCAAAACCCCAATCCTCAATATTTATCAGACTATAATAATATTTTTATCGGGCTGATTAGGTAATTTTCAATTTGTGAATATTTAAATTTATATTTATTATCAACCTATTTATGCAATCGAACTTTCTTCTCACGTTCAAGGACAAAAAGATGGAGAATGAGTTCATTTTGTCCAAGAAAAATGCTCTCATCAAATTTAGCAGTCTCATTTTCCTTTATCGCTGCATTATCGGAACTACATTGACCATCAATTATTCGACCGGCCAGACCACATTGACGAGATTTCTCACCTATATTGCAGGCACCCTCCTCTATTTGATATTTTTGGTCTTATTTTGGAGATTTCCGCTCCAACTATCCCGCTACTATGCATTATTGAGCATGGCCGCTTACCTTACGTTCCTTTGCATTTAAAAGGAGGACATGCCTATCAGCCCTCACTAAACCGAGGGCATCCGGACTATCGTTGGGTCGTTCATTCACGTAATGCTGACCTCGATATTTCTCAATGGTTGCTGGATAATTACATCGGTAGGTATTTTAATCAACCTCTGGACGACCTTCACCTTTTACGTTGTCGTATTGGACTTCAAAGTGTACCCCTTCATCAATCAAACAATCATGTTTGGCTTCCTCATGATATATTGTGCCGAGAAAATTCAGAAGCTGTAGTTCTTGGAATCCAAGGAAAACCAGCAGATGCATCAGAATCTGAAAATCATACTAGAAAGCATGCCCGAGGGAGTGCTCATATTTCAAAAAGACGATGGGCAAGAGGTGCTATATAAAAATGACAAAATTGAAGAGTTACTGTCAGTAAGTGAATCTAAGCAAGGGACTGACACCCATTTGATATTCAAACAACCAAAAATTGATTAGCCTCCTAAAAACCTAGGAGATTTGCCGGATCACATTGATTAATAAAAATTAAGGCAAACCATGCAAAGTAACTCAGGGATACCTTCGACCCAATTTAATAATTACAGCGATAGTCCACTAAAAGTAAAAAATTTGCAAATATTCAAATTGCACAACGAGGAAGAGGAAGAAGGCGAGCTGGATCAAGTAAAATCATCGACTGGCCGAGTAAGTTTTGTTAATCCGGAGAACAAGGCAAATAAAATTAATATTTTCCAAGCTGCTCTAAATTATCCAGAGTCCTGTTTCAAAGTTCTTGGCAATGAAAAATAAACTGAAGATAATAATATTGAAGGCTCCGAAATATTTTCACTTACGTCCGTTAATATTCAGTATAGGAATAAGGAAGCTGTGATGGTAGTAACTCATGGAATCACTAAAATGCTGGCGTATCAGAAAACCAAAATGCTCGCCCACTTTTACGAAATGCTCACTGCTACTTTCTCCCACGAAATGCAGACACCCATGCATTAGTAAATAGCATTGCTCGCCTCAATAAACCAATCGCTTGATCAAAGCAGTAGTAGTTTTGAGGGTACGAAGAAGCTTTTGCAGTTGATAAACAATTCTAGTCACACTCTGTCGTACTTCGTGAGCGATATGATTGACCTTTTCAAAATTAAACAAGGCACCTTCGACCCCAAAATAGAATAGCAAAACGTCAGAGACACCATTAATCTACTCATCGACCACATGGAACTCGGCTGCTCGGAAAAACACATCACTCTGCATGCGTTCTACTATTCAAGGGTTCCAGACATTTTAAGTGGAGACTTTCAGAGACTCAAACAAGTCTTGCACAATATTTTGCAGAACTCTTTGAAATTCACGATGCCCTAAGGGAATATTACAGTCGCCATAGATTACAACACCTAGAAATAACAATTGCTCGTAAGAGTGCGTGACTCAGGCATAGGAATCTCACTTATCAACTAGGGAAATTTGTTCCAGCTCTTCCAAATGTAGATGGACCCCTCTAAGCGGACGAATGGAATTGGGTTGGGTCTTTTCATATGCAGGAAACTTTGTCAGCAATATGAAGGAACTATCTCATGCTAGAGTGAGGAAGGATAAGGAACTACTATTGACTTAACCATGCACATGGTCATTCCGAGAGATGAAGGCAACGTACAATTGCTCACTCCAGAATCGCATTCCCCTAGAAACAGAAGGAAATTCTTTTTTGTTGATCGGTAGATTAGTTCTTCTGATTTTTCGGTATAGACTACAGTGCACATCATTGAAGAGAGTTGCAGGGTTATTCCCATTAATGAGAGGCCTTAAACAGATGAAAACGACTAAAGCTAGCCTGACAATATATTGTTCGCTAATCAGTTGAGCATTAGACAATAATATAATCATGATTAAGGACCTAATAATTAATTGTGCGATGACCGAAAAGATAATAATTTGCTGAGGGTATAATCTAAATTCAATCCAAAGCATGAGTAACTTTCAATAGCCAATATTGCACGGAATAAGAATTTGTGCTTTGCCAGCCGACCTCCTTTATAGACGTCTTTAATGGCAATAGAAAATACACATACCAAAACTGCGAGAATTTAATAACCGAATAAAATATTAATCGTCGATGATAACATCTTTAACTTGATGGTTATTGAATAACTTTTGACAACTACCTACCCTAATTTATAAATCAATAAGGCATTCACAGGAGCAGAGGCAATCGAAGCTGTGAAAGCAAATAAAGATGAATATGCTTTAATATTTATGGACTGCAACATGCCAATCATGGACGGATTCGAGGCAACGGTCAAAATCAGAGACATGATGGAATCACCACCGCCTATAATCGCACTGACTGCTTACAATACTGAAGAAACCAAGCAACGATGTTTCCAAGCGGGCATGCAGGGGTTCCTCACAAAGCCGCTTGAAATGGCAAAGTTTAAAGAGTTACTATATCAACTCGGGATCTCTCTAGATAGCTGAGAACCCTTCATTATATATATAATACCTTAGTAATTCAAGTGCAGTGTGAGGGGTTTTGGGGTTTTGGGGTTTTGGGGG
>JBBAKX010000087.1:0-2944 GCA_040403315.1 Flavobacteriales bacterium
GGCTTTAATCGTATCTGCTGGAATTGAAACCCTGATCTGTAACCTCTTCAACCCCGCCTTTAAAGTGCTTTAATCGTATCTGCTGGAATTGAAACTGTATCAGGATAGCCTAAAGCAAAAAATCGAGGTGAGCTTTAATCGTATCTGCTGGAATTGAAACTTCTAGATGTTGGGTCAAAAAGTGTGGTTTGCATGAGGCTTTAATCGTATCTGCTGGAATTGAAACGTGTAAAATTAACCGTGCCTTGCACCTTGCCTGTGGGCTTTAATCGTATCTGCTGGAATTGAAACTGAATGAGGTATTAAATAATGGATAAAATGAACTTTGCTTTAATCGTATCTGCTGGAATTGAAACTTCGTAGCAAACGCGGTATTGCAAGTATGCGCTCAGGCTTTAATCGTATCTGCTGGAATTGAAACAGTATGCACGATCCCCGGTAACCTTTAATGGGTCAAGCTTTAATCGTATCTGCTGGAATTGAAACTCCGGTGTGACTTTTCAAACCAGCGTTCCCAAATCCGCTTTAATCGTATCTGCTGGAATTGAAACAATGGCAGGAGAAAACGGCAATCCGCAATATTTTACGCTTTAATCGTATCTGCTGGAATTGAAACTGTACCAGGATAGCCTAAAGCAAAAAATCGAGGTGAGCTTTAATCGTATCTGCTGGAATTGAAACGTTATTTTCATCGGGGTGCAAACAGACGGTCACGGGTGCTTTAATCGTATCTGCTGGAATTGAAACCTGCACGGGTTGTTCTCGTCAAACCCGACTGGCTGCGCTTTAATCGTATCTGCTGGAATTGAAACCATACCCGGCACAGCGTCCGCAGAGTAGGGGATTTAGCTTTAATCGTATCTGCTGGAATTGAAACATAGATAAAATGGCGTCCATGGCCGGGGCGAATAGCGCTTTAATCGTATCTGCTGGAATTGAAACTCGTTTGTCGATGTTGTGCGCACTAGCCCCATGATCGCTTTAATCGTATCTGCTGGAATTGAAACTACTTTTCAAGACACTTAACCAGAACCTTTCGGATAGCTTTAATCGTATCTGCTGGAATTGAAACTGTTGATTGAAGTTACCGCACCGGATGCGTTGATCGGCTTTAATCGTATCTGCTGGAATTGAAACTTCAAAAGAAACCTATTTCGTTTCCAACTTCAACCCGGCTTTAATCGTATCTGCTGGAATTGAAACTTCGACAAATGCCCGTATGGCTTTAGCCAATCAGGCGCTTTAATCGTATCTGCTGGAATTGAAACGGCGTTTTATCCCGTGATTGGCGGCCTTTTTTCTTCGCTTTAATCGTATCTGCTGGAATTGAAACCTTTTCGGGGTGGCTTGTTTGGTGCATATCCTTCTCGCTTTAATCGTATCTGCTGGAATTGAAACTTAATTTCTTGCCGCGTTTTGTTTGCGCGGATCGTTGCTTTAATCGTATCTGCTGGAATTGAAACGAAAGTATTGAAGGGAAAAAGATGGATGAGCAAAAGGCTTTAATCGTATCTGCTGGAATTGAAACTCGTTTTTAACGCCATCAAAGCAGCGACTATAATCGAGCTTTAATCGTATCTGCTGGAATTGAAACCTGAATGGCACTAAATCGGCGGCAATTTTTACGCCTGCTTTAATCGTATCTGCTGGAATTGAAACTTGCCAATACAGCAAAAACAATAAAGAAAACAACTTGCTTTAATCGTATCTGCTGGAATTGAAACCATTGATGGCAGTATCTTTTTTACTAACGAAATCGAGCTTTAATCGTATCTGCTGGAATTGAAACAACAAGATCACGGGGATAAAAGCAAAAAGAAATATTGCTTTAATCGTATCTGCTGGAATTGAAACTTAATTAACTATCACGGTTAGTGCTGCTCACTAAAGGCTTTAATCGTATCTGCTGGAATTGAAACTGTTTTGGGTATTTCGTAGTATTGAGCATTTTGTACGCTTTAATCGTATCTGCTGGAATTGAAACCCGCTTCAATTTTAACATAACCATGCAGTAATCGAGGCTTTAATCGTATCTGCTGGAATTGAAACATGCGTCACCAAGTGCGCCCGCGCTTACAATGGCGTGCTTTAATCGTATCTGCTGGAATTGAAACATCCGGTAAAAGCCAGTCTTCAACATCATAATGACAGCTTTAATCGTATCTGCTGGAATTGAAACTCAATGTATTTGGATGTTTTTGCTCCGCTGCCTGGGGCTTTAATCGTATCTGCTGGAATTGAAACGTTTCACAAAGCTGGATATAGTCCAGGCAATAGGCGGCTTTAATCGTATCTGCTGGAATTGAAACTGAAAAACGAAACCAAAAGCACAAAAGCCAAAGCTGGCTTTAATCGTATCTGCTGGAATTGAAACAAGCGAACAGAATTTCAGCTCCATTGAAGAATGTAGGCTTTAATCGTATCTGCTGGAATTGAAACGGAATAGTAGCCGATAAAGTAGGCGAAAGGATCACAGCTTTAATCGTATCTGCTGGAATTGAAACATGAATACTAATAATCAAAAAACGGACGACGACTTCGCTTTAATCGTATCTGCTGGAATTGAAACTGAAAAAGGAAAGCGAATTGATTGCAGACCTCGCAGGGCTTTAATCGTATCTGCTGGAATTGAAACGAAAGTATTGAAGGGAAAAAGATGGATGAGCAAAAGGCTTTAATCGTATCTGCTGGAATTGAAACAAGGATAAGCCCGGCGACCAAGATTACCCATAACCAGCTTTAATCGTATCTGCTGGAATTGAAACTTTATTATTACGTCTCTCCCCGCCTCTAACTCTGTCGCTTTAATCGTATCTGCTGGAATTGAAACTACGAATTCAGGGTATTTACTTGGCTGTTGGGGTCATGCTTTAATCGTATCTGCTGGAATTGTGCATAAAACGGCGCAAAGTGGACAGCGAAATTCGGCGCAAAGTGAACAGTT
>JBBAKX010000088.1:0-2924 GCA_040403315.1 Flavobacteriales bacterium
CCAAAACCCCAAAACCCCAAAACCCCATACACTGTCCTTAATAAGTTTATATTAAAGTGAATATATAAAATGAAAGGCTAGATGATCGAAGTTAAGCAATTGAACCAGCCCTCAGATTATGAATTGAACTCTATAATCGTCGTCCAAAACGAAGAGGTCGACGCTATTCAGGATTATATAGAGCATAGGTTTAAACTGAACATGCCTGCTATCAAAGAGGGAAGTGAAGGTGGGATAAATTTGAATTCAGTCGAAAATTTCAATCCAAGAACTTTTGGGACGACGGGAAACAAAGGGAAACGAAACTTCAATGACTAACTCAGCGATGCTTTCACCACATACAACTCCTCATAGATCTAGCTCCGAAGTAAGTTCAACCGAACAACCCTCTATAGTGAATATTCTACTCAAAAAGCCCCACAACATAATATTAATCCATTAAGTGTCCTCGGACCATTGCCAACTGTACTCAAAACGACAGCCGGAAATGCAATCAGCCCCTTGAAACTGAACCAGAAAAGTTACTGGGACAAATAAAAAAACATGGGCTCACCCCCTTTACTTAAAAACACAGCAGACCCTTGGTCGGAGGTACTTCATTAGGAGCATGTGGCTTCTCATAACTCATTCAATGAATATGCAAGCAATCGTAACAACTCGAGCAAATAGCTCGAGATACCATCAAAGCACTCTTAAAAGTACTCTTTGGATAATAAATAATCTGCTATGAAAACCGCAACCAAATCCATCCTCCCCTTTGTGTTCGATCAAGCCGTACCCTTGCCTAATTTGCAATCGTTAACGAATGATGACTATGGGGGGTAGGGGTATGCAAATTAGTTATTACAAAGGGAAATTTTAAGTATACAGAAGTAACAATAGTATGAAGCTGTAAGTTACAGCGAAAAGTTAAAAGGGGATAAAACGATGGTAAAGAACGTAAGCAAGAAGAAATTACTACCGAGTATCAATAGAAAAATGAGAATAATTGGGGAAACTATCTTAGATAGTAAGCCGGCTGTAGAGGACACTTTGACGACGCCAGGCGGAGGCAAGCTTTCGAAATACATGAATGTAAACTTCAAGCAAAAATAATCCGATCCACTCCCAGCTCAGCCCAATATAAAACGGGAACCGGATATCATGCAATTTATAGACCAAGTCAATAAACAACTGGCACACAAAACAATCGATAACAGAAAATATATCGAAAACCACTAAGACATCGGAAGTAAAGGGGAAGAAAGTCCGACCAGGTCCCCAAAAAGGGACTTATAAGATTCGTTCAGGAATACGGTGGTCCAAAACAAAAGGTTCAATCTTGCTCCTACCTCGAATGAGGATCATTTTCAGGTTGAGGACAAGAGATTCAGAGGGCATCAGCCTAATAAGACTCATTTCACTGAATACATGCAGACAGTGTTCGATCAGCTACCAAGCCTCGGGCCAGATCCTGAAAACTTCCGATCGGCATTGGATTTCGAACAAACCCCGAGCAAGACAATGAAGAAAAATGCCTCGAAATAATTTTTAATTAAGACAAGCCCCTTTCAAAGCAGCGTCCAAAAGCGGAACTCGATCTTACTTACCGCTGGACAAACGACACCCTTCCATAGAACTTAATCCAGATAAAACCTTCCACAAGTCACAAGCAGTACAGTGACTCGTACCATCATTTTGAAACCCCATCAATTTTCCATTTCCAAAAAGCTCCTATAGAGCTCCAGCAAGAAAAGTTCACTTGCCGTTATGGGTCAAAACGGGCCCCCAGAAACCAAGAAAATCGAGGGTCCAGATGAAGCACATTTTATGATATAAACTTTCTTGAAAGATCAATAACCCGAGATGAGAGACCAAATTAACAAAAGAGTTAGCATTTATGAAAAAGACCCCCCTGTCTCAACTGCCAACTTTACATTAGATGAGGCTTCCTATTTGAATACATAGGGTATATAGGAAGGGGGTGATGAAAACAGGATCACACATTCAACTTTGAAACAATAGTAGAATAAAGGGGGGATATATGCGGCTGCTGCCAGGAAGAAGTCACTTAACAAGAATGGTGCCTTTAAAACCAATCAATCTTCCCTTCAAGTCTTCATAATCGACGAGCATGAAGGTGAATAATAGCTCTACCTGTCAGGTTTTGCACAACAATCCCCTAAAAAATAAGACACCTCACCCCTTCCCTCCCCAGCCCGCTCACCTCCCGATGAAGATAAGCCATCTCCTTAATAAAAAGGGGTCTTGAATGAAATCTTCGAAAAGTATAAACCTACCTTCAAGAAGGTGCAATAAATTTCCAAACTTAATATCATGACGGCGACCGCGCCTTCATAATCAAACCAAGAGGCTTTGGAAATAAATCAACGCCGCGCGGCAGTGGCCCACCAATTGTACCAACGCAGTCGTATGACATAATAAGTTGTACAAACTTACTAGCAACCGCTGTCACAGAATATTACTTTGGATTTAAGTAAATATTATAGACAATTATAACAGCCGATGGGAGCCCGGAAAAATAGGTTCCTCGCAAAGGAGGAGGTAGACAACTATATGACAGCCAGTAAAATAGATCTGAAACCTAATTTGGTGTAACACGGGACCCTGGAGCATAGGAAATTAGACATGAAACAACACGAACAAACATCAACTTCACCTTAGCAGAGGGAGTTTAATATGATGCTTAATGAATTTAACATTAGACAGCTCTCGAATGCGAGCCCTATACTACAAGGAGATAAGGCACTGGAGGTAAAGAAAAAGAAAATTATAATGGCCCCAACATTATAGCATAATAAGGAATCGAAGCAAATGGACAAAATGAATTCATCGAGCAATCTAAACGCTGATATCGCACATTTCATAGTTAAATGATCATTTTGTTAACTCGTGTGTGGATGAGGGGTTTTGGGGTTTTGGGG
>JBBAKX010000089.1:0-2919 GCA_040403315.1 Flavobacteriales bacterium
CCCCAAAACCCCAAAACCCCTTAACCTCTCTAGAAAGATAACAGTGTATATTTATACACGCTTTCATAGAAACACGCGACCCCCAGTCACGACGTTATTCCTCCCTTGATTTTCCTTGATCGCAAAGACTCTAGTCACATTGACGGTTTCATTATTTGATTCTTGTACGGTATGTGAGCTTTACCGGGAGTATGCCTCGTTTTTCACCAATTAGAATTGCTGCATACTTTTGTCAAGTGTTATTTTCTATTCCTCTGGCTTTATCGGTACAGATTTCATCTCAGATTAAGGTACAGCTTATAGGATCGATTCATTCTGGTGCGTCGGAATGATTTGAAGCTGCCCTATACCAACCACTAGAGAAACTTCTTATTTATCACTGATTAAAAGCTGAGGTTTTGCAAAGTTTGCAGAACTCTGTTCCTAGAGCAACTTTTTTATCTTCTCTGATTATACATTAATGACTGCCTCTTTTAGTTTGCTTGGGCTGTTTTATTATTACTGTTAAACAAGTATTTCATCGTTCTTGCTTCGGGCCATGCCACCCTTGAAGAATTTTGACTTGAAGTTGTTAGAGTTGGCCTGCTTCACTCCTTCCTCCTTGATGATAGGTGAATTTTATCTGTCTTCATCGATCACTGCCAGTTGATGAACAGTCTGTGGGATCTACCGACTCAGAGATTTAGTGCAGCGGGACTCTTAGAGGGCATCGAAATAGTTCACGCGTGCGATCGCGACCTATTATTCGAATAGCTTCTAAACGTTATCCTCGTTGAGCGTCTATCTTTTGAGTCTTACTTGAGATTTGAAGAAATCCCCTGACCTGCCCCCTGTGGCCTGAGCTATACTACTCTTCCTGATTATTAATTATTTAAGGGGCAAGTGTTAATTCGGCACCTCTGGCTATGTGTTCCCACGGCCGAAATAGCACGAAAATTAATGGTAGGAACTATTAATATTGTTTCCGATATCTTCCTAGTTGTGGGTTGCACTTTTATTAAAGTTATGGTAATCTGCTATGATGTTGAGAAGAGGCATGGGTATTTACGGAGGAGGCTGGCAGATGGCATGGTTGGCGTCTAATAACTGTTGCAGCACCATTTTGTCTTGCTTGAAGAATTCATGCATCAGCGCTTGCTTGGCTGTCGGCCGCTTGCCTGGATCTTTATCTAATAATAGCAAAACTATGGAGCGGCATTGATCACTAACTTCGGCGGTGAGGTAGTCATAGATCCAATTCAGGTCGCACTCTTTGTTTTTCTTGAGGACTTGCTGTTTGTTCGCTCCTGGGAACAAGTACCTACCAGTGATCATATTAAACATGATCGACCCCAGGCTGAACATATCGCACTTCAAAGTATAGCCTTGGCCCCTCAGGACTTCGGGCGCAGTATAACATGGAGTGCCACATTTGTCATATAGTCGCTCTCTCTGATTAAATGGGCCGAATGTGGACAGTCCGAAATCGGCAATTTTAATTCGGTAATCTCCTGATTCTGCGATGTCATTGATAAGGATGTTGTCCAGCTTCAAGTCTCTGTGAATCACATTTCTCTGATGCATAAAATCCACGGCTAGCAAAAGTTGCTCCATTATTACTTTCGTGTCTTTTTCATTGAATTTTTGGCTTTTGATGATATTTTGCAGCAGTGACCCTTACTTTTGATACTCTAGCACTATATATACAAATCCCTCATCCTCGTATAATTCCAACAGGCGTAATGAGCCGTCACACTTTTCGAGCGCCCAATGCACCCTAATTTCTGCAACCAACTGACGCAGCCTAACTTCGTTCGATGCAATCTTATTTTTATCAAGAGTCTTATTGGCGACTCGAACCTCCTACCCTTTTTTGACCTCTTATTGTTGCTTGCCCGAGCCTAGCGAGGAGATTTGTTAAGATTTGATGTGAAATTAGCTCCGTTGCACGAATTATTATTTGAGGGACGCAAGAAATACCTTGCCGTACGATCCCTCACCGAGAAGCTCATTCATCTGGTAGCGCTGATTGATATCTCTCTGCACGACGTAGCTTGATATGGCATCCCTCCATTAATAAACCTCGGTGTATGTTTCACTGGCAGCTTGTAAGAGAGGGGCGAAAATTAGGCTCTGCTCTCCTTTACTTAGTAAGAAAGCTGCTCGCTTTTGAGTTACATTGTTCAGGCCTGTACCTGAAGCTTGGGATGGAAAATTTTATCCACCTAGTTTTTAGTTACTAACACCACCGCTTCCTGTATATTGAGTCAAAATTGGAGGCTGGTTTGGTTGTGAACGAATTATATTTTGATTTGGTAATGAGTTTTGTTGATTGAATTCACTTGACATGGTAATCCCAACCGGAGCTTCTACCTCGGAAAACTCGATAAAATCAAGTTCGAGTACGGACTGAGGAGTTAAATCCTCGATGCTGTTTACAATGAATATTTGGTTTTGCAGAAGCGCAAGTGTCACAACCCGCTTGTTGTGCATTTTTGCATGCACCTGTTTGATCTGCTATGGAATTTAAAGTTGTCCGTTTCCAGTCCCCCTGTGCTGTTTTGGCATCTCTATAATAGTCATCATGCTAATTAATTCGACACATTGAAAATCGTAATTTTCTTGGTCGTTTAATGGCCGGAACTCGAGCGGCCCTTCTGTGCTCGCGATTCCACAGAGTGTGAACTCTCCGTCCCTCTATTCCTCGTGGATAGGCCCCAATTATTCCTAACCGTGTATATAATGTATACCGATAGCTTGATTTTTGTTGCCCAAGAGATTATTGTTGGATACTCCTTCTTCGTGCCTTTTCATTTAGGTACCTGCTTTTCTCATTAATATGATTTGTTATATCTACGAATAATAATATCAATAAATCTTGTGCTCAGCTAAATTGCTCACTGAAACAACACGGGGTTTTGGGGTTTTGGGGTTTTGGGG
>JBBAKX010000090.1:0-2892 GCA_040403315.1 Flavobacteriales bacterium
AAAAAATAGGTTGGATTTTTTTAATCATGATTAGCCTGTCCATAAAAACGATGGCTCAGACAATTCCACCTTATGTTCCTACCAATGGTCTGGTTGGCTGGTGGCCATTCAATGGAAATGCTAACGATGAAAGTGGTAATGGGAATGATGGAAAGATTACAGGCGGACAATTTTTAAGTGATAGGAATGCCAAGTCCAATGCCGCATTGGGCTTTACAGCATCTGCAGTGGGTTATGTTGATATGAATACAAAAACAAGTATTTCCGATCAGTTTAGCATTATGATGTGGGTTCGTCCTGAAAGTACTTCTACATTTGTAGGAGAGAGTTCCACCTGTCCTGGAGGTGTTTCAGTTCCAATGGCAAATTCAAATCAAAATTGGGCAATGCCACCGACTAATGTGGGGAATAATCTTGGAGTTGGTTTGTCTTATGCCCGAAATGGATTGATGGTTTCTGAGCATGCAAACAATATCTTAGTAAGTCGCCTTAGTCATCAAGTTACTTCGAACAGTTTCAATCAGGTCATAATCATTTACAGGACTGATAGTACATTTCTTTATTTCAATGGAACTAAAGTTCGGTCAAGAGCAATGCATTGTTCAAACAATAAAAAATACCTACCTCTCCCTATTCGCTTTGGTGGTTCAAGCTATTCCCCTAATTTTGCAGGAGTAATTGATGACATTGGCATCTGGAACCGGGCTTTGACCGAGTTGGAAGTTAAAGGATTATATAGTGCCATTTCCACAAATTTTACGATTACAGCTAGCTCTGGTTCTAATGGAACCATTTCACCATCCGGAGCAGTCGAGGTAGCTGCTCAATCCTCCAAACGCTTTGTTTTTACCCCTTCTACTGGATACCAAGTGGATAGTGTATTGGTTAATAATAAATTAATTGATTCCCTTCAAGGATATACCTTCTTAAATGTGAGTTCAAACCAAACTATTCGGGTAATTTTTAAGAAGCTTTCTAGCTTTGAATGCGAATCAAAAAATACTTTTGTAAATAATCCTCAAAATTATATAATTGGACCAAATAGTAATGCGGATCAATGTAAAAAAGGTATTCACTTAAGTAGTAAATGGATAAATACTAAGGGAATAGATAGTATTTCAATTAAAACTTTTCAGCATCGCCTTTTTGATTTCAGTAAAATTTACAATAAAAATAATGAATTAATTTGGTCTTGGTTAGGTGAAAATGATTCAAATATTACTTGGTATCCTAAGAACCATACACTCTTTATTGGAGGTAATGATAGTCTAAGAATTGAATTTTACCAAGGGTTCCAAGTTCCATTTTGTAACGGATTTTTAGCAATTACCGATATGAAATGCACAACTGGCACTTTGGCCGCAAACCCTTGTCAGGCAAAAGATTCCCTAGAACTGGTCCGATTTAAAGGAAATGTCCAGAATCTTACATGGAATGTAAATGATCCTATGAATAGTTGGGAGGGCGTTAAGGTAAATGCGTCAGGTTGTGTTACTAAGTTGCTCTTGAATGATTTGGGATTGGGTGGTACGTTAATATATCTTTCATTAGATACCCTAGAGGAACTGGAACTGTTTGGAAATAAGTTTACAGGTAGTGTTCCTGCCTTTTCTAATTTAAAAAAACTAAAGACAATTTGGCTTTCGAATAATCAATTGAGTGGTAATATTCCTAATTTTCAACTACCAGAACTTCAGTCCATTGACTTGGCATATAATAATCTTTCAGGTGTTATTCCCGCTTTCATTCTCATTAATTTGATGGAGTTAGGATTGGCAAATAATAAACTTACAGGGACTATCCCTACATTAAACACGCCTAAGTTAGCCTGGTTACGACTTAATAATAATGCCCTTACCGGAAATATTCCGAATTGGACTTTTCAGGATCTACAAGGCATTTACCTTCAAAGTAATAATTTATCAGGTACCTTGCCTGACCTGAAATTAAATGATTTAAGGCATTTTAATATCGATTCAAACGCTTTACAAGGGAGTCTGAAACACAATTTCCCCAATCTTTGGGAAATTAATCTGGCAAATAACAAATTTACTAGCCTGACCGATTTGGTGAGCCCCTCTCTTGGTCAAGCTATATTTCATAATAACCAATTTTCAGGAAAACTTAATACCGGTTTTTCGCAATATGTAAATCTGGAAAAACTCCGCTTTGAGAATAATAAATGGACTTTTGAGGCTTTATTACCTATTTCAACTTATTTGAATGACAAAAAAGGTAGTTATTCTCCCCAGGAATTGATTTATCCTGACACCATTATAAAAGCAAATGCCGGAAAATCCCTTGAGATTGATTTGGTTATTGATGCCAGTGTGAAAGATAATACCTACACCTGGTTTAAAGAAGGAAAGCCTTTTAAGACCCTAACGGGTAATAATAAATTATTATTTTCCACTTTGCAGCTAGTAGATACGGGAAATTATCAGGTTTTTATTACCCATCCCAATTTGAAAAACCTGACGCTATCCAGTAGGAATATTAAAATACAAATACCCTGTTTACCCACTCAATCGGTTAGAAATGATACCATTTGTGCGGGAACAAGTTTAAGTTTTGCTGGTCAGACAATATCAAAGGAAGGACCTTACATAGGTCGTTTTAGCAGTATACAAGGTTGTGACAGTACTGTTACCTTAAATTTGGTAGTGAGACCAGCAATAAATGCGGTACCCATGTCATTTATCGAGGAATGTAGGATTTTTGCTTCGGTGGATGTCTCAGGTGGTATTTCACCTATTCAATATGCCTGGAGTAATGGAGGAAAAGGGGCGGAAATCAGTGATTTAAGTCCGGAAACTAATTATACCCAAACCTTGACAGATGCTAAAGGTTGTAAAAAGGAAATATCCCTGAAAACGCCTGCACTTAAGCGAT
>JBBAKX010000091.1:0-2890 GCA_040403315.1 Flavobacteriales bacterium
AGCAGTGGTTTCCTAAACCATGTGCCGCATGTTCGAATCATGCCGAGGCCACCAAGTGAAGATTTGCGAGTACGTAAGTGGGGAATTGACAATTTACGGGCGCAACTTTAGTTTGATAGGGTTCAAAAACACAGTTTGAAGTCGTGGCTGCCTGGAGGTTTTGGAGACATTAAGTGGAATTAATTGGCGTGCTTCTGACTATTTTTCTGACGTCAACACTATTGGCATGGATTACCAAGGTAAACATTGCGTACCTTTTCGCACCGTCCATTTTCCTTATTGCGTTGTGGGAATATCTCTTCGGGTTTATCGGGTTCTTAAATTTTGGCATGGAGACTTTGGTCACTGCAATCTGCAGTTCAACACTCATTTTGTTAATTAAACGCTTTGATTTTAGAACCTTATTCATTAAAAGTCTTTATTCGCCAAGCACCGTTGCATTTGTTTTGCTTGCCGCTGTGTCATTCCAAAAAACAAAAGGCTGGATGGTTTACCAGTGGGATGAATATACTCACTGGGGTCACGTAGTAAAGGTAATGCATAAATATGCAGAATTTGGACCTAGTACTCCAGCGGACTATAGCGCTGAGCCATACCCTCCTGGGATTGCCTTATTTCAATATTTCGTAATGGATTTTAGCTCTGGCTGGCGTGAAGGAATGCTCTATTGGTCTGCCCACTTAATTTTACTCTCACTTATAGTATCTGTATTAGCAAACTGTTCTTACAAATTTTTTATTGAAATGATTTTAAAGCTATGTGTCGCATTGATAGCATCACTTGCTTTATTCACCGACACTTACTTCACTATTACTGCGGACCCAATACTTGCACTTGCTTTTGGTTACTTAGTCCTCATCGCTATTAAAACTTCGTATGGAGGCGGGCGATGGATCATAATTTTTGCTTCCACTGCTGGCTTTTTAACTCTGGTTAAACCTATTGCACTTTATTTTGCTTGTGCGGCAATTCTTATAAATATTATTGCCACGCTTTTTACTGTCAAGTTGAATTCTCTGCGGAAACTAATGTGGTCATTTTTGCCAGCAACGGTAGCTCTTGTAACCGTTGGTACAGTGTGGATGTCTTGGGGGCTATATTTCTCAAGGACGTCAGATCCGAATTCAAATAACGTAAATGTTAGTATTCCAATGCAGTTACGCGGGTTTGCTGATGCCTCGTATGTATCTCAGCTAACTTCAAAATTTACTGAAAGTATATTTGGTACAGTTCTCAATCCTTCTTCATGGCTTGCTATGCCCGCTTCCTCTTGGACAGTCGTATGCATAATCTTTTTCACAATATGGGCCTATCTAAGTGGAAAAACTAATTCTGCAAGAAATATTGCAATAGGTGTCACTTTATTGGTTACAACGTTTGGGTACTTAATTATCATCTTTTATACATACTTAGCAGTTTTTAGCTCTGTCGAATCTGCCGCTTTAGCTTCATTCCCGCGTTATGTTACGACTTGGTACCACGGTGTCTTTTTTGCAATAGTCCTCTTAATTTTGTCTGAGGTTGATTTTGGTGCTTACGCAAAATCCTCAGGAATAATTCATAGACAAAAACACATTAGTGTCTTATTGATAGCATTCATCTCCTTAAATACGATTTCATCACTCGGTTATTACGTATTTATGTTGAGATCTTCACCGACTCTGGGTATCGAATGGCGCGAGCCACTTTTTAAGACTGCAAAAGCCATAAAGGTCGCAAAAATTCCAGAAGGCTCCAAGGTATACATAGTTACGCAACATCGAGCTGGATTTGAGTACTACCTGCTGAGATACGAGATGGTTGGTGCGCAATTCGGAGTCGTGCCTTTCAGTATTGGTACTAAAAAAGATGAAGGCGACATTTGGACTGACGAAGCAATGGATGCAAAAAAATGGTCAAAGGAACTACGAAATTTTGACTTTGTAGTCTTGTCTATAACTACAGAAAGTTTCAACAATGAATTCTCTTCTTTGTTTAAAGATGGGCTTGTCGAATCAGACTCGGTATATAAAGTCATGAAATACCCAGATAGGGTACTTTTAGAAAAGGTCGCTTGACTAAACGTTGGAACTGGGTAATTACTCCGATAAACATCACTCTTGATTTAAGAGCAGTGAGGCTCATGTTAAGGGCGGTAGGATTTGTGACTCACTACTTCACGAGGTTTATGACTACTTCTTCTTTGCGACAGTATGCACGTAATTTTGAACTTAAATTTGGATCGCGTGTATAAATTGTCATTTTGGGATAGCCGAGATTTAAGAAACAAAAAGCCGGGTAATCCCCTTTCTGGTCCCCTAAATATGACCAAGATTGATAATACGCCCAAGGATCCGCATAAGTTCCAAGCCAAAAATTCGCTAGCCTATTCTCATTTGTTTCAGTATCAAGATAGTCGAGAAAAACTACGGGGTTGAGCGGATCGTTGGGCAAAGATAAAACTTGCGCAACAGAATTGGCATTCGGATTCTGCCAGCCATCATTTATCTGACCAATTATTCTCGGATACGGACTAACGTACTGTGCTGACATATGTGTCAAAACCCCAATTAGAACGCAGGCGATCAGAATCCTAATAGGTGAGAATGAGAAATTAGAATTCAGTAATCGAAATAAAACTGGGATGAAGATAAGTACTGTAGGCAAAAGTCCAACAAAAAGAATCATCATTGCTTTTGTGCTGTAGTAGTTTAAACCATCAAGGGGTATTCCTGAGGCTTTATTCAAGATGAGGATGAATGAAACGGCAGAAAGTGCTACCAGACTTACCTGTAAAATTGTTGGGGAATTCGTCTTTGAGCTTAATACCGCCAAAAGTAGAATTGCAACTAATAGTATCTTGAAAGTTTTGGGGTGCGCGGCCGAAATACTTCCAGCATTGGTAAGAGCC
>JBBAKX010000092.1:0-2861 GCA_040403315.1 Flavobacteriales bacterium
CCCCCAAAACCCCAAAACCCCAAAACCCCGAGAGACTTGTAGTATGTAATATGGATCTATTTGTCGGTTTAGCTTAACTATCTCATTATAATTATACGCACACATTTTCGTCGATCTGCATCGTGTCTATATTGCCAGAGATTCTAAATAATCTGCTTGCCGATTTAATATTCTAGAAACTCATATGTTTTTGGGTACATTCGCTCATGTTTAACAGCATCGGTTCCTCCTCGTCTCCAATGGAGAGACCCTCGTCATCGTTAAATGTAGATGAGTGGATTTGATTTGGGATGGCAATGAGGGGGTTTTATAATTGATTGTTAAGTACATCTGATTGCTTATCCAGAGACTTAAAAATTGAGGATTCGCTGCTGCTACTGCTGCTGCTTTCGTCCACTTGGAACTGACTTTCGCTATCATTATCTTCAATTCTCCCAGAACACTTTTGTTCCTCATCCTTTGCTTTGAAGAATTTAGACTTTACGCGCTCAAATTGGCCACTTTCTTTGCTTTGATTTTTTTTATTAGCATTGATTTTGTTGGGTGGTACGCGCTAATTATTTTCGCCGCCCAAATATAGATTAACGACACTGCTGCCGCCCCTAATATTTTATATAGGAGTATTTGAGGTATTGTTGGCACCATTATTTGAATTTATTTATTGGAACGAGCGCCCCTTCTGAATGGAATTGAAGTAGTTGATTTTGAGGCAGCTCATGTTAGTTTGGTGGCGATACTTTGCGGCGGCGAGGCCAATCAAAATATTTTGGCAAGAAGCTTCACCGCCCTTCTGCTCTGTCTGCTGACTGATAGGGACTTTTTGCATAGTTTTAAACCCCTTTATATTGGGCACAGGGTAGCATACAGGGTGGTCGATGCTTTGCTTCGTTTCTTCATCGAGCTACTCTAATTCAAGTTTAGTGAAGTTTATTTGGATGATATGATTGCATTCAACTCTGTTGCCCTTTTATATCCTAGTCAACGGGCCGGCGGCTATATTGTGGGAGGTAGATTGTGCATTTATAAGATTATTTCTTGTCGCAAAGTGTGAGGCGACGAAATGTTTATTGATCTGCAGCAGATCCGAAATTATATAATCGTCATCCTTGAAAAATTCATGCCTCAGTGCTTTCTCGGAATCTATTCTAAGAGTTGGATTTGGATCGAGCATTAAAAGAAGGAGGTCTTTCGCAGCGGTGGATTTGAAGTCTAAGTATCGGATTCTGGACAAATCACATATTTTATTTTATTCCAATAGCTCGTCCTATTATTGGCCATTGAATAAATAAGCGCCAGTTAATAGGTTAAAGAACATTGAGCCAAGTGAGAAAATATCGCACTTTTCTCGGTATCCCTGATCTCTCAGAATTTCAGGTGCTATATACGAGGGCGACCCGCATTAGTCAAAGAGAAGATCCCCGTTTTCCGGAATTCGTACCGCCAATCCAAAATCGGCAATTTTGACATCATAGTCATTTTCGTTGATCTGGTTGCTGAGAACATTCTCGATTTTGAGGTCTCTGTGAATTAGACCGCATTTATGCATAAAATTGACAGTCAAAAGGAGCTGTGTCATAATTGTTTTCGTTTATTTTTCAGTGAACTTCACGTTATCCAAAATTTTGCCAAGAATGGTGCCTTAGTCCTGGAAGTCAAGAACAAGGTAGACGAAGTTTAGATCCATGTATATTTCACGCAATTTAAGAACGCCTTCGCAGTCTATCAACTGCTGCTGCACTGATATTTCATTTCTTACACTGGATAATGTGCTTTGGTATTTACAGATCTAGTCCAAGGCGAGTATTTTGATAGCGACCTTCTCTGCCGCTGTACCGTAGTTTTTAATAGTGAAGCCCAGGAAGACTTTACCGAAGGCACCCTCGCCTATTTGTTTGTGGAAGTGTATGTGCTCCCAGATGCTTGACTGGATTACTAGGGGTCTTAGAATTTCGATCCAAGAAATTAATTGCTCGGTATCGATGGGGACGATTGTGTAGGAATCACTCTCGACGAATCGAAGATTAATGCCGAGGGCCGTGCTCTCACTTGGAACAGTTATTCCCAAATATGCTTGCGCTGAAATCTCTACTTTAGACATAACTGCGAATTATATGTCCACAATGATTGCTTGAGTATTCGCGGAGTACACTATTAATTGCATTTTGCTAGACAATGCTATCAATTTTTGTTGTGAATCCGCTTTTTGACCGCCCGAGTTTTTAAGATGTGGGCATAAACAGGATTGTATTTTTAAAAAACATAAAATCCTCCCGTGAGACTCAGACCGCCCAGTTCAAAAGTTGTTGTCGTACATAATGAAACCACTTGTATTATAAAGGAACTATTGTCACAGTCCTTAGCAACACGGAAGTGATTGGGGTGATAGGTTTCATAAGGATGGATAACAAGTTTGGACCTGGGTGTCTGGATCTGACGGAGGGATTCCATATTAATTATTGTTATATTATCCTGTCATTTGCCCCCATCTTATTGTGAGACTCGACTTAAAAATAAGCATTGCCCAAGAATTAAAGATCTCCTTGGACATCTTAAAGAGCCTCAGAATTTTTATTTTGGAGATACCTAATCAGGAGGTCGTAGTTCTTTGAAGATTTTTGTTTGAGATCATTGATGTCACTCGGTTGGCTGTGTACTGTAAAATTTTACATGAATGACGGTGGACTGGACTAACGGTAGTGATTAAATGAGTTATTAATTTCTTGAGGGGATGGACTAAAACTACAAGTGCTTAATATTTAATTCTTTATTAATCCTATCGGGGGGATAAATTATATGTTATTACTCGATTATATAAGATTTCATTACCTCACCAAAGACAGCGGGGTTTTGGGGTTTTGGGG
>JBBAKX010000093.1:0-2856 GCA_040403315.1 Flavobacteriales bacterium
CCCCAAAACCCCAAAACCCCATTTGTCACTTCAGGAGTGGATTTACGGAAATATTAAAATACCTTAATACTTATATATATCAGATAGGAGGTCTAAAAAATATGCCTGCCATCATTTAAGAATAATAAATTTGCGTTCTCAAAAATAAGGATTGTGATTCCATTATTTCCAAGGATAATGGCGCGTCTCAATTTATTCAAAAATTGAGTGTTGTGAGGTTATCCCGCTCTATCCGAAAAAGAGGCAGTTTCTACTCCACTCTTCTCGGGTCGTATTAGTAAGTTCGGAGATCGTCATGCTGCTGATTATTTATGACATGAGTCGAGGCGTTTGGGATAACTCTTTAAATCGAAATTTTAGAGGACACATTTTGGACCGCTTGCTGGCTACGGTTAGTATCCTCAGTTACTAGAGTGGTCCCACCCCCCATCAGACAAGATTGGTTGTTCGATGATGATCTTTGATCGTAGAGTTTTTGGGCTGCCTGCCTGAACGCGGCGGTATACGGGGATTGCAAGTTACCAACGGCGACTAGCGGCTTAATTAATTACTGCGATTAAGCGGAGGAGCCGGAAGCGGCAGCTGAGACCAAGGGACTTGGGATCAAGAAACCACCACTCGATTAATTGTTCGAGAGCAGTTACTACTGTTGTTGCTATTACCCCATCATCTGGGCATATTGCCCTTAGGGTAAGGGAGCTTGCACACCTGAATATTAATGGTGCATCGCTTGTTGGGTTTGCGTAGCAGTCAAATGAGGACTGACTGGCGCATGCATGCCTTCGGCGCCTCCATTGGATGGCATGAGCAAAAACGACGGCGAGAGATAGAAATTTTGACTGATATTTATGTGCTAGTTTACGCAGTTGGCCGGATTCTAGGTTTGGAAATTGTACGTGGTCGTACCCATCTGGCCTTAGTAATCCTGAGGCTACCTGTTTCCATCTATAATAAATTCACTATAGATTTTTCCGTGACCAGCTGGGGCAACAGCTGCTGGCTTTTTTGTGTCTCTTTTTCTTCCCTTTTATTGAGGAGGCTCAGCCTTTACCGCGGTGGTTGTGCAGGCCCCTCTTTTTTTACCGACCAAGGGAGAAATATTTTGCTACAATTCAGACGATGCGGAAGTCGTAGGAGGAAGCATCTGGTGGTAGAGGTTTTTTCCTCCCTCATTGTCTTGTAGAAGACCATTTGGTCCTATCATAGGAATATGATGTTGTTAATAATCTCCGTTTTTGCCAATCATAGCGCCAGCTGTGGGTTGACCATAGCTGAAGCTTTAATGAATTTGGAAGGGACCAGTGCCCGAGGTTGCCTAAATCTATCTCTAGTTAGAAAGATTGAGGTGCCGACCGTGCTGATGATGATCGTCATGGTGAGCTGAGGGGGGTGCAGCGAATTGTTAGGCTGCCGCTGAAGCAATTGGGATGAATCCTGAAAAGGGTGAAGTCAACAAGGCTGCCCTCATTTGGCTTTGATGTTGAGTCGCGGCCGCAAGTGGGTGCTATCCACAAGCTGAAGGCATCATTATCATGTGCTGAGGTTGGTTGAGACCCCTCGGAATTGGAATGTTCTTCGAGAGAATGTTTCTGAGGTTGTCTCTGATTAGTCCATAGTTTGGTTTATCTTCATATCTCAAACTCGTGAGGTGGTTGAATATAGAGCGAACCTCGTCGATGTTTTTAGTGGACCCCCTCCAGAGCTTGCCCTCCGGATTGACCATCAGGCAGTCATGCTTGATGGCACGGACCTCGTCCATGGAGTAGGAGGCATCCTCGCCGGTCTGTAGCTTCTCTTTCTTCTGCTCCCTCCAGAGAAGCTTCTCATTGAGGAAGTCCAAAATAACGAAGTATAAACTCCAGAGATCGTCACGTCGCGAGAGGTCCTAAACGCAGATAGAATGGTTAGCCAAGAATGATCGAAAAGGTCGAGACGAGGGATAATCAGGTTCTTTGAGCTTCTTAACTTTGAGATCACCCTTCTAAGGGTGAGAAGCCAAACAATTGGCATTCAAAATTAAACAGGGATTCAAGGTAGCATATTTAAGTAGGGGCGGGCGGCTGGCGCAGCTGCTAATTAATTACTTACGATATTGTTATGTGCGTTGAGTGAGGCGAAGGATACGGTGCCGCGGAAGTCAGCCTTTTTGCGAGCGGGAACTGGGTGAATCAAGTCATCGCTTAGGTGCCGCTTCGCCAGCCCGAAGTCCACAATGAAAACCTATTTGTTGTCACGGCTCAAAACGAAGTTTGACTATAATTTTATATTAGGTATGACGTGGTGGAGTTTCTTACTGCTTTGACATCTCTGTGAATGAATCCTCGATTGTGTACTTCCTCAATCGCGTCGAGCATTTCGATCTATTGAGCATGAAAAATTAATTTCCTGAATAAGCTACTTTTTTATCTAATAGCTCCTCTCGACACAAATTTTCACGAGTGGAAATATTGGCCGAAATTTATTAGCGTCTTAAATTATTAGTTTACTTACGAGTAATTAAATGGAAATCTTGAGACTGTAATTTTCCTCCAAACACTTCCTCACTTTTGCCAGATTATTGCCTATTGAACAAGTAATTGTTAGGATCACACCTTAAATCGACACGATTCGCACAAAATCTAGTCTTTTCACAGAATCCGAAGGATTTTAATAAAATTTGAATCTAGTTGAATTAAAGGTAGCGTTGTCTTTAAATTGGACATTTTGCAATTATTTGCGTTTATTGCAAAATTATGACAATTAAATTGAGAGATTTAGTATATAGGGAGTTTTGCCAGTGAATTAAGCAGAGATCCCGTTCTATAATAATAAATTTCTAGATACCGCGCGCCAGCAATTTATTTGATTAAATAGAGG
>JBBAKX010000094.1:0-2832 GCA_040403315.1 Flavobacteriales bacterium
GCCCTGAAGAAACAGCCTATGACCGAGTACATAAAAAGCAATTTCCTAGAATCCTCTATATATCCCCCCAGGTAACAGTAGAGATCGGTTCCTTGAAAAACTAAAGTGTGCGCTTAGAAGGAACCTGCACCCTTCGCCGAAGATTTAATATAGACCTATGATTCTTTTTGCGACAAAACCTATTAATTTCTCTGTGAGGGCACTGATTTAATATTATTCACGCGCTCCAGTATGGAATAATTAAAATTTTGTTATTTTAGAGGTCCCCTTATTGAAGCCGGGGTAGATTATCTGTTTTGAATATAAATGCTTCTGTGATGGTCTTTTGAGCTTTGCTCGGATTGCATTAGCAACTATCTCTACTGTACGGGCTAGCTTATTTGCAAAGGCTTGGTGAAATATGGGAATTTGTAAGGGTTCGAGGTGAGGGAGTGCTCGGTGATATTATTTGGCTGTTGTCTTTAGACCGCACCTACTCGAAAATTGTCCATTTATTAAGCTATGTCGTTCACTGCATCCTTTTATTAGGTACGCACTTTAAATTCATCGTGAATAATCTATTTATTATTTCCGCCTCCCAAATTAAAAAGGTGGCCAATATTTGATCCCTTAATCTTGTGTTCCTCTTTATTACTTGTCATTTCTGCAAACCTATTTTTATCAGCCCCCACATACTCTGCATGGCGGATGACTATAAAATCTCTCTGAAGATCATTGATTTGTGATTTTTCCTGCCCTTTCACTTAGTAATCGACAAATGTTCGATGAGTTACCCTGTGGCAGCCATTTGGATTATCATGATTATTTGAGAGTACCATTTAGTTGGATTTCACTTTATTTTCAGAAACTCGAGTCAGCGTGTTTATTTCAATTTTATTTTTTAATAAATCAGGGATTTTCCCGTTCTATGAGGGCTTAATGTCGAAAGATTTAAGAGCCAGATCGACAAAGTGTTCATCTGGAACCTTAAGATGATCGAATTCATCGATTGATGAAATTTAATTGTTCTCAAATTCGGCCGCTTCTGCTTTGGAATTAATTACAATTTATGGCATCATCTTGAAAGTTTGATTATTTTAACTCACCATTAATTCATTGCCTATTGGCCGTTTTTCTTGTACGGCAAGGTTTGCTATGATCTCGAATTGAATATGATTCGAAGGTGGACCAAGCATCATTGGGTCAACTTGCAAATTTCTGAGTTCGGCATTTTAAAGTCTTTCACTTTGCTGTAGGAGGAGGTCAGGTTACTCTAAAATTCTACCCTCATTTCCGACTTCTAGGCCCAAAAGACCATCCTTTTTAAGCAGAGGGTAAAAGTTATCCACGTTATTTAGGGGTTATCCATCATTTCTAAGGTATTACGCACTTTGAAATTCGGATTGAGGGAGAATATGCCTGTGAAAGACATGCTTATGAAGGGCAGCAGCAGCACTTAAATTATCAAATTTGTTAGAAGTTTCGACACTTTACTCGTTTTGCAATTGTCTCAAAAACTCAGATGTAGTTGGAAGTTATATGATCAGACTGTTTATGATCTATGGAGGATTAATTCTTAAGATTATTTACAGTATTGACCACTTTCTCAGATAGTGGATTCTTCAGAAATGGTGCGCAAAAATTAGGTTGAGTTTGGGAGAGAGCTTTATGCTCTGCTTGTGCTTTTGAGATAATTTCCTGCATTTAATCAGGAGTGCTAAATGAAAATATTAATATTTTAGGTTTCTTACATTTGATTCAATTAATCTCCTCCATTTAGTACAGTCATTAAAGCCTATGGAAAGGTCTCCATCTATAATAGTTTATATACAAATTTATTACCGGGAGAATGTGGCTTAGAATGACATATAAATTCTTTGCTGCCGTATCCTAGGTTATGCACTCTTCATTAAGTATACTAAAATTTAAAGATGATGAGAACTCGCTCGAAATTTACATTAACCGAACTATGTCTTCTTTTTCAGATCTCGAGCCTAGGTAAATAGATTTGAAAGTTGAGATGAAAGCGGCCTTGCGAATTTTAACATTTGCTTCTTGGTTAATCTTCGCAATTATATGAGGAAGATGAGCCTGATAATATTAGTATTTTAATATTTGGTCGGCGCAAGATGTCGTTCCTAGATGCGGTCGAAAATCATTCCTTCCATTTTAAGCCTACTGAGGGTGCTGTCTCCTTTCGATCGCTTTCATCGCGAGACATAATCTCTTTGAAATGAATGTTGGCATCCTTGAATACTATATTCAGATTAACAAAAGTATTGTATTACCCTTGAAAACGTTTCTTCCGTAAAGTAATCCTAGTAGAGTCCATTATCTTTGGCAACCAATTGCTAGAACACCAATCCAAGGTACTTCACAAATTTCCCCACATCCTCCATTGACCTCCCGTTGGCAAGCAAAAAGTGGTCTGAAAATAATCTCTCATCAAAATCGTCTATGGTAAGTTTCTGCACATCTAAATCTGGTAATTTGATAGCCTCTTGCTAAGACATGCCGGCATGATTAAGTTCTTGAGGAGCGATGACCGAAAAGGATTTCCTCTGTTTTTGGTTGCTGTCTCTGATCATGATTTATTTGATCGTTTCTGTGTTCCTCAGTTGACCAAATATATCCGCAGGTTTCGGTATGACTTGGCCGGTTGACTGATTCATGTACTGACCCTAAATCTGAGAAGAGGGGTACTCCTGTGGTGTGTGTGATATCGTATATAGCATTCGACAGTTATAATTTATCTTTTGATTAATATATTACTCTCAATAGCACTATTTCGAACTATATTATTTTACTTATGTACACATCAATTTCACTATATGGGGTTTTGGGGTTTTGGGG
>JBBAKX010000095.1:0-2821 GCA_040403315.1 Flavobacteriales bacterium
ATAGGAAATTTAGAAGCATCTAATTTGAGTTTCTTGGATTCTTGAGATAAAGTATTGAAAAGAGAGAGACGAGCAACTTCCGATTCTAAAATCGCAATGCGAGTAATGAGAGATTGAATAAGAGTTTCCAAATCAGTCATATATATTATCAGAATATAATATATATGGACAGCGTGTCGCAAAAGCAGAATTACTTAAGCTTGACAGGAATAGATGAACTGTCAGAAGCAACAGCAAACATAGAAGAATTGCAGAAAGAAGTAAAGCGACTGCAAGAAGAGGTAGACAACAATGTGTCACCGAATTTCGTTACCACAGATAATGTAGATCAAGTGATAAATGGGAACAAGGCATTTATAGATCCTGTAAGAGTTACCGGTATGATACCGTTTTACAATTCGGCAACGAAGACACCGTCAGATATTGTTTTTGAAAGCAAAGAGATAACAGACAAGGAATACAAGCTGATCTATAATCCTCTGATGGGTGTAAAGGTAAAAGGTCCATTGGTGTTAGATGACAATACATTGGCAATGTCAAGTATCAGAGAGTTGGCATCAACGCTATTGGATTTGAAGAATAATTCTGTAAATACAACTTCATTGTTTACCCCAAAAGCGACAGTTTCCGTCTTATTAACTGCTTTAGATGCAAGCGTAACGGGAAAACTAACAGCACCATCAATCATAGGAACATTAATAACAGCTTCATCGTATGTATCAGGTGATATAAAAATAGAAGCAGGAACGGTGTCAGCACCGAAGATATCAGCATCTAACGCAACGAAAAACGGACAGTTATTTGCAGACATAGCGCAAGTGAATAACAGTCTTACAGTAACTGGAAACTGCGATGCGAGAATGTATTTAATGGGAGGAGCGCCGTTGATAAATGTAACAATTCCTTTTGTTCCATCACTTCAACGAACGATGACCGCACCGCCATTTAACACCGCAGCCCCCGTTGCATTTTTTCAAGGAATAAACAACGCACTTGCAGGGAACTACTCAACAGCTCATGCGCAGTATGCAATGTCACGATACAAGCATCCGTTTAACTATTGGATAACGCGAATCAGTGCAATGTTTGACACTCCAACACCAGCGCCAACAGCAAACGTAACACATACAATTGCGTTTCAGTTATACAGCGCAGATGGTGCGACTCCAGATGTAGGAAATGTTGTTTTTAATGTGCAGTTTGTAGTAACTCCGACAATGCGTTGCGCGACGACAGATTTCAATTTATATATTCCATTTAATAAATCGCTCGGAGCAATGCATGTTTACAGTGCAGCGACGGGAATAAAAAATGTTCAGTATGTGATTCATGGATTTCAGGCGATGTAAATGAAGACGACACCGAAATTCCATCCTTACAAAATCCTAGCCGCTCACCCGCTCACCTACCCGCTCAGACCATAAAGAAGTTTCTGTTTTTACCTCTTTTATTTCCCTCATCATATAAGTAAGGTAAATAAGAATGATAATCATCATCAATTGTGACTGAGCGGGTTGAGCGGGTTGAGCGGGTTATTTTGGATTCCGCATAGAAAAAAAATCAAGAAAAGTCCGCAAACTCATTAAAAAAGTATGCAGTCCAAAATCAAGAAAAAATATATTTCCCGGCGGAAGTTGGAAAAAACCCGCTCAACCCGCTCAACCCGCTCATTTTCGTGACGACACCATGTAGTCGTCACAAACGAAGAAAAAAGTCCGAAAATGTCGTGACTGTGAAATTTCCGAGCGGGTTGACCCGCTCACCCTCGCGTCTTGCGCGCCATACGCCACTATTCAAATTCTCTTTAATTTCTCAAATGCTTTAATATCTGGCGAAGCGCCGTCTTTCACCAAACTCGTTTTCGCGACCCAAGTCGGATCATCGTAATCTTTCCATTTGACTTGATAAAAGAGCAAGCCTCTCTCTTTCTTCTTTCCGATGATCTTCTCAAACACATACTTCTGATGCGTTAGCTGATTCGTAACAGGCGCGACGTATGGCAACAACTCAGCCTTAGAAAAAGTATTATTATTAATACCATCAATGACATAGCGAATAGGCTGATTCGGAAACATGAGAACATTAGAAATGGAATATGGTTTTAGAGAGAAGCGACGATCACCCGCCCTAAATTTTCCGTGAAGTTTCTCTCCATTGACATCAGTAGGAAAATCCAATGCGATCCTTACTTTCGTGCCAACTTCGTAAATATCACATTCAGAACCTCTGCATTTGACATCAGCGGAATTATCTTGAGGAGGAAGATCTGGTTTTGTTTCTTTCGCATTTTTATTCACTTCTCTCACAATATCCGGAATATACTCAATCCAATCTTTATCGGGCTCGCCTGTTATGTTTTCGTTATGCAATTGCAACTTCGCAATCGCATCACCAATAGCGAAATTCATTCTCTCTACTATGGCTTGTTGCGAATGCCTGCCAGTAGAAGCGAAACGCAATCCGATATTCATATTGATGAAGAATGTCTTGACTTTTTGATTATTGTATTCCGAGCCTTTATCCGCATGAATACGAAGAGGCGGATCGCGGAACACTTTATTCTTATTCTTTCCGTCCATGCCATACAAGTTCTGCAAACACTTTAATGTTGTGTCAGCATTCAACACTTTCATAGGTCTGCAATCCATCAGCCCAGAGCCAATATCAACAGCGACTAACAAGAATTTATCTCCGGATTTATCTTCAGGCAGATAAAGAGTGTCAATTTGATGAACCTGTCCAGGTCTGTAATACGAACGGTCAAAGGAAGTGGATTCATGGTTTTGAACACGGAAGTTGGGTTTCTTAGAAACATCTAAAA
>JBBAKX010000096.1:0-2783 GCA_040403315.1 Flavobacteriales bacterium
CCCCCAAAACCCCAAAACCCCAAAACCCCTATGTGACAAGAATGTAAGTAATATTGAGGATTTATTATTGGAATTCAGTACTAAATAATAATAAGGAATAAATATGCTTGAATCTCTCAAAATATATATACTTTTTAGGGAGCTGTCGGAGGCAGCCCGCAACCTCGTGATTTTTACCCTTCATTAGTCTTTATGTTTCGTTTGATTTTGCTCGAGGTGGAAGTGCCCACCTCCAGCTGCACCGACTGTAACGTCTAGACCTAATTAGGTTGTTTTAAAACCTGTTATCTTATTTTTTTCAGAGTACAATACCATATTGTGCTAGTTAGAGTGAAAGTTATCCCCGGTGTAAGTACCACCGCCTTCTCCTCCAATCTGCATGAACCGTTTGCGCGGCTGCATTTCTGCTAGCTTGCGCCCCTCACGGCTCACGATGTCGTCGATGCTCGTCCTATTAACTATCATGCGCTCAATTTTACTAAGGCGCGCCTCCGAACGGCCCCCATGCGCTTACTATTATTATTAGTTAAAATGCGGTTGTGATGCAGATGCGCCACCTCTCGAAGATATGGGTCGCAAGAAAAAGGCATTGCGAGCCTCAATGCGCTGGTCGAAAACAGGGGTACCTGCCACAATCCCCTAAGATATGTTGGCTTGGATATCCTGTGAGACTTTTATGCAGTCTCCAAGTCCGCCGCCATTGCAGGCCCCGCTCCCAAAGATGTTAATATTATTTCGGTTGGTGTGATTCGGCTCTTATTTGTTCTGATTTACTTATTGAAGCTGCGACGATGATAATTTACGCATTAAAGAGATAGGCTCCTCTTACTATTGGATATTTGACTGCACTTAATTCGAGAATATTTCCTCGTCAAAATCATCGACATCGATTGTATCCAACTTTTCATGTTTATAGTCCTCCTTAGCAAGGGAGGAACTACTCATTCTAAACAGCAGTTTATACTCTCTCATGCCTTCCAGATTTTTTCGGCATAAATCACTGAATTCACTCTCAGACAAATGCGAGATGCTTAGTTTCTAGGTGTCTTTTCTTTTATGATCCTTGCCCTCTTCTCCTTGATTCGAAAATCGAGAATTTTGTGACTGCCGATAGGAATCTTCCTCCACCTCCGACTTTATTATTTCCAATTTTATCGACTCGAAAATCCTCTTTTGCTTCAATGCCAAATCAGGAGTGGGTGGCTAGAAGCCGTCGTACCTGCGCATTTTACTGGATGAACTTCTGTTCATGTGGTGCTTCTTCCACTGCTGGAGGCCGAAGATTTTCCTTTTGGCGCTAAATACGTGCTTGCGCTCGGTCCATTGGCTGCTCCGCGCGCCCTCCTGCTGATTAATACCCCCAATAATGGCACCTCCGCCGCCGTCTACTGGGACCTATTTATAGTCGACTTACTCGATTTCCGAAGCCTTCACCGTGGACGCTGCTTGTTCATAGATTAGTGCCTTGTTATAGACAATGTTTCCCGTCTTGGAGAATCTTCGAGTGCCTATGTTAGCCCCGTTTTTCGTCAGCACGCCTCATTGCAGGCGAGTTTAGGTCTGCATGTTTCTATCAGTGGCATGGTGCGAATGTTAGTCATTTTATTAATTATGAAGAAGATGAGCGGCAGGGCTTGGATATATTTCTACTTTTTGAGGAATCGTAGGTATTACCTAGGTGCTAAAACCACCTTGATTCAACTTAATCCCTAGATTGCTAGGTTTCTTCTAAATCTATTTGACTCTCTATTCACTCTGATGGAAAGAGGTGTTAGGTGATTATAGGAGAGCGTTGGTGTGACTGTGAGATTTTTCCTGCAACTATTTTCGTGCGTGCTCCCTATGATAATCACTTTTGGAGGGTTTCACCGCATCAAAATCGTAGGTCACTTTCAATAAAGCAACCCTCTTTAATGTTCGATAGAATAGTTTCATTGGAGGCGATTTTAGCATGAGACTGTTCTCATTGACAGAATCGGGAGACTTGCTAACGGTTTACTTGTTGCTCGAATGATTAACCATGGCAGAGAGATTCACGCCTGGTCCATTCTTATTATTATTCGACTTCATCCCTGAAGTAGGTTTTAGGTCCTTATTGCTCTAGGAGAATTTCTGATTTAGCTGCTGCAGCGGGTGAGTCATTGCGAAAGCATTATTCATCTTCTTTTGGGCACCTTAGTTGTGACGGGTAAAGTTCGAAGCGGCTGGATCAGAGAGCTGCAGGTTGGCACTAAATGCGGCTTGGGTAGAAGGGACATTATTAGTGGTAAAATTGCGAGGGGCATCATTTGCTTGATTCTTTCGATCACCGATAGACTTTAACGATTTTTATGATTTTTGGGTGTGTTTCACTGATCAATCGTGATGAGTATCCATTCTTTAATGTTAATCAGTAGACTTCTTAGATGATTTGAATGAGTTAGGCATGACCTGCTAAAATCCCTCACTCTATACAGAGAGGTTTCCCTGATGGAAGTTCGACTGACCAGAGTTGTTGCTGGTGTCCTTGTGAATGCCGATCTTGGTCACGTATAACTCATTCGTCGAATGTATTTGCGGTTTCATCCCAAGGGCAAGGCCGGCACCACCGACTAGACCCCCTGCATGATGGTGGGACACAACTTGAGTTGTGCCTTCTTTAATATAATTCATCATAATATTAAATTATTAATATATAAATGTGAAGCATCTCATCTCACAATAAATTGTCGAGGGCTAAAATGATTGTTATTCATATGACATCTATTGCAACTAAGGGGTTTTGGGGTTTTGGGGTTTTGGGG
>JBBAKX010000097.1:0-2743 GCA_040403315.1 Flavobacteriales bacterium
ATTTATTCATGTTGACGTTAAAATTTAAAGGATTCTAACTCCATGATAGCGAATAATAGTCAATTCAATTTTTTATCAACCCACTTGCACGTTTTTGAGTCATTAGTTGATTTATAAATATTTTCCATATCATTTTGAGATAAGATTGCCACTATTAGAATAATCTTGCAAGTTAGTTTGATAAATTGTGCAGATTATCTACTTATCATGTGGACCTTAGTTAAGAAAATGTACATCCTTTAAATTTTGATCCCATATTAATGCAGTTATGGTCTTTATAAATTTTTTAAGCGCAAATTTACCTGAATCTAAGCCAAATATGAGAAATACCCCACGTTTATTGACAAGAATTTTCTGTTTGGTGATGAGGTTTTGCTCGATGAAGTATTTATTATATAATTTTCATGCGAGATCAATGTTGCTTCAACCTTGGATAAATAACTGCTCGATTGGTTTATTTTAATCACGATTTATAAATGGTTAATATTTAAACGAACAAACTAAAAAGAAAAGAAGATTAGATAATTTATGTTTTATAAATATTAATTAAGATGGCAGAGAGACTTTAAAAGATCTCTTTATACACATCAGTCATTTTTAATTCAATCACTCGACGATATTTATTAGTGGAGTTCATCATTGTTAAAGATCCTGAAAAAAACATAAATTTTATTGTTCATGAATGTTTTCTGTCTAATTTGAAACCAGATCAATCAGTATAAATTTGATTGATTTGCTCCGTGTAAATTCATGTGCTGCGAGGTAAAGGAGTCGCATGCGGACAGTGAAACGAGACTTGAACGTCTGGTTGGTTGCCGAATTTTTCCCACACTTCATTGAGAATTTATTGCTTAAGTCATAGCTACATTTGAAATGAGCGGCCGAATGAGTTTTTAGGCAGTGACCTCTATATTTTATTTGGCAGTAGTTTGCAGATCCGTGCCTGACACAAACGTGGATCTCTGACCTTATATGACTTGTCTGAATGCGCTCGGTTTAATAAGAGTGTGATTACCGTTGCCTGGGCAACCAAGTACTTAAATTCCATGCTCGCGGATTTAAAGGCCTAACTTGGGAGTGCCGATAGAAATGGATGGTTAAGTGCTAGCAAATGATGTGGATGAGTCGAATCTAATTTTTGCGGTAGTCGACATCATTTTGTCCGACGAGCCCAAATTAAATCCGCTTAACCCCTAGAAAATTGAACCTCTCATCGTCTCACTTGCGCTAATCCGATCATTAATCTCAGATGTACCATTAAACACGTTCTGTTACAACGATAGATTAACTTAAGGCCTGTATGTTTGGGAAGAGTGAGACTTTTATATTTAATGAGTTAAATCGCCGACTCTTCCATAATCATTGTTTGGAAACCTGACGTTACCCGCCTTACCCGACTGGAATTAATTTGCTTGGTGCCCCTGGAGCCTGGGCTGCTCGACAAAGTGAATGCGCTAATCGCGACTCAATTGTGAGAAATCCGCAGATGCCAAGTGTGAATAAGCGCCGGATTAATAATTTCCAAATGGGGCGGGCTGAGTTGGCTGTTGTGGCACTGTTATATGCTATTGCTAATTGATTTGCTAGAACTGCACTCCGAGTTGGGTATTAAATAGCAAAGGCGTTTGAGACTGCGAGGCAGGATTCGTGACGACCGAAACGTTTTGGTAGAAGCTGCTGCTACCATTCTAAATCGAGCGTTATCCAAACAAAAATTGCTCTTTTTGCAGGCAGTTTCCTAGTGGATTCTAAAAGTCCACTGTCGGCGAGTAGAACGTTTAGGCACTTTGCTGGATGGCGATTGGATTTTAATACTAATAATGTAGGGAATTTAATGCCACTGGATTATTCAGGCTAGTTAATCCATTCAATGGAGATGATAAGGGTCGGCTTTAGAGAATTTTCTATACATCCTGAGCCTAACCATTAGCAGGCACCTAAAGTGAGTTTCCCAATAATCCGGGTGAACTTTGAGGAGGATTGAGGATCTATGAGTTGAAGTTTGAGTATTGTTGGAAGGTGAACGGATTAATCTGGAGGACGTCTTCTCCGATCGTCACCGAGGGTACGCCGCCACGGTTTGACCTGAGGCGCTACACTTAACAAGTACGCCTCTGGGCCTCCTCGGGATCATTCTCGAATGGGTCCCAGCGCTCGATCAACAGATCCTTGCGCTCGATTTATCGGCCGGCGTCGATCCGCTTGAGACGGAAGCGGAAGGTCTTCTTGGCCGTGCGTTTCTCATTGAGGAAGATCTGATTGATAGCCTTGGCATTGGCGTAGGATACGCCGGTGGTCTTGGCAGCCTTCTTAATTGTGTAGGACTCCTGGTGGATTAGCCTGACGAGCTCTTTTCTTTGATCGTTTGTGACTCTGCAGTACTTCTTAACCATTGTATTAGACTTTGTATTGGACGGGGGTATCTTTATAAGACGGGATAATATTTTCAAGAGCTGAGGGTGCTGCTGAAAGGATTTGCTATTTAATTATTATTAACTGGGTTAGGGACTCGGGACTGTTAAAAGCACTAAATATATAAATCTTATTAAGGACTTAATGCAGCTGGAATTAGTTATAGGTTCTTGGTATAAAAAGGAAGGCCGAGACTTTAAAATATTACTTCTAGACGATTATTCTTTTTTTGCCTTGGAAATATATAAAACTTCACTTTAATTACTTCCTGTTATGATACTACCACCACCCACCATCTCTCACATACGGTCGGGGTTTTGGGGTTTTGGGG
>JBBAKX010000098.1:0-2741 GCA_040403315.1 Flavobacteriales bacterium
CCCCAAAACCCCAAAACCCCTCATCCATTGTACGACATTAGGCCAATAAAAAGCTACATATAATAAGAAATATTTAAGTACGCACCCTTTTGCCTCCTATAAATTATATTTAATACTCGCATATCGTAACTCGATGAAATAAGATCACCTTATCAATGATATCCAGCACCAGAGCATGCAGCTCCTCCTCGAAGGCGCGGGAGAGCCTTATCACATATTTGATAGTGCAAATTTCGAATAAAACTAGGAATTTGCCTTCAAAGAGTGCTCAATGACTAAGTTTGAAGGGAAAATTTATAGGGCATGGGTCCGTGAGGCTCGGTTTGTGATGCCTAGAAACGTGGCTCCAGGTGGTGGTACACCGGCTGCTGCTTCCTCAGGTGAAAACCGAAAATAAAGAGGGATATTTACTAAATGGATGACGGAGTGGCGTGTAGCATTCTAAAAGGGTAAACTATACCTATTTGCAAGGGACTTACTAATCCCTAGTGCCGTGCTCGATCTCTCCCTGTCCTATATGACGACAAATGACAATAATAATTCTCCGTCTTAAAAAATATTAACCGATAATATAGCGCCCTTAAATAACGATATGGCAATAATTGGCACAGGACCCACCACAAACTAAAATATAATGAGGGTTTCACTCACGTTTTAGAAAGGGAATAACATAGTAACTCTATTTCCTGAGGCTACTTAAAGTTCACTTTCGCATCATTCTAACCAATGGGATCCGCTAGATGAGACTTAACAAAGGGAATTAATATAAAATTGGCAAGAATAACTAAGCCCCTATGTGATATAATACGATATTTTGACCTAGTACCGCTTCGAAGACTTAATCGGCGAGGGATCCCAGGCCAAGGTCTTCAAAGCGACCACCAAATTTAATCGTATACCACCTTATATTAACAGTGCGGCTCACGACCTTTTAATACCAAATGACATTAAAAATATAGAATTTGTCGCCATAAAAGTCATCTCTGTAAGTCGACTCGCTGAAAATGTGACCGCCTTAGAAAATCTGTACTATGAGATCCAAGCGCATCAAGAATTGGTGGATTGCTGCCCCGGGGTCGTAAAAATCAAGGCAATATTCGAAGACCGCTATTTCGTGTACCTTATCCAAGAATACATCTCTGGAGGTACACTTCTTGACTTGTTAAAATCGAAAGGATCACTCCCGGAAACGCAAGTAAAACTTATTACGTACGAGCTCCTTTATACCTTGGAGACCATGCACGCTCGAGGGTTTATCCACCGCGACATTAAATTGGAAAATGTGCTCATTTCGCATGAGGACTAATAAAAATTGGTCGTGAAACTGGGCGATTTGGGTCTGAGCGCGAAATTCCCTGTGGACCAGCCGGGTGTGATGCTTACTGACAGGTGTGGCTCTCCCACCTATTTTGCGCCGGAGGTTCTTTAGAAGTGTGGGTACAGAGACAAGGCTGATATCTTCAGTTTGGGCTCGCTCATGTTCAATTTGTTCACAGGTCGCTACCTGTTCTTCGGAGACGACCAGGAGGCACTTTTATAGCAAAATTTAAAGTGCGATCTGTCACAGATCGGCCGCTACCTTGGGGATCAGTCGGCCGAAGCCATTGGGTTCATGATGGAATTATTGGAGAAAGCGCCGGAGAAACGATTATCCGCACGGGACGCAAGGTCCCACTAATGGCTGGCTGAGTTTAATAACACTGACCAATCGGTTGAAGATTATCAAAGTGCTTTAAACCTCGCCGGTTGCTCGATCGAGGAGTGACCTGTTTGCCATGATGACCGTGTGTCAATCGTCTAGGAATAATATTAATAAAATCCTTCTTCGGACTTAGGAGCGACGAGGAAATTATTATCTAACGTGTCACTGCCATTGCTGACAGGTGGATTGAAAATATAGGCGATTCATATGGATTATAATTAAGATTAATAAATCGAGAAGGTCTTATTGTGCAATGGGGAGGAATAATAGACCACTCAAATGTTCATCAGCCAAAAATCAACAAATAATGGGAATGTTCTCACACAATCTGAGAAGGAATAAAGACATGGAATGCTCAAAATAAATCTTAAAAGAGGTTATCAAAATCAATTTTTTTCAAACGATTCGGTGAGATCGCAGATGGAAACTCGAACCGGAATAATTCACCATTCGATGCCTCCGCCAAATATAATAAAGTTCTCACCCACTCAAAAAGAAGTGACAGGAATCTAAGGCCATTCGGCGGCACAACCGGGAACCACCCCCCAAAGTTTAATAGCAAAAAGAACTTGCGGGTCCCGCACCTTGCTGCTGCCGCCCAACATCAACAATTGCTCAATTAATAGCACAAAATATCCTAAGAAAGAGCGAGCGGGGAACCAGTTACTTCGTAGAATAAATTCGGCGCTTTGCCATTAACCTAATAATTTTTAAATCCGAAGGACTTCAGCGTCGGTGGGATTTATGTGAATAATAATTATAAACAGACAATATCGAGCGACAACCATCAGGGCGGCAGCCCACAACCTCTAAAGAAGAGAGAATCCACTTAAGAGAGGGGTAATTTGTTCAAACAGATGGCCATGAGGGCTGACACAACGGGCAGCGGCCTTCCACCCAGGGCCGGAGGAGAGATATCCGTCAAAAGATAGAAGCAAGTGAAGCATAACGACAACATTCTTGCTTTCGAACAATAGAAGTCTAAGATCACACCTGGTGGGTCAACGATCCCCATGACCAATACAGGCAACCATTTACC
>JBBAKX010000099.1:0-2730 GCA_040403315.1 Flavobacteriales bacterium
CACCACCAGCACCTCCTCCACCAGCACCACCACCAGCGCCACCACCAACACCTCCTCCAGCACCAGCTCCACCACCAGCAGCACCTCCACCACCACCACCACCGCCAGCACCACCAGCACCTCCTCCACCAGCACCACCACCAGCGCCACCACCAACACCTCCAGCACCACCACCATCACCACCATCAACACTACTGCTGCTATTACAACTTTTACTAGAGGAATACTCATCAATAAAATTACCATCCTCACTCAATGAATACTGATCCACGATAGCATCTCGTAAATTCTGTCGATGTTGATCTTGTACACTTAAAAAATCCAACTGTGCATCAACAGCCTTCTTCAATGCATTATTAAACCAAGCAAACCTAAATGGTTTAGGCGATGAGTTCATACGAATGGAGGTAGGAAGATCACTTCTGAAGCGTTCAAGTAATCTTGCAATGTCCACACCAACTATATCAGCATCGTCAACATCGTCACCCTCAAGCTTATCAATTTGTATAGCTTTCTTTGCCTCCTTCTTTGTGAATGTACGTTTACTTTTCTTTTTACTGTCGTCGTCGTAATCATCGTCATCATCATCATCATCATCATCATCATCATCATCCTCATCCTCACGCGCAATAAAACCATCACCCTCGTCAACATATCCATACAAAGATTCACTACCATCAGCGTCGTCATTACCATCTTCATCGTCATCACTGTCATTTTCATTACCAGAATATTTAGCTTCATCATCGAAATAACTCTTAACATTGACATACTTCGTCTTATCCGAATTCTTCTTCTTCTTCTCTTGAGGCGCATCACTATCACAACGTTCACGCTTTTTAGACTTTTTAGATACGTCCATTCTATTCTCATCCTTATTATTCGCATTACTCTCGCTATTAGTACTACCACCTCCTTTTTTTCCTGATGGATCATTTTTTGTTCTTTTGCGCTTCTGGACTAAAAATGATAGTAGAATCATTTCGTTGGGACCTTCACCATCAGATACAATATGCTCCCATACTAACTTACCAAGAATTTTAACCATCCACCTTTGGCATACAAGCAACTGAACTGTGTTACATTTTATACATTGAGACAAGGCGATGAACGGTAGAAGCGCGTTATTTTGATCTCTAGGGATATGATGCAAGTAGACCAGTTGTGTTTTATCTGGGATAAGAAAATGGGATTGTATAGCTTGAATCTTGTTTTCTTTCACCGCGTCATAGGTGCTAACAGCGCGATCAAAATCTTCTTTGCTAGAATTAGTGCAAATAATCATATTCACTTTCACTTTACTTTCTGAAAAGGCTTTCGCAACATCTATAACCTCGTTGCTATTAACACATTTTCCTAGATTGTGTTTACATATATATATATATATATATATATATATATGTATATATATATATATATAATCTACATATACTAATGCACTATTTTATATATACATACATATGAAAGAAACGTACCTATGCTGTCGGCCCAGAGAATATTAACTGTCGAGTCATGAGAGGATCGTCCAAAATGTGCAGAGTCGCCACCGCTGCGTTGCAGCAATCCACGTAGAATAAGGTAGATCGTTTTAATGTGTACTTGCATGTATTCCTTGGCATGCGGATACAATTTCTTAGAAAAATTTGCTTTTTTAAAGCTGTAATATCGATCCATGTATCTTTGTATATCTTCTACAACTACATCACGGTGCATTTTACCTCGATTGGTAGCCTTGGCATAGTCTGTATCATTTGGCTCTTGGGCGATTTGGAAGACTCTGTCAATCATTTGTTTATCTAAAAAAAGACGATTGTCTAATGTAAACATTTCGTACACTTCATCACCACCCCCACCACCACCACCACCATCTCCACCTTCTTTCAGGCTCTTCACCTTTCTTTTGGCCTTTGGTGCAGAAATCTTGTCTTCTGTCCTTTGGTTGAGATAGTTTACAGCGTCTTTTGTTGAGAGGTACCTTTGTAGTATAAGAAGCAACAGACGCACAAACGTCAAATTTTTCAATTTATACATCTAAAGCGAATTAAATACGTATACAATACCTTTGCAAAAGGAATGCAACAACGTTGACGTTGTATTGTTGCAAACATTTTAAATGACAATTCTCCTGGATAGCTTTGTCCAACTTGTCCATGTCGATCCTGCGTTTATAAAAAATGTCCTTTTTTGAACAGAATACCAAAGCTTGAGTCAATGTTTGATCATTATCCCATTTGTCCTTGAAACAAGTGTGCATTTCTTTTTCTAAATCCTCTGGTAAAGTATCGCTATTGACAGGAATACTAAACATAAATAAAAATAACAAAAAAGAAGTTAAAATAAACACAACAAAGAAGATCAGATAAAATAAAATATAACAAATAAAGTATGCAAGTCACCAAAATTGTTGAGTATTGGGACCAAGGCTAGTTTTGTATCGACTCAAATTCTCCGCCTTTGCTTGTTCCAGGGTTCTTTTTTTGTCATCGTAATATCGAAATCCAGCCTTTGAAATACAAATAAATGGAAGCATGAGAAATGAAAGTAGATGTGTGGGGGGGGGGGGGAGGGGGTTGTCTAAGTAACGATAGCGTATGCATGGACTCTATATATGTCTTTTACCTTGAAGAAAGAAACATCGAAGGAGAAAAGATCTCTGAATACAATATAAAGGAATGATGACGCACAGACTACTGGCAGTAAATCATCTTTCGTGAACAAATGAAATGGCTT
>JBBAKX010000100.1:0-2726 GCA_040403315.1 Flavobacteriales bacterium
CCCCAAAACCCCAAAACCCCACGTTACTGAAATTGAGATTAGTAAATATAAAAGAGGTATTATTTGATACCGATCTCATGTCTCATCAACCACTCCTTGGTTAGAAACATACAAGAGCGGTGCCTAGCTCTTCGAAACTGAATGGCTTCAGGAGGCACTCGTCGAAGATTGTATAAGCTGTGCTGTCGAGGTGGCCCACATTTTAGTTTTACACCATCATATCGCCGGAAACAAGAACGATGCCCATATGGGGGAGTGTTCCTTCAATCTCCCGCTCTCTTAGTTCCTTGGCGAGCTCGCAATCGGTCATTACTGGCATTTGATTGTCAGTGATCAGTACATCTATTGGGTGCCCCATATCATGCTGGTCTAGAATTGTATCAAGTGCCTATCGCCCATTTGCCGCCTTTATTACTACAAAGTCTTTTACTACCATGGCCAAAAAGCCCTCCAAAACAATAAGATTAAAGGGCTCGTCGTCTGCTATCAATATGCGGAACTTCTTTGTCTAATGTTTAGATTGTTCAGAGTCAACACTCATTCTAGCATTTGTGTTGTTCTGAGTTCTCAGAGAGGTATCAGGGGAGGAACCCGGTATTACATGATCAGCAGAATTTTTATGTTCCTCATTAAATTTGCGTTACCGAGGACAGTCTCTACGATTTATAACTATACGATTTTGGAGGGCCCCGGAGGAGGCGCCTCCATCTTTGATGTATAGTTTTTGCAGCTACTGATAATTTTGCTGGCGGAGGCGCTCAATTGCCTAAATGGCCTCCTAGTTTTCAGTCAGAGTGCTTTAAATGTTTGCAAATGAAGTAGTGTTTTTATTCATTGGTGAGCGTGTTGATGCAATTCTGTTATTAATTCCAGTTTTTAAGTTTATGGCAGGAATAATTAACATGAAGGTTGTCCCCACACCAATCGTGGACTCCACAGTGACATCACCACCAAGCGCTTGTGCCAAATTCTTGCTCACAGTCAATCCAAGACCCACACCTTCTTGATTTAATTCACGGTGTCTCTTTATCTTAGTGAATGCTGTGAATAGTCCATCCAAACGGTGATGCTCGATCCCAACACCCGTGTCGATAACTTTAATTAAAATTCGTCCCGCTGCGTTGAGGGTGGCTTCGATGGTAACTGAGCCACTCTGTGTATATTTAATAGCGTTCGATACCAAATTGATCAAAATCTGTTTAAGGCGGCCGCCGTCCGTATTAAACGTTCCTTACAATTCTGCAGACAAAATATGTAGTAGCTGCAGACCCTTCACGTCAGCCTTAAATTTAAGCAGTTCAACTGATTCGGCCAGCAATTTTTCCAGACTCACTTCCTGGTGCAGATTGAGAATAATTTTATTTTCCTCAAGCTGAGCGAAGTCAAGGATGTCATTGACGAGGAATATTAGATGATTCGAGCAATTATTAGCAATTTAATAGTAATTTTGGGCTGTCGGGCACGGATTGATTTAATTTTCTAGCAAGACAAGCGACTGGCTTATTCCATTTAGTGGGTTTCTGAATTCGTGCGCTGCCGAGGCAAAGGCGACTGTCCTAACTTTTGATAATTACTTTTGTCGCTCGATTTATAGCCAGTGGGAAATATCTCTCACAGCGGTCATCACAAACTTACTTTTGCCAATTTTAATTGACTATGAATGCACTTAAAGTTATTTTTCATCTTATGAGTTTTGATTATTGCCATCACTGACATTATCATGATGATGATTGTATGTGAATAAATTCTAAAGTTCTAAATGCTTAGATTTTACACGCTAAAGATGCGTATCTGAAACCAGGGAGCTAGATTTTTACTTTTCTAGTGCGGGCATGGCTTTATCAATTTGGTAAATGTAATCCCAAAGTGATTTTATCCTTATCTCATTTGAATGGTCATTGTTGTGATCAAGGATGGGCTTGCGAGTGCTATTAAATTTTAAATTATGCGCCTCATCGTCTTATTCGATATCCGGAACAGGAGGAGGAGCTTTCTCAATCTACTGAATTGAAGACTTGAATATATTTGACAGTGCAAATTTTGAATGAGTATTCGCAGTCGTATTAATAGATTAGTTGTTTTTCTTTTATTTACGAGAGACCTTCGGGTTCGATGATTTGTGATCATTTGGCTGAATATCGTTTATATCAATATCAGACATATTTAATGAAATTCCCTTTTCAAGCTCTTGCTAGGAATCTTTGTCAAGGAAAGTATGAACGAATGCCTCCATAAGCATTGTCTTGCCATCCTTGCAGTAAGTTTATGTGATTTTGGCAGTTTTGTCAAGATTGATCGAAGATGATGCCCTGCTTAATTGTTGGCTCGATGGGGTGGCCACGTCTTTAATTTCATATATATCAAATACCTATTTATTAGTGAAGACGACCTCCTGGTCCTTAGTGAGTACAATCCCGTCTTGGAACACCTTAAATAGGTTGTGAAACAGCTCAGTGATCTGTTGATGCCCGCGCTTATGCTTAAATAAATTACGCTCGCGCTCTTAGAATTAACGGGCAAACCATACAATGCAGATCAGTGCGGCGAAATAATGCACAGATGCGCGGATTGTCACTTCCAATGGGGGCTCGAAGTGCAGGAACAATGTATCCATATAAGAATTGACTAAAGTCATAGCTGAGGACGCTGAAGGAGCAGCACAGCGCAGAAATGGTCACGAACAGCGTGGAAACTTCTTCAAGCGTCGTAGGTCGGATGAGCGCTTT
>JBBAKX010000101.1:0-2685 GCA_040403315.1 Flavobacteriales bacterium
CCCCAAAACCCCAAAACCCCTTCAAATTGAGGATATGTATGGTTAGGTAAACATTAAATATATATATAAATCTACGTTTATAGGAAGGTTCATTATTATTATTATTGCCTAGTACATATTAGGGCTCTTGATTGCACAGCTTTGTTTAGTTATTGCATGCACTTTTTCTAAGGTATCACTCTCGTAATGTTCAAGGATGGAATTGACATATCATCTATTTGATTTGGTATTAAATGCATAGATTCGGAAGCTATTACCTCTTGGCCTGCTGCTACGTGAGAAGAGGCCGGTCGGGGGAATCCTTGGTTTCCTAACTATTCGTTCCGGAAAAGACTTTGAGGAGGGATGCTGTCTTGAAAGTCCTCTGACTGCGCGTTGTCGGCATATTCTCTGAATTATTAATTATTTTATTTAATTCCAAATGTCCCTCTAACTGCAGGTGTGACATTTTTTAAATTTTGTTAAAATCTCTGACTACTTAACTCTCTGTGTTTTGCATAAAACTTAGATTTGGAGGAATTTCTCATTTTCTAATGTTAAAGGGCCTAATTTGATTTGTTTAGGTTTATATTGAGGAACTTTTATTTATTTGAGGTGGAAGACTACGATTTGGGACATTATGGGGAGTGAACTGAATTTATAGACTCGATGCTATTATTATTAGATTGGCGGGACTAACGCAAACTTTTGAAGTAATCCACTTTGGCAGAGGACTCGTTCGAGAGTTACCCACTTGGATTGTTTTAAATTCTGAACGATATGTTGTTTGGCGAATTATTTGTTTGGTACTTTTTACGAGTATTTCTATGAATAGAGGGGTGAAACGATTAATGATGTTCAGACTTATTTTTTTTAATGGCCGCTTTCTAGTCTGTTCCATCTTTATTGCTTTTCAGTATTTAAATGTTTGCATTTACTATCGTTTCCTTCTTTTCCTTTTCATCATTGAGCGAGCAATCTTGATGCGAAGCTTCGACGGCGCAATTACAATTTTAAACTAATCTTTTCCGTGTGATCGCCCTCAAAAGTTTTTTTGTGTCTGTCATTCCCCTTGACAAATGTCTATTAACTTCCAATAAATCCTAAATTGCTTCTTAATCTTATCTGAACCATTCATGGCCCAGAGCCGAGCGCGCGGACGGGCGTTTTTCAGGGTTGGGATTCAGCATTTACAATAATAGGTCTAGGCATTGTGGCATCACATGTGTCATATAATATGGCACGAGTGAAAGATCACAAAGCGCATTCAGTTATAATTAATCTTGCTCATTATCATTGGCGAACAAATAGTGGCCAGTAATTATATTGAAAAAAACTGATCCTAAGGAGAAGATATCTGCTTTCTCCCGATAGCCTTGCCTGAGTAATATTTCTGGGGCGATATAACTTGGAGTCCCGCATTAAGCAAATATCTTGTAGTCTTTGTTTTATGGGATAACTATTGAGAGTCCGAAGTCAGCAATCTTTACATTTAAATCGCCTCCTTCAATGCAGTTAACCAAAATGTTGTCTATTTTTATATCTCTGTGGATTATATTCTTCGCGTGCATGAAGTCTAAAGCAAGCAATAATTGTTCAATTATCATCTTTGACTCTGATTCTAAGAACTTGCCTTTTTATTAAATTTATTAATAAATCGTGCCGCCCTCTTGGTAGTCGAGCACCAAGGCTAAATAGTCATCATCTTCGTAAATCTCATGCAATCCAAGCACTGCATCACATTTCTCGAGCAGCCAGTGCACTTTTATTTCGGAGACCAGATTCTCTAGGTACTCAGGAGACGATTGCAGCCGACTTAGTGACATTACTTTGATTGCAACTCTGGATTCTATTTACCCTAGGTTATTCGCTGATTATTGTTGTTTGAAGGCCTAAAAAACTCTGCCAAAAGTTCCCTCGCCCAGCACAAAGGTAGCTTGGTACTTGTTCCAAATGTTTTTCTAGATAACATAGGGCCGGATTCTGTCGATAAATTGAGTACAAATGTGATTTTGCACGCGGAATGTGATGATAGAATTAGATGTGCTTAATTAAATCAACTCAGCAGAATCCCCTTGATTTTCAGTTGGCTTCAGTAATATTGCGAATTCAATATCTATTGCTCCCACTACGACCATAGAATCATTTGTATTTTATTAGAAAAAGTTTTGGTCGGTGCTTGCTTGCGAATATTTATTGACTATAATAAATAATTGCCTCGCGTAGAGTGCGACTTTCACCGATTGAAATCTGTATTTATTCCATGCTTAGAGGGGCTAACCTAACTTTTATGAGTTTATTTTATTGCACGAAATGTTGATAACGTGCTCACTGAATATGCCTAGTTCAATATCAATTTAATGCTTCACTGATTCATATGCACGGTAACATACCTGCGACAAGTCAAATAGCGGGGGGCATTTGGAAGTCTGGTTGTACGTTTCGCTGGCATGCATCAATATTTGGATCTCATAAAGCTGATGGGGTTGTTTCTCCATAAACTATTACTCTTCTTAGGTGGTTGGTCTCCTGATTGAGAATTGATTTAGACTTTCATGCTTTGCAAAAACTGACTGTACCTCTTGGATATATGTTGCTGTAATCATCATTGCTGTCCTTGTGTAATAGTCTTTTAATGCTTAATTATATTAATTTCCTACGCTCAACTCTGTCGGAAAGGGGTTTTGGGGTTTTGGGGTTTTGGGG
>JBBAKX010000102.1:0-2650 GCA_040403315.1 Flavobacteriales bacterium
TCCTCGTCGGCTTGGGCAAGGGCGCGGGCAAGGGCTTCAGCTCTCTCCTCGTCGGTGCGGGCGTGGGCAAGGGCGTCCGCTTCGGCTCCAGTAACGCCGTCGGCTTCGGCTTCGTAATAGTGGTCTTCCTCGTAATCGTGGCTGTCCTCGCTAGCGCCATTGCTGGCGCGATCGGTCGATAGGTTGCGAAGGCTTCCTAGAAGTGCAGCTGCAGCGCTTCGTCTGACTGATGAAGTTGTTAGCGATGATGAAGGCGAAAGAGAATGAGGCGTCGTCGTCAAAGTAAGAACTCTTTGTTGGGCTTCAGTAACGAAACGAAGAATTTTTGATAAGCACTTTGCTAGCTCGCATTTAAAGTTAACAATGTCTTCGTTGACGTCTTCCAGGTCTTTTACCGATTCTCTCAACATCTCAACCTTTACCCTTTGCCCAACTCCAATGGTTTCCTTTTCCGCGGGCGTTGACATTGCTATACGCTCGTCGTCGTGGGCCAACATCGTCGTCACAGCTCCCTGCCAGCTTTGGAAATCAAAGACTCTCCAGGTGCCCGCCGCTCGTACATCTTTGAAAAAACGAATGAAACTATCGACATGAGTCCACAATTCGTCAGCTCGGCATGCCATTTCTTTTTTCACGTCAGTTGTTTGGTCATTAATGGTCTTGGAGTCGGCTTTTTCCACCCCAGCACATCCCGCTTGTTGCACTAATTCGTCATCATCAGACTCGACAACCTTTGCCGTGCTCTGTTCAACCCCTACCCATTTTGAAATCTGTTTTCGAGGGATGCCGTACCAGGTTTCAACTGTATCAAATTTGAGAAACTTTGTGCCGCCAATTTTTTCTTGTTCTTTGAAATATTTCACAATCGATGCTTTATGAGTTTCCAGAATATGATTCCGCGTGTATTTCTCGTATTCATCGAGGTATAAGCCATCTTGGTTCCGTATCATGTTGGTTGTAAAATCTGGACCTGGAAGAAATGGAGGGGGCAAGTGCTCCATCATCCATTTGACCTTATTGACCCAATTGTCTTTAAAACTACGGAGGTTTATGCCAAGGCCACCATAACGTTGTAAGAAGTCTTTCAAGGAATATATTGTGTTTTTTTCCCTTTTTCTTTTCGTACTTTCTTGTCCACGCGAAGCTGTGTCCTCTTGTTGAGCTCGTTTTATGTAGACAGATGTTATGTAACATTTTTTTGTAAAGGATAACTTTGAGAAAGAAATGTCTTGACTGAAATCGCCGTCTTCATGGCGATGAAAGCCATAAAGCAAATTTTTGTCTGCTTCTTCATACTGTTTAATCGGGGCATCCATCACGACCCAAATGCTGATATTGAACAATGACAATAATCCTTTAAATAATGGAAGCAACAGAAATGAAGTGAGAATCGCAGATAAGGGGTACCTTTTGGCATCGCGTCCCAATTGGGAATGTCCAAAACCCTGCAACTGCGAGTCTTTTGGCATCGCGTCCCAATTGGGAATGTCCAAAACCCTGCAACTGCAAGTCTTTTGGAATCGTGCCCCAATTGGGAGTGTCCAAAACCCTGGCAAATTTGTTACTGGGCAAAACACCCTAAAGGGGACCAGTGTTTCCAACTCCACTGAATATGATATCGCAAGACATTGCCGATTGAACAATAATCCTTTAAATAATGGAAGCAACAGAAATGGAATAATGTGATGGAGGAAGTTTGGACACGAAAATGCCACGACTGGGTTGCCAAAACGCTTGCATAACATTGCCAAAACGCTTGCATAAAATTGCCAAAACACTTGCAACGGGGCAAAAGCTACGACTGAAAAAAATCGTCATTAGATTTTCTTCACAATTTCACAGGAATGAATGAAGAAAGTAACATGGTAGATGGAGACGATAACAGTCACTTGGAATCTGACAATGAGTATGAGGAGGAAGAAGAAGTGTGGGAAGGTCCCAACGGCGAAGATTTCTGCTATGACAGCAAGTGCCACGAGCATGTCCAAGAATTACGAGAAATCGTGGATCGATGGAGAGCCCATAATGAAGGAAGTGACTCCGAAAAACGATTTGCAAAAGACATGAAAACCGTTCGCAGCTCGACAACTGCATTTTTATCGATACAATGCATGCCAGAGGCGACGTATGAAGAATGGGAATCATGTGATCGCTATTTTGAACAAGGTACTGTGCCAAAACCGCTCATAATACGCACTGATGCTCAAAGTACTCATTGGTTGCAGTGATGAAGGAGAAGATTGATCGCCTGAAAGCTGCGTCCAGATACGTTGACACCAACACTGTGCTGAACGAAATGGTGCGGGAATTGATCCACTCTCACTTTAAAAAAATGTCGAAGTTGTTCACACGATATAAAAACATGAAAAAAGAAGGCTTGGATCATAGGGCATCTGATCCGACATATCGTTTGCTAGATGCGGACTCTATCCAACAGCAAAATGCGTTGTTGAGGGTTAGGGTTGGGATTAGCTAGATGATGTGATATGTAAAGGTTTAAAATGCAGCGATCGGTTATAATTGGTTAAATTTTGCTTCGATTGGTTAAAGTTCCATTGCTTCGTATTCTTCATTTGAAAAAGGTCGTCCCCATCATCTTCTTCCTTGCTCAGGGTAAAGGTTTCTGGTTTAATGTCGCCCTCTTGTATTC
>JBBAKX010000103.1:0-2638 GCA_040403315.1 Flavobacteriales bacterium
CCCCCAAAACCCCAAAACCCCAAAACCCCGTTTGCCTCAGATTTAGGCGGGATTTAACAAATTTATAAATAAGGCTCCTAGTAGGAAAATTGTCATTTATTCACATTACTAAAAAATAATTATAGAGACTATTTAACAGAGGTAAATAATACTGAAATATTGGGCGAACTCATGTATTAATGATAATTATATTAAGAGCAAGGTACATTAGAATAAAAGGGCCCTCTCGAATTATTATTATAACAACTAAATAAATATATACCAGATGTACTCAACAATCAGCAACACCAACATTAGAGATGTATCTCAATCCTTTGGTATCCTTCTGCCCTCCATAAATATACTGCATGCCAGGGTCCCCACACAGGTTGATGCCTTGCTAAATGCTAAGAAATACTCTTTAAATTCAAAAATATTGATCCTCCCTCAGCCTGCCCATCATTTACTAGTAACAAGAAAACCAAGTGAGAGTAGCTTCCAAGGGGCCACCACTGATTCTTCTTCTGCGTTCAAGAGCGGTGGTATCTATTCGTCGTCGACTTCACTTTTCGGACAGAGCACATACAAAATGCAAGAATTCTGTATGTGCCCTCCGTCCCCCAAAACAATGCGCATAGCATGTCCTCCATCAGAATCCGCTTAGTTTTGATAAGAAAGTGTTGAATTGAAAGGTTGGAATTCGCCGAAAACAAAGTGGTCGAATTTTCTGTTTGATAAGATTTCGAATCAACTTAATCAAATTGATCTTGATAAAACCAATCACCGCTTACAATGGGGGGGAGAGGTACCCAAAAGAACTCTGCCACTAAATCAGCGCCCTAAAAAATGGCAGATAGAATAATTCGAACATCTCGCTAATGCTCGACTTAGGCAAAGTGGAATAAATCCATAAAGGGTCGGGCAACCCGGAGAAGTCGGATTCTGCAGTTTCCACGGGGAGTCATCGCCATCGATCATCACGAGAAATGATCATAATTATTTAAGATCACAATCCGACCATCATCATCGCACAAATGTGAAGAATATTACTGCCTCGGAAAATGAGGAAAATCCTAAGCAGAAAGATATAATCACCTAATTGTAATCTCGCCAATATAATCAATCCAATTAAATTAGCTTGCTCAAGATCAAGAGAAAATTTCCAGAAACTCATTTTCCACATCACCTGTGTAAATATGAAGATGTATCGCAAATGTCGTCGAAAGAGACATCTCTCAAGCGAATGGCTCTGTCCGGTCCCTCCCCCTTTACGACGCCGAACGTTGGAGGATCTCTAATCGATTCTTAAATAAACAATCGCAAAATGCTGAGTGTGGTGCCTACCACGATTTCAGGAAAAATCGTTTAGGAGGAACTTGATCAAGTGGACGAAGATTGCGACCATCAGATCGATGATGCGCTTTACCCACAGTCTAATTAAGAGGTGGAAGATCTATACTCCCCCCTCGTCCAGCGAAGAAGAAAACGATTGTACGCCCTCATGCAAGGCAAAAAAGATACTGAAATAATCATCCAACCCACTCCCAAAGTGACAAAGGGGGAAGTTATGTTCTTTGTCAATAGCATCGAGAGCATTTTCAACAGGCGTGAAGTTAAAGATTTCCGCGGCTCCAAATTCAGAGGAATTTCGCGCAACGGGAGCAGTTGGTAGATTCTAGTAATGCTCAGCAGGTAGAAGCGCTATGTGGGCAAGCTGCCAACCGAAGAGGCAGCCGCTCGCTTTTATGACAAGGTCTCAATTCAGTATCAGGGGGACCTTGCGAAGACCAATTTCCCCTACACAAAGCGCCAGATCTTAAAACTCCTTAACGCTAAACCTCTTCTTGAGTGAAACCCCAAGATGGCTATCGGGTGTGTGTGTGTATGTTATAAATCTTATTAACTTATGTTGGGTTATATTTTCCCAGACAGCAGCATAAATTTGATATTAATAAGATTTTCAATAAAAGTTAGTAAAACATAATCTCTTATCTTTGCTTCACACACCTCTAATATTATTAATTCGATGAATCCCGCAGAAATATATAAATCAGACGGGCAAATTCACGTTTTCTCCATCCTGACAAGTTTGGATTTATATCGTTAAGACTTGACGGGTGGACCCCAGAAATCAAAAATATAAGGTTGGAGGTGATCAATCGATTTAAGTGATTATTTAGGTGTAATTGAAAAGTGGTAGAAGATTAGGGTTTTTCAATTGAATTAACATACGTAAAAGTTATCTCTAAATAATCGTAGCATTTATCAAAATCTTTTCTAAATAAAACAGGTTTTTTATATAATTACAAATAAACTGCATTACTTTCACACAAATTTTATACCGATACATCCCTTAGAATCTAGACACTCATTTTTCGACGGGCTGTGTCGGTTTGATACGAGTCACAACCATGGCGCGCATATTCGAGTCTCGAGGCGTCCTAATAATGGTGAGGCTCAAAATTCTTATTAACCCAAATATAGGCTTAATAGCCTACAATACTCACACCCTCTATCCCAAAATTTACTTATTTAATATTAACTCCGGACCACATCTTATTAACGAGATCTATTTAAAGCATACGATATCCGACTATATTAGTATTTCCATCCATATTTATCATTCAGCATGGGGTTTTGGGGTTTTGGGGTTTTGGGG
>JBBAKX010000104.1:0-2555 GCA_040403315.1 Flavobacteriales bacterium
AGTCTGCTGTTTTTTTGTTGTTCGGTGTCGCTCTAAAATTACCGCTAACGTTTTGCGCACAGAAGCAGTTTGGGATAGTTTCCCAAAGTGCTTGATTGAAAACGAATGACCAAAATACCAAAATGTTTCAATTGAAGCGTGATTTCCCAAATTGCTTTTGTGCGCTGTTGTAAGCAGTGGTTGTTGTGATCTATATTTTCACCTCGTCCCGACATACCTCAAACTTAAAATTCACTTTTTTTGCTTTAAACAATTTAATTCCTTTTTCTGCGCATATTGACTTTATGCCTTCTTCGTGAATTCTCGAGCAGTTTATTCCTAAAGTTATTTCGGTTATGGCTTCATTTGGGACATTCAGCACTCTACTTTTCAATGTTCCCGGCATACCGATAACAGTTGTTATTCTATATTCCTTTTCTTCCTCCCATGAAGAAGACTTATGAAATGAAATGACATCGGTCAATTCGCTGTGATTGTCTCCATAGGCCAGCTCCAAGGTAACTTCAGGATGAGTTTCTGTGTATTTTACCTTTTTATGAGTTGGATTGCTTAGTAATGAAATTAGTAAATCAAGATCATATCCAATGCAGAATCCTTGATGCTTAGCCGCGTAATGAGACCATAGTTTGATGATATCCCATTCTGTCGAAAAGCAAAGTATTCCTAAGTATTTATCATTTTCCCTAAACAAATCACCATCTATTTGTTCCTGAGCTGTCAAAGGATCTTTTTTCATTTCTTCAATAATGTGATCAAGATTTTCTTGGGAAAGTCTTTGATCCTTCTCCCAAATAGCTCTAAATTGTTTCCAAAAACCTTCGTCCTGATTTAAGAATCTGGTAGATATTCTGCAGTCAAATGGGTCATTAAAATCTTTAGGTGACGGAATATATATTTCATTTTCTACTATCGCCCTAAAGCCATTATCATTCCATTCTCGATACTTAAAAAGGGTTTTATAAGTGTGTGTATCCATTAAGGAAAGATTAGTGATTTTAGACGATTTTCATGTGAATGTGCATCATTATTTGAGGCTTAAAGGATAGTTTGAGTGTCCCTTATTTTACTCCATATATTCAGTTTCAATAATAAATACAAATGGGCTTAATTTTTTTATTTGCTGAGTGATTGGCAAAGGTTGCTGTGATTTCTTTGAAGCGTTGAACGTTACTCCAGATTCCGTCAAGAAGTTTAAAATATATGAACATTTTACAGCATAGGAAGTATTCTCAGCGTTTCTATGCTTGGCGCTAATAATTCCGACGATATTACCATCCTTGTCGAATAAAGGACCTCCGCTATTACCTGGTTGAAGAGGTAGAGAGCACTGGTAGTTTGTTATGTCGTCTTGAAATCCCGATTTTGAACTAATGCTACCATTTGAATACTTAATCTGTTCACCCATTGTAGACGTCATAGGAAATCCCAGCGTATTAACAGATTCGCCCAGTTCTAAGAGGCGGTTATCGAAATTAATTGATGTGTTACCAACAAATTTATAGCTTGAATCAATTATCTTTATTAGAGCTAGGTCGTTTCTTTTGTCAGTTCTAAAAACTTCAAATTCATATTTTTTCGCAAAATCCGCGTTCAAGCCGCGAACAAATATTTTGCTCGCATTTTCAACTACATGAAAATTTGTAAGAATATAGCCATTCGCATTAACAGAAAATCCAGTCCCCGAATAATGTTTCATTACCTTAACAGCGGGTTTTATCGCTGTATTTGCTAATGGAAATATCTTAATATATTCGTCGGATTGGGTGCAATACATATTTCCAATATAGTATTCGGCTTCACTTGTTAAAAATCCGTCTCTAATTAATCTCAAATTTGATGAGTAAGGGAAGTTCACTATTTCCGTCTTCCCTTTGTAGTATTTACTCAAATAAATGTTTGGTTGTGAAGTGCTACTGCATTCTCCTACAATATCATATTTCCTCGTGCCAGATTGTTGATATGCTTGAGGAGTTCGTTCAATCACAACCATAAGAAATTCAGGTTTTCCTTTTGAGTTTCTAACTATTGCAACTTGTGATTCTCCTTGAGAACTTGCTTTTTGTCCATTCATAGTGGCTTCAGTATTAACAGACCAAATTCCCTCTATCGAGCTTAAATAATCATAGTTATCCTCAAGGTATTTCCGGATTGAACTCTCATCCTTACCATAGTTTGTAAAAGTTGCGTTTCTATTATTGATAATAAAATTTTGTGAATTAATATTTATAGAAGATAGAATGAATAATAAAACAATCATCCATTTCGACCACGTGGTTTTTCTAATCAACTGATTTAGCATCATCTTAGTATTGGGAATTTTTGTTTGTAAAGAAGTTAAATGGGCGCATTTGAGTGCAGACAATTTATGGCATTTGAAGTTAATTGTTGGCATAATTTCTAAGTTTCATTCAATTAGCTTCACTGTAGAACGATTCAGAAGTTTATGTGGAGTCAAATGCATTAATGTTTACGAGATGCTAACCATTGCTTACAACGGTCCGCGGCTTTGCGCTGCGCGGGTTTAATGACTCTAATGTATCACACAAAACTCAGAT
>JBBAKX010000105.1:0-2534 GCA_040403315.1 Flavobacteriales bacterium
CCCAATCCTTGACTTCTCTGACTGCTTCTCATCCAAAGTGTTACTTGTGTTCCATTCTCGCTATATGAGGTCCAGTAGTAATTGGCCACACCTAAAAGTCTGCCTTTGTCGAATATGCCAAATAGATCAACAGTTTGATCCTTAATCATCGATTGGAAGTATTTCAGCATTTCCAAATATGGCCTCTGCTGGGAAAAATATCCAAGGTCCAAGTAAGTCGACATTGATTCAATACTTTCTCTATAAGCTTGTGCGAATTCTGGGAAATCATTCCTTGTTAATATCCTGAATTCAAAGTTTGCAAATCTATTTACTTCATCCTCTGTTGCCCAATTAATCATTTTCTCATCCTTTCAACCAGCGAGAGCCAATTACTTTCAAGGGTTCATTGTTGGTTTCTCCTATAAACCTTCTATCCGTTGCGGAAGCAAGGCCTTCTATATTCGCTTTGCGAATTCTTCTCTGCTTACTAATCTTCTTTCTACATTCAAAATGTCCATCTTCTAATGTAGGTATAACTTGTAGATAACACCATTTGCATGTAAACATTTATTCATCTTTTCTCTTAATTCATGCTTCTGTCTAAGAACATGGAAAAGGCCTAACCTAATAGGCCCCCTTAACGCTTCCGCTTAAGTTTCTGGGCATGAGGAACTACTCTCATGAATGGCGCTAATGAAATAGATGCATTTATAAATTCAAAGCAGGCCATGCGTATTACTTTGATGATCTATCTCTCCTGTATTACTTATGTATACAGTAAAAATAAGTGGGCAGTAGTTTCGCATCTGCCTCTCCATGCGGGTCTCCCATAAATGGGTTTAGATATTTAGTTGTTTAATTCTAGAGAAGCAAGAAGGTCCCTCAACTTTTCAGTATCGGGACCCTCGGGCTTTGAATTTGAGATCTGGTAATCTCAGCATCCATCCATATTAACGTTAATTATGGAAAACTTAATCACCAGTTTTTAATTCAATCCCGAAGCAATACTGTCATTGCCGTATGCCTTGTCTAGGTCTTTTTAGATGCCTTCGACTCGCAACATGTAAGTAACGACTCGTTCGCTACTTGCTTCATATGACAATTATACCATTTGTTCATTAAAAGGCAATAGGTCGAATAAAAGTTTTTTGTATAACTTATCTTTAATTAGTTACTCTAATTTCAATAACTTTAAACTTGAAACATATAACTAGTTAGTTATTTCTTCTTATATCCAGAAGGACATTTAGGATTAATTCCAGTCACTTTTTTAATTACTTTGCCTTTGAGACAAGTAATTGTAATTTTCTTGGGACTAATTGTAGATTTAGGAGTAGGTTCTAGTGATTTTGTGGCTCTAGCTATTTCAGAATTTAAGAAATCCAGATTCCTTTGAGCAGATTCACATAACGCTCTATTATCCTTCACCATAATATTTGAGTTGCTTTGCTGATCGTGAGAAAGATATGGAACATCACATGGCTTGGCCTGGAGATAATTCTTTTCTTTGTCTATTGTTTCCTGATACGCATATTTCAAACTTTCGAGATCCAAATTTGACTGAGTAAATTTAATATCAAGAATTTGGGCAATAGGGGAATAGAACATACATTTCCCTCCCAATATTTCGTCACATTTTGGATCAATCCTATTCAAATTTTCATCGAAATTCGTAGCATAAGCAATTCTTAAATTAATTGTCACACTATTACTTACTAATTCGGCTATCGATTTTCCTATTGAGTCTGCACATATTGGAACATCTAGTTTTATTTCATTATCACTTTTATTCCAGCTCGATGAATCAACAGTAAATATCATTGGCTTTGAATATAACTGAGAACGGGTCATTCCTTTTTTTGACCCAAAATCAGCCTGAAAGAACTGTATTAGTGTTTGATTAGATGCATCAGTAACTTCTGTGGCGGAAAGCTCTCTTTTAATTCTTATGGGAACGCTAGTGCAATTGACATTGATATCACTTATTTTTACTTCTTGCGCCAGTCGTATACTAAAAGGCTGTCTGAAACTTAAGAAATATTTGTTTTCAACGTCCCATGAGTACCATTTTATTTTTTTACTAAGATCTATATGATTGGCGTTGTGATCGAAAGCAGGGCGGATGGTCCAAGGTTTCCAAATCAACGCTTCTCCCATGCTATCGGCATGGGAATTGGAGGGTAGTCCGAATGACAATAAGACCAAGCTAAGAAAAATGATCGGATACTTTTTCACTTCCTTATTATCCCAGAGACCGCTGACATATTGGGGGGCTTGATAGGCAGACCTTTCCCATTATTCGTATATTTGCACCCACCACTGACAAATTGGCGATTAGGGTGAAAACTTCCTCTTGAACTAGCCCAAATCCATCCTAAATCTGTTCAAAATCTAGTAAATGTCAGACCCCATCCCTAATATGGGTGGTGGATCAAGATCAATTGAATCCATATGTGGCCTATGAAGGATATGTAGTTCGAGTCCCTCACAACCCACATATGTAAGTAAATCCGAGGGCTATATCCAAACCTTGGATGTGGTTCAAACCCTTG
>JBBAKX010000106.1:0-2498 GCA_040403315.1 Flavobacteriales bacterium
CCCCCAAAACCCCAAAACCCCAAAACCCCTCAACATTGGCGAGATGAAGAAAAATAAGATAGAAATAAAGTTTGTCTAATATGGATAAGAGGGAAAGATTAAAAATCCAAAACTAAAGTTCATTGTTTCTGGCGTTTGGATATTAATCATTTCAAGTGTAGCTGTAGGATGTAGCAAACCTTTCATAGTACATCTGCTTGAGGGTCTTCGTTAATTAACGCTTTCGATAAATATTTTACTTTCGCTTTTGTCGTATAATATGTATTTTTACAAGGATTCACTTCCTTGTATGCTATTTTTGTACCTTATTAATTTTATGCATTTATTAATAATTAAAGAGATAATTTGGCAGCCCATTTTTAAGTAATTTGTAAATACAACTAACAAACTAAACAAAATGGAGGAGAAACAGCACAGAAACCTCTTTTAGGGTGTAAACCAGATTATGAAGGGGGTCAAGACCCCACAGATAACGCCAGTCAGCATCAACCGGCAGATCAGTATACAACAGCGCTCGAAATTTTTGATATTCCAGTAGTATATCAAGGAGGAGGAGGTCGTCTCAAACGGGGCGGCGCTGCTCAAGAAGAAAACTATCACATCTAAGTAAATTATAAAAAGTGCCGTCGGCATTTAGGGTGGCCCCCCTGGCATAAGCCTGAATGACATGGCATCAAATCCAAATCTCACCCCGGTCAATCCTCTAAAAAAGAAGGGGACCTTTAAGATACTTAACTCATGCCAGAATAAATCTGGCAAGCACTTACAAATGATGGACGAGTATGACGTCTAGGAGAGTTACCTCAGTAACATGAATCAGCGGAATAACTCCAAAGTTAATGCCGCTGACGGGTAGAGTGCTCCTGGTCTAGCTAAAGGGAGGAATAAAAATGCCTAAAACCATGGTTCGGTCCTGAAGAAATCTCACTTTGCCGAACTGAAAAAGAATGGAAACAAAAATACCACGCCCATATAATTACAGGCAAACTCAACCTTCAAGTAGAGTTGTGGCCAATTACAGCCAGTAGCTGGCATCAAATAACCGAGAGGCATTAGGACAGGCGATACCCCCGATCCACCTGCTGCGAGGTAAAATACCAACCATTGTGGTGCGGCAACTGGTCCTAAAGACCCAAGTAGAGTCGAAAAAATTAAATACGTTAAGCGCCTCCTCAAGATGAAAAGTATGTCCAAGTCCATCAGAGGCATGGATATGCTCCTGATCGATTTGAATGATGACGAGGGGAAATAAGAGAGCCAGGGAGGGCTTGTGAGCAATGAGAGCGACAGAGAGGCTTAGATGATTAACTTTAAGCAATAGTAAAAGATACCCTCTGATTATTTCGGGGGCGACGATGGCTACCTTAATGTCGGTGGTAAATATAAGTCCATGCTAATTGGTCCCAAGAAAACTGGTCTCCGTACCTCTTGCGCTGCACATATCGGTGATAAGAACATCAGTAATAAATTACTTGACTACAAAAACGACCAGAGCCTCGCAGTGCATTGCAAAGGCGGCCTTGACAAGAAAAAGTCTCTGTCTGCCGACGAAGGGAAACTACCAGCTGATATCATAAACACCGCTTCTCTCGATGAAATGGATATCAACGAGGAATAATATAATTGCAATCAGGCCCAGCGGAGCAACATTTCACGCATCGCCGACCAAAGCCAGTCGTTGATCAATAAAATCCACTTGATGAACGGTAGTGGCATCAAGCAAGAAGGGGCTCGGAAAATGAGCAATGTGAACGAAAGCAACAATCTCCATATCGGAGTGAGCTAGCTAGGTGTGTGCCCCGATAAACCCTATTATAAAGCCGCCATTTCTAATGCAAGTTAAAACGTTGCTATCCCTCACAAGAAGGTAATGGGCCCTCACCATAGCAAGCGTAGAGATAAAAATGCTTCACCTTCACCAAACTTTCGCGTTTTAGGAAGCCATGCCCCAGGTTCACAGAGGTTTCAAGGCGTCTCAGGCATATCTATCATCGGTAGTGGTGCTCGAGTTCCACAAAACGATTTTAAGCATTCTCAAACTATGTTAATTCCCATGGTGCCGAATTTCGAAAAGAAAAGTTTCATGAGCTAACTAAATAAACCGTGCAAGAAAAGAGTATTTCTAGATGATTGAACATCACACAAATATTATTAAATATTAAAACCTCAACATCATGGGACCTCCAGAAAACTGTAATTGACACCTCAAATATAGCGGGAATGTAAAAAGGTTGCGAACCTTGATATAAAGTCGATCATATTAGAGGAAAATAACAGTAGTACAGCTGAGACAGGTTTACAAATCATAGTGAATTATATATAATTGCCTCACGCTCGCAGTGCATCACTTCTGCGGAGGCTTGCTTTAAACACGAATCATTCCCTATTTATATATCACGCTTATTATAATTATAAAATTAGTTTATCATAAATTATTATATCTCAAATCCTTTCTCTCAATGTTTCGTTCGGGGTTTTGGGGTTTTGGGGTTTTGGGG
>JBBAKX010000107.1:0-2481 GCA_040403315.1 Flavobacteriales bacterium
CCCCAAAACCCCAAAACCCCACTTTAAGATGATCAATGTCCATTGGTCAAAAATACAATAAATTTTTCAGCTTATATACATTGTTATGAGAACTGCCTGAGCATTTCTTTTCATTTGCATTCAAGCACTTATTGACCATAACCTCTCATGTTTATTGATTAATTATCCATCTTTCACTTCGCGGATGACCATATTCTCACAAACTCTTCTTGTGTGACCTCCTTGTACTCTGATCTCACTATGTCAGGTGTGGCATCGCTGTAGTTAGGTCTCATAGGTTCCAGGTACTTTGTCATCCTTAATTTCTATATATTTTCGTCATCATTCTTCATAGCGCCGCCAATTAGAGGCTTGGTAATTGATCCCGGAGTCACTTTAAGAGCTGGTGTGTCAGGTTATATTGTTTTCTTTGAATCGAGAGACTTAAAGATGGTTGCCCTTGGGTCTTTAACAAAGAGTTAGGCTTGGGTTAAGCTTGTAACTATACTATCGAGCGAGACCATGCTTTCAATGACCGTTTTGTCTAGAATTTGTAGTTATTTGATGATTTCCTCATTATATTTGAAATCTTACAGTTTATCATAGTTAATAATAGCTTGACTGACAAGGAATTTCATCAAGCTCAATATCGCCAAGTTCTGCAGATTGAAGTCAGGATTAGTAGCTGAGGAGTCTGCCCCTATGAAATTGGGGTCCAGCGGGTTTTACATCCAGGTGAGAAATTACTTTTTACTTTCCACTAAATTCCCCTTTTTGAGCTATGAGTTCACTTAGTTCTTGGAGAGGTTTAGTATAGAAGCTATGAAGGAACGCGATTTGAGGGCAACATCGAATTTGGACTTCTTGAAATTGTTGAGGAACAAGTCGATCAGGAACAGGACATGCTCTCTCATGAAGGGCACATAGGGTTACTGCAAGTGGATTTCCTTAGAATCGATTTCCTTCACAACCTACTGAGCCGCTTCCTATACCATCTATTTAGAGCCACTTTCCTCAGGCATCAAATTGGTCGAAGACTATACACGTGGCATTTCCTTCAGCATTCTGACGTTCAAATATAGCGATTCCTTCAGTTATTAGTCGATAGGCTCCTCGATTAACAGGAACATCAGGTTATACAGGAATTTTGCATGATTTTCCACTGGCTTGACTATCAGCACATCATGAATCAACAAGTCATATATGAGGGAGAGCTTCGCTGAGTGTCTCTGGGATGGATTCGGGAAGAAATGCTCAATGATGGTGTTGAACTTGTGGATGTTTAGCTGGGGGTCAGCAACCTCGTCAGGGTCTATTTGCTAGGACGTGACTGCTATATCCATTATAGTCCAGATGGTTTATTGGAGGTAACTTAGTATTTCCTTGAGAGCATTGAAAAAAGATGATTCATCCTGTTTGCTGATTGGTTCCATATTGATTATTTTGGGCTAATCAAATAATTCTTATAATTATAGTTATGACAATGATTTTTAATGCTGACATTCGCCCTTTCTTTCATCTATGATAATTACATTCGTTTAACGTTGAGATTTTTTTTTAACTGTACTGATTTTATTTTCGATCAGTCTTTCAACATCAATTGCTACTGTTTGAATGAACAATACATTTTTAGGTAAGTCATAGTGCCTGTCACGCCATGCGTATTACATTTGTTCCATTTTCGTTCTCTCTCTTGCCCCAGTGAAATCCGACTTCTCATCAATCGTGAAAACTTCAGCTTAAGTGTACTGCGTCGTGTAACATCTCACGCTTCTTATAAAGCTTTTGTTTATTTGTACGTCTATCTATTGGTCGGCAATGTCTGTTATTATGATTATTCCGATTCGCTCGAATTGATCATGACTTAACATTTGTGGTAGTGCGTCTAAGAAGTGGGATTCCTGGTCAGAAGGTAGCATAACAATGATCAAAGCGAAATAAAGACCACCATCGTTCATGAACTGGTCATTCTTAGGGAACTCAATTGCTTATTAAAAAGTCCGCAGTAGTTTTTCCAGCCGTTTTATGCTTTGAGAGGGGACATCTTTATCTTATTGTTCTAGAGTGTCCCAATCCAATTTAGATTTTTGAATAAATTCCTTGTAACTTATATACTTGCTGATATGTCTGAATACTTAGGGCAATGTCTCAATTGAATGATACTTTGTTTGAATTTACTAGATTATTGCTTTCAGATTATTATAAGCTTAATCTATACTTAATGGGATATTATCTTGTTGACTTTTAAGAAGCTAAGATAGTTCGAAATGTTGCATTTCTTATTTCTATGACACCTCGGCCTCCATTTTTTTGATTTATTCCAATATAAGAATTATAATAATAAATTAAAAACAAGCATAATATTAAAAGAATGTTTAGACGCAAGAGGCATAACACCGGCTTGTAACTTAATTCCTCAAATGCATGTTTTCATGAGGCATTATTTTAACATTTACTTTCTTCATGATTCTAACTGAATACTGGGGTTTTGGGGTTTTGGGG
>JBBAKX010000108.1:0-2481 GCA_040403315.1 Flavobacteriales bacterium
ACATGCAATTGGCGGCGTACTTCGTCATCTCAGCGCTGCGCGGGCTCATGACCAAGATTCGATCGTGGTTCCTGTTGAAGGGCTCGTAAAGCTCACGAAGCAGCGCTTCAGCCCGTTCGCTGTCGGTTCCGATCACGATCCGATCGGGTCGTTTACAGTCTGCGACTGCAGAGCCTTCTTTTAAAAACTCAGGGTTAGAAACAACATCGAAGTCAATAGATAGCCCCCTGCGTTTAAGCTCGCCGCCTATGATCGAACGAACTAAGTCAGAAGTTCCAACTGGCACGGTAGATTTAATAATGACCGCTTTATAGCCAGCCATATAACGGCCAATAGAGCCAGCGGCCTCTATAAGGTAATCAAGATTGGCACTCCCATCATCTTTAGAAGGGGTTCCGACAGCGAGGAAAAGGATATCTCCGTGAGCGATACCGTCTTTGGCCTGTACTGAAAAGCTCAAACGGCGATCAGAGAGCGATTCCTTAACCATATTTTGAAGGCTAGGCTCGTAAATCGGAATTACACCATTAATGAGTTGGTTGATTTTCTTGTTGTCGGGATCGATGCAACACACGCTATGGCCAGCGTCAGCAAGGACGGCACCCTGTACCAAACCGACATAACCTACGCCAAAAATAGCAATTTTCATTTTTATCCTAAAATTTCTTGGACAACTTTTGAAATAATATTGCCGAACTGGTAATTATCTTTTGTAATCGTATTTTCCCAATGTCTGGTTGCTGGGTGACCGCCATACCAGTGGCAGCCAATTGACTCATCAGGAAACAATGTTGTTAATTCATTACTATTTTCAACGAAGAGGTCCTCGACATGATAAGAGTTATATTGATAAATCAAGGACATGGGTATATTCCAAACATCTGAAGGGTAATTTGACTTTTGCACGTGCTTGTTAAAAATAGAAGGCCCAAAAGACTGATATGCATCCCCAAATGTAGAGGAAGTTAATTTGAAAAGATTGGAATAAAATGATTTAGCAACAATTGAACACCCAATAAAGCCATTACTAAAATAACGGTCAACTTCATCAAATGAAATAATTAGATTCGTGTTTTCAGGGATCACGAGCGGCTTAAAATAAAGTATATCCATGTCAGAATATAAACCACCATATTCAGCCAAAGCCCAAAGTCTAACAATATCTGATTTATGTACTTCAGGCATGGAGTCTGAAAACCCAACACTATCCATCGAGATTGGTATAAGTTCAGCAAGATTCGATAGCTTCTCGAAATAATCCACTCCAGTATATACGCCAGACTGCTCTCCCGTGCTCCAGCTAATAGTATTATTTGGAAATGCTGGATAAAAAACGATTACATGCCAATCAGGGTTATACTTTTTAAAACTTAATACTGTAAGATATCGTAGAAAACTCAATCTTCCACCCCAGTACATCGTCAAGATTTTTGGAATCATAAAATATATACGTAAAGTCTGTTATAAAATCGCATCTTTAATCAATGCGACATGTTCATGACTTAATGTTGAAATTTTAGCATCCATAAACTGATGTCCATAATTAAACTTAATTTGTTCAATTTTTAGAATTTTTAAATAGTCCAAAAGAAAATCCCAACCGTAGATAGTTGGATTTAAACCCAGAGCATATGTAAGATCAAGTGGGACAATTTGTAGTTGCTTTTGTAAATCTAACTTATTTTCCAAACGTACTATTACTAAACCCTCACTTATGGCCCTGGCTAGCATAATTAACAATTGATTTGGGGTAGCTTGAAATAGAGTTCTCAAAGGATAGCCATGCTTTGAAAAGTAGCTTGACAGCCCAACTTCATACTTATTTATATTTTCAGTCCTATCATTTAATGGTATTAATGAAGACCACCATCCAAAAAATTCAGGAGAATTCAATAGTTGAGTACCTTCAAAACTAATCCAGTAACTTTGAATATGATCTCCCATATCTCCGTTACGACTTAAACCGAGTAATCCGATCTCCTCTACTGGCCCTGTAAAAGATTTAACCAGAAACGAAGGGTCAAGTGCAATGAAGGAAGTATTACATACAACAACACGCTCGAATTGACTCAAGTCGCCTAAATGTTCTATGCCCAATTTATAAGACCAGAAGTCATATCCTATATTTTCTCTTTGAATAACTTCCGCATTTTTTTTAAGTCGAGTAGCTTCTAAAGGATTTAAACTCGTAGATATGAAGACAATGCTATCAGACAGTTTAGCCATCTCTTCTACTAACGCAAGGGTATTTAACGCCACTCTGCCATTTTGATGGAAATGAGCTATAATAAAAGCAGTTTTTTTGGTAAGCGGCATGTTTTAAAAGGCACCGATAACTGACTTATATTCTTTTGAGGTACTACATAAATCATCAAATATTATTTGATTTTTTAAAATTAAACTCTCATTTTTATTAAATGGTGCGATCGCATGATATTGATGAATAACAAAAGGCTCAGAAATCATACTAACTTCCATTTT
>JBBAKX010000109.1:0-2479 GCA_040403315.1 Flavobacteriales bacterium
GATACGGTGTGAATGCTGGGTAAAAATACAATTTTGAAAGCTATTCACAACTGCTTTTGTTTTTTAAAATCTCATTACATGGTGTGAATGCTGGGTAAAAATACAATTTTGAAAGCTATTCACAACGTGTAGGCTGCTTTGTTGTTTTCGTGTAGTGGTGTGAATGCTGGGTAAAAATACAATTTTGAAAGCTATTCACAACTTCCATGTTGGCATTGTGGCGTAGGGCAGCGGTGTGAATGCTGGGTAAAAATACAATTTTGAAAGCTATTCACAACAAATAGTGAGGCTGGATACAATTCCATGAGGTGTGAATGCTGGGTAAAAATACAATTTTGAAAGCTATTCACAACTTTAGGTTAATCTGATATCCTCTGCGCTTAGGTGTGAATGCTGGGTAAAAATACAATTTTGAAAGCTATTCACAACTTTTACTCCTGCCTTTCCTTGCCATATCGGGTGTGAATGCTGGGTAAAAATACAATTTTGAAAGCTATTCACAACTACTAAAGTTCCTAAAGAGAACCCATATATGGTGTGAATGCTGGGTAAAAATACAATTTTGAAAGCTATTCACAACTCTTTATGTCTCCTTGCTTTTTTTGCTGCGGGTGTGAATGCTGGGTAAAAATACAATTTTGAAAGCTATTCACAACTCCAATTGCACTATCCTGGTATCTCTCGTAGGTGTGAATGCTGGGTAAAAATACAATTTTGAAAGCTATTCACAACTATCAATTCTCTTATGAGTTGGAAAAGACTGGTGTGAATGCTGGGTAAAAATACAATTTTGAAAGCTATTCACAACACCCAATGTTCCGCTTAGCTTAGGGAAGAAGGTGTGAATGCTGGGTAAAAATACAATTTTGAAAGCTATTCACAACAAAGAGGATCCTTAGATTTAAAAACAGAGAGGTGTGAATGCTGGGTAAAAATACAATTTTGAAAGCTATTCACAACTACTAAAATGAGTTTAAACATATATATAAAGGTGTGAATGCTGGGTAAAAATACAATTTTGAAAGCTATTCACAACCCTTATTGCCTTCAAGGTGAACATTGATTGGTGTGAATGCTGGGTAAAAATACAATTTTGAAAGCTATTCACAACAACTCTTTGCTCATCATTAACTTTGTTTTGGTGTGAATGCTGGGTAAAAATACAATTTTGAAAGCTATTCACAACCCGCGGCGGCGGCGGCGGTTATCGTTTTTTGGTGTGAATGCTGGGTAAAAATACAATTTTGAAAGCTATTCACAACAAGCCGGCCGTTTGAATATTAATTAATACGGTGTGAATGCTGGGTAAAAATACAATTTTGAAAGCTATTCACAACACTCATTAATAAATAAGGTTTGTAAATAATGGTGTGAATGCTGGGTAAAAATACAATTTTGAAAGCTATTCACAACATTGTTTTATTTATTTATATATTTACATAGGTGTGAATGCTGGGTAAAAATACAATTTTGAAAGCTATTCACAACACGTCGATTGTTCTATCGTAAATCGATACGGTGTGAATGCTGGGTAAAAATACAATTTTGAAAGCTATTCACAACTATCGATCGATGGAATAAAACTCCAAACGAGGTGTGAATGCTGGGTAAAAATACAATTTTGAAAGCTATTCACAACCCCTACCCCACGCTCCCGCTTCCTTCGCTCGGTGTGAATGCTGGGTAAAAATACAATTTTGAAAGCTATTCACAACTAGCGCAACTTTCTTTTGGGTCAGAGTCAGGGTGTGAATGCTGGGTAAAAATACAATTTTGAAAGCTATTCACAACTTGTTTGTAGAAATTATTTTTATCCCTAAGGTGTGAATGCTGGGTAAAAATACAATTTTGAAAGCTATTCACAACTTCCATGTTGGCATTGTGGCGTAGGGCAGCGGTGTGAATGCTGGGTAAAAATACAATTTTGAAAGCTATTCACAACGCCAGGAGTTTCTTGTTACTACCTCTGGGGTGTGAATGCTGGGTAAAAATACAATTTTGAAAGCTATTCACAACCATGAAATTCAGTACCTGTTGAAGCTGCGGGGTGTGAATGCTGGGTAAAAATACAATTTTGAAAGCTATTCACAACTTAAAATATTTATTTATAAATTTACATATTGGTGTGAATGCTGGGTAAAAATACAATTTTGAAAGCTATTCACAACTTTATTTTACTTTTGAATTTTAAAAATGGGGTGTGAATGCTGGGTAAAAATACAATTTTGAAAGCTATTCACAACACACAACAAGTCTTAACCTTACAACAAGAGGTGTGAATGCTGGGTAAAAATACAATTTTGAAAGCTATTCACAACTATCGATCGATGGAATAAAACTCCAAACGAGGTGTGAATGCTGGGTAAAAATACAATTTTGAAAGCTATTCACAACCCCTACCCCACGCTCCCGCTTCCTTCGCTCGGTGTGAATGCTGGGTAAAAATACAATTTTGAAAGCTATTCACAACAGCCTACAA
>JBBAKX010000110.1:0-2479 GCA_040403315.1 Flavobacteriales bacterium
GCGTGGAGGATTCTGTTCATTAGGTAATCCTGAAGTTTGTACAAACCTGTGTCATCTTTTTCCCCATTGTAGTCCGAAATTGGGATCCCATTGAGCACATGGTCGCAGTAATTGGCCGACCTGTTGTCGACGATGACCATTTCCTGAATGTTACGACCCGCCAGCAAGATGTCTAAATTTTTAATCAATGTGTTTTCAACATGGAATCTGCTCGCCGTGCTGAATACCCTTGGAGGATACAAATGATTTTTGAAAAGTTTATGATCGAAAAATTTCTCTTCGACCTCAATTACATTTCTAAGGATGCCATCACAGTAGATCTTACTGCTCGAAGTGAAAAGAATCAGCTCGAAATGCTCCTTCAGTTTTCGGAGGACCTCTCTCAGACCCGGGCGAAGACTTATGAAGATCTATATTTAAATTAAGACAAAAATATTATTAATACGCTGATTTGCTTATCCTTTGTAAGGATGTCCACTTAATCATCGTAATGATCGAGCTCTTTTTTCTTAAAATGTACTTTCGCAAGAGTTTCATCGAAGTCGAAAACGATGGTCTTTTTCTCTAAGCAAACGATAATAATCAAGAAAGCTTACTTAACAAGGTTTTAGTGAATCTGATTTTTTCACGGTCTAAGTTGATCGTTTGATGACTGAGTCCGCTTTCCATGTGAGAGAAACGTTGATTCAGGTTTTTATTTGAAAACACTGGCCCCGGGCCACTGGTCTTCAAATCCAAGCCGCTTTCCCTTAGTTTGACTTACAATAAATGTTTTGGAATGCCGCCCATTGTGTGCGTGTAATTATGCAGGGCGTGCGGATACATTAAGGGCACGTGGCTCTGCCTATGCTTCGGACTTAAAAATGTGTCGTTTTATTCTTTTTCATCCACGGGGGAACCATCCTCGCCTCGTGACCTCATTATGTTCCTTTTTTATTGAATGTCCCTCCTCTCGGCGGATCCTATTTATATAATGCTTTCGGGCTCATCTTGCTGTGCGCGCAATTTTCTTGGGCGATAACCATGGCTGGGGACTCGTTTTTGTGAGGAGGCAGCATATGCCGCTCCTAAATTATTATTTAGAGTGATGAAACTATTGCCACTGCTACTCTATTTGATAGTAGGGGGTCCGAATTAATGATCGGGTGAAACTCCGCGTTTCAGGTCGGTTACCACGACCGATGTTGCATTGTACGGCTAGAGCAATCTCTCCAAAGTGAATAACCCAGAATATTTGAGTTCCTTGAGATTTGTGAATTCCAAGACACCCTATTTCTGCAAGTGTAGAGTAATGCTCTTATCGTCTGTCCCGAGATTGTTCGGAATATATCTGTTAATTAAATCAGTGCTTTTCATCTAGGGAATCCCTGCCACTGAAAACTATGGTATAAGACAACTTGCAGCCTGGTGCACGTTCGAGTGGGTGATAACTGGTCGGCGGATGTCTGAACCAAGAGTGAAATTGCCGCGAGGTATCGATTGATCGAAATGGCTATTCTCCTCCTCGTCGTCGTTTTCTTCGGAGACGCGAGGAATTCGCATACCATCTATACCATCGCTACCACTTATTTACACCCCGTCGTCTTCGAGATGGGGCGAAGGCGAACCTGCGTCAATCGGACCCCTCCCAGGTATTACCCTTCTGCCTTGAAGGTCAAAATACTTTTTCTTTTATTTAACTTGTCTCCCTCCCACGGCAGTCCCAGCGCATACATTCTTGTCGAGGTTCTCAATTAGTGGCTCTTTTCGTTTCCTGAGTGCCTGGAGGGCGATGCCCTATTCGTCACCCTCTTTGCATTCCTCCTCCTCGTCGTCCTCTTTGACAGTATTAAATGCTTTTAACCGTTGTTAATAATCTTAACTTTGAACGGTGCTCTAACACATCTTTTGCCTGTATAGGGAAGCATGGTTCCCAATGGGAAAGTTTGCCTTGGGTATTTACTTAATGGACCGTGAATTTAATATACCTCCCCCTATTAATTTGGAGGCATTTACCCCCGACCCATGGTGAGGGACTCGCGCACAGCCCTTATTGCTGAGCACACGCTTGTTTTTTTCGCTGACACACATTTGGTGTCTTTCCACCTCAATTTCTACGATAGACTTGCGTGTGTGCAACGGCAAAACGACGGTGGCATTTGAGTTTGACAAACTTGATCGTTTAACTTCAGAGCTCGCGCTCAGCTCCTCTTCATTTATCGAACGAGTTATGCTCTGGGAAGTCTTTAACTATTGAGGGGATTTAGGTGGGACGAATGGTTATTGTGGTTATGAAGGGATGAAATGGCTTGCTTCCCGAGGGGGTGGGAATTCCGAGAGAGATATGCGAGGTACTGCTACGGGAGGTGGAGTAGGGTTTTATTAGAATACTAAGTGTTGCATTAGGGATTGTTTGCAATAACAACTACTCCTTATTTGTATTATTTATTATTATTGTTTTCTCTGTGAGCTTGGGGTTTTGGGGTTTTGGGGTTTTGGG
>JBBAKX010000111.1:0-2367 GCA_040403315.1 Flavobacteriales bacterium
CCCCAAAACCCCAAAACCCCCTTCTTATTAGGAGTGTAGGAGTGAAGCAATGAAAAAAATAAATGAATAGATTTAATTGCTTAAGCAATAACTGATTTAGTAATTAGTTTATAATTTGATTAACATTTTATGAACGTACTTTAAAACGTAATTACAGAGGGGGTGATACCTTAAATTGCGAAGTCACGTAATTATTTCACCTTGGATCAACATGGGCTGGAAAAACCCTATGAATTCCGTCCGCCCAGTGCAAGTGAGCTTCTAGCCGTTGAAAATGGCCTTGCATATCTGTCAACAACTACGCTAATCAGGTGGGAGAACAATCCTATGCAAATTGGTGTGGTACCCTCCAATAGTTATTCTTCAAAAAACGGGGCCAAAAATATTAGCCATCAATGTTCATCGCCTTAATTAGACGTAAATGCTGCTCTGAACGATCATAATACAAGTATAGTAGCTCGCGAAAAGAATAATAAAATTTGCCCGTCACTGGCGGATTTATTCGATTGGCAATGCACATAACTCGCCTTGACAGAAAGAAAGATCCTCAAACTTGACTCAATCGATGAACAGGAAAACAGGGTCGAGAGCGCCCTCGAAATTGAATTTACATACTTACAGCCTATTACAATTAAAGTCAATGAAAATCCGGCTCTATAGGAATTCTCCAAGAATATTCAATGGCAAAAATCGACTTTTGCTGTGTAAGAAGGTCTCTCGATGAACCCAATGCAAGAGCAGGCACAGAAATTAATTAAAACGCCGACCAAGAAATAGTCGCTCGCCGACCTATTAGAGCACGGCCTAAGTTAGACCCTACATGGAATGTCCCTTAGGAAGGGACCGCGCACTTTAACTATACTTTTTTTCGTTGAAGAGGATTTAGTGAGTTGGATGTAGGCGATTGCGGGCTATGTGATCCAAGGGGGGATTTACGATAAATTCATTTTCAGTAAAATTCTTGGCGAGGGAACTTTCGGCAAAGTATTTCTTGCATCAAGCTGTACCAGAAAGCAAATCCGTAAAGAGGCTGATACTAATCCATTCGTTGCCATAAAAGTAATGCACTTGGCTCAAATTTCATAGAAGCCCGAGGTTTTGGAAAATTTAATTTCTGAAATTCGTGTCCACTGGGTTCTGGAAAAGTGCGACGGAATGCTGGGTTTGTAAGAAATATAAGAAGATCACGAATTCATTTATTTGGTCCTCGATTATTAAGAGAGTGGGACGCTCCTAAATAGAATATTTGACAATGGCAAGTTCACAGAATTTCAAGCCAAAACAATTATGGCTCAGTTGCTATTGGCAGTAGACTTCCTGCATCAAAACAACGTGGTCCACCGAGACATCAAACTTGAGAACATTTTAATCAACAAGATCGACGAGGGAGAGCTCAATGTGAAAATTGCCGACTTCGGGCTGGCAATTATTGCTCCATAAAACAAACAAGAGCTTATCCATGACAAAAGCGGCACACCCTGCTACATAGCTCCTGAAATACTTAGAAATGAAGGTTATAGAGAATTGTGTGATATCTTCTCCCTCGGCTCTGTATTTTTCAACCTCCTAACAGGACACTATCTATTCAATGGATTGACAACTGAGGAATTGATATTTAAAAATATGGAGTGCGACCTCTCAATGTTAAGGATGTACCTGTAAGAGGTCTCGGCTGACGCTAATGATTTGATCATGCAAATGCTCTCCCCCGACCCAAACGGAAGACCGAGCGCTTAGAAGGCTCTACAACATAAATGGTTTAAGCAAGACCAGATCGTGATCAAGAACCTCTTGTTAATGAACCGGAGAGTGACTTATGCAGAGCATGACTTCAACAATGTTTTGAAGGTTATCTAAGAAAGTGTAAGGGATTTAAGACCCTTGGACGATGCGAACACTCCCGAAGTTAATTTCGACGATGGGGGTTGTAGCGCCGAGCAGGCGAGGTTGGATTATTTTTAATTACTGGGTACGCATTAAATCACCATCGATAATACATAGGCCATTCGACAAACTGACATCATAAATAACGTTACGAGCTTCGGTGCGGCATCGGGTGGAGGAGGTGGTGCAATCGACGTATCAGCATTGCTTGCAACGGCCAATTATGATAAATCCGTAGGCTAGCGTAAGACTGGTGGCGTCGTGACGGCTGCTCCCATCATTTTAGACCGGCTTAGGAACACGCAACCTCTGCAGCAGTCCCCGTTCATGATAAAAGGAGCCCCTCGGAGATAATATAAAACACCAAAATCAACCAACAAGTTGGGGTACTTTGAGGCACTTAAAAACTCACGCTCGGTCAGCAATAATTCTAAATCCAATCAAGGTGAGTAAGGAACTCAGTATATGCATCTTTCATAAGGA
>JBBAKX010000112.1:0-2344 GCA_040403315.1 Flavobacteriales bacterium
CCAAAGCCTGTCGCGAATTTCCACATACTGACAGAAAGAAGTTTCAACAAATAACCGATTTGACTTTGCAAAACCTGGCAATTTGCCCAGCAGCTTTTAACATTGTCGAAGAAATGAAGAAGAAACTGCCATTGTGATTTGGATTTTAAAAAATAAATCTAGTCCCTTAATTTAATTGGGTTTTGTCTGCCCAACTGTTGTTTTGGAAAATCTAGTTCTAAAACAATTTTAACAAAATATCCGACCAACGACATATTTATACGGCGAAATGCTTTGTTAAATTCTTTGACAATATCTTAATATTTAGTTCATATACAGCTGATTACTGTGTGATATATTTGTATCGACTAAATATACTTACTATTATGAAACACTACTTACAATTTAAGGTGGAGAATTTATCAGCCGCTCCGAATTTTGATTTGACACAGCAATCAAAATCATTAAACGCTGATTCAGTAAATCAATTCGATTTGGAATTAAATTCTAAATCCGTAGTAAAAGCGAAAAAATCAAACTTAGCTTTTGTTTTCCTTTTTACTTTAATGTTCTCTTTATTTGGATTCGTCCAAAATGCGACCTCTCAAACTACTCTTGCAGTAGGAGATTTATCAATTATTGGATTTCAATTGAATGCTCCAGATTCATTTGCCTTTGTTACTTGGGTTCCAATAGCAAATGATACCTATATTAAATTTACTGATAATGGATTTTTAGGAACCGGTTCTGCAAATGCAACGAATAATGCTAGAGGAGGAGAAAATTTTGTAATATGGAGAAATAATACAGGGAATGCTATAGCTGCTGGAACAGTTATTACTATTGTAGATAATACAACAGCTGCAATCACTAATTTAGGAACTATTGTTTCAGGAAATTTAAGCGGATTGTCTGCATCAGGTGACAGTATTTTTGCATACCAAGGAACTGCAACTACGGGCGCTAATCCTGACTTTTCTGCAAATACTAATCCAACAACTTTTAATGGTACTTTACTTTTCGGATTATTTAGTCAAGGTAGTTCAGCAGTTACATCTTGGCTGACGACCGGCGTACCGTCATCAAACACCTCCTATTTACCTTCTCAATTGAATGTAGTTAATGGAAATATTGTTTTAGCAAGCTCTGCTTCGAGAGGTCAATATGCAGGTTCTAGAAATAATCAAACAACTTTAGCGGCCTATAAGTCATTAGTAAATAATTCTGCAAACTGGACAACAGCTAGTGGAGCAGGTTTATTAACTTTAAATACTACGTCGTTTACCGCTTCCGCACCAAGTAATCCTTCTGTTACACTTTCTACAAGTGTCAACTCAGGAACAGAAGCTGACCAAACAATCATTACCGTTACCGCAACTGCATCATCAGCCGTATCAGGAGCTCAAACAGTAGATCTTGCAGTTACTGGTACAGGAATTACAGGAACTGATTATAATACATCACTTTCAACCATTACAATATTAAATGGACAAACAACCGGCACAGTATTATTCACAGTTACTGATGATGCAGAAGTAGAAGGACCTGAAACGGCTACTTTGACTATCAGCGACGCTTCATCAGGAATTACTCTTGGAACTACTACTACTCAAAATATTGCTATTACTGATAATGATGCACCACCACCACCTACGGTTAATCTTTCAGTAAACGCAAACACTGGTTCCGAAGCTGGAACAACAGTAATTACAGTTACTGCTACAGCAAATGCTTCCGTTACTGGAGATCAAACTGTAAATTTAGGAATATCTGGAACTGATATTACAGCTGGGGATTATTCATTGAGTAATTCAACCATTACGATATTAAGTGGACAAACAACTGGTTCAGTAACTTTTACAGTTACCGATGATGCTTTGGTTGAAAGCACGGAAACTGCTGTTTTAACAATAAGTGGTCCATCATCTGGAATTACACTTGGAACACCAACTTCGCAAAACATTACAATCACTGATAACGATGTTGCTCCGCTTCCAACTGTTCAACTTTCAGTTAGTGTAAATGCTGGTTCAGAAGCTGGAATAACTTTAATTACTGTTACAGCAACTGCCTCTTCAGCGGTTAGTGCTGATCAAACATTAACTTTAGGAGTATCTGGAACAAATATTACAACTGGTGATTATTCATTAAGTAATTCAACAATAACAATAGTAAGCGGACAAACGACTGGTTCAGTAACTTTCACAGTTACCGATGATGCTTTAGTTGAAAGCACAGAAACTGCTATTTTAACAATAAGTAGTCCATCAGCTGGAATTACGCTTGGCACTACAACAACTCAAAGTATTGCTATTACTGATAACGATGCACCACCTGTTACAATTATAGAAGCTGGTGATATTTC
>JBBAKX010000113.1:0-2327 GCA_040403315.1 Flavobacteriales bacterium
CCCCAAAACCCCAAAACCCCGACGTATGATAGCAATAGAAGAGTATTGTAAAAATATATACCGATTTAGTTCTATTAAATATCAGCTGGTGTTTTATTATCAAATGATGCAATATATATATAAGACAGGGGGGTAGTAGGTTGTTTGTTTTGATTTATTGACGATTGCAAGGGATCATCGAACTATCAATTAATGGTGCTTGGTGCAGCCAATCAACCCAAGGGTTAATTAATGATATTTCTTTGGCGTCAAATAATATGGATGGCTGTTTATAGTATAGCTTGCCAGTACTACCTGCTTCTTTCCTGCATTGTAGTTAATTAACCTGCAAGAGAAGCTACACAAACACAGTGGGGCGACTCCTTCGGGTAGGGAGTTTTTTTAAGCTTTAGTTAGTAGAAGTCCGTGATTTTTAGCCCTAATGATTAATTAAGTGATTTTTTAAGACCACAAATACACATTCTTTTATTTATTATTATTCAATTCTTTGTCAATTGCCTGACCCTTAAAATCTTTATAGTGCAAAGTTACATTGTTTCCCACCATTAACTCACACTAACGTCACTGAAGCCTCAATACATAAAAGAGAGAGCAAAATGCAAGTGTCAGTCTGTTTATATCTGAAAAAATGAGTTTTTTGCTATGATAATTAAACAATTAATCTCTCTTGGCTCTGATCTCAACCGCCCTAATTAATTTTCCTTGGATGAGCCTTATTATTTTGGATTTAATTTTCTAGCTCAATAATATTTATTATTACCACTTTTAAATACTTTGACTTACTTAGTCGATCTTGCCTCTTCCTACCCTTACTATTCAATAACAAGCATTCAATGGTCAAGAAATATAGAAGACTCACCGATGAAGAACGCCATGATTTAGTCATGCTCATCCACCAAGAGGGATACACCATCAAAGACGCCAGTCGCTAGCTCAACATACCATACCCAAACGCTAAGGCAGTGAATCAGACGTACCTACTAGAGAATAGAACTGCAAAGAAGAATTTCCGCTTTCGCCTAAAGTATGCTGATTACGGGCAGGAACTCCAGCGCCGCAAAATTAATGATCAACTTAATGGTGCAGACGCCGCTGAAGTCGCCCGCAGGACTTGTGGGGTACGCGTAATTATAACTAAAGGGCTCAAGCTTTAGAAGTGGATTTAGGCGAAATCCTATGTGATAGGGAGCTCTTTTACTTCCTCGCAGCAGCTGCACATAGTAAATGCAGCAAAAATAAATTGTCAAGTGAATAAAAGATACTAAAACTCAATCACTGCACAGAACACCCAGAATCGCGACCTGACTGCCTTATAGAATCCCTTTTCTACTATTCAGTCTAAAATTTCGGACGCTAAGAGCTGTGAGTACCATGGGTAGCTCTAAACCGCGATTTAACGCGAGGCTAGAATGGTACCTTCAATTAAAGAGGAAACGTCCTTATAATTGGGCGTGTTGACGGCGGAGAGGCGAGAACAGCATCACACTTGGGGCGGCGGTATCATTAGACCAGTTATTTCAGTTATTAACCACGTATCTCAGAACCTTAAGCAGGTGGGACAGCCCGAGCAGCCACGCACCTTGCATTAATCCGACCCCCTTATTTCCAGTCACAGTGCCTCACCCAAGTTGGGCGAAGACGGTTTAGATGGAAAATGTTCAGTTAATGGACCATCCAAATTAGCTCATCCCAGTTATTATAATGCTGGCAGAAAAGAAACATTTTTGGCAGGCAATCATGCATCCTCCTCCCTTTCGCTAAACGCGTTCGGTTACCATCTGGCCCAACCTCAAGCTCTAATGACACCCAACCCATACTTTTTCTTGAACCTAAATCGAGAAATGTCTGTGGGTAACGGGTCCCCTTATCCAATGGGAGCTCAAATCTAATCGTTTGACCAACAGTCCAACCTTGCAGCAGCAACTTTGGCTGCAGCAAAACTTTTCGAGCAGAACCGTATCAAAATGACAGCCGCCCATCCTCAGCTATAGCGATTGAAAAATGACTACTAACCACTAGGAAACTCATTCTAGCCTTTTTAGGTAGTAAGCCGCAGTGGAAGTAGTTTCGATAGCGCCGCTGTGAAGCCACGTGCCCAAGTTGGTGGCGGTGAGGGCTCTCACAATTCTAGCTGTCGCTCTCCTTAAGGCTCGGTTTTGGCTTCGCGAGTGGTTTGATTTGAACATTTAGTGCAAAACTCAATATCACATGCGATTTCGACAAGGGCCAATTTGATCGAAACATATAAGTAGGCAATCAATGAAGATCATCAAATAGATTAGTGATCGTGATCGAATTTATATTTAATATTCGACTAACTAATAATC
>JBBAKX010000114.1:0-2314 GCA_040403315.1 Flavobacteriales bacterium
GTCTGGCGAAACATTTATGGCACAAATCCAACAGTCAATGAGATGTCGCCACTTCTTAAACAACTGAATGAAGGATTAAAGTCTGGAGACAATATTGTTTCAGTTGGAGACTCCGCATTAAACGCAACAAACATTGGTTTAGTTGGGTTGGCCCAAACAGGCATTGAGTTTATTTCGACTTGACAGATGCGAAGGTTGAAACTGAAGGTCCATCTACTGTGGCGCTTCACTTGTCACTACTTTTACCCAAGAGATTTTTTATAAAACAAACTTGTTTAAAAGACGTATTTCAAGTAGTTGGATTATGAAAGTGACCGACGAGCTGTCGGTCACAGCATTACATCTAACAAGTTTGAGAAAAATATGTTTGTTTAATGTAATGTAGTTAAATTACTTTGATTTAGTTGGGGTAGTGATTGTTTTGGTTGAACTTTCCAATGTCACTCCATCAGCAGAGGTGGCGTTTTTAACAAAAGTTGTTTTTCCTGTTACAGGATCAACCATTTTAGAAGTCAACACAGTTGTACCATTTTTTTGGGTTGTGGTTGTAACATCCGTAGTAACTTTGTTAGTTCCCCCGCCTGTATATTGATTAGTAGTAGTTGTATTGCCTTTTGCATTTGTTGTAGTGCCAACCGTGGGGGCTGTACCAGTGGGGGAGGTTTGAGCAAAAGACAAACTAGATGTCAGAATTGTTAAGGCAACAATTTGAATGGAGTTGATTAATTTCATGATGATTTAAAATAAACTTGCAGAATATGCTGCGTGGTAATATTAGCAAACAAATTTTACAATCTCATTTAAAGTATGAAAAAAAATCGCTTATTGTTTGTAGTTTTAATTGTTTTTTTTGCCAAAACCAACGCTTCTGAAATCAGTCAAGCCATAAAATTTCAAACACAAGAAATTGCAGCCGCTGAGTATGTTAATTCTTTGGTTTTAAATAATGGAATGCTATTAGGAAAAAAATTAGTAGTCAAAAATGCTGAGTCGCAAGTTAATCAAATGAGCGCGCCCGTCATTAATCCCAGTGTCACCATAAGCAAGGGTGCGTACTATGGGCAAACGCCTTACACACCATTTGTGTCTCCTGCTTCCAACACTTTTACTTTTGGCGGTGTTTTGGAGGGGTTTGGCAAGCGTGCCGCCCGAGAGGAGTACGCCAAAGCAGAGTTGGTTAGAACCCAATCAGAAATGGAATTTTCCAAAAGGGCCATTGCAGGGGATGCAATTTTTGCTTACCTAGATACCCTTAGGACAAAACTAGCATGGAAGTCATATCAAGATGGTGTCATTAGACTTAGTGCAATAGGTGACAAAGACGCAAAAGAACGAGTTCAGAGTATCCAGACAACAGTTGCAAATGATTTCAAATTCTTTTCATTCGCATTAAATAACTTTGTTGGCAGAAGTTCAAACACTCTATTTGAACCCATGGGAAACGTCGCTCATGTTCTACCTAAAGAATTCAAAGTTGACGAACTTGTTTCCAATGCAATGAAAAGCAGAGCAGACGTTTTGAATTTTAAAGATGCACTCAAATCTGCAGATGCCAGCATCAAACTGACTGAAAAAAATAGAAACATTGATTTAATGCCTAGCATTTGGACTTCTAGAACGCCGTCCTATACTGCTGGAGGCAATCGCTACGACCCAAGCGTGGCTTACGGCGTATCATTAACGATACCGATACCTGTCAATTTGCTTCAAGATAACGATCGGATACAAGCTGCCAACAACAAGGTATCACTTGAAATTAATTTTCAAGACCTTAAATCCAAGATATTGACTGAAATTAATCAGAGTTTCTTACTATACGACTCTGCAAAACAAAAGTATGGCTCGGCACTGGCAGCCTACGAAGAAGCTAAACAAAAGAAAAACGATAAAACTGTTGATGGCATCACTACTTTTCTAGACCGTGAAATTGAATTCAACGATGCCAAAATAAACCATGCCAAAAGCCAAATTTATTTGCTAAGGGTGAGCGGTTTTTATGATTTACCCAACTTGGATTAATTAAATGCCTTTAAATAAAAATTTAATTAAGTTCTGTGTTTTAGCTTGCCTTGGATGCTCATCAATTGCATTTGCTCAAAAGGCACCGCCATCAACTGCTAACCCACCGCCATCAGCGCCACCAAGCCCTATCATCACGCCATTGCCTGTCAACACCGTTTTAACTCCACCAAGCATGACAAGCCCACCAACGGTTGTAACAACAAAACCCGGCACCACCCCTCCGCCAACAACCCCACCTGTTACGCCTCCTATTGCCGTTGTAACGCCACCCGGCACCTCAACAATGCTGCCC
>JBBAKX010000115.1:0-2289 GCA_040403315.1 Flavobacteriales bacterium
TCTCCCCAAAACCCCAAAACCCCAAAACCCCGTCTCAATGAATGAACAAAGAATTATTCAGTTGAAAAACCCTATCTGTCTCAGTGTTTGCTATAGTCTGTTTATGTCCAATGGCTTAGTGAGGAACCCTTGCATGCCCACTTACTTGCACCTCTACTCCGTGTCTTCGGTGTTGTAAGCCGTCAGCGCTACTATCGGTGGAGGCGTCTGCAGCATCTCTCTGATTTTCACAGTCGCCTCAAAGCCATCCATTACTGGCATGTTGCAGTCCATTAATATTAAGGCGTAGTCATTATCATTGTTCTTCAATACTTCAATCGCCTCTACACCGTTGAATGCCTTGACGCAGATGACATTTGGGAAGATTGTGGTTAACAACTGTTCAATGACCATGAGGTTGAATATGTTGTCATCAACGATCAGGATCTTCTTCATGCTCTCAATTTTGTTAAACTCTGATTATTTGCTAGGAAGAATAATTTGTTAGTTCCACTATTGATCATGAGTGTAGATTTTACCATGAACACCAGGCTGTATTTAAGTAGTTGATGCATTATTTTATTTAATCTGTGGAGAAAAAAGTTTGGTAGCATTTTATTGGTTCGCGTTGAAGAATATAGTGTTCTATATCGTATCTAAACCGAAGTAATTCTTAAAGTTTGTTGAAATCGGCATTGCAATATGTTCACTCTCATTGCTAAGTTAGTTCTATTAGTCTTGTGAATCATTTAAGCTTTTTGGAATTTCAATGGTTTTACGATTATTTTTGTAAACTGGCAGTCTTTTTACTTCTTCGTCAGTGAAAGTGCTGGGAAGCATGCGCATAGTGAACTTTACTGTAGTCCCTTCATCCTACGCACTTTCACAAGAAATCGATCCTTTTAACTGTTCACACAACTTTCTGCAGATGAACAAGCCAAGGCCGATCCCGTTCGTGCGCTTGTTCGGCTCCACTTGGGACTCGAAGAGATAGAACAATTTTCCTTAGAGATCATCAGAGATTCCAATCCCGGTATCACGCACCCTAGCCAATAGGTGATTATTTTGGTAGTCATAGTCTATAGCCACTGTTATAGCTCCCTTTTTTACCGTAAACTTGAGGGAATTCTGCATCAGGTTGTGCAAGACCTGCCTTAACCGATGAAAATCTCCAATAAGAAATTACGGCACGTGCGAATAGAAGAAAACGTGTAGATTAATGTTCTTTTCGGAACACCCCAGTTGGAAAGTGTCAACCAACTACCCGATACATTCCTTGATGTTAAATTATTCGACTTTGGGGTCGAAGTTGCCTTGCTTAATTTTGAAGAGGTCAATCATGTCGCTAACGAAGTAAGAGAGGGCATGACTTGAGTTTGTAATAATTTTCAATAACTTCTTCACACGCTCCAGTGAGTTGGGTGACTCCGCAATCTTATTGACCGACTCAATGAGGGTCAATTGCTGATGCAGCGGTGTCTGCATTTCATGAGAGAAAGTTGTCGTGAGCATCTCATAGAAGTGGGCCAACATCTTTGTCTTTTAATTTTTTATGAACTTTGTAACTCTATGTGTTATCACCATGACTGCTTAGGTGCCCTAGAAATCTATGTCGACGGTAGTGAGAGTGAAGATATCCTGTCCTTAGTAAGCTTGTTTTAATGAATCAGTCAGGATTTTATCTGGCTGCTTTTCTTCGGTGTTAATGGTGAAGCAAGTGTCTGGGTTCATAATTGCCGCCTCAAAAATATTGTACTTGATGTCGGTCAATTCAGGATTCAAATTGCTGCAAATATTTGGGTGATCTTCACCACTGTCGTGTTATTCAGAGTTGACCAGATTTTCTTCCTTTCTAAATTTGAAAATTTGTATATTTTTTTATCTGATTGTGCCTTCATTTTCGCCCTATAAGGACTAAGGAAATTACCCCTTGTCTCTATAGTATGACCCTAATCTCTCTTGAGGTTACACCTTTGTTAGTTTTGTGACATGTGTTTTACTTTGTTTGATTTCACCAGAGAGCAGTTAATCGATGTTTTGATTCTTATAGAGCACCTCCTACCGTCCTCCCTTTTCAAATATTAACACGCCATTGGGCATGCTTTCCAAGACGTTGAATAAATCATGGGTTAGTTTCGATTAATAAGTGGCTGATATTTATGTAGGAATCATGAAGCAAATGAATACCATCATGAATATTAGAGTGTTGTAGGCATGTACTTCATTAACTATAAAGTAATAGCCTGTGAGTATTGCAACCATGAAGGAGATCAGCTAACATCTGTTTGCAAAAGAAGTTTCCAGTATTCT
>JBBAKX010000116.1:0-2228 GCA_040403315.1 Flavobacteriales bacterium
CCCCAAAACCCCAAAACCCCGATGAGATAGGGTAATGATGGGTGGCATGTATTTAACCAAATATATGAACTTTAATAATATTAGCGCTTAAATTCAATATTTTATAATGAACTATCCTCCTCAGGCTTTCGATCACCTTAACCCGCTGCTTACCTCCTCAAACTTGCATAAAGAGTCCTTTGATGACGAATTTGATTATTCCCTTTCTGCCACAGAATCAAACCACTCAGACACTTTGCATCAGTCAGAGGCAATAAAAGTATTGGAGATAAACCATGAAGTGGAGTGCTTTAGCGAATACTATCAATCTATCGGAGGAATCAGCAGCAGTATGCATGCTAAATAACTGAAACTCCGATAGGGGAAGCCTTTCGACGATCAATGTGTATCAGTCTTATAATTGCCTTCGGTGGAAACTTAGAAAGCATCGTAGATTTAAAAACAAGAATATAACCTTCCACCACTTTCTAAATGATCCAGCGTATTGAATCACACCATTCATCTATTCACACCGATTAAGTAATAAGTGACATTTTCGAAGCAGCAGCAACCTGTTACTGACCCACTATTAAATGACTCCGACGTAGTTCGAATGCTTATACCGCAATTAAAAGAAAAGTACCAGGATATGGCCAAGATGAATAATATTATCGAGAGGAGCTTCCTAGAAATCTCCAAGATTGTGACCCCTGAAATATAGACACAGCTCTCCTATCTCAAGAAGGTAAAGTTTTCGGACTGGCTTATAAAATTATATAGAGTATTGATCCGACCATCGAGTAGATCGCGGAATTATTGATGGTGGCATCGGATGGATTTAAGCTTCTTTAAATAGACGCAGCAAGAGATGCATCAATCATGAGTAAACTAGAAATTGACCTCGTGGTGGAAAAACAATCAAGAGAGACTGCAGAAATAAAACTTAGAAATCAGGTCACAACCTCGCAAAGTGAGGCCGGAATAAATGGCGTCAACAATCTGTTGATTCAAAACTTGCAAATATAGGCTGAGTTGAGGAGGATATCAGAACAAGTAAATTAAATTTTTAGAGCTCAATCTGCCGTCCCTCAAGAAAATATTATTGTCGATAACGAGGGTATAGCAGCGGAGGAATTACTAAACCTCGCACGTTTTTGTCATTACAGACAGCAAAAATGTCCCAAAACCAATCATCGAATTCTTAGAACTTGAGAAGGCACTGTAACTTAAGCAATATGGGCCGGCTGTCAAAATCATGCTCGAAAATTACCTAAATTCGAGCTTTGATATCCCTAATGTGGATTCACAGATTTTACCAATTGTGAGACCATATAACGTTAGTCAATCAAACTTCTCTAAGAAACTAATGATCATCAGTTAGGAACTAAAGAGCATTAATTAGTTGGAAAGTAGTAGCGCACGGTCACTCCTCTCTATTTAATTAAACGGCACCAATAAGACACCCAAAAATAAATTGCTTGGTGTATCAACGGATTTAGATGAAAGCAGCAAAAATACAACATCTGATGAGCTATCGACCTTTACCAATGCAGTGTTAAATTAGAAACTTGCAAAATACAAGAAGATTCAGCTTCCGCGCACTCCCATTCTCTCTGCGCCGCACTTCGAGAATTTATAGAATAATACGTTAGTGCTGAGCAGAAACCAAATAAAAATTAAAAACGGAGGTGACAACAACATCCACTATCAAACCATGACCTCCCAACTTTACCACAACAAAGGGACCTGCTCCCCACAGAAAATGGCACCAAATATCAAAAGAGGTTCCATTTTAATTATAAATAAAGCTGGTTCTGAGGATAGTAAGCCCTAGGAAAATCCTAAGAGAGCAGGACAATTTTCCACCTTTAAATAACATGACCGACTCCAGAAGACCCAGGCTGAGTCCGAGTATATGTCGGTTAAACACGCCGTCCCCGGAGTCAGCAAATTCCTTTGTGATTTTAGTAGAAATAACTCACCCTATCCTCTAACGAAGACCCTTTATCAAAAGTCGGTTGAGAGCAGCCCATCGACAGCAGGAAAAGAGAAAGGTATTAAGGGCTATATACCTATTTTATAGCGCAGTGTTAAAGCAACGTCAAATATTATTAACGCCGAATATTTAAATAAAAGAGGATAACGCTTAGTGATACCATAATCTAAAACGGTCAATCACTTGAGTAATTAGTTTTATTGACATATAGTTATCGTTATGAATGAGTGTTTGGGGTTTTGGGGTTTTGGGG
>JBBAKX010000117.1:0-2175 GCA_040403315.1 Flavobacteriales bacterium
GTTTCATCCTTGAAGATACAAAATTGTGAGGTGGTTTGAAAGGAATTTTTTGTATATTTATGAACTGATTAATGTTGGTTTTTTCACAGACTGCCGTTATGCGACATTCTATGACAACAGCAGTACAACAAAAAAACAAAAAATATAAAATATGACCATCTACGAAAAAATTCAAGAAGAAATCAAAGCGGACTATTATATCCAAAACTATGCTAACGATGGCCAGAGGTTTGTTGCTTGGTATTTATTCAACATACTAAAACAGGACAGAAATCAAACTAAAGACGCTATCACTGACGGTGCTGACGATAAACAAATTGATGCCATCGTAATTGACGATGACAAACAGACAATTTTTATTATTCAAGGCAAATACATTTCAAGCGGTCAAGTAGATGCAGAGCCATTAAGAGAAGTTTTATCTTCTTGGTTGCAACTTAGAGATTTGGTGCGACTACAAACTGTTGCTAATGCCAAACTTCAAAGAAAACTTTCTGAAGTTGCAAAAGCATTTGAAGACGAATATGAAGTTTGCTTTGAATTGGTTACAACTGCATCCTTGACAAGTTCGGCAAAAAAAGACCTTGAAACATTTCAAAAGCAACTTGCTGAAATCTCCGAAAATGAAGACTTTGATGCAATAATTTCGTTGGTTGATGAGGAAGAATTAGGTAGAAGACACGACCTTGCATTAGAAACTGATAACCCTCAAATAAATTATACTTTAAATCTCGGAGAAAGCAAATTTATGTCAGTGGAAATTGCAGACACAAAAGTTATTGTTGCAGCAATTCCATTGAAAGAAGCGGTTTTAATTCAGGGTATAAAAGACGGTTCATTGTTTCAAAAAAATGTAAGACAAAGTTTAGGAAGTAGTAATGCAGTAAACAAAAAAATTAGGCAAACAATTTTAGGCGACAAGCACAAAGACTTTTTCTTCTTCCACAATGGTATTACTGCTATTTGCAATAGACTTGAACTTAACGACAATAAACTAAAACTCTATGGTTTAAGTGTAGTCAACGGATGTCAATCACTCAACACAATTCAAAGTTGTAGTGAAACAGCTAAGAAATTAGAAGACACCTTCGTTTTATTTCGCTTTTACGAAATTCCTCAAAGGGACAGAGCAGATTTAATAAGTATCAATACAAACTCTCAAAGTGCGGTTAAACCAAGAGATTTAAGAAGTAATGACAAAAGAGTTCTAAATCTCAAAAGAGTTTTTGAGCAAAAATATAATCAAGGTTATTTCATTACTAAACGTGGTGAAATTGCACCACCAGAGAAAGACAAAAATTTCATTATTGACCTTTCGGACTTAGGAAAGTATTTAATTGCTTGGCACTCACAACGACCAAACATCTCATACGGAGAAACTAAAATCTTTGACAAGTATTTTGAAATTCTGTTCAAAAGAGATTACAAACCTGAGAATATTCAGAGCCTAAACAATTGGATGAAGGAAATAATGAAAAACTGGACAGACAAAAATCCACTTGGACTAAATGAAACACTTCTTACAATGAAGGCATACGCACCATTTCATCATCTGTATGCAGTATCAATGATATTCGCTATTGGTAACAACAAATCCGATAGAGTTCCAGCACCAAGCATCACTTGGGAAAATGCAAAAACAAACGGTATGGTTGACCAAATTGTAAAAACGACAGGACGTTGCTTAAATACAGCTTTGAGAGTAGCATCAAATAGAAGTTTACCAAACAACACCATTTTTAGCCCACAGAATTGGATTAAGTCAAAGCAAAGTCTTAACGACATTAACGCAGCGATAGAACAATACATTGATATGTTGCCGACAATGGAAGGTGGCGAACAACAATACGAAAAATTAAAAAATACAATAACTATTGGACAGGAGCAATTTGAATACAGACTGCAAGCGGAATAAAGAAGAACGACCGCATAACACGGGAATGGCAAAAGTGGCGGTTCAGTGCTCCGCAGACACATTTGTGGTAAAAATCGCCACCTTCGCCAAGCCCGAAAACGTCAGGCTGTGAAAAAACCTAACTCCAACCTTTTTCTTCAAAAAAACACTCCTACAATTTTCCTAGATTTCACTAGCGCTTGTTTACCCTAGTCTGTTTTTCAAACGTATCCGTCCGTCTAAGTGCATATTTTTTGATAAAAACGGTCTTTTTAGCTTTG
>JBBAKX010000118.1:0-2165 GCA_040403315.1 Flavobacteriales bacterium
CCCCAAAACCCCAAAACCCCAAAACCCCTGGATGACAGGGAAGTGAAGTGTAATTAATACTCAACTTTAATCATGAATATATAAATATGAACAATACGCACCGCTAAATGCATCAGGCGTCTTCAGGTTTTCTCTGCTTGTTGCTCACACTGTCACTCTTCATCCAAGTGATTCCCGTTTCTGTTGCTCAACTTGTATGACTTCTTTGCTGTTTTCGTCTTCCTACGGCGGGGACATCTCTTATTCTTACCTTGAGACTGAGCTCTACTCAAAGTCATTTGCATCGCTGCTTTGTAAGTTGTTGTTCACCTGCATTTGCGCACTTTTAGAAGTTTGTTTGACTATGGATGGACGATCGAATAAAGATAGCAATTCTGGATGATACTACGATATTGATTTTCTGCAATTTTCTCTGAATAATTTGGTAACGGAACTCTCATTGTTAGGAAGCGCATCTCCTGAGCTCTGCAGAAAGGATCCATTTTTGACATTTTTAATGATTGCGAATTGGAGTTTCATATTTTTTTCTACTTCGGATTTCTAGTACTATTATTACTGCGAATCATCGTTTCGATTTAGTTTATAGGCTAAGGCAACTGATAGCAGGGACAGAACGCTTGTTTGAAGGAGAGTTATGCACAGTTTCGAGGTCCAAGAGATATACAGGTAAATAATTTAAGGAATAAAGCTGAGCAGATTGAGTCCCATGATTGAAAAGAAAGGAATCTGTGTGCAAGGTTGAAGCATTTTCATGACTGCCCATGATTAATTGGATAGCTGAAGCTTTTCAGATAAGACCCTTATATATTAGTAGTTTGTCAAGCAGCACCATACTTGAATGATTTTCCACTCGGCTTAGTTATTGATCTTCCACTATTCGAACTCGTTAATGAAGAATTTATAAGCTGTGCTTTGAAAATCGTATTCTTAGTCATCTTTCTTGGAGTTTTGATTATTCATGATTTTTATCCGAATCTGCCACATCGTATAGACATTGATAATCATGAGGATCAAGAATTTTGCCACGCTGAAGTAAAGGAGCCACCCAACTGTTGCTACACCTTAAAAATAGTATGACCCAACAGAAATTATTTGGTAAATGTTGCTTATCCACTCAGAGATTAAGATACTACGGAAGAACCATTTCAAGAAGCCGTTTTCATTATTAGTAATTTGCTTTACGTTGGTTAATAATGACACTAATGAAACTAGTAAGGTTAGGCCAAAGCAATAATTTTATATTGTGTAGAAGCTAGTGTGTTTTTCCAAGTCGAATAATTGCGCTTTATAATTGAGATTGATGCATATTGGTTTATTGCATTCATTTATCACGCATATCTGGTCGCTAATCTCGCTGCAGTTGGAGCATATTTATCTGCATATATTGTTCAAAGGGTAAAAATTATCGGAGCATCGCAGACAACTCCCTACGCCTGAGCATTTATCGCAATTGCTGTCACATTTTTTACAAGTCATATTTGATATTTCAGTGTAATACGCAACTGGGCACAATTTAATGCATTCGCCCTGGTATTATATGAAGCCATCCTGACATTTCATGCAATAAGAAGTATTGGCACATTTAGAACAGTCAGTTGGACACATTTGGCAGAATTAATCAATAGCAATTGAACCTGCGTCGCATTGTATTTACAGAAGCCGTTTTCTTGAACGAATGGTGCAGAGCAAGAGGTGCAATAATATTTATCGTATGGCTAGCAAGACTTGCATGAATTTTAACATCCCAGAGCTGGCTCTAATGATCCTTGGTTTTTGAATATCATCTCGTTCATGTTTATATCTTCATAGGCGTAGATGTTAAAGAATTTGTTCCTTGACAAACAATTTCCTGGAGCAGGACTATTAGTGATATTAGTTATTGAGAAATTGTAGGAGCTGTTAAAAAAGAAAGCAATTCTCTTGTCTGTTGATTATTATAAAATAACTGGTGTATCATAACTCTTCTTATCAAGGTTTCCTACTTAGATTACTAATTCATTAATATCGATGGTAAAGCAATCAGGAATTTCTACAATTATATATGGTGCTTTTAGGAATTTTTATTTTAGCGTTTTGAGATGAAAAATGTAGCAGGACGGTTCTGAGTAATTACTATTTGTTGAGATCATATCAACTTCTGTGTAATCATAAGTCTTCGTGCACTA
>JBBAKX010000119.1:0-2139 GCA_040403315.1 Flavobacteriales bacterium
CCCAAAACCCCAAAACCCCAAAACCCCTCGATGTACCAAGCTAACGAATATAAATGAAAGCTTTAAATATAAATCAAGCACGGCGGCGCAAGCTAAGGTCTTGAACGATCTCGATTCTTTGGGCCATATCATTCTAGGTCTATTTATACTAATTATATTATATTGAAGTCGAATGAGTCTGGTAGTCAGGACGGATTACACTGAAGAGGGAGTCGGTAGTTTTGCGGAAGCTCTTTTATACTTTCTCTGTGGTTTATTCTAAAGTGTCATTTTTGTAAAGTTTGGAATCTCTCAGTTGGACCACATGTTCCTCCACGCTTGGGAAGGTAAACAAGTTGTCATTTAGGGGTGATTTACAAAAGAATTAAGTTAGTTCCTGCTGTGTAAGGCGTGCATAAGCTGCATATTGTGTGAAGAGCTGTCTGTAGCAATAATGCTGGAACAATTGACCTCGCTCGCCCGGATGCTTGTGGATAATCGACAGTAATCCAAGTTGAACGTGCTTGCGCTAAACGTTCATGAATATACGAACGGACTGCATCATACCTGCGACGCATGATAAATTCCCAAAGGCTACCCAAATTAGATTGTCATAAAGAGTTTCTTCATTAGTTTTGAGCCATTTTATGAACTCTGTTAAGTGTCTGCGGTAGAACTGGTGGTCCTTTATAGGTGGCAATACTTGAAGGTGGTTTCTTGATAAAACTTGAGGAGCGCGTGGTCCATTATTTGAAATTGTCATGGCATTTGGTGAATTGCCGCTGCCAATGCTCCCACTTATTGCTTAATTTAATTATAAATTCAATGGAGTCGGCATTATTTATGACACTCCACTTGGTGCGGCATTTCCTAAATCCGCAGTATGAGTTGTATCTAAGGCAGTTTGTTGCGCATTTAGACGCATGTTCTAGGTTTCGGAATCTCCTTAGCCCATGATTTGGGTGTCATCTTCTTATTCATATTCCTAAGTGTTATGTCTTTCTGGGTTGTCAAAATTGCTTTTGATATCAATTTTTTGAGGAATCCATGGGTCTATAGCATGTTATACCACATCATTGAAGAGTTGACCACCCGAATGTGTGAAATGCCCCACAACCTCCTCAGACCTGACCCCACAAAGTGAACATAGTCTATTATTAATTTGCGGTCCAGTTTGCTTATGCGGGTTCATATTGTGTTACACTTTTTCTGTGGTGAATTGTTAATCTTGTAGTGGTTAGTGATAGACATACGCACAATATCGGATTGAATCAATAAGTGTTGTCCCAGTCTCATAATTTTGACCACTGAGCTGGATGTCATTGAAGGAATCATCATGTGACTCCTCAGAGCGCCCTAAACAACTGTCAAATTCATCCCTTTCTTTAACTTCCTCGTTATCTTTTTGAGGATTTATAAACTTGCATTTTTCCTTCTATTTGCTTTGATGTTAGGCTTAAAATAAGGAAGGTCGGCCACGGCTTGGTGCATGTGAAAGCCAAGATTATGGTTTTGGCAAATCTCGTAAAAGAGATGCTCTTTGCTCTTAGTCTGTAGAAGACGATACTGGAGTTGCGCAACGATTCCGATTCGTTCTGATTTACATGAAATCTTTAGCACTGTAAGCAGGGCTGAAAGTTTTGATTGAACCCGCATCGAAGATTTCTGTGAATGTTGATTGCACATCCAAAGCAAACTTGGCAAAATTCTCGAATGATTAACTCTTTGTTGAAATCACACATGGGGATACGATGCACTCAGGACAGAGCGGCTAGGTGGGGCCGTACTAAGGGAGACTCTTACTGCTTAATTATGCTTTGCGCGGCGGAGTCTCGTCCCCGCCTTGTTTTCCAATAAGTCGAAACGACTGGGAGCGTTACATGTTGGTTGGCGGCGAGGGAATAAAGGTAGATTGAGATGCCTCAAAGTCTAGGGTAGGGATCATCGGTTCGGGTGACCGCTCGCTCTCTTGGCTGTTTCTAGAATTCATATCTTGTTGGTTTTATATATTAATATACCTTGCTTTTAAAGTCAGGCAGGTTTGTATAAGCATTCAGTCTATTTTAATGGTCAGAACTTGTATTTTTGAGTAAATTACTTCCGACATTTCCAAAAATATATCCTTTAAAAGATGTGCATTGGGGTTTTGGGGTTTTGGGG
>JBBAKX010000120.1:0-2105 GCA_040403315.1 Flavobacteriales bacterium
AAGTGGCAACTACGCTCCTAAAGTTATCCTCTATCTTATTACTTCACATCTATTGAGTATTCTTGGTGATAGGTAGTTGGCTGATAATTTAATATTTGCAAATTCCTCAAATTTATCGTTTCTTCCGAAGTCGAACTTTCAAAGCAAAAAGAATCATTATATGAAGTATATGTATCACATTCGCGACAACTGAAATCGTCGTATGATGCCCGTCAGCGATCCTCGGCAAAGGATGCTATTACTACAGACATACTCAGCTGCCTCACGGCTCAGACGAATACTCATTGACTGAGAATTCCTTGACCATGTAGCCTGAGTAGTTGGTTGGGCAATATTCGGTGACAAGTTGAGTGCCTGCACATTTTCGAAGACATAAGCTGCGCCGTCAGCTCTTCCTCTTAGTCTGCTAGCCGTTTGTTGTCCAGCTTTGGCCGTTTCTCCGACTCCTTGGCTTAAGATTTACGCAGTTGTCCCGCAGGTTTAGCTTCCTTGGTATCGTTCATCTGTTGCTGTCACTGCACATTTTGCTCTTCTTTACCTCTCTTCTCTTCCCCCCTTTCGGCTTTTTCGCGATCTATTGATCCGCCTTGTATTGTATGAATCAGCTACAATAGAACCCAAATGATAACAAAATTTCAAGTTGATTAGAATACTTTTAATAATGATTTTAAATTAATTTTACATCCGACAATGGCAAAATATCATATCATTATCAAACAATTGAGATTGTATGCTAATACTTTTGATGCGATGTTTCAACCAAGACTCAAGTCTTTTCAACCATTGTGGCAGGTCTTGCTCCCTTTTCTCTTTGGTGTTAAATGCACCCTTCTTTAAGAATAGCTTACTGAAACAGTATGTAAGTCCGAGCGAGATCCATAGCTTGCATTGTCGTTGAACAAGCCACCCGAGACTTCAATCCCAGTGCACAAATTTGTCTCTATTCAGCTCATTTAAGGCTTTCAACACAGTGTCAATTGCCGAAATGTCGCCGTCCATGGTCATCACAATTTTTGACTTCTTTCTCAACCTCCGAATTGGAAAATACTTAGCTTCAGATTTACTGATTGAACTCTATCTCTTCTCCTGGTTCGGTTTCGGCAAAATAATCTAGGATAAACTCGTCAAACACCTTCTTGTTCGGTCGTCCGACCTTATCCTCTACGTTTTCACCATTGTAAACGATTCGCTCAATCTTTCGGTTTTTCATCATTTCCTCCTCATGCTGTGCTCTAGTGAATTGAAAGGCGCCAGCTTGGACACGGTGTTTCAAGTACTTACCTCTTTTGCAAGAGTAGAGATGTTTGTTGGTCTTCCACATCCGATTAAAGTGACATCATATTTGTTATCATGCGGAACTAACTCGCGCCAGCACGGTAATATCGAAGCTAAGTCATTTCTCTCCGGTGGACCCATGACATTTGTCCGCCGTTGCCTAGCTTCGTCCCCCCATTGCATAGACCTTCAGAATGTCGTTTGAAAATATTTATAACATCGATGAGAACAGGATTTGAATATTTTAGAAGATAACTTCCTACCTTTTTCAACATAGCTCGATCGACGTGTATGTCTTCTGCAGCGTTATTAATAGATTTAAATCCATCATCTACAGCTGCTGTGGCATCCAAATAATCTTGCTGCAGCTTTGCTAATCCTTCAATGGATTCTGGTATCAGCCATTCGCTACGAGATCGACACTGTATCATCCAGTTCCTACCTAATCTTCTAAATCTTGAATAGTCGGCAGAAAAAGCAGCAGAAATATTTTGTTAACGGTGAAAAATAACAAAAAAATAAGTGTCGCGAATCAAATCCAAACATAAGAGTAGAAAGAATAGATATCGTAGATTAATTAATTAACCTGTATTTGGGCCTGTAATTATTGGATTCATATAATTTCATGTGAATGATATTTTTTAAAAAATTTCGTTTCTGCGGCTGGAAACATTGCTCATCGTACACGTAGTGGTGTCGTCTGGGCCTAGCAATCAATTTATTGGTGTGTATGTAAACTGTTGATTAGGGTTTACAGCAAGTGAATCGAGTTTTTGGATCAAAAGTTATGCGATCTAGAAATACCCTCCAAAATAGAAAAAAAACGTTTC
>JBBAKX010000121.1:0-2098 GCA_040403315.1 Flavobacteriales bacterium
AATTATTTTGGTGGTTGCACATTATTGGAATTTTGATTTTTATGAATTATTTATATGTTTCAAAACACCTTCACATTCTATTGGCTTTCCCAAATACTTATTTTGCTGATTTGAATCCAAAAGGGCAATTTGATAATTTGCAATCTGTTACCAATGAAGTGAAAATGATGATGGATCCCAACGCTGATCCTTATGCAACGCCAACTGTTGATGCAAATGCAGCTCCAGCTAAATTTGGCGCCAATGATATTCAAGATTTAAATTGGGTGCAATTATTAAATGCCTACACTTGCACGGAATGCGGTCGTTGTACTTCAGCTTGTCCAGCGAATCTAACAGGAAAGAAATTATCTCCTCGAAAAATTATGATGGACACAAGAGACAGGATGGAAGAAGTGGGTAAAAATATAGATGCTAATAAAGGAGTTTTTGTTCCAGACAACAAGTCATTATTGAACGATTACATCACTCCCGAAGAATTATGGGCTTGTACTTCTTGCAACGCTTGTGTCGAAGAATGTCCGGTAAACATAAGTCCACTTTCGATAATTATGGATATGAGACGTTATCTTGTTATGGAACAAAGCGCTGCACCAATGCCAATAAATGCTATGATGACTAATATTGAAAATAATGGTGCGCCTTGGCAATACAACCAGCAAGATAGATTAAATTGGAAAAACGAAAATTAATGTTTAATCGGTTAATCGGTTAAACGTTTAACCGATTAGACAATTAATCGAATCAAAAATAAATTATGTCAGAAATATTAAAAGTACCCACAATGGCCGAAATGTTGGCTCAAGGCAAACAGCCAGAAGTGTTGTTTTGGGTAGGTTGTGCAGGAAGTTTTGATGATAGATCAAAAAAAATAACAAAGGCTTTTGTTAGAATCTTGAATCGTGCAAATGTGTCATTTGCTGTTTTGGGAACTGAAGAAAGTTGTACTGGTGATCCAGCCAAAAGAGCTGGAAACGAGTTCCTTTTCCAAATGCAGGCGATGACAAATATCGAGATGTTGAATGCCTATGAAGTGGGAAAAATCATTACCGCGTGTCCGCATTGTTTCAATACCTTGAAAAATGAATATCCAGAATTAGGCGGTAGATACGAAGTTTTGCATCATACACAATTTTTAAAATCGTTGTTGGACGATGGAAGATTAACTATTGAAGGCGGACAATTCAAAGGAAAAAGAATTACTTTTCACGATCCCTGTTATTTGGGACGAGCCAATAATGTTTACGAAGCTCCCCGTGATTTAATTCAAAAACTAGATGCTGAATTAGTCGAGATGAAACGCTCGCGCGCTAATGGTTTATGCTGTGGAGCCGGTGGTGCACAAATGTTTAAAGATGCGGAACAAGGAAACAAGGAAGTTAATATCGAAAGAACCGAAGACGCTCTAGAAACTGCTCCAGATATCATTGCCGCAGGTTGTCCTTTTTGCAACACGATGATGACTGACGGAATCAAAAACAAAGAAAAAGAAGGCACAGTAAAAGTGATGGATATTGCTGAGCTTATTGCTAATGCACAAGATTTGTAAAAGCCCCCCAACCCCCGCAGGGGGAGTTTTGGTTGCGATTTAACTCCTAACTCATAACCCACAACTCACAACCCACAACTCATAACCCAAAATTCAAAACACGATGCTAATTCCTTTCGAAAATTTACCAGAAGAATCCAAAATCTGGATTTACCAATCCAACAGAAAATTTTCGGATGAAGAATTTTCTGAAATTGAAACTGCTTTGCAATCCTTTCTTGAAGGTTGGCAAGCACACAGTGTTGGTCTAGAATCATCGTATCAATTAAAATACAACCGATTTATAATTATTGCAGTAAATCAGGAAGTGCAAGCTGCAACGGGTTGTTCTATTGATTCTTCAGTGCAATTTATCCAAAAATTGGAACAAAAATACAAGGTAGATTTGTTGGACAAAATGAACGTTACTTTCAAAAATGGAGAACATATAGCCCATAAAGCATTGATTGATTTCAAGAAAATGGCCAAGGAGAAAGCAGTAACCGAAAATACAATTGTGTTTAATAATTTAGTAAATACAATCGAAGAATACAACGAATCTTGGGAAGT
>JBBAKX010000122.1:0-2079 GCA_040403315.1 Flavobacteriales bacterium
AGTTGGAGCTGACCGGGTTTCGGAGCGTTATCATTTTACTTTTGACACCCTTCTTTTTAGTTGTTGCACCACCACCCTTGCCTTTTTTGTGTGGTTTCTCCTCTTGAAATTGACTTACCTTAACATTGCTAGGTGTCTGTCGCTCCTACATAGTGCCACGATGTGTATTAAAAGTGTTGGGCAAGTTAGGTTTATTCTTGGACGGAGATGAATTGCAAAAAAGCGTGTCAAACTATTTGACAGGGGACGCCATGAGAGCGCGTTTTAGTGGCTGTTAGATAGAATTGCGCTTAATCTCGAATAAAATCGGTGGATGGGGCTCGGGTGCCTAGATTTCGTTTTGGAGTGATGGAGAATCAACAAGTTGGCTTGTCAGATTCCTACTGACTATGGATTTCGATTCATGAAGGGATGAAAAGTCCAGTCGGGGCACAAAGGGACCTTTGTTTGCGGTCTAGAAATAGTTATTTACCTTCAAGTCTGAGCTGGCTTGGTAGCTGGATGCATTATGTTCCTGGGTCGGTTCATTATGGAGGTCGATTTAAATCCGTGCGGGCTGGACTTTCAAGGTATAATGGACATGATGGTTTTCATGATTGATGTAATCGCGTGCTTTAAAGTTGTCAGCTTTGTGGACGGGAGAGGGGAACTTATTATTGACGGGCTGTTGCGCAGGTTATGATTTATTACTGCCGCTATGCGAACAGCCTGTCGTCACACTGTTATCAGTGTTGTCTATTTAAACGGTAGTGGTTTGAGGCCTCTCAGATGGCCTACCAGTCTAATAATTTGCATTTAAAACTCTATGCGTCAATGAGGGAATCATTTATTGAAGCTTCGTAAATTTCTAATATAGTTCCGATTTTTTCCCACTATTCTATAACTTGCTTGTATAATTTATAGCCCCTTAAGTAGATTTATAAAGAACCCCCTTGCTGCCACCACCGAGCATGGGGGCCTATGAAGTCTTTTTCCATGCTACGCTGCTCATGGACTTGACGGAGTCCTCCCCACAAGTGGTTCGCATTTATTTCGTATTTTTCATTCCTTAATTGTTTACATAAGCGCTCCTATTTGCGGCGCTATTTCCAGTTTACTTCAGTTAATACGGCCCACGGGTGGTTCCCGCTCCAATTCCCGAAAGCAATGCGGTCGAGGAAGGATTTTTCTGAAAAATAACTCTGGTGTTTGCATTTGATAATTGCTCTGTCGAGACGTTCAGATTGTGGTGGATTGATGCGATAGAGTGTCTTGGGCGCGCACAAGAGGAGGATCCGAAGGAAAGGTACTATTGGGAAAGCGAATTATTTAGTAATTATTAGGTGGTGGAGGAGGGGGGCAGTGCGAGACGAGCACTGTTCAGGTAACTACCACCTGCACCATCCGATAGAAGGCAATCGATACTGATCAAGCCAGCTGTTGCGCTGTCATGGTCTGCTAATTGGCTGTGATTGCAATTATAGACGTGATTCTTTGTCACACCCTCCTCGAATTCATCTTGGCTAAAGAGCGTCGGCTGAATCGTGCTGCCTTGGAAGGGCTCGGTTTGGTGATAATCAAAGTTACTACTTTCGGAGTCATCATGACTTTCTTGGTAGTTGTATTTACTTTCGATATTGACCATATTAAATTACGCAGAATTCGTCACAGGTTGTGCACTGGACCTTCTTAAGAAGCGCAATTGACTCACATCTTTTTCAGGAAGCCCTTTTTGAGGTCTAACATTTTTCAAAGGTTCGAGCTTTCTCTCCATCTTCCCAGGTATTAATTTCTGTGTTGAAGATATGGTCGAGACTTGGTTGAACTTGGATTTAGTCGCGAAGTAAGGTTGTTGTTGTAAAGAGTTGGCGTTCATGTGTGTATTATTGCAAAATACTAGAACTTAATGGACTTTTTATGAAAAATTAAGAATAATATTATATGAGAGAGAAAAAAGGGACAGCCCGTGTAATTAAAATAAGCTCGTAAAAATATATGGGCCTATCCTTATTAATAAACTTGGCGTGAGAAACTGACATCATTTATTTTCCACCTTTTGATGCATTCACAAGCGGCTAACGGGGTTTTGGGGTTTTGGGG
>JBBAKX010000123.1:0-2065 GCA_040403315.1 Flavobacteriales bacterium
CTGCCCCAGCATTATTATTGTTGGCTTCTTATAACGAACAAAAGGTAAATCGTGGGTTTGGCATAGAGGCGCGAGAGAAATTGATAATTTTACAACCCTACGAGGAGACTAATTACGTTGAGCTTATTCGTGATTATCTCTACGTCAAACAACCAGCAAAAGCTGAGAACTTACGGACAAAACTAATTAGTTTTGCATCACCAGAAACTAGGGCTTCTGTCGATGTGATAATCAAGGAATATTACAATGACTAATCGCCCAAAAAAATCGACTAATGGATCAAATGTCCTTGTCGGGAATCTTCTTCCAATCTTAACAATAATCGCAATTGCTTCTGGTGTTTTTTTACAAACAGGCGATAATTACACTCCAAATGTACTAAAAAAGTTATTGGGACTAGCGATACCAATATTTTTGGCTTTACTCTTTGCGTCATCTGTTATTGCCAAAAGAAAATTCTCTTTGACCAAAATTGAATTTAACTGGATCACAGCCTGGCTGATTTATCTGTTTTTTAGGGGGATAATCTCACCCAATGTGAGCCAAGCATTGGTAGGCGAACCATCTCGGAACTTGGGAATATTGACATACAGTTTATTTCTGGTGTTCTTTTTTGTTGGAAGACTTATTGGATTATCTGGAAAGTCTAAATCGTTGTTATGTGGTTTAGTTGCAATTGCATTTGCTGAAGCTTTGGTTGTGTTACACCAAGTATGGTTTTCCCCCGCTACCTTTATGGGGATTCCTAAGTCAGCCCCAAAGGCCTCAGTGGTTGGCAGTTTCTATAGTGCTAATCCACTCTCGTTTTTTCTTGGGATTTCTGCATGTGCACTATTTGTCTATTTAATCAATTTAGAAAAGGGAAGTTTACGAATACTTCCACTACTTGTCGCTATCGAGATTGTCTTAATCTATGCATTAATTTTGTCTAATTCATCTCAGGGACTGATTATTTGGGGCTTGATTGTTATTGTATTTTCACTCAAAAGATTTGTACCTGTTCTTTCTAAATATTTCACTTCGGCTCAAGTGATGCTATATGGGGTTTCTCTTTTTGTATTCTTTTTAGTCGTTCTATTGGTACCGATATCAGATCCATCTAAGATTGCTACAAATCCGTATTTAGAAAGATTAGAAATATACAAATCTGCGGTCAAGATATTTCTAGCACATCCATTATTGGGCGTCGGTATCGAAAGTTTTTCTAGCGATTATGGGAAATATACAGTCACAACTTTGATGCAATTAGTGGACAATGCACATTCGATCCCTCTTCACTTTCTATCAACTCAAGGTATTCTTGGCTTTTTGCTCTATGGTGGTTTTATCACTTGGATTCTATTGAGAAGACAGAATGTGAGTATCGTGCCGAACCCTGAATGGGGATTTTGGCAATCTGGATTCCTCGCTTATGCACTTATTGGAATAATTGGAATCGAATATCCCGCAATTGGCGCGATAGCCTTTTTGATTGCTGGCATCTTATCTTCCTTAAGCAGAATGAATGCCGGTAGCAAGACCTTGGAATCTCAGGGAAATTTCCACCTCAAGTATTCAGGCTTTTTTGCACTCACACTTTCTATCTCTGTTTTAGTTGGATTGTTATCGTTTGCAATTACCGAATTTAGAGTTGCTAAGAATATTTCAGATTTATCTGAGAGAAAAATCTCATCTAATGAATTTCAAATGTTACTAAGTCAAGACTATTTGAAGCTGCAAAACGCACAGTTACTGCTGACAGCTGGGCAAGCATTTATTGCAATAAATGATGAGAGCGGTGCTATAGCTATCGCAAATAAAATGCTTCAGTCTTTTCCGAGAGATCAGAGGACTAGCGTTCTTTTCTTAACGATTGGCAATACATGGAATAATCAAGAAGCCATCGAAAAAGGTGAAAGAATTAGAGACCAGCTTTTCCCGTGATAATTCAAGTTCTTGCATATTCAATCGAGAGTCATGAATTCTCTATGGTGATTCTCAGCCATCTGCGGTGTAATTAACCCATGACTAAGCCAACCCGCATCTATAAGCATTCATCGGCTGGCACGGACTGGGCGGCGTTGGC
>JBBAKX010000124.1:0-2063 GCA_040403315.1 Flavobacteriales bacterium
AAAGTTGCTGAAAGGCGTCATATTCGTAGGTGCGAAGTACAAGGGTACCATTATATGAGACTAATGGAACATGTTAGAAAACAACAAATAGTATCAACAGATGCGATGGCAACAGGCGATAAGTATATGTCAAAAAGATCAAGTAGATCGCCAGTTGGAGAACCAGCTTTTTTACCACAATTTGTCATAGGTGATCGAACTTTTTCATTAATTGCATCAGCATGTTATTTAGGTATTATGTGTTGGAAGATATATGAAGATAGAAGTGTCAATGGTGACGATGTTTATCTTTACTTAAGAGATACATTAGAACCATATTTGGAAAACCACCAATTTGGTATTTTCGATAATGCTAAAGTTCAAAAAAAAGATATTTGCGTTATTGAGATGGAAAGAATTTTTAAAGGAAAGTATGCTTTCATCAGCCCATATTCGCCTCATTTTAATCCAGTTGAAAGAGTATTCAGTCTAATTAGAAGATATTTAAGATCGAATGAACAACATGCAGTTTTACATCCAGTTGAAGCATTAAATGATGCATGTAAAAAATATAGTGTGAATGGAACAGATGGTGAGGTATGTGGTGAATTTTTTAATTTATATGAGAACAACTATGAATTAGCACACATATAGATAATTACAATTACATATAGATAATAATAAATTCAGTATTAAGATTAATAAATAAAGTTATTATTATTGATGTTATATTAGTCATATTTTGTTGAGTGTTTTTGATTGTGATGATATTAACACTTGTGAGTTGTGTCTTAATGATAATGTCTTAAAAAATGATTGTCTTGCAATTTGAACTGTCTTTAATTATTGTCTTGTGAGTTGTTGGCATCATCGATCTCGATTAGCTGCCCTGGCTTGGATATAGCAGTACCAAAGTGTTGATTCAATTGCTCAGCGTTAATTTTTTCGGCAAGCTTGAATATCAAATCTTTGCAATCCTCAACATTTGAACTCACGCGAAGTTCTTCGTACTGGGGGAGCTCACCTTGTTTTTTCAAAATTTGAATTTTACAAATATTTAGGAACTTGTTAACACTATCGCCTTTGGTCTTCTGATCGCCATTGAATATCAGGTAACTTTTAAATCTTTCGACGTCCGCGGTCAGGACCTTTTGGGAACCGAGTTTGTGCCACTCGTACAATTGACCTGATAATGAACGGACAGCAGCTTTTAATCTGTCTGCAAATGCATCTTTTGAGACCGAAGAACCAGAGCCTTTAAGAGCATCAGCATTGGTAGAAACTTTACCATCAAGTACAACAGCGACAATGAGTTTGACACCTTTTTTGTTGCCTTGATTGAGTTCAACGAAGGCCTCAAGAGAGACAGTATTCAAAGGCTCAAGAACACTGATCATGTCAATTCTACTTGTTGCTTTTTTGTTGTGCTTCTGGGATGCTCTTGCTGCCGATTTATTAGCGTCAATTCTTTCGGAGGTCATGAGGAAAAATTCATCTAACTTCGATTTGTCATCAGCTGATGTCGTGCGCCAACCTCTATTACGTTTGATGATTTCTTTTATTTTAGATTCAACAAACCCAAGATTCATGGTTCCGATTTCATGGATGCACAACGATTTATAAAGATCTCCAGTTCCAACAACGCTCATAGTACATGGATTATTAGCGGCTGTACCTTGCCTTAAACATTTTTTTCCGTCAATCATAATAACATTATTGTAAACGACCAGTTCAACTTGACCTTCTCCAGCAACAGTTTTGGGTTCTTTTACTGTTTTTTCATTAGCACTGTCATCATCCGAGCTGCCATCATTCAAGTCTTCTTCTTCTTCTTCTTCTTGATTTACTTCTTTACGATTCTCTTTACCGCGAGTATTTGTTATAGCAGCCTTCACCGAAGTTTTAGCAGCCTTAACAACCGGAGTTTTAGCAGCCTTAGTCTTTACCATTCTAATTATTAAGGAAGATTAAATAAGATTATTATTAAGGAAGATTGAATAATAAAGATATAAATTATAAAGAAAAGATGATAATGATACTAATATAAAGTAATATTAATATGAATAACAATGATATAATAAAGG
>JBBAKX010000125.1:0-2061 GCA_040403315.1 Flavobacteriales bacterium
GATTGCATATTGATTTCTTATAAAATTATATTCTTAATAAATTTTAATCACTTCCTCTACTGCTGCTTCTAAGCCTAAGCCCACACCCTCTACAATTCATGTCGTGCGAACCCCATTTAATGATTGATGAAATTAACATCTCTTGGCATGTTGTCCACGAGAATCTCACCATTAAGAACCTTAGTGATCACCTGCCTCTTCCTAGGTGATTCAGTTTCCAACCTGCGACTGGATTATTGTATCTGTGGTGTGAGCAAACCATACTATTACCCTCGCATCGTAGGAATTTAGGTGACAACACGGGTTATGTCTTTCCTTGGCGATTCTTATTAGCTTATTAAAATACCCGCACGCTTTTTAATTCGGTCTATTTCAATCGCTGCTTGCACCGCTTTCTTTGAAGTGGTGATAGGAGGTTAAGTATTAATGCTTTTCAAAACTGAAGGGGTCCGAGTTTAGGTATCAGTGGAATCAAAAGCCCGAGAGAGCTCACGACTGGGGCCTTGATAATGCGGGACTTTATTTGTGTCATTTGTTGATTAGTTCAGGTAGGTTGAGATTGGGTTCAGATTTTAGGTACAGTATTCATCTTAATAAGATGTTTATGCTGTTGTCAATGGTGCTGGGAAATTGACACGCTTTTTGAAAGCTAACCCAGGTGAGTTTCTGGCAACGGGCAATTGTAACTTAATGAGTCCTTTGCTTAACTTTTAGGTATATTCTTGTATTTATTAACACTCCATAAACCTTCTATTTGGTGATTGGGCTTTGCTAAATATGCGTTTTGCAGTCATGCTGGGGGACTGTTGCCTCTTGAAATTGCAACTTGCATTGAAAATAGGGTGCGGATTGAACCCAGGTATCGAAATTATATCTTCAGCCCCTGTATTTTTGAAATTTGGCTAACTTAAAACACGAATATCATCTTACAAGCTACGTTTCTACCCTTTTAATGACTATTTCTTTTTGATAATTTGCCTTGTGTTAGACTGCGACCGGAAATAATCCTGTAAAATTGCCAAGTTTTCAATCTTTCGACTGGTAACTTGTAAGTTGTTGATGTTTTCAATCGAGTTTTGTTAGGATGAGAGTTTGGTCGTATTTTCCAAGCTTTCGTTTTTCATGTGGAAAAAACGCATGTGTTTATTGGTACTCATAAATCTTTTGTGCTTTTTTACATTCAAACTATGAGCAAGGTAAGGTTCTACACTTTCTTAATCTTTAGGAAAGTTTTCCATCACAAAAGGACTGAATTTAATTGGGATCGAATCAGGAACCTCTGGTGGTGGGACGGGCGAGGAACTCCTTTGCAATTCTAAAGACCTTGGGGATTGTTAATTTTGCATGGTGTAATCTTTGAGTGGGATGCTTTGATACTGTTTTTTCTGCGATCGCTAGTTTTTGTTAATTTGCTTTCTTAAGTTGGGATCATGCAAATGGTCTTCAATCATCAACATCAATTCAGAGTCGATTTGAATGTCTGCAGGGGCCTCATTTAAAAACATGGTACTTGCCGACACATCGTCCTACTGCTATATGAATTCCAACTGGGACAAGAAGCTATTGGTGCTACTTTCCTTTTTCTGTCCCATCCACACAACGCGGCGGACTTTACTGTTTTGAGATGCGGTCCCGGGAGGGCCCCCTCCGTTGGGTGAAGCTCATTTATTAATTTCGTAATCTGAAACGATAACTGAATGTTGTTAACGCATATGTGAAGTTGTGGTTGCCCGATGATCTAAGCTTGGCAGTAAAGGGTTAATGCTGTTCCCACCCAACTTGCTGTGGGTGATTCTTTCCATAAAAGTTTGCTCAAGAAGAAGTTCTGAAACAGATTGTTAGGATGATCTGTTTTTCTGAAGAATTAATTTCAATTAATGATGTTTATTGGTTTTGGCGATTTTCCCTGGAGGTCAAAAGTCTGTATAGCCATTATAATCTCCTTACACCACACCGCCTCCTGATGTTATATGTCCAACGTACTCCTCCACCATTATAAATTATGTATATTCCATTTGTGGCCAGGCAAGCAGGGGTTTTGGGGTTTTGGGGTTTTGGGGG
>JBBAKX010000126.1:0-2061 GCA_040403315.1 Flavobacteriales bacterium
GATGACCTGAAATATAAATTCCAACTACTTCTTTTTCTTTGGCCAATTTTTCCATAGTACTCCAGTCCTCACAAGGGGGTACGATAGGTTCCGCAATTTGAACGTCACTGCTTTCGCCAAACAAACTTACTTGAGATGAATTTTCGTTTTCCTGAAATTTTGCTCCATACCTAATGGCTTTTTCATACAAAGTGATTCCGTCGCCGTCATCGTGAAAATATTGTGCTCTAGTTGTTCCGATAAAAGAATCAAAACCACCAGCCAAAGCCAGATTTTCCAATGCTTTTTTATTGGCCGCACGCAAATCAATGCGCTTGGTCAAATCAAAGATAGATTTGTATTTTCCTGTTTTTCTGTTTTCTACAATGGTTTCCACCGCTGACATTCCTACACCTTTTACGGCTCCAATACCAAAACGAACAGCATAATCGTCATTTACGGTAAATTTATAAAACGACTCATTCACATCTGGACCTAAAACCTTCAATCCCATTCGTTTGCATTCTTCCATAAAAAAGGAAACTTGCTTGATGTCACTCATATTATTGGACAAAACTGCTGCCATATATTCCGCTGGGTAATTCGCTTTTAGATAAGCGGTTTGGTACGCAATCCAAGCATAACAAGTGGAATGCGATTTGTTGAAAGCATATTCTGCAAAGGCTTCCCAGTCTTTCCAAATTTTCTCTAATTTATCTTCAGCGTGCCCTTTGGCAGCAGCCTGACTGATAAATTTGGGCTTCATTTTATCCAAAACATCTTTTTGTTTTTTCCCCATCGCTTTTCTCAAAACGTCGGCATCACCTTTGGAGAAATCTGCCAGTTTTTGAGACAAAAGCATTACTTGTTCTTGGTAAACGGTGATTCCGTAGGTGTCTTTTAGCAATTCTTCGCAAACATCAAGGTCATAAACAATGTCTTCCTCTCCGTTTTTTCGCTTAACAAAACTCGGAATATAAGCGATTGGTCCCGGACGATACAAGGCGTTCATCGCTATTAAATCGTGGAAAACAGTGGGTTTTAATTCTTTGAGGTATTTCTGCATTCCCGGCGATTCGTATTGAAAAATACCAACGGTTTCGCCACGCTGAAAAAGCTCATAGGTCTTCACGTCATCAATAGGAAATTCATCAGGATTGAGTTCTTTTCCGGTTCTGTATTTCACTAATTTGACAGTGTCTTTTATTAAAGTTAGGGTTTTCAATCCCAAGAAATCCATTTTTAATAATCCTGCACTTTCCACAACCGAGTTATCAAACTGTGTCACATACAAATCAGAATCTTTGGCCGTGGCCACAGGAACAAAATCGGTAATATCACTGGGTGTAATAATCACTCCACAAGCGTGAATTCCAGTGTTTCTAAGGTTTCCTTCCAATACTTTTGCCTGCTGGATGGTTTCGCCACTCAGGTCATCTTCCTTAGAAATTCCAATTAGTTCCTTAATTTTTTCGAAATCTTCAGGACGCAAAATTTTCTTTATATCGCCTTCGGCATCTTTCAAAAATCGGGACAAACTCCATTTGGACGGAATTAAATTTGGAATTAATTTGGCTATTTTATCAGCTTCAAAAAGGGGTAAATCCAAAACTCTCGCCGTGTCACGAATAGCTGATTTTGCAGCCATCGTTCCATAAGTAATGATTTGGGCCACTTGTTTCGAACCATATTTATTGATAACATAATCCATTACTTTGCTTCGGCCTTCATCATCAAAATCGATGTCGATATCGGGAAGTGAAACTCGGTCAGGATTCAAAAATCTTTCGAAAAGCAAGTTGTATAAAAGCGGGTCAATATTGGTGATTCCGAGGCAATATGCCACAACAGAACCAGCTGCTGAACCACGACCAGGACCAACAGAAACACCCATTTCTCGGGCAGCTGCAATAAAATCCTGAACAATCAAGAAATAACCCGGATATCCTGAATTTTCTATGGTCAATAATTCAAAATCAATGCGTTCTTGAATTTCTGGGGTAATTTCCTTGTAGCGTTTGTTGGCTCCAATAAAAGTTAGGTTTTTCAAATAGGCGTTTTCGCCTCTAACTCCGCCATCAA
>JBBAKX010000127.1:0-2015 GCA_040403315.1 Flavobacteriales bacterium
CACCGTTCTGGAGCACCATAAGACCTTTGAGCTTCCCATACAAACTTTCTGTCGGGTTGTTAAGGGAACTTTTTTGCAGCTTATCGGAATAGACTAAGTCAACAGCGGTTGTTACTGCATCCGTACTTTTGATAGTTCCATAACCTACATTAATTTTTTTATCTGTTTTTAGTAACGCTATATTAATAGATGTAGAAGTTACAAAAACGATTTTTTCGACATCATTATTAGAAACTTTTACATAACCAGAAGGCTCCATTTCTAGAGTAACATTTCCATTCAGATCAGTTATTCCCTTTTTATCGGGACTGGTAACAGAGCTAACATTTACGCCAGCAATAGGTTTATTATATTCATTTACGACATTAATTGTCGCAGTACTACTTTGCGCAGCTACTTTTTGAGTAGCTACCACTAGTAGAAAAAATAATACTAATTTTAAAAATACACTATCTTTCATACTAAATAAATTGAAGGATAGGGTAGCCTCAATGTTTGTAAAATATCTTTTCATTGAGACACTATTTGGTTGTTCGGTTTTGTTTTCTTTCATTTGATTTTGATTAGCGCCTGCAAATTCTACTGTTCCCATCCAGGATTTTGTACTAGACCATAGCCTTTATTAACTTCGGTTGGAGGAAATGCACTTAAATACCATTTTGGAGACCAATTATTTTTCCAGAACCTTGCTGGCAATACTGTTGTTTGATAAACAAAACTTCCGTCAGGGTTTCTCCTAGTATCTACACCATTAAGAGTTTTTGTAAATTCTGAAGCCATTTTCCATCGTGCAATGTCATACCAACGATTTTCTTCAAAACCAAATTCGCAAGCTCTTTCTTTTAAGACCGCTGCACGAAAAACAAGTTTATCTAATCCAGGTTTCAACTCATCAAGACCAACGCGAGCTCTAACTCTGTTGACTGCATCATAAGCCTCAGCACTTGGACCACCATTAAATTCATTTAATGCTTCTGCATAATTCAAGTATATTTCAGCTAAACGCAAGTACGGCCACTGCACAATTGATTGTACTGATGTAGCTGCGTCAGCATCTAACAAAAACTTTCTGAGTGCAAATCCAGACCTTGCCCTGTTGCCTGATTCATTAGGTCGTTCACGACCACCTATCCATAATTCTGCAGTGCGCCCTTGATAACGGTCTCCATTTACTCCTACAGTTTCATACAATCTCGGATCGCGATTTACCCAAGGATCCTTTTGATCATATCCCGAAAGAGGATCAGTAATTTCTAATCCGTTTGCCATCGGGAACATATCTACGTAATTTTTTGTAGGATTACCGCAGCCATAGCCATCTGCACTTTGATAAAAATAATAATTGGTAGCCCAATAACCCCCTGATCTAAATCGTCTTCTTGTACTAATTAAGATTTCGCCGTTACCACGTTTGTAGTAAGCGTCTTGAAAAGCTTTTCTATAATTACCAGAAGTAGTAGTAACAAGTTGATAACCGCCGGCGTCAAGCATATCTTTAGCCGCATCTGCTGCCCTTTTCCATAAATTGGCATCATATTTACCATGCCATGTCATCAGTTTCGTTGATGCTGCTCCTTCTAGATAAGCTGACGGAGCATTAAACAGTGGACTAGCTCCAAACAAAAGTAATCTGGATTTCAGTCCCAAAGCACTTGCTTTTGTAAATCGACCGTCTGTTGTGCTTAAATCCGTTAAAACAAGCGGTAGGTCAGGTATAGCTTCATCTATCAATGCTACTATTTTATTCAATGTTTCTAGCGAAGATAGTCTTGTTAGATTTGGTACATCGGTTGCTGTGTAAGCGCGATCAACCCATGGTAATCCTCCAAAATTTCTGTACATATCAGTGTAATGCAGCGCGATAAGTACTTTAGCTTCGGCTTTTAGTCGCTTTTTCAATTCGGGGCTTGCATCTGGTATTTTATCTGCATTTTCGATAAAAATATATCCAATACGAATTCCTTTCCAAGTATCTTCACTTGTAAAATTAAACTTAGTATTGGCGCTTGTACTTT
>JBBAKX010000128.1:0-1992 GCA_040403315.1 Flavobacteriales bacterium
CCCCCAAAACCCCAAAACCCCAAAACCCCTAGACATTCCAAATGTGCGTAACGGATAAAGAAAATATTATAGACACTGGGATCTTATTACTATTATTATCCATTGAAAATTTCTAAATCAACCCTTAACTGCTGCAGAATCACGCCAAATGTAATTAAACTATGCACTTTAACATCCGTTGATCGGTTATTACGGCAACAACCCCGGACAATCTCAAATATTTTAACATGGAATTCAATCATTCATTCAGCAAAATCAATTCAGTATGCAGCCTCATTTGTTTCAAATAGTCAACTTCCCCTCGGTGTCACATGGATTTCAATAATTAATTCAACCTGCAGAGCAACGACAGCAGCTCATGCCATTAGATGAACGCTCCAATAGGCACTTGACTACTTTCCCGATAACCATAAATGTGGGTGGAAATTTCCAAATCGCGCCAATTCCGACAAATTATGCTCAAACGTTGATAGGATTAAATCAACAAGCAGGTCTTCAGTATATTTTGACAAATCATAAGATGTCTGATTAAAATGACTATATTATGGGTCACACCAATTTTGCTCAACATCTTAATTCTAGGAAGTGGCTTCCGCAATCCAATGGTCATTAATTAATTTAAGGGGACTTCACCAAAGTCATCGGGACTCACTCAAGCCCTTTAGATTTTAAATTTGAAAGTATTCCCATGGCAGCAGCGCATTAAACGGAGCTTCAAATGCGAGGGTTGAATGGCATCAAGAGCGGCTGTCCGGGGCAAGATCATTAATAACTTCATATAATCAACATCCGTAAAGATGATCAGACAAGACATTTTATCACAAATAATAATGAGTTACCTAGGTAATCCACAAATCAAGGCACTGAGCAAGACATTGTGGAGACCATTCTGCCGATCAAAGTGAATTCTAGTTCAACCTCTGAAGAGGAGACCTTAATATACACATACGCTCAGACTAAGCCGGCGCTCATTCAATAAGGCAACTAATCGTCCAAGACTGTGTGTTTCGGCACTAAAGTGAAGATTCCCAAAGTTCTCTGCAAGCGCAATTAAAAATCAGATGTTGCTAAAATATACATGGACGAATCTCTTGAATTCAAAGAAAGTGGAAAAAATCGTCTTTTTAGAAGAAAAAAAATATTTAAGAAAAGAGAGATCGTGGCAGATGATCCTAAAGAACTCCTAAAATCCTAAATCTTAAATCGCCTGGGTGTACCCCTCACTAGCTAAATTGAGATTTAAGATGGAGCGTAGGTTGATCTAGAAATTTACGAGAGCAACACACCTGTCCCAAATTTGCGAACCTTTACGCACGTGCGATATTTGAGAGAAGACCGCTAAAGGTGGTGCACAGCATTGGTTTGTGAGTACCAGGAAGATAATTCTCCACGGTGCGGCCGAATCTTTAAAAAATGGCACAATTTATTTGATCACCTAAGAATCCACACGCATGAGAAACCCTTTAAATGCACGGTGCAGGGTTGTGGGTATGCTTTTACTCAGAAGAGTAATCTGAATAAACACATGCTAATCCACAAGCGAATTTCTGTGTTCCCCTGCCCGTTGTAGTGTGGGCGCCTCCTGCGAAAGTCAAAAATCAGAAAGCACGTTGAAATTGATCATTTTTAGCACGATCCCACTGGGGCCTCTGCCTTCATTGACAGAAACACAATAAAAAATCTCTCTGCAGGTAAGCGTGAGCAGTGAAGTTTCCAAACGCTTAAATTAATTAGATTAAGTTGAGTGTTCCGATAATTAACAATCTTCTAAAGGATGCTCAAGCAAGTTTAATGAGGAGCACTCCCAAATGCTTGAGATCATTATGGAAGCGTGACCTATTGGTAACTCTGATGGGCAGCCGTCAGCGGTTAATAAATAGGGTGGCATGGAAAAGTAATCAAAGGTTAGACCTTGCTATTTAATATATACAGTGATTACCTTTCTATATTATCCATAAATTTATAAACACGTGGGGTTTTGGGGTTTTGGGG
>JBBAKX010000129.1:0-1988 GCA_040403315.1 Flavobacteriales bacterium
TAATCTGCTGTTTCCTTTTTGTAGGATCTACACCCAGCCAAGACGATGTTCACATCAACAAGGGTACCCAATTCATGGATGAATTTAAGTATCCTGAAGCGATTGCAGAATTTGACATATCGATCCAAATCAACCCTAAAAACTGGTTGGCCTATTACGACCGTTCCATTTGCTATGGGGAAACCAATGAACGTCAGAAAGCATTTGATGGATACATCAAAGCCTATTCACTTAAAAAATCTGCGGTGACCAGTAATGGTTTGGGCATTGGACATTTGGGATTAAATCGATTTGATAATGCTAGAAAGTATTTTGCCCAAGCCATCAAACTCGATAAATCTGATCATATCGGATACTACAACATGGGCTTTGCACTGAACAGAGAAAAGAAATACGAAGAAGCCCTTCGGTATTTCAATTTGGCCCTCGGAATAAAGTCGGATCATATCAACACCAAATTATCTAAAATGGATGTCCTGTTTTCGATGAAGCAATATGAGGCATGTTACCTAGAAACGGAATCTTTAGTTTCCTTGGGGGTTGAGCAGAGTGATGTATATGAATATTTGGGTAGGTCATTAGTTAAATTAGATAAATCTGAAATGGCTATTATTGCCTTCAATAAAGCACTGGTTATCGACCCCGAAAACTTGACCTCCGTCTTATTTCGTGCTGAAGCCTACAAGAATTTGGATCGATATGAAGAAGAAGTAGCTGACCGTACTACTGTATTGAATGCTTTTGTTGAAGCTAAGGAATCTAATTTTATCATAGGTCAATGCTACTTTTTTAGAGGTACTGCCAAAGGAAATTCAGATGACCATACAGGTGCGATACAAGATTACAATAAGAGTCTGGAATATGAGCCAAATCAAGGAGGAACCTATTTCAATCGAGCGGTGGCCAAGATTAATTTAGGTGATTTAGAAGGTGCTTGTCAGGATTATCATAAAGCGATCCAACTTGAACCTGCCTCAAAAGAATACTTTAATACCTACCTATTGGAAGATGAAGGGGTATTTGACGACTTCTTAAAACATTGCGATATAGGGGAAGATCTTCCTGATTTTAAATCAAGCATAAAAACACAAAAAATGATTAAACTTTAGATCTATGTTACATATACCTAATTTAAAACATGTAGGAGGTGAGCTGAATGTCATGGGCAATCAGGAAGTCAATGAGTCTCACTTCCCTAGTCTTGAAACCATCAAAGGTGACTTGATTATTGCTAAATCAGGCTTTAAGAAATTACCACCCAAATTAAACAACATAGGTGGCCGGGTGATCATCTCGAAATCTGACCCCGCTTCATTGGTTAATGATTTGATTCGAGCTTCCGAAAACGGGATGATTCAAGGAGGAATATATTTTTGCGATTAACCTATGAACAAACAGGCTTTCAAAATAAATAAGGAAGATTTGATCCAATACTTTGTTCGACATGAAGATGGTGAAATTATCGATCAAAGAACTGAAAGTGGATTTAGAAATTACCGCACTATTATTTCGGTCGTTACAAATCATTACCACAAAAGTCCGAGGATTTTTAAATTAAATATGTTTTGTGCTGAGAGAAACCTCAAAAAGATATGACGGTAACAATCGTAAAACAGCGTGAACAACAATCTTAACAAATAAGAAAAATGAAAAAGACAAACCAAGCATTAGAAGATTTAATGAACAAAATCAATACGGGTGAATTTCCTCATGAATACGAGCATTTTGGAGGAGCAGAATTAATCTTAACGAATGAGTCCGACCGACATTTTCACCCGGGTGACACGGTCGTGTATTCGGAACATGCCTCAGCTCTGAGTTGGTTAGTTGAGGAGCTAGCAAAAGTCTATTCCTCTAAAATAGATTCTGGAAGTAAATATGCCTTTTACCCTGGGGTTGGCAAGGTGATGATAGAACTATTGAAATCCGATGTGGATCTGATTGATATCATGTTGGGAGTTGTAGATGCTACAGATAAGGAATGGGGA
>JBBAKX010000130.1:0-1941 GCA_040403315.1 Flavobacteriales bacterium
CCCCAAAACCCCAAAACCCCGTCCGTGACAGAGCATATAGCATGAGTAATTTGTTATAAAAAACCAAGATGGCCATTATCATCGTATCTGTATCTTTTTATGAAGAAACTTTAAACTTTCTATTAATTATATATATCCACATAAGTTCTATAATACATTTACGTTTGCATTTTCAATCGTTAAGAAGCCAAAAGTTCAAAACCTGTCAGGTGAGCGCCATAGCTCCCTGTTTTTGTCAGTGCTCTTCATCATGATAATGTTGCCACGGTTAGCAAGGTAACTACTCCTGATCGTCTGCTTTTTGCCGAAATTCATGATTAAAGTCGCGTTCAGTCTGTTTGATGGTGAATTAACCATAAGGTATTATTGCTGCTGACCTTAGACTGCCGCTTAAGAGCGGTACATAGGTTCGTGCAAATGGGCGCTATCATAAAGTACTTACCCGTTCCTTGAATACTATTAATGTTGATGCATATAACCACCTCCGATTGTGTAGCTATTATTTTCCAGCTCATTAGTGATTGTCGGTGCCATACTATTTAAGCCATATTAATAATTCCCAATTTAAATTTATGATGCGCCGCCCGAATAACGCATCGGAGGCTGCCCATATTCGTATTTTTATTCTGGAACCACATAGAGGGACTGCTGAAAATTTTTGGGAATATTAATTTCGTGCAGGGCATTCGAGCTTATTGCCTATTTTCGGCCTTGCATTACTTTGGTTGTGCCAAGGAGTAATAAGTGTTAATTATTGTTCGGCTTGGATAAAAGATCACTATCAACTTTATACTCTTGATGTCTCGGCGATTCGAGGGGACTTGCTACTGTTGTCATCGCCTGTCGATTAACAGTAGTCTCTTGCTTTTTCAAAATCGGCATTGAGGTATTCTTTTAACCCAGGCCTCACACGCCAGAATTAAAATCGGCTGAAGGCTGAGCTTCCGCCTATTATTCCATGGGGGAAATTATAGATTGTTTAGGCGTTTGTATTGCCCCTACGATCAGCGCCTTGAGTAAAATCTCGCCCGAAATTCTTCGATCGAGATGCAAAGGAAACCATTTTTCTATGAACCCGTTTTCGCTCTGTTATAACTGGAGCTCGCTTAATTTAAATGAAGCTTCCCCGATCAGTTTATTGCCCATATTTTCATCAATGTCGAAAATTTGAATTTTCATGGTGTCCATAAGGGTTGCGAAATGTGGAGAATGATCTGAATTGCTGCTTTGATTCAAGTCAATGTCGCCTTTGATGGCAAAAGAACGTAGTGTTTCGTTCCAGATGGGCCGATTCCCGGCCCGATGGCACACCGCAGTCTCGTTCCTCGTTCCTTGACAATCAATCACAACATAAGGATTGACGACAATGCTTTCCATGCCAGTATCACCTGCAGAAGATCGTTAGGGGTACAATTTGCCTTCGACAACTTTAATTCTAAGTGAGGCTCCTTTATTTGGTGTAGAGGTCTAATGACCTCCCGAATTTGATAATTAATCAGTCTCAATCTGTCTGGCCTTGGCAATTAGCGGTCATTGCTCCCTTGGTTAATTTTAAAACTTTTTACCTCCTAGTTTGGTCATCATCCTCTTGAGGATGCCTGGCTACGAGCTGGTCCCACTGTTTTCAGAAGTGGAAGTATTCCCGGTGGTCGTTGTAGAATCCGTCACAGATGTTGTAGTGCTAGCTGCCGCATTCGATGTTGCACCGAACGGAGAAAACCTCCCGAAAAGTGTAGTCTTTTTTTGAAGTTTTGGAGCCTCCACCTTTGTGTTGGTATTTGATGGGGTTGGTGGAAATTTAATAGTTGCCGTGCCTAACTTTGTCGTAAGCTGCTGCTGCTATTAGATCATAAGTTAACTAATTATATAGAGAAAATAATGTTTTTTTGTGTTCATTAATTCATTAAGATGGGAGAAGAGTGGGGTTTTGGGGTTTTGGGG
>JBBAKX010000131.1:0-1913 GCA_040403315.1 Flavobacteriales bacterium
ACTGCCCATTGGATACCCGCAAGTTAACCTGGGTAGCCTGGGCCTGAATGGATGAGGGGGAAAATAGTAGCGTTGTGCCTGCCAGCAAGCACAACATACTGAAGCATTTTGTGAAAAAATGACTCCTTAGTTTCATGTAGATAGAGTTTTTAATGATGAATCTTTCTCAAAGTTCGGATCATCACAGTTTCGAGACGCAAGATTGGGGGTGAGCGGTACTGCTGGTGTAATGAATGGAGTATTTTTTGGTATTGAATGGGCTAACTGGTTTTTTGGATTGCAGGTTTTAGGCGTATCTTGGAGACCGTTGAATTGATTGTCTCCCCCAAACGCCACTTGAATCATGAAGAACCTTAAATTATTTTTTTTCTTTTTCTTTTTGTATTGCCATACAGTCTATGGCCAACAATTCCTGATTGACAGCCTCCAAAAAATTTTACCCACCACCGTTGACCCTGTTCAAAAAATTGACCTCCTTCTGGGTTTGACCAGGGCCAATATATTTGTGAATGGCCAGTCCAAGGCAAACGTTTATGTAAAACAAGCCATGCAATTGGCAAAAAAACAAAACTACAAAGCAGGCCTAGCCATGGCGATGCTGTTCATGGAACAGGTAGAGGTTTTAGGTGCTCGCACTACAGCTATTGATTACCCAGGGGAGGCGCTAAAAATTGCACGGTCTATTTCCTCCAAATCGGTGGAAGCCTTTGCAGCCTATCATGTGGCAGAACAATACATTTATGAGCGAAACGACTACAAAACAGGCTTAGAAATACTACACAAGGCCCTAAAAAAAACCGACAATAGTGTACCTGATAAACACATCGGCAACATTCACAAGGTGATGGCGCGGGCCTATTCCCTAATTGGAGAATCGACTAAAACCATTGATCATTTTCAAAAAGCACTTTATTATTTTAATCGCTTGAAAACCCATCCTTTTGTCGATCCAGCTCTGGGGCGCCCCAGCTACATGGATGCCGACGGCGGGGAGTTGAATAAATCACAGGTACTGATTTATTTATCGAGAGAGTTCTACAAAAAAGGAGACCATCAAAAAGCACTACACCTACTGAAAGAGGCGCTTGCGCTTTCGAAAAAGTACAATTTGGGCGGTAATGAAGCCTGGGCCCTTGAAGAAATGGCTATTAATTACATCGCAATGGGCACCTTTGACCGGGCCATCGAAAACTACCAACGTGCGATTGGAATTTATGAAAAAGACAAATCCCTGTACTATCTGGCGCCTACTTTGCAGGAGTTAGGATCCTTGTTTTACCGCATGAGAGATTGGGCAATGGCAGACAGCTACTTCAAAAAAGCATTGGCCATCAATCGGTCTTTGCCCGACACCCTAGGCATGATGAGCAATTACAGCAGGTTGGGGCAGGTGGCGATTGCGCAGGGTCAGCCTAAAAAAGCCATAATGCTTTACGTACAAGCTGCACTTTTGAATGCAAAGCTCAAAGACTCTACCACTTTGTCAACAGTATACGCCGATATGGCCACGGCCTGGAAAAATTTAAAAAAACTTCCCCAAGGTCTGCATTACTACCAGAAAGCCCTTCAACTCAACCGGCGTTTCAACAATCAGATTCTCGCTTTGGGGAATTTGATTGGAATCAGCACGATTTATGTGGAACAAGCTCAACCGGATTCTGCTCAATATTATGCCGAGTTGGCCCTGGGGCAGTCAAAAAAATATGGCTCCCTGGAGCAACAAAAAGCCATTCAATACCTGCTGAGTCAAATCAATGAGCAGAAAGGGGAATACCAAACAGCATTGCAGCACCACAAAAATTACCAACAACTAAACGATAGCATTTACACTGCCAGCGCGCAAGAAAAACTCAAGCAAGCGCAAGTGCGCCAAAACGTTGCCGAGTATCAAAAAGAAAAAGAACAGGCCAAGC
>JBBAKX010000132.1:0-1901 GCA_040403315.1 Flavobacteriales bacterium
TTTGCTCACCAAACTATTATATTTTTCTTCCCCAGTTCTCGTTTGGTTTTGTGATCTATTAACTATTTGTACTGCCTTACTCAAGTAACCTCTATTTAACATATTCTGAAATTCCTTCTCCATCTTCTCTTTTTTATTGTTCTCTGACATTTCTCTATCCTTCGTCTTATTTACTTTATATTTGCCTTTAAATTCTACTAGTAAAAATTCTGACCAATCATCTTCTTTCAATTTCCTTAATTTCCAATCCTTATCTTTTTTCTTGTCTCTCATCTCACTAGCCATTATTATTGGGATTAGAAATAATCTTTTCCACAATCTTAAATTATGTGGACTCTGTATTATACCTGGTATTACTACTAACATAGCCTCTCTTAAAGTAAGTGAATATGGTCTAAGTTTTGACTCCGGTGCATGACCTAATGCTTGCAAACAACCTAACTCTTCCCACTCTACATCTTCTATATTAATGTCTATACTTATAGCATTTTTGGGGTAATTCTTCATTTCTATTCCATCCCGTACTAACCTTACTATTTCATCATTCTCCTGAATTTCCCTATCTACAATTCTCATTTCCTCCTCAATCCTTTGGGCTCTCTCTATATCAGACTCTCGATTTATCTCATTTCTTTGTGCTCCCTGTAATAGAATAACCTGAGCCTCTTCTAGACCAAACTGTTCATATAGTATCCTATTTACTTCCGTCACATGTACTAGTTTTGTGGTATGACCATTTCTATTCTTCCAAGTTTGTGTTGCTGTAATCTGATTTTTAAACTTTGTCTTACACACCTTACACCTTATATTCCCTATTTCCCTAGTATCTAATTGTTTATCAATATCATTTAGTTCTAGTCTTCTTTCTTGTCTTTGTATTCTAACTCCTTCTACTAACAATTCTCTCCTTCTTCTCAATAACTCTTGTAAGTCTCCCCTGTTTTGTTGATCTTCTTCTATTCTATTCTTGTCTAATTCCTCTCTTTGTAATCCATTCTCTATATCATTATCTCCCTCATCTTCTTCAGCGTTATCGTCAATTTCTTTATGTTCTTCTTCTCCCCGTACAATTTGTACTACTTCTCTTACGTTGTCTGTATCAAGTAATCTCTCTTCTCCTATTTCTTGTATTTTCATTATATTGTACTCCTCAAGATTGTCTATCATATATACCTCATTATATTCTTGTCCTACAGCCTCTTTTGCCGCCACATCTACTCTATCATTCAAAACTTCACCACTGTGTCCTCTTACATGCTCAAACATAATTAAAGTGTTCCTCTCCATTTCCGATTCTATACTGTCCCTGTTAAATCTATAATCTTCCTTCTGTAATAATGTTTTATAATATCCTCTTACTACTTCAACTAATCCACTATTTAATACATAAGTTTCCTCACTTCTTACCACTTTTTCTGCATATTCACTATCGTACCTAATGAGTATCCTTCCTTTGTATTCAGCTGCATCTCGAAGTGCGAATCCCATAGCTTGCAGCTCCGCTGTATTGTTTGTTACTATCCTAGCCCCCATAAAATTGGTATCATTTACATCCAGAATCACTTTACTTATTATTCTCTTCGCTTCTAGCCAATTTCTATTTTCTTCACTCCATATAAACATGATTGCTGCTGATCCACCTTCTGGCACACCTTCTTTTTCTCTTTTGGATCCATCGATATAATACATGATCTTAACATCTTTACATGACTCTGGGAGAGGCTGAATCCCTCTATTACTCCCTCCAGACATTCCGCCAACGGCTAGTTCAAATGCCTTGAGCTTTCTTCCTTTTCCTGCTCTGGTTTAAATCTTCTACAGTAATATCCTATCACCAATTACATTGCTGCTATCAGATTAGCTGTCCATCGCTCTATTCTCCAGATCCAGTCCTTTCCATG
>JBBAKX010000133.1:0-1892 GCA_040403315.1 Flavobacteriales bacterium
CCCCAAAACCCCAAAACCCCAAAACCCCATAGATCGATAGATAGTGAATGACGTGTTAAATAATTAATGCGGGTGGCCGTGAGGTGATTCATTAAATAATTACAGACTCTTATTATAATATAAGACTCCTTGCCCTTTTTAATTCTTAAATAACAAGCTTCCAGCAATAGATCACCCACCCCTGACTTATTACGAATTAATATAACAATAATATCCACATACTCCACCCATATGCTCTCTTAATAAAGCACTATGGAGCACCAAGTGCAACGGAAGGCCATCATGATGATTATGGACAAGGACACCTGCGCTAGATACAACTCGTTCAGGTAACATCCCACCCTCCCTCTTACATCATTTTCTAGACACATCATCGAAGGAGCTTATGTGGCCGCGATTAAGAATTCCAAGGGTCCTAAACCGTCCGCAGCAGTGAAGGTATGCACTCATTAATTCGTTAATTTAGTTTAAGATCTCCGGCCGTCCCTTATCGTCGGTGTCGTTATTACCAAATTAGATGATCAAAACTGATCCCACCAACCACCCTTAGATTACAGTGGGAGCACAAAATTTTATCAACCCTCTGTCCGCATCCACTAATCCACCTCCAATTTTGATAAACTAGGTAATTGCGGCGCAGCAGGATTGCGAGAATAAATCGGGTTTTAAGATGATAACCCCAGTTATAATAAATTCGGTAACTCCAACTACGACCACAATCACTATCAATGGGGCAGCAGACACACAAAACACATCCACTATCATGAACTAGTAGAGATTGGGACTGGACCTTGTTATTACTTAATGTGTTAAAGAAAAGGTAACATCCGATGAATTAATGGATTCACAAGAAGAATCAGGTCCCTCCTCTCGTGAAGAAATCAAGGTTGGCATCCCCCAAATTAAGAAACCTCCCTTTAGACCGTCTGATTGTAAGATCTTAATTATAAGCAGTCCAATCTTAATATTTATTACTATAATAAATATAAAAATTATTAAAATACTGTGTAGAAATCAAAAAAACTGAGCCAACCATTACGAAACAACTAATTCCCAATTAAATTGGAAGTTCCTCCTCGTGCAAAGCTAAAAGTGTCCGCTGTTCTCAATTCAGAGGGGTCTCCAGAAATGGGAAGAAGTGGCAGGTAAGTCACACTAAAATTTTATGACCTTAATAATTCTTGATAAACATTCCCCTAATGGTACACAGATCCAATCTTTTCAAATTAATTTTGATAATATATCATAGAGACCTTTTTCATGCCTGTCTTAATTTAATGTACCATTGAGCCAATTTTAAATTCATATCGATTTATTGGGGAGGTACCTATATACAACTTAAACCTTAACAAATGTTCCTCACACCTTGTTGTGCTCATTTAGGTTATGATCATGGGCAGGAACAAGAAGCAATACATCGGGGCCATCGAGGATGAGTCCGAGGCCGCCTTAATATACGATTGGCATGCCGTGGTCACCCAAGGAATCAGAGTAAGTCAATAATTGTCATGTCTCCCATGGGACCACACAAAAAATAATATTTGCAGTAGCACTCTAACATTAACAATGATTTTCATTAAATAGGCAAAAACGAACTTTTCATACAATAGAGACGACCTCATGAGTATTGTAGATGGCTTCCAGTGGCTCCAAAAATGTGAACGAGAGCTTCTCGCCGGCAAATCTTAAGATGAGAAGACAAAAGTAATATCTCTTGGCCAGGCTAACAATGTAGATGATGGCATCGCGAAATGAAACAAACTGAGGCAAGCGAGAACCCTTTAGCCACCCTAATATATAATATACGATAATTTCATATTAAACAGCCACTATGCTTTGATATATTCAATCACTCATCATTGCGCAGAAATTGGGGTTTTGGGGTTTTGGGG
>JBBAKX010000134.1:0-1869 GCA_040403315.1 Flavobacteriales bacterium
ACGCTCTTCCGATCTCCCCAAAACCCCAAAACCCCACATAGTGGCTGTAATGGAGAGGGTAATATAATTCTTATTGAAGAGCAACTTTTAAATAATATAGTGATACTGATATATTATAATAACTTAATTTGAAGCAATAATTCCAGAACAAACATCAATGGTAGAGCTATAAAACAACACCGGTATTAACAAGCAAAGACACCAGTTCGAGCTGTACACATCCAGTAATTAGGTTTATTACCGAGAAGACGATCAGAGTGTGGAGCTTTAAGAATAAGAAGACGATGAGTACTATTAAGATTAGGAGATATATGCCTTAGTGCGGGACAATAAGGTAAACAGTGAAATTTAATAAGAACACCAAAGCGCACGCCAATGGTCAGCCAACTAAATGGAGGGAATCTTCATCAAAAGTACTTAAAAACAAATGTATTTAAACGACAAAAAATAGCAAAAACATTATCCAATAATGGGTGAATATAAAGTAATTGAGGCAAAAATTATATCTGGTAATAAAATAATAAATGCAGGCATACCTTACCAGAATCGAAGCAAAAGTGGTATTTCCTCAGCGCAGGAATTAATATAAAATTCAGAGGAGCAAGACAATTCGGGCATCTCATTGGAGATAAACTTACTTATAGGTGCCGCACTAAATAATGATTTTAACGATGAGCATTTATACCGAGCGAGCTGCATGCCCTCCGATGACGATCTGGATTTATCATAGCGCGGATTATAATAAATGAATAAATGTGACATGGAAAAAGAAGAAAAAATATTGGGAAATTAACTGCATGCGCGCGATAAAAGTTTCTATTCCTCCGGGTGTAATCAATTTGAACAATTGTGTGGATAATATGACGTTTTAGAGTCAGTGGCTCAAAATTTTAAGTTAATTCAATTTGCAGGACAGGAAAAAGAAATATGTGTATCAGATAAAGATATAGTGCAAATGTCAAATTTCCATGAAATGGCTGAAAATTAATGCAATGTGCAGTATATGGAAATCAAATAAAAATAATAAATTGACAAACTTTTCGGATAATACAATCTTACAGACAAAAATGAATATACCTCTCATCAAATTGGAGCCGAAATATAAAAAGATTAATAAAATCAGCAAATCAGTAAGAATTGCTCCTTCCAGAATTTACTACCCGCGGCTTCCACTTTTATCGGCAACAAGGAAGCCCTATCTACGAGTTTCAAATTAAATGCCAAATTTTTCGGATCAAACCTCAACCTTAAATCCCAAAGCCCCGGTGGCACTAAGGAATCCTTGGAGCAGAGTCTCTTTTCCATGGGCCGTGGAGCTTAATCGACTGATTAGCAGGCAAACCTTATCAAATTGCGACGGAAGAGTAAGCAAATCGACATGCCTCAGATCATCGACGAAGAGGCCGAGGAGTTTGAGTGCGGTGGGGAATCCCGAATTTTACTAGTAAGTCACATTAATTAGCACAAATAGTTCGCCGATAAATCAAACTTTCACCAACTAGTTAGTATATAAAAGGACTCAAGTTCTGCTGATGTAGTCTTAGAGGACGAAGAATTCGATGAACTGGAATTTATGTTCCAAAGTGAGGATATGCTCGACGAGCTGTGCTCATTCTCTCCACCAGTCAACGTTCGAAGCTAAAAATCGCTCGGATCGAAAGTGCCGAAATAAACATCAAATTTGCACCCACAGGTTCTGCAAGCATTAAATGGGACTCGGATGCAAGAGACAGGGAAAATAATGGAAAAACCTTCGCGTAAATGAGAAATATGCAATGGAGATCACCTTGTCAATGTTTATTATATATAAAATAATCAATAATATTCACTTTATACATTAGCACTCAGAGGGGTTTTGGGGTTTTGGGG
>JBBAKX010000135.1:0-1868 GCA_040403315.1 Flavobacteriales bacterium
TTATCAATAGCAGCTGGTGGTTGATTTCCAACTGTGTTGTTATTTCTCCATTCAAAAACAACACGCATATTTCCACCCGCATATGGTGTAGCATTCAATGTGTAATTTTGTGTAATAAAGTTTGGAATTGATGTGAAATCAGGTCCTATTTTTATTCTGCTATTCGCAACAGCTGTAATTTGTGTTCCTGCTGTTGGTGTGAATGTCGTAGGAACTGTCCAAACACGAATATAATCTTGTACTTCACCAACAGATCGCCAATCAAATGTGAAATCCAATTGAGTAGCTCCTGCTGGAATTACAAAATCTTTATACGCTTGAACTACTGAAGTAGCCGTGTTATTATACGTATTGGTTGCGCCATTGGTATCTGTAATATAAAGCGATTTTGTTCCACCGTTATTCACAGCTGAACCAACTGCCCATTTGTTAGATTGTGTTCCATTATTTAATGTCCAACCTGTTAAGGTTTCTAATCCGTCTGTAAAGTTTAACGGCGTAGCTACTTGTGGTAAAGTAAACAAAAATGGGCCTGCCCAAATGCTATAATTTCCATCACTACATTGTGCTCTTACGTAATATTCGTATGCAACTCCTGAAACTCCTGTGAATGAATTTGTTGTGTTTGAAGTAGTAGAAGTAAACGTTGTCCCTGTAGGCAATCCGTATGGTGCTGCTCCAACTGAATATTGCCAAGTGGTAATACTTGCGTCGGCTGCCCATGTTAAATTAGCAGTTGTGCTTGATGTAATTGGCGCTGCTAATGTAGTGGGTTGGTTACAAAAAACTTGTTGGATTGTTAATGTGTAGCCAACTGTTTGCTGTACCGCACTTGAGGATATTATAATATAATAGGTAGTTCCTGCAACTACTGCAAATGGATTTATGTTTCTAACTCCAGATGTGGTATTAGCAACACCTGCCATACAGGTGGCTCCTGCGGTTCCCGGACAAGCACTGTATACATGTATACTTGAACTTACGTTTGTAGGTGATAAAGAGATGGCAATATTACCAGTAAAGGTTGCAGTATAGGAATAAAAAACATCGTTACCTGCCATATAATTGGTAGCAGAACTACTACAAGCTAGAGGCTGTGCCGTGTCAAATAAATCTAAATAATTGACTGTGTTATCGATTGTTTGATAGGGTAACGCACCAACCACAATTGGTCCTGAACAAGTATCTCCAAAAGATGCCGTTTGAAAACTTCTTGGTCCAAACCAATCGCTGGCAAAACCACTTGTACATACAGAACGAACTTGAAATTTGTACAAGGTATTTGGCAGTAAACCTGTTGCTACAAATGGATTTGTCGTAACATTTGTATATGTAGGAACACCCGTAAATGCACTTGCAAATGGCACTACTTCGACTTCCCAAGCAGTAATTCCGCCCGGATTTCCCCAGCTTAATTGAGCACTTGAAATGGTTTCATTGGCGGTAGCTAATGGTCCAACAGGGGCATTACATTTTTGTACCACATTTACATTGTCTATTAACCATCTATCGCCGTTGTCGTTTGTCATCACAAATGCGATATAAATAGTAGAACCTACAGGGTATGTGGCTGGTATATCAATTACTTTTTCTTCGTAAACATTTGATACTGCAGTTAAAGAAGCCTCGTCATAAGAAACAAGATTGGTAAAACTTGAAGGGTTAGTTTGTGAAGTTGTTGAAATTTTAATATCAAATAAACTTCCTTGAACTCCTGTTTGTATGGTTTTGGTGTAAAATCTTAACTGACCACTTGCAGGAACTGTAACTGCAGAAGTAACCATCCAGTCAATTGCTAGACCCGTAGCCACATTTTCTTTGTTAATCATTGCTGATTTACCAACCCCTCCATAGGTGAAAACGCCTAA
>JBBAKX010000136.1:0-1867 GCA_040403315.1 Flavobacteriales bacterium
AGTAGTAGTAGTAGTAGTAGTAGTAGTAGTAGTAGTGATAGTAGTAGTGGCAGCAGTAGTAGTATTATTAGCAATAGAAAGTAGTAGCCGTAGTATTAGTAGTGATAGTAGTATTAGTGGTAATATTAGGTTGTTGAAGCTAAGCATAATCTCACTGGCCACCTGTCATCATGATCTCATATCACAAGCAACAGCCATATTAGATAATATCACATCTTAGTATAGCGCAATCATATCACATCTTCGTATGATTTCATATGACGTCATACATATTGCATCAAAAAGTACATCATATCATGTCATATGCATCGCATTTCACATCTCATAATTTATTACATCATATTACAATATATTACACCATGTATGTCATATCAGAGCACGTTGTATTTTTACAAAAACGGAAAAAATTAAAAAAATTAAAAAAAATATATAAAATAAATGAAAAAAAATAAATTAAAGGAGTGATATAAATAATACAAATAGATAAATGCAGTAATATATCATTTGATAACGCTCGTATGTATCTGCATATCTGTCTATGTGTAAATCTGTAATACATATTTTATATGTAGTAAATATATGTATATATGGAATATGTATGTATGGCTGTATAATTTATATACATGTATATATTAATGTATATGTATATATGTATTGTCTATATGCCCAACTAATTGCATCATAAGTCTCTATGCGTCTCTCTATGTTTATTTAATTGCTTGGTGTATCTCTATGTTTGTCTGTGTCTCTATGTGTCCCCATATGTATGTATGTCTCTCAGTGTCTCTGTATGTGTCTATATGTGTCTCTATGCCTATCGACACGTCTCTATATATCTATATGTGTCTCCGTATATGTATGTATATCTCTCTTTGTGTCGCTATGTCGCTATATGTGTCTCTACGTGTCGCTTTGTCTCTATATGTGTCACTATGTCTCGCTATGAGTGTCTATGTATCGCTATGTCTCTATATGTGTCTCTATGTCTCTCTATATGTATGTATCTCTATGCGTTGGTATGTCTCTATATATATTTCTATGTGTCTATATACCTCTGTTTGATTATGTATGTCTCTCTGTCTGCCTCTATGTCTATGTATGTGCCTGTATGTGTCGTTATGTCTTTATATGCGTTTCTTTATGTCGCTATGCCTCTCTATGCGTCTCTATGTGTCTCTATGTATTATTATGTGTGTTTATGTGTGTTTATGTATCTCTGCTTCTCTCTATGTGTGTTTTAGTATTAAATTCGGGGTGAAGTTGTTCCTATACGCTTCTCCTATGCTGTATTTATATAGGGTTAGTACCTGACTACTGCTGGGTCTAATCTGCGTATCGGAGGATATATATTCTATTACTTAACTGGATACCGTCTGGATACCGTAAGCGCACTATTCTGCCTCGACACTATGATGGCGTCAGCTCTGTCTTCCCTTAATCTGTCTTCTTCACGCGGTTTTGATTGCTTGTATTAGGCTCGTTGATAGTCGTTGAATGATATGAATAAATTTGTCAGTGGTAGTCATTTTGTTTGATTATATTAGGATTTTATATGTGAGTATGTGTGTGCACATATTTGAATGCTTGTATGGGATGTGTAACTTACTTGATTGGAGTGTTGGCTAAGTGCAGTGAGCCTCGATTGTATTATGGCTTCATATCATAATTTATAGTTACTTGATGATTTGGTGAACTCTAAGTTGTGGCCCTTTTGCGTTGGTGACTGTTGTTCGTTGGCTGCAGGAGAAGACTGTTATGGTTAATTCCCTTGCCAGCATCCTATTTCCTACTATATGTAGGCGTTGATCGCGATTGTATGTATAGAGAATACTGCGCTTCTTCTTGTCTGAATGTCACATTCCCTCTT
>JBBAKX010000137.1:0-1864 GCA_040403315.1 Flavobacteriales bacterium
GCCTCGATATAGAGGAGTGCTGCCACTGTTGAACGCTTAGGGGAGGGGTTGGCAGATTCCAGGGACATAGGCGGAACTTTAGCAGCCTGCACAAGGCGCCTATTGGGTTCGTCAGTGCAAGTAAGTAGAATCAATTTCATGAGCGCCACCCTAAGTTATGCAAGTATTGCCATAGTTGACAGTGAAAGCTCAGATTTTATCGCGGTCGAAACTATTGCGGTTACAGCCGAAACTTGCGATTTGTCCGGTGCTTGGGTTTTAAAAAATGCGAATGCGCATCAACTAGAAGAACTAGTTTCTGGGCGTCTTGTTCTTGTTATCGGAAATATGGATGTTTTCAAAAAGTACGCTGGTTCAAATTTCACTCTCGTAGCTATTCAACCATTTCTTGATCAAGCCATTAGAGATGCAAAAAATGCAATGGAAGATTTTGCAACTTTTGTGAGAAATCATGAACTGGAATACGCGACCTACATGGCTATCAAGCCAGCAGATAGAAAACTGATTCCGAAAGTTATCAAAAAGAATCTAATTGAGCCAAGTTTCGCTAATTGGCCTACTACCGCAAATCTTGAGTCTCCAGAAAACGAATTAAGAAAACTTGGAAAATTAAGTGAAATATCAGGAACCCCAATTGAAATGCATAAAATACTTGGAGTATCTCGCTTGATTCAAGTACTAGTTAATATGTGGCATTCCGATGAAATAGAAAGACTCAATCGCCTGTACATTCATGGCGAAGATGCTCAAATTTCAATTCTTCCAGATTGCTGGCTTTCGTTATTCCATCCGGCGATTAGTCAGTAATGCCTCTCTCGTTTGTCGCAATAGATTTTGAAACTGCAAATTCTTCGCGCGCATCTGCGTGCGCACTCGGAATGACTAAAGTTATAAATGGAGAGGTAGTTGCGAGCAAATACGAAATATTTCTCCCACCAGTAGGTTGCGATCATTTTGAACCAAGAAATATTGCGATTCATAAAATTATACCCGCAATAGTGGCCAATAAACCTCGTTTTGGAGAATTTTGGGATTCGTTTCAGAAATTTATTGAGGACCTACCAATAGTTGCGCACAATGCCAGTTTTGATTTATCAGTATTAAGAGCGTCTCTAAATGCTTCAGATATTGAATGGCCTGAACTTAATTATGCATGCACGATGGTTATGAGCAGGGAAATTTTCAAAATAACAAGTCATACACTTCCTTTTGTCGCTCATCAGGCAATGGTTCCATGGGACACGAATCTGCACCATGATGCTTTATATGATTCACGAATTTGTGCTGAAATTGCTATCTTTATGTCACGTAATCAATCTACCGATGATTTAAACCAATTATTGTCGAAATTGAACTTGCGAATGGGTCAGCTTTCTTCTGAAAGTTGGTACACATGTAGATCTAACATTGTAATGTCTGGGTCTCACCACTCTGCAGGAGAGAAGCGAAGGAAAGCCAGTGAAGTTGAAGTAAATCAGGAAGCTGACTCAAGCCACCCATTGTTTGGAAAAACAATTGTTTTTACTGGCACGTTGTACTCGATGCTACGTCCTGACGCCTGGAAATTGGTGGCATCAGTAGGCGCCATTCCAAAAGAGGGTATGACAAAAAATACCCATGTTTTAGTTGTCGGCGAACAAGACCCAACTAGATTGAGTCCTGGCGAAACACAAAGCGCCAAGTTCAGAAAGGCGGAAAAACTCAGAAATTTAGGTTGTGACATCGAAGTTATGAACGAAACAGATTTTCTAGCATTCCTAGAGCCTGAATCTGGCCGCGCATAATTGCTCATATTTGGACTGATAATTCCTCGCTATCCTTAACCCATGGCTCGCGATTACATCCTAGAGATTAGTGAGATAGG
>JBBAKX010000138.1:0-1850 GCA_040403315.1 Flavobacteriales bacterium
ACAAAGTCGAACTTGGTTGTCGGCTCATACTCTCTGACGTATGTGGAATCCTATAGTGAATTTGAAAAGCAAATCTTAACTTACCACGATTCTTTTGACGAGTGAGGTTTTTCCTACACTTTGATCTCCGAGCAAGATAACGCGTCTCATTGTCTCTAGATTCGTAGATGACCTGTTATTATTGTATGTTGTGTTGATTCCCCCAACTCCTCCTGTCATCCGGTTCCTTATTGAAATAGACGGCAGCGAATAATCTTCGTTCCCTCGGATCGGATTCGAAAGAGAGATATCAGGGATATCATCACTATTTCTGAGGAAACGCACGTTATTCTTTTCGGTGGTGGAGGAAGTGTTTAAATTAGATTTCCTCATTGCGCTGGCACGGCGCGATGATGAAATATCCATCGAATTCATTATTATATTAATATTTATTTTTATTAACACCATTATTATAATAATGAAGCATCAAACCGGTCTCGTAAAAACAACAGTCACCAGACGGCAAAGACAACCCTCAGAATCCAGCCTCCAGTCAATCGGCAAGACACTTTCAGTCCCGAGTATCCCAGAATTACAATAATAATAATACTGGAGCCCTTTGAAGATAATCAACCCCATTCTTGGGAACGAAGCAGCCTTTGCGAGCATCGGTTTCGATAACAGCAATAGCATCTACCATCTAAAGACACCTTTAATTAAAATTAAATTAACTCCAAATTTGCAGGAACAAGAAAGTAGCAGGATTACTTATAATAACTTAATACTCCGGCAATAATTACTCAATCGGGACATTAGTCCAATCGAAGGGGAAAGGTTTGTTCTGAAGCAAACTTAATATGTACCATATCAGGATTCTTTCACTTCAGCCGACTTGAAATCCCAACTGAAACTTAAAAATGCCTATAAAAACTCAAGAATGAGTAGTGAACGGTAAAGCCGATCGAGCAGTGAATACTCATCCACAAACCATCAAATATCATTCAGAAACATACAACGTGATGCGCCGAAAATGCAACAAACAGCCACGCATTTCAATAAAAAACTGATGCTTCGGAATCAGATTGTTAAGGAAAAAATGAAGTATTTCAACTTACAGCATGCTATGAAGAAATAAAACTCTCGCAACCTTATCATCAATGAAGCGAAAACCCATGATGGTGTGGTCCGAGGGAGGAATGATTTCATGAGGGCGAATCCTTATTGCATCGAATAGGGCCATAAGTTTCTGTAATCCAATTATATACAAGACGGTGAACAGAAAGCAATGACAAATAAAGGGGCGATAATGAAACTCAAGTTTGACTCACCTCATATTACAATGAAGGCTTTGAAGCTGTATTTCACCAACCATAAAAACCACAGGGTCCTAGTGGAACCCAGTCATCCATCATTTGTGAGCAATAAAGCAATAGATTTGGGTAAGTTTTCATAAATTTACAAGAAAACAGAGGATGACACTAAAAAGACGATAGCTGCACAAAAATCAAACAGCACATAATCGATTTAGGTTACACCTGAACTTAATTCACTGATTAAACTGAAAAACTTTGGGTTTAAAAAAGAGGATTATGGTGGTGGACACATTGAATATAAGAATATGTCAAGGGACAGGTCGGTGAACGTCATCAAAGAGAAGAAAGCATTGGAAATACCTAGTTATCGGGGACAGACATCACACAAGAGGATTCAAATCATTAAGGGAGAGTAAAGCATGCCTAATATCCATAAACACAAAGCGCTCAGGCAGAGAAATATTCTCCAAATACTTTTGGGAGAGAATGAAGAGATAGTAATTTGATTATACAATTATGTGATGGAAGAAAAGAGGTAGGGGTTTTGGGGTTTTGGGG
>JBBAKX010000139.1:0-1828 GCA_040403315.1 Flavobacteriales bacterium
TCATCACAAGCGCCTTCGTATTCAGCATCATCACAAGCGCCTTCGTATTCAGCATGGTTATCCTTATCGTCATCCTCCTCTTCTCTTGTCGAGGTGGATGCTGATGGCGGGGTCAGCTGGCTGAACATGGCATTAAATCCTTCAAAAACAAGAGACGACAGAGATTTGAATAAGATATGAAAAAGGTACTTTGGTACCTGCACGACCATTGTGAACATCATCAATTCGGCTTTGCATCACGTAATGCCTCAGTGTGGTCGCGCCAGAATGACCATTCACATTGCTGATGGCAGCACGTAACGTTTGGTCGATGACTCCTTTTCTCAATGCGTTTTCAGCTGCAGTTTCAACGATGGCACGTATGGTTGTTGTGGTGATATGCAACTGCAACTGACTTTTGAAGAAAGCAGTAAGATGCCTTCCAAGTTGCCCTTTGTCCATGACCGATCCATTCCAGTTCAACCACAATCGGTCGGTTTTCGAGTGGCCATACCGAATGCAATTCATCTCCGCAACCGGACGGAAAATGGTCTTGTACATGACCACCAACTTGCAACTAGTATCCGTCAATGGAACTGGTTGGAACCCGTAGATGGGTGATGTTTTGAACTTGGTACCTAAGGCATATCCATGGGAAATAAAGTCATCATAAGCGTCAATCTTTAAATTGGTTATTCCTCCGATTCTCCCTTGAGGAGCCTCAACGTAAATAGCGCTGGCGAGAAGCTGTAGGAAGTCAATATAGTTGGACTCACAGACTGAACGCTGGGCCCCATGTTTGTCGAATATCGGGATTGCCCATAACTGAATCCTTTCAGTGACCACTTTTTGCAGATCAGCCATGCCATTTTCTGGCCAATTCCCTCTTTGAATCCGCTCTTCAATGGAAAGTGTGCCACTTACATGTCTTTCTTCTCGTTTGGCAGAATTCCGGATTGCCTTCACTGCACGATCCAATTTGTCCAAGGAATAATCCAAAGCTTCATGTTTCACATCAGCAAAATATTTTGCGTATGTAAACACTGCTTCGAGGTACTGTCTTGCAGAAGTGAGCTTTAGTTGTCTTGTTGTTTGCAAAAATATGATAAAGTTCTGGACCAATTGGGTCGGGCGATGAAGAACTTTGACGAACCAAGAATCTAAATTACTTTCCCAACAAGTCAAGATATCGTCGTCGTCAAGATGGCGTGGAACATCAGAGTGCTCCTTATCATAACTCCAAGCAAGAAATAGTGCTGCACGCTGAATAGCGGCGTTCACGGACGAAGGACCTTTTTTCCCCCCGATAGGTGATGACAAATAATCTGCAAAATCCTTCTTCAAGAAAGACTCCACCTTTGGTACGAGGAAGACGTAAATGCTGGGTGTTGAATCCTCTTCATTACCTTGCTCATCAGAGTTATCATGTTCGACATTTTCATCAAAGGAATCGGTATCTTCATTTTCTTCATCAATTTCATCATTTTCATCACAGCTAACAGCACAGGCGTCTTCATTTTCATGAACTTTTTCATGGATGTTTGGGAGACTTTGTCGAAGTCGGGTTCTCTTTGCTGGAGAGAAGTCTCCATACAGACGTCTTTTGTGATTAACCTTCCACACTCTGAGCATTATTGAAAATTCGGTGTAGAGAGTTGCAATCGTTTTTTGATTTCACCAAATACCACGGTAAAAATTGTAATGTGGAAGGAAATCTTGTACAACCGCTAATATTGTGGGTATACCCAAACAAATTTGGTAATGTGATGGGGAAGTCTTTTTTGCAAACCCCCACCAGAAGTGGTAATCTTGAATTGTTTTTGTAATTTTTTGCCGGGATTTTTTGGGT
>JBBAKX010000140.1:0-1821 GCA_040403315.1 Flavobacteriales bacterium
AAAGTCTTTATTCATAGAGATATTAATTATTTTCATGTCACATTTATCACTTTTTTCGATATATATGACAAATTTTTGAACCCCTGATCTTGACGGCGGCGTACAGTAGTCTACTAGTAGTAGTAGTAGTTGTATCCGGATATTGGACTTGTCCGCTCTAGGAAATGGCCGAATCCGGGACAGGAATGGCCGATACCGGGACTAGTGTACAGCAGCAATTACTTTGAGAGTATTGTACAATAGATTGTTTTAGTATCATTATCATTAGTGTAATATCAAGTTTACCTTCATATTAATCATTCTACATAGATTATGGCAGGTTAGTAACAACCTATCTACTAACCAATTATTAATATTAAATATTCCACCACTATAAAGGTATCCCTGTTGCTGCACCTGTTGTTGCTGCACCTGTTGTTGCCGTACCATATGCTTTCGATGCAGCAAGCGTAGAGTATCTAGCGTTGGTTAACGTCTTGACAAACTACAATCACATAGCTATTCCAAATGATGTTATGGTGGCAGAAGCTAATATTTTGGCAGATATTATGATAAGAGATGATGAACTTGCTTTGGATTTAAATGACTTTACATGGTTAATAGAAAAGGTCGGCAGCTATACTACTGAAGCAGAGTATAGAACCAATTTCCTGTTGCCACTTGTGGCAACATTACCTATTAATAACACCTACCAGCCTTTTCATGCTAACAATACAAAAAGGATTGATATTAAACAGATTTATTGGATGTTATTAGTACTAAATATGTTAAGCAATATGAATGGATTCAGAATAACATCCCCTCCTACCAACAATCACTTTTCTTTATGGCTTTATCGCGTTTCAAGACAGGTATCCGAGGTGGTTATGGTAATATATAAATCATTGGGACAAGATTGTCTTGGTAATGATCCTGTATTTCCAAGACAATTACCTCCTAATTGTGGTAGATTTGCCTGGTATACTAATGAATATAACCCGCTATTACCTGATAAAAATATATCAAGTGAGGTCTTAGGTACACCTGTTGACAGTTATGAAAAGATTCGCGAAGTAGAAAATGCTATTCTTGGTAATTATGAAGTTGAATCTAAAGGAACTAACGGTATATTTAAAAAGTCAGTGCATGATCGAAATTTTGTTGGTAGCGTTGCTTGTAACACTCAAGCTTTAGCTCTTTGGAATAATGAAGCTGCTCTTGGCAATAATCCTCCTCCATATGTTGCAGCTCAACCTCATGTAATTATTGTCTTTTTACGAAGAATAGCAAAAAATATTAATACTATGCTACTTAAGAGAAATGCTAACGGTTGGAATAACTTAGCGCCTCCTGATTGGGTACCGCTTATATTCAGAAATTTGGTGCCTGATCAAGCTCTAGCGATTCATGTTGGTCAACAAGCAAACCTTGCATTAAATCAAGGAAATGCATTGTTTGGGGCTGGATTAAATGCATTCCAAGCTAATATTGGTGCTAATGCAAATGCTTTAGCGGCGGGAGTCGTTCAGTTACTTCCGCCCGTTTTACAGCAAGCTGCAAATCCACAGATCCACAGAATAATGGTTCAGCGAGAGGAACAGTTGGCAGCACATCGAGCAGCTCAAGGTGCTGACTTTGCTGCTTTTATGACCTTAGCAAACCGTAATTTCATTGACAATATCCTGCCAGGAATTATGGCGCCTCCACTAGTCGTTGCATATGCAGCACCTGAACGTACACCATCAATAGTAGCAGCGCTAACACGCAATGGCAGCGCTCATGTTAATACAGTCGATGCTTTACTCAATCTTAATATTTTTGTTTGGTCAAATGACCAACAAA
>JBBAKX010000141.1:0-1812 GCA_040403315.1 Flavobacteriales bacterium
CCCCAAAACCCCAAAACCCCATAAGTCATAATAAATTATGGGGTGGTAATTAAATATATAAATGGAATAAAACGAGGCGATAATTCCATTGACTGGCTTTTACTAAGCAGACAGTAAATAGGAAGGTTAAGGTGGTGGCAGCATTGAGATATAAGAACTCTCTCATAAATAGCTTGAAGAGAAAACCTCTCAAAAGATTGGCTTGGCTTATGAGGATGCTGCTGATTAGGTAGGAGGATTTGGTAAGTATTTATCCTACTTTATTCTTCCTTTAGGCGCTTTTCACTTCTTCGCTATTGTGTGGTTGACTTTCGCAACGACCACTAATGGATTCCTAACATATGCCTTGCCTTACTTGGAACTATACCCAGAATACATTTGCCCTATTGAAAGACCAAATTGTGATCACAAAGATAGATGCAGTAATCCAGAGTTGATTCAAGTTAATTGGGACTCCCATAATTCCCTGCACAATTGGGTCGAGGTCTATAACCTCGAGTGTAAATATTCCATAAAATAACTTCATTATAGGCGCGTCGTCATTTGAAATTGGCCTTCCTGGTTCAGCATTCTTTGCAGGTTGGATGGTGTTTAGTTTGATAGTGCCAAGGTTGGGAGACCTATATGGACGCAAGTGGCCTTTCTATTGGAGTCTTGTTATCGCTTTATTCACTCATATTGCGATAGTCATATCAACTGATTTTTACCTGATCTCATTCCTGTTTTTCATTTTTGGTGGCTGTTGTGCTGGAAGGTAGTCAACATGTTTCGTGTACCTTTGTGAGATGATTCCGAAACGTCATCGAGACATAGTTGGCTCGTTTATTCAATTTGCAGATGCCTTAACCTTTATCATTTTAGTCGTATACTTTCGATTTGTCAGCAAAGACTGGTTCCCTTTCCAGATATTTGCTGTTATAATGACTTTGCTAACTGTGATTTTTTGTTTTTTCCTTCCGGAGTCCCCAAAATACTTGTAAGGGAAAGGCAAATATAATCACGCCAGGTAAAGTCTATTTTACATCTAGAAGTTTAACTCTTATTTCGGAAAACAACAAAAAGTGAATATCAAGGAGTTTTATTTCGATGCAGAGGTAAATGAAAATTTCTCTTTAACTACTAAAAACTGGTAATCTACTCATCAGGATGGGTCGCTGAGAGCTTTGATGCAGAATCCAGTGCACAAATAAAACTTGTGTATTTATATAGTGACATGGATAGTGTCTGCTTTTAGCTATTATATGATTTATTTCTAGTTCAAGTACCTCAAAGGGGACCTCTATCTAAATATTACAGTTGCCACAATTGCTGAAATGGCTGCCTATATAACGTCAGGATTGGTCCAAGATCGCATCGGAATCAAAAGATCCTACCTCATATACTTCACGATGGCTGTCATTGGGTCGTCACTGTACATACTTGTGGGCCGTTTGCATGAAATGTTAGTGCCAATACTCCTTTTATTCACTGCATATGGAATCAGCTCTGCATGCATGACTAATTGGCTTTCCAATGCCAAACTGTTCCCAGTGATATTCACATCAAGTACATTTGGGATCTCTTCGTTTTTCGCAAGATTCGCAAATATTATGTCCCCACAAGTGGCAGAGATAGAATAACCTTACCCATTGATGTTCGTTGTGGTAATGGGAACCATTGCCGCTGCTGTCTCTCAATTTTTGATAGTAGCATAGCCATCAACGAGGAAGTGACTGATTAATTAAGCATTGAATGATTTCACTAATATGTTGTAAATTCTTTATACAAGAACTAATTCATTGTGTCTCAAAATGGGGTTTTGGGGTTTTGGGG
>JBBAKX010000142.1:0-1812 GCA_040403315.1 Flavobacteriales bacterium
CCCCAAAACCCCAAAACCCCTTAGTCCTAACAATATGAGAGGGATTAATAAAATTCCAAAAATTATTATACTTTATTATTAAAAAGCGCAGGCTTCGATTAACTACAGATTATGCGCGCGACAATAAAATCTGTAAGTCCTTTTCGGTACGCCTTCCGTTATTCGCTTCCAAATACCATCGGATCTCTTTTACACAAGTAAAGGTAATTAAGAACAACATTCCCACTGTGCAGTAGATTCACTTTACCGTATCTAATTCCTCCCTTGTTATCTTTCCGATTTAACTCCCGTTTAGATTTCACAGAAGTTACAATGAGTAATGCAAAGTAATTGTTTTACTTACCCCTCGCAGCAATAAAATTGCACCGCACCATATTTCCTCTCGGTACATGCTTCAAGCTAGCTTCAAAATAACGCACAAAATGAAAGGATAACTGAATGAAGATCCGATACACACATTTCGGATGCCCAGAAAAAACTGCAGATTTTTTAAAAGTGAATATTCTTGAATGAATATTCGGAGCTTTTTAAATATTCACAATGAAACTGGTAAGTTACCCTATCAAAAATAGTTAGAACCGAAATTTAATAATCAATTACAAAGGACTCAAACCTAAATGCTCTAAAATTACTTTATAGAACGAAAAGAATCCGCACTCCAGAGAAACTCCCATATAATACGAAGCAATACTATTGCTAAAAATAGACAGCATCAAAGCGGATATTTATTCAGACAAGTAAGTTTTAGTTAGAGAATAGATAGACCACACACTTTCAATCATCAAGCCTCTTATATTTTATAATTCGTGTATGAGTTCCCCCAATTTCTAACATCAACTCAACTATAGCAAGGTCTAATAATTGAAAGAGTTGACCCTGAAACAACTTTCGGATCCGGCAAGCAAACAACACATGAATAAAACCTTAAAAACATCGATGATACCCACGCGAGTAACTACTTCCATCATTAATTCATCGGCATGTTATAGAGTCATACCAGCATGCCTACTATGGAGCTCATTCACTCCTAGGTTATTGAGAGTAAAGTTTCCCTTACCTGCGTCTTGGATCAATCCAACACTGAGCCAAGACGTTCTGAAGACTGTGTGCGCGGTCAACGAGGTCAATGTGCTCACACCAGCACCCTCGAAATCAGGATATCAGTTGACGCCACATTTAAAAGGAGGCCAGCAAGTCTATAAATGCTATGACCTCCAGCCAAGCGAGGGAGAGCGATGCCCAGTCGATCCATAAATGTATCGGGATAGTCGAAGTGAAAATCAAGAATAGATAAAACCTGCGTTTCACTGTGCACACAGGGCTCGTTCTCTGATCGAGAAGAGCTCCCCTAAAGCATCTCAACAGATTCGCAATCGATGAGGGTCGAATGTTTCGAATCGCCGGCGATCACAAAAACCTTCCCCGAGAGGACGCTTCTCCATCAAGTAAGGTCAACCAGTTAACCAGACCAACCTGCGAGGCGGGGCCATCAACAAGACACGATGCTGCTAAGTTGCGCATCGATTGCTCGGTTCCGATCGGCAACATAGCTCCCTCAGCGGCTGCGTTTATTGCATAGGGTAAGTTATATTTGCTTTTTAAATTTATTTTGTTATTATTTCAATTCACAATCTGTTCCTTATTATTCAAACTTTTAATTTTCAGTTTTTACTTTTATTATCATCCCTATTCTCAAATTTTTGTTCAGCTATTATTTTATTATGTTGATAATGATCTATAATGTTTATTATTTACTATAGACACCACTTTGTTATTCACGCCTTATAATCTTGGGGTTTTGGGGTTTTGGGG
>JBBAKX010000143.1:0-1801 GCA_040403315.1 Flavobacteriales bacterium
CCCCAAAACCCCAAAACCCCAATTATTTATAACACATGCGAAATTATTACGATAATATTTTTAAAAAGCATAATGGCGAACAACCTAACGCCTGAAATAATGAGGCTCAAAGTCCTCAAGTAAGAGAGAGATCAGAGGATAGAGGATAAATATATTATCAAAAAGGAATATAAAGCTGAGTTCTATAATCTAAGAATGATATTTGACACTCAGTTGTAAGAATTACTTCTTACCGAATAATAAATCACAAACATTTTCAACCTTTTGATTGAGAAGGAAGGGCTCTCAGACAATTCTTAATATATCAGGCCTGACTCAATTCCCCCAAATAATATTATTCTCTAATCCTAACCTGCAACAATTCTCAGCGATATAGGACTATAACCTCTGATCCCTGCAAGAAATCAGCTCACTATAGATAAAAACTTACCAAGCATAGCAAATATTAACCAAAACTAACAGCTTTTACAAGTTTAAAGCAATCTTCTGCCACAAATTTAACTTCCTCCCATGCCTGTTTTACCCCAACCTTAACCAATATCTGTCCAACAATAACCACCCGCCTAACAATCCCTCCTACCGTGTTTCTCATTCGGACTCAAGTATCTCTCGAATTTGGATGATATTTACAGGCATCACTTTGTTAAGCACCCTTTTGAAGAGAGTAAAAGTGAGATAAGCATGATATCAATGGACAACACCGTCAACTATAGTGATAAATCGTTTAATCTACATGATGACAGTTTTTCCAATTAAATACCCCTCCCTCAATTACCACCGGCTATAGGTAGACCTTATCAAATAAATAGATACATGCCAAACTCAGATATAAGTAGCAACATAAACACTGCAAGCACGCAACCAAGCAGCATCAATAATCAACCAGTTTCTAGGGCTATAGGACAGAGATAAGAAGAACAAAAGATAAGACCAAATACCAACACACATGCGGTAGTAAACGAAAGTCATTCCATCTATAGAACTAGCATCGATTCATCTGTAGGGTTAGGGTTTAAGAAACCATAACAATATCCAACAACATAAGTGAACCGAATTGTTCCTCAATATAACATTTCGGCGCCACAAACGGATTAACTAAGGCAGGCAGACTCTGATGAGTCCAACTAAATCAATCCTATGGAAAGCATGTTGATGGATACCATGCCCAATAGACCATCTCAATAACTTATAAATTAAGAATCTGCCATCTCGCTTCACCATGAAGAGAGCAAAGTGAACTCAAGTTTCTAACAACAGTCAGTTGGTAATAGTTTCCTTTAACATTAACAGAATTAATATATAAACGCTTCCTTCGAAGTATAAAAGCCTAAAGTTAAAGAGAATGACATCAGCATCATTTCATCAGTGAAATCAAGCAGCCAGGCATCTCAAAGTCTTAATAGTTCATAAATAAGCCTGGGAGATTCAACATTCTTCGAAGATAATCTGGAAAGAAGAGAAATCATGAAACTTATTAATGAGAGAATAGATGATAACACAATTGATAAAATACTTGATTTGATTTTGAACAATCAAGAATAACTTAAGTTCTATTCCTGCTCAAATGCATTAAGTATCAAAGGTCTCACCATCACACTATCAAGTAAAATTCTACTGGTGACTGATGTTATACACAAAAATATTTCACATAAACCAATTGACCCACCAGACGCAATACCATTTATATTGTCAGTTCATGAAAATGATAACAAATACCAGTGCATGCGATTACATCAATGAAAATAAGTAATACTCCTTCGTTGTCTATGATTTGGGGTTTTGGGGTTTTGGGGTTTTGGGG
>JBBAKX010000144.1:0-1800 GCA_040403315.1 Flavobacteriales bacterium
ACTGTGACTTCTTCTTCAACTAAATCAGTTTCCTCTTCTTTCTGTAGTAATTTCGTGAGGTTTATGTTGACTCGGTCGAAAAAATATGCGTCAAAATTACCCCTTGAAAATAGGTGTGTGTAAAAACCCTCCTTTGGAAACTTCCCATCAACTCGAATACATGCACTCATGAAGTTTTTTCTGAAATCTCTGCTTATATCAAAAGGTTCAAATTCATTCCAATCAATGTGAGATGGTATCTCTTCATCTTCCACAGGAATTTTACCGAAAGTTAAGAAATCTTGACCACTTTTCCGGAAAACAACGTTAACTAAACTGAAGACTAACGCTTTGTGTACAAAATCTTTATTCTCTTCCTCTTTTTCTTTTTGAGTCTTTTTTGTCTCCGCTGTAGTAGACTTTGAACTTGGCACTGTTTTACGGGCTTCCTGTGAATTGCGACTCTTTGAAACTAGTTCCCTGCTTTCGTTCGTTACTTTTGCCTTGTTGACTTGGCTTTTCGAATTAGTTCTCGTTGATTTCACACTGTCCTGAATTCTATGTAATGACTCAAGCGCTGCAGCATCACTAGAACTCTGTGTTTTACTTTTAGATACAGATTTGTTCAGATACATTTCTTCGACACCCTCATATGGAACTGTGCCATGTGACCATAATTTGTTATCAAAACCATCGACAATTGTACTTGTTTTTGTTACTTCTAGCGTTGTTGGATGTTTCAACAAAAAGGTGTTTATTGGCTGTCCCCGGAACTTATCTAACCAACTACTCTTATTTGTCTTTTGTACACCATTGGCTTTATGTAAATTTTTGTCTGAAAATACTCGCATCACATGATCCAGTGTCAATGATAATCTATGCAAGTTAGTCCTATTCAAATACATTCCATCTTCATATGTGAGGTGGTTCTTAAAAGAACCAAAGCAATAACTGTTCCAATGTTGGGTTCTGTGGCGAAGAACCCAACACACATCCCACTCTTTCGCCACATCCGTGGCACGTGCAACAGCTTTTATTTGTAAACCGAGGGGATCAACATTAGACATTGACAAAGTTAACTACTATAATATTGAAAGTGTGTTGCTGTTAAATTTGCAGCACATTCTTCGTCGTTCACTACTCCTTCTCTTTTCGAAAGCAGCGAAATCTTATTTATGGTAAATTGGAAAGGTTTAAAAATGTCCTGAATTTTTATATATTTGAATTATCAATTCAATTTTAATTAAAAATAATACCTAATTGTAATGAATATATTTCAATTTAGAATTTAATAAATCTTTATTTTTCTGAAAATTCAAAAGCCACGGGTTTTGGAAAATTTTCAGAAAATTTTTCAACAAACACGAACCGTTCAGGTGCACAAAAAACAAATGCACCACACAATGAACCTGAAATTAGTGAAAAGTGCAAACTAGACATGGCGGACAATGCCCGCGCTGAGAAGTTACCAAAAACGGGTGCATCCAGCGATAAGGACAACGACATCTCTGTCATGAATGTATTCAAGGACAAAATGTTCAACGCACTCATCCAAGAAGTTCGAAAATTGAAGGAACCGATATCACAAGAAGGATACATGTACTCCGAGATTGTTGCTCTTTTTCAATTTATTGATTTTAACATAGGTGACATTCGGCATAATTCCACGGGCAGAGATTATAATCTAAACAGCGCAGACAGTCGTGAATTTTTTGGAAGCGAAGTTACATCTTTGCTTTATCGGATTATGAATAAACTTTGTTATGCAATGAGCAGTAAGTATAATTGCCTAAATTGTTAATGGTGTCATAATTGTAAACA
>JBBAKX010000145.1:0-1782 GCA_040403315.1 Flavobacteriales bacterium
CCCCAAAACCCCAAAACCCCATATGTTGCTTTTTTAAGAAGGAAAGTGGATATTAAGTTAATAAGATTGTATTTTGTTTATTATAATATACGGGAAACCTCAGCACATTTTAAAAAGGAAAACTAACAAAAATAATATGCTGCTCCACAAGTTGATGCTAATAGTATTTCTAGCAATGGCTTTTTAACAAGGCATTGCTTTGAATCGTAAACTTAATGATGACTCCGTGCAAATTGAAACAGACCCTGTTATGCTTGGGGAGGGAAGTCGAATCATGCGCAAGGGTTATAATCCCTAAACTTTGTCAATGGTTGACAAATTACCTGAAGATGGTGAGGAGAGAAGGGTAGACAAAGAGGAAAGTCTCATGAATTCAATCAAGGAAATCATATTATTGGACGATGCCATGGAAACTAAAAAGTGGCAGAGAGACATTCTTCTTGACAAATGGGACCCCGAGTATGACGATTATTTCAACCCACAAGAGAAAAATTAATAAGATTTGGGCTTCAAGGGTATTTCACACTATGATATGGCGTCGCAGTTTATTATATGGAAACTGAAGAAGACTCTGTTACTGTAGGGCCGTGGGGACAAAGACATTAAATTGATGGGAAGCTACCAATCGACTAATGAGACCGGCACAGCATTCGTTTAATTATAGATCACAAATCAATTCAGTCTCGCTCAGGGCCATTATGAGGATTCTACTTAAATCCAAGTGAGGGTCCACGACGTGATATTTTCGATTGATATAAAGATGCTTGTGAAAGGTCACATCGATCAGTGGAATAGTATAAACGTCAAGGTGGCTAACTCTGATTTAGATAAAGCGATCGAATTTAAGAGGGTCGGTTATGCTAAGAGAGGTGAATACATTGTGCCGAAAGAGGAAATATACCTTAATAATATTACTGCCAGACTAACCTCCGGATCTTATCTGTTCGAAAATGTGGATTAATCCAGTGATAAGCTGACATCAATACAATGCAGTATCTGCTACAACACAAGTGCATTGTTAATTAATGTGGGAAACTATAACCTCACCCTACCTTTAGATGACCTTTAATTCGGCTCCCCAAACCTCAAAGATGGCAATAATTTATTGAAAAGCCACCGCTATAAAATTACTTAACAATGCTCAGCATTTGCCTCAGTCATCTGCTTAATAGCCGCCGCATATGTATTAAGTTGCACTCGGTAAATAAGCATGGTCAAACGTGGGATTATCCAAGCCTCAAACATTAATACTTTCACACTTAAGTGGTAAGCCAATTGGACCATAGCTTCGATAGGCCTGCACATTTACTTGGCAGACAGTTTTCAAGCCTAAAGCTTATTGATTGTGGCTGCAATCTTGGCAATCGTGCATGTTTGTTTCCAGATGAGACTTCTTTGTATCATATGGAACCTCGGTTCCTAGGATGAAAAACCTTCACACTGCACAAATATTAAATCATTGCTCTGATTTTACCTATTCTCAGTCTTGGTGAGTGGTGTGATGCTTGCACTATCCTTATCTAGATAGTAAAACCTACTACTGCACTGGTTTTCCCTATCCTTAATTCCCTAAGTGCTTCATAACTTTTGGAATCGTTCCCGAAAACAGGCCCTCCTTTTGGACTATTAAATAAATGCAAGCGTTTTAATGAGCAGTTTTCCCCTTTACCTAAGGGCAATCAATGAGAACTTTATGGAAACAGAGACTGACCTAATGTGGTGTCTGAAATTAATAATGATTCAAGTTGGCGTTTGTGTTATTCTATAATTCTAATAAAACGC
>JBBAKX010000146.1:0-1772 GCA_040403315.1 Flavobacteriales bacterium
ATTTAAAATTTCCATAATGAGTATATATATACGCTTATTACCACTATAGGAATATATAATCACAAATTGCTATTTTTTCCTTGAATCTCACTCTTCGTGATCTGGTTCTATACTTTGTACGTGTTCAAAGTAAAGTCTATCTCTTTATCGATTACATTAGTGAACCTATCGATCAGAGCATTTTCATAGGACGTAGGCTGTACCGGCTTGAATATTTCGTTCCCAGAGCTGGGCTGGAAACTACCGTAAGCCGCGCTGCTTTCAATTTTGATTCCGACCTCGTTCGTCTCCATGTATTGGTCTGACTTTTTGCTTTAGAAGTAGCTTGAGGTTTTCTTGCTTTGTTACGTTGGCAGGGGTTGGAGGAGGCTTTTCAAGATTGATTTTTGCGAAGTATCATTCCTTAATGCGCTTTTCTATCTCTTAAATTTGCCATTCTTATCTGAGAGTACTTGTGAGAAGATGTGTTTCTTAATACGATTATTCTTTCTCTCTTCGATTGCATACGAATCCTCATCGTCGCTTTCCTCTTGTGAAGGTATCAGCAAGGAGTCATCCATATTGTTGATTGACATTATTGATGTTGTAGTATCCCTTATCGGCCTTTTAAAAGAATTCTTCGACAATTTGCCGCTCACCTTATAGTTGATCTTTGAGTCGTCTTGTGAGTTTTTCATTTTATGTTTTGATGCGATATCATTCATTAATATTGTCTGTAAAGTCAATATATAGCCGGCGTACAGCCCAATTACTGAAACAATATTCAAGGAGGTGTATACTTTGCTTGCGACAAGGATATTCCTGACAAGATTATCTTTGATAAAAAGGAATGTCCCAATCTCAACTATAAGTCTCTGCACTATCAAGAAAAACAACACAAGGAGTTTCGTGTTGAAATCTGCTTTGTTTTTTTTATTGTGGAGTTGCTCGAGAAGTTAGGATTGCTAGTTCATTCTTACATAAACCCATATGAAGAGTAAGGTAATTAGAGGGGCTGACACATAGAATTAGATCATGTTATAGTATATCGTTGCATCAATGTAATCTAGCTCTATAACGACGCCAAATATAATCTAGCATATTATTGCGAAAGTCAAACAGATGTTTACCTTGAGACTGTACTTGTTGATTACTACATGCATAAAATCGAGGCTGCCATCATTCTTTGTAGATAGTGATTGTTAGGGGTCCTTCAAGCGCGCCTCAATCGACGTTTTCCTCATGCGGGTATGCTGAATACTGGCACTGAGCTATTTTATTGTGATAAACCATCTCGCCAGGTTGATGAAAAAGGATATGTTCCTAATTGCGATTCCCTCACGAAGGATGTCGAATGAGAGGATGTCACTGCGTTCGTAATTGTTAACGTTCCACTGAAAGAATTCTTCTTTTGCTTTTAATGCGTAATCATCTGAACTGTATTCAGCAGGATTTATGGAACAGAGTTTTGCAAACCAATAAATCACTAATCCGTATATTGCCAGATTGACCCCGCAAATGACTAAGCCTGCAATAGCCAGGCAAGTGAAGCTGGCAACAATGTGAAAGTCGATATTATTCTTGCGGTAGCGGATGATATAGTTGACTATCTGATAAATGAAGTAAAAGATAATCAGAAGCACCATTAACTCCACGCCTGCAAATAAAGACATTTAGGCCTGCGTGAAGTTGTCTGTGAGGATGTCTTTAGAGTCAAAAAGTTTCATTATTTATAATTATTATCAATCTTACTTGTAAGGCATTGGGGTTTTGGGGTTTTGGGGTTTTGGGGG
>JBBAKX010000147.1:0-1762 GCA_040403315.1 Flavobacteriales bacterium
TTATATTAAATTATAATTCCTTGTCCCCTCGTAATTGTCGGTACTTTTTTCGAGCCTCGACAAAGTAAATACTATCTTGATGATTGAAAATTATTTTCTCGTATAGCGGCTTTGCTTTTTCAGGTAGTTGTAAAGTATTGTTATAAATTTCTGCCGAAAAATACAATGCTTCGTCAATATAAATTCCGTCTGCGTGTTGTGTAATGATATTTTGATATTGGCTTAGAGCCAAATTATATTCGCTTTGTTTTTCGTAAATTCTTCCCAAACGCAACATTGTAACTGCTTCGATGTCTTGTCCTTTGAAGCTTTTCAATATCGACTGAAACTGTGCAATTGCTTCGGAATTTCTCTTTTGATACAATAGATAATCCCCTTTGGCAAATTGTTTCAAAGCCGTTTGTGTCGAATCGGCGACGGTGTTGTCATTGATTAAAAGAAAATATTCTAAAGCATCATTAGCAATCAATTGCGTACTCGCTGATTTTAATTCTTTGAACTGTTTCAATGCCCAGACAAAATCTGCTTGAAAATAGCTAGTTTTAGCGGCTTTCAAACTTGCTTCGTGCGCTACGGCATTATTTTTTAAATTCTCTTCAATTTGGGAATAATAGATTAATGCTTGATTGAATTTTTCTTCGAAAAGCAATATATCGGCCAACTCCATTTTGGCCTGAGCTTCTTGATAATCGTTCAATTGCATTTCGAGTGCTTTCTTGATTATCGCTTTTCCTTCTTCGGGTTTTCGCAAATTAAACGCTACGAAATGCGCCTGAATCAGTTGCAATGAAAGCGTAAAAGGACTTATTTCAAATTGATTCAACAGTGTGGTTAATTCTGTATTGATGGCTACAAATTCTTTTTCCTGCGCCTTGTTAATTTTCATTTCAATCAAATAGGAATTGGCTTGGATAAGTAACTCTAAATCCTTCGTATTCTCTAGAACAAATCCCAAAATTTCTTTAGCGGTTTCGGTGTCGTCTTCTTCGATAGTCAACTGGGCAAGATTAATGATACTCGACAACGATTCGGGATTGCGTTTATACACTGCTTTTTCCTGAATAAAGGCTTTTCCAAATTCTTTTTGTTGCACATAATACCAACTTAAATATTCGTTCCAAAAAACATCCTGATTCTTTTGAGCTCTTGTAATCAATGATTTTCGCAAGGTTTCGTTGAAGTTTTCGTCACCGTCTTCGACCATAAATCGAGCGAGTTGATTTTGGATTTGGATTGAATTTTGTGGATTGGCATAGGCTTCGTCAAGGAACGTGGAAATCATCATTTCAGTTTTTCCTAATTGTCCGTAAAGCAGCGCCATTTGGTAATTGAAATTAAAATTTTGTTGCAATGCCGTTGCCGTCTGATAGGATTTCAAGGCATATTCCAACAATACTTTTCTCTCGAAAGAATTGGTGATTCCATAAACCTCGTTTGGATTTTTCTTGATGCGTTCGATGGCCTCGTCGTACTGCTTTTTGGCGGAAGCCTCATTTTTTTGCAATTGGAAATTATACCCCAATTCGACCAAAAGAGTTCCTTGTTTGTATTTATCCAAACGCTCTCGAATGGCTTTTTCGGCTAAATCAAATTGCTGTAATTGCTGATAGCAATCAATGGTTCGTTGAAAATATTGGGAGTTTGACGGCTGATTTTTTAACAATTCTTCGAAACTAATTTTGGCTTTCTCGAAATCTCCTTTGTCATAATAATACTGCGCCAATTGCTCGTTTTGCGAAAAACACGCCAATGAAAAAAACAG
>JBBAKX010000148.1:0-1761 GCA_040403315.1 Flavobacteriales bacterium
ATACGTCCAGATAAGCCAGCTAGGGCGTATTTGATATCTGCTAAGGGTGAGATTGTGGAAGTTAATTAAGTGCATGCTTAGGCGGCAATTTTTAGTTTGTTTGATATTAAATTGCCCTTGATGATTTTCTTCTCAACTGCCGATATGGATTTAGCTTCTTTTTTAATTTCACCCAACACCTGATTAATAAAGGTTTGCCAACCCTCACCCTTGGATTTATAGAAATCCAAAACATCTTTATCGATTCTCAGGGTAACTTGCTCTTTGCTACCGCTACCTAAGGGTCTGCCGCGACCGCGGACCATCGTAGGTTTTGTTTTTTCCCACTCTTCATCGGTGAATGGAGTGGAGTCTGGGTCTGACATTGCCGCTTTTGTAATTGCAGCATCTTCTGCAGCGCTATGTCTAATTAGTTTTTTCTTCATAGGTATTCATCTCGCGGTTATTCGCTTTTCTTAAGCTGATCATTCTCACGCTTGTTTTTAGCTCAACATAAACTACACAAGCAGGCGTTTGTTAATTAGAGCCAACGCTATGCGTCTTTCTTCACCATAATCTTTTCTATGGCCAACTCAACTAATTGCTGAGTCCCAATCAATAAGTTCTGCCTCGGAGAGTGACAAACCATGTTTTGTAATATTTGAATCATTTTTAGTCGAGTCATAGGATAATTTCATCCGAAATATTGTAGTTACGTTAAATCATATCAGCAATGAATTTATATAGCTACATAAATTAAGGATATGTAGCCCTCAGTATTGTTTAATAGGGTCGATTGCTTGGTAAACGGAATGCTCCAATGCGATACGCGGTTATAAACTTGATGTTGCTACCAGCCGTTCTGTAAGTCTTGACCATGGCTCTATGCAATAGGGCTTTTGAGCGCGCGCTCTATTTGCTACCTAGCATTTTTATATAAATACTTATATAATTGATTCATGATAAAAGAACTACACTTTATTGGTACTTCCCTAGATGATTTGAGGGATTTTCCAATCGAGGCGAGGCGTGAGGCTGGTTTTGAATTGGGATTGGTGCAACGTGGATATATGCCTTCAGACTTTAAGCCAATGCTCAGTGTTGGTGCAGGGGTTTATGAGATACGGGTTCATGTATTGGGTGAGTGGCGGGTGATTTATGTTGCTAAGTTCTCCAGCGGTATTTATGTACTACATGCCTTTCAAAAGAAAACAAGCAAAACAGCGCCGGTAGATATTGAGATGGCGAAAAGTCGATACAAGCGGATACAGGTGAAAAAATGAAAGCGAAAATAATTAAATCAAGCGGTAATGTGTTTATCGATCTTGGCTTCTCAAAAGAGGAGGCAGCAGTACTAAAGATGCGCTCTGATTTAATGGCCAATGTCAGGGATTCAATTGCTAAGCGTGGCTGGACACAAGCGGAGGCTGCTAAAGAGTTGCATATCAGTCAGTCAAGGGTATCTGACTTAATTCGTGGCAAGCGAGATAAGTTCAGCTTAGATATGCTGGTGATGCTGGCAACACGCGCAGGCAATAAGGTAGCTTTAGCAATTGCGGCTTAACTAAACCTCACCAACCTTTGCCTTTCCCTCAGGCTGGCCTAGATGATTGCGCAAGGCTAAGCCGTCAACACTTAAGCGGTCATGGCAGTAGTTGATCGCTTAGAACAGCGAATTCACAGATTTACCCCCTTGAAATCGACCCTAAAGACCCTATATGATAGTAAGTAGCAAAAATCCCCAAACTAGGGATAATCAAATTCACACGAAACATCCTACAA
>JBBAKX010000149.1:0-1761 GCA_040403315.1 Flavobacteriales bacterium
TCATGGCTAAAACTTTGTTTTGATACGTCGAAAACATGGAATCGGGCACTGGATTTCATAGCAAGGTCTTAATTGAAGATAAGACTTAGGTAAAAAGACATAAAGAGTCTTTGTTATAAAGATGACCTGAATGATTTTTACGTTTGCTCACCGACTTGTATAATCTAATACTAGTTTGATCATTAAACGTAGATAAACGAAGGGATGACGACTACTATTAAAGCCATCATTTTTGTTAATTTCCATTATGAATATGTAATTAATTGGTAATAATTACCCATTAGCAACCCTTTGATCACTTAATCATTTGCAGAAAAGTATTAATGGTTCAGTGCTTCCTCAGCCGAAATTCTTCTTTCAGGCTATGGGTCGAGTAATTTAAATAGCAAGTCTCTCGATTGGAATGTGCCGAATTCGAGATGTGAAATGCTCTCAGTTGTAAAGTTTTTGTTTTTCTCAATTAGTTCAAGGTTATCATCGCAATGAATTAAATAGGCACCAGTGAGGAGGTTAAAGAATATTGAGCCAAGTGAGAAAATATCGCACTTTTCATTGTAACCCTCCCCTCGAAGCATCTCCGGTGCGACATAGGAAAGTGATCCGCACTAGTCAGTCAGTTTTGAGCCATCTGAGGGAATTAAGGTGGCGAGTCCGAAATCAGCTACCTTAACTTCACATCCTTCGCTATCAGAGTGATTGATCAGGATGTTATCAATTTTGAGGTCTCTGTGCATGATTCCACTCTTGTGCATGAAGTCCGCAGTAAGAAGCAGCTACGTCATGATCAATTTAGTTTCTTGTTCAGAGAATTTAGTCTCATCTAGAATCTTATTGAGGAGACTACCTTCTTCTTGAAAGTCAAGCACCAGATACGCTAAGGTATAGTCGATGTATATTTCACGCAGCTTAAGCACACCATCGCATTGAGATAATGTTTGTTGGAGTGCTATCTCATTCTTAATATTTTCCAATGCCAGCTCATTTTGGCATATCAAGTCAAGATCAAGCACTTTAAATGCATACAATTCCTAATTTGCTTCTTGATCACATTTTTTACCTAGAAAAACTTTGCCGTAAGCCCCTTGACCTATTTATTTTTCAAATTGGTACTTTTCCAATATTTAATCTTGGATGACAAATGGAAGGAATGCCTCCCTCCAAATATTGATTAAGTTTTGTTAATCAAGAGGTGTGACAATGAAAACTTATTAGTCCATTTTAAGTCTTAGTGAATGACAGCCATCACCGCGACTAGAAGGATAAACTGCCATTTCTGCGAACTGAATGCCCTTTCTGAGTTCAGGGCATTGTGTGATTTTGTCGTATATTAGCAATTCCATTGTGGGGTACGAAATGCCGACAATTTTAATTTTTCCGTCATCTGGGGCAGCACTGCTCCACACATAGGCATCACCGATCACAAGGTCGTCCTCACTGCTGATGTTGATATCTATTAAACCACAGTTGTTATTATTCTCCTGAAGCTGCAAATATTCTATTAACTTGCGTTTGTTTTAGGTTGATAATCCAAGGTCTAGATTCTTTGGTGTGGGTGACGCGTTGGAATATCCAGAGGATGAGATTGAGTTAACGTCGATCATGAACTTGTGTATGGTTGGCTGATCGCTGATCATTATAAATTAGTTTTAATTAATTAGGTTACTGTCTAGGGTGCTGTTGAAATATATTGGCTTTTCGTTGAATTTACTCATTCATCAAACCCACATTCCACGTTCTCTCAGGGGTTTTGGGGTTTTGGGG
>JBBAKX010000150.1:0-1746 GCA_040403315.1 Flavobacteriales bacterium
CCCCAAAACCCCAAAACCCCAAAACCCCAATGTCTTGATAGAGACAGTAAGTGGATAATAATGATTGAAGCTAAGTTTTATTATATTATACGCTTGCTAATTAACTATACTTTTTATACTGCTCCCATTTATATATAATCTGAAGCACTTTCTATTCCATATTAAGAAGAAAGATAAGCACTTAATCCAAGTTGGATTAGGGCCACAGTTTGGTGAAAATCCTTATTTTGGATCAAGAAACTAAGTGAAATATTCTGGTTTTGATGTTCGAAAATAGGTAGGTAGATGTTTGTCACTATGCTGTGTGATGATAATTTAACATTTTTGTCCCTTATCTACTAATCGAGCGAATGAGACGTTGTTGGTGCCTCGCTGCTTAACTAGGGATATCATAGTGACAATAGTACCTTAATCCTATTTTCTAATAAACGAGCCAGAATAAATTTCTACGAAGCCTCGGAATAATCCAAATTTACTAAGAATTTAATCGTCCAAAAAGTAACTCTCGGACTTAGGGTGTCATGCATGCATGCTTCAGTTTTATATATTATTATTTACGTTGGGAGGGAGCAGGCAGCTCATAATCTTATTATTTGCAAGGTTTATTCATATCAGGTGGTGGGACTCTCGCCCATGCCATTTTAGTCGAAACAAACTAGGCTCATTTCGAACTCCTGTGGCATGTCAAGTCGCTAGTTAATTGTGAAAATTGGAGGATTCTTCAATTTCCGTAATAAAGAGGCGACTGAGCGGGTGCACTGTAGAATTCCGTCGGGAAATAATAGTTGCCGGCACCGGTGGTGCAGGGGTTCTGAATCTTTTATTAGTATTAGGGATTCATCATCCAAGCAGGAGGATATGCACATGCAATAGGCGATTAGTAGGACTGAGGACAGTTGAAATAAATGTCGGGGGCAGCGAACTTGGAGTACCCCATATACACGTCCTCGTAACTTGGATAATCCTCCATCAGATTCTGAGAAATAGGGTTGCTGGGCCTCTCAGGGATGCCACGTGGTAGTTGCGCGCTTGGCTTCACGATTTATGTACAATTTTGTGAAACCACGGTGGACGAGGGCATCACCATATTTGATAACGTGGACTATAATTATCTGGGGACGACAGTAGAACGTACCGGGGTACATCTTACAAGGAGCGCGGACGGGGCTAAAGTTGGCCTGACGGGAGCAGCGGGTCTCACCAAAATGGGGTCACATGATGTATTTCCACTTTGTGCAAAGATACTGAGCATTTCTTGCTCGGCCTCAATCTAAGCCTTCAATGTATTTTCTTGGACAGCAGAAGCGAGTTCGACAGGATTATTGGATTGTTCTTGGAAATCGCAGCAGACATCCTCCTGCGATGAGTGTTGCGACGAATTGTCGTCGGTGGACGCGCGACTACGGCACTCGAGGGTCATGTTACTGAGAGTCAGTGCGAGGCCATTGCATTGGGCTGGTTTGAAAAGGTCGTTGGACTATTATTAACTTCTAGCGGATTCCAAATTATTGTTGGAGAATAGTTGTTCTTCGTTGAATGATTTTTCGGTGTTATCTTCAAAATTGAAGGTAGCAAGAGAGTAGGTGACTGGGGATGATGACTGGATGTACATGATGTTGTATTTATATATGGTTTTGCTGGGAACAGTTGTTGTTTTATTTGTAAATATACAAACGAACTTTAAGGCTTTATAATTAATAATTTATAATAAAAATAAGTCAATCTTCTTGAATTTATATTATTTTG
>JBBAKX010000151.1:0-1740 GCA_040403315.1 Flavobacteriales bacterium
CCCCAAAACCCCAAAACCCCATCGCGCATCTGATAGTTATTGCAATTTAGAAATATTTATAATAAATGTACAGAGAGATTAAAAGTTGTAACCGAGTGCTCACCAAGCGTTGGCAAGCTTAAGAATTGCAACTTCATCAATCGAAACTTCTCAATATACGCTCACATGTCGCTGAGCAGAGCCAATCACCGAAAGTTAGTCGCTCATTCGATGAGGATGGCAGGTTGCGCAAGCGACGGATGTTGAACCGCAAGAAAATGGTCCTTGATGAGGGTAAAATAAACAACATCATGAAGTAATTCTGTAGAGAAGAACACAGAGATAGAGAGGGAGAACCGAATCCTGTTTGAGAAGATGTTAAAAATACTCAAAAAGAAGGAGAACAATCATAATCCATAGGAGGGCAGGAATTATCGAGGCATTGGTTAGCTTTAACAGGATTCCACTGATAGCATAGACCGAGGCTATTTTAGCTCCGAGATGAACCAATAACTAGGTGCGACATCAGACCCAAATCCCATTTATTAACAACCGACGACGTCCCGCTATAAAATGGCCCACAAGAAATAATCCATATCCCCCCCACAAACCGAATTATAAAGACCCCCTAAAATCGATTCGTGGGCCTATAAATCTGATCAAAAGAAAATTCATGATGAAAACATGAAATTCCTGCACAAGTTAATGAAGTAAAAGTCACAATTTAATAAGGACAGTTGGCGGGAGAAGCGAGAAAAAGAGGAAAACTTGCTCAAAAACATGTGTTAGTTTCCGCATATATTCTCGTCTGCCGGGGTCGGGTCATAAGGGAAGACACCTAACATGAAAGATAAGAGGATTTAGGAATTCTAACGCGTAAATATGGAAATGATGCGCAGGGAGAGTGTAAGTGAAAAAAAAATGTGATAATAATTATTTAGGCGAGAAAGGTAGAAGAGCAGACACATAGTGCCATGGGGATATCAAATGTAAATAATTCATTGAGGAATATATAAGCCAATCTTCCGGGGATCAGGAAAAGTTCCTTGAAGCAATAAGACTTCAGGAGCAAGAACAATACGAGTTTATTGCAAATTTCTACAAATGACTCTCTACAGAATATCGATCACGCTACAGAACCATCACCGAATAGCATTCAACGCTATCAAGGTAAAATTTTATCCCATGATAACTTTCATTAAGTAACAAAAGCCCAATTAAAACCTCTACAGTTAGACAGTACCACTTATAACGTGCCCGCTGACCGAAAAGTCCTCTTTCGTCGACTTATGTTCACACCGGCTTATCACAAAGTCATAATCGAACTCTCGAGGCAGAATCAGAAATTCTACGTGATTGTCAAAAAGTTCAAGAATGACAAATTTAAATATCACATCCACACTATGTATTGCATTCAGGCGAAACGGTTGCTAGCATGCTTTGACAACGATTATCAGCTGATGATAGACAATACGATAAAAATCAACACGAAAAAAGGGCTATACCCTCCTGTGGACTTCAGCATGATGGACAAGTACCTCTACTCATTAGTGGATCACCAGGTCACACCCAGGCTGGTCCACTCCGATATGGAGCACGGCTACGTGTAGCGGATGCGGTAGGATGGTGACGATGTGATAGAGGAGGAGACAAGTGCGGAGTATTGGAATCACACATAAGGGTAGCAACGATTCTCAGCAATGACTGCAATGTGATTTTATTTTATGTTGTGTGGATGTGTGGGGTTTTGGGGTTTTGGGG
>JBBAKX010000152.1:0-1720 GCA_040403315.1 Flavobacteriales bacterium
CCCCAAAACCCCAAAACCCCTTGATTTTTCATGTTTGGAAGATATGATGATTATATAATTGAAGTAGCAGAATAATATTACTAAATTTTTAAGCACAGTTCTTTACTATATATACGAGTACTAGAGAGTTATCAGGATGGCCAGGAAGGTATCATTGTATTGGCAGGTGGTGTTTTTGCCATTAACGAAAGTACGATCTATCGGACGCCACAGCCATATTTTCGACAATGATTTTCAAGCTGATTATTCGTCAAAGTCATTTTCATTTTGCACATCATCATCATCAGCTGGGACGGTACAACTATTGTGATAATCATCTAATTTGCACAAGCCGAGGGCATGCGTGGGTTTTTCGGGCATGGACTTGCTTTGCAATTTATAGAACATTTTGTTGTTTATGTTAATGTCGGCGCAAGCGTACTTTTAATGCTGCGCCTATTTATTATTTATTTTATCAAACGCCTATTATTATTTAATAGGTCGTCGGGTCCTGATATTTAAAAGTTTATTAATTCTGATTTTTTGCGATTCGAGTGAGTTTTTCTCCTCGGCAATGCTCGCGACCCCCATTAATTCGGCAAAATAACTACATTCGGCCTGTTTGTCGACTTTGTCACCATTTTTGGAGTTCTACATCACGAAGGTCTCCTCGCAGTCGACTTCCTCATCTTCAATAATTATACTGCAACCATTCAAGCCTTGGGGTAATTCTTTCGACTTGTGACATGGCTCATGGATTTTATTGAATTATTATTTATCTGATCTGTGATTTACCGCCAATTTACCAAGAGATGGTTGGCCATTCTTCCTTTTCTTTAGTTATGGATACGGGTGTTCCTCAGAGTCATTATCGCATTCAAGAATTGGATGCAGCGATAGTCTGGCTAAATTTCCTTTTAGGTGTGGGATTATTATATATTTGGAATGACAGGAAACTCTGGTAAGTCTTTGCTGCTCGACGACATTATTAATAATTTCTGGACTAACGTAATGATGCAGTAATGATGTCTGAGATTAATAGGCATCATCATTGAAATCAGCAGGATTATCCGGCGCAGACCCTTATTCGAGCACAGCAGTATTATTGGCGATAAGCTCGATAACAATTCTCTGTGTGGACCTGCAATAACCACCATCCGATTGATTATGATTTGAGTTCGACTATTCTGTTTGCTGATCCCATCTCCCGCCGCGTCGTGATTAAAACATATCGTTATTATCTTGACTTTGTAGTTTTAAGACATTAAAATGAGGAGTGCAGCTGGTTTGCGAATTCACATCAAGAGGTTGAGAAGTCTGGAAGGAAAGGTCAAGTTCATTATCTGAGGATTCGCAGATAGAATGTTAAAATGAATCCGAGGACTTATATGGTGCGTGATCATTTTATTTATTTTATTGGTGCTGCTCACGATCGGTGCAATGAATCCCGTCTAAGTTGCGCAGTTACCAAACCTATTGATAAAGATTGGCTTGTAGGACTTCTTCTCCCAATTCGATGTCTGTTTCGAAGGTTTTTTGTATTTCAGGTTGCTGATTATTCATGGATAAGTGTATTTTATAGTTGATAACGCTTTAAAAAAATACCTAAGTATTAAAAATAATCGGAATTAATATATAATTTGTCTTCTAATTATTTTTGATTTATCGGTCCTTTAATTAAGGTATTTTTCATAACTATGTGCGTACAAACCCGCAAATATGGGGTTTTGGGGTTTTGGGG
>JBBAKX010000153.1:0-1712 GCA_040403315.1 Flavobacteriales bacterium
CCCCAAAACCCCAAAACCCCTTGATCATTCACTCGATCAATCGTAATCATTAATCACCGATTAATCCTCTTCTATAATCGTTTCAATCATCGTATGCACCCTATAGCTGTTCGGCTGTAGTTGATCTCTTAGTTTATCTTGTAAATGGTTCTCTGCAATATTCAATGCTAGCTTTGATATACCTTTAGACTTCTGCTTTCTTGAAGATGATGAGCTTTTCTTAGATTTTTATTTAATCTTCTCTAATTCTTTGAGAGACACCCATTTGTTAGCGTTGTTTTAAAGTTCATTCTGAATGAAAGTCTTGAAATCAACTCTTTGCACCCCATTTTACAAGGCTTCATTGTACAAATTAGGAATATTTGCAAACTTGGCAAGGTGATTGGGCGGGAAGTTATTGCTTTTGATCTCTAGACACACTTCATAGAAATATCTAAACAAAAATCATATGATGTGTAACTTACATTTTGTCCTTCTGCATATGTTCTTTATATCTCTTTGCATCCTCGGATTGTATTACTTCTTCAATGACTTTATCATGAATAAAGCTATCATCACTTGCGAGAGAGGGTCGTTTATTTTTGTGCATATAATTTCTAAGATGTCTGCTTAACGTCGCAGAAGAAGCCAGCGAAATCATTGATCGTTATGATTACGAACTATTATCAGAATATTCACCATTGTTATCAGTTTCGCTATTTATTTCCACAATATTAGGTGATCTCAATGCCGAGAGTTGCTTGGAGGGATCCTCGTGATATACTGACATCGATGATGCTGATCTGGCCTGCATATTTTAAGAAAGAGAGTCAATGCGCTGTTTTATCATAACTTAGTATTCCCTACAAAGTGAACACAATCGCTCTACCAAAAATTATATTTGAATTTGACCGATTTTCTGAGTTTTGAGGAACAGCATATTTTCAAGGAGAGATTCTAATAGTTTCAATTATATTTATGACGATTCTATCTTGACAAGTTTCTGCGGAACCATTTGACTCAATGAGAATGCATAGGTTGTTAAGTTTTCAACTATGCTTGCATGCAACTCTGTTAGCTAGTAATTATCTTTTAAATTGCCTAGTGAAGCGGCGTACTTTTGAATACTGATTGTGAGCATTTACGACTTCAAATCAATTTGATTCTAAGTTTCACACTGATGCAGGAGACCTCTTGCTTGAAAACATTTTAAACAAAGTGTGGTTTATTTTGACTTTGTTGTAAGTGGTTCAACTGGCTCATCTGCAATATTCTTTTATTGCATTCTTACTGTTTAATGGGCAGAGATGGTTTTACTATTTGGCTTCGCAAATATATTCATTCGATACGCTGGCTTTGCCGTGACCCCTTAATGGTTTGATGGCCTTAATTGCTGTTCATTTTACTACAATAGAGTTTTCTTGTTAAGAGATGAAGGCAGCATTTATATTTTTTATTATTGAACGTATTTGGTGACATTTAGGGGGAGGCTCTAATGTTCGTTGATGTTCGATTCATAGTTGACATTACTATCACATTTGCTCATGTCAAAATATGGATTGGTTTCATCAATTGAGGGATCTAATTGGATCTTCTGTTCCTCATTGCTGTGTCCAATTACAGACGACACAAAGTCTGAAAGTTTATTGAAGAAGTTTTACATTTTCAATAAATATAATAATTGCTATTAAAGATAGAATTGTGGTGTGTCAAGGGGTTTTGGGGTTTTGGGG
>JBBAKX010000154.1:0-1692 GCA_040403315.1 Flavobacteriales bacterium
CCCCCAAAACCCCAAAACCCCAAAACCCCATTTGATTACACTTAAACTGTTTTATAAATCAAATAATACTTTTATACTGAATGTGCCTTTCAAGGTCTCCCTCATCCGAAGAGTCATCATTTATCATCAATTACGAATGCTGATTGTCATTGTTAACCACATGCTTGTTATTTACACTGTTATTCAACCTAATTACCATTGATACCTTCTTACCCTATTAATATAGACTTCTATGGTTCTGTACTTGTCTAACTTTTGACACGATTGGCAATCGTTCATGAGAAGTGACCTCTTATCTTATCGCAGAGACACTTTTGATGCTTTTGACCTCTGGCAATAACATCGGAATGTGCTGTTTGAGTAAGTTTTAGCTCTTGAAATCCTGATTATTTGCATATTTATAGAGTGGATTCCTGGGTTTATTACTTTCCAATACACTTCTATTGGGGTTTTGTACACGATTTATTTGTATTTTCTATGCATGCAAGCGTTAATTCTATATATGCTTAAGTTTGGGCAGTATTGAATAACTGTCATCTATTTATTCCTTAGTTGGAGTCCTTTCGAATGTGTACTTATCCTAATCATCCTCTTAATCAGCCAGTTACAGTCTCTGATAGTTCGCATGTGGCAGTTTCTTTTAAAGATTATACAGGTAACTCCTCAGGTCACCTTGCATGCGTTATTGAATCCTTATTGTTTTAATTAATTAATCTCTTTACTCAAGGTTTATCCGCATCACCGGACTTTGCTGAGCCACACCGACATGTTAAGGGAAATATTTCTCCAACCTTCGCATGAAAATAGGCAATTATATCAATTGATCACAGGTGGGTCTATTCTCTGGCTTTCCTTGCAGGAGCCATTTGACGACATATGTCATATCGTAAGTGTAGGTTTTTGGTACTCGTTGTGACAGCTGGCCCTTGGTAATTTTACGAAAGAGGCCTTGCATGTCATCTGCTTGGAAGGGTGGTTTAAGTGTGATTATTTCATGCAATATACATCCCAGTGACCACATATCTGATTTTAATGTGTAGGGTTCATCACGCCATACCTCGGGACTTGCATAGTATGGTGTACCCGTTTAAGTGAAATTAAGTCCATCCTTATTGGCCACTTTACTCACGTTCATGTCGCCCAGTTTTGCTGTCTGGTCCTTATACAGGAACACATTCGCACTTTTAAGGTCTCTATGCATGATTTTGAGGTCATGAAGGGCCTTAAGACCGAGAGTGATTTGTATGAGTATTTTCCAAATGTCTATCTCCTAGAAGGGGTACCCTTCTTTCTAATGGTGTACTATCTTCTAGTAGAGATCCCCATTGTTCGCGTATTCCATCACTATACTAAAATTTTCATGTAAAATTAATTTTACCACAGACTGCCATCATCTAAGAAGGCCTCCTTATACTGTATGACATTTGAGTTCCGTGTGATACTCGCCAGTAACCGCACCTCGTTAACCGCGTTTTCTTTCTCTTTGTCACTTAAACCGCCCATTTTTACCTTTTTCAAGGCATATTCTAACTGGTCTTCTCTTCGCTGCACATGGTAGACTGAGGAAAAGGCACCTTCTCCGAGTTTCTTGAGGACTATAAAGGAATCAAGTGTGCTGGTTTATTTCATTTTAATTATATTTCTGTCATTTTGGATGCAAATAGGGGTTTTGGGGTTTTGGGGTTTTGGGGG
>JBBAKX010000155.1:0-1690 GCA_040403315.1 Flavobacteriales bacterium
CCCCAAAACCCCAAAACCCCAATCCATTGCATCTTAGCATTATAATCTTTTTTAAAACATGAAACTACTTTTATTGGCACTATTTTCCGTTACGGTGATTGCAGATTGTTATGATCCTGCAAATTATCAAAAATACAGAGATAAAACGTACACACATCAAGATTACTTTGAATTCTTTAAAAAGTGGACGGAAATCTACTCTAATGGGAAGTTAGATATCGCTTATACGAAAGAGCAAGGCTTTCATAATATAGCAAAATAATAAATCGTTAAGAAAGAATTCATTCTAAGCGTCCCCGCACGTTAAATATTCTCTGTATACTCTGAATTCAGGTTCAAGCCACAGATAATCCAAGCTTTACGAATGTTAGAGACGATCAAATCCGGTATTGAGGCAGACGTTCCACAAAACCTGATTCTCGCCATGAGACTGATGATCGCCTATAATTAATATGGCACCCTCCCCAGGTGTGAGGTCTAAAGTGAATAGGATTTGTGGTTCTTTAACACAATCTTGAATTACTATGCTTAACTCAAACTGGACGACTTCCACTAGTGGAACAACGAATAAGTGCAGTTCTACAAGAAACATGGACTCCCCTATGATTTACCATTACCAAGGGAATACCACTATAATGCTTTGATAAGGGAATTATCTAAAATTGATGGAGCCCAAGAATTCGTAAATTTGGTATCAAACTTCACTTAGGTTAACCACTGGTGGAGTGTGGTCAGCACCAGGAACCATGGAGGTCATGTCCCGTAATGGAAACTCCTTTGGAACCTCACTAATGAAGAAGAAAGGGAACAATTACAAGCCAACTCAGTATGGGGTCCGGAGATTATCAACTTTCTCGTTCCGATTATGGACATCATGAATCATCATGCACCTACAATCTAAAATGAAGCCTATTCCTTCTCTCTCAATGTGCATCCCTCACCTGATCAACTTGAAAGCTGCCTCTCGATCTCAGTTGACCACCCTGTATTAAATCCAGGCCAAGAAGTAACATATGTCTACAATTAATATATGGAGTCCTTCAAGTACCTGTCTAACTATGGCTTCACAGTCGACAACAATATCTTTGCAGTGGCCACTCTCAGATCACCAAATTACCTGAAAATGCTAAATCCTGATGAAATCGAACTATGCAAATTAATAGGATGCCTCGACCCCTCATTCCATGAATACAATAGTTTCCAGTTTTACCAAAGTTATCAAAATGAAACGAAGATATAGTACAAATTCGATAAAATCAAAGTACCGAACCCTTATTTAATGAATGTTTACCGAGTTAAATTTCTGGGTGAAAGTACTTTGAAAATGGGTACAGTCAAATAAAGAGACAAATTGGCTCAAAAACTATAAAAGAAAATAGTTTTTAGCAATAAGAATGAGCTCATGAGTGTAATGAAGTATATAAATGTGGCCACAAACTTTTACAACAAAGGTCCTCCTATAGCCAAGGATAAAGAAATGATTAAGTCAGTTAAGTAATAATACGGTATAGATTACGAAAGCAACGATTATGCAAGGAGGAAGATTTTAACTCACCGTGTCACGATTGATAAAAAGTAAGCGAAGTAACTGAATATATTATACACCTATGAGAGAGGTATAGACTTGATATATCGTTAATTTACATAATCCGACTGAGATGAGGGGTTTTGGGGTTTTGGGGTTTTGGGG
>JBBAKX010000156.1:0-1688 GCA_040403315.1 Flavobacteriales bacterium
CCCCCAAAACCCCAAAACCCCAAAACCCCTTTCAGAATGACTAATGATCATTTTAATTCGATTGTATTAGATCAGTCATATGCAAAAGAACTCCCCACCGTCGCTGTTCTATGATCGTCAATCAACGAACTGCTTTTATCCGAATTCGCTCGTGATTTATTATTCCCTCTTTGCATCTATCGGAACCCGCTTGTCTCTTGACTCTGCTGCGAGGTTGTGTCATCTATCTGTTTCTTCTTGGTACCGATTTTAAAGGCATTACTGAGCCCATTGTTCCAAATTTTGATCGCGTTATTATCAACGGGTTGCGTCCGTGAAGTCGTGTGTGTACCGATGGCATGACCCTCATCCCAGAAGTGGAGAAAGTCCTCTTCATCATTCTCGAATTTGAAAGGGTCCACACCACTAATGAGGCCATAGATGTTTTACTGGCTGTTTGAATCAGAGATGACATCGACGTCATCTACAAATGAGGGCACTGTGATGCGATTATTAACTTCTTGCTGTCTCAAGCTGTTTAATTTCCTGCTGTTATTAATTCTTTATTTCTAAGTAAAGGCATAAACCAGAGAGTAGCTGATGGCACCAATAGGCAGGAATGATCCAAACGTGATTATGATCAGTTGGTGAAAAGGGCTATATTAAATTACACCAATCATTTATACTTACAAATACAGACCCTTTACTGTCAAGCTTTGCACCAGTAGGTCGAAGTACCATTTTTGAATGGTTACATAATTCACTATGAATCGCAAAAACAAAGCAAATATCAGACTCAGATTGGAAAACAAGATCTATAAAGTATCATCACATGACTATTTGTTCTTACCTTATTTTTCTCTTTCTAATAGAAACCCGGATAGAACACCTTCAACCTCCGCAGCAAAATGACGTCCAACACTGCCAAAGTGATCATGATGCAGAACATGACGCCACCGGTGTAGTACCGCTCAGCCAGACGGAGTTCCTCAATAAATTTCATTTCATTGTCATTTTCTGTTAAAAGGTCTGTGGACAGATAGAGGGCTAAGAAAGTGATGAGGGAGAGTAGAAGGGTTATTTGAATGACGACCATTGCAACTTTAAGTCTTCTCATTTGAATCATATACAGATCCTTCTTGTGGTTTATGTACATGCCGGTCGCGATGACGAATGACGTCCTATATACAAATTTATGACGTATTAAATGACTTACCATTTGTAAATGTCGAATATGAGGGCAAACGCGAAAAACATGATGACTAAAAAGATACTCAGTCGCAGTAAATCCTTATGCTGGAGGATCGGCACACTTTCCTCATGGAAAAAGTATAGATAACTGGTCACTGCCCAAAAAAGTAAACCTAAAATTGTATTTAATCATATGATAATAATTACATGCGAGACTGAAAAATAAGCTGATATTTGACAGCAATTGTGGCAAATCGCTGAACTTCACCAACTTGTACACTTTGTAGATGAGCGCGGCTGAGATGAGCATGAAGAATGAGGTGGCAATCATTAGAAAAATGTAAATGGCGGCAAGTGCTGGGTAACTAAATGGTGCGTCGTCATCAGGATCGGATTATTAGAGTTGTGCGGGCATCAATAATTTGAACATAATCTCATTTACTTCCATTGTTTTATATTATATTATTGCACAAATATCACTTGATTCAATTCGTAAGCGGGGTTTTGGGGTTTTGGGG
>JBBAKX010000157.1:0-1687 GCA_040403315.1 Flavobacteriales bacterium
TAATAGAAATATAATACTCCCACGGCGGCAGTAGCTTTGAAAGTGCCAATCCCCCGAAATAACTGGGACGATAGCGTGCATCACAATAAAAATGTGTTCAATGGGTTCTGGAAGGAGAATATTTCCAAAGAGAAAAAGCATCTCTATGAGTAAGTTTTATTCTTTAAACGATCCTTTTTTTTAGCTCAACGATGGTCGGGCTGAAAATGGGCCTCATAAATGAAGTGCCTATTAATCAGGAATATGCGCCGCGGTTGACCGAGGAGCACATTAATGACCCTTTCAAGTTGGTGCAAGCTTTGAAATAAAATGACTTCGATGATAACAAATTCCAGAGTGTCTCGGGACTGTCTCATATAGACAAATAATCAGGGCTGCCTAAAACAGGAAAGTCATCCCTGGCCAAGTTCCCGCATAGACCTATTTTCGGAGGTGATTAACCAATGACTTTTTCCAATGTTACTCCCTTTGAGGAAAGAAAATTTTTGTAAGTCACCAGCCACTTTAATCTTATATTTAGGGACTCAAAGTTCTAACTCGAGCAGACCTCAATACCAGGAGTGACCCCCGCCCCGCAATATTCGAACATCCCTAAAATGATGATGACCAACAAATTCTCTCAGCCGAGGTACCCCAATGAAGGTCATGAGAGTATAAAGACATTTAATGGCTAGGATAAGCTTGCATACATGGATTCTTCCATCCAGCTGGCGCACAGCGAGTACAAGCGGGTGCTCGTCCCACAGGAAATGCTGATGCAGAACAATCCGCAATTGTTCCGAAATAACATTCTCGCTTAATAAAACGAAACTTCGGAATACCTCGGTATTCCCTCTGTGAGACGTCAACGCAACACACTTACACAGACACCTATGGCAGGTTTGATGGATTTTCATGGGAGAGAAATATCTACAACAGATGAGCTGAAGGCCATGCTCGATAGACATCGGCCAAATGTAAGAGGCAACAGAAACCAGATAAGAGGCCTGAATACAGAGGATCCCGAGCATTAATAGCGTCATCAGTACGAAGAGCTTTAGGCGACCCTATAAAGGACAAGCCATTTATAGTAAATACCAAGACCGCCACCTATAATGACCGGGCCTGGAATCCATCCAGGAAATCCAGAGAACTACTCCCCACAATAAAAATAGAGAAACCCTCAATAATTAACGCACAATTAGGTTTGGCAATCTTAAGACTTTAAGACCTTCGATTTCAAACAGGCGGCTTAGGTCTTTGATAACACTTTACCTTAACAGAATCATTCCAACACTTTGTAATAGCCACCACACTCCTATCAAGCATCGCCGCTTGCTAATAAACCTACCAATGGTGGAGTTGGAGGGCCTATGAACTCATTCGCTTATTCCGTCATCAGCAATCAACCCCTACCAAAATACACGATGCCGAATTAAGGAAACCGAAGCCGTGCGTATTCAGGCTTTCTCTCGTACACCGCACTCGATTAATAAACGTAGCAACTTCCGTAGTAGCACCAACACTAGCCATAGCCCAGTCCCAAAATGCAGCAGTACCAAGCACGGCTGCAGAGTGACATAATCAACCCTCCGATGATGCGCGATGTAAAAAATTACTATCAAAAGCCTGAGCATACTACCAATCAATTATATTTTTGACTTTACCTCTCTATAAAATTCACCCTTGGGGTTTTGGGGTTTTGGGG
>JBBAKX010000158.1:0-1677 GCA_040403315.1 Flavobacteriales bacterium
CAAAAGTAGGCAACCAAAAGTAGGCAGATAAAATTTTATCCCAAAAGTAGGCAATGTTCTAAGGGAGTTTCCTTTAATTTTTTAGACAACCCAAAAGTAGTCAGACAATCCCATATGTAGGCATTCGTCCCCATTAGTAGGCACTGATCTCCAAAGATAGGCATTGCTCTCCAAATGTAGGCATTACTCTTTATTCCAAAAGTAGGCAGCGCACTTTGTATTTTGTAGGCATTTGGGAGCTTTAAACAATCACTTTTGAAGATTCAGAATGTAAATGTTGATATCACTTTTGCGGAGTACTAACATTATGGAATCAAAGAAAAACGGAGCAAGCAATAGTCAAGGTTTTATTTCTCATTTTATTTCTATTTAAAATGTGTACCTAACAATATCATGAAAAGTGTTAATATTCGGTAAAGCAAACTCTTACAAACTACAATATTTCCAGTGAGGTGTTGTCAGGTGAAGTATCACTTTTGGGGAGTACCATCCTTATGGAATCAAAGAACATTTGAGCAAGAGTCTAGGATAAGCTATCTCCAGCAAGTTGCAATTAAGCTCACCCAGTAAGTTGTTTGTTTGTTATATGTTAGCCCTTGAATTCGCTGACAAGTCATTTTATTTGTTTTCAACTTGTGTAGATAACATTATCAAATGTGATATCTTAGCATAGAATTCTCACAAACTTCAATATCTCCAATCAGGTGTTGTTAGGTGAACTTTTGCTTCGATTTTGTGTTTCACTTCGTGGTTATTTTTTAATAAACATTTCGAGCTTTGTGGATTTTAACAAATAATATCTATCCTCTGGTTAATCCAATTTTTTTGTTTTGTATTCGTTGGTCAATATAGTAGACCAACGTTTTGAATAATATGAAAAATTGGTTGTCCTTGGCTGGGTCTTTTTTCTTTGTAACGACGCATTGATTATAATTATCACATTGACAAATTTAGTACATGAAAGAAAAAGAGTCAAAGAATATGAACATTGTAATGATCAGATAACATCGTCATTTGTTGCTTTAGGATGCGATGGTCTCGCTCTCTTTCTTTTTTCCTGTTCTTCACAAAAAATTCTTTTCCTGGTCATAGCCAAATTCAAAATCATTAACTTAAAATCCTCGTTTGTATCTTCTCCATCTGCAAACTCGTCTTTGTACTTCTTGCGTTGTTGGCTTGTGAGTTCATTATATCTCTTACGACGGTATTGGCGCATATTTCCGTCTGAAGAAACGTGATTAATCATACCAACTGGACCTCCTCTTGTTACTTTTTTCTCAATCAATTCCATATTTTCATTCTCCACGGAGAACTCTATGATATGCATTCCCGCATCGGTTAAAATTGTGACTCTATTCAAAATGGCATCGTAAACGTGCTTAAAATTCTCTATTGTATTAAAATCTTTTCTTAAGATAGAATCTATTTCATCTAGCTTGCGCGCATCATTGGCATCTTGATTGTCAACGTCGTCAACACTGCATGAAACGGTAGAAGTAATTAATGAACTTGTCGATGTTCCACCTGCGACACAATCGATGACTACTTCTTGAGCGGCCTTTCCCGCTGTTGGACAACTGCAAACAAGGGTTTTGTTATTAATGCGAGTAATGAATATGCATAATTAATGCAAGTAAATGTAACATGACAATACCTGCCGGCGTTAGCGCTGGATAC
>JBBAKX010000159.1:0-1674 GCA_040403315.1 Flavobacteriales bacterium
TAAACCTAACAAATGTCTTTCGTATTGGAATTTTGTCTTTGACGCTTCTATGCATCATTCTCTTCGCAGTGATAAAAACACTTGAGATAAAATCAATAGTTCCCTACATAATGTTAATGACACCTGTAAGCGTTCTCGCAATAGACAGAGGGAACGAAGTAATCACATTATTATTTATCTTAATTGGTCTTTTTTCACTTCACACAAAATCAACAATCCGTCAAACAATAGGTGCGCTCTCTTTATTGTTTGCCAGCATATTTAAACTTTGGCCCATCGTATTAGTCTTCTTCACACTCATCTTTTTTTGGAAAAGAATAAACCTGATTCCTAAATGTATTCTGGTACTTTCCTTTTTCTACTGGATTCCACAAATTGATCTGGCACTTAAAATGCTCGACGCAACTAATACAGGATGGCCATTTGGCAGGTCATTCGGATTACAGTTGATCTGGCACAGCGAACTCACTGCTTTCTATGGAGTTACGATTGTTTTTCTAAGTCTTTCTCTTTTGTTAACTTACGTAAGATTAAGCAAATCTAGTCTGAATCAATTCATTCTAAGTACTAGCGGCGTAGCGACTTTGTACTCCCTGATTCCAGTAATGCTAACTTTCTCGATTATTTGGGCATTCGGAGACAGCTATATCTATCGAATGATCCTTCTCTTTCCCGCTGTTTTGCTGCTTGGACAGTTCAAATTTACTGAGTTTGCTTTCCCAAACTTTCTTCTGAGCGCAATTCTAGTTACATGCATTATGAGTTTAACTCCACTAGTTCTTGTAGCCACTAGCGCGCTTGCATTATTTTTTGTCTACTTAACTGTCACGACAGTTCTCGCTCAACGTAACATGAAAAGTTTTCTCTTTTAAACGATGGAAATTGTGGAGCCATCGACTTTCACCTTGAGTTTTTGGAGTTAAACCTAAACAGTAAAAAGTCGGCCATTTTCAGGCTGCGGTGTGGTGTAACCAATTTCGCGAAGTATTGCCCACGCGCCAGCTAAGTTACTCGTGATAACTGGAACGCCATATTTCGCTTCCAGTTGTGGAACTAACTCAACAATGTGCCAGTCAGTGCAAGAAATAAAAATCCCGTCACAGGACTCATCAAAGATTTTTTCGATGTTAGCAAGGGCGTCACTTGGATAGAGGTCACCAATTTCTGGATCGGTTGTTAACCCAAGGCCAACGATGTCTTTAACCGCAAATCCGCTATCTTCAAAAAACTTTTTTTCAATTTGATTTAGCTCATCGATGTATGGCGTGACTACTGCCAACTTAGTTACCTTCAAAGCCTTGAAGGCTCGCAGTACTGCAGTTGCGGTTGTTGTGGCCGACAGACCAGACGCTTTCGTAACGCGATCTACAAGTTGTTTATCCCAACCAAGACCATGCACCAAACTGCCCGTTGTACACGCAAACAAAATAGTTTTAGCGCCAGTCCACGTCAAGATTGAGGCTGCGTTCTCGAGTGAATCGGTTTCTAACATCTCCGCTAGCGCTTGCGCGTCTACTTCACCTCGCGGTAACAAAATGGGGGCGGGATACGTGTGAACACCCGCTGGCATTAACCGTTGAATTTCTGGATGCACACTTGTATCGGTAGCAAGTGTGATAACTCCGATACGACCTAAGTTTCCATACATAGTGCGATTGTATAACTGTGCTTTCA
>JBBAKX010000160.1:0-1669 GCA_040403315.1 Flavobacteriales bacterium
CCCCCAAAACCCCAAAACCCCAAAACCCCTCATTGTTTAAACTAGCGAAAGTTAATTACATATATACTAATTATGTTCTATCTCCCTATATTTCCTATATAAATACTCCTGTCCACAATTATGCAAGGACTCTCTTTTTGACTCATTCGTCATATAAGGAGTTGATGGTCTAATATCTGCTCAACCGGTCCGAAATATTATCCTCCTCCACAAATTCATCTCCCATATCATTTTCGAAGAATTATTCCAACTGAGAGAATTCGAGCTGGTTTTATAGTTCATCATTGTGAGAGAATAAAAGAGGGATGATTTCTATCGGAGGTGTCACTAAATTGTTTTCCGCGTATTATTGAATGCCGTTTTATTAAAGGTTTCCGGATGGCTACTACTACCGATCGAGGCCGTACTTCTCTTTAGATAGCACACTCCTGAAGGAGTCGAGGTCTGAAACTGGGAAGCTGAAACTTTCAGAGCTGTTTTATTATTCAAGAATGATTTCTTCTTGGTACAGGGAGTTCTTCCTAGCTGCTGCATTGTCCCCATTTCGTCTGTTCTTGTTAACAATTGTTGTTTAGATGTTGCTGACCTCGTGATTTTGTTGATTTACGTGGCTGTTTTGAACATAAGATAACTTAATATGACTGAGCTGGCCCATCGGTTTGCTAAACTGGGACGTCCCCCCAGACCCGATCTAACTCAGTTCGACCTTGCACTCCTCAAACTTAAGTTTCTCAATGCAGATGGAATTGCGCTTGACGTACTTTTGCTCAGGTTCTATGTCGATAATTATGGATACGACTTCTTTTTTGAGGAAAGTTCTGTCGGACAGTGCTGACAAATCTAGTGAGAGGCTTGCATCACTAGAATTTTATATTTCATCATATGGAACTACCATTAAGCCGTCTTAGTCCACTTATAGTTGGTTTAATGCGAGGGATTAATAGACGTTGTACACCTCCTCCTCACTTTCTCCATAATCCTCGATACTGATGGATTCGATAGGAACGTGGTGGTCTACAATTTACTATTCAATTTGGAGGAAAACGTGCGCGTTTGCCATGTTGAAAAGCGGTGTGTCCATTATATCCTCAATTCTAAATTCTGTCGAGTTTTTTATTTGCTGCCCCTTCGCATCAACTTAATTCCCGGGTCGTACCTAAATCCTGAAGTTAGCTCCTTATTAAATAGGGCACGATTTATTTGCAAGCTATTGCGTGTTCTTGGGACAACTTATTCTTTGTTATAATACAACTTTTATCAATTCTTGTCTAGCGGTAATGTCTGGTAAATTCCTGTGAGTTTTTCCCCTATCATTTGAGAGCGAGCTTATCGGACAATTTACTTTTTTTGCAGAGAGGTTCACAGAACGAGGGTCATCTAACTGGGAGTTCATTTTTAATGAGATTTATTTTGATCCAGTGATAATTTTTTGGTTCATTGGCTCTGATGATTCTGGAGCATCTAGATTGATTTGAGTTTCGGAGCATTTGACCAAGGCCTAAGTTTCAATGTGAGTTTATTATATCATTTCTGCTCAAGTGTTAATGGCGATAACTGTAGAGGAATACTATTTTATTATATATACTGATAGTTAAACTTAATTTAGACGTAGCCGAATTCTTTTATTCGCTGCCTTCTGATATCGATCTGGGGTTTTGGGGTTTTGGGG
>JBBAKX010000161.1:0-1667 GCA_040403315.1 Flavobacteriales bacterium
CCCCAAAACCCCAAAACCCCTCTGTCTCTGGTGGTATACTGTCTAAGTATATTAATAAAAACATTATTATGTTTGTAGCAAGAGTAGAGAGTTGCAAGGCACTTTCGTATAAAAAACAACCAGCCTGTGGGGGTGGCGGCTATTCGTCGCATGCAGAGAAACCATTTTCTCAAGAAATCGAAGAATAATTCTTTTCAATCCGCCATGAGGTCATCCTTAATGATTCCATCAAATCGAAAAATATACAAAACGGTTCACCTGACCAAGAATCAATCGGATATGATAGTTAAGGTTCAGTGATAATGTTGGTGATGGATAAAGAACGGAAGGATAGATGCAGCCCATAATCCTCGTAAGAGTAACTAGAAATTAATTGTGAAGATTCCTCTGATTAAGATGACGACAGCGGTAGGCTAAATGTCAACAGTCTTGAAAATTCGACGCCTTAAAGCTACGACGGCAATTTTAGCGATCAGCCACAGTTCGATAAAGCATTTAGCGATCGTGCAAACTCGGAATATATAATTTGCCACAGGTCCCGAGATTCGGTGAGGGGAGTCCCTGAGCAATTATTTTTGGAACACTCAAATAACAATAATTATTAATCCACGTAATATCAATAAAACAACAGAAATCATAACTCTCTTCGGGAGGCTCGCTCAGTCCGCCAACACACTGTCGGAGTCAAATCCACGCTCGGACAACAAATCATATTTACAGTAAGTGAATGTGAGGAAAGTGAGGATAGTGTCAGTAAGGATGATTAAAACTTATTCCGAGACAATGGTAGCAGTCGCTCGCCTTCAGGGTCTAAGATATATTAATAAAATATTGCAGATTCAATTCCAGTGGTGATGCCACTTCCACTTAACTCCACAAAACATTCCAAAAGCAGATTAATATTCAATTATCCAGACCGCTCGCAGCAATCTGACAAGCCACCCGAGTTTCTAATAATTTCATGCTCGAAAAAGGATGGGGTTATATCCCTGGAGAGTAACCATCCGAACGTTTCTGCTGGTGCACCTTTTTAGAACTCAAGTAATGATTAGATTAAATCGGATACTAGGTAATTAGAAAATTAAGACCGTAAAATAAGTGGTATGGCAGAAGAGGCTGATGAAAACTAATAATATAATGAAAGTAGGATACTGAGCATACCAGATGAGCTCGACATGCTCGAATCCACGGAGCAGATGTACCGCCTCCAAATATTGAAATAATCAGTTATAAATTAACTAGATGATGTATCTGGCCAGAACAGAAGTAATGACTTGAAAGATTAGAATTTATATGATTCGATGTAATTCGGCCCAATAAATTTATAGAGGAGACCTAAAAAGCACACAACCAACATGAGAATGGCTGACTTATAATTCAGGCAGCAGGACGAAAACATTAACTAAATAGGGTAAGATTAGGAAAATGTTCTAGACTCCCAGCCAAATGCAGATGCTTCATAGGTAACAGAAATATAATAGAAAGTACTTAGAACTAGTTAAATGTATAATCTAATAGAAGAGAAGCGAAACAAGAAGCATTCGCTTTACTCCTTAAAAGGCAGTTTAATCAATCAAACGCACTTATTTTCTTGAATAATAATTATGGTATACATCTATCTATTTATCTTCCATTTATCCCAGTGGTGGGGTTTTGGGGTTTTGGGG
>JBBAKX010000162.1:0-1658 GCA_040403315.1 Flavobacteriales bacterium
TAAAAGTGGCACTATATCACCGGAATGGGTGGCACTATATCACCGGAATATGCAATCAAGGTAAACGGGTTTAGGTGTGAATGCTGGGTAAAAATACAATTTTGAAAGCTATTCACAACTCGGTGTTCATCAGTAATCTTCTTTCCCTGGTGTGAATGCTGGGTAAAAATACAATTTTGAAAGCTATTCACAACTTATTCGGGTGGTTATAATTTCCCTTTAGAGGTGTGAATGCTGGGTAAAAATACAATTTTGAAAGCTATTCACAACAACTCTTTGCTCATCATTAACTTTGTTTTGGTGTGAATGCTGGGTAAAAATACAATTTTGAAAGCTATTCACAACGGGATGTGTATATGGTTGGTCTAATTTCTGGTGTGAATGCTGGGTAAAAATACAATTTTGAAAGCTATTCACAACCACAGGGCAGCGCCCCCAGCTGCCCGCCTTTGGTGTGAATGCTGGGTAAAAATACAATTTTGAAAGCTATTCACAACATATCTTGGGTTATTAAATATGCTTGACCAGGTGTGAATGCTGGGTAAAAATACAATTTTGAAAGCTATTCACAACCAAGTCATTGAGGCAAAGACGGACGCAATAGGTGTGAATGCTGGGTAAAAATACAATTTTGAAAGCTATTCACAACAAGCGCCATTAACTTTACATCGTCTGGCTTGGTGTGAATGCTGGGTAAAAATACAATTTTGAAAGCTATTCACAACTTATCGGATTTCGCTTATAAAAAAATAGGGGTGTGAATGCTGGGTAAAAATACAATTTTGAAAGCTATTCACAACCGCAATTCGTAATAAAAATGATTAATCCTGGGTGTGAATGCTGGGTAAAAATACAATTTTGAAAGCTATTCACAACGCTTACAAACTCTTCTGCCTCATCCACGATAGGTGTGAATGCTGGGTAAAAATACAATTTTGAAAGCTATTCACAACTCTTTATCTTTTCTTTTATGAAATTAGCTGGGTGTGAATGCTGGGTAAAAATACAATTTTGAAAGCTATTCACAACAACAAATTTACCTTGTTGTTCAGCACGTCTGGTGTGAATGCTGGGTAAAAATACAATTTTGAAAGCTATTCACAACTTATGATTTAGCATACAAACTACTTTTATTGGTGTGAATGCTGGGTAAAAATACAATTTTGAAAGCTATTCACAACCCACGTTTTAATGATGACAACACAATTACTGGGTGTGAATGCTGGGTAAAAATACAATTTTGAAAGCTATTCACAACCTACAGATGTTGCCTCTTCTGAAATTGTGGTGTGAATGCTGGGTAAAAATACAATTTTGAAAGCTATTCACAACAGTGCAAAGGAGCAAAGAAGCCGATATACAGGTGTGAATGCTGGGTAAAGATACTTACCACGTTCCACATTGCTCAACATAGGAGAATCAATGTCTAAATGGTAAGTTAGATGACGTTACATCAATCCTTGAACTTCCCATAAAGAGCGAATCTTGGTTCAAAACAGATTTTTCCTTAACTTCCTTCGACCTGTCTATTTTAATACATAAAAAACAAACATAAAATAATAATGCATATTCTGGTAATATCAATTCCCGGAATATAATATTTAAATCACTGTTGTCCGGTAAACATTTTAAAAAACCGTGGGACAATTATTTAATTG
>JBBAKX010000163.1:0-1655 GCA_040403315.1 Flavobacteriales bacterium
CCCCCAAAACCCCAAAACCCCAAAACCCCTAACCATGAAAGAATTAAAAAAACTGGTAAAACTTGAGAAATTAAGTCAAATATTGATCTTTTTACTAAATCCCATGGCTAAAGTGGCCACCATAAGCACTGCATATACAATCAAAGTTATTCCAAAAGGCCAAATGTGTGATTTCTCATCATAAAGGTACCCACCAAGTTTGTTTATTAACAGTGTCCCCATGGTGCCGAAACTGGAGTAAGCCCCGAATAGCATCCCCCTGTTCTCTACCTTGGCCACTCTGCTTATCATGGTCATGCTCTATAAAACGTTATGATGAGATAAGCTTACAATGAGGAATATCATGATGTTGAACACTATCAAACCACACAGGCCTATATATAGCATAGCATGGCTCTCTTGGTTAAGCATCATTGCACAGAACAAGGCGGTCAAGCCAGCACTCAAGCCGAGTAAAATCCAACTTTGAATCTTATCTAGGGCATATCCAATCCCTAAAGCCAGTGGGACCACCAAAATGTTGCTGACTGTCATTATTATACTGATCGCATCATCTGCTTACTTCTCCTACCCTGGGGGGAAAGCGTCCATTATATATAGTGTGCCATATGTATAGCCTGCCATGGTGCCAACTTTGTTGGCGAAACTAGCCAAAAAGGCTATTGGCAAGATCGGGGTTGTTAGGATATTTTCAATGAGAGATTTAAGGTAATTCTTCACTTTTTAGGAAAGGGGTACTTCTTTCTCCTAAAGTCCCACCTTGTTTTTGGAATTTTAAAGGTCCTTAATACCAAATAATAGGACGATTGATGACACTGATACCAATGAGCCAATTATCAAGAAAATGTATTTCAGGTCCAACACTTGTTTCAGTTGGATCATAATTGTAGTTGAGAGTATCACAGACACCGTCATCACCACATTTGTCTATATTCCACGTTATTGAATACTTTCTTACATAAGAATTGGCCAGCCCGAGAGATTCAGGCCTGATGTAATCAGCCAGCAAAGGTGAATTCAAGGCGCATAACACGCCAATCGCGATTAAAATTCTATACAATCATCATCAATGGCTAATGTTACCTCATCACACACAGGTCTGGATAAATTACATGCCCATAAGGTATGCTTATAATGCAGACACCAGCGATCAGAAGGCCTATCACCGTTGGATATTTTCTTCCGAAGGCATCCATGACTGCACCCAGTATAAAATGCATCGGGATTATAGTGAGCTCTGTGTAAAAGGCCAGGTTCCCAATGACCCTGCCAGACTCATTTTTAGGGATGTTATAGTATTCAGGGCTGCGAACTATGTTGGACAGGAATTGATTCATAAAAGTAAGGACGATAGCTGCTGCGAACTGTATCAGGAAAAAGGACGACACATTAAAGCCGGAGACATCTGGCTTCTTCTTGAGGAAAAGAAACCTCTTGGACGGGATCGGTCGGAGCGGCTGTGGGTCATCCGGGGTGCTTAACTCTGATGCAGCATGTGTATTCACTAGAAAATGTTCATTAGGGTCTTCTCTAGTTGTTAGGGCGGAATTTTCAATGTTATCTGCTTTTTTGTAAGACATTTTCAATAATTTATACCCTTTATTTAATCACACTAACCATGAAGGGGTTTTGGGGTTTTGGGGTTTTGGGGAGAT
>JBBAKX010000164.1:0-1646 GCA_040403315.1 Flavobacteriales bacterium
CCCCAAAACCCCAAAACCCCAACACCATAATTGAATTTTTATAAATGAATTTTTAATATTAGAGAATCATAAGATTGTAGCTATAAGCAACCTAAGACGGAGAGAGCGACAAAAAATAAAAAACAAAGGAGACCGGTGTTTAAAAATAGGAATGGATCAAGTTATATGTTTACAATTGCGAAAGAATTAAGCCAAGGACACAACCCATTGCATGTCATGATTGGCTGGAAGTAGAGGATTTAGAATGTCAGTCCCCCATTTCCAAGAGTCATTTCGAAACTCCGCATCAACCAACTCCCCAAACTCATTCCCGCGTGTCCAGTGAGACACATGTACTGACCACTGACTCATTTATGCCACCTGCAAAAAGTAAATTCCAACCGAGCAGAAGTGCATCTGGCAACTGCGTGATAACCTGTAATCGTAATATCTACTGGCCTAACAGTTTTTTCCTAACACTTCCTTCGAGTTGGTGAAATTGAAACAATCATATTTCATTTTTGAGCTAAATATTAATTATAATTTAGATGAGCTCTTCATTCCTTGCTATAAATCAGCAAAATTAGTTCACGAATGAAACAGCCTAAAAATAAGATGGCATGGTTTCCGAAGATGAAAGCAGGCAAATGATGATAATTCTAATAATTGGTATCGTAAGCGCAGTCCTTATCATTTCTCTGGTGGCGCTCTCAGTTTGGCTATTTATAAAATTGAAAAAACGTAGGAGGAGCAGTCAGATTTAGCAGGCTGTAATATAGTTAACCACGCTTTAAAAGGAGGGAACCAACTTAGATTAATAGATTGTCGAGAAGTAACGGCAGTCGAAAACGTCGACTTTCTCTCTGTAGCAGGGTAAGCATTTTCGGAAGAGTTAAGGGTCAAAAAATGGAAATTGCAATGATAGCAAAGGCTCTATACTCAATGGTTGTAAATCTTCGGCTGCAAAGCATAAGATTAAACATAATCACATGAACTCGCTGGCCACTGAGCTACAAGACCTGAAAATTGAGGATTTGGAATATCAGTTACGCAAAAACATAAATAAAGCAATGCCGCGGCAGAGTAAAACTTTAAAAGCCGACTAATTATTATCCTTGGACCTAGCACCTTAACCTGAGTCACTGTGTATGCAAATTCGTAATGCTCAAAACGGGGGTTCTTCAATTAAATGTCCAGACAGCGGCAGAAGTGCGCGAAGCAAATCTAGTGAGACCGAAAACCTGACCCGCAGATAGTTCGTATATTCACCCAAGATTTTCTTTGACGATAAGGACCACTAATCAAATGGCCTACCTGTCCCAGGTGGAGGCACAAAACTTTCTAATTAAATGGACACCCCGAAATCGCATAATTCAATGTATCTGAATGTGGACCTATATCAATCTCGAAACAGCTTCAAAGGAGACATTAAAAAGATTAAATATATGCCAAAATCAAAGTTCTCAGAAGGACATGGTTTCAACACAACAGCTTCCTCGCTATTCGCTGGTCCAATAAATGGACTAAAGAAATGAGGCTCATTGGCTCAATTAATTATATATGAAAACGCGTTTAATTCTTTCCAGAAGCACAAAGGGGTGCCTATATTATTTTTGAAAACTTTGTAGTTATGTCTCAGGGGGGTTTTGGGGTTTTGGGGTTTTGGG
>JBBAKX010000165.1:0-1622 GCA_040403315.1 Flavobacteriales bacterium
CCCCCAAAACCCCAAAACCCCAAAACCCCTTTCCTTTAATGAAGCATACAATAATTTGATAAAATATTAATAATGAGGCTATCAAGGAAAGACATTGTATTTATGTCGTTAAGGTTGACAATAATCTTTTCTCTTGTTTATTCCATTGGCATCATTCCTGGATTCTGCTTGATCATTGTATTCAGTCTGTTAAATTTCATGGTAATGAAATACATCTTCGGTCTCGAGGCCGTAGCCCCAGTGGACACCCTTCTTGTTCATGATGATGAAAAGCATGTTGCTAATATCGTTTGTAAGGATTTTCCTCATTTATCGTGATCATAGGTGGCATCGTCATGCAAAAATTTAAACCCGAAGAAATGAGGTAGTTTCTATATAGCAAAGCTGATAAGCTGTTCAGAGCAAAGGCGAAGCTTGTAAAGATCATGGGCAAGTACTATTACAAGTCAATGACCGAACAAGAATTCAAAGGCAAGTTCAATAAGTTCTTCCACATTGAAGACGTAAAACTTTCAAGTGAACAGGAACTTGCTGACTACATTGCACATGAGCAGTGCATTAGAGACCCATATGATCAAGTTCAATACAAGTTCATTTTCATTGAAAACTATGGTACCAACCAATCAGTCATCATATTCAAGTGCCATTAATGCATGGCTGATGGTCTTGGTCTCCTTAATATTCTTATGAACCTTCAGGATGATTACAAAGAAGGACAGCTTAACTTAGGTAAAACAGTGTCACTTGTTCAAAGATTCATGATCGCTGCAGTCAAGCCATTTTAAGCAATTTTTGTAGCAACCAAACTAGCACTCACGGACAAGGAAAAGAATGCCATTCACTAGGGGAAATTCCCGCAGGGCATCAAACATGCTTCATTCTCAAATGAATACAGTGCAGCACTGCTTGAAGAGATAGCAATAAAGTCAAACCTCAACACTAACTAGCTAATCATGGCATTATTCGGGTCTGCTTTAAAACAATATCTTGAGGTAAAGGGAGACAAAAAAACGAAGCGTGTCAGAATTGCATAGCAGTGCATCATCCGACAAAGCCTTATCCTATCTGGCCAATACATGCTCAGAAACAACCTCTCCATGAAACTCACATTGATCGATGTTAATTCAGACATTGACTCAGAAATCAAGTGCGTCAAGCTACAGATGGATAATGAATCAGTCAAGGAAGCCCAAGGTATGCACCTTCTATCCAAGTTATCAGGCCTAATATAGACATATTGTAACTTCGATTTTTATTGATTTATTGCCAGCATTGCTTTCCAAAATAATATCACTGGACTTATCCAAGAAGGTGACTCTGGTGTATAGCAAATACCCTCAACTAAAGACTCCTTTGACATTCCTTGGGAAGAAAAGTAGTCAATTACTAATGTTTGCCCCACTTGTGGGGGGAGTGAATCCCCAAATATCTATAATGAACCACTGCAATCAAATTAAACTGCTATGCCTATCTGATGAGACCAGCATCGATGACCCTAAACTGTTTACGAAGCTATTCGATCTGAAATGTGAAGCATTGCTATCAAAGAATCAGAAAAGGCAGTGATTTACCTAATTTCATTTTAATTCAGGACATATGTATGGGGTTTTGGGGTTTTGGGG
>JBBAKX010000166.1:0-1614 GCA_040403315.1 Flavobacteriales bacterium
GATTAAGACCTATTGTTGCAAATAATGCAACAATAGCAACAATACCACCCAGAGCGGGACATCCACTAAAAGAGGGATTAAGACAGGATTTTAAGGAGATTAATATCATTTCCCCTTCGTCCCAGAGCGGGACATCCACTAAAAGAGGGATTAAGACCCGCTCTGTCACAGAGCGGGGCAATCAAAGAGGCAGGCCCAGAGCGGGACATCCACTAAAAGAGGGATTAAGACAGGCATATTCTGCAATTACTATACCACATGAACTCCCCCAGAGCGGGACATCCACTAAAAGAGGGATTAAGACTTGTCACGTTTGGGACGAATCCCAAAACTTGACAAATCCCAGAGCGGGACATCCACTAAAAGAGGGATTAAGACTGTAGGTGTGTGAGCTGAACACCATAATAAGTGTTTCCCCAGAGCGGGACATCCACTAAAAGAGGGATTAAGACTCATTAACTGAAAATTGAAATGGGGAATTTTTAAAAGCCCAGAGCGGGTCATCCACTAAAAGAGAGATTAAGACAGGTAATTTTTTTAATGGCAAAATTGTTAAAATATAAGCCCAGAGCGGGTCATCCACTAAAAGAGGGATTAAGACTCTTTTATACCTTTTTTGGGCTAAAATTTCATTTGGTCCCAGAGCGGGTCATCCACTAAAAGAGGGATTAAGACGCTTAGATAGTTAACTGAAAAGTTCATAATAAATAACCCAGAGCGGGTCATCCACTAAAAGAGGGATTAAGACTTTAAATTTGGCCTCTCTTCAAAACATGAAGAGAGACCCCAGAGCGGGTCATCCACTAAAAGAGGGATTAAGACTCAATAGTTAGATCCTTTAAAGTTGGCCTCTCTCCCAGAGCGGGTCATCCACTAAAGGAGGGATTAAGACCGAGTACATTCTGCCCATAGGTAGAGTGAACCCGAACCCAGAGCGGGTCATCCACTAAAAGAGGGATTAAGACCTGGTTGAGGTAGGTCTTCGCTAACTCTTTCAGACCCAGAGCGGGTCATCCACTAAAAGAGGGATTAAGACTCCATTATTAAAATGGAAAGCTATTCTTGTTATTGTCCCAGAGCGGGTCATCCACTAAAAGAGGGATTAAGACGACGAATCCCAAGACGTGACATATTAGATGAATACTTCCCAGAGCGGGTCATCCACTAAAAGAGGGATTAAGACGTTAACTCTTTCTTACCATCGTAACGTATTGAAGTGACCCAGAGCGGGTCATCCACTAAAAGAGGGATTAAGACAACTGTATGATAATAGCATTGTGCTTTTCTGCTAACCCAGAGCGGGTCATCCACTAAAAGAGGGATTAAGACGGCACTAAGAACACGCGTAGGAATTTCTTAAAGCCCAGAGCGGGTCATCCACTAAAAGAGGGATTAAGACCCTTAGCATCTGCATCCAAACATCCTCAATACATGGCCCAGAGCGGGTCATCCACTAAAAGAGGGATTAAGACAGTTTTTTTTATTTTTTATTCTATGCTTTACCTTCCCAGAGCGGGACATCCACTAAAAGAGGGATTAAGACAAAAAGAAACACTTTGCAAAGTTTTTTTTATTTTCCCAGAGCGGGACATCCACTAAAAGAGGGATTAAGAC
>JBBAKX010000167.1:0-1613 GCA_040403315.1 Flavobacteriales bacterium
CCCCAAAACCCCAAAACCCCAAAACCCCTTCAACAATCATGGAAGCAGATAATATAATAAATGTGCTGCATCGCAGTGAGCTACTTTCCTCTACGGTTTGTGAAGCTCTTTGTATTTCTATTTTCAGTTGGACTCTTGGTAACCACTTCATTATTATGAATGAATTTTAGGCATGTTCCGGCATCTCCATGTACTGGGCAGTACAGGCCAAGAATATGACAGTGTGGGTCTCATATGGAAGTTATCTGCCACAAAACTTGTCAGATATGGCTTTCTACTTCGGACTCATCCTTGGAAGCCTGCTGATTTTACTTTTCTTATTGGGAGTCCTTTTGGTTACCCGAGCCAAACATTGTATCGTATCTTGTCCAGTAAGTGCTATAAAAATTGATTGTTTTTAGTATGGAACCCTAACTTTCTTGATATTTGCTGCCTATTATCTCTTGGGAATTCTATGTCTTGCCGCTGGTTTTTACGGGGCAGAGGCGATCGGAGATTACTGTGCGGGTCAAGACCTAGATTATTGGGGTCGATTTAAGCTGTTTACTTTCGTTGAAGCCTTGGACTCCCATTATGTAGAGTTGGATAAACAACTTATGTGCACTTCAATATGCCCTTGTGCCCCCATTTAAACCCCACTCTTGTTCTCTAACTACAGTGAACAAGTGGTAACAAGAACTTTCGATGCCAACTCAACCTCAGTAAACATCGATCAGTGCCTGAGGGATGTTGATTATTCGCAGAGATGGGACTATGATCTGATAGACTATCTGAAGGAGCTTGAATCCAAACATTAATGTACCGGACTCTGCAAGCCTAATGTCTTCCATCTCTTCTCAACCTATCAAATAGGGCCCAACACTCAACCTTGTTGGAACCATATTGCGAAGCAATTAAACGAAGACATGGGAAAGATGGGCTACATCTTTTTAAGCTGTGGCTCGTTTGTGTTTTGTGCCTGGTTCTGCCAGTTCGGCCTCTGTTTCCGTGACAAGGAAGAAAAAGCCATCAGGGAACACATTAGATAGAAGTCACAATTGAACATGTCTCAATAAACTATCAATCAAAAGACAAATGAGGACAGTGTTGTCACGCAATAAACTCTTAAAGCTCCGAAGGGTGGAGACAAAAGAAGGATGAGTCCCTCTTTTAAGGGGAGGAGAAAAATTCAAATTGGGGCCCCTCAAGAGGAAAAGATAGTATCATCGAATGTTTGATTTCAATATCCATCATCGGGGTTTTGGGGTTTTGGGGAGACAGGTAAGAATTCACCTATTAATATGCCCTCAAGACACTGCAACCTAGACGTGGAAAACCCAAACAGGGTATTCCAAAACTATTATATTCCGAATATAAAGAAAGGTTGATAAACAATTATGTTCAACCAAAAATTGACGAATTGAGAAATACAGCAGAAGAAAGAACGGAATGTTCTAAGTATGTTGTTTTGCTAGATCATTGAGTCTTAGAATTTGAAATTTTCGATTTATCGAGACTCGTTCGGGGAACAGAGATTTGAGTCTCGATAATTTTATCTCGATATTCGATTAAAATGAAAAGGATTTGAATTTGGGAAACAGATAACAAAAAGTCTCGAGTTTAGATAATCAAGG
>JBBAKX010000168.1:0-1599 GCA_040403315.1 Flavobacteriales bacterium
AACTCCATAATTGAATTTAATTTATTTTTAAAGTTAAATTGTTATTTTAGACCCTATTATCAAACTTAAGTACTATTTCCGTATTTCGGAGCAATTACAAAAAAGGGGGGGGCTTGCTCCAAATATTATCTTTTTTAGATAATAAAATTTGAACCTAAACTTGCTTTGTTTGAGAATTAGGTTTCCACAATGTTAAAAAGAGTCTTCCATACTTTCAATAATCACCGTGTGAGGAAGCAATTTAAAAGACAATAAGTTGTCAGATTTTTCTATATTCCATCCCCCAATTTATTAGATATATACAAACTTCAAGGAAAACCTCCAGGCAAATGTGTTTTATATAATCGAATAATAAACAAAGGAATGATTAAATATAATTAGGTTAGAGTGCAAGTGTTTTATATAAAGATTAAGCGATAAGTTATCACAGAGAGGTAAGCAGCGCATTGATTGATGAAAATAAGAGAGCTGCCCGTGCGCGCCCTCAGTACCCGTTGCTTCTGAGCTTCTGCCCCAGCTCACCGTTGCCAACTGCTCTCTTCTTCTTCATGTAGAAGCACACTCCTCCGACGATGATCAACACAAGAGCGATTCCACCGATGACGATTCCCACTATCGCGCCAGTCGACAAGCCTTCTTCAGGGAACGCCGTATAAATTGTGACTGCTGGTTATCCTTCGTTTGATACAAAGTCAATTACTCCCTGAGAATTGGGTCCGGCAGTGAACGAGCTATTGCATGGAAAGTTAACCTCTTTCAAGTTGTCTTGATCGGGGCCATACATAGCATAGGTTGAGATCGATCCATACTCGCAAAGAAGGGTGTACACGATCTCTTTGTTTAACGTGCTATTGAAAGTAAACTCAATCTCGCGATCTGGATTGTCCTTGCCAAACAAGAGAACATATCCAAGCAATCCAACTTCTGAATCTGCCTTAATTGTATCGACCTTTCTATCTTTTGGATATTGCTTGTTCTTATAGCAATCGGTGGCGTTCGTTATATTGCCCCCTTTAATTAAGCATTTTCGAGTGGAACTATCCCATGTCTTTTTCTCTGTGACACACCAGACACAGGTATTGGGGTGGTATGGACCCAATTAGACAGAGAGGGTTGCGTTTGAGGCGCCTGAGTTTGAGATTATGTCAACTCCTCCGACATATGAGGCTTCTGCAGTGAAAGAGGACCCGCAAGGGAATTTCACAAGTTCAAGGCTTTCTTAAGTTGGCCCCACAATTGCGTAAGTTTCGATCGGATCCCCAGTGCATTCAATGGAAAATATGAGTGCTCTGTCTAAGGTGCTTGAGAATGTAATTAGAGCTTCACGATAGGTATATTCTGCTTTAGTTGTAAAAGTAATTGGTACGGTATCTGTAACCTGTTCTTATGAGGTATATGTAGGGACTTCGTAATAATTTGTGGGAAATTGTTTATTGTCTATGCAATCGAAGGGCTCGGTAAATGTGCCGGAAGCTTGACATTTTTGAGCAGCCTTATCCCATTTTTGTCCTTGGGAAATGCACCAGAGGCAACTGTTAGGGGTAATGGTCGCCACGAGCTGGACTCCTGCTAAAAGCAAAAGAGCTGCTAACTTAATCA
>JBBAKX010000169.1:0-1587 GCA_040403315.1 Flavobacteriales bacterium
CCCCAAAACCCCAAAACCCCAAAACCCCTAAAGCTTCAAGCATTTTTGCGAAATTACGATTAAAGCCTTAAAAATATACTTATTCATATATTCAGGTATCTCCTTTTAAACTCATCTCTAAACACTGCTACCGTATCGTTATCAATGTTAGTAAACCTGACCACTTGTAGGCTTTGCTTTTCATTTTTGTGATCTTTAGCGAATCTCTCTACCGCCCCGAAAAGGACATCTGCACACTCTCTCTTGGGGTACTCAAATATGCCACTGGAAATGGCAGGAATCGCGACTGACTGGCACTGCGCATCACTAGTCGTTTTGAGTGTGGCTAGTATGCAGGATTCCAAAAGTTACCTTACTTATAGGTGTCCCGCCTATAAATATGATTACTATAATAGAATACTTGTTTATAGTGTGGACCCACGGTATGGCAGATATACTTGACGCCAGTTTTTCCTTTTAATTGACCTGATCCGAGCAAAGCGCAAGATCCAGTTTTGACCTCCCCATACTTCTTGCAATAGCTAACAGAATCTGACTATATCTCCCTATATACACAATTTATCATCCGTATTTTCTTACTATCCACCCGCTTGAACTAAAGCAGCAGCGATTCCGCCTGCATGGGACAAATAATTATTTGCTGCATTTGTGATCACATCCACTTTTTCCAGTGTTATGTCACCTTGCTTGACTATCACGGTGAGGAAGCCAGAGAGCTTCACTGTGAAATGTCCCGTGACTTCGGATTCTAGACTTGCTCGGACTTTTTATTGTTGAAATGCTGGTTGAGATGGATTCTGAGGGAAAAGTTGTTTAAGGCCATATTCTGCTTATAGGCGTAGTTGTTCCTATTCTAGTTTGTATTTTTCAATCTCATTGGGAACATTATTGCCTTCCTGTTTCTATGATGCTCCGAGGTTGAGTTTCATGTTTATAATTCTGCTGTTTGGATCATGCAAATGCGGGACATGTTGTGGAATGGTATACTAATTTTGACCAATTTAACGCAGATGATTTGGTGTCTGATGAAAAACCTAACTTTTTAATTGCTGACCCACAAATTAGGCTCCTTAGTGATAACTTTGCACATTTTGGTAAGATTGTTGCTAGTATTGTTACTTATTGATTCCTGAATTTTGTGGGACTAAAGATTACCTCTACCCCATCATCTGATTTATTTGTTGGTTATTAGCAGCGTTATATTAAGTATGAGCCCTGTGCTATTTACTCACATGACCTATCTACCCCAAGTCCCACCCGTACAACAGGACTCTCAAGTCGGTGAGAATAGGAGTCATCACGATTATATCCTTGTTGTTAATGGTATCAAGCATCGAGTAAAGCATCCCATTTAAATTGACCATTTGTTCTTTATAGGTCTGTTGAGACTTTTCATCAATCTTAATCAAGCTTTAGAGATCACGAAGGAGATTCATTGAGTTCTAAGCTTGCCGAGCGATGCTTTCTAAAAAGGGGCCTAGATGTCTATTTATAGCTTGCTAATTAAGTACCTCCACTTATTCCATACTTAATATTATAATTTTTAATGGCACAGTCCTCATAAAATGGGGTTTTGGGGTTTTGGGG
>JBBAKX010000170.1:0-1566 GCA_040403315.1 Flavobacteriales bacterium
CCCCAAAACCCCAAAACCCCAAAACCCCGTGGTTAATCAGGAAAGGAAAGGATTGATTCATTAATGAAATTACTAATAAGTTTAATACCGGCAAATTTTAATATGATTTGGCATCTCTCCTATACTTTTACGGATCCTTTTAGACTAATAAAGTTGCAACGGCCATGTAATTTACTTTTTATGAGTATTTGACAGTTGTATCCAAAAACACAAATGACAAGTAAATCGTCATCGATCTTCAACTTGGATTGGTCAGTTAATGTTGTATAGCTTCTGTAAGAAGTTTGAATGTATTTCACGTTTAAATGGAATTATGGGAGGGAATGGCATTCAATTATAGTGACGTTTTTTTTTCACTCTCTGTCATCCACCCATAGAACCATTCGCTTAGCGAAGGTGTTCCATAGTATAGCACATGCCATGTAGATAGCTGACAAACTACATATGATACCCTCAATCCCCGCAGCTTTCCAGTGCTCTCAGAGTCTGCCCAGTTCTCGGCGGCGAGCAATGAGAAAAGTAAGACGACTGTGAAAAAGACGATGCTCAGCATCCAAGGTGTTTTGTTTAGGATTGTCCCTAAAAACATTATTAAGGAGAAAACTCCCCAGATGAACAAGTAGCAGCCCATAGCCATCTTGTCAGCGGTATGATAATACAATATTAGGTCCAAGCGACCACCAGAAAAATCTATTGGAGAGGAAGGCAATTATGGGGAACAGGTTGCCCTTGGTGAATTCAAAGATGCCTGCGATGATTTGGGCGGCGCCACCGTAGCACAGCCCCATGGCAAGAATCATATAGTTCATTGGGAATATTCCCGCATTGTGGAGGTTCAACAGGAAAGTGGTCAGTCCGAAGCTAAGGAAACCCAACGGGGCAGGATCGGCTGTGCGGTCTTACACCTAAAACATGATGTTGCCTTTCTGGAAGGCAGCAGCGTCGATGATGTAGTACACAGCCTTCCCGTCGTGGTGTTTGGGAATGTGAGGACCGAGGGCATCGTAAGCACCCTTTTCGTTGTCGGAGGAGTCCTGGGACTGTCTATGGACAGGGGTCCTCTTGGATGGGTCAGAAGAGTCATCGCTAATTTTGCGAATATTATCTTCTGGGAGGGCTTGTGAGATCTTGTTTGATTGTCTGTTTTCCATTCTATATTTACACTAACTTTTTAAGAATATGTTCTTCAATCGAAAACATCTATGGATCCTGATGACGACTGTGGATGTATTTATACTATGTTCAGGGTATCTGTAACTTACTTTGATGCTTAGGTTTTTTTGATAATTAGACTGGGGTTTATTATTTACATAATTGATTATAAATCGTGGACGAAGACCCCGCTTAAATAGTAATGACGAGGACGACCGAAGGAAATTGCAAATAATAAAACCGTTATTACGTGGTCTTTTCGATCAGAAACTATTAAAATAATATTTAGCCTGGATAAACCTTGCCACGAATTATTTGAATAATTTTAATTGATACCACATAATCATTTTTCAGCTAATGAATCACAAAAAATATCCATTCTGTCTCTAGAGAAGGGGTTTTGGGGTTTTGGGG
>JBBAKX010000171.1:0-1554 GCA_040403315.1 Flavobacteriales bacterium
TTTGGCTTATTTTCCCCAAGATGATTTGTTTAGCCCTTATCAGCGGCGACGAGGGCTGCCAATTGGCAATTTGACCAGTCAACTCTTCGGTAACTATTACCTTAGTCCTTTGGATCATTTCATCAAAGAGCAGTTGCATTGTCGGGCATACCTGCGCTATGTGGATGATTTTGTGATCCTTGGTCAATGCAAATCGGAACTTGCTGCTATAAAATCAAAAATCGTCATTTTTTTGCAAGCATATCGACTCCTTTTGCATGAACAGAAGAGTAGAATACACCTCACCAAAGAGGGCGTTACCTTTTTGGGACATCGCGTCTTTCATCGATTTCGATTGCTTCCCAGTACCAATATTCGTCGCTTTCGCAAAAGGTTAAAAAGAAATTTAAAGGAATATTTTGAAGGCAAGATCAGCAAGTTGGATTTCAATCGAAGTGTGCGTGCCTGGTTTGCGCACGCTGCTTTTTCTAATACCTATAGGCTAAGAGAAAAAATATTTATGCATATTTACCGGCCATAGTAGTGGGGCAAAAATAAATGTACATATTTTTATTGCCCAAGGATATTGCCCCAAATTCCGTGTTGCGCGGCGGTTCGTGGAACAACAATGACAACAACAGTCGCGTTGCCAACCGCAACAACAACAATCCCGATAATACCAACAACAATATCGGGTTTCGGGTAGCCAGATCTCTATTGATCCAGAGTTTCGGTAGAGTAGGAAATACTAAAATACCGAGAGCGTGAAAATAAAGAGTTCAAGGCAATGTCCGGCGTCGCATTTTTTTGCGAACAAACAAGTAAACAGACCTCCGGCGTTTGGTAGCCATTGTGTCGAAGAACGTCGGAGATTAGGTCTAAATGAAAAGGGCACTAACTCGCATTCCGCATTACTTTGAATGACGTTCTGCCGTGTTTTTCATTCATGAATGGAGATTTTAAGTATTCATCTATTCTAAAATATCCATAGCAATGTGGGAAAGGCCTTATTGAAATCCCGATTTTGCGAAAGTGGAGGCGGGTTAAGCGAAAAACTGTTTGAGTCCCGACGCAGGAGGGGCGAGTTTTTTTCGCGCCGCCGGAGCTTTCGCAAAATCGTAGGATTTCAATACAGCCTTGATTTTTTTGGTTACTTTTTGCATCAAGGCAAAAAGTGACAAAGATTCAAGAGCAAATTACCCAGCTAATAATATTTCACCTTCAACTACCAAAACCCAGGCATATCCCCTATTTTTACCCCAACTTAATCCCTTCACCATGTTGCGATGTATACCTTTTCTGCTTTTGATGAGCCATTGTTTTGCACTGAGCGGACAAGAAGACGCCGTATTGCGTACCGCCGAGTCTTTGCGCAACAACGTCGTGCGCCTCAGCGTAAGTTTCCCAGGGGGGGGCAAGCAAGAGGGTTTTGGCATCATTACGGGTGAAAAGAACGGACAACTCTACCTGGCTACCGCTGCTCATGTGTTACACGGGGCTGAATTCGACAAAACACCTATCCAGGTACAAGTACGGTTTTATTCCGAGTTGAAATCCTACCTCGCTGAACCCGTC
>JBBAKX010000172.1:0-1554 GCA_040403315.1 Flavobacteriales bacterium
TTATACAACGAAAATAATACATTGTACCGATGTCTTTGGAAACACCTGAAATATCATTAGAGCAGCAATTTGAGGAGGTGATTTCATCAGAAGATCAGCTGGCCATTAAAGAATTTTTAAATGACCAGAACATTAGTGATGTTGCCAATCTTATTTACGAATTTGACGATTACGAAACGCAAATCATCTCTCACCTTTCCATCCATCGTGCAGCAAGCGTATTTAAAATATTAGATCTAAACGAACAGAAAAGAATCATTAAAAACCTTCCTGCATTTAAGAGTGCCGAACTTTTAAATGAATTACCTGCAGATGACAGGGTAGATTTTTTTGGTGAACTGCCGGATGGTACTGTACGAGAATTAGTAAAAACGCTGGAGCCTGCAGAGCGAAAAATTACATTAGAATTGCTCGGCTATCCTGAGAACAGTGTGGGCAGACTTATGACGCCGGATTATGTATATGTGTACGAATACAACACGGTAAAAGAAGTATTGGAAACCATCCGCCGCTGGGGCACCAACAGCGAAACCATTGATGTGATTTATGTAATTAATGGCAAGGGCGAATTAATAGATGACATCAGGATCAGAGATTTTATTTTGGCTGCGCCAGAGACAAAAGTGAGCGACCTTGTAGATGAAAGATTTATCTCTTTAAATGTAAATGACGACCAGGAAATGGCAGGGCAGGTTTTTAAAATGAACAACCGAGTGGCCCTGCCTGTTACAGATAACAAAAATATTCTGCTGGGTATTGTTACCATCGATGATATGCTGTGGGTAGCACAGGAAGAATACACAGAAGATATTCAAAAGATTGGTGGTACGGAAGCTTTGGATGAACCGTATCTCGACATCAGCATTCCGAAACTGATCAAAAAAAGAGCAGGCTGGCTGGTAATCCTTTTTTTAAGTGAAATGCTTACTGCCACTGCCATGCAGTTTTTTCAGGTCGAGATAGAAAAGGCAACTGTGCTTGCTTTATTCATCCCACTTATCATGAGCAGCGGAGGCAACAGCGGCTCACAGGCAAGTACATTAATTATACAGGCAATGGCATTGGGCGAAGTAACCCTTGCAGACTGGTGGCGGGTTATGCGGCGTGAGTTAATATCGGGTTTTATCCTCGGTGTAATCCTTGGCAGCATTGGCTTTTTACGAATTATACTTTGGCAGAATCTCCACATTTACGATTATGGCATTTATTGGAATTTGGTAGCTGCAACCATTTTCTTTTCATTGATAGGCATTGTACTTTGGGGGAGTTTAATGGGTTCTATGCTGCCACTTATTCTTAAAAGATTAAAGCTTGATCCCGCAGCTTCTTCTGCGCCATTTGTTGCAACGCTGGTAGATGTTACGGGTATTGTTATTTACTTTTCGGTAGCATATTTTTTCTTAAAAGGCATCCTTCTTTAGATGTGAGATATTAGATTTGAGACACAAGATTAGATTAAGATTATTGAGAGAATATTATACTTTTATAGGATCTAAATTTTTTGAACATTGAACATTGAACATTGAACATTGAACATTGAACATTGAACATTGA
>JBBAKX010000173.1:0-1550 GCA_040403315.1 Flavobacteriales bacterium
GCTGTCAATAAGTTTATCAATATCCTGTTTCAATTCCGACAGGTTCGATTAAAGCGCGACCGCAGCCACCGCAAAATTGCCATTTCGCAATGTTTCAATTCCGACAGGTTCGATTAAAGCTGTAAAAACTGTGCTGCGGTCATGTGCTCAGATTTAGTTTCAATTCCGACAGGTTCGATTAAAGCACGGTGCCACCGTTGTAGTTTTCCAACCAATACTCCGTTTCAATTCCGACAGGTTCGATTAAAGCTGTTCTTGTCGTAGTCATTCCACTTGTAAAAGCCGGTTTCAATTCCGACAGGTTCGATTAAAGCTCCAATCGGCTGAAAAGGCAAACTTGTATGAGGTAAGTTTCAATTCCGACAGGTTCGATTAAAGCCAACCTAAAGCACGAATTAAGGAACTACGTTTGGAAGTTTCAATTCCGACAGGTTCGATTAAAGCAACTTGGAACTACACTACCCCGAGGGCGAACAGCTAGTTTCAATTCCGACAGGTTCGATTAAAGCGCGATGTGGTGAAAATGACCAAGAACAGTTTTCTGAGTTTCAATTCCGACAGGTTCGATTAAAGCTAAGAGTGCCAAAAATAGTTTCGATTTTTTCTTCTGGTTTCAATTCCGACAGGTTCGATTAAAGCCAAACTCATACCCGTATTGCTGGAACGCCTTTTGTAGTTTCAATTCCGACAGGTTCGATTAAAGCAAGACCTGAACGAGACGGACACCGTTGAATTGTATTGTTTCAATTCCGACAGGTTCGATTAAAGCAGTAACTATAGCCCCTTGAATTAGTAGGGAATGTTCCGTTTCAATTCCGACAGGTTCGATTAAAGCCTTGGATTAGCGTAAGGAAAAAGTCTTGCACATTGGAGTTTCAATTCCGACAGGTTCGATTAAAGCGCGCAATGGCTGAAGGTTATGACGTTTTAAAAGTAAGTTTCAATTCCGACAGGTTCGATTAAAGCCCTGAAAAGGTTCCTCGAAGCTTGACGCCCTGCATGGTTTCAATTCCGACAGGTTCGATTAAAGCGAAGTCGAAGGAATGCCCCCAAATCATCGTTTATGAGTTTCAATTCCGACAGGTTCGATTAAAGCGGCGATAAAAAAGCCCATGGTGATAATCCCCGATGAGTTTCAATTCCGACAGGTTCGATTAAAGCGCATAGTCTGAAGAAGCCCTCTAAATTCATAATTATGGTTTCAATTCCGACAGGTTCGATTAAAGCTCACCAAGAAGGGTAGGAGGCAAATGCTAATGCTTTGTTTCAATTCCGACAGGTTCGATTAAAGTCCCGCATGCCAAGGATAACGTTCTACGGCATTATTAGTTTCAATTCCGACAGGTTCGATTAAAGCAGAATGGGGTAGGGGTAAAAGAATTGCAAATCCAGCGTTTCAATTCCGACAGGTTCGATTAAAGCGCCCGCATGCCTAGGGTATTTCTACCCAAATTAAATGTTTCAATTCCGACAGGTTCGATTAAAGCTCATCGAGGGTTGCATAAATTCGGTGAAAGTGGACAGTAAAAAACGGAGCAAAGTGAACAGTC
>JBBAKX010000174.1:0-1538 GCA_040403315.1 Flavobacteriales bacterium
GCGTTCGCTGATATTGCCTAAAAGCCTCAGGATGGTCAGCACGGTATTGACGTGCGTAATCCAATCGTCGTTGTCGCTGCTCAGCAATTTGTTGCTTACGTTCTTCATCAGCCTCAGGATCATCAGCACGGCTTTGACGCTTTTGAGCAGCTCGTTTATTTGAATGATCAAGCCGGTACTGACGGTTTTTGGCAATAACTTCAGGCCGTTTGTTATATTCACGCTTGTAAGCAGCCTGATCTCTGCCCCGCTTGATGGATAGTAACTGATCCACAGCCGATTTCTGCTCTCTTTGTTTTAAGCGGTATTCACGCATATAAGCCGTTCGTTTTTCCCGGCTGAGTAGATTTTTTTCTACTATTTGTTGCTTTTCTTCCTCGGAAGATAAATGATCCTCCTCATCGTCAGCATTCTGGATTGAATGCAAGTAAATTTTATCATACAATCAGATTTGACGATAGGCGTTAAAAATGAAATGCATACCGAGCTTAACTTTTTATTGCCCAACTGTTTTTTCAAACGGGCTTTTTCAATTACCTCAGGGCGGCTTCGATGTTTAACAGTTTTTATGGACGGTTCTAATTCAAGACCATCTACTTTTCCTTCGTGCACTCTTAAAACATCAAATTCGTCATCCCCATCGAAAAAGTCGTCCCCGTTGTCGTTCATTTTATATAATTATGTCAATAGATATCCCCTACGAAAATGCAGGGAAAAAATGACACGCAGAAAAATATACAGGCAATTACGTTAGAACGGCTTGCATATTCTTTAGCAATATCAAAAATTCAAACAGCGTCAAAAAATACTAATTTTCGGTTAGTAAGCGAGTGATAGATCGTTCCCGTAAATCAGTTCCCGTCATCAAATCCCCAATTTTGATTCCAATTACGTCAGATTCCTTTTGTAGGTCCATATTTAAAAAACGTCCTCATATTCATACATATGGTCGATCAAATAGATCATGATTTCCCACATCATAGTTGGTCCCCATATTGATACATCTGATTGATCAAATAGATCATGATTTCAAAATCCAAAATTCCTGTTGTACAGTAGGAATATAATAGTTGGTCCCCAAATTCGCAGTCATACGTGATTGACATTGCGTACCGGGAAGAGAAATTCAAGTGCATATATATCACTTGAATTTCTCTTCCCGGTACAACTGCGCCTACTGTATGTCTAACTGTACACGCTAGCAAGGAAAATATTTTTATTATTTTTCAACAGGGAGGGAAGACGACATTTTTAGTTGGAACAGGATTTGAGTGGCAGAAACGGTCTAAAATGACTTCTTGTATGGTGACTGTCATAAACTGCACTGCTGCTCCAAAAATAATAATAAAAAATTATTTCCGTAGGAGCTGCTACTTATATAAATAATATTGCTGCAGGTGATATTTCTACAGTACAGTAGAACCGATGAGATGACAACACTGATGACTACACCCCGGAATTATGGAATCCTGGGATGAACTACACTCCGAATAGTAGAAAGTGTATTTCTACAGTACAGCAGAACCGATGAGATGACA
>JBBAKX010000175.1:0-1515 GCA_040403315.1 Flavobacteriales bacterium
CCCCAAAACCCCAAAACCCCAATCTAGCGGGCAGACGCAGATATTAAATCATTAAATAAACTCAATGTCAAAACACCTCCTCCTGCGGCTCACCAACACGACATAAATACCCATCAAACGACAGTAAATCTCAACCGACGACCCCTACCAAACGCGAACGGAGCACAGAAAATAAAGGCATTACTCTTCCGAGCCATATGATCGATAAGATTTCTTTGATGACCTGCAGGATGATGCTAAATTGAGGGCGCGCATATAATTTGACTTTGCGTACGGGGCATTGAACAGTCCCCCTTCTGACTTGGTTAAAGATTGCCAATGCCAAGACAAATGCGGCTGCATCGGGCGCGTTGACGGGAAAGAGTGGCTCAAAATCATGCAGACAGTCACCAGCAAGATCCAGCATGACAAAATGATCCAGCTTGTCAAAAGCTAGCATGATGAATTCAATCGAATGAACAGAAATATGCCTTTCATGTACAAACCTAAGTTGATACTTAAAAATAAAGGGGGTAAAGAACTGTCATCCTCCACCACGATTGAAAATAATAATAGCGAAGAGACCTCGGTCAATAGAGAATAGCAGGCAAACTTCAAAAGGATGAGCGAGAGATATTCACACCTCAAGCAATTGAGCGCGGATGTCTAATAGTTTAGTGACGCGGTCACAAAATAGTCTGAGATCAGGCTTCGCATACATCGACGTTTTTAAAACCACTTGGAAAAGAGAAATTTAGACTTTAGTCAAGCGAGAAATGTGGCAGCCCAGCAATAGTACTAGAATTCAGTCAAATTAAACAATAATTCGTACAATAACATCATGGAAAGGTATCAAAATATGAAAGAATATTAGGAGCCATAGAATAAATTTTATACTCCTAAAAAAATAAGGAATTAAAAGTCATTAAAAAGTCATTTATCTCATTCCTAAATAGAACAAGAGGACACTGAGAGTATAAATTACTCATTTGAGAACAGATTCTAATATGCTAAGAACCTGGTCAAGATGTACAAGAAAATGCACACACAAACTTTGGAAAGTGAACGATCTACGAACAACATGACTCGTGGCAGTGAAAGCAGCTTCTACTCTAACAATGATTTCTAACATGGAATGGCTGAATTCCGCATCAATCGAGAGCAATGGATCAGTACATCGAATATTAATCCCATCGGGAATGAACAGCATCCATAGCATGCCTCTCTGCTCGCATCGCCATACTTCCAATCGATACAGCATTTATTGAATAAACCACGCAAGTCCCTAGTTCTGAATAAGTTTATTCAGAATTCATCAATAATAAAAGCACAGAGATCTCTGTCTCTGAGAAGTCGCTCGGTCGACAATAGGGAGAACACTCTGAGTGACTATATATCAATTAGGAGCTCTTCAAATCATCAGCAGGTGACGAATGATCAAGAGGAGGGTGTGGCAGTGTTGCCTTAAATTAGGTATAATAACAGACTGATTTGAGCAGTAACTTTAGTTAGGGGTTTTCCTAAAGAGTTCAAACA
>JBBAKX010000176.1:0-1486 GCA_040403315.1 Flavobacteriales bacterium
CACCACTCCGGTGTGAATGCTGGGTAAAAATACAATTTTGAAAGCTATTCACAACGCATTTAAGCCGTTAACGTTGGCGTAAGGGGGTGTGAATGCTGGGTAAAAATACAATTTTGAAAGCTATTCACAACTTTGTGTCTATATGATAAAATGCTCTATGTGGTGTGAATGCTGGGTAAAAATACAATTTTGAAAGCTATTCACAACGGTACTTCGATCCCCAGTTCCTTAAACTTGGTGTGAATGCTGGGTAAAAATACAATTTTGAAAGCTATTCACAACATACTGGCAATATTGACGCTATAGCAGGCTGGTGTGAATGCTGGGTAAAAATACAATTTTGAAAGCTATTCACAACTTTACCCTGCTTTCTTGTTGTGGCAGGTTCAGGTGTGAATGCTGGGTAAAAATACAATTTTGAAAGCTATTCACAACATGCAGTACGATGTTATGGCAAATAATAAAGGTGTGAATGCTGGGTAAAAATACAATTTTGAAAGCTATTCACAACCTTTAGGTGTTTGTGTCATAATTCTATAAGGTGTGAATGCTGGGTAAAAATACAATTTTGAAAGCTATTCACAACGGTATGACATACGATTTTGATACTATTGGTGGTGTGAATGCTGGGTAAAAATACAATTTTGAAAGCTATTCACAACGCGGGCAATGAAAGACCGTGGGGTTATGAGGTGTGAATGCTGGGTAAAAATACAATTTTGAAAGCTATTCACAACAAGGCAGCTATAACAACGCATGGCATAAGGGTGTGAATGCTGGGTAAAAATACAATTTTGAAAGCTATTCACAACTGCTAACTTGCAAACTCTGCAAACTCTGCGGTGTGAATGCTGGGTAAAAATACAATATTGAAAGCTATTCACAACTGTGTTAGGATTTTAAATTATGCTTTAACGGTGTGAATGCCGGGTAAAAATACAATTTTGAAAGCTATTCACAACAATACCATTATAATTAAATCAGCGTAAAAGGTGTGAATGCTGGGTAAAAATACAATTTTGAAAGCTATTCACAACTATCTGTTCAACAATATATTCTCTGTCCTGGTGTGAATGCTGGGTAAAAATACAATTTTGAAAGCTATTCACAACATGCATAATATAAAAGAAATCTTCATACATGGTGTGAATGCTGGGTAAAAATACAATTTTGAAAGCTATTCACAACTTGCTTATGCATGGCACAGTACACGGGCAAGGTGTGAATGCTGGGTAAAAATACAATTTTGAAAGCTATTCACAACACCGAATGGGATATTAAATAACAAATTACTGGTGTGAATGCTGGGTAAAAATACAATTTTGAAAGCTATTCACAACTGCAAGATTAAACACGGTTGTAAGGTCGGTGTGTGAATGCTGGGTAAAAATACAATTTTGAAAGCTATTCACAACAACATTTGCAATCAAGGTGGATAATCCGGTCGCCATTATGCCACCTATTCCGGGAATATGATGCCAGTTAT
>JBBAKX010000177.1:0-1473 GCA_040403315.1 Flavobacteriales bacterium
CCCCAAAACCCCAAAACCCCAAAACCCCGTGAGTATACACAAAGAGAGGATAATATACATTGCTTCACATTTCTCCGAAATTAAATCATAATTCACGATTGTTAAACCCTCCGTATATATTACACGGCTGCACCTGTCTTTCACAATGAGCGATCTTACTCGTGCCATGAGTACCTATCGATTACAATAATTGTGAAATAGGGCTTTAACATCTTAAATATTATATTAAGAACATCGATCTTTACCTTTTTGAAGTGTATAACGCTATCAGCTGCATTTTGAGCGAAGAAATAATCCAAACAACGACTGCTGAACAAATACTTAATTTCATGAATAAGTAGCACCTTTCATCACGGCAGAATACATGTGCTGCATAATTTTCAGTAAACTATCCTCATGAGTACCGAAATTGTAATTAAGTCATATGCTGACCCCAAACATGGAGCCTTCCATATTATTAATGCACATCTAAGGAAATGAAATAATCAGCATTAAGTTCATGATTTAGAGAAAAAGACGAATTTATTAAAAAATAGAACTACGATCCGAATGCATTTTCAAAAGTACTAACAACATCGATGTAACACGAAGTTAATAGGCCTGCAATTAAAGTGCTAACAAAAATATAAAAACCTCGATTTATTTAATACGAATAATGATGAATGGCAGCTTAGTGAGACATTTCTATTAAAACATCAATTAAAATGAGATTCGCAAACATCTCCCAAACATTGCGAAACAACGTGAAAATTATTAGTAATGATCTGAAAGTATACAAGTATTTCACGAGCAATGAGCCCGAATTAATGCTACAAACATCATTATGGAAGCAGATTTAATTATTCTAAGGATCATGCATTTAATGCATGCTTTAACATCATGCGAACAGATAGAACATTGATCATCGATTAGTTAATTCTCAAAACTCGCACGTCAGATGCATAAATCTCAATCAATTTGTAAATAATTACGATCTCTCAACATTAAGAAATAAAAACTGGGAGAATAGAGCAAAGATTAAAGATTTTAATTTTGCAAGCAGATCGTAATCAATGATGCACAGATTACCATTTTGGCACTAAGATCTGGCAAGATCGTGATAGTTAAGATCATAATTCCATCAATCCTCGAAATATTTGCCGGGTTGATAGTTATTTTCTGTGATAAAAGCATGCAATGCTTGAAGGAGTTTCCATTTAACTTGCTCCTCACTTTGGAGCCTTCAGATTTAAATCTTTAAATATACCCTATGTTGCATCAAATCATCAACGACTCCGATCATTTTAAGTGGATCGAGAACGCATCAAATTTATACCGAAGTAGGTTTTTGCAATATTCAAATAGTAACAGATACTCAAACAAATACACTTCAATTAACAGCTTATAAAAAATTGGATTTTCAAAATAAAAAGAGAGGCTAAATCCTAAAAGAGACTTATTACTCTTTTGCCTCTTTATATATATTCATTTACA
>JBBAKX010000178.1:0-1422 GCA_040403315.1 Flavobacteriales bacterium
CCCCAAAACCCCAAAACCCCAATAGCTAATCTTCAAAATCAATATTTAATTAAATCCAACAAATAATTCATAAACATCACGTCGCATAATCATTAGTCCATCCCCTGGAAATCGATTTAAATAAAAGGATGTCATCTTTATAAATTTGTGCTATCTCGGGCACCAAGGGATTATCAGGATTCGGAAACCGCATCAATTCAATAATAGTCTTTATAACTTCAGTAATTGTTTGTGCTGGTGACCACCTTATGTCCAAAATTTCTAGACTCATAGACCCAAGTTCGTTGATATTTGGATGGTAGATTTTGGTTTGGAAATTGACTCTTGGAGGTCTGAATGGATAATCTTATGGAATTATGATACTGAGATAAAATTATCCACCCTCAAAAGGGGTGTCGTCTGGACCTTTAATGATTGCTGTCCAGTTGTATGGGTCACTAAACGGTCCCGCACAAAAGCTTTCAAAGTTGGAGTCATGTAGAGAATGATTATTTGTTCGAAGGTTTTCTAACTCTTTTTAAATGCGTTTGAGTGCCATTTTATTGATTATAATTTATTTTGTAAAATTTGCAAATTAAAGATATATATTTTATGGACCAATCGTTGATTAAAAGGTAAAATTACTACCATACAATTGACGAAAGAATTAATATTCTATCATTTATACTATTCGAATAAAAATGTCGAGAATTATGCTACAAACAGAGGATAAAGTGAAGCCGAAGGTATTGATCGGAGAGATAGAAGAACTTCTTCTCGCGGAGGACATTTCAACTTATAGTATTGAGCCTTTCTCATATGGACAAGGAATCTCACTTAGAATTCCAATTTTCTTCCCCGAAGAAATTGATCTCGATAAAATCGTTGCTGTCATTCAAGAAAAGTCTTTTATCGAAGGATCCGTGAAACTTACAGTAACCATAGAGGCAGGAGCCACCTCAGATATGCTAGATTGATACAATAATTTAAACTTCATTTCTTAACTTTCTTAATTAAATCACTCTCATCTTTCTTAGCGAGCATCTTCACTATTCTGTTGCACACAGTGTCAATCCTTGCAAGCATGGCCTGTACGACACTGGAATAATTTGCGAAAAAGTTCAATCGCAGATTAAACATCAGACTGGTACCTGCCTTGCCGATTTCATCCCTTGTGGACTTGAGTCTTTCGCAAATGACATCCTCCTTTAGTTTTGACCCATCTTTAAATAAGCCCTTGAGCTATCTCTCGATACCTTGTAAGTGTTTGAAGGAATCCGTTCGTCTTTGTGAGTTGCGGATTTTATACATTACACGTGATAAGATGAGAAGCTCATCCTTTAAAGAGTGCAGCAAAAAAGCGAAGTCGTCTGCCGACATTTATTGTTAATTATTATCTCATTTTCTAAGCAGAATGGGGTTTTGGGGTTTTGGGGTTTTGGG
>JBBAKX010000179.1:0-1420 GCA_040403315.1 Flavobacteriales bacterium
CCCAAAACCCCAAAACCCCAAAACCCCACCTCAAGATGAGGAGGTAGAATTGATATAACTTTAACGTTTATTTTAACGAGCAAATAGATTCATACCCGCCTATATTTAACTTAGATAATATCACTTTAATTCACTCTGTATATAAGCACTCTGCTCTTTTCACTTTGATTCCTTAATTTAATTGGTCTTCATTTTATAATTTGATATCGGTAACTGTTTAATCATTGTGGGCCTATAAAAAGTAATAATTATTATCGCATATTAGGGGTAAAATTAATTAGTCGTCATTCTCGTTCGTTTGAAAATGATATTTCAGTCGACAATTGACTTAGATCATTACCTTAAAAATTAGGGGGTCTCTGTTGTGGATTTTGTTGATTAGGCAGGTATTAATTATTAGCGAGTGGAGGAGGAAAGGCTTGGCCACCGACGTTACCTTAGATGAATGGATTAAAATATTACTGAGGTTGTTGAGGGAAATTGTTAGGTGGTTAGTTTTATAGAGGATTTATTCCAAATAGGATAAGCGCCCTTTGAATAAAGGAAAGATCAGAATGAACGCTTTGATCACGATTACGTAAGTACGCTACCTCGTTTTGAAGGAGGTTATGACTTCTTTCAAGTTAGCCCATTCTTTGCAGCATTTAATTCATTGATTCTTACATTGATGGCTAATTTTCTTTGACCTCCTCAATGGGTTATCTTGGAAGGTTCTACGCTGCTTATTGGTTCAACTGTTGCTGTTGTTAATCTTGCATCTGTTTTTATTCTTCATCTGTTAATATCCTTTGGTTGGAGTCTCTTAGGAGTTTGTACAAATAGATCAAGGTGCTACTAAGCATGCAGGCCACTCGCTTAGCATACTCTTAGTTGGACTCCATAGAGGTACTGTTCATTTTGAAAACTTACAAAATAAAGCTGGGAATCTTCAAATAGCGCAGCGCTTAAATTTGGACGAAAATCTCTTTCACCAGTTTATCAAGGCTCTTCTAGTTATGTATAATGAACTCACTGTGCCCACATTCTTTTGTAATTATTTGATTGTTGATGCTGAAAAGGCCGTTTATTAACTTCTCAAGCTCAGCACATGCTATAGGAGCTACTGATAGCTCATGAGGCTGCCTGACTTACATTTGGCACCTTAAATCGTTCCGGAAATGGTTCCATGCCTGTTGGCTCTAGGCCGGTGGTACCATGTAGGTAAGTAGTTACTGGAATCTAAGTAAGTCTGAGCCTGCATTGATGAGTTTTTGAAATGTCAGGTTATCTATAAGTAGTATTTATGGGTATTGAGGGGGGTGGTTGATCTGCGGTTGAGGGAGCTGTTGCATAATAGGTATTTTTAAACTATTGCGGAAATTTATTACAATTTATTGCCAGTTGACATCAGCAGGGGTTTTGGGGTTTTGGGGTTTTGGGG
>JBBAKX010000180.1:0-1415 GCA_040403315.1 Flavobacteriales bacterium
TCTATCCTGTTTTGCAAGGGAAACAAATTTCCCAATCGGATATTGCGCAATATACAGGAATGGCAAAAGAGCAAAACGATTTTAGAAAAGCTAAAAAAATCGAACCGTATTGGACAAATTCAGCGTTTGGAGGAATGCCAACCTATCAATTGGGAGCCAAATATCCTCACGATTATGTAGGAATGATTGATGATGCTTTGCGCTTTTTACCTCGTCCTGCGGATTATTTATTTTTATACTTTCTTGGTTTTTATGGATTGCTTTTGGTTTTAAAAATTGATCCGTTGAAAGCTTTTTTCGGAGCTTTAGCGTTTGGATTTTCCACATATTTAATTATTATTTTGGGTGTTGGACATAATGCCAAAGCACACGCGATAGCCTATATGCCGCTCGTTATTGCCGGTTTTATATTGGTTTTTCAGAAGAAATATATTTGGGGAGGTTTGCTGACAATGTTCGCAGTGGCATTAGAAATTAATGCAAATCACTTCCAAATGACGTATTATTTGTTGATTTTCCTAGTGTTGCTTTCGAGTTATTTTCTGTATCAAGCAGTTAAAGAAAAGGAATACAAATCGCTGTTGACTTCGATAGGCGTTTTAGCAATAGCCGGAATTTTCGCAATTGGAGCCAATGCCACTAATTTATTGGCCACAGCCGAATATGCTACATTTAGTACAAGGGGAAAAAGCGAATTAACATTCAATGCTGATGGTTCAAAAAGCGTTGGAAACAGCGCAATGTCTCGAGAATACATCACAGAATACAGTTACGGAATTGCAGAAAGTTTCAATTTAATTGCTCCTCGACTTTTCGGCGGTTCAAACAACGAATCTCTTGGCAAAGACAGTGCGATGTACGAATTTATGATTGGGCAAGGAGTTTCTGAGACGCAAGCAAACGATTTTGTTTCCGGAATGCCAACTTATTGGGGAGATCAGCCAATAGTTGCTGCGCCAGCATATATAGGAATTGTGGTTTTCTTTTTGGGAATTCTGGCTTTATTCACTGATAAACGAAAAATAAAATACGTTTTCCTTTCAGGAGCAATTGTCGCTTTAGTTTTGTCTTGGGGCAAGAACTTCCCAGCTTTGACTGACTTTTTTATAGACAATGTGCCAATGTACAATAAGTTTAGAGCCGTCTCTTCGATACAAGTAATTCTGGAATTGTGTTTTCCAGTTCTAGCTATAATGGGATTACAGTCCTTTTTTAATTTGGAAAAAGACGCAAGATTCAAAGCTTTGTGGCAATCTGCAGCGGTTGTTTTTGGAATTATTGTAGCTCTGTTTTTATTCAAAGGGAGTTTCAGTTTTGCAGGTGCAAACGATAGTTATTTCAGAGAAAATTATGGTCCAGCATTTATGGATGCGCTTAAAGCGGATAGAATGACCCTTTATTCGGCAGATTTGTTG
>JBBAKX010000181.1:0-1408 GCA_040403315.1 Flavobacteriales bacterium
ATGGTTGCAAGCCGGCATCCTCGCAGGCCATTCGTTTGAGGGACCTTTTGTAGTCTCTCCTCTTGACCATTTTAAATATCAAAAGTTTTAAAATTATATGCCCTCGATTCAGGGTTCAAGTTAAAATAAATAGAGGGCCAACCAAGGCTGCCGAAACACCACCAAGGTAGCCGAACAACCAGAAGTCACAGGTCGCATCACTGCTACCTAAATGCACGTAACGTATATTATACTTATCTAGGTTTGAGGAGGTTCCAGCTGGCTCAGAGGTGCTATAAAGCTTCAAAATCTCGAAAAACAGGGGGTAAACCAGGTAAAAGCGACCTTTTTTTGTACGCTCAAGCAACCTCAAACATAACTTTATACCCATAACCTCTGTCCGGGCTATAAAACGTAGTAAAAGGCTATGGGGGGACCCTCTCGTTCTGCAGGTGGACCCCCTTAAAAACTACCCGAAATTGTTGCCCGGTTTAAATTAGTTAATAAATTAAAGAAGGAACCCGACAAGGAAGAAGAATAAAGAACTAATATTAAACCCCAAATCAGGTAACAAATAGTCATATTATTCAGGGAACAGATTCAGGAGTCATCTCGTTGATCCTGTTGCATTTCCCAGACCCACACATTCGAAGATCTAGAAGTCATATAATGATGTACCGTTTTTGTTTAAATCGCGGTGCTGATATGCTGATACTCTAAATGGAAGCTTGTTGTCGATATCCTGCTCATAAGCAATTGATCTGTTCTAATGAACCCATAACCATTGAGTTTCCTCTGGGTTTGTCCATAAAAATAGAGTCTCATTCGACTTGAGATCAAATGGATCATTAACCAAGCCTAAACTAATATTGGTTTTCCCATAGTAACCCTTGTAGTACGCGATGTCGATGTTTGTGTCGTCAGGTACTGTTTTGCATGTTCCGTTCATGAATGTGGTGGTCTCATTTCTGCAAGTTGAAGTTGCATAGAATGTTGTTCCATTTCTCTTCAAGAAAGTTGACGCGCAATTCTTCTCGATATCTTAGATATACCAACCTTCGTATTCTCGAGCATCGAATTATTCCATCACATTTCCCAGCTCTACTGCGGCAATGGGAAGAATAAACTTGGAAGCTGGAGGTAAGAATGCAAAAGTTTCGTTATTCCACAGTGACAGATTAAGCAAGGTTTCGTTGGCACTCAAGCCAGTCGTTTCATTGCTACCTGCAGTATCATTATTGAGGAACTAGGCTGAAACTACTCCTGCGAATATGAATGCTATGAGGGCTTATTGAAATTTCATTTGATTTGATTATTTTATAACTTGATGGCTCCCCTTATATACTAATTTTAAAGCTGTTTATAGCAACAAATTACTATTTTGAATTTCTAATGTTCATCTTTAAACTGGGGTTTTGGGGTTTTGGGG
>JBBAKX010000182.1:0-1399 GCA_040403315.1 Flavobacteriales bacterium
CCCCAAAACCCCAAAACCCCATGTGTTTCCTTAAGTAGATAGATAATGGATAATATTGCAAAAAACATTATATTATAACAAATTATATATAGTTTGTATTTAATTCAGTAATTTATATATATGGTTTGGCTTGCATGTAGATGTATATAAACCTAACTCAATTATGCGCCAACCACAATCCTCTACTATTTGTTATCATATATTCTTATTATCATTGTCTTGAGAACTGGTCTTCACAGCAGTCGTCGTCGTCCTCTGCGCGCATCTGGATCGCGCGGTAGTTACGCGCGTCAAAATTATTAATATTGCACTCCCCCTCCTCATCGTGGACCTCTATCCTCAGTAAGTGGTGAGGGACGCATATTTTTTTGAACGATGGGAAGTCTCCACCACCGGCCGCTCTTGCGAAGGAGAAAGAACTTAATGCGAGCTTCTCGTCCACGTCACTCTCAATCAATAACTCTTCGAATTATTATTGCTCATCATCGCTGATACTGTTGATAGAAAGTTTGCCCGCGCCTCCCTCACAACTTGAGGAATCGATGCAGAGCTCGTCGAATTGGTGCTCGCCGCCATTGGATGATGAATCTTAGGAAGATGAGTGTTTGGAGGCCTTGGAGTCGATCTCGTCGATTTTCATTTCTTCGAATTCTTCCTGCCCTATATCACTATCATCATCAATCTATTCCTCTTCGTATTGTTGGAAATTATTATTCCCTCCGAAACTGAACTCTTCGTTAGCATTGATGTCCGCGGCACATTTTATAATATTTTATTGCCGACGGACCAGGGGTCGGAAGCTACCGCCGACCTCATTACATATTGAATATACGGAGTCGCACCCCTCGTAGTTGTTATCTTCAGATTAAACTACCTCGTCGACAACTGCCTCCTCGTAATAAGTTTGCACATTTGTGCACTTGCCCACCATTTTTCTGAAGTATGGCGACTTGGTGGGTACTTACGAGCCCGAATTGTCGATGATAGGCAGCTCATTCAACTTAGCGAATTGGGCTCCTTTGGAACCACTTTGTTTTTTAATAATCGAACATGCTAATTAGGCGGAATCTTCATCATTTGAGCGCTGGGCGGCATCAAACTCAAAATTTGAAGAATGCTAAGAATCGTCATTGGAGGAGGTCAAGACCATTTAATCTTGGTTCTCAAATTGTGATGAACCATTGAAATTGGGGATCTTGTTTTTCTTGAATTTCGAGAAATTTTGGATTACGTTGACAAATTGGTTATCTTCAGAGAATTTCTGTGCACTATAGCCGAATTGACAATTTTTTTAGCTAGTACTCGGCTATAAATAACGTGATTTATTTATATATTCTTATTCCACTGTGCCATTTGCACACTCTTTGTCAATCACCTGTACGAACTCGTCTGGGAATGG
>JBBAKX010000183.1:0-1377 GCA_040403315.1 Flavobacteriales bacterium
TCATTTTTTTCCAACTTACTCCAGCATCAGTGGATTTGTACAAACCAGATCCGGGACCGCCACTTCGAACGTACCAAGGTGAGCGTTGGTGATCCCACATCGTGGCATACAATATTCTTGGATTTTGGGGATCAAAGCACAAATCGGCAGCGCCGGTGCTTGGGTTGATGGAAAAGATGTTTTTCCAGGTTTTACCGCCGTCTTGAGATTCGTAAATACCGCGTTCAGCGGAATCTTTATACAACGCGCCTTGCACGGCTACGTAGATGTGATCTGGATTGTTAGGATGAATGCAAATCTCAGCAATTTGTTCAGATTGAACCAGCCCGGTGTGTTCCCAGGTTTTGCCGCCATCGGTTGATTTATAAACCCCATCGCCTGCCGAGCTCATCACGCCTCTTACGGCATGCTCTCCCATGCCAACATACATCACATTGACATCAGAAGGAGCAATGGCTATTGCACCGATAGAACCACTTTGGAAAAAGCCATCCGAGGTGTTTTGCCAACTCCAGCCTCCGTCATCCGTTTTCCAGAGTCCGCCGCCAGTTGAACCAAAGAAATAGACCATTGGATTGTTGGGAAGACCTACTGCTACAACGCTGCGTCCGCCTTGGTAAGGACCAATGCTACGCCATTTAAGCGCCTGATAAAAAGCGGCATGAAAAGGGTGATTCATCCCTCCGATGCCTGAATACTTGTGTTGAGCCGCCGCAATTTGAAAAAAATGCAAAAAAAATAGAATTGCTGTGACGGCTGCGAATAGTTTTCTCATAGATTGTCGCTTTGCCTTCCCTGTTCATGGGGGACTATGATTCAAGGACAGATTACAGTGTAAAAATTGATGGATTCGGGAACAAAAAACCCTGAACAGATACGATTTGAAATAGCCTCAACAAAATATAGTACAGTAGTCTAAAGGGGAAAGACAATTATTTGTCAAAAGTACGTAAAGCTTTTAAAAAAACCTAGCATTCAACTGTGTGAAAAGCAATATTTTGATAAGTAGGCATTATTTAACGGTAGTTTTTAAGCAGCAAACGGAACTCGGTTGTAAATTGCACAACTTTCCTTTTTATCCTATACCCTATTGGTGATGCAAAAGGCTAAATTGCTCTACTTGTTTTTATTGTATTCATTCATTCCATGGATGAAAGCGCAGTCCAGAATGGATTTGTTGCGCAACCTTGATCCCGTTTTTGAGGTGGCCTTTGATAGCGTGAAGAACGGAAATCCTAGAGCTGCACTTAACTTGTTGGTTCCACTTGGGATTCGCTTCAAATCTGAGCAAAACAACCCCATGTATTGCAGTACTTTACTGGTGAAAGGAAGAATTTATTTTGAAATGAATAAGTCCGATAGTGCCATCCTTGTTTT
>JBBAKX010000184.1:0-1377 GCA_040403315.1 Flavobacteriales bacterium
TCATTTTTTTCCAACTTACTCCAGCATCAGTGGATTTGTACAAACCAGATCCGGGGCCTCCACTTCGAACGTACCAAGGTGAGCGTTGGTGATCCCACATTGAGGCATACAATATTCTTGGATTTTGGGGATCAAAGCACAAATCGGCCGCGCCGGTGCTTGAGTTGATGGAAAAGATGTTTTTCCAGGTTTTACCGCCGTCTTGAGATTCATAAATACCGCGTTCCGCTGAATCTTTATACAATGCGCCTTGCACGGCTACATAGATGTGATCTGGATTGTTAGGATGAATACAAATCTCAGCAATTTGTTCGGATTGAACCAGCCCGGTATGTTCCCAGGTTTTGCCGCCATCGGTTGATTTATAAACCCCGTCGCCTGCCGAGCTCATCACGCCTCTTACGGCATGCTCTCCCATACCAACATACAATACATTGACATCAGTAGGAGCAATGGCTATGGCGCCAATAGAGCCACTTTGGAAAAATCCGTCCGAGGTATTTTGCCAGCTCCAGCCTCCATCATCTGTTTTCCAAAGTCCGCCGCCAGTTGAACCAAGATAATAAACCATTGGATTGTTGGGAAGACCTACTGCTACAACGCTGCGCCCGCCTTGGTAAGGACCAATGCTACGCCATTTAAGCGCTTGATAAAAAGCGGCATGAAAAGGGTGATTCATCCCTCCGATGCCTGAATACTTGTGTTGAGCCGCCGCAATTTGAAAAAAATGCAAAAAAAATAGAATTGCTGTGACGGCTGCGAATAGTTTTCTCATAGATTGTCGCTTTGCCTTCCCTGTTCATGGGGGACTATGATTCAAGGACAGATTACAGTGTAAAAATTGATGGATTCGGGAACAAAAAACCCTGAACAGATACGATTTGAAATAGCCTCAACAAAATATAGTACAGTAGTCTAAAGGGGAAAGACAATTATTTGTCAAAAGTACGTAAAGCTTTTAAAAAAACCTAGCATTCAACTGTGTGAAAAGCAATATTTTGATAAGTAGGCATTATTTAACGGTAGTTTTTAAGCAGCAAACGGAACTCGGGTGTAAATTGCACAACTTTCCTTTTTGTTCCATACCCTTTTGGTGATGCATAAGTCTAAATTGCTCTATTTGTTTTTATTGTATTCATTCATTCCATGGATGAAAGCGCAGTCCAGAGTGGATTTATTGCGCAATCTTGATCCCGTTTTTGATGTCGCTCTTGATAGTTTGAAGGATGGAAATCCTAGGGCAGCACTAAATTTGTTGGTTAAGCTTGAAATTCGCTTCAAATCTGAGCAAAACAATCCCATGTACTGCAGTACTTTACTGATGAAAGGAAGAATTTATTTTGAAATGAATAAGTCCGATAGTGCCATCCTTGTTTT
>JBBAKX010000185.1:0-1373 GCA_040403315.1 Flavobacteriales bacterium
AATTTTGGAATCAATACGCGATTTACCTGTAGAACCTGTAAATCTTATGGTTCCTACTGAATCTGCAGCTTACATCATATACACATCAGGATCTACCGGAAAGCCAAAAGGGGTTCAAGTGGCACATTGCAACGTAATCAACCTTGTGTACTCAATGGCCAAAGAACCAGGCATATCTTCAGCCGATAAAATCTTTTCGATAACTACTATATCATTTGACGCTATGGTAATGGAAATCTTCCTACCCCTGCTTCACGGAGCTTGCGTAGTTCTTGTTAATGAAGAAACGAGAAGGGATGGAAATCTATTGCTAGAAAAAGCTGCCAAAGACAAAATCACAGTGATGTGGGGAACCTCAAGTATATGGCAGATGCTAATAGATTCTGGTTGGAAAAACCCGTTGAATATTAAAGCTTTGATAGGTGGAGAACCTGTTCCATTGCCTTTGGCTCACGAACTACTTTCAAGATGTAATGAATTGTGGAACATTTATGGACCAACAGAAACTACGGTTTGCTGCTTTCTTACTCAAATAACAATCAATGATAATCCTATTACCATTGGCAGGCCTATTGCCAATACCAATGTTTATTTGCTAGATGCAAATAGAAAGCCTGCAAATGAGGGACAAGTGGGCGAAATAGTAATAGCTGGAGACGGAGTATCTTTAGGTTATCTGAATCGGCCTGATCTCAATAATGAAAGGTTTTTGACTAACACTTTCGATCTTGAATCAAGTAGCAAGATGTATCTTTCTGGTGATTTAGGAAAACTATTACCTAACGGCCAAGTTCAGTGTCTTGGACGTATCGATCATCAAGTCAAAGTGAGAGGTTACCGAATAGAATTAGGTGAAATAGAAGAAGCCTTACTGTCTATCGATCGGATTAAAACGGTAGTTGTTATAGCTGAAACTGATATTCTTATTGCATTTATTGAAACAGATTCTGAAATCTCCAATGAACAAGATCAAATAAAATTATGGCGCAATGAATTGGCTGCACAACTGCCTTCCTTTATGGTGCCACACGACTTTAATATTGTCGAGAAACTGCCAACAACACTGAGCGGAAAAATCGATCGTAAGGCATTATTGAACTATAAATCAAATAAAATAGTTGAATATACTGAGCCACGAAATGAGACAGAAAAAGTAGTTGAAACCATTTGGAAAGAAAGCTTAAATAGAGACAAAATAGATATTTTTAGTAATTTCTTCGAAATAGGCGGGCATTCATTAATCGCTGTACGAGTAATGAATAAAATAGAACAACAAACAGGGAAGAAATTGCCACTATCCGCATTATTTGAGCATTCAACCATTGAGCAACTCGCTAAACTAATAGACGCCGACATAGAAATTTATTCCGAAT
>JBBAKX010000186.1:0-1371 GCA_040403315.1 Flavobacteriales bacterium
CCCCAAAACCCCAAAACCCCAAAACCCCTTTCTCTATATTGTATGAATGAAATTATAATCATATATCGTCATAATGCTCAGACATATACTTATTGAGCCTCTTGCACCAATCTGATATACCAGATGGGAGTGCCAAGTTTAATATTGCAGGAGTAATTTTTACCTTCAAGTCGCATTATATCAGCATTGTGTATTTTATTTTATTCGTCACTGGGTCCCTTGAAATCTATTATATCCCGAGAATAGTGCGGGCACGATCTGTTTTTACAGGAGTTTTGGAATAATTATTTGTGAATTCCGAAAGTCTCTGTGACATTTCGGAATACTCCAAATTCTATTGATTGTTTTAGGAATTTTATTCCACATCTTGGGCAAAGTCGGAATTATTCACTTCGTTGTCAGGGAGAGCTGTGAAATAAACGTAAAAAGTGTTAGCTTGTAGGTCGCTGAATGCGATGTATTTTTCCAAAAAGTCACGATTGTTAAAATTCAAGATTCCTTTGTGCTGCTGATAACTCAATGAAGTGCAAGGTCTGTAACCATCATGGAGTTTTTCACTTGCTATAACTTGGTATTTCATAACGTTTTTGTCCCACTTATTACGATGCTTGGGGTCGAAAATCTAAAGAGTAAATTAAAATTAAGGATATGAACTTACAGCATCCACAATTTTGCGAATGGTATAGTGGGAATTGAAGCAAGCATGCGATTTCACATAGGAGTGCTGCTTCGAGCGATGGCTGCAGACAGAAGATTTCTTTATGTACACCTTCATGTCATCTTTGTTGACCTTGAGTTCCCATAGTTTGCTCTCGGGTTCACTTTCCTCCATTGCCAACAAATTATCAATGTAGCTCCTAACATATCGCTTTGACTATACCATATATTTATTAGTGAATAATTTGGCTCTTACATAAACGATGTCCCTCTCTTCCTCTCCGATTCTATACTTCTCCATTTGTAACAATTGTTCATCAGTATTTTCATGATAGCTAGAAAACATACCCAGTTGATCTAGGTCTTCCAACAATACGATTTCTTGTGTCAGCTCCGTTTATGGGTCTCTCGGAAGCTCCTTTTATGCGTTAGAGTAAATTATGTTGATTACCTCACTAAATGCTTCAAGGATTATAGTTTATGAATCGTCTTGCTCAAAATGGACGCTTTTCCTGGGTTCTGGGAATTTCAAGAAGGTGTCTACCCTCAATCCGCCTTCATCGATTGGTGAGGATGGCTTGACTATGGAATTTTCCTAGTGTTTATGCTGCCTTCCTTCGTCGACGCAACAAAATGATATACCATTGCCCATTGTTTTTAATTTATTCTTTTTTACTATGCTTTGTTACACAATGGGGTTTTGGGGTTTTGGGG
>JBBAKX010000187.1:0-1369 GCA_040403315.1 Flavobacteriales bacterium
CGAGTATCGAATAAATCTTTTGCTTTAAATCTTTACTGAGTGAGCATTATTGCTATCTTTTTGCCCTCAGGATTGAAAGCATGGAATTGGCACTATATTATAATTTTGGAGCGGCTCGTGTATTGATTTGGGAATGGATAATGTCACCAATGGTCCTCCCATTATTTTACTTATCATTTTATGTGTGTAAAGTGGACTGCTAGATGTGGTTCACCAGCACATTTACTTGTTGTCCGCGATTTTAAATTAAATCCGTTTGTAATTCATTGCTGCTAGTAATTTATTTTTAAGTTAGAGCGCTTTTTTAATTGTTATCTTTTTTTAGTGCATAATCGTTTAATATTAGACGGATAGGGCGACTGGTGGTCCAAACTGGCAAGGGGTTTGCCTATTTGATCAAGGAATTGCAGAGCGCTGGATGATCCAGTAAATCCATTATTTTTTATTCACCATTCTTGAGTCAAATAGAACTTATTGTGCTTGTCTCCCATTTTCTCAGCAGACTTATAATATGATTGTAATAAGGTCTATCCTGAAATCCTAAGCCCCAGATAGAGTGGCCAATCAGCTTTAATTCATCTAAAAGTTCAATATTAATTAAATCACACAATTTACCTGATAAAAATTATTGATTAATCGGATCAGTTACCCCGGATTTACAGTTGGCGAAATTGATTTATTATTTAATGCGCAAAATGTCATTAAATTACTTCTATTTATTATCATTTGTGTTTCTCATCCAAGGCAACGGACCATTCACAAGGTACACGAGTAGGTAAAAGAAAGACTCCAAGTCATCTTTCCTGCTTTGATCTATTTATATCTTAAGATGTTCAATTTTTATTACTTTGGAGCTGCATGGTTCGGATGCTCGCGAAAAACGGACTTCCTGTGAAATTCTCAATTTTACCATCGGCGATGTGCTAAGGAGTGCTGGATGATTTGTGGGTTATTCTGAATGAAGTTGAAAGCCCATAATCTATCAAAATTACGGGTTTCTTATCTGATTGCCTCCAAGCTTCAATGTTATCTTAGAGAAGAAGAACATTCTCAGGCTTGAGATCGCCATGTATTTAGCCAAGCTCGTCATGCAAGAATTCTAGCTGCCGAATCTATTTATAGTTTTAGACAGCAAATTTTTATATACAATTTATATGCCAATGTGCGCTATCTCTGGTATGCTCAAGGAAAGTTATCCTATCTGCGGGCCATATTTAGGTAGTACTATACAGTCCTAACCAGACAGATAACCGTGGGCGAGCACCGAAGGGAAGTGCAAATCTAAACATGATCCATATACTTTTTGCAAATTCTTACCTCTGTCCATTTTTTGAGCTTATTTCTCCAACCTTTTTAGGACGCCATACTC
>JBBAKX010000188.1:0-1367 GCA_040403315.1 Flavobacteriales bacterium
TGTCATCAACCTTTTCGAAACAATTCTCCCTTAAATCTGGGAATACGGGCAAGGCCTTGGTAGTTGTGGCCGCAAATAAAATTAAACGCAGGACAGGTGGCAACCCAATTTTAAACGATCCCCAGACAGACAAGAAAATTTCGAGCAAATAATTTTTCGCAACCACATGCCAGTCACCAATCTCAGGTACCATTCGCAAAATTAATCAGAATCATTCCAAATCAATACCTTCGCAATCTCGTGGCAAACCCCGCACTTTAGAAGCCGCTGTAATGCAAGAGGTGTTAAATAACGCTGATTCACGGCAATACATTTGCCAGCAAAAAGCCATATACTTAAGTGAAGAAACACTTAAATTTCACAAAATCTGCAATGAGAATCGAACCCGCCTTGTGGACTGGATCTTGCAAGTTTTAAGAGCCTTCAAATTAAGCACACATTCCACATTCTTCTTGGCAGTGTCCATCATCGATCGATATCTTATCGAAAAGCGATAATAAGAGGTTGCACTCGGGACTCAGGCTCTATATTTATTAGGAATGACAGCCATACTGCTCGCGAGCAAATACGAAGATATTATACCGATTCCCGCCGACAGCCTTATTAAGAAGGCAGGCCACAACAAGTTCACTCTCGTGGAGCTAGTCCAACTGGAGCGCGAAGTCTTGCAAGCCTTGCAATTCAATATTCACCTTCAAGTAGATGTTTACAATGAAAGTTCGCTCCTCTTTAGCAGCATCGTGTCCAAACTGTTTCTGTCCTGTCCCGCCTCCGCAGCCGCGGGCTGGAAATTATTAATAAAAGAGGGCTCCCAATTTCTGGTATTCCTCTGCTATATGATAACTTACACCTCTCAATTTACCCAATACCACTTAGCTAATTAGGTTGCGCCTGCCATCGTTCGCCTCGTCCTGAGATACATGGAAGAAGAATTAATCAATTCCGGAGTCATTTAGTACTCGAACGCTAGCGAGGCGGGAGGTCTGTCTCTGGTCAAGCAAGGGTCCTCGCATGTGGGTTACGTTTTGGAGGAATTATAACAACTCATGAAAAAGGTGCGCTCAGGATTACTGCTGGATAATGCCTTTTAAGCCCATACCTTAGGGAGCACTGAGCCTGCGAGCAGCGGAACAAAAATGAATAATTCTGTGTTCAAATCAATTGAGAGGGATATTGCTTAATAATATTAGCAAAACCTTAAATATGAGGACAACAACCTCAAAATGCTAGAAAAATCCTTCCCCATGTATTTGGGAAATCAGGCTGCGAAAATGCTAGAATTCGTGAGTGAATGCAGCAGCGGAAACAAATACAAAACTTAAAAGCACATAAAGTCTCTTTGAAAACAACGGCAATCACTAACTTAG
>JBBAKX010000189.1:0-1367 GCA_040403315.1 Flavobacteriales bacterium
CCCCCAAAACCCCAAAACCCCAAAACCCCATTTTGATAGCCAAATGAGGGTGAAATAAGCAGAATGGTCTGAGGTGCGCTTAATAAGATTAAGTATTTTAATGAAGCGGTCCCAGAGTAAATTCTTTGAGAGTAGCAAACCCAAAATATGCATCACCGGTGCCAATAGTTATGTGGGCGCACACATCTGTAAAGCCTTCCTCGACGATCATACCTACAAGGTAAGGGCGACCGTGAGGGATCCCACTGACCAATCAATCATGAAATCGTTACAAAAAGCATTTGGTCTTGAGAATTTTGAGGTTATGGGTGTATGCAAGATGGATTTAAACAACTAAGAATCCATAGACAAGGCAATCTAAGGTTGTGAGTATGTGATCCATACAGCCTCACCGCACCCATACATTTCGCCCGAAAATCCAGATTAAATGATTAATACAGCTGTTGAGGGGACCAGAGCCGTTCTGAGTGCTTGTCTCAAGCACGATGTGAAGAGGTTGGTTTTCACCTCATGCATTTCGAATGTGATTTTTAAAAGGGCCGGGGACTCTCAAGAGATTTACTCTGATGGAGACTGGTCGGAGGAGGAATTGTTGGGACCCTATGAAAAAAGCAAATTCCTAGCCGAAAAAGTACTAAATGATTTTAAGACAACTTTCAAATCTTACATTTCTTTCGAGACTGTTTCCATCGTGGCTGGAGTTGCAGTTGGTCCCAGTCTAACTGAGCACACTTCATGCAATGAAGAATATCTTCGTTAGTTGATAACAGGGAAATTTAATTAGTTGCCAAAAATAATGATCCCTTTAGTGGACGTAAGAGACATAGCATTGGCACATTTACAGGCAATTAAAATTGACGAAGCAAAAAATAAACGCATTATCGTCGTCGCAGCCCAGAAAAAGGTGCAGGACATTGCCAAACTTCTCAATAGAGAATTGGAGGGTGCTTACACAATTAACATCAAGGAAATTTGCTATGCCTCTGTGCTCTGGGCCGTGTATACGACTGATCAAGATAATTAATATAAAATGGTGAGAAGTTTATGGAAGCGCTTCTACGACTGCGATAGTACCATCTCAACGGATATACTCAAAATATAATACAGAGACGTATCAGACTCAATAATCGAAATGGCTAATAATCTAATCAGCGCAGAGAAAGTCACCGGTAAGAACCTCGAAAAACTTTTGGCGAAATTCTTCCATAGCAAACTTGAGGGAAACGATAAGAGCACCGTTGAGAGCAGGCAGACATCTATTTGATGTGCTAAATCTCATTTAAAAATATCTCAGTATATAGATATACGCGCCTTATTGAATATCAAGTTTGCCTTGAGGTGTGTCATGGGGTTTTGGGGTTTTGGGG
>JBBAKX010000190.1:0-1360 GCA_040403315.1 Flavobacteriales bacterium
CCCCCAAAACCCCAAAACCCCAAAACCCCTTACGAAGTCAAGTATATGAACATTTAAAGCAATAATTATTATAAATATACTGTTACAAACCTAGGTCACTTCATTAAGTGATTAAACACTTGCTATAACATAGCTGCGTACATCCATTTGTTATAGAAAGCGTTCAATACTTTTCTCATGAGGAGGCCTTCGTAGTCACGGATTCTGAACATGAAAAATATGAACCCCTTATAGTGGAGTACATGATATTGCTCCTGTTCAAAGTGCATGACACCTCTACCATGGGGTAAATCGTCTTGCTGGTACCCGATATATTCGTAATCAGCAGCGTCGAAACCTTTCACATGCCCAAATCCGTGCTTTTTGGTGTCCTTGAATTCACCGACATACCGGAATTCATCACATTGCCAATATCCATGACCGTTTAATTCTTTGCCAGAATGATGGCCGAAGTATTAATGATCATTTTTCGTCAGTTTGCCGTAGCCGCCAATCAGACCGTCCTTGAAACTCCCGATATATTCTGCGCCGTCACGGAACTTCAGGATTCCCTCGCCTTGGGATGTCGAGTTAATATAGTTCCCTTCATAATACTGACCACATGCGAGCCATTCCGAGGTGCCATAACCTTGAATGTCGTCCTCGATGTAGTTTCCTTCGAAAATGACTCATCCCCTTTACTTTGAAATGGTCCTCCCATAGCCATGTCTCAAACCATATTGGAACCAGCCCTCATAAATGTAATCATTATTATCATCAAGCAAGAGACCTCTGCCACTTGGTAGGCCCGATTCAACGTCTATTTCTCCTTCATAAATGCAACCTCCAATTTTCATAGGTCCGGCCCATTTTCTCTGTTCCATGATATTCAATTCCTTTTCAACTCTTTCATGATGTTTCGCGAAATCGAAGGCTTTCCTCTCTTTTCTGTGCTTATTAATGAATTCTGATTTACTGACGGTGGTGAATTCCCCCGGTAATTTCGAATCTATGATTATGCGTCTGGTCATTGTTTCATTTTCCTTCCTCTTTTATTAGATGAGTTTTTGCAAAAATGATAGATGACTTGGTTCATTGTTATCCTCTGCTGGTTCTTCGAAATGTTGTGGGTGGTGGTGCAAGGGACTATTGCTGCTTGTTGCGAAAAAGGCTTTGCCCATTTGTGGGAGCAGAGTCTGCGATTTGGTGGTATTTCTTAAGTTTAAAACCTGTTTTAACATTTATTTATTTCCGTAATATATTTTTATAATTAAATCTTTCAATTTCCTATTTATATCAATAAATTTTCGTCTCTATCAGATTAGATGGGGTTTTGGGGTTTTGGGGTTTTAGGGTTTAGGGTTTAGGGTTTAGGGTTTAG
>JBBAKX010000191.1:0-1357 GCA_040403315.1 Flavobacteriales bacterium
CCCCAAAACCCCAAAACCCCTTCAGAATAATTGAATTTCTGCAAAGTTAATGAAATATTGAAAATTAATAGAAATAAAATGTATTCAATGACTGACCTTAATCCTCTTCAGCAAATGAACCAAAGCAGAAGTAGGGACTCCAATTTTCAAAGCATGAGTTATTTCAACCAAACAAACACATAAATATTTTCTGAAACTATTTACAGCAATAGATTCCTAGGATTTACAGAAAGAGCGAAGAGAAATCAATTCATCAAGAATAACATGCCTGCCTCGACTGCTCGTTCTCCTGATTTTGTCAAGAAAAGTGAAAACTCCGCAAAGCCTTCTCAGCCTTCATTCGTATTGTTGGGAAATGTTGATAATTCTATGGATCAGAAAAATATCTCGATCGAGGACATGTCGCAACCAAAGGAGCCTCAGATACCGTCATATGTGAATATAAGAGCAAATACATTGCAAAGATCTCAAAGGAAGGCATCCAAGAACAGGAGATACTTTGAGTTGATGCAGTCTGGTCCTGATCCTGTCACTAAAGTTTTATAAAATTCACCCGCTGAATAACAGAATGGCATATAGATCGCTGCATTATCAACCTACTACAAACAGCCAAAAGTTTTCAATACAAAGATGTTTGCCAAATATTACACGATGGCATAAGTTGAACCATCTGTCATAACAACTCCAGCTATCCCTTCACCTTTGATAAAGCAAAAAATGGCTTAAAGGATTTCCCCCATGAAAACCAGTCCTGAAAGACAAAGAATATAATAGGCTAAAACTATAGATCAACAAATGATCAAAACAATAAGTGTCAATCCATACAGCAACGTCATACACTATCAGTCTTACCGACCAAAGCTCCTCGTACCATTATCTGAAGCCCAGAATATTGGGTAAAATGATATGAACAAGACTTTCAATCGTTTGAGAGACTTCAGGTTGGGCTCACAAAGAAGCGGCCATACTATCAAACAGCTTACAGTATCTATAAGAAACACCTTCAACAAAAAGGGCAGTCTTTTGAGTGGAGGTGATAGTCTCAGCATTGGTTCAATCGAAAACAATGAAGAAGGCTTCGTTCATGGCGCAGCAGTCATCAAAATCAGAATGAAAACCCACAAGCAAGACACGTTTTCAAGAAGCAGTCTCAGAATGGAGTCAGTCGTCAATAATTAAGGGCCGAGCAAGCAAACCCTACAAATATCGAGTCAGCGGTCACGTTTGTTCACAAGGAGTGACAATCCTACCATATTAGAAAACAGAATATAGTCGAGCGAAGTTGAAATGTTTGATTGATTACATTCACAGTTCAATTGTAATTGATAGGGGTTTTGGGGTTTTGGGGTTTTGGGGG
>JBBAKX010000192.1:0-1355 GCA_040403315.1 Flavobacteriales bacterium
AGTCGAATATGGATCGCGCTGCTGATATTGAAATTGGCGAAATGGAAAAGCATCTAGGACAACTTGGGCTTATAGCAGGAATCGCACCAACATTAGGATTTATTGGGACTATTTCGGGAGTTATCAAAATATTTTATAGCATTTCGGTTACGGAGAATATTAGTATTGGTAATATTTCGGGTGGACTTTACGAAAAAATGATTAGTAGTGGGGCAGGATTATTAGTTGGTATCATCGCTTACAGTGGCTACCATTTATTAAATGGAAAGGTCGATAATTTTGCGTTAAAAATGCAAAAGCAAATATTAGAATTTGTAAATATTATTCAAAAATCATAGGCGATGTCAATAAAAAGAAAAAGAAGATTCCACGCCGAAGTCGCCACCTCCTCGTTGAGTGATATTATGTTTTTCCTGTTGTTGTTTTTTTTGATTATATCAACTTTGGCGAATCCCAACGTGATTAAAATGACTTTGCCAAAGGCTAAATCTAATGAGAAAACTAACAAACAATACATTAGTTTATCCGTTACCGAAGATAAAAAATTCTACATCGACAAACAACTTGTTTCCTTTGAAGCATTAGAAACGACTTTGATGTCAAAAATGAATACCGAAAAAGACCAAACGGTTATTGTACGAATTCCATTCAATCTTCAAGTTCAGGATTTAGTAGATGTTTTGCAAATTGGGGTAAAAAATAATTTGAAGTTTGTGATTGCCACGAGCCCGAAGTAAGTTCATAATTATTCTAAATAAAAATGCCTCTAAATTTAATTTAGGGACATTTTATTTTTGAATCCGCGCCAATCCGTCTAATCCGTCAAATCTGAGGCCTATTTTTTTAATTTAAATTGAAATTATAAACAATCTTCCCTACTTGTTTTTCCGGTGCGTCGCTGCTGGCATCCCATCGTGTATTCATCGCAGCAATTCGGGCTTGGTCTAGTAAACATTTTGCGGTATTGGTAGAACCTTTTATTCCGGCAATGGCATCTATGGTTCTTCCATTTCTATCCACAGAAACTTCTACAACCACTTTCCCCACTTCATTACAAGTATATTTTGGAGCGGGTTTAGAAATTGCTTTTCTGTTGCCTAACGAATAACCTGTTCCGTTTCCTGAACCTCCGCCACTTCCAGCACCATAACCGCTTCCGGTCCCAATTCCGGTGCCAGATCCGTTTCCTCCGCCGTTTCCTCCGCCAGAACCTCCAGTTCCATAATAACCGTTGGAACTTAAACTTCCGTTGGCTTTTCCTTTGTTTCCTGCGGTTTTGTCATCGCCGTCACCACCTTTGTTGGAGCCTTTCATTATGTTGGACAGCGCATCATTTGTTGTGTTAGAAACCTTTG
>JBBAKX010000193.1:0-1348 GCA_040403315.1 Flavobacteriales bacterium
GATATTACAATAACGATTAATTGGCTTTGGAATCAACTTTCGCCCAAGCTCTAAATGTTTTAAATCGGTATCTCCACAATTTTCGCCATGGACACTTAATTTCTTATTCTGTGAATTGGGTTTGCCCTATTTCAAGATATAAACGCAGCAAAAAAACTGACCAATTTCACTCCCTCACCCCAAGTTTGCTTTCCCTCTATTGGATCTACATCGAATCGATTTCAAATAACCAACCTACGATTAATATTACATTATTACAACTTAAAATCTATTGTGACAATAGGATTTATTTTCAACCGACCGACTAATTGGAGAAGTCATATCCTCGAGTATACCGATTTATCTATTTAACCCAATTTGGCTGGGTTGTTTGATATTATCTTCCGTCTTTCGTCGAAATTGTTCAGCCAGCTTTCTTTTAACCCATGCGACTCGACTCGTCCATTTCTCAGATTTTTTTTTTTTATTCAACATAGAAATGCCTTATGGAGCCGCCTTTTTCTCTCTCAAAGATAAATCCTACTAAAAGACTATCCAGCCAACACGATTTTATTTCAAGTCAATAAGTTTTTTTCAGTGGTTTTGTTGTCACTAACTGATATCCGGAGAGTTGCAAATTTGCGGCCGTCGTACTCAATCTAGATATTTTTTTCAGGAATGGCTACTACTTTACAAAGTTTCATCATGATTCGGAGCAGTTGTTCATTACAAGAACCCTCGAATGGCATCGCCATTTTTACAATATTTCATTTTTCGCTCCTAGCCCCCTTGGGTTCCCAGACCCACTCTCAAGAGCAACCTTTTTTAGCCTTGGACCCATGGGATAGCCGCCAAATGCCTACAAAGCCAGCCAACATAACTTCTTTGACAGAAAAAAAGGCTCGCTTCGATTTTCTTGCGTTCTGGCTGGGCGAGCCTCACGCAAATTAATCTCCACCTACTGAATATTCCACAGCAGCCAACACCTACACGGCGATCCCCAAACCGATGTTTTCAAGTCGGTTCCTACAAGTGTCATCATCGTCAAAGTCTATCCAGCAATGAATTCAGAAAATCTTCGACTGATTTGATGTCCATCACCAACAATGCCACCCGACATGGCGCATGAACCACTGCGACCGATTGCGAATACTGCCTTCCAATGAGCAGTCGCAAAGACATCTAACAAATTCCCACATTTTTTTTTCTTCCTTTTATTACATGTCCTTTTGCTCTGCACAGGCGACTAAGCAAATTACTCTGCTCGGGAATAAGCCTCTCACAATGGGCCAGAAGCCAAATCAGATAACCATTGCAAACCATAACTACCCACCCTATAATTACACACGCCATAATGCTCCTACTACCA
>JBBAKX010000194.1:0-1345 GCA_040403315.1 Flavobacteriales bacterium
GTTGCGGAAATAGAACTGTGAGTTAGTTCTCTGTAAGGTTTATCTAGCATTGAGTATTTGTCTGATTGGTGGGTAATGGGAAATCTCAAAATTAGTGACTCGGTGATAACAATTACCGGGGGCACTGGGTCCTTTGGATCAACAATGGTCAGGCACGTACTCTCAAAAGGTGCCGCTGAAGTAAGAATCTTTAGCCGCGATGAATCTAAACAGGACGACTTAAGAAATACCCTGCAAGATGATCGAGTCAAATTTTACATTGGTGACGTTCGAGACTCGTTGAGTGTTGATTCTGCTATTAAGGGCACTAACTTAGTTTTTCATGCTGCCGCATTAAAGCAAGTGCCATCGTGCGAATTTTTCCCCCTTGAAGCTGTCGCCACAAATGTTCAGGGCAGTGCGAATGTTTTGCGAAGCTCGCTAAATTTTGGCGTGGAAGTAGTTGTTTGCTTGAGTACAGACAAGGCGGTCTATCCAATAAATGCAATGGGAATGTCCAAGGCCTTAATGGAAAAAACTGCAATGTCATTTGCTCGAAACAATCCAAAATCTAAAACCAGAATTGCGGTAACAAGGTACGGGAACGTTATGTTTTCTCGCGGGTCAGTCATTCCACTATTTCTAAAGCAGATAAAAGCGGGTAAATCTATAACAGTGACAGATTTGAACATGACAAGGTTCCTAATGTCACTATCAGAATCAGTGGATCTAGTTAATTACGCTTTTGAAAATGCCGTCTCAGGTGACCTGCTAGTGAAAAAAGCACCAGCTGCAACAGTCGAAGTACTTGTTGAGGCGCTAAAACAACTTTGCAATGCACCAGAAACCAAAACTCAATTGATTGGCGTCAGACATGGGGAAAAAATTTACGAGTCGTTGCTAAGTACGGAAGAAATGGCACATGCGATTGATCAAGATTCTTATTTTCGCGTTCCCTTAGATTCGCGTGGCCTTGACTACTCCATTTATTTCGAAGAAGGCCAGAGCCGAACAACCGAGCTATCTTCATATACATCTCACAACACAGTTCGATTAGATGTAGACGGGGTTAAAAAGCTGTTACTGACATTGCCAGAAGTTAGACAAGAACTGAAATTGGTCGAAAGCTCCTAGTAGATCCTTAAGGGAAACATAATGAAACCAACCATAGTTACGATCGTGGGAACTCGACCAGAAATTATTCGACTAGCCCGGCTTATCCCGTTGCTCGATGAAACTGTGAACCATATATTTGTTCACACTGGTCAAAATACTGATCCGAAACTAACTGACATTTTCTTTTCAGAATTAAAAATACGTAAACCCGATTACTTTCTTGAAGTAAACACGGCAAGTCTTGGATCGG
>JBBAKX010000195.1:0-1334 GCA_040403315.1 Flavobacteriales bacterium
CCCCAAAACCCCAAAACCCCAAAACCCCTCGGTAAAATATTCAATTTCAATATTAATAATCAGAAAATGGATGGCTTGGACCTCAACCTTATTCAGGCTATAATGAAGGCAATTCAGACATTGACAGTCGCACTTTTTATAATCTTTGATCGAAGGAGGCTCAGGAAATACAGTCAAAAACTGGATAAATTTACGCAATTGGCAGTAGTCTGTATACTAATGAGTATACTTTGCTCTACCTTGCTCCAAATGCCGATATATTTCATTCGGTATTTTTACTATTAATATAAAGAAGAGCGAACTCATCTGGAATTCTTGGCATGGTACAGGAAATGGAGGGTTGAATTGAACTTCACAAATAAGTTTGGACTTTCTATGTACCAGACATTTTCTGATTTTTCCATGATTTTCAATTTATTGAGGTGGATTATAGTCCTAACCCAACTTAATTCGACTAAATTTCCCACAAGATGCGTAAAATAAGTCCAAAATGCAACTTTATTCTATTTGATGCCATTAAATGCTGTTTGCAATTTGACCTATGAGTTCTATAAAGGAGATAATAACCTATTTTTATTCATTTTGAGCTATCCTATCAACACTTTTTTGTTTCAAACACTCTTCCTAGCTGCTTATTTGTATATTTATCGATAAGTAAGGGATCATTATTAGTCGGTCTTAGGGAAATATGACTTTAATGAGAAAGAAAAAGGTGAAATAAATACAGCCCTTGGATCTTTAAAGACTTTTACTGTATTGATTTGCATCTTTCTGGCATTTAATGTCTATCAAGGGTTCATATCGTTACTACAAGTGAAATACAATATGGATATTCCTGCCATGTACATTTCAATTATCCCTCGGACCATTGTAGAATACACAATGTTGATAGGAATATTCAAGTCAATGCAGCGAGCAATTGATGTCACCGATGTGCACTCCACAACTGTCCAGCAGATGAAAAGTAGACAAGTGAACCAATAAAAACCACTGATGAAGTTGAGTTCTAATTAATTTCCAACATTTGGGGACACAAGAGCGTCTGGGTCTTTGCTCGAGCCTTATTCAATGTACCCTTGGGAAAGAAGTGCGATAATGCAGAGTATGAGGAAACACGAGACCATAAACGAAAATGACGATGATCAGCAGACTTCACCCGACATCACTGAGAAAGGGAATCTAATTCCAGGGGAGAAAGACTTTTCATTGACGTTTGAAAAAGGGTTAAGTATTTTATAAATAATTGTACAAATACCTGAATCATTATGGGGTTTTGGGGTTTTGGGGTTTTGGGGTTTTGATGCAAAAAACACTTTTCCCGGAGGTAAGTATTC
>JBBAKX010000196.1:0-1321 GCA_040403315.1 Flavobacteriales bacterium
CCCCAAAACCCCAAAACCCCATATAATTATCCAGTATAAATTATATAATAATAATGGAAGTGGTTATAGATCAAGTCAGCTGTGTAGTCAACATCGTGGCACTCCCTGTGTTCGCTGTATGTGCTTTGATTGTAGTGTGCAAAATTAAAATGGACCGATCGGCTTTATTGATCATACTGGGGTATGCGGGCAGTTTAATAATGCGCTTCATAATATGGGTCCTTTATATAGTCGGCCGTAAAGATGACAGTAAAGTACTTTCCTTAATAGATTTGGTAGCTTGCATCTTGATTTGGACTGTCCTTTACTACTTCATCTTTGAGATGCGCGTCGTTTGGGATAAAGTGGCCAGCAACAACCCAAATGAATACTATAAAAGAGAATTAATCACTAAAAAAAGGAGATTAATCGTGTTGATTACAGCTAATTTGTTCATGTGGTCAATTTTCTTGTTCAATGCTCTAACCGATGGGGATATGTCTTAAAACCTAGCGATTATTGACTTTGCAATACGAATCATGAAAATCATGCTAGATGTCTATGTAACCGCCATGTTTTTCGAATTACAAGCTTATTTCATCAAAAGAAAAGGTTAACAACTGTCAGTGATTGGAGAAAGTTTGACAACCTTCAATAAATTCATAATCTGTTGGTCTATAATAGTAGTGATTCTCAATTTCACCCATAGTTTCGGGAATGTACTCTATAACACTCTGATAATGAAGTACTCATTTTTGGCTCCCACAAGTGGGTACCAGTGCTTCTCGAGGATATTCGCATACGTATGGGTCCCAATGACGGATTTGCTAACAAGTGTGACACTGCTGTATTTGTTCTATTTCACAGGTAGGAAAGAAGTAGGAGGACGGACAACGGAGATAGATAGCGCAAAAAATAGGAATGGTGGAGATGGCTCAGAAATGGACACAAGGAAGAACTATAACACTCAGAGCCTCAAAGCATTGCTAATCCGTGGCACTACAACAGCACCTGATGCGTAATAAGACTTCATTAAAGCGGATTAGTAGCAATTAAAAAAGGTCTTGACCGATCAGAAGGACCCATCATCTGCCACACTTAATGCAACACATGAGAACTATCTTTAAAACGCAAAAGATTAATCTTTTGATTCTTCATAAAGTGGCGGATAGTAGCTTTCCTCGTACAAACAAGAACAGCAGTTGAGAAAGAATACAACAAAGAGCATGGGTACCTCTAAGACATCTCGGAGTTCCAATTCGTATGTGAAGCGGTTCCTGTATGATTAGATTTAGCATAACAACATCTGATGACTTTATAATGGGGTTTTGGGGTTTTGGGG
>JBBAKX010000197.1:0-1313 GCA_040403315.1 Flavobacteriales bacterium
TGTATCGACCCCTTAATTTTTGGACAAAATGGGGTTAAAATTTGAGACAATATCGGATTTTTTTTCAGTTTTATAGGGCCCGGATATAAGGTCATTTTCGCGGAGGTACTGTTCCGGGGATTTTCTACCCAGTGCGCCATGCTTTCGATGATTGTTATACCAGTCGTAGTAGCGGTTAAAAATCATCTGAGCATGGTAAATGGATTCAAATTCAAAACGTTCAACAACTTCTCTTTGGATATTGCTATGCAAGGCTTCTATGTAGGCATTTTCCTCGGGGGTAGCCACGTGGGGGAACTCCTGGGTAACGCCTTTATCCTTCAAGAACTGCCTTACCACATTAGCAATAAACTGAGATCCATTATCGTTGCGTATGGTTATGCCTTCAATCTTGTACTCCAACAGTAAAAGTGACAAAAGAATAATCACGTCACTTTTTTTAATGTTGAACCGAAGCATATGTGTTAATACCTTTCTGCTGTATGCGTCAATTACAGTTAAAAGCAGTGCATTTCTCTGAGCCCCGTGGATATGGATATATTTGATGTCCATGCAAAGATGCTCTAGTGGCTTTTCCGCCTTGATTTTTCGAAAGCGGACAAACTGCCTCGGAACTCCAGTGGATCTAATCTTGCGGTTGAACAACAAGTTGTGGATCTTCATTAGCCGGTAAACCTTCTTGTGGTTGATAATGTACCCTTTGTCCTTGAGCTCATCACAGATATTCTTGTAACCATAACAGCAAAACTCCTGCTGGAGAACGGTTTCAACATCCTGCAAAACAACAGTGTTGTCAATCAGCTCTCCATCTTGGGTAATGGTCATCTTACTGGGTTTACGCCCACGAACGCCATCTCCTCGCTTGTAGTAAAAACTACTGCGTGGAACACCTGACCATGATAACAGATCCTGTTTAGTAACCATAGGATTTGATTTGAACTGCTCCATTACCTCGACCGACGCTGCTCGTGGAATTGACTTTTTTTTAAAAGTTCGGTCTTGAACTCAAGTTCAATCGATTGCTTGGCAACGATGTTTTTCAGCATACGATTCTCTTCCATGATTGCATCCAGTTCTGGATTACGCTGCTTAGAATACGATTGAAGATTGGAAACACCGCCTTCATTAAAACTCTCTTTCCACCGTTTAAATACTGAATGGGAAAGATTGTGCTTACGCAATGTCTGGGTGACACCCAACTGATCTGCTTCATTGATGATTGACAGTTTCTCCGAAGCCGAGAAACTCCTTCTTGCTTTTGACATATTTCCTAAATTTAGTGACTTAATTGATTAAACAATTATGTCCAGCTA
>JBBAKX010000198.1:0-1306 GCA_040403315.1 Flavobacteriales bacterium
GATTCTGCAGCTGCATTTGTAGAACGGTTATTAAAGAAGTTTAAGATTTCTGTGTAATGTATTTGTATAGACCGCGAGACTGTTCTGAAGGTTGGAATACATGCTTCATCCACTTTGTTGTACCAGATGGCTAGTTTTTTAAATGCCTGCTCTTTGCAGGTACATTTTTGATAAATATCCCCGAGGTCTATTGCCAGCCCATACGCTTTTTCTAGCTGGGGGTATAGCTCAAAGAGTATAGCTGCCCTTGCTTTTTGCTCTTCGCTCCAAGTGCGGGAATGTCTAAAAAGAAGATATCTGCTTCTAACCAAGAGTTGTTTTAAGGTATCCCCGTTGGCAAGTATCTCCGCTTCATAACTTCTATTTTCTTTTTTTGCGCGTACCAGTTCAGCGTTTTCTTTATCTAATGCTTTCCATCTCAGATCTATGCGGACTTCTTGTACGGCGTCAAATGCAAGTTGCTGAACATGAAAACGATCTACTACTATATGCGCTTGGGAAAAACATCGCCTTGCCACAGCATGAAAAGGTGCAGCCATGTCCATGCTAATCTCCTTTACATTCCTTCTTACTTTTGCTGGAATCTGCATCAATACTGACGTTATTTTATCTGCACCTGTCCCCCGGATCATCGCAACCAGCGCACCTTTTCGTCCTTTTGCATGCTTGTTGGTCACAATCGTATATAGTTCGCCACCCGATAAAGCTGTCTCGTCAATAGAAAGTAATGGACTCATGTTCTCTGCATACAATAGGTGCTCTTGGGCATTATGCTTCTGCTTCCATAGATGATAATCAGATATGTTATTACGGTACTGACGCTGGAGGTTTTTTCCGTCTAAATGAAACAAACTAGCCAATGTGTAGATTGCAATTGGAGTATTAGCCAAATGCTTGTTTTAAAAAAGCTGCGAAATCCGCAGTCATTTTTGTGCCCTTCTGCACCAATTGCCAATCGCGGGTGATAATCTCTCCGCTTTGCTGATGCTCCCAGCGTCGTCGCTTAATCCTCAGCAGAACCTTATTGCCACGAATGGGAAAGTCTTCAATTAGAACCGGGGGAAGAAAACCCTTTGAATGGAAGGACTGCCCCTGGTAGTTTATTGGCAATATATTGTGCTCTTCCAATGATATTATCATTTGCTCTTTTTCTTGATCTATAGCAATGAGATCAAAGTAATCTAATAGTCCATCAGGTAAAAAATTGCGAATCAATAAATCATATATTCCTGCCACTTTTAACGTTGTTTGTGAACCACAAAAATCAGTACCAAAATCCAAATCCCCCAAAAAATGTTATTGATCC
>JBBAKX010000199.1:0-1300 GCA_040403315.1 Flavobacteriales bacterium
TCTTCGGGATAGCGGCGGCGCATGTCTCCCGCATCAATATTGCCAAAAACGGCTTTAAAAGGGCGAAAACCTTCCAGTTGATCCGCAATTTCATGGCTGCCAATGTCACCAGCGTGCCAAATTTCATCGCATTCCTCAAAGTAAGAGAAGATGGTGTCGTCCAAGAAACTATGGGTATCCGAAAGCAAACCGATGCGAATCATATGGAATGATGATTTAACAATTGATGAAAATTGAAGCAAGATACGGTCTTGACTGCGAAGACAAAATCGCTATTTAGAAACAGACTTCAAGTTTTCATCTTTTTTTACGTTTTTATTTAATTGCATTATAAAAAGTTATTATTTTACCTGATCTAATCAATTATGAAATTATATCTCATGGAAACAAAACCTACCGATTTAACTGACGAGCAATACAATGGGGCATGGTACGGCGTATCAGACAACGGAGACACCTGGCTACTGTATTCTTCAAATGGAAACGATCAGCGGGATGAATGCATTTTACTGGGCAATGATCCCGAAGCCTGGAAAAACCTGATGATTGAAATTGGAGAAGACAAACTTTATTCTGCGGATGCTTTTTCTGAAGGCGAAGTTATCCCAGTCTTGGTTTGTGACATGTCCGTTCGCGCAACTCAGTTAGATTTGGATGCTCTCCGCAATGGGGAGGTAATCTGGTATGCAGCATTGTAAATGACCTAGGAGTCATAATCACTTTTTTCTCTTCTTTTTCTAGGTCGCCTGACCATTCGTTTTTTCCGAATCGTTTCCATAAAGTTCTCTTGGATTATTATATTTGATTTGGTTGCTGTGGAATATACAGTAGCGCGGATTTTATTTGAGGTAAATAATTTTTTACTATCTTCGATTTCTGAGCACTCTATTAACACCACCTAACCAACACTACATGAGTTCAGTTTCTACCCAAAAAACCAGCAATTACGTCACATCAATTGCAATCATTGGTGCCCTTTTTTTTATTTTTGGTTTTGTCACCTGGCTTAATGGAACCTTGATTCCATTCTTAAAGTTGGCTTGTGAGCTCAAAACCGATACCCAAGCTTTTTTGGTTACCTCAGCCTTTTACATGGCATATTTTTTCTTGGCCATTCCTTCCTCAAGCATTTTGCAACGCACTGGGTTTAAAAATGGCATGGCTTTAGGGCTTTTGGTGATGGCCATTGGCTCGATTGTTTTTATTCCAGCGGCCAATGCACGTAATTTTGGCTTGTTTCTTACGGGTTTGTTTGTTCAAGGCGCGGGTTTGTCCCTCTTGCAAACCGCTTCGAATCCTT
>JBBAKX010000200.1:0-1294 GCA_040403315.1 Flavobacteriales bacterium
CCCCAAAACCCCAAAACCCCTTCAATAATTGAATAAAGCTCCTTCTAATATACAACTCATACGAAATTATTATATCTAGGATAATACACTATTTCAAGGGATTAACCAATTAATTATAATACGCTGAACAAGGGTGCGAAAAACATCATGGCAAAAGTGATTGTATTCGGTACGACCAGTTCGTCGCTACCGTAGTACCAGAAAGTTGAGAAAATATCGGTTTTCCAGTATTTATACTTGTAAACTATATAAGCTACCTGCCCGATTGGGATTACGAGCAAATAAAGTTGTATAAGCAGCTCAAATTTGATGTAGAGTGAATCACTTTTCAGCTGATCTGTGGAAAAGTAACGGTTGATAAAGCTGTAAGAGTCTATGATCAATTGTGGTCCCAGGAGAAATAGATAGACGAGCAAATATTGGAAAAATCCAGCTTAGATGTTGTTGCTCAAATAGAAACCAAGCAAGTCAAAGTTATTGGCCAAGTAGATGACATTCAAAATGGGTATCAGTGAAAGTCAAGGCATTACGTACTTGCCGACTTTCGTGAGGGCTACGGCTGTGTGTAGAAGTATAATTTTATTAAATATTATTAATAAATACAAATCAGTCAAACAAACCCCGGGTCAAGCATTTTCCAACTGAGAATCTCCCCCAAATAAACCACCGGTGTCATGACATCAGAGGCTACCATCACAAGTGGCACAAGTGACCAGATTTTATTTTCGAAGTTCCACGGGTCACCCAACGCTATCTCCATATAGGTGCCGTTCTGAATCAGAGTGTACACTTGGTAAGCGGGCACTGCCAAAAAAGGTAATTCTGCGTTAAAAGCGATAAATCCGAGCAATGGGTTTGCGCGTTCACCATCGGAAAGTTTCAGTCTTTCATAAGCTATCAAAGAATCTTGAAAGAGTGAGACGCCCAGGTGATAAAAAAGCAACTGTGAAAGTTTGTCTCTGCCCCATATGTCGGTTTCAATCAGGTCCTAGTAGAAGCTAGTGGGACTTGTGGGATTGATGTAGTCTAGCCACTTTATAGTTTTCGTCAAAGGTTATGTCGTATTGTTGACATAGTTCTCGTAAGTTTCGTAGACATAACTATACCCAAAAAACACATATTGCATGGCAATAAATAAGGGCAGGGCAAGGTACTTCAGGGACATTACAAAGTTTGTTAAACCTTCCATGAAGTTTGGGACAAAGGCAGTCATGATTTTTATATACTTATATTATAAAAATAGTTTTATTCACCTTCTAATATACAACTCATACGGGGTTTTGGGGTTTTGGGG
>JBBAKX010000201.1:0-1294 GCA_040403315.1 Flavobacteriales bacterium
CCCCAAAACCCCAAAACCCCTAATCATAACGATTTTAAAAGGTAAAAAAGTCGATACTCATGAATAATAAATATATATCAAACCTTTGTCTTTTGGAACTTGAACAGTTAAGTCTCGGGCTTGTAAGGCTTCCTCCTCATGTAGCAGATCGAAAAACTTAGTCCAAAACTTATCATTCCTAAGATTCCAACGGCCATGAGGAACCCAGAATAGACATTCACATTTGAGGCAAGCCAATCTTGTAGTTCGTCGCGGCAGTTATTGTGCGGGGGTCCTCTAAAAAAGCAATTATTGGAAAATATGAGTTACTGATTCACCGACGAGAACAAGAAGTACTTCGGGTCGTCGCAGATACCCGCGCATTGAAACTCCAACTCCAATGCCTGCATGACAGGTACTATCTTCTCCCTTTGATATGTGTTTAAGAAGTCCATGGGGCAGTCCATCATGGCAGAGCTCCCCATTTTATCAGTGACCATCCCCTTGCGCTGGTCCTCCGGCCACTTCAACGGGTCCGCATTACATTTGCATGCCGATGTACACAAAAGTTGCGCACCCTGTGTATATATGGAGTCGATTTAGTAGGAGAGGCCCGCTTTCAGTTGACAATTTTTGTTCAATTCTTCGGTCCAAGTATCTGTATAGAATTAATTAAAGGTGGGGTCGGTACTTTTCATGATCATGAGGCCGGTGGAGACAGCGATGAAAATGAGCATGATTGACATTCCCATGAAGCCGAACTATAGGTAAGTCATAAGTTACACGTCACAGAAATCCGTTGCCAAGTTATTCAAAAGAAATTCATTTGTGTCGGTGAAAAAAACTTACTAGAAAGGCGAGACATTCATTTTTAGAATAAGCTGCGGTAACACCGACGGAAGCTGTTACTATGAGGAATGCGCCGCACATTATCATTGTCAGAAACACTGTCTGGTTGACATCAAGAATCCGTAAGAAATCATTGTTGATTGCTTGTCCTCCCAGTATAAATATGGCAAGAGATATTCCCTACAAAATCACGCATTATTGTTCAAGCACAAACACACAATTTTGCATGAAATTTACGGTCAAAAATTAGGTCATTAAATCTATACTTACCACGTAGCAAAGACCACAGATGCCAATGATGGTGCGCACACAGTGTTTATCAAAGACAAAGGGCTAGTTTGGTAGCGCTGTTGCCATTTTTCAAATAATTATTTTTATATACTAATTTATATTTAATTAATTTTGAATTATTCTTACTAATTTCCGCATATTTTTCGCTCACCGAGGGGGTTTTGGGGTTTTGGGG
>JBBAKX010000202.1:0-1246 GCA_040403315.1 Flavobacteriales bacterium
CCCAAAACCCCAAAACCCCAAAACCCCTACTAACTTTACGCAATAGAAGAAAGATAAATTGATTAACAAAAGAGTCTTAATTTCAAGAATGCTGCGAAAAATACTAGATATATGAGGCTAAGGCGATAATGCATGTTTGTCACTTGCAATGAGGATCAATGATTCTATGAATTTCCTCACGCATACGGAGCATGCTGTGGACTTCTAAACCTTAGACATGGTGATGCCAATTAACAGTGGTAATGTGAGAGCTCTAAGCACCACCCATGCATCCCATCATTGAGACCGGGTCGCCATTAGTGAGGTTTATTTCAAAGGGCACCCCTGTGTACTTATCTCCTGATGCAAGATTCGTTTCACGGTTTGCAGCCCAAGGTCCAGGACCATTGAATTTAGCACATTTAATTCCAAGTCTAGCGCAAGCAAATTCAGCTAGGAGACCTCCAAGCGAGTGGCCACAAACGTAATCTGCTTTGTGCTCTTTGGCAGCTTCAACTGCTAGATTTATTACCATCCATATATAAGACCCGCCATCTGCAATTCTCAGATCTTTAGCGAGTCCTCTCTCAGTTGCTGTCCCTTTGAATGCGATAATAATCTGATCTTTGAATTTATAAACACCATTATTGTATTTCTGTCTAGGTTTTATTGTTTTCTTTTTGTGTGGAGAGAAGGGTATATTTTGAGGCTTCTCTTGAATTAAACGCTTTTCCCTCAATTTCGTAGCAATCTTCAGCACAGGCAGCTAAGAATCCTAACATCTCAGGATCATTGAGATCTGTTGTATAGGGCAGGTCCATGGCATGTGCAATAGCTTTTCCACCTTTTTCAGCAACAAAACAGACTCCTTGCATTCCTAATTGTGCTACTTGACCAACAGGTGAAGCAATGACCAGTTTGACACCAATATCTGCTGCACCCACAACAACTTGTCCGCCAACTGCATCTTTTCCAAAATTTTATATATCGCGCACAGCTCCGTTGAACCAACCTTACATTTTTCTTGTAAACTATTTATTTAGTAAAAATGAATTGTTAAATATAATAAATTTTATTTTATTAAATGCAACATCAACTATTAATATTAAATTGTATATGAATCTGCCCACATTCAGTTTTGATTTGAAGCATGAAACTTGCGCAATTCCCGCAATTCATGGAAAGGATTTTACTATTGTGATGAGTTAGCTTCAAATTTTGTGAACAATAAGTTCTTCGATTCGCTTAGAATGGAATTAAAAATTTC
>JBBAKX010000203.1:0-1239 GCA_040403315.1 Flavobacteriales bacterium
AAAACGAATTAGAAAGTTCCTTTATTTACGAAGATACACCTGACCAAACCAAATCAACGGCTGAGGTCAAAGCTGATATGGAAAGCGACCGGCCGATGGATCGACTTGTTTGCGGTGATGTAGGTTTTGGTAAAACTGAGGTTGCGATTCGCGCTGCATTTAAAGCCGTGGACAATTCAAAACAAGTTGCCGTTCTAGTTCCTACCACTATTTTGGCGTACCAACATTACCGCACTTTTACCGAAAGACTGAAAGATATGCCGGTTACCGTTGGCTATTTGAACCGTTTTAGAACCGCCAAACAAAAAGCAGAAACACTAAAACAATTGGCCGAAGGGAAACTGGACATCGTCATTGGAACGCATCAATTGGTCAACAAAAATGTGGTTTTCAAAAATTTGGGATTATTGATTGTTGACGAGGAACAAAAATTTGGAGTCAACGTAAAAGACAAACTCAAAACGATCGCAGCTAATATTGATACGCTAACATTGACCGCAACTCCAATTCCGAGAACTTTGCAGTTTTCGTTGATGGCAGCAAGAGATTTATCAGTAATTACAACTCCTCCACCAAATCGTTATCCTATTGAAACTAATGTGGTTGGTTTTAGCGAAGAACTCATACGGGATGCTGTTTCGTATGAAATTCAGCGGAACGGTCAAGTTTTCTTTGTCAATAATCGAATCGAAAATATCAAGGAAGTGGCGGGAATGATTCAGCGTTTGGTTCCTGATGCTCGTGTGGGAATTGGCCACGGACAAATGGAAGGCAAAAAACTCGAGGAATTAATGTTGGCTTTTATGAACGGCGAATTCGACGTTTTGGTGGCCACCACAATCATCGAAAGCGGATTAGATGTTCCCAATGCGAACACTATTTTTATCAATAACGCTAATAACTTTGGTTTGTCTGATTTACACCAAATGCGAGGTCGTGTTGGGCGAAGCAACAAGAAAGCATTTTGTTATTTTATTTGTCCGCCCTATTCGGCGATGACGGATGATGCCCGAAAACGAATTCAGGCTTTGGAACAATTCTCGGAATTGGGAAGCGGTTTCAATATTGCGATGAAGGATTTGGAAATTCGTGGTGCGGGAGATTTATTGGGAGGAGAACAAAGTGGTTTCATCAACGAGATTGGTTTTGATACTTACCAAAAAATTATGAACGAAGCTATCGATGAATTGAAGGAAAACGAATTCAAGGATTTGTATGAAAACGAAGATAGCGGAGAGG
>JBBAKX010000204.1:0-1209 GCA_040403315.1 Flavobacteriales bacterium
TGTACCCTCGCGTGAAATAACAATAAAATCATTAAATCCCCTCAAAATCGCAAAACCCCAAAACCCCAAAACCCCCTTTCATCTCACGTGTTAATAAAATGATATAATAAAACATGGTCCACTCAGTCATGAGCAAGAGGTAGTTTTCCCATATTTACTTGAGGATGCCGCCCAAGACACAAATATCCATGCCAACTTTTGTCTTGAAGGTGATTGACTATCCTCCTAACATTGGTGCAATCAGATAAAAGCTGGGTCCTATTTTTAGCTCCAAATCGAATAACTACTTATAAGCCGAACTTGATCATACTACACATGATAAGAACATCCATGTAGTTCTAACACTGAACACCCGTTAAAACAATACCCGCACTAAAAGTGTGAGTCGCTTCAGAAAGTTAGTCTGTCTGGATGACTATCGACGTGTCGTCAAGCAAACTTAGCTCTTCTATGTCTTTTATCTGAATTCCTCCTTCTTCCTTAGCACCGATTAATGTAAGCTTTATTCATCTATAATATTTATTCTGTAGAAATGCAACTCCAAGCGATGGCTGCTCTTAAAATGGCAAACGGACTCCAAGATGAATAGTATGTTTCTGAATAAATTCAAACAAATTTACGATAGCAACTAACTAAATAACGGCTAACTTAATTGAATGAGTTATATCCCACTAATTTGGTCGAAATGGATCGTTGGAAAACTATATCACAAGTCTCGGCAACCTACCAATAGCACATCTATCATGCAAATATGTACCCATTAATCTTTCACAACGTTAAAGACAAATTGAAATTTCACAACGAATCACTTGACATTGTAAACTTTCTGAAAGACCCCCATAGTGACTTGAGTATAATATTCGTGAATAAATATGACATGCATGCCAAAGCATTGCGGTTGATCAAACGCATATGCATGCATTACAATTATGATTGGGCGCATAAGAATTTGTTAGACATGGCTATATATACAAATTCAAGTGGTGACACAGTGCTTAACTTTTATTAGGGGTATTTGAAGTATCATAGGGAACATTACAAAGAAGATCCACTAGCTGATGTACATTTAGGGAAAGTTATACATCACGATAAAAGCGAATTGGAAAAATCAATGAAAGAGAGGGTCGATAATATGTACTGGAATATCAAAGAATGAATGAGATTATAATCTTCGTTATTGAAGGCTCATGGGGTTTTGGGGTTTTGGGG
>JBBAKX010000205.1:0-1199 GCA_040403315.1 Flavobacteriales bacterium
TTAGGAATGCAGTATTGGTGAATTAATTATTATTATAAGCTCGTAATAAAGCAAAGGCCCACATGGACCCTACACTAGCTTATCCATCCATTGCAAGATCAAGAAGATTTGCTTGCACTTTTTGCGAAAGAGTCTATTCACGGAAAACTCGACTTAATTAGCATGTATAACTCGTGCACATGAAAATTTAACATCAACCTGGAAAGATCTTGGAATGCACACATCCTGGATGTGGGAAATTATTTAACGAGGGATGTAACCTGCGAGTCCACATGAGAAAACACACAGGACAAAAACCCTTCAAGTGTGACATATGTGTCAAAGCATTTGCGTCATTCGGGAATTACGTCGACCACTAGCGGAGGCATCAAAATATAAAGTAAAAATTCTCGATTAAATCCAACTTATAGACCGTACGAATGCCAAACATGCGGGAAGTCTTATTTTAGAAAGTATCTGCTCACCAGGCACCAAGAAGCGAAACACATCTTAAAGAATCAAGAACAAATTCCTTTCGGAGAGGTATCACAAAACAAAATTGATTCTGCGGTGGGATTTGGCACCTAGTAATAAATTATTAAAATCACATTAATTCCAGAAGAATTAAAAAACCTCAGCCAACAGTGTATAAAAGGCGGTAATCAGGAGGTTGTAAAAATGTATCTAGTCCCATTTTATAATTGGGATATAACTGATGAAGTCAATGCTGATGTAATACCTCCCGATTCATCATTTGACTATATGTTGAATAACCTACTATTATTCAAAGAAGAAAAATGCTATGCTACCAATGGAGGGTACTTCATGGACCAGGGAGAAGACTCAATAATTATTCACGATCACTAAAACTAGTTAGAGGACAATAATGAGAGGCATTTTCTCAACCCACCCAATTATTTGTCATCCAGCTAATAGACTAATGCAAACTTGACGAATTTGTTATTTTGCGAGGAATTTATCAATGATGACGATTCGTTTAGCTGAACTTCAGATAAGTATCCAAAATATGATAAGGAGAATTCATTGTGCAAGCTTCTCTCCCTCTTTAATTAGTGGCATGACAAAATATTTGATCGTCAACGCCCCCGTACTCCCACCAATAAAGCATGTTTAATAGAAATATAATTTAAGTCCGATATTATATTTATGCACCTCATATTCAAATCGCACGGGGTTTTGGGGTTTTGGGGTTTTGGGGG
>JBBAKX010000206.1:0-1181 GCA_040403315.1 Flavobacteriales bacterium
AAATGTACATTTGAGACAACTTGTCCCAAACGCCGCCAAGCGCCGGACCGTTATAGCCAATGGTAGGACTACCACTAACAATTAGACAAACAATATGAAATTAGGACGACTTGAAAAATTAGACTTGCGAACTTTTTGGAAACGTGAAGCGACCGACTTCACTCCTTGGCTTGCACAAGAAGAAAACATCCAACTTTTAAGTGAAACAATTGGAATTGAACTCGAAGTCCAAAGTCAAGAAGAAAGTGTTGGACCTTTTAGTGCGGACATTCTCTGCAAAGACACCATAAACGACCATTACGTTCTAATCGAAAATCAACTTGAACGAACAGACCATACTCATCTTGGACAACTGATGACCTACGCAGCAGGTCTTGACGCTGTGACTATTATTTGGATTGCTCAAAATTTTACGGAAGAACACAGAGCAGCCCTGGACTGGCTGAACAGAATTACAGACGACACTTTTACATTTTTCGGAATTGAAATTGAACTTTATAAAATTGGCGACTCGACACCAGCACCAATGTTTAACATAGTTTCAAAACCAAACGACTGGACTAAACAAGTTAAAAAATCCACTTCAACACAACCAGCGACAGACACAAAACTTTTGCAACAAGAGTATTGGCAAGGGCTTAAAGATTATATGGAAGACAATAAGAGCTTTGTTAAAATGCAAAATCCGTTGCTTCAACACTGGACAAATATTGCCATCGGTAAAAGTAACTTTCATCTTGCGGCAACGGTTAACTCACGTGACAACTCTATAAATATTTGGCTTAACATAATGGGCGAACAAGCAAAAGAGAACTACGAAAAACTTTATCAAAATGCTTATGAAAACTCGCTAACCGAAGTAAACAAAGATTTAGTTTGGGACAAAATGGAGGGACGTAAAATGAGTGCCGTAATGCTAAAATCAAGTGCTGACTTTTCAAACAAAAACGACTGGAAAAATCAATTCCTTTGGTTCAAGGACAATCTTGAAAAATACACGAAATACTTTAAACCGAAAATCGCAAAACTATGATGACAGAAAGAACCACTGGCTATAACAGCACATTGGCAATAGGCGGGGTTCCGTCTCCGCTTGTCAGTTTTGAGGTAGCCGAAAGTTCCGTTCTCCGAACTAACTTTTGTGCTGAAAAGCCCGCCCATAGCCAATCTGCAAACCGTTA
>JBBAKX010000207.1:0-1174 GCA_040403315.1 Flavobacteriales bacterium
CCCCAAAACCCCAAAACCCCACTATCATTGAACAAAGAGACTCTTAAAATTATTTTAAAATAGAAAGTCATTAACATTTTATAAAGCAATTCATTCTCTAAGTTTGAATATTCTTGGCTTTTTCAATGAACTTCCTTAATTCTTCTATAATGGATTCTCTCTCTTGAGCCTTGTCCTGAATTATGAAGATTTCGGGCTCCCACTTTGTGCTTACTCCATGTATTCTGAATATTGTTGTCATATGTCCTTCTATTTATTCTATAATTTGCATTTTGTCCACAGTATGATCTGAAGAAACTGTAATTACTACAGCAAGTCTTTTTTCGAGCATCAGCCCTGAAAAGTTGGAAAAGAGATAAGTGATCTGGCCATTTTGCATTTGTTTAAAAACTTTTTCGATGCTGCCCCATATAGAGCCTCCCCTTTCAACGAGGATTTTGATAATAACAGCGTCTAAATTATGTTCTTGATAACCTTGCCTTTTGGTTCCTGGTTTTTCATTGATAGTTATATCAAGTGCTTCCTTTCTATCGTCATTTTTATCTTAGGTTTAGGTATGGATTATATTCTCTTCATTATGGAAAATTGATGTGAGTTTTCCATCATCTATTTTATTTTTAGAAATCAACCCTAACAATTCCTGATGTTCACCCAATGCTCCGAAATTTAATTGCAATACATGGGCTCCATTGACTTCGGATTCTAAACTTTATTATTGCATAGACTGGCCTGCACCCTAAAGGATGCTAACTTTGCTCCCGATTGAAGTGTTTAGTGTTTGATTAATTGTAGAAATATTAGACTGTCGAAATAAAAGGTGATCTTCTATCATGGCGATGTTGTTTGATAACTCCTATTACATTGATCTGACCGATTGCAAAGCTTATTCAATCAAAGAGTCATCTCCTTTTTATAATTATAGCGTTATGTTTTGGAGTTAAGTCCCAATATTTTGTAAGATTTCAACGTTTCATTGTTAGAAAGATCCGTTAGAGATGCTTTCTTCAAACGATGCAGCTCTAAGAGAGGATGAATTATTGTTTGCCGACATGGTTCCACCTACTGCAGAAACCTAATAACTTGAAGCCTACTCGTTCATTAACTTTTTGATATATTAAATTAATATTCAGATAAGTTGTATTACGAAACCTGAAGGGGTTTTGGGGTTTTGGGG
>JBBAKX010000208.1:0-1166 GCA_040403315.1 Flavobacteriales bacterium
TATAAATAAAATGGGTTCATCTCCGTCATTACAAGTCATCCATGCCATTGAGGGAACTGTGTCTTGCGTTGAGATCATCGTTTTCGTATCGTTACTTCTATACTCGAAGCTTAAGCTCGATCTTCACGCATACATTATATTCTTTGGTTTTATTCTAGCGAGTTTCATGAGAGGAATCTAGTTGATGAATTATGAGACTGGTATTGCGAGTACTGCGTTCATGTTTCTAGCATAAATAGCTCAATGGATGAGTACATTCGAGTTCATCAAATAAATGAGGATAGTTCAATTAAAGCTAAGCAGCAGAGATGTCAAAGAATTCTAAGTTAGAAATATGCGATTTATGCTGATATATCATTCATTATAAGCATGTTATGTTGCATTCTCTACTATACAAATAATAAGCTATATAATTGAGTATCACTTCCCTGATATTTTCAATGACTACCGACACCTCACCTTATCCGCATATTGTATTGCAGGTTTAATAGGAACAGGAATATATATCTATTTCTTAATTTTGATTTCGGTTACACTTTCATAGATGATAAGTTTCAAAAGGAACAATTCAGGCCTGAATTGCTTGAATATTTTCATAATTTGCTGCACCATTTTTCTGGCATTTTGGTGTTTAATCCATTTTATGCAAACAGGAGTGCAGTCTATTATCGTATTATTTCCAGATATATTTAAAAGCCAGGGTTACGTACATATGGTAAATTGGGAATTAATGATAGCGGCACCAATAAGGGATGCGTTGATCTTTATGTCAATCAGCTCGCTATACTTTTATCAACTGAGGTAAAATAACACATCAACTGAAGACAGAATCACTAGTATAAACAAAGTACAGAACACTCAAGACTTGAAAGACTTGCTAAATCAAAAGACTGATGGAGGCAATAAAAAGACATCATTAAGAGCTTCATCTATAGATGATTCGATTGAGTTCAAGGAGGGAAATTAACAAAGTGAATCAAATGTCCACCTGATCTAGAACTTCTACGATCCGAGGGAGGAAAGCAGTCTCTCGTCGACAAGCACAGCGCGTCCTGACCAGGTAAAGACTCAGTTTCAGCAGTTTCTCATTTCATAGGTGTTTTTATTATAATGATGTTGAGTGATTTAGTGAACTGTGTGGGGTTTTGGGGTTTTGGGGTTTTGGG
>JBBAKX010000209.1:0-1157 GCA_040403315.1 Flavobacteriales bacterium
TCCCCAAAACCCCAAAACCCCAAAACCCCGTTCCGCAATATAAAATTCAAATGTTAACTTTGAAATGACTGCTATCATATTTGATGTCTGCCAGGTATAATCCACCAGCGGGCGCTATATGTTTTACATACCTTTTATCATCAATCATGATCACTTCAGAATCTTTGGTTTCTACCAAGGGAGGTGTGAGCATTCTTAGAATGTTTTCTTTGGACAATTTCCCTTGAGAATATTGGATCAAAGTATAGACCAAGATTCTAATTTGATTCCATAAAAAGGCCTTGGCTTTGATTTCAATGGCAAGTTAAATGTAAGAGTCATTCAATTGCGAGTCAGGAAGTATCAAATCAGATTACTGTTTGTGAAACTTTATCGAATCAATCGTCCTGTAAAAACCAAGGGGGTCCAACTAAATAATTATTAACTCATTGTATTCACTTACCTCCCTTGGATTAACCCTCACGAAATTCTTAAGGTAATGTCTGCCAATGAATAACTCTGCACATTCATTTAATTAATCAATATCAACTCCTTAAGCAGGTAAGACCCATGCCCTTTCTTGATTAAACAGAAACAAGGGGTGCTGTTCGAAGTGTGGTTGCTTGCATAGTATTAACTTATACAAGTAGGTCCTATATTATACTATTTAAAACAAAAAGTATTACCTTTGAGAAGGTGCACTCCTGCAATCGAACCATGGATTAACACACTCGACTACCTCATTGACTTGAATTTGTTCTTCATTGACAATCATGTAGTGGTTCAACCCTTTCCTCAGGTCTTCACATTTGAACTGCTTTCTCCCCTCGGTTTGAGTGGTGTCAAACGTTGCAGCATTTACCAGTGCATGCACACCTTGGTCGGTGCGGCTCGCTGTTCTAATGCGAGGGATCAGGTTATCCGAACGTTTATTGAATTAGACCAGTGCTCCCTAAATAGACTGTTAATGTGAATTATTTTACATCAAGGACCTCAGATATAGATTTTCTCCGTAACCGTATCGTGAGGTCTCTCTGTATCCCTTGGTAATTCGTCCCTATGTAAGAGAACTTAACCAGGTACCTCGTTGAAGTGACGGGCGTACCAACTTTGAGATTCATTTTTAATATATTAAATGTGCGGCTGTGGATATACAAGGGGGTTTTGGGGTTTTGGGG
>JBBAKX010000210.1:0-1154 GCA_040403315.1 Flavobacteriales bacterium
CCCCCAAAACCCCAAAACCCCAAAACCCCATTCATGTTGATGAACGCGATTTATATAATAAAATATGGGTCAAGATCAATCCAAGGGAGGCGTTGGAACAGCAGGCGATGTGCAAGGTGGCCCACCTGCCCCTACATCTACTAAGCAAGACAACATTTTTAAACAAATGTAATGAATGATCGCTATAATTGATTTATAGTTTCAAACCAAAAGAAGTCAAAGAAATATCATACATACCTTCAGATCTACTCAGATTCTCGGCAAATGGAGATGTTACAAATTTGAAAGAGGCTTTATAACATTTGGATATTAATGAAACATCAAGAGTTAGAGGTAGACAAGAGTTAACACTCGAGTAAAGCTCATCCATTAGTGGATTGTCGCAAAACATGAAACCTAACCATAGATGGACACCCTTGCTATATGCCATACTGTGTGGGAACTTTGACATCATGAAATGCCTTAAAACCCACAATATGAGATTGTGTCTTTCGGTAAGCGATGATAGTACGGTTGACCCTTCTTATGGCCTGATCGTTTCGATTCTTTCTGCACGGGATTAATTGCGCATTTTCAAATGGTTACTAAATGAACATGCTTAGATCTATACGTAAAAGGACTTACTTAAAACATTCTAAGAGATAAAAAACCTGGATCAACCAAAGCTTCAACTTTCTGTACTAGAAATTCTCCTGTCCAGTCGTGCTTTCTCTACTCTATTCAATGGCTTGGCAACTCTCAATGAACAAGCCTCTTTCTTATCAATCCTGATGAAAGATGACTTGTTCAAATCAATGCACTACCTATAAGGCCATACCACTTTGAATCACCTCCGAGCCTGTCTGACGGATTGTCTCGCTTAACATCCCTATACCAGTGCATACTTGTTGGCTTTATTGCAATAAGCTTGTGAGAAGTAAATAAGTACTTTAAAACGATAGAAAATCATTGGGAAAGTACACTCTGTGGTGCAAATAGTAAAAAGTATGATCGCGGAGGATGAATAGAAAGGGGAAATTCTCGGTATCAATATAAGTTTGCATAATTCCGAACTTTTGTCGTTGTTAAACAGTGTTAGGAATATGGAGGATCAAGAATTGAGTGATGCTGTGGATTAAGTGATTGAAGGAATCATTAGTTTAATTACAACTGAT
>JBBAKX010000211.1:0-1151 GCA_040403315.1 Flavobacteriales bacterium
ACGTTCCCGGGCTTGGCGAAGGTGGCGATTTTTATGTATAATTTTCATGCGTAATACAAATTTTTTCTAACCACAAAATTGTCTGCGGAGCAATTTACCGCCACTTTTGCTAAGCCCGTGTTATGCACAGCTATTCTCTCTATCGTCAATGTGATATTAGCCATTTAATTGTCTGTTCGGTGTCTACAATTGACCAAGAATGTGGGTTACGTTTGCCTGTCAGTTTACGATAACCTTTACCTGTTGTCAATACAAGTTGTGCTTTATTATTTCCTAAAAGTCTTAAAGAGTTAATAGCCAAAGAACAGTCTAAAGTATTAAGGTCATACATACTTCTGTTTCGTTCTTCCATTTGCCAAATAATGTCTGGTTCTGATATTAACATAATCGGACAACTTACTAAGGTCTTAATATTTGTCTGGCTAGTGTCGCTGAAAGAGTAAGGCGAAATTGTTTGAAACGGTTTATTGTCAAATTGCGGGGTACTTTGGAACTCGTATTGAAGTCTTTTGATAAAGTAGTCAGCTTCGCGTTTAGAAATCTCAACATTGCTGTGTCTAACTGCATATTCCAAACTATAATACATTCTTTCAAAGTCAAGAGGAGGGTCAACTGCAAAAATTGCTTTTGGTCTTGGTATGTCTGAACGTGAGTATGCTCTCTCTGCATACTTAACTACCCCTGAACCGCCTAAAGAAAAGCCACCTAAATATAATGGTTTGTCGGTTAATTTATAACGCTTTTGAATGTTTGGAATTAATTGGTCAAGGTTGGCTTGCGATAAACTGTCAATGAAAAATGTCTGTGTCCCGAAATGCAAACTTGCAAAAACGGTTAAATAACCTTCTCTACTTGCTATAGTTTGAATGTCGGTTTCATTAGAAGCAATTTGTGGTGTTTCTCCAAATGAAGTAAGAAGCAATAAAAGGCCTTTAGGTTGTCCTTGTGGTTTAAAGGCAATAAAGTAATTTGTCAAGGAGTCTTTAGGATTTAAGTAAATGGTTTCTTTTGTCTGTCCGAATGAACAAACAGTAGTAAGGATTGCAATTGTTAGGATGATTATTTTGTTCATATCGGTCGTCTTTTATAGTTGTGCATAACTTGTTTATATATGTAACAAAACTACACAAAACCATCCTAATTGTGTTGGC
>JBBAKX010000212.1:0-1140 GCA_040403315.1 Flavobacteriales bacterium
ATGATATGAATGAGCCAGCTGTAATGGAGGTTCCCAACAAAACTTTCCCAATGGACGTTCGCCATAATTATGATGGAAATCCGTGTAGCCATAGAAAAGCACATAATATATATGGCACTCAAATGGCGAGAGCTACTTATCACGGTGTAAAACGATTTGCTTATCCAAAAAGACCTTTTGTAATTACTAGATCGGCATATTCAGGCGCTCAACGTTATACTTCATCTTGGACAGGTGATAATGTCGCCACTTGGGAACATTTGTGGATTGCCAATATTCAAGTACAAAGAATGTGTATTTCTGGAATGGGATTCACAGGTTCAGATATTGGTGGTTTTGCTGAACAACCTTCGGGAGAATTGTATGCTCGTTGGATACAATTGGGGGTTTTTCACCCATTTTGTAGAACGCATTCTTCTGGCGATCATGGTGATCAGGAACCTTGGGCTTTTGATAAGGAAGTTATTGATATTACTAGAAAGTTTGTCAACTTGCGCTACCAATTGTTACCTTATTTATACACTATGTTTTGGCAATACATTGAAGAGGGAATTCCTATGTTGAAGCCATTAGTATATTACGATCAAGATGATATACAAACGCATTACCGAAATGATGAATTTATTTTTGGTAACCAAATCTTAGTTTGCCCAATTCTTGAGCCAAATTCTTTAGGGAGAAGAATGTATATTCCTCGTGGTCAATGGTATAATTACTGGACCAACGAATTTATTTCTGGAGGAAAAGAAATCTGGGTTGATACCAAATTTGACCAAATTCCAATTTTTGTAAAAGCAGGAGCCATAATTCCAAAATATCCTGTGCAGCAATATGTTGGTGAATTACAGATAGAAGAATTGACATTAGATTTATATTTCAAAGAAGGAAAAGAGAAATCAGAAATTTATGAAGATGCGCAAGATGGTTATGACTATAAAAAAGGGCGTTTCAGTTTATTATCGTTGAAAACTATTGGAAAAGAAAGAGAATTAATTGTTCAATTGCATAAGGAAGGAAAGTACAATACAAGTTATTCAAAATATAGAATTAATGTTTTTGGATTGCCGTTTAGCGTCAAAGAAATTGAAATTGATAATGAAAAGATTGCCTTTGATAGAAAGACTTTCGAAAAAGAAAATT
>JBBAKX010000213.1:0-1137 GCA_040403315.1 Flavobacteriales bacterium
TTTTGTTCTTTGTTTTCCGTTGTGCGCTTGCTCTCGTGGTTAGTATAGCTGAGGTACTGTGACACATAGGGGAGTGCCACAATGACGGCGTGGCGGAAGCCCAAGATGCACAGCGCCGCGATCAGTTGATCTTTGTTTTATCTATAAAGAGCATTCTAGATCACGTTCGCGTTCTTAATCGCTCTCCTTTACTCGGCCTTCGTCAATGATGACTTATATAGGCAGCCTTGCGATGATAGCATACGCTTAATTCTTTAATAACCAATATCCCCTAGCGATCTAATTAGGTCTGCACTGATTTTGTTGCCGAAATCGTATTTATCGCTATTGACAATTGCTTTAATAATTTTCCTCAAGATAGCCTGAAGAACGCTCTTGGGATTCGGGCAATTTTAATTAAAGATTCTAATTTAAGCTCTGGCTCGTATATGCTACATATCGGTCTGTTCTTAAATTAGTTCTAGCTGCTCCCTCTAAACCTAATGAGGAACAGATTATAGCTAGAATATTGATGGGGCCTCTTGGCGTTTCTATTGATGTTTTGTATCGTTAGCTAGCTAATACTTATGTTCTTCGTTAACTACTTAATGTTTCTATTCTTCATTGGCTGATGCTTGATGATCATTTTGAGATGAAGATGAGACTTAATGTTTTTAATTAAGATCTTGATCATGATCGTTGCTTAAAAATTTTTAAATTGGTCGAAAGTTGTCTGCAGTCATAAATATGTGCAACTTTATGAACTCCGCTGGCTCGTACTTTAAAAAACACCAATATCTTAGTCTATGGAGATCGGGACATTAGTGGTGGAGATGTCTTGATGATCTTGATCATTGGTCATCTGGCTCTGATGATCAATTATAAATTCATTGTCGCTACTTGATAAATTCTCTCATTCACATTGTGTGAGCATTTAATGAGATTTGTTGATTTCTCCTTCGTCCCCGTAATTTTAGGGTGCTTCAATTTTTGTTGTTGGAAATTTAATAATGTGGTCCAAGAGGTCCTCGATATCCATTGGTTAACCATTAGGTCGGTGTGCCATCCCCGATATTTCGCACAGTAGGCTTTAAATCACTAATTATCCAATTAAATCCACGCATTCATCAAGCTGTTTTGGGGTTTTGGGGTTTTGGG
>JBBAKX010000214.1:0-1130 GCA_040403315.1 Flavobacteriales bacterium
GAAACTAGATGAAAATAGCTCAAATTCTTAAAGCCAATACTGTTCTTGGAATCTGCATTGCATTGATTTTGTATGTGGCAAATGGAATAAGAATCAACATCGCAGATTCTTACATCAGTAGCTGGTCGCTCACAGAACTTTTGATTAATTATCAAGGAGGTTTTGTTCGTCGAGGAATTTTTGGTGAAATCGTTTTCAACACTTCTAACGCAATCTATTTTGCAACGCTATTTCAACAATGTGCATTGCTATTCGTATTAATTGGCGTTATATCAATTTTGTGTTTTGAGTCTTCAAATATTTCAAGGGTACTCTTCACCGCAACATTAATTTTTGCACCTGGTGGAATTCATGACATGAAAGCTGGTGGAAATTTTCCAGGTGGGGAATGGGAATATTTGGATCGAAAAGAAATTTGGTTTTACTGTGGTATAGTTTGCTTCTATTTCATCGTAAAGTTTCTGAATAATCGGCCCTTGATCTTAAGTATGTCATTTTCAATAATTAGCGTTTTGCTGATACTTCATCATGAAGTATTTTTCGTTTTCACAGTTCTGATTTACACGGCATTATTACTTAGTAGAAAATTTCAATTTAAATCAATTCAAACACTGGCAGCAGGTATTTATTACCTTCTGGTTTCAATTACATTTTTCTTGGTAACAAGTTTTAGTGGCAACGGTGTCGTTGCTTATATCATTTGGTATAGTTATCAGGAAAAATACTCCAGTTTTGTAACTGATTTTGGTGCCATTGGCGCAATTAATTGGACTATCTCGGATTCACATACGCTAGCAACAACTATCATCTCGGAGGGATCCACTCTTTATTACATATACTTTGTAGCCCTCTCGATTCTATTTCTGTTGCTTTATACGATTGTCACATTTAAGATAAGGGCGAATTTTTATCTTGCAATTTTGCTTAATTTTGGGATCTTTACTGGATGCTTGCTGATTAGCTATGTTTTCTTGGATGTGGGTCGCTTGATCTCCATTTATACAATTGTCACAATGCTCAGTTTAAACGTCTTGCGCGAATCCCTCGCCAAGTCTGGAATTCAAGGTGACTTACGGTTCAATAAGCGGCAACCATTAGGTGAAGTATTTCAAAAGAATTTCATAATAATG
>JBBAKX010000215.1:0-1127 GCA_040403315.1 Flavobacteriales bacterium
CCCCAAAACCCCAAAACCCCTATCCACTGGTCAGAGAGTAATTTAGAAATAATAATTAAAACAATAAGTTGGGAATAAAATGAAACAGCACACGCCCCTGCCCATGTACCAAACGGATTAATTTAAGGACCCGCCCGAGGGTGTGCTGGTCAACAACCGCTTCATCCTCCGCAACAAAATCGGCAAGGGCTCCTTCGGCTGCGTCTTCAAGGGTATTATAAATATACATTAATTCGCATTTGTAGCAAAGGACAAGACAACGGGGACTGATATTGCACTTAAAATGGTAATTCTAGATGGCCATAAAAATTATATATATTAGGAGATGAAAAATGCAAAAACGCCACAGATCATTTTCGAGGCAAAGGTCCTCAAGCAAATGCAAGGCGGCAGTAAGATTTTAAATTTGTAAATTTATCTAGCTGGAATACCCAAATTGCTGTGGTATGGCTCGGAGGGTGAGTATAACATAGTAGCTATGGACTTCCTGGGGTCCAATTTAGAGGAACTTCTCAAAGAATCCGGGGGCAAATTTTCCATGATAACGACCCTCTTTGTCGCGGACCAAATGGTAAATCCCAGGTTTAAGTTTAATTACCCAAAATAGTTCCGCCGCATCGAGTACATGCACACGCACAATTATCTGCACCGAGACATTAAACCCGAGAATTTCACCATCGGCTACCAAAAGTCAAAGTAGAATCTCGTTTACATGATCGATTACGGCCTCTCGAAAAAGTTTAGGGAGCCTAAAACCGGCTTGCACATCCCACAGAGCACTAAATTAAGTCTGACGGGTACCGCGCGATATGCTTCAGTCAATGCGCATCTGGGATTTTGTAAGCAATCAATTTTTGTTAATAAAAACTTTACAGAGTAAAGTAGGAGAGACGATTTGGAGGCCATTATGTATGTACTGGTATATATGGCGAAGGGGGATCTGCCCTGGTAAGGCCTCAAGGCCAAAAATAAACATGAAAAAAACTCCCAGATCATGGAGTCCAAGATGGCGACGCCCGAGAACATTTTGTGCAGAAACCTGCCTTCAGAGTTTTTCGATGTGATGGTATACATCCGCGGGCTTGAGTTTGAGGAGAAGCCCAATTATGAAATGTGCAGGGGAAAGT
>JBBAKX010000216.1:0-1126 GCA_040403315.1 Flavobacteriales bacterium
CCCCAAAACCCCAAAACCCCAAAACCCCTTGAGATTCATGCATTAGAATAAAATCGATAAATCAATAATTTTTAAGGTACACAACGACAGCTAATAATATTGTAATTATAACGATTGAAGATAGTGCTATAACATCAATGAGCCATTGACCATTTACAGCGTTAATAACGATTTGTATTAACTCAAGGGCTGCAAAAAAGAATATAGGAGTCCATCTAATGATAAATGGATGAGATGATTGTTGTTGTCCCCAGAAATCTAAAACATTCGGAAGTTGATGTATACATACAGAAATGCATAAAGGGCAATTAATACAAAATTCCACCACATATCGAAAGATTAAGGGTCATATGCAATGAGTACAGCGTACAGCCCTGTTAGGATGGTAAAAGTACCCTTAATCAGTGGTTTGGTATGGTTCTTTAAGAATAAATCACGTTTAGTTCGATAATACGCCAAATCCTCATCCCTGATAAGCATCACGCTATGCTCAATGAAATTCCTTAAGTTATGGCCTGTTTTCACATCGATTTCTGCATACTCGATACCGATCGACTTTGCAGTGTCCATCACCTCCTCATAGGCGACTTCCCTTTTAAGTTTGGTGCCTTGGATGATTCCAACCAAATATTTGTGAATCTTTTTATCCTATAGGCCACGGCTTTGAATCTGTTTGAGTTCAGTCACAATCTCTGATAATTCTCTTGAATCAGTGACAAGGAAGCAGTAAAATTCTATTCTACATTAGCTTTTCTTGTTTTCCCATATAATTCTGCGCGTTCAATGACCATCTCTTTTCCATGTTTTCTGTAATGAGTCTAAAAACCCCATTCCCCATGACCTCTGTTAACAAGCACTGAGACCTTCTTTTTACAAACATTAGCGGGATATATCACAGCTTCGCCAAAAACGCCAATACCCCCTTCTGACCCCGTTTCTTCAAAAAGAGCTTTTGATAAGATCTTAGTTGATTTTGACATAGGGTGACCTTGATAAAGTCCGATTACATAATCACACTTCAATGAAACGTTTTTAGCCGAGTCAATACTCATTTATTTATATCAATAATTATTTGGTTTATCCGATCCGACCTCATCCGGGGTTTTGGGGTTTTGGGGTTTTGGGG
>JBBAKX010000217.1:0-1110 GCA_040403315.1 Flavobacteriales bacterium
CCCCAAAACCCCAAAACCCCAAATTATCATCACAACACTCTCTTGAAATTATCAAAATGCCGTGATAACTACTGCTATCCCCGTGATTCATACCGAGATATCCCCTCAAGTCTTGGAGTTAGTATAGTTGAGGGCTTGCCAGAGAAACTGGATTCCTCTATGACAACAGGACTTGGTATCTACAAATTGAACATAAATTCGTTCCTGTAGATTCTTGGTTATTCGAAAGTTGTGAAATAGTTCCTTTAAACATCTTGTGTTGTGGTGGTCTGTTGTCTGTTTAGAAATGATTATGGTTGTTGCCTGGATTTGGCTTTCTCATATTGTTTTGTGAATCCTTTTGACGTCTCCATCGCTTTTATGAGTTTTCCATAATCCAACTGTTTGACTGGCTTGAATACCGACCCAATCCTTTGATCAGTAATATTCTTTGAATTGATGATCCGCTTTAAATTAGTGATTTTTGTGCATACCTTCCTTTCCTGATGACACTAGCACTGTGTCTCTTCCTTGTTAACCCTTTTTTCAATGCGGTCGAATAAGTGCTTCATTGAAATGGCATGGTTATTCATTTATTTCACTGGGTCTCTACTCGATTTAGGGCGTAACGACTATTAGCTGTGTGAACGGGGCATGAAACCCCCAGCTGTTGATGGACGTTGTTACACTGAAACACTCTATGGGCGTTATTATTGAGAAAATAATTTCATATCAATGGATGGTCTCGTCCCACGTGCTGTTTATACATTCCTTGTTGAGAACACTGACCATTTTATTTAATTGAAAGAAAGCATCCTCGTAAGATGATTTCTGCCTAAATTAGAGGAAAACAGATTTCTATTATCCTTTTTAAGTGGTTGCTTCTTTTCCAATATTTCTGCAAAATCGTTGAATAAGTTCCTGCTCGCATACTTATTTGACTCATTCGTTTATTGTCTTTATAAGGATCCTTGATTTTTAAGCAAATTATAACGGGTGTCACTATGCACTCGTGCCGATTTAATGCGAAAACAGAATTTTAAGGGAGTGCGTGGGAGTGGTTGTTCCATAGTTTTAATTGTATAATTGTGTAAGAATGCGATGAATGAATGGGGTTTTGGGGTTTTGGGG
>JBBAKX010000218.1:0-1102 GCA_040403315.1 Flavobacteriales bacterium
CCCCAAAACCCCAAAACCCCTATTTGCTTAATCTATGAGGTAGGAGAAATAATAGGTACATGTGTGTGATTGCCGAGCTAAATTATGAGCGAATTGGACAGAAAGTGAGGTCGAAGTGGTTGTGTTTTTAGGCCACCGATTATAAAGAATTATTAATGACGACATAGAGGATTTATATTTGAATTATTAAATAGCTTAAAATTTATATTGTGCAATTTAAGTGTATAATCACTGCCGTTATATAGGAAATATATATCCAATAGGAATCGATAGCTTTTGGGATATTTTGAGAAATAGTATGTATATTATCTCCATGTGTCAGGTGCTCACGTCAAAGTGGTTTAAAAACCCCTGCTTCGAATTACATCGAACAACTTTGCGAATCCATGAGGTACCCCCGAATAAACTTTAGTTTACTTGTTGTGGAGTCTCTGCACATGCAAAGATGGGATTCCCATTTCGCAAGTTTCCTCTCATTAGACTTCGTCCGATTAATATTAATATTCCTTTTAAAGCTTTATGCGCAGTGTTACTTTTCATATCTTATTTATATTAGCGTATTCAGCAGTGGATAAATCCGGCTGCTTTCATCGCTGTTGGTTTACGGTAGCAGGGTTGAATGAGCCGATGAGCTCTCCAAGCATGCGACTGCGCTAGGTTAGGTATCTGTGCACGGCTCCGGGTGAAAAAGTACCGGAATTGTTCACTGTGGGAGCAGCGAAGGTGCGCGCCTATTGATTGGTGGACGACTGTGCGCCACCATCAGAGGAAGATGTCAGTGATTACCTGGCCTCTTCCAGTGGTGAATTCTGAAGAGGGTACGAGCCACTAAGATTTTTCTGAAGGCACTAGAATCCGTTGTTTGAACTCTAGAGGTTAGTGATTCCAGACAGAGAACTGACCATTTAGTCTAATGGTGCCATTTGCAGGGTGGCTGAATTTTCAAAATTATTATTGAGGAAAAACTATCCAAGGCTCCTCCCAGCTGTGGCTGCAGGATTCACTGCTGATCTATTAGAAGTTGCGTTTTGGATATCAAGGTAGTATTTGGAAAAATCAAAATAGAGGCGGTCCTCACCAAGGGAATTGTCTTAGCCCGATG
>JBBAKX010000219.1:0-1095 GCA_040403315.1 Flavobacteriales bacterium
CCCAAAACCCCAAAACCCCAAAACCCCGTCCATTGTCATTCAGTATTATTAACTTTCCTATCTCTTTCAATCAACTCCTCTCTCAATTGCTTTAAATTGCCCTCCATAACCTATACCGTTTGTGTATAATCTTTGACTTCCTAATCCGTTGCCTTCCGCTTCCACCCTTGATACTCCTCTTTTGCCTCAAACATAGCCTCGCCCAATATCCTCATAGCGAATTCTACAGAGTGAAGCACTTCGTAATAATACATAGAATGGCTCATTGCCACTTTAAGCACCAAGGGATTTGAAGGTGTGATTTTGCAACACTCTGCCGATGCCTCTTGATAGGCTTTCAAACCTAATTCTCTCATTTCTCGGTTGAAAAAGCCATCTGTTACATCAGTCAAGTACCGATACAAGTCACCTTTCAATCTCAGCAACATGATTTTATCAATGATATGACTCTGCTCTAATTTGACCTGGTCATATTTGGAGGATGGAATGTCACTTGAAAGCTCTTTGAAATAGTCTTCCTCAGGTAAATCTTGTATCTTTTTGATGTCCAATTTTCTCAACCGTCCCCTTTTAACTTCCTCAATTCGTTGTATTTCATTTTCCAAGTGTTATAGTTTGCCTTGCACCATTGGCATGAGTATCATATCAACTTCGATAAGTATGTTCAAAAGCTTGTCCCTCAATAGATTGCCTATTTTTTATTGATATTCCTGAGTAACCTTTAATTTATACGGTGGACACAGCTTAATAGACAACCTGCATTCAATTTATTGAAGCTTTAGTACAGCTCTACGTTATTCACTTGCATAATTCTTCACGATATCGATGTAAGTTTGCATTTCTTCCCTGTCAAATTGCACAATGTTGTCGGAATTTGCTTATTTAATGAGTTATCCATCTTTTTGGTTTTTCAAATAACCTTAAGTGACATGTTCCTCAATAAAATGCAAAGCTTCTTTGTATCTTCCGATTGTTTCTGCTAACCGTGCTTGGTAGAAGTTTTGGTAGTTCTTTATGAAATAAGCAGCACCTTCCATTAATTTTTATAATAAATCAGGCCAAAGTAAAGAAGCAAGGGGTTTTGGGGTTTTGGGG
>JBBAKX010000220.1:0-1078 GCA_040403315.1 Flavobacteriales bacterium
GAAATGCGGATTTCAAGCGCTGGTATTGCCGTTCAATGGTTTCAGCTTCGTATACATAGAGCGGAGAACCGTATTTCTCTACCAGCTTTAGTGGATTGATGCCCCTGCTGAGCAGGTAGTGGCCGTTTTCAAGTTTCATTTCCTTGTTTTTGAAAATTCCGGAGTGCAAATATCTGGAAAAACAAGGAGATTTTGGGTGTGTTTGAAAAAAATTACTTGCCTAGTGCATCAGGATCAATGCCAAGCTCACGGAGTTTTTGAGCCAATGCGTCGGCTCGATTTTTTTCAGCTTCCGCCCTGAAGTATTCTGATTCAGCTTTTAGTTGTTCGACTTCTAATTGAAGTTGAAGGAGGTTGTTGCTGTCTTTAAAAGGCAACAAGTCTGCATAAGACAGAAAGCGTTCTCCCTGTGGGTCTCTCAACTCAAGTTCAATGCCTCTACGCCAATGAAAGGAAATACCCAGCAGTGGACTTGTCCAGTTCCAAAGTTCAGGTTCGCTTAGGTCTACAAAAGCACCAGAAGTTTCACTTCGCACCGCAGCAGCCAACACAAAATGGTCAGGATCGTAAACGTAATATTCCAATACGCCGTGTTTTTCGTAAAAGGCATATTTTTTGGCCATTTCACCAGCGCGATTTCCAGGAGACAGAATTTCAAAAACGACCTGGGGAGGGACATCGTTTTCTTTCCATTGAAGGTATGATCTGCGGTGTCCTTTGGGCCTGCCCAACGCAACCATGGTATCAGGTGCCTGACAAATGGAGTTGTCGCCTTGAACAGGATACCACAATAGATCACCCGCGATAAAAACATTGTCACGGTGAATAAAAACAGCATCCAAACCCTGCTTGACCAGGGTTATCCATTCAAATTGTAAGGTGTTTTCAGCCATAGGTTTGCCATCTGACTCTGGGTAGAAAACTTCTTCAAGATCGATTATGGATGATTGCATTTTTCGCATTTTTTTCAAATTTAAAATTTTCTGTCCAGAAATACAAGTGTTGTTTTATTGGTGTTTAAATATAAAAAGTTTGTAAAAATAATAAATTAAAAAATAAATGTCAAATATTTTTTTCG
>JBBAKX010000221.1:0-1070 GCA_040403315.1 Flavobacteriales bacterium
CCCCAAAACCCCAAAACCCCATGTTGAACACAGCAATCCCGCTCTAAAATAAATATAAATGGTATATGTGAAACCCTCGGCATTTGTCTGGTACAGTGCTAACCTACTGCAAAAAGTTGGTTTCTTCATATCTCTAAGTGCACTCGGCCTATATTCACTATTCTTATTCCAACCATTTGTAAATATCCCATAGCTGAACTAAGTTGACACACTCAACAACCCGATCTTTTCACTCTCAACTTATTTATCTTCTTAACCTTAAGAAATTCAACTGATGGCAAAAATTGCCTTCAACAGCACTTTGGTTGCCATGTTTTGGTTCCAACACAGTTTAATGGCAAGAGGTCGATTTAAAGACTTTATGAATACTGTCATCACAAAGAATCTCTATCATTTTTATGAAAAAGGGGCCTATCAAACAATGTCAGGAATCATGCTTTTGTTGGTCATCTCCCTTCATCAACCAGTCCTTGAAATCAAACTTGTAGAAAACTTCTGTGATAATCTCTCCCTGAAAGCTATTAGTATCATGCTTTTGGTGTTCGGACATATATATGTGATAGTATCCTTTTTAGACATGCTTGAATGCAGCCTCATTGTATGGTCTTTCCCTACACACATAAAGAGGGAGGGATGTGAAGTACCTTTACCATTTACAATGAAAAATTTGTCTCGTGTCGCTCTGTCATGCCGCAATCCATTGATGACCGGGTAGATATGCATATTGGTGGCTCCTTTAATATGGCCCAATTAGAATGGATTAACACTGGGCAGGTTCCATATAAGCATGCTATTCTTGCTTGGATTACTTATGGGTGTTTATTTCGAATAAAAGGAGCTTTAATAATCAATGGGTCCGAGAGAGTTTAACAATTATTTCAGAGCAATTCCAAACTTGTTAATTCCAGATTTTACCAGATTAGTTCAGAGCACTGAAAAACATGATCACATCAGGAATATGATAACAGCACAGATTTAAGATGGACCCAAGGAGAGCAAGAAGTCAAAATGATTTATAATTCTTTCACTGTTTTGTGAGACTGGGGTTTTGGGGTTTTGGGGTTTTGGGG
>JBBAKX010000222.1:0-1057 GCA_040403315.1 Flavobacteriales bacterium
CCCCAAAACCCCAAAACCCCACTATGACTCACTGAAGGAGTTAGAAATTAGATTACCTGCTCTACGTCAGACCTCTCACTAAATGATTACGATCATTCCTGAAGTGGACCAGCCTGTCATAGAAGTCTCTGTCCTTCAAGATCATTTCATGGATGGGAAAACGGGTCATCAGTTAGCGTTGTTTTCTCTATTCTTTTGTTTGAACCCCTTTCTAGTCTCTGTGATCGAAGTTATTATAATAGTACTTGTTCCTGAGCATTTCCTATATTTTGGCTCTCTATTATTTAGCCTTCTCAATTTATGGCTTGTATTTCTCCAGTATATTGCCAAAGAGCTTTTCAGTTACTATTTTCTAATCATTAATGGATATTGTCTTGTTTTTGTCCTCATTTAGCTTGAATCCAGTAGTACTTGAATTTTCCAAATCATACATAGTAAGCCTTGGCAACTCAATGCTGATCACTGATGGACTATTGCGGCCCTCGAATGTCCGATTCAAGAATGTTTCACACCCGGTTGATGAGAGGGATAAGGCACTTGAATTGGTTGTCAATGTATAAGATTATATCTTTTCTAAATTATTCTTGAACTCCAATATTTGATTCTGCTGTTGTATTTGTTTGATCATTTTGCTCATGACCTCTTATTGGTTATCAATTTTAAGTTTGCTTATTTTGAAACATTTCTCTCTGGCGTGCTAGGTCGAGCTAAATTCAGGTTTTATCAGTATCGGTGTTCTACTGATTTTAAACACTGACGGCAGGAAAGAATCAGATTGCCTGCTGATTTAACCAGTTTTTAAAGGATTAAATGATTGCTCGTTCGAAGGCAAGAGCCCTTCAAGGTCTTGGTTGTTTATTTTCATCAATTTCACTTGAGATTGTCATCTAGGCAAGGCAATTTTACAAGTGAGTGATTTTTGCGAGGGATTTTGCTTAGAATACCTCCAGCTAACTCCTCTTCTCTTTATTTATTCGTTTAAGGGCGAAATATATTTGCTGTCCATTAATTATAATTTATCTTTCATTGATGCATTAGGGGTTTTGGGGTTTTGGGG
>JBBAKX010000223.1:0-1040 GCA_040403315.1 Flavobacteriales bacterium
CCCCAAAACCCCAAAACCCCTTCTAAAGACACCAAATAGAGAACATTATTCTTTTTTCATATATTGTCATTAATAAAGCTTCGCAAGCACTTAAAACTAGTCAAGTTTCTATTAATAGGCCAACTCCTTAACTTTTTCATTGCTCCATGAATCAGGTTTGGTCAAGTAATAAAACGGAACATTCTGCAAATACTCGACCGAATGCAGGAAAACAGTCCTTGCCCGAGGATTTTCACAGAATTCGCCCAAATCTTCCATCTTGCAGGCGTCCTTGCACCTTGATATGAGTGATTTATGTGTCCTCCGTCTCTCCCTTTCCTCTTTCGTGATGCATTTATTCTTGTTATAAGTTGTCTTTTGGTGGAATAAAGCTCTAGCCTCTTTGATAAACTGCGGTCCGTAGCCAAATTTAAGCGATTCTTGGAACTTTTGAGCTGAATTTCTGAACTCCGGGGTGAATTTCTTGCCTGTGATAAAGTTTTAATCCAACAAAATGAGGTAACAAAGCTTCCTCACGATGTGTTGGAGGAGTATTTTACTGTTGCAATAGGTGGTTTTGAGCTGCGTGTAGATTTCGACAGGGGAGGAAGAGGCAGGTTCTCCTACAGTTGACTATTTAGTGGACTAAACGAATCCGATTTAAACTGGGTGTTAAATTGAGACATAGAGCTCACTATAAGAGTCAACTTAGTTGAATTTGCTACTGCTATCATCGAATTAGTTGAATATTGGGCTTCATTTGTTTAATTGCTAGAGCATGTATTCCCTGCATTCGATTGGGGGTTTTATGGGTTCAGATGCATCGCTTGAGTTGCTTTCCATTGGTCAAATTAAATTATTATTATTCCCTTTTAGTTAATCAGAATTTATAGCCCTGAAAGTATTGGTCAAATTATATAAATGATTTAATTGGTTAGAAATTCATGAATTAATAAACAACCAATACAGGCAGGCGAGCGACATGAGCATTTTGCAACAGGTTAATATATTTCCTTCCATTTCTGAAAGAAGAAGGGGTTTTGGGGTTTTGGGGTTTTGGG
>JBBAKX010000224.1:0-1038 GCA_040403315.1 Flavobacteriales bacterium
CCCCAAAACCCCAAAACCCCAAAACACCTGGTTGGGCATGGCTGAAGAAATTTGAAAATTAGAAAAAATAAATAAAAGTGCCCATAATGAGGAAATAAATAAGCTCTGCTCAAAAAAGTTCGAACTCATCTACCTCGCCCAAAAACACCCCGCTACTTTCAGAGACCAAAACCCACCAGGGCTCATCTAATAATTCCTCTTCTTCGTCCAAGGCGGGTGGCGTACAATCAACGCAGCAGGCGAACATGCAATTAAAAATGGCACATCCGGCTGTCATATTGCATCAAGAGCTGCAAAGACAAGCTGTTCAGCATACAAGGAAACAACGCACGACCACAAATACAAACCAATCTTCGTCCCTTTCTCACAGTGAAGGTAAAAGTAGCTCTTCCAGAAGTGGGAACGCAGAGAATACAAGCTCTGCCAACACCCCGTCGAAGAAATAAGGAAGCAAACGTCACAGCAGGAAAAGTGGGATTGGGTCTTATGGGGGCGCCGGGATGATCCCACCGTCATCTGGATATGGAGCTACCACGCATTATAAACAGACCACTTTATAGATATCTGGCTCAATAAAACCACCAAACCTGAACACAGGCTACATGCATTCTCCCGTTGACAGCGCGTATAAACCTTTGGGTCCCTCTTCTCCCAAGGGACAAATGACAAAAAGCAACACTAAATTTAAACCGACGGGAATCACCACAACGAAGGTAAATGGAGTAACAAGCTCGACCCCTTAATCCATGTTAGCCCACAATAATATCCCGCATTTAAATTAACCTAGGAAATCCATTGATACCACTGGTGCGTCCGTTCTTAGTGGGGTGGACTCCAAACTTCAAAGACGAATTAAACCTTAAGGTTTCAACGGCACACCCACAATTGTTTTCAATCTGGATACCAAAGTTATTAGGGCAAGTGTTACCACTTCTGGTGGGAAAGCTCAATAAGAAAATCCCCCCAAAGTTAGTGAGAAACCGGAGCCTTCAAAAATGCTTGGGTACAAATCCTTTATTCAAATGGCAGCCCATAACT
>JBBAKX010000225.1:0-1037 GCA_040403315.1 Flavobacteriales bacterium
AAGCTGTCAGAACACGTTGAATATATTCGCCAATTAATAGACCAATCTTTTCGTAGCAGATTAGGAAGAATGGGTATATCAAACACCCAATTACCAATTACTAATCACCAACAGCCAATCACTCTAATCTACTCAGTATTTAAAGAAGAAACAGGTACTGTGGCAGATGCTTACGAGAAATTGGTGGAGGAACTCACCTTTACGTTGTTCAATCGTTTGGCGGCTCTTAAAGTAATGGAAGCTCATACTTTGCACCCCGAAATTGTAACCCGTAGAGAAAGCCACGGTGGGCGTTCATTTGCTCATTTGGCTTGGTTAGAGCAAAACCCCAATGCAAGAAATGAAGAAGCCGAAGGCTTGCTCCTTTTCCTGGAAGACCAATTGCAAAAATTAGCTTCGGATATTCCTTTATTTAGCCCACAACACCCTTATCATTTGCTGCCAACAGCATTAGAATTGCAAGGCATCATCAATGCCTTTAATCAGGTAGAAACCGATACACAAGTAGAAACCGAAATTTGGAAAAGTGATGATGTATTGGGTTGGCTATACGAAAGCTACAACAACTACAAAAAAGCAGCCCATAAAGCCAGTGGAGATAAAACAGAATACAACAAAGTTAGCATCCAAAGTCAAGTTTATACCCCACGTTGGGTAGTGCAATTTTTGGTAGATAACAGTTTGGGGAAACTCTATTTGGAAATGTACCCCGATAGTGAAATACGCAATAAGTATAAAATTGCTAATTCAGTAATTAGTGATTCGTCATTAGCAAATGAAGTAATTGGTAATTGGCCTTTAGTAATTGGGGATAAAAACTCCCAATCACTAATCACTAATAACCAACAGCCAATCACCAACCACCAACAAACCAATCACCAATCACCAAGAGCTAAAAAGCCCCTCCACGAAATACGAATGATAGACCCATCCACAGGATCGGGCAATTATCTGTTGTATGGCTTTGATATGTATTACGATTTGTACATTGACCAAATAGAAAACTATGGTGCAGATTACAATGAAGCTGATGTTCC
>JBBAKX010000226.1:0-1035 GCA_040403315.1 Flavobacteriales bacterium
CCCCAAAACCCCAAAACCCCAAACTTACGTTCAAATAGGAAATTTAGTTCAGTATTTATCTGCATATTTATCTTATTCAGACTACTTATCAAACGATGACATCTTTATTGCAAATAGGGCATCTTTTCTCATGTGACAACCACTTGTCAATACAGTCAGCATGGTACTCATGTTGACATTATGGCAGTCTTTTGAATTTCTTGCCCAATGTGAAATCATCTTGGCACACCATGCATTTGTCCTCCTTATTTGCCCCCTTATGCCAATTCAATGGTCTTATAGACATGATTTGTTGCTTTGACAACCCTTTTGACACTTTGCCCATTCTTTCCTCCAACTCAAGCATCTATTCGTAAGTCATATTGTCAAGGTCCGGATTCTAAAGTGGCAGAGGTTATTATAGACGATTGCCATCCTCCAACGCGAGTTAGATCATATCTTCTTCGACAGAAAACATCATTGGACCATAAATTGCCTAACCATTGTATCTATTTTGCTAGGGCTGCATCTCCCCTGCTCCACGCAGTAATTAAGGGGCGTTACCTCGTCTGACGGGTTATCGGATATTTGGGTTTCTGGGTTATGGTATGTGTTGCCTATTTTATGCCGCAGCATTTGGCTGTTGAAACTGGTTTGCTAACTCTGTAAGTTACTACATTTTCAATTTTAGCTCTTAGTTTTCTATTTTGAGAGCCTTATTTTCATCGGCAATATGGTTTGCTTGCGATAGTTATGCTTTAAGATCTTAAATTTCGTTGCTAAGTGTTTATATTGTCACTTAGTAATACGAAGGCTAGGGTTCGTAAATATATTGGACTGCCATTTAAGAGTGAAGGTCATCATCTTGAGGAAAAACTCGCTAGGGCTGATCATGACCCCAGAGATCTATAAATGATTATCGAAAAAAAAGAATACTGCATGGTGGCTGTTTGAGACTCGGAGGTAATTGATAAGACTTTGGCTTTTAGGCTTTCTCCATTTTTTATTTTGATTTTATAAGTTTGTAATAGATAAAGGGGTTTTGGGGTTTTGGGG
>JBBAKX010000227.1:0-1033 GCA_040403315.1 Flavobacteriales bacterium
CCCCAAAACCCCAAAACCCCAACACCACACCTCTGAAACCATAGATATTATAAAAATGGAAAATGTACCACGTGAGCAGTTTCGCTTGGCCACACGGCTCTCACATCGTCAAACCGTGCTGCCACTTATTTTTCAGCATCTTTCCCACCTATCATTGAAATTAATGCTATATTTCACATCATATGGTGCTAGAGAGTATCTCATTTCATCATTGAAGTTACTATTAATACATGATGATTTCAAGATGTCCTCTCCTGTCACGTTAGCACGGTACTGCATTATCTCTGGGGAGAAATTTGACAGAAAATTAAACAATGTTTTTATTTGCATCGATAACGGGATGATTCTTTACTATAAACCCTTTCAAAAGGGGCAGAAAATTGCATTCAAAGTCGTGGTCATTCAAATACAAACTATTGAAGCGCCAATTTATGCAGATTTTTCATAAAAATCAAAGCTACTTTGCATTGGTTACCCAAACATGGCAATCGAATTAAATGAAATGAAGGCATCAAAAGTTGAGAAATGGGATCAGAGCTACAAGGGAAGAATCATACATGAAGGCTTGTGGTTCATGTGGAGCACAAATAAAATCGATGTTATCAAGCATAAATAAGTCATCCATAGTTAACTTATTCATGGAAAAGGAAGATAAACTACCAAACTAGAAATTTGCGAATCTTTCCATCAAGGTCTCACCATGGCGATTGGAACAGATCATGGCCTAATTTTTGCAGAAATAGACCTCCAATTCGATGGAATCACAGACAAAGTCAGGAAATTTACTTTTCTAAAGCAACGGTTTTACATAAACAAAGAAATTTACGACTTGAAAGTACTTAAAGAGTGTTAACTTATGGTTTATGTCAATGAAAGTGACTTCCAGTTTCAGATTATAAACTTCAAAAGGATGCAAATCCAGAGGAAGATCATTTTTGAAGAGATTTCTAGAGGGGGACCAATGCAAGCATTTTCTATTTCTCATTGATTCTCTCATACAAAAAGGGGTTTTGGGGTTTTGGGGTTTTGGGGG
>JBBAKX010000228.1:0-1029 GCA_040403315.1 Flavobacteriales bacterium
CCCCAAAACCCCAAAACCCCGATTTGCCTCCACTTTATTGTCAGAAATATATTAAAATAAAATATGGAAAACTCACTCGACACTACTAATGAGATGATGGTTGACACCTTCAACCTAATCTGTCTTCTCAACCAATTTGGACTCACACCTGCTTTAAACGATTAAATCGATTCCATTCAAGAAATAACCCCTCCGATTATAAGTGCACTACTCGAAAAGACCTATAGAGACATAAAATCACTGGTTTTCCCAAATTAAGCAGAGATCGTGAAATTTGATAGGTATAAACCAAACCTTAACATCGAACATATTAAAAGAGTGCATCAATAAAAGCTGAGAGATGATCAGCAAAATCGGCTCAAACACCCAATCGGCAGTGCATAATAGGAGTATGCGGCTAAGATTCAGGAATTGAAGGGTAGAGAATAAAAGTTACTGAAGGAAATATTCGAAGAACAAAAGTAATAAGAACGTATTCTACAAATGGCTTAATTACAGAGAGTACCTGAAAAAATATAACCACCTCCACATGCACCGATCATTCATAATTTTCTTCCTGCCAGTAATGAAATCTTGCAAATATAGAAGACAGCCTCCCTATAACCAAGTGTGACCCCTTATCAGCTATTGCCCACTGATAAAGCCGTCAACTTTTACATCTTGAAGCATACATGGGATACAGAGAGATCGAAACTTGTGGATATCATCACACATGATTTACAGCAAGTATCGAAACATGTCAATTACACTTTACACGTACACCCGACCAGTGATCCACAGATATACCTGGCGATGGTATACGTTCACTAAAAAGTATGGCCTAAGTATTCTTAATCATTGAGGAACTCCCAAGCGAACAGACCTGACTGCTACAAATGGTACATCACAAGCAAATCAGAGCAAAGATTAGAGCTATTTGGTGTAATTAGGAAGGCAGAGAAGGCTTATGCGCGGATGGAACAGGTGATTTAGAGCATTAATTTATGAAGAATAGATGGTGTTGGGGTTTTGGGGTTTTGGGGTTTTGGG
>JBBAKX010000229.1:0-1026 GCA_040403315.1 Flavobacteriales bacterium
GAAAGAGATCCAAAGCCGTTCCAACTCAGAGCAAGACATAATCGCTACGTATGCAGAAGTGATCAAATTGATGGTGACGTTATAGTGGATGATGGTGGTGTAAAGGTTGTTCAAGTAATTGATCCACATGGAAGTAAATTAGGTGAAAAAGTACCAGGAATAGAGAAAAAAGTATATCAGTTGAGAGTGACAAAAGAATTGTCAGGACGCGAAATATTGTACAGAGAAGTTACCTGTTGGTGTAGTAAGTGCGTTGTGGGTGACTCTAACTCGTGCCTCGAGAACTCCTCATGGCAAAAAGTTAATCTGGAGGCGGCAGTTCGACTTCACCGTAAACGAGCACATCAAGCTGCCGCAGAAAATGCAAGCGGCGAAGAGTCATCGTCTGAAGCCGAAAATGATCATCAACAATATAGAATAAGATTAAATCCAGAAACAATACAGAGATTAAGTAATAGTAGTAGTAGCAGTAGTAGTAGTAGCAATTCTTCCGGGCATGCTTAATTTCAATTCTTACATGAGCTTGAATAATTAATAAAAAGTTGCTCGTAACCTCGTAACTTTTACTTCGTCCAATGAATTTTGTACGACACTTTGAACTCTGCGACTTTCAGGTTTGCTCGAGTACCCTATCAGGATATGGAGAATATCGGAAATGTAGCGGAATTTCGAGAATGAAATTTTATATTGATATATTTTCTTGAATAATCTGAATTCTAATTCAGATTGGTTATCTTACATATCGTGATATTGAAAAAAGTGATAACTATTTTTTCTATTTGAGCTCGAATATCCAATGAAACTATTATCAGAACTTCAAAATAAATTTTGAATTGCGATAAACGATGCTGTAGTTGCTGAAATATCGTAGATTCAGTAATTTATATTTGTTGGCGATGTTCGAATGAGAGAGAAAACTGAAAGTAACGCGCTGCCTGCAAAAAGGGGGGGCGGCTGATCTTGCAGCGGGTGAAAGTGACAAAATCTGTCGTTTTATTTCGTGTGCGGTAAGCACATTGGGACCAA
>JBBAKX010000230.1:0-1014 GCA_040403315.1 Flavobacteriales bacterium
AGACTCTAAACTCTAAAGTTGATGAAGTTATTGTATTAATCTTGCAAAAAGTATTCTATGCCATAGAAAGTCTTGTTGCTTGATGGACTGATAAACCCAGTTATCTGCAATTATACTTGAGTCTCTCCGTTTAATTAGTCCATGTTGATATACAGTTATTTATTATTATAATTGCAAGGCAAATTTCTCAAGATTGGTTTTTATGACCCACATTATACTACTTGGTTGCGATCCTATGTTATTTATTCAGGTATATTGGTTAAGTATGTGTAAGCATCTTCCATAACTCATTTAATTATCAGAATTCTTTCATAGTTTAAAGTTAAGAAACAATCAAATGCTATCATTTGATGTATTTAAATTATCAGAGAGAGCTGAGTCCTACAGAAATAGGAAAGAAAGATTATTGCCAAAGAGTATAATTTTCAAATGTGTAACCCAATTGATGCGAATAGCTTTTTATGTGAAATAATGCTGAGGCACCCCTTACCATATTGTAAATTATTTTCTCAAAAACAAATTTTGATTATTGATGTTGAAGGTGATGTTACCGTCTTTCTCAGGGATGTATTCACTCTTGATGAATAGATTGGTAATCATTACCCTATTTAACTTATCATTGAAGTTGCAAATTGGGTTTGAGGACATAAAATTCAAGTTTGACCCGCCGAGCATGCATGTGCTTTTCGACTTCAGCGCAAGTGTTTATGGGAATGTTATTGAGATTAAAGCATTCGACTTGATGATCGTCTTATACGGCAGCATCGTGACTTCAACATTCGCATCTTGATTAAGGACATTTGAAGAGAGACTGAAGCGTAAGAAGCTGAATCCGACCGTCTCGGACTATAGCACCCTGCTGATAGCTAAGTGCTGTGTTGCAAATATTAGTAGGCAAATTGATTTTATCATTCGATTATAATTCTTATTATCGTTCAGCTATTTATAGTTTTATTATCCTCATTTCTGGAATGTTCTGGGGTTTTGGGGTTTTGGGGTTTTGGGGAGATCGGA
>JBBAKX010000231.1:0-1002 GCA_040403315.1 Flavobacteriales bacterium
CCCCAAAACCCCAAAACCCCATTATTCTTATTATTATCATTGATAAATAAAATGGAATCTTCTCAAACCACCTCCCCAGAATATCTTCAGTTTTTAAAGACACTGGAAATTAAAAAGGAAACCTTTGGGAAGCATGTTAGCTCGGCAGTCGATGCGGCTTCTGGAGGATGCCCAGACAATTTCAAGTGCATCATTTGCCTTCAACTAGTCTATGAGCCGGAGGAATGCGGCTCCTGTGATCATGTCTTCTGCAAATCTTGCATCAGGTCATGGGATGCATCTGGGTAGAAAACCTGTCCGAATTGTCGAAAAGAACTCACTTTGTAGTCAATGAATCGCATTCTCAGGAAATTTCTCGATCAAACTATGTTGAAAGGGTGTCCTATGAAAGGTTGCGCAAAGAAAGACGTCCCATTAAACTATGAGCAGCTTCAAAAACATCTCAATGATGATTGCAACAAAATTTGTTTAAATTGCGCAGGCTGCAAGACATCATTCCTCAGAGAAGAAGCTTAGACTCATTATAATGAAGTATGCCTAGTTACCAAGACGGCATGCAGCCAATGCAAGGCAATGATCCTCAAAAAGGATAAAACTAGCCATAATTGCTTTGAAGAAATGAGAAACACGATTGCGACACAAGATGAAAAGATAAATGCACTCACAGAAAAGTTGGAAAGAGTACTTATCATTTGTGCTGACCTTCAAACCTTTAAAAATTCACAAATGCGCCGTGTAGCTACAGGCTTCAAACATCAGTCCAACATTTTCAAGTTGGGTGATAAAACCTTCTGTGGTCGTCACAACAAAGAACTGGTGAGAGGAAACAATACAAGCAGCACTGTGGGTTGTAACGCTTGTGGGCTTATGTTCAATCAAATTGCCTAAAAATATGACCGGTCGCAAACCACCATTTATAGGTATGAGTGCAGAGCATGCGATTGCGATGTCTGCGAGTATTGCATCGATGACCCCAAGTATTATCCGTGAATGATATATAAA
>JBBAKX010000232.1:0-1000 GCA_040403315.1 Flavobacteriales bacterium
ATTTTTTTCGCCATTTCGTTTCGTTTGCTTTCCTCTAAAAATCCGCCTTTACTTAATGCCGGAATGAGTTCATTAATGGTGAAATTTTCCACCTCTGGCAACATATCTGTTAAATCTTTTTGCTGTAAATCAGCATCTAACATTTTATGATACCAAGCAGTGGCAGCAAAATAAGGCAACTTAAGCGCTGCTGCAGAAGCTACACCTCGCTCAATACCTAAGGTAGTTGGTGATACTAGAATTACTCCGTTTAGATACATCCATTGGTTATTTTGTAATTCTAATGCAAGTCCGGAAACTCTCGTCGTACCATAGCTTTCGCCAATAAGATATTTGGGTGAAGCCCAACGAGTATTCCGAGTTACAAAACTGTTAATCCAAGTAGCCAAATATTTGATATCTGCATTTACACCAAAAAATTTCTCCTTTGGAATGTCTTTATTTATTGCCCTAGAATAAGCCGTATTAACTGGATTTACAAAGACAATATCAGCAACATCCAAAATCGAATACGGATTTTCCTTGATTCCATAAGGCTGAACAGGATATCCTTCATCATCAATGTTCAGCAATTTTGGACCAGTGTAAGCAATTTGCATCCAAACCGATGCTGAACCAGGACCGCCATTAAATGAAATAACCAAAGGTCGAGTAGCGTGATCTTTCACGTCAGACCGTTCGTAATACGTATAAAATAAACCAGCCATTACTTTTCCTTCCTCATCCCAAACTGGCATTGTGCCAGCAGTAGCCTGAAAAGGAACGCGTTGCCCTTTAATAGTTGTAGTGTGTTGGGTTACCACTTTCGAATCGGGGTTAAAAGGAATATTTGCTGCATAATTTTCTTCTTTTGCAACGGGATTTTTTGCTGCTGGAGCTTGCTCTAGTTTGGGTTGTTGAGCAAAAGACACTAAGCTAATAAAGGGAATTAAAACAAATAAAAGCAACGTTTTTTTCATAGGAATTTTGTTTGATAATTTTCAGGGATGTTATTTGTAAA